>JACKEA010000001.1:0-1200000 GCA_020633235.1 Polyangiaceae bacterium | reverse complement strand
CGCCCGCGGAGTGCGCATCGACGTCGACGTCGAAGCGCGCGTTTTCGAGCAAGGTCAAGAGCGCACGCGTCGCCGCTCCTGACTCGCCCGCGCATTCGACTCCCCTCGTCAAGGGCGTTTCTCGACATGCGAACGCACGCTGGTATGCGCGTGAAGATCGCGCTTCAAATGGCCGCCGTCACGTTTCAATCGCCTCGGCCCTTGACACCTGGCGCGCCGCGGAAGAATTCGTGACATAAGCAGTACCTGCGGATCAGTCATGGGGCGCAAGAAGCGGCGCGACGAAAAAGTCATCCACGTGGTGTTCGGTCCTGGCGGCGGACGCGTGGAAAATGAAAAGCAACGACCCAACCCGAGTCGCCAAGAGACCTCCACGTCCAGCCGGGAGCCCCTCACGGACCTGTTCACGCGGGGGGAGATCGCTCGGCTTCTCGGGATCACGCCGGGGCGCCTTCGCACGCTCGATCGCGCGGGGGTCGTGTCTCCCAGTGGCCGCCGTCGCGGAAAGCGCGCCTACACCTTTGCAGACCTGATCGCGCTGCGGGCCGCACAGACGCTTCTGGATCGCGCCGTGCGCCTGCGGGACGTGACGCGGGCGGTGAACGTGCTCAAGCGCAGCTTGCCGCGGGTAACCCGCCCGCTCGCCGAGTTGCGCATCGTTTCCGACGGCCAGCGCGTGGTGGTGCGCACCCAGGACGGCTCCTACGAGCCGCTCACGGGACAAATGGTGCTCGACTTCGAGGTTCGCTCACTACGGGACGACGTGGTGCGCGTGCTCAGGCCTTCCGCGGGGCGCGAGCGCGCGCGCACCGCCTACGAGCTGTACCTCAGGGCCAGCGAGCTGGACGAGGATCCGCTCACCATGGACCAGGCCGAGGACCTGTATCGCAGGGCCGTCGAGCTGGATCCGTGGCTGGCCATCGCCTACACGAACCTCGGCAACATTCGCTTTCGACGCCACGATCCGGACGGCGCCGAAGCGCTGTACAAGAAGGCGCTGGAGATGGACCCGCGCCAGCCCGAGGCCCAATACAACCTCGGCTACGTGATGCTCGAGCGCGGCCGACCGGAGCTGGCCATCCCGCTGTTCCACGGCGCACTGGAGAGCGACTCCAAGTTCGCCGACGCGTACTTCAACCTGGCGATGGCCTACGAGCAGGTCGGCGAAACGCAGAAGGCGCGGCCGTACTGGAAGAGCTACATCGCACTCGAGCCGCGGGGCACTTGGACCGAGATCGCCAAGCGCCACCTGTGAGCTCAACGGATGCGGCGATGCCGAAGACTCGGCACTGAACCGCGCACGCGTTCCAGAAGCTCCCGCGTGAGCTCGGCGGTGACGACACCGAGGCCGTCGGAGCACTCCGCCACCACCAGACCCCAGGGGTCGGCGACGAGCGAGTGCCCATAAGAAGCGCGCCCGCGGGTGTGCTTGCCCCACTGCCCTGCCGCTACCACCCAGGACTGGCTCTCGATGGCTCGTGCGCGGAGCAGCACGTGCCAGTGGTCCTTGCCCGTTTGCAGGGTGAAGGCCGCCGGAACCAGGAGGACCTCCGCGCCCTGGTCAGAAAGCGCTCGATACAGCTCCGGAAAGCGCAGGTCGTAGCAAATGGATAGCCCGACGCGGAAACCGCCCACCTCCACCACCACCGCGCCCTCTCCGCCCGTGGTCGCCTCCGACTCGGCCAGGACGGTTCCGTCCGACAGCTCCACGTCGAACAAGTGGATCTTGCGGTAGCTCGCCAGGAGCTCCCCGGTGGGCCCCAGCACGGCGCAGGTGTTGAACGGGCGCTCGGGATCGCCGCTCGCTTCCGGAAAGCCACCGGCCACGATGGTGATGGACAGCTCCTTCGCGAGCCGTCGCACGGCCCCCTGGATCGGCGCGTCGAAGTCGCCGAGCTTCTCGGCGTGACTGCGCTTGAGCGGTTCGGGACCGAGAAACGCGAAGTTCTCGGGCAGCACCACCATCTGTGCGCCACGCGACGCGGCTTCGTGCACCAGCTCGTTCACGCGCGCGAGGTTTTCGGGAACGTCCTCGGCGCTCGACAGCTGGACGGCGGCAACCTGGAGCGAGCTCGAATCCATGGCCATGGGTGGGAGCATAAGGCGCCAATCCTGCCTCGAAAAGCGAGGGACTGGTTTCGCGCCACGCGGGTCGGTACATTGGTGCCGCTGGCAGTGCCGGCATCAGCCCGAGGGACGAGCAGTACTCAATGGTCGAAAAGACGACCGGCGCGATGCAAGAGTTCGGTACCCCGGTCGCACCCGGCCGCGGGGCGATGGCCGGACTGGTGCTGCTCTACACCGAGGAGTACCCCGCGCTGCCCCCGGCCTTCATGCTGGACCGACCGCGGCTGGTCGTGGGCCGAGACGAGACGGCAGACCTGCCCTTGCCCGTGGGGGCCGTGTCCCGCATCCACGCCGAGCTCTCGTGGGAGCGAAGCTCCTGGGTGATCCGCGATCTCGGTAGCCGCAACGGCACCCTGGTGGACGGCCGCCCGGTTTCGGCCGTGGAGCTGGAGCCCGGCAACGAAATTCGCATCGGCGACGCCATCTTCAAGTTCGTCGACAAACACGCCGAGCTGTACTCGAGCTTCCGCATCGACGGCGCGCTGGTCGCGGGGGGCACGCGGCGGGGTCAGAGCGCCGACGCACTGGTCGGCGGCTATCAGATGGATCGCATCGGCTCCGACCTCGTGCGCATCGCCCCCACGCCCCTCAGCGTGATGCTCCTGGGCGAAAGCGGCACGGGCAAGGAAGTGGTCGCGCGCGAGCTTCACCGCCTGAGCGGGCGGCGTGGCGGATTCTACGCCGTCAACTGCGCAGCGATCCCGGGACCGCTGCTGGAGAGCGAGCTGTTCGGATACAAGCGCGGAGCATTCTCCGGAGCCGACCGAGACAAGCCAGGGCTCATCCGCTTGGCGCATGGAGGCACGCTGCTCTTGGACGAGATCGGCGACATGCCGCTGGAGGCCCAGGCGAAGCTCCTGCGCGTGCTGCAAGCCAAGGAGGTGTTTCCCCTGGGTGCCACGGCGCCGGAGCAAGTGGACGTGCGTATCGTGTGCGCGACGCACCGAGACCTGTGGCGCCTGCAGAAGGGTGGCTCGTTCCGCGAGGACCTGTTCGCTCGGCTGAACGAGTATCAGCTCCGACTCCCCCCGCTCAGGGACCGCAAGGAAGACGTGTACATGCTGGTGCGCACGTTTCTGGCGCGCCACGGCGGCACCGCCCTGCGGCCCACCTTCGCCTTCATGATCGCGCTGTTGCACTACGATTGGCCGTACAACGTGCGAGAGCTCGAAGCCTGCATCAAGCGCTGCGTGGCGCTCAGCGAGGGGCCCGTTCTCGACCAAGACATGGTTCCGGAGCCTGTGCGGCAGGCCATGTCCGATTACGGGGCGCCGCTCCCGTCCGCTCCGCGGGTCAGCCACCCGCCGCCGTCCAACGTCCAGGCTCCGGCGGCGGCACCCTCCGCGGCGCCAACCGAAGCGGAGCTCCGCGCGCTGCTCACCGCGCACGCGGGCAACATCGCCGCCGTCGGGCGCGAGCTGGGCAAGGCGCGCATGCAGGTTCATCGCTGGATGAAGCGCTTCAACATCCAGATCGAAGACTACCGCAGCTGACACGGGTCGTCGGTGGCCGCCGTCCGCGCCAGCTCGCAGGCACTTTTCACGCAGCTGCCATCGACGCACAGGCGCGTCTTGAACGCCGACTTGCTACGGGGACAGGCACAGCACTGCTCCGCGCACACGGACGCGCTCTGACATGGCGCGCCGGGCGGTGCGCCCGCCACCAGCGTCCCGCAGCCCTGACAGCCGGCACGGGTGACCTCGGCGCGCACGGCACGCCCCTTCACCGAGCGCGACACGAGCTCCGTCGAGCCCGCGTTCTCGCAAGGCGCTCGGCAGGCAACGAGCCGCGCGTACTGTCGCGAGCAACCGGTCACGCCCTGTCCGGTCTCGAGGCAGACGGATGCCGAGCAGTGTGCGGACTCACAGCTCAATCCCCTAGCTGCGGTGCAGCGCATCGCCGACAGCCACTCGGTCTCGCAGCTCGCCTTGCGCGCGGTCTGCTCTTGGCCCCGGCAACCGACCACGCAGCGCTCGTGGTCTTCGGGCCCGAGGCCCGCGCGGCCGCAACCTGCCTGCGTCAGCCGAGCGCACGCTGCGACGCAGGGGTCGGCGGGGCTGGACGACCGGCAAGCGCCCAGCAGAGCCACGACGGCCAAGATGTATGGCGAGAGACGCAGGCTCCGAAGTTTGTCTGAATCCTGCAGGGGATCCGGCCAAATCCGCGGCGTCTCGGCCTGGCCCGACCGCCCGGGACGAAAACCGGACGCCCGGTCGACCCGTGCTCTTCGCTTTTCGCTGGATTTTCAGCGTACGACTTGAGACGACCGCGGCTCTGGGCTACGTGGAGCCCCGCGATTTCGGGCACATGGCGGTCACTTCCGACAACTCGATCCCCACCGACACGGTCAGCCGCATGGGCACGACCGCGCCCCGATGATGCGTTTGGGAAAGCGGCCGCCGTCGATGCAAATCCCGCCCACCATTGGATGCCGCTTCCTCGGCTGGCTGTGGCGCGCCGCAGCACTGCTGCTGGTCGTGTTGGCTCCCGCCCGCGCGTTGGCCCAGCCCGCCCCCGCGGCGGAGCCCAAGGAGGACGCCGCCGAGGCTCCGCTCTCCACGCCTGCCACGCTGCCGTCACTCCCGGCGACGGACGCGGACAAGGCGCGAGGCGCCACCATCGTGCGCATCGACGTGGTGGGCAACCAGCGGGTTACCAAGAGCGACATCCTCACCTACCTCCGAGAACGGGTCGGAACGGCCTTCGCTCCCGAGACGCTTTCGCAAGATGTCCGCGAGCTCTGGAACTCCGGCTACTTCGACGACATCGTCGTGGAGCTCGACCGCGGAGACGACGGCGTCGGGTTGCGTTTCGTCGTGCGTGAGCGCCCCAGCATCGGGCAGGTGGTCTTCACCGGCAACGACGAGATCGACAGCGACGACCTGCTGGAGGCGATCGAGGTCAAGGACGGCACCATTCTCAGCTACCCGGCGGTGCAGCGGAGCGTTCAGAAGATCCGCGACATGTACGCCGAAAAAGGCTTCTTTCTGGCGGAGGTGAAGAGCGAGGTCATCCCGCAGAAGAACAACGAGGTGGTGATCCGCTTCAACATCAAGGAAGAGGCTCAAGTCAGCGTCCGACGCATCACCTTCATCGGCAACCACAGCATCAGCGACGACGAGCTGCGGGAGGTGATGTTCACGGGCAACGCGGGCTTCTTCGCGTTTGGGTCCGGCGGCCCGTTCCGGCAAGACGCGTTCGAGCGCGATATCGCCGTCATCAGCGCGCTGTACTACGACCGCGGATTCCTCAGCGTTCAAATCAGCACCCCCCGGGTGATGCTCACGCCGGACAAGAGCGGCATCGAGGTGAGCCTCACCATCGACGAAGGCCCTCGCTACCGCATCCGCCAACTGCGCGTGTACGAGCGCGGCGTGGAAGGCACCGAGGTCGAGCCCATCAACGGCCGCCGCAACCTACGCAACATGGTGCGCGCCAAACCGGGTGACTACTTCAATCGCGCCGAGCTGCTCGAAGACCTGCAGGCGGTGCGCACGCTCTACCGCGACCACGGCTACGCGAACGTGGAAGCCAATCCGCAAACGCGCCTCGATCCCGAGCGGGCCGAGGTGGACATCGTCGTCCCGGTGATCCGTGGGCCTTTGGTGTATTTCGAGCGCATCGAGGTACGCGGCAACTCCAAGACTCGGGACAAGGTGATCCGCCGCGAAATGGAGGTCACCGAAGGCGAGCTGTTCAACGAGACTCGGCTCGAGAAATCACGCCAACGCATCACTGCGCTGGGCTTCTTCGAACGCGTCGACGTCTCCACGGAGGAAGGCTCGGCGCCCGACAAGATGCAGGTGAACGTAGAGGTCACCGAACGCCCCACGGGCACGTTCCAGGTAGGCGCGGGCTTCTCCAGCATCGAGAACTTCATCGCCACTGCGCAGGTGCAACAAGCGAACCTCTTCGGCCACGGCCAGAGCCTCTCCCTGCAGGCTCAAGTGAGCGGCCTGCGCCAGTTGGTCAACCTGCGCTTTTACGAGCCCTACTTCCTCGACAGTCCCTTCTCCGCAAGCGTGGACCTCTACGACCAGCTGCGGATCTTCAACGACTTCTCTCAGTCGAGCCGCGGTGGGTCGCTCACCTTCGGCTATCCGTTGGTGGAGCCCGAGCTCACGGCCTCCGTCACCTACACCGCGGAGTTGGATCGAGTCTCGACGCAGACGCAATCCACCTTCTTGGGCACATCGAGCGCGGTCAGCGTCTTCACCCGCCTGCCCTTGGCCAATCTGTTCAACGACGGGCTCACCTCGAGCATTCGCCCGGCGCTCACCTACGACACGCGGGACAACCGCCTGTTCCCCACCGCCGGCATCTACCTGCGCGGCTCGACGGAGCTGGCGACTCCCATCCTGGCCAGCGACAACGAGTTCATCCGCCATCGCTTCCAGGGGCGGTTCTACTACCCCATCGGCGCGGGCTTCGTGTTGAAGCTGAACACCGAGGCCGGCCACGTCACGAGCCCCTCGAGCGAGGGCGTGCCGATCTTCGCGCGCTTCTTCCTGGGCGGCATTCTCGACGTCCGAGGCTTCCGCTTCCGCACCATCGGCCCACGGATCCGCCTCACGCGCAGCACCGACCCGAACAGCGCTCCGATCCTGAACGGCGCCAACATCGGCGGTAACTTGATGTACTTCCAGAATCTGGAGCTCGAGTTTCCGATCATCGACAAGGTCGGGATCCGTGGCGTGCTGTTCACGGACGCCGGCAACGCCTGGAACCTGGAAGACAACTACTGCCAGGCCACGGGTAGCCAGGCCGACTACGCCGTCACCAGCCCGTGCTTCGACGGCCTCAGTAGTCTCGCCGCCCTCCGCACGTCCTACGGCTTCGGTATCCGCTGGTTTTCGCCCCTCGGCCCGCTGCGCTTCGAGTGGGGCTTCCCCTTCAAGCCGCTCCCGTACGAGGAATCGAGCGTGTTCGAGTTCACAATCGGGAATTTCTTCTGACCCGGCGCGCCCGCGGGCTACCAATTCCCGCGTGATCGCGCGATGCTAGCTGCTTCCACGTGTCCCAGCGAGAGTGCGTCACGACGGGGGAATCCACTGCCAACGTCATATTGGTCGTGGACGACGACGACACCATTCGGAGGTTGGCGGCCCACTGGCTGCGCGAGGACGATTCCACCGTCATCGAGGTGGGCAGCGGCGTCGAAGCCCTGGAGCTGATTCGGGCGGAGCCCGAGCGTGTCGCAGTGGTGGTCCTGGACGTCATGATGCCGGAGCTCGACGGCTTCGAGGTGTTGAGCCGGCTGCAGGCGTCCCCCGACACCGCGCAGATCCCCGTGGTGCTGTTGACGGCACACGCCACCACCGAAGCCGACGTGCTTCGCGGCATCGAGCAGGGCGCCTTCGACCACGTGGAGAAGCCCTTCCGTGGCCCCCTGCTCAAGGCCCGGGTACGAGCTCTCAAGAAACAGCGCCAGGCCGCGCTGAGCATCAGGAACCAACTCGACGACATCGAGTCTCAAGCGCGGGAGGACGGCCTGACCCGGCTGGGCAACCGCCGGCACTTCGACGCCTCCCTGGCTCGCGAGGTGGCCCACGCGGCACGCCACAGCGAGCCGCTGTGTTTGGTGCTGATGGATCTCGACTACTTCAAGTCGATCAACGACCTGTTCGGCCACTCCCAGGGCGATCGGGTGCTGACCCACTTCGCCAACGAGATCCGGGAGAGCCTGCGCTGCTCCGACGAAGCATTCCGCATTGGTGGTGAAGAGTTCGCGTTGATTCTTCGACACACCCACCGCGAGGACGCCAAGAGCGCCATCCGACGCCTCAAGTCCGTGATGGCGGACGCCCCGCTGGACTTGGGCGGGGGCGAGCATCGCCGCGTGACCTTCAGCGCGGGCATCGCCAGCATGGAAGAGGACAACGAGTTCCGAGCGGAAGGGCTTTTCGACCGCGCGGACAAGGCTCTGTACCGAGCGAAGCACGCGGGGCGTAACCGGATCGAGCTCGAGGGGGATGCACCATGAGCGAGCCGGAAGAGGACATTTCGACCACTCAGCGCACGGGGAGGATCTCGAGTGAGGACACCGAGCGCGACGTGCGGCTGCGGGAACCTCCGCCTGACTCGGGTGAGCTCGAAACGACGCGACGGAGCAAGCCCGGCGGCGCCACCGACACCCTGCTGTCCGCACCGGCCCCCGGCTCCGATGCCGACGATGGCGTTGCGCGGCGCTGGCTGGAGGAGCTCGAGCGACGCGTGGAGCAGCTGGAAGCACGTATCAAGGTACTGGAGCTGGGGCGCTCCGGCGGCGCCGGAATCGCGCCCCAGTGGCTCTACTGGGTCGCCTTTTTGCTGGCCCTGGCGGTGGTTTGGCTGGTCGCCCGCGGGCTCCCCTGACAGCGCCCCAGCACGCTCCCAAGTGCTTGAAATCAAAGACTAATATTTGGTCCCCGAACCTTGCGGCCGGGGCAGCGCCGCGCTAGCTCAAGGGTTCGAAAATGCAGAACCCTCCGCCCTCCGCTCCGTCGCAGGAGCAGCCGATCAGCATCCAAGACGAGATGCGTACTTCGTATCTCGACTACGCGATGAGCGTGATCATCGGCCGCGCGATCCCGGACGTGCGCGACGGTCTCAAGCCCGTGCATCGCCGCATCTTGTACGCGATGCGTGATCTGAACCTCACGCCCTCTTCCGGATATCGCAAATGCGCACTGGTGGTCGGCGAGGTCATCGGCAAGTACCACCCGCACGGCGACGCCGCCGTGTACGACGCGTTGGTTCGCATGGCGCAGGACTTCTCCATGCGCCACGAGTTGGTGGACGGTCAGGGAAACTTCGGATCCGTAGATGGCGATCCTCCCGCGGCCTACCGGTACACCGAGTGCCGGATGTCGCGGATCGCGATGGAGCTCCTCACCGACATCGACAAGGAGACCGTCGATTTCATCCCCACCTTCGACGAGACGAACAACGAGCCGCGGGTGTTGCCCGCGCGCTTTCCCAACCTGCTCGTCAACGGGTCCGGCGGCATCGCGGTGGGCATGGCCACCAACATCCCTCCCCACAACCTGGGCGAGGTGATCGACGCCACCATCTTGCTGATCAATGATCCGAACCTCACCATCGAGGATCTGCTGGCCACCGTGCCGGGACCGGACTTCCCGACCGGCGCCACCATCTACGGCCGCGCTGGCATCTATCAGGCCTACAAGACCGGCCGCGGCAGCGTCGTGATGCGGGCCCGCACCACGGTGGAAAAGGCCCACGGCAGCACCGATCGCGAGCAGATCGTCGTCACGGAGCTGCCCTACCAGGTCAACAAGGCGCGGCTCCACGCCAAGATCGGCGAGCTGATCCGAGACAAGCGAATCGAGGGCATCAAGGAAGCCCGGGACGAGAGCGACCGCGACGGAATGCGCCTCGTCATCGAGCTGAAGAAGGACGTGTTTCCGGAAGTGGTGCTGAACCACCTGTACCGGTTGACCGATCTTCAATCCTCGTTCGGCATCATCAATCTGGCCATCGTCAACGGCCGCCCCGCCGTTCTGGACCTGAAAGAGACGCTGGTGCTGTTCATCGAGCACCGGCGGGAGGTGGTGAGCCGCCGGTCCCGGTACGAGCTGGCGCAGGCGGAAGCGCAGCGGGAAATCGTCGAAGGTCTGGGCATGGCGGTCACCGAGGTCGACCTGGTGATCAAGACCATTCGCGCCTCGCGCGATCCAGATGCCGCACGCATCGCGTTGATGCAGCTGCCGCTGCGAGGGCTGGAGGAGTTCGTGCGCCGGGCGGGCCGGCCCGAGGAGGAGATCCAGGCCGCGTCCGAGCGACCGGAGTACCGCCTGAGCGAGCGTCAAGCCAAGGCCATCTTGGAGATGCGCCTCGCTCGGCTCACCGGCCTCGAGTACGAAAAGCTGGCCGAAGAGTACGGCAAGCTGTGTGACGAGATCGTGCGTTTGCGCGCCATCTTGGCGGACGAATCCGTGCTCATGGACGTCATCGTCAAGGAGCTGGAGGAGGTCAAGGACAAGCACGCCGGGCCCCGACGCACGGAAATCGTGGAGGACGAGGCGGAGATTCAGATCGAGGATCTGATTCAAGAAGAGCCGATGGTGGTGACCATCTCCCACCACGGATACATCAAGCGCACCGCCCTCTCGACGTACAAGGCTCAGAAGCGCGGCGGCAAGGGCAACCGCGGCATGGAGGCTCGGGACGACGACTTCGTCAACCAGCTGTTCATCGCCTCCACCCACAGCTTCGTGTTCTTCTTCAGCGATCGCGGCAAGGTGTTCGTCAAGAAGGTGTACGAAGTCCCCGTGGCCGCGCGTTCCGGCAAGGGGCGCGCCATCGTCAACTTCATCGGGCTGGAGGAGGGCGAGCGTGTCGCCGCCATCACCCCGGTTCCCGGCTTCGAGGAAGGCCTGTTCGTCACGACCCTCACCCGCCGCGGACAGATCAAGAAGACGAGCATCATCGGTTACCAGAACTACCGAGAAAAGGGCATCATCGGCGTCAAGATCGCCGATGACGACAAGCTCCTCTCCGCGCTGGTGACGGACGGAAGCCGGGAGTTCTTGATCGCGACGCGCAAGGGAAAGAGCATCCGTTTCGACGAGCAGCAAGTGCGCGCCATGGGTCGCAACGCTGCCGGCGTGAAGGGCATGGAGATCGACGAGGACGACGAGCTCGTCGGCTTCGCCGCAACCGACCCGGAGCGCACTCAGGTGCTCGCGGTGTGCGAACGTGGCTACGGCAAGCGCACGGAGCTCGCGGAGTTCCGACTGCAGCGGCGCGGTGGCAAGGGCATCATCCTGATCGACGCCAGCGACCGAAACGGCCCGGTGGTGGGGCTGGCGCTGGTGAAGGCCGAAGACGAAGTGATGCTCATCACCGACCGAGGCCAGACCATCCGCTGTCCGGTCGCCGAGATCCGGGAGACGGGCCGCAACGCTCAGGGCGTGAAGGTCATGACCGTGGTCGAGGACGAGCGCGTGGTCGCCGTGGAACCCGTCGGCGAGAGCAACGACGACGAGATCGACGACGATAGCGGCGAAGGCGCGGCCGAAGGCGAAGGCGCGCCCGAGGGCGAAGGCGCGGCCGAGGGCGAAGGCGCGGCCGAGGGCGAAGGCGCGGCCGAAGCGGGCGACTCTGAGGGGGCGCCCGAGCCGGAAGACGGCGACCAGGGCGACGCCTGAGATGGCGAAATCCCAAGCTCAGCGGCGAGCGCCCGAGACCTTCGCGCGCCTGATCCAGGCGCACCCGGACGCCCACTGTGAGCTCGACCATAGCTCCCCCTTCCAGCTTCTGGTCGCCACCGTCCTCAGCGCACAGACGACCGACGTGGCGGTCAACCAGGTCACTCCCAAGCTGTTCGCCAAGTGGCCCACGGCGGAGCGACTCGCAAAGGCGAAGCCGGAGGCCGTGGAAGGCACCATCAACCGCATCGGCATGTTCCGGCAGAAGTCCAAGAACGTGGTCGGGCTCGCCAAGAAGCTCGTGGAGGAGCACGGCGGGGCGGTACCCAAAGAGCTAGACGCCTTGGTGGCTCTACCCGGGGTCGGCCGCAAGACGGCGAACGTGGTGTTGGGGGTGGCCTTCGGCGCGCCAGAGGGCGTGGTGGTCGACACGCACGTCCAACGCATCTCTCAGCGGCTGGGTTGGTCCAAGAACGACACCCCCGACAAGATCGAGCAGGATCTGATGAAGCTGTTCCCCCGGGAGCAGTGGGATCCGCTGTCTCACACGCTCATCTTCCACGGACGGAGGGTGTGCACTGCGCGCGCGCCGGCGTGTGCCGCGTGCTCCGTGAGCGACGTGTGCCCCAGCGCCTTCTCGGCGGAAAATGTGGGGCGTAAAGCGCCGCGCCCGCGCGCCGCGAAAGCTCCGACGAAGAAACGTACCGTGAAGAAGCGCGCCGCAAAAAAGGCGTGACCCGCGCGGCTTTTCCGCGACGAACCAACAAAAGAAGACGGAACAGGAGAAAGCATGACGATCAAGATTGGTGACCGCATCCCCGACGCAAACCTCAGCGAGACCACCGAGTTCGGCGAAGCCTGCCCGCTGGCGCCCAAGAACGTGTCCGTGGCGGAGGCCACCAAGGGAAAGAAGATCGTGATCTTCGGCGTGCCCGGAGCCTACACGCCGACCTGCTCCGCGCAGCACGTGCCGGGCTACGTGAAGAACCTGGACGCCCTGAAGGCCAAGGGCGTGGACGAGGTGTGGTGCGTGGCCGTCAACGACGGCTTCGTGATGGCGGCGTGGGGCCGCGATCAGGGCGCCATCGGCAAGGTCCGCATGTTGGGGGACGGCAGCGCGGAGCTCACCAAGAAGCTCGGGCTGGAGCTGGACCTCACGGCCGGTGGCCTGGGCCTCCGCATGCAGCGCTTCAGCATGCTGGTGGACGACGGCGTCGTGAAGCAGCTCAACGTGGAAGCACCGAAGGCGTTCGAGGTCAGCAGCGCCGAGAAGATGCTCGCTCAGCTGTGAGCGTCAGCGAGCCTTGAAGCGGTCGATCAAACGGTCGCAAGCGGTGTAGGGATCCAGCTCGCGTGCTTCCACGCGAGCTGCGATCTCGTCCACCAGAGTGCCGAGCGACGCGAGTGCAGCTTCCGTGAGCGTGTCCCGCAAAAATGCCAGCAGCGCCAGGCGAGCACGCTCCGCGTGGCGCGCCTTGCCGGCGTCGGTGTCGCTGAGCCAGGCGCGGTGCTCCGAGAGGCGCTGCCCGAGCTCGTCGGTTCCCTGATTCTTGGTCGCGACGGTCCGCACGATGGGCGGGACCCAGCGCTCGCCGGTGCTCCCCTGCACCTTTCGCGGATTGACGGTGGCGGCGCTGTGGGAGCGGGACTTCTGCGCCGCCGCCGAGAAGATGTCGGAGCCCAGAGCCAACATCACTTCCAGATCCCGGAGCGTGGCGTCGGCGCCGTCGCGGTCCGCCTTGTTCACGGCGAACACGTCGGCGCATTCCAAGATGCCCGCCTTGATGGCCTGGATGTCGTCCCCCAAGCCCGGCGCCATGACCACCAGCGTGGTGTGGGCCGAGCGCGTGACCTCCAGCTCGTCCTGACCCACCCCCACGGTCTCGACCAGCACCACGTCTGCGCCCCAGGCGTCGAGCACGCGGACCACGTCGAAAGCGGACCGGCTCAGGCCGCCCAGGGCCCCGCGGGTGGCCAGCGAGCGAATGAAGACCTCGGGGTCCTCGAAGTGGCGCTGCATCCGGATGCGATCCCCGAGAATGGCGCCGCCGGAAAATGGGCTCGTGGGATCCACCGCCACTACTCCCACGCGGCGCTGCTCGGCGCGGAAGCGTTGAATCAAGCGGTCGGTGAGGGTGCTCTTGCCGGCGCCGGGAGTGCCTGTGATGCCGATGACCCAGGCGCGCCCGGTGTGAGGGAACAGCGCCTTGAGCACGTCCCGATAGCCCTCCAGTCGATCGTCCACGGCGCGGCAGGCGCGGGCCACGGCCCGCACATCCCCTGAAAGTACCCGCTCGGCGACGCTCACGAGGGAACGGTTTCCGCTTCTTCTCGCCGCGTCAACCCGAAGCGCCGAGCTCGGCGCGCATCTCGTCCATCACCCGCTCCACCGTGCGGGTGGTCATCCTCGCAGCGCGGACCTCGGAGTCCTGCAGCAGGCGCTTGTGGAAGTCGATGTTGGTCCGAATGCCCCCGATGATGAACTCGTCGAGCGCACACTCCATGCGCTGCAGGGCAACCTCCCGGCTGGGCCCGTGGGCGATCACCTTCGCGAGCAGGGAGTCGTAGTGGGCGGGCACGTTCCAGCCACCGAACACGCCGGAATCCACCCGCACACCCGCGCCGCCCGGCGGGTGATACTCGGTGATGAGGCCCGGCCAAGGCGCGAAACGAACGGGATCCTCGGCCATGATGCGGCACTCGATGGCGTGCCCGCGGAACTTCCAAGGGCGCGTGTCGGGCAAGTCGAGCTTCTCCCCTGCCGCAGCGCGGATCTGCTCCACGACCAGATCCACGCCGGTGACCATCTCCGTGACGGGATGCTCGACCTGGACCCGCGTGTTCATCTCCATGAAGTAGAGCGAACCGTCCTCGTCCATCAGGAACTCGAGCGTTCCGAGAGAGGTGTAGCCGCTCTCGGTGATGGCCTTTCTGATGCGAGCCCCGAGCTCCGCCCGGCGTTCTTCCGTCATCACGAGGCAGGGAGCCTCTTCGATGATCTTCTGGTGGCGCCGCTGCAGCGAGCACTCCCGCTCTCCCAGGGTCCACACCTGACCGTGCTCGTCGGCCAGAGCCTGGAACTCCACGTGCCGCGGCCGCTCCACGAACCGCTCCAGGTACAGCTCCGGGTTCTTGAAGCTGGCCATCGCTTCGGCCGTCGCCGACTCGAAGGCGCGACGGATTTCCCCGGCGTTGCGCACGATGCGCATGCCCCGCCCGCCGCCGCCGCCGCGGGCCTTGATCATGACCGGAAAACCCACCCGGGTCGCCTCTGCCTCGGCGTGCGCCACGCTCTCGAGGGCTTCGCTGCCGGGCAACAGGGGCAGGCCGAATTTGCGGGCCATTTCCCGCGCGCTGATCTTGTCGCCCCACTTCTGCATGGCGTCGGAGCGGGGACCGATGAAGGCCAGCCCACAGCGCTCCACCACCTGGGCGAAGTGCGAGTTCTCGCTCAGGAAGCCGTAGCCGGGGTGTACGGCGTCCGCCGCGGTGATCTCCGCGGCGCTGATGATGGCCGGCACGTTGAGATAGCTCTTGGCCGCGGCGGCGGGTCCGATGCAGATGGCCTCGTCCGCGAAGCGCACGTGCAGCGCTCCCGTGTCCGCCTCGGAGTGCACGGCCACCGTCTTGATGCCGAGCTCGCGACACGCGCGAATGATGCGCATCGCGATCTCGCCACGGTTGGCGATGAGGATCTTCTCGAACATTGCCGCCCGGGCTCAGCTCTTCTTCATCTTGAAGAGCTTCTGACCGAACTCCACGCTCTCGCCGTTCTCCACCAAGACCTCCAAGATGGTCCCCGGGTACTCGGCCTCGATCTCGTTCATCAGCTTCATGGCTTCCACGATGCACAGGGTCTGTCCCTTGCGCACCTGGCCGCCGACCTCGACGAACGCGTCCGCTTCCGGCGAGGGAGCACGATAGAAAGTCCCCACGAAGGGCGAGCTGACGAACACCACGCTGGGATCCGCCTCCTCCGCGTCCTGTGCCGAGGCCGCAGGCGCCGCCGCGGCCACGGCCCGCGCCGGCGCGGCCGCAGCCGGAGCCGCGATCACGGTAGGAGCCCCAGCGCCGAGCGTGAGCTTCAGCCGGAACTTGTCGTCTTGGTATTCGAACTCCGAGACGTTTCCGTCTTCCAGAGTGTTGAGCAGGCTCTTGAGCTGCTTGAGCGAGATTTCCATCGCGGCCATCCGTCCACCCCCGACGAGGGGCGCCAAGCTAACAGAGCGCGATGACGGGCCACAACGCGAAATCGCCTTCGCAGATCACCCTTTTTTCGCAGCGGCGATGGCGCCCAGAAGTGCGCGCAGCGCGAGCAGATAGGACTCGGCCCCGAAACCAGCCACTCGTCCGAGACACGCGGGCGCCACGCGCGATCGCCGTCGGAACGGCTCCCGTGCGTCGGGGTTCGAGACGTGGACCTCCACCACCGGCAGCCCGGCTCCGCGAATCGAGTCGTACAGCGCGTACGAAGTGTGCGTCAGCGCGCCCGGGTTCAGCAGCAGCCCCCCAAAACCCTCGTCTGCGGCGGCGTTGATCCAGTCGATCAGGAGCCCCTCGTGGTTGCTCTGGCGGCACACCACTTCGGCTTCGACCTCCTTAGCGAGCGTCGCGAGCTTGTCATGGATCTCCGCCAGCGTGGTGGTCCCGTAGATCTCCGGCTCTCGCCGCCCGAGCCGGTCGAGGTTGGGACCACTCAGCACCAAGACGCGCGTCAGCGCCACGACGGCGGGCCGCCGACGCGACCCCGCGGCACGCGGAGAGCGGCTTCTAGGCGCAGTGGCGGCTGCACCGCGTCGCGGTCGAGCTCGCGCCACGGTTCGGGTCTCAGCCGAGCTCTTCGGCGAGCCGCGGTGCCGCGACTCGGAGCATGAAACGCCCTTTGCCGAGGTTACCTTCGGGCGAGAGCGTGAGCGCGATGAAGTAATTCTCGTTGATCACGCGAATCAACGTGATCATCTTCGCGCTCTTGAACGCGACCTCTTTCGTGTCGCCCGCTTCCAACATTTCCGTCGCGCGTTGGATCGCCTTGACCACCACGCTGACCTCGGCACCCACGGCCTCGATGTCGAACACGGATTCTTCGCGCGAAAAGCTCTCCAGGGGGATGCCCTCGAAATCCATCAGCAGGCCGGCGACGCCGCCATCCGTACCCTCGACTACGCCCTGGAGCGCCTCCTTGAACATGATGCGGTAGCGTATCTGCTTTGGTCCGGCGGGTGAACGTTTCTGCGGCGTCGGCTGCACCGCGGGGGTCGCCGCAGGGATTCCGAGCAGACCGAAACTTCCATACATAACGGCAAGTTACGAACGAAACACCGGCCAAGAGGTCGCCTGGCCGGGTTTTTCTTCCTCTTGGGGTTGCGCCCTGGAGCCGGTTGGGGGATTTGCTCCAAGGAGATCTGCCCTCTGACGTCCTTGACCCTCCGGATGCCGAGCGGCTACCTTCGCGTTCCTCCCGGGGCGCGCGGTCTCGGGAGTTTCTTTCACAACCGCTTCAGGTAGGCAGCGAAAGCCCGATGCGTGCGCGAGCGGGGGACCCGCCCCGCACAATGACACAAAAGGTTCTTGCTGGTCGTGCCGACGATCCGGAGCTCAAAGGCGAGCTCGTTCGGGTGAAGGTCGATCAGGTGATCCTTGCGAGGGAACCCAACCGTGTACTGGCGGAGGCGCTGGACCATGGACTGAAGAAGTCCGCCGTGGAGGTGGCGGTCGCCTACGACACGCGTTGTGTCACCTCTGACGGTGCCGAACCCGGCCTCAGCGCTCCCGAACGCGTGTCGAGAGCCGTGTTGCAGAACAACGTGCTCATCGCACGGCCGGGCATCGGCTTTCCCGCCGCGGTCCATCTGGAACGCTTCGCGAGCCCGGCGCGCTTGGCCGTCACGGACGAGCCCCGCCTCGCCTCGGTGGGCGGCTCCGGCATGCTCACTCTGCTGGCATCGCCGTCGCAGCTCGCGGACGCGCTCTTGCACGGTACCCTATGGGTGCGACCCGCGCGCAGCGTCCAGGTGCTCCTCTCGGGACGTGTTCGACCTTTCGTCTGCGTGCGCGACGTAGCGTTGGAGCTGATTCGGCGAGGCCTCGGCGACATCATCCAGAAGGTGGACCGCGAGCACCAAGCGCCGGTTGTCATCGAGTTCGCAGGGCCCAGCGCGCGATTGCTCTCGGTTCCCGACCGCGCCGTGCTGTGCGCCCTGGCGCCGCAGCTGGGCGCCGCTGCGGCCGTCTTCGTCAGCGACGAAAAGACCGAGGTCTACCTGCGGGATCAGCGGCGCTCGAAGGCACACCGCAGCTTGCTGCCGGACGCCGGCGCTCCCTGCGACGACGTCATCAGCGTGGATCTGTCCGCGGTGGATCCCCTGGTCATGGACGAGGACGGCGAGGTGCGTCAGGTCCGCGAGCTCGCGGGCAAGCCCGTCTATCAGGTCGTGCTCGGCGGGGACTCCGGCGCGTCCCTCCGGGACTTGCTGGCCGCCGCCGCGCTGCTCAAGAGCAAACGGGTGCCGCCTCGGCTGGACTTCTTGCTCGCACCGCCTTCGCGCCAGGCCCTCGAGGTGCTGGCGAACTCCGGCGCCCTGGTGGACTTGATAGCGACGGGCGCGCGGCTGATCGAACCCGACCATCGGTTGGTGACCGGTGAGCTGTACCCCCCCACGGCCGGCGGGCTGTCGCTCCGCACCTTCGATCCCGAGCCCGGCTCGCCGAGCGACCGACGCTTCGTCGTCGCCTCCGCCGAAACGATCGCCTACGCCGTCGCCTCCGGTCAGCTCGGGGACCCGCGCTCATTCAAGCGCCCCGTACGCATCACCGTGCCCCGCACCCTGCCCACGGACGACGTGCTCATCCTGCGTAAGGGGAAGGGCAAGGCCAAGGGGGAGCTGGAAGGCACCAAGGCGCCGCCAGCCAAGCAGCCCAAGCCCGAGGGCTGGAAGAAGTCCGCCAAGCTTGCGGTCGTCGACGCCCGCACGACGCCCTCGGAGCCCAGCGCCATGGTACTGCCCACGCTCGACTCAGTGCGCTGGGCCGCGCGTCACGCCGCCTCCCTGGGTGAGAACCTGCGTGCGGTGATCGCTGAATACATCCCGAGCGGCCTGGTGCCGCTGTTCGCGGGGCTCGGCATTTTGGCTGCCACCACGGACGCCGAGAGCCTGACCAAGCTGGGGGGCGAGAAGACTCTGGAGCTGCCGGCGGCGGAGAAGTGGGACGGCAAGGAGCCGTTCACCGCTTCCGCCGGCAAGACCAGCGTGCCTCTCGCTTGGCAGGCCGTGGACGCCGAACGGCAGTGGACCGCCCAGGGCACCGCCAAATCCCCGGCGGCACCCGGCAAGGCGAAGAGCTGACGCGACCGGCGGGGGTGTTCTATCCTGGTCCACGCCATGCGTGCCTGGATCATCGCCGCCGCCCTGATGCTGTCCACCGGCTGGGCCCGAGCCGAGCCCGCCCACAAGAGCGACGAGCCCGGACCCGAGGATCGTTCCTTCGGCCACGGCGGTCAGTTCGGGCTGAGGGTCGGGGTGGTGGGCGGCTACCGAATGATCTTTCGATACGATCAGTCGCCGTACTGTAGCGAACCGGATCTCGCGAAGGCGCCGAACGACCAGCAGAAGTTCTGCGGCCACGCCGCACCGTTCGCCTTGGACACGGCGCTTTCCTTCGCGCCGCTGGGGAGCTTGGAGCCCTACCTCTGGGGACGCTTCGGTCTGGCGAAGGAGTCGGAGACCAATACCAACCAGGTGATCATCGTGGGTGCCGGAACGCGCGTGTACACCATGAGCGACAGCGCGTTCAAAGTGTTCATCGAGCCGGCCATCGGCGCCGAGCTCGAAGGAGGCTCCGGCAATCCGCTCTGGCAAACGAACGATCCCGAGTACAAGAAGGACGTCGTCTTTCACCTAGCGGCCGGACCCCAGTTCGACGTCGCCAAGGCGCTGGGCATCTACGCCCACGCGGGAATCACCACGGGCATCCTGCGTTCGATCCATTCGAACCTGGAGGCCGAGCTCGGCGTGCAGGTTCGCGCGCCCTGAGGACAGATGGGACAGAGACCGTTTCGTGTGCTGGGCCTGCAGCAAATTGCCGTGGGAAGCAGCGATAAGCAGCGCTTGCGGAAGCTGTGGGTGGATACCCTCGGGCTCACCCCAACGGGCAGCTACCAGAGCGAAAAAGAGAACGTGGACGAGGACATCACGGTAGCGGGACGCGGCGCGTTTCGCGTGGAAGTCGACCTGATGCAACCGATCGATGCCAGCAAGAAGCCGCGCGTGCACGAGCCGCCCCTGAACCACGTCGGACTCTGGGTCGACGACCTCAGGGCCGCCGTCGCGTGGCTCGAAGAGCAGGGCGTTCGCTTCACCCCCGGCGGCATCCGAGCCGGGGCCGCCGGTCACGAGGTGTGCTTCATTCATCCGAAGGGCAACGAGCAGAGCCCCATCGGCGGGGAAGGCGTCCTCATCGAGCTGGTGCAGGCACCGCCCGACGTGATCGAAGCCTTCGAACGCACATGAGCCGTCGGGATCCGCCGAAGCGGATCCCGACGGAAACGATCACGAACGGGTCTGCCGCTGCAGGTCCTCCGCTACCGCGATGGCGGCCTGCGCTTCGCTGATGAGGTCCGCCAGCAGCCGAGGAGCATCCGGGGGTCCCGGGGCATTCCACACGGAAGCGATGGCGTTGAGCCGGCGGGTGACCTTCTGCTGGATGACCAGCACTCGTTGAAGCCGCCTGGAGAGGCCCGCATCGTCCCTGGCGTCGTCGTCTCGCTCGTCCAAGATGTCACGTTCGTCCGGCATTTCCTTCTCCTTTTCCGCGCAGGCAGTCCGAGACGTCGGGATCCAATACCCGGCCACACCCTCTTTCTGCCCACCCGTTTGCTCTCGGATCTAACATCGCATCGATGGGAGAGGGCAAGGATCCGAAGCGGGCATACTCCCCCGCGGAGGTCGCGCACACGCTGCGCGTGCGCGACGCGCCCACCATCGACGTGCGCGACTCGGTGCCCACGGTCAGCGGCATCCGCGAACGCAGCGACGACGCCGAATCGACACCCTCGACCCCAAAGCGTCGCTACCGGCGCGTTGGCGTGCTCGGCGAGGGCGGCATGGGCCAAGTCGACGAGGTGTTCGACTGCGTCTTGGGCCGCAGCGTCGCCAAGAAGGCGCTGCTCTTGGACGCCGACGACCACCGCGCGGCCTTGCTCATCGCCGAAGCGCAGATCTGCGCGCAGCTCGAGCACCCTGCCATCGTGCCGCTCTACGACTTGGACGCCGACGGAGACGGCCGACCCTACTACACCATGCGCGTGGTCCACGGCCGCACGCTGCGCGACGCCCTCGAAGCGAGCGACGCGCGCCTGCCCCTGGCGCAGACGCTGGCCATCTTCCGCCAGGTTTGTCTGGCCGTGGACTACGCCCACAACCGCGGCGTGGTGCATCGCGACCTGAAGCCCGAGAACGTGGTGCTGGGAGAGTTCGGCGAGGTGTACGTCGTGGATTGGGGTATCGCGACGGTGCTGGAGGGCAGCAGCGTGAGCCGCAGCGCGGAAGCCCCGCGAGTGGCCGGCACGCCCTGCTACATGGCTCCGGAGCAGGCGCTGGGCAACGACGTCGACGGTCGCGCCGACGTCTTTTCCTTGGGTGTCATGCTGTACGAGATCTTGGCAGGCAGCCGGCCATTTCCGGGCAAGGACGTGCGCTCGGTGTTCGCGCGACGACGGCAGAACGTGGAAGTTCCTCCCAGCCGGCGGGGCGCAGGCGCGCCCACGGCCTTCGATGCACTGGTGCTCGCCTGCCTGTCGCCGGAAGCTCGCTATCGCCCCGGCCGTGCGCGCGTCATCGCCGCGGCGGTGGACGAGTTCCTGGACGGAGAGCGGGCGCGACAGGAGAGCGAACGCGAGGCCGCGAGCTGCACCGAGCGCGCACTGTCCGCGCTGGCCGACTTCGAAGCGCTGGATCGCGAAGCGAGACAAGAGCGGCAAGCCGCGGACGAGGAGCTGGCGGAGCTGCCCCCGTGGAAGGGGGCGGAGGAGAAGGCCGGCGCCTGGAGCCGTGCGGCGCGCGCTCGCTCGCTATCGTCCAACGCGGCCCGCGCCCTGGCCCGGGCCGAAACCGAGCTGACCCGCGCCCTGAGTCACGTTGGCGACTACGCGCCCGCGCGGCAAGCCCTCGCGGATCTCTACTTCCGGCAGTTCCGCGTCGCAGAGGTCGATGGCGACGAAGAGCAGATGGCGCAGCTCCTCGATCTGGCGCGGAGCTACGACGACGGCGCCCTCGTTCTCGAGCTCGCGAACCGGGGTGAGCTCTGCGTGCGGGCCTCGGGTCGCGTTCGCGTCGCCCGCTACGAGCCACGCGGTCCACTGCTCGCGACCGAGGCGCCAATCGACGTCGGGCCCGAACCGACGTTGCTGGAAGCCGGCTCCTACGTCGTCGTGGCCGAAACTGGCGTGCGCTACCCGTTGTTGGTGAAACGCGCCGTGCGCCACGAGCTGGTGCTGGCCGACGCGCCCGCGATACCGGACGGCTTCGTGGTGATCCCTGGAGGCCCGTTTCTGGCAGCCGATCGCGCGGGGCGGCTCGCCGAGCAGGAGCTCCCGGGCTTCGCCATCGGGCGCTTCCCGGTCACCATCGCGGAGTACGTTCAGTTCCTCGATTCCATCGAGGACCAGGCCGAGCGCGCCCGGCGCACCCCCAGCGAACGCGGAGAGCCCGAAGTGCTCCGTGGCTTAGAGGGTTGGAGGCTCGCCGAGCACGTCCTCGAAGGCGCCGGCGGACGGCGCGTGCCGCCAGAACACCATCTCGATTTGCCGGTCACCGGCATCCGCTGGTTCGACGCCGTTGCCTACGCCCGCTGGAAGAGCCGGGTGACGGGCTTCGAGCTGCGGCTACCCAGGGATCTCGA
Source organism: Polyangiaceae bacterium (assembly GCA_020633235.1). Taxonomy (NCBI): domain Bacteria; kingdom Pseudomonadati; phylum Myxococcota; order Polyangiales; family Polyangiaceae; species Polyangiaceae bacterium. The sequence continues at coordinate 1,177,825 of JACKEA010000001.1, read as the reverse complement.
GTGGGAGAAAGCCATGCGCGGCGCGGATGGGCGACCGTATCCCATGGCCGTCTCCTTCGATCCCGCCTTCGCCAAGACCCGGGACTCCCGGGAAGAGCCGGCGCAACGCGAGCCCGTCGGTGCCTTCGCACTGGACGAGTCACCCTTCGGCGTGCGCGATCTGGGCGGCGGCGTGGGCGACTGGACCGAGTCCACTGCGGATGGCTCCCCCACTCCGGATCCGGACGCAGACGGCACGGAGGACACGCAGATGATCTGGCGCGGTGGCACCTGGTCGAGCGCGCGACCCGGGCCGGGCATGCGCTACAGCCAAGCCATTCGCTGGCGTGTCGCGTACATCGGCTTCCGTCTGGCGCTCAGCTTGCCCGACGAGAAGAGCGAGCTCGTGCGGACGCCTATGACGCGTCAGTGCTGACGAGCGCGAGCAGGCGCCGAGCGCCCTCCGTCGGCGTGATGGCCTGACGCTGCACCAGATCCTCGATCTCCGCTCGCAGGGCCTGCACGTCGTCGCGCGCGAAGAACTCGGCCTCGAGCCCGTCGTGCACCAGGCTCGAAAGCCAAGCGCGGCGCTGCTGTGCGCGCTTTTCATGGAGCGGGAGCTGCTCGCGGTGCTCTTCCAGCGCCTGCCACACCTCCGCGATCCCCTCCCCCGCGAGCGCACTGGCCGTCAGCACCGGGGGGGACCAACGAGCGCCCCCGCGCAACAGCCGCAAGGCGCTCCGAAGCTCGGCCGCCGCGCGCCGAGCTCGCTCGCGGTTGTCGCCATCGGCCTTGTTCACGCACACCACGTCCACGAGCTCCAGGATCCCGCGCTTGATCCCCTGCAGCTCGTCCCCGGCCCCGGCGAGCGCCAGCATCAGGAAGCTGTCCACCATGCTGGCCACCGCGTGCTCGCTCTGCCCCACGCCCACGGTCTCCACCAGGACCACGTCGAAGCCCGCCGCCTCGCACACGAGCATGACCTCCCGCGTGCGCCGCGCCACGCCGCCCAGGGAGCCGCCCGCGGGGCTCGGTCGAATGAACGCGCCGTCCGCGGACGCCAGTCGCGGCATCCGAGTCTTGTCCCCCAAGATGCTCCCCCCGGAGATCCCACTCGAAGGATCGACCGCCAGCACCGCGACGCGGTGGCCCGCCGACAGCAGGTACAGCCCCAACGCTTCGATGAACGTGCTCTTGCCAACCCCCGGCACGCCGCTGATGCCCACCCGCGCCGCCGCCCCGGTGTGCGGCAACAAAAGCTCCAGCAGACGCTGAGCCTGCTCCTGATGATCGCGCCGAGCGCTCTCCACCAGGGTGATGGCCTTGGCCAGGGCGCGGCGGTCTCCGGCCACTACGCTGCGAGCGCGAGCGTCGAGATCGCTCATCCGCCGATCACGTCCAGCACCTTGGCCGCAGCGCGCACGATCAGCGTTCCAGGCCCGAAAATGGCCGAGACCCCAGCCTTCTCGAGGCCCGCGTAGTCGCCCGGGGGGATCACCCCACCGCACACCACGGCGATGTCCTTGGCGCCTTGTTTCGCGAGCTCGGCGATCAGCGCCGGCACCAACGTGGTGTGCCCCGCCGCCTGAGACGACACGCCAATGGCGTGAACGTCGTTCTCGATCGCCTCTCGCGCGGCCTCCTCCGGCGTCTGGAACAACGGCCCGACGTCCACGTCGAAGCCCGCGTCCGCAAAAGCCGTGGCAATCACCTTGGCGCCGCGGTCGTGTCCGTCCTGTCCCATCTTGGCCACCAAGATGCGCGGCCGCCGTCCATGCTTTCGGGCGAAGCTCTCGATGCGCTCTCGCAGCGCGGCCCACTCCGGGTCCTCTGCGTAGTAGCCGCCGAACACGCCGCTGATGGTACGCGCCTCCGCCTGATGCCGCCCGAACACTTTCTCGAGCGCCAGGGAGATCTCCCCCACCGTGGCCCGTGCCCGCGCCGCCGCCACGCTGAGCTCGAGCAGGTTGCCCTGCCCGCTCTCCGCCGAGCGGGTGAGCGCCGCCAGTGCCTGTTCCACCTTGGTCGCGTCCCGCCGGGCTTTCAGCTCGGTGAGCCTCGCGATCTGCGCGCTCAGCACCGCGGTGTTGTCCACGTAGCGCACGTCCACGGCTTCTTCGCTCTCGAGCTGGAACTTGTTAACGCCCACCACCACGTCCAGCCCGCGGTCGACACGTGCTTGCCGCCGCGCCGCCGCTTCCTCGATGCGAAGCTTGGGCATTCCGGCCTCCACCGCTCGCGTCATGCCGCCCATTTCCTCCACCTCGTCGATCACGCCGAGGGCCTTCTGCGCCAGAGCGTGGGTCAGGGACTCCATGAAGTAAGAGCCGCCGAAGGGATCCACCACGCGAGTGATGCCGGTCTCGTTGGACAGAATGAGCTGGGTGTTGCGAGCGATGCGCGCCGCGAAGTCGCTGGGCAGGGCGATGGCTTCGTCGAAGGAGTTGGTGTGCAGGCTCTGGGTTCCGCCTAGCGTCGCGGCCATCGCCTCGACCGCCGTGCGCACCACGTTGTTGTAGGGATCCTGCTCCGTGAGCGACACGCCACTCGTCTGGCAATGGGTTCGGAGCATCATGGATTCGGCCTTGGTCGGCGAGAAATGCTTCTTCAGCAGCGTGGCCCACAACAGGCGCGCCGCCCGAAGCTTCGCGACCTCCATGAAGAAGTTCATGCCTATGGCGAAGAAGAACGACAGCCGTGGAGCAAAGTCGTCGATGGCGAGGCCCTTGCCGAGCGCCGCGCGCACGTACTCGAGGCCATCCGCAATGGTGAACGCGAGCTCCAGGTCGCAGGTCGCTCCGGCCTCTTGCATGTGGTAGCCGGAGATCGAAATCGAGTTGAAGCGCGGCATGTGCCGACTGGTGTGCTCGATGATGTCCGACACGATGCGCATGGAGGGCGCCGGCGGATAGATGTACGTGTTGCGCACCATGAACTCTTTGAGGATGTCGTTCTGAATGGTGCCCGTCAGCGCCTTCTGCTCGATCCCCTGTTCCTCTCCAGCCACGATGAACATCGCCATCACCGGCAACACGGCGCCGTTCATCGTCATCGACACGCTCATCTCTCCGAGCGGGATCCCGTCGAACAGGATCTTCATGTCCTCCACGCTGTCGATGGCCACGCCGGCCTTGCCCACGTCACCGACCACGCGCGGGTGATCGCTGTCGTAGCCGCGATGGGTCGCCAAGTCGAAAGCCACGCTCAGGCCCTTCTGACCCATTTCGAGCGCCTTGCGGTAGAACGCGTTCGACTCTTCCGCGGTGGAAAAGCCCGCGTATTGCCGGATCGTCCAGGGCCGCCCGGCGTACATGGTGGCCTTCGGACCGCGCAGGAAGGGAAACGCTCCGCTCACCGTGTCCGTGAAGTCGAGATCCGCGACGTCCGCGCGGGTATAGAGCGGCTTGACGTCGATCCCCTCCGGCGTGTGCCAAGTGATGTCGGCCGGGCTCTTGCCCTTGAGCTCCTTCTTGGCGATCTCGGTCCACTGGGCGACGTCGGCGGGGGATTTGTCGGCGGTCATGGCTCCCGTTTGCTTAGCACCGCCGCGGAGAAATTGGGCCGGATGCCCGTCAGCCAGCGGTTTTGACGCCACCGCGGGCCGCCGCCACCAGACGCTTCACGCGCTCGGCGTCCACCGGGGCAGACACGTTGCCGCCCCGCTTGACCCAGGTGCCGACGATCACGCCGTCGGACAGCGCGCCCGCCGCCCCCGCGCTGTCCGCCGTCACGCCGCTGCCCACGAGCAGAGGTCGGTCCGGCACCGCCGCCTTCACGGCCCGGAGATCGCGCTCGTCCGCGGCGCTGCCGGTTCCCGTGCCGGTCACGATCAGCGCGTCCGCCAGCCCGCGGTAGGCGGTGTCCTTGGCCGCCTGCCGCAGCTCGAACCCCGACGGCGGCAGCGCGTGCTTCACGCCCACGTCGGCCACCACGTCCACGTCCGCGCCCAGCTGCCGCCGTTCTCGCATCGTCTCCGCCGCCCGTCCCGCGAGCGTGCCCTGGTCCGTGTGCATCACGCCGCTGTGCACGTTCACTCGAATGAAGTCCGCCCCCGTGGCCGCTGCGATCGCCAAGGCCGCGCGCGCATCGTTGCGCAGCACGTTCACTCCGACGATCACGTCCGCCCCCACCGCGCCGCGGAGCCGCTCCACCAGCGCCGTCATCTCCGCAATGGTGCTGGGCGGCACCTGGTCGCCGAAGAACGGTGCGTCACCGAAATTCTCCACGACGAAGCCGTCCAGGCCGCCCGCCACGAGGGCCTCGGCGTCGAACAGGGCCGCCGACAGCACCTGCTCGGGCCTTCCGGACCGCGGGCTTCCGCGCAGCGCCAACAAATGCACGACTCCCAAGAGTGTCTTTTCCCCACGAGCGAAACGTTCGGCAATGCGAGCCATGAGGCCGCACCGACTACGACGACCTCTGCGAGGCGCAAAGCCCGCCACTTCTTTTTTGTCGGTCCGGCGCGATCCCGTCCAGTTTCGCCACCCACCTCGCGTCACCAAGTGCTCACTTCTCGTCGGACGTCGCCTGGGCTCCGGGGCGCAGCGAGGAGGAAGCGCAACGCGGCGATGCGCTCCAAAGCCGCGGAAGACCGACTGGAGTCGAACCGGTCGCTGCTCTACGCTCGTGCCATGGCCAAGGCTCCCATCGGCGACTACGAAGTGCTCGACCCCAACGGCAAGCCCGTGGTGATGGCCAGCTTGTGGCGCGAGCGCCCCGCGGTGCTCGGCTTCGTGCGTCACTTCGGCTGCTTGTTCTGCCACGAACAGGTCACGGAGCTCCGCGAGCGGGAGAGTGAGATCGAGGAGCGGGGCGCGCGTCTGGTGATCGTGGGCAACGGCCGGCCAGAGCACGCCCAGGGCTTCGCCGAGCGAACGAACATGCACGGCAAGGTGTTCACGGACCCAAGCCGCGCGACGTATCGTGCTCTCGGCATGCGCGGCGGGGTCGTCAACTCGCTGCGCTTCGAGCTGTTTTCGAACGCGCTCAGGGCGTACAGGAATGGGCACCGGCAGCAGCGCGTGCAGGGGGACCCGTGGCAGCAGGGCGGCGCCATCGTGGTGCGGCCGGACGGAACGCTGGAGTACGCCTACATCAGCCGCACCGCGGGGGATCACCCCACCGTGCGCGAGATCCTCACCGTGCTCGATCGAATGCGGCGCGCGTGACGCGACGGGGCTCGCGCCGGACCAACAAAGGCAGACGATGGCTCAGACGTCGAGCTCGTCGGCTTCGTCCGCGCGATCCATGATGAAGTGAAAGCGCGCGGACGGGTCGCGGCCCATCAGATCGCTCACGATGCGATCGGTTTCCAGCGCGTCCGCGATGGCGACCTTCACCAGACGGCGGCTGGCGGGGTTGAGCGTGGTCTCCCACAGCACCTTGGGCATCATCTCCCCGAGACCCTTGAAGCGCGTGATTTCCGGCTTGGCGTTGCCCTTCACCTTGCTCTTCAAGATGCGATCGCGGTCGGCGTCGTCCGACGCCCAGAAGGTGTCGCTGCCGGCATCGATGCGATAGAGCGGCGGCACCGCCACGAACAGCTTACCGCGGCGGATGAGCTCCGGCAGATGGCGGTAGAAGAAGGTCAAGAGCAGCGTGGTGATGTGATTGCCGTCGGAGTCCGCGTCGGCGAGCAGCACGACGCGGTCGTAACGGAGCTTGTCGGGCTCGAAGCTCGGACCGATGCCGCAACCCAGCGCGGTGACCAGATCCGCGAGCTCCTTGTTCTCGAGCACCTTGGCCAGCGTCACGTTCTCGGTGTTCAGCACCTTGCCGCGCAGAGGGAGCACGGCCTGCCGCGAGCGGTCGCGGCCCTGCTTGGCGGAGCCACCGGCGGAGTCGCCTTCCACGATGAACAGCTCCGTGTCCCGGCGGTCCGTCACGGTGCAATCGCTGAGCTTCCCGGGCAGCGTGAGGCGCCCGCTGGTAGCGCTGCGGCGAGTGATGGAAGCGCTCGCGGCGCGCGACGCCTCGCGGGCGCGGGCCGCCAAAATGATGCGATGAACGATCTGCTCGGCGGCGGTGCGATTCTGATTGAGCCACTGCTCGAGCACCGGCCGCACGGCGCCGTCCACCGCTGCCTGGGCTTCGGGATTGTTGAGCCGATCCTTGGTTTGTCCCTGAAATTGCGGCTCTCCCAGGAACACGCTGAGCACGCCGACCAAGCCCTCGCGGATGTCCTCCGCGGTGAGCGTCACGCCGCGGGGAGAGAGGTTGTGGGTCTCGATGTAGTTGCGAACGGCCTTGACCATGCCGGCGCGGAACCCGTTCTCGTGTGTGCCCCCCGATCCAGTGGGGATGCCGTTCACGTAGCTCCGCACGTGCTCGTCGGTGCTCTCCGTCCACAAGAACACCACCTCGACGCGCATGCCGTTCTCCCGGAACAAGGAGAACGGCGCTTCGTGCACCGGTCGCGCCTTGCGCTCCTCCACGATGCGCTTGACGTAGTCCACCACCCCTTCCGGATGTTGAAAGGTGGTCTTGTCCCCGGTGGTCTCGTCGGTGAAGCTGACCTTGAGCCCCTTGTGGATGTAGCTGGCGACTTCCAACCGCTCGCGGATCACGTCGGCGGAGAACTCCGTCTTTGGGAAGATCTCCGGATCCGGACGGAAGAACACCGTGGTGCCGCTGCCGCGCGCCTTGCCAAGCTTCTTGAGCTTGCCGACGACCTTGCCGGAGCGAAACTCCATCGACCACTCGGAGCCGTCGCGCTTGACCGTGGCGAGCAGCTTGGCGGACAGCGCATTGACCACCGAAGCGCCCACGCCGTGCAGGCCGCCCGCGGTCTTGTACAGCCCTTGCTCGAATTTTCCGCCGGCGTGCAGGGTACTGTAGATGATCTCGATCGCTGGCTTTTTGTGCTTGGGATGGATGTCCACCGGGATGCCGCGACCGTTGTCGCTCACGGTGACGGACTGACCGTCCTTGTGCAGCGTGACGCTCACCTCGCTGGCGTGGCCGTTCATGGCCTCGTCCACGGAGTTGTCGACAATCTCCCAAACCAGGTGGTGCAGCCCGGCGCTGCCCACGCCGCCGATGTACATGCCCGGCCGTTTGCGAACCGGGTCCAGCCCTTCGAGGACCGTGATGTCCTTGGCGGAGTAGCTCGTCATTGGTTCTCCTCGAACGGTGCCGGCGCTGCCACGGGCTCGGGCACCACCTCGATGAGCGCGCCCCGCTTGATGATCTCTCGCCCCTTGCCGCCGCGCGAGGACAGCTCGTACTTCGCGGAGCTGATGCGTTGCTCGCCGCCGAGGCTGGTCCGCACCGTGAGGGCGGCGCGATCGCCCTTCGCCGCACGGAAGCCGATCAGGCGGTCGTCCTTGGCCAGCTTGACCAGCACGACGCCCTTGCCAGGACCGGAGAGGTAGTTCACCTCCTGCGCGCTGCACAGCAGCGCTCGGCGACCCGCAGACGCGGCGATCAGCGTTTCGTCGCCTTCCAAGAGCTCCACGCCCACCACCACGGCGCCGCCGGTGGGGCGCGCGAAGCGGCGCCCGGCCCGGGTGCTCGGCTCCAGGAAGGGTGACAGGCCGAAGCACAAGGCGTAGCCGTCACTGGTGGCCGCAACCGCGTAGGTTTCCGGGAAATATCCGGGCTTTTCGCTCAAATCTCCGACGATGCGGGGGTCCAGGGAGAAGGCCCGGACGATCGTCTCGCCGTCCTTCAGCTTGAACAGGCGCTGAATGGGCTCGCCATAGCCGGTGGTCGCGATGATGTCGGCGATGCGAGCGGTGTAGGCGGTGCCGAAGTTCGAGAAGAACACCATCGTGGCCCGCGTGGAGCCGGCCTCGCAGGCGAGCACTGCGTCGCCCTCTCGCAAGCGCGTGGCGCTCGGATCCTTGATCTCCTTCTGGCGCTTGACCCAGCCGTCTCGCGTCAGCAGGACGTGGTTGTCCTCCGCGACGATCAAGTCCTCCGCGGTGAGCTCGGGTTCGGCCCCCGCTTCTTCGATGATGGTGCGGCGCTTGTCCTTCTTGGCGTAGGCGGCCAGCACCTCTTGCAGCTCTTGCCGCACGATACCCCAGCGGCCCAAGGACTCGGCTTCGTTCAGGAGCTTCCTGATCTCCCGCGCGCGCTTCTTCTTCTCGGCTAGCTCCTTCTGGATCACGAGGATCTCGAGGCGAGCCAGACGGTACAGCTTGAGCTCCAAGATGGCGTCGGTCTGCTCGGCGTCGAGCTTGAACTTCGCCATGATCTTCTTGGCCGCGTCCGCTTTGCCTTCGGATGCGCGGATGATCTTCAAGATCTGGTCCAGGGCATCGAAGACGGTCGCGAAGCCGTCGAGAATGTGCATCCGCCGCTCGAGGGCATCGAGCTCGTGCTGCAGCCGGCGGGTGACCACCTCCAGCCGGAAGTGCAGGAAATGCCAAAGGATACTGGCCAGATCCAGGCGCTCCGGACGGCCCACCTCGGGGTTCTCCGTGGGCACCAGGCAGGTGAGGTTCGCGTTGAAATTCGTCTGCAGGGGCGTCTGCCGGAACAGGTACGCGAGCACCTTCTGCTCGTCGGCGTCCTTCTTCAGCGACAGCTCGATGCGAACGTCCTCCGCGGACACGTCGCGCACGTCCAAAAGCAGCGGCATCTTGCGCGAGGTGACGACCTCGGCGATGCGCTCCACCAGCTGCGCCTTGTTGACGGTGTAAGGAATGCTGGTGATGACGATGGTCTTGGCGGCGCGACTGCCGGGCCCCTTCTCCCAGGTGCCTCGCAGCTTGATGGCGCCCTGTCCCGTCTCGTAGATCTGCTTGATCTCTTCCGCGGTGGACACGATCTGGCCGCCGGTGGGGAAGTCCGGGCCCTTGATGGTGCGGCACAGGTCCCGGTTGCTGAGCGTCTTCTTCTCCACCAAGGCGTCGAGCAGGCGGATCGCTGCGCTGCACACCTCTTCGGGATTGTGCGGCGGGATGTTGGTCGCCATGCCCACGGCGATGCCCGTGGCACCATTGATGAGCAGATTGGGGAGCTTGGACGGCAGCACCACCGGCTCGGTCTTGGTGCCGTCGTAGTTGGGGCGGTGAAAGACGGTGTTCTGCCCGAGCTCCGCCAGCATTTCGCCGGACACGGCAGCCAGACGGCACTCGGTGTAGCGCATGGCGGCGGCGGGGTCGCCGTCCAGCGAGCCGAAGTTCCCGGAGCCGTCCACCAGCGGTACCCTCAGGCTGAAGGGCTGCGCCAGCCGCACGAGGGCGTCGTAGATCGCGCTGTCGCCGTGGGGGTGATAGCTGCCCATCACGTCGCCGACGACCTTGGCGCACTTGCGGTGCTTGGCGTCGGCGGTGATCCGCTGCTGCCACATCGTGAACAGGATGCGGCGCTGCACCGGCTTGAGGCCGTCCCGCACGTCGGGCAGGGCGCGGCTGGTGATCACGCTGAGCGCGTAGTTCAGGTACTTGCTCTGGGCGATCTCGTGGAGCGGCTGCGCGTCGTCTTTCGGCTCGAATAGATCGAGCGAAGCGTCGTCACCGCGTCCGCGACCCGAGCCTCCGCCTGCGGACTTTCGCGATCGCGATCCGCCGGACTTGCTGGGTTTCTTCGAGCTCTTTCGCGTCGCCACCGGGCCGACCTGGGGTCGATGGCGGACTAGCTCCTTTTCCCCAGACTAGTCAATTATTTCGGCGGTTCTTCTTCTTGGACCGCAAGATCGCCTCGAGCCGCTCCCCCGCCCCGGCGGCCAGCGCATCGGCGCGACGCGTGGCCTCGAAGCTCGTGGGCATGCCGGAGAGGGCCAGGAGCAACACCGGGCGCCCGCTGACGACGACAGGACACAGGTACACCTCATCGCTGCCCAAGAGCGATCTCACCGGGCCATGCACCGCGTCGTCCGGCAGTGCACCGAGGTAGCGCCCGGAATGGGCTGCGGTATCGAAGGCCGACGCGAGGCCGGCGGGGACCCGCAACGAACGAATCGCTCCGGAGCGGGGCACGCCACGACTGGCGGCACGTCCCTCGTACACTGCGGGGCGCACCGCCAGCACGATGGCGAGACTGGCCGCGCTGGTCGCGCCCTCCGCCAAGAGCTCCGCGACGGACTCGGGGCCCGGCGCAGCGGACAGCGCCTCCAGCGCCTGCTCGAAGGTCGCCTCCGGGGCGCCCACGATCCGTACTGGCTGCGAGGGCGCCGGCGCCGGGGGCGGCTTCGAGCGAAATAGCTCGATCACCGGCTCGCCCTGCTCGTCGTGCTCGAAGGGCAGCTCGGCTCGGTCCTTGGTTCCCACGCCCGGATTGGTGCGGCGGCGCGTTCGGTCGGCCACCGGCGGTCGTCGAACGAGGGGTATCGGCGACGACGCCGGAGCCGGCTCTTCTTCCGGCGGTGGTTCGACCCGCTCCACCGGCGGCGGCAGCGACAGCCGCGCCGGCGGCACCGAGCGGTGCCGCGCCACGCGGGTTCCGAACGCCGGCGTCCGTCCCGTGGACGGGACGGTGGCGTCTCGTTCGTCGAGCCAGCGGTCCACAGCGAGCAACAGCTCGCTCAAAGACGTGCGATAGAGCCGCACGGGAGATTCGAGCTGATGTGCGAGCTCACGACCGAGGTGGCGATCCGAAGGATCCACGCAGGCGACATCCACCACCCCGGTGCGTCGATCCCGCCCCAGCGGGATTGCGAGCATGCGCTCGACGAACCCGGGCGGTAGCTTCTGCACCAAGTTGCGATCGACCTCCGGCCGCGCCACGAAGGGAACCAACGTGCGAGTGAGCTCCCGCTCGACGGCCTTGGCGACGCGCGCGCCCCGAGACATCAACACTCGAACCAACGCCGTCCGAGTCCGGACGGACTCGAGCAAAGCGCTCTCGAGCTCCCGAGCCACGATGGATCGGGAAGCCAGGAGCCGACGGGCGAGCTCGACGGTCAAGGGTGCCCTAGCCTCGCCCGGCCCGGAGCGCCGAGCAACGCTGCTATTGCCGGAACTGGAACACGACCTCGGTCTGACGCACCAGACCCAGCTCGTCCCGAGCCACCCGCTCGACCGCCGAGGGATCGCGCTTGATGCGTTTGACCTCGGCCCGGAGCTGCTCGATCTCCTTGCTGAGCCGGCTGATCTCGTCGTCCGCCCGCTCCCGCTCCTGACGCAGGGATTCGAGCCGCTGGACGCCGGTGGGCGAGAGGATCATCACCGGCACCGCCACCACCGCCACCACCAGGATGGCGAGGGGCAACGCTCGCTGGGCGAGGACCCGACGGGCAGGCATGGCGGGACCCTGCCACGGAGGCCCTTGGCGGGCCCAGAAATCGACCCCGGATCGGGACAAAAAAGCCAAAGATCCCGGCGCGCTCCGGGACGGCCGAAGCGGTATGGAAATGCACGCGGTTTCGCTATCATGCGGCGCCCTCTCGCCAGGGGGCCGGGCGGACTCCCGCCCAGCGTTTGAAGGAGCATCATGGCGATCGACATCTTGCGTGCCGAGCTCGAACGGCTGTTCGAGCTCGAGGAACTGCTGACAATGAGCCGCACCGTTCTGGGTTTCGACCCGGACGAGTTGGGAGGCGCGGCGGCGAAGGGTTCCTTCGTCAACGCCCTCACCGAACACTGCGTGGAGGTCGATGCCGTGGAGGCGCTTTGCGACGCGATGCTTGCGTCCAAAGCCGAGGTCAACCCGAAGGTCGCACAGATCCGCGTCAACGGACTGCCCTTCGACGAAGAGCTCAAGAGCGGCTCCAAGCTGGGCGAAGCCACCATCGTTCGCAAGCTGGGCGAAGGTCGCCTGGGCCTCTGCTACCTGGGTCGGGAAGAGGGCAAGGACGTGCGCCTGAAGGTGCTACGCCGGGAAGCCACGCGCGATCGCCGCGGCCTGCACCGCTTCCTGACCGTGAGCCGCCTGGTGGGCGCCATCGATCATCCGGGCTTGCCCAAGAATCTCAGCGCCGGCGTGATCGACGATCGCTACGTGGTGCGCCACGACTACGTCGAAGGCCAACCGCTCAGCGTTCGCATCGCGCGGACAGGCCCGATGCACATCAACGAGGCCCGGCCGCTGCTGAAGGCCATGCTCGAGGCGCTGACCGCCATCCACGACAAGCGCCTGTCCCATGGCGATCTACGCCTCGACAACATCATCGTGTTCCGCACTGCGGACGGCTCCCAGAGCCTGGTGCTGCTGGACGCCGGCTCGGATCGCCTGCGGGCGCGGGCGCGCGTCACGAAAGAAGGCCAAAAGGAGCTGTTTTCCACCGTCGGCTCCCCCAAGACGGTGGCTCCCGAGCAAATCCGTGGTCTCTCTTCGGACCAGCGCAGCGACGTCTACTCCTTCGGCGCGCTGCTGTTCGAGGTGCTGACCGGCAAGGCCCTGTTCGGCGAGGGACCCGCGACCAGCGCGGCCGCCGCGCACCTGGGAGAAACGCCGCCGTCCCCCAGCACCGTCGCCCCCCGCGGCTGGGTCACCAAGGAGATCGACGACTGGGTGCTGTCCATGCTGGAGAAGGAACCGGACAAGCGCCCTCAGAGCGCCCGGTCCCTGCTCGAGGCCCTCGAAATCATGGGCCGCGCGACGGTGCAGAAGCGCGAGAAGAAGATCACGGACGCGGATCTGGACGGGCGCATCGAAGCGCTGGTCGCGGATCCGGAAGACGAGGAAGCCGCCGTGGCGCTGGAAGCCGCGGTGGAGGAAGGCGCGGATGCCGCGCGCGTCGCTGATGCCTTCAGCATGGCGGCGGATACCATCGACGTGGGCGACGACAAGGACAAGCGCGAGTCCAAGAAGAGCCTGCTCTTCCGCGCCGCCCGCCTGTTCGAGCACGCGGCCTCCGACCTGGAAAAGGCGGAGCAGATGTACTCCTGGCTGGTCGAGCTCGACCCCACGGACGAAATTGCCGCCACTGCCCTGGAGGACGCCCGCAAGCAGCTCGGCAAGTACGAAGAGCTGATCGAGATGCTCCTGAGCCGCAGCGAGAAGGCCGAGAGCCACTCCGAGCGTGCGCGCGCTCTCGCCGAGATCGGTCGGCTGTACGTCACGGAGCTCGACGACAAGGAACAGGCTCTCGTTGCCTACGCTCAGGCGTTCTGCGAGGACCCGAGCCAGGGACAGCTGGCGGACGAGATCGAGCGGCTGGCGGAAGGGACCGAAGCCTGGGCGGAGGTGCTCTCCACCTGCGCGGAGGCGGCGACCAATCCCGAGCTGCCGACGGAGAGCAAGATCAGCCTGCTGAACCGTCTGGGCCGCTGGTACACCGACGAGATCTCCCGTCCGGACTTGGCCCTGCCCTGCTATCAGGCGGTGATCGCCAGCGATCCGGCGAACGACGCCGCGCTGGAGGGGATGACCCAGATCTATCGCAAGGCGCAGCAGTGGCCGGAGCTGGTGATGGTGCTCACCCGCCGCGCTGACGCCGCACCCACGCCGGCCCACGCTCGCGACCTGCGCACCGACGCCGCCGAGATCCTGGAGATCCAGATGGGCGACGTGGGCCGCGCCCGAGATCTGTACGAGCAGGTGTTGGCCGAAGATCCCGGTCACGAGCACGCTAGCGACGCGCTGGCGAAGATCTACGAGAAGGGCAACGACTTCAGTGAGTACGTGAAGCTCCTCGAGCGCCGCGCCGAAGCGCTGCGGGGCGAAGAGCGCCTGAAGGTCATGTGCCGCCTCGCGGAGGTCTACGAGATCCACCTCAAAGACGACCAAGAAGCGCTGCGCCGGTTCGACGCCGTCTTGACCCAGGACGACAAGAACCTCGACGCCCTCCGCGGTCTGGACCGGGTGTACAGCAAGCTCGGCCGTTTCCAGGATCTGATCGAGAACCTGGAGCGGCAGATCCAGCTGGCCGCCACTCCTCGGCAGAAGATCACGCTCTGGGAGCGCATCGCGGGCATCTACGACGAGGAGTTCCTCGATCACGAGAAGGCCGCCGCCTCGTGGGAAGCCATCCTCGAGATCGATCCCGCCCACGACACCGCGCTCAACGCCCTCATCCGGCACTACCGCGCGCTCGATCGCTGGGAGGACGTGGCGTCCTTGTACGAGCGCCTGCTGAAGCTCGCGTCCGAGCCGGACCATCAGCTCGAGCTGACCCTGGCCCTCGGTCGCGTGCTCATGGAGCAGATCGGCTCGCCGGAGCGCGCCACCAAGGCCTACGAGAAGGCGTTGGACATCAACCCGGAGCACGCCGGTGCCCTGGAAGCCCTGGCCCGCCTACGCGAGACCGCGGGCGACGCCGACGCCGCGCTGTCCGCCATCGAGGCCCTGGCCGAAAAGGCCAGCACTCCCGAGGCGAAAGCGGAGCAGTACCTGCGTGCCGCCAAACTGCTCGAAACCCGCGGCGATCGCGACGGCGCCATCGACCGCTACAAGCAGGCGCTCGATGCCAATCCGACGGACGCCAGTGTCTCCGCCTCCCTGCGCTCCGCGTATCTGGGTCGTGGCGAGGTGAACGCGGCCGTGCAGCTCCTCGAGCGGGAGCTCGAGCGCACGGAGGGAGATCGCGCAAAGGCGAAGCTCGCCGGCGAGATGGCGATGCTCGCTCGCGAGCGCCTCAAGGACGACAAACGCGCCGAAGAGAGCGCCAAGAAGGCGCTGTCGTTCGACCCGACCAACTTGCAGGCGCTGCTGGTGATGGGTGATCTGGCCTTCGAGGCCAAGCGTCACTTGGAAGCCACCAAGCACTACGGCGCCGCCGTAGGCCGAGCGGACACCCTCGAGAAGAAGGACGCCACTCGGCTCTTGGTGCGCTACGTGGACGCGCTCACGCAATCCGGCTCCACGGAACAAGCGCTGGCCCCCATGGACACCTTGCTCCGCTTGGCACCCGACGACGTGGAAGCCTTCGCTCGCGTCGCCCAGGTCACCTTCGAGAATGGCTCCCCGGCTCGCGCCGCCGAGCTGTACAAGGACTACCTCGATCGCTTCGACAAGCAGATCAAGGGCAAGGACCGCGCTCTCGCGCTCTATCGCTACGGTGAGTCCCTGCGCAAAGCCGGCGATCTGGAGGGCGCCACCAAGGCCCTGGAAGAAGCCGCGGATCTCGATCCTTCGAACGCGCTGCCGCTCTCCAGCCTGTCCAAGGTTCACGAGGACAAGGAGCAGTGGGAAGAGGCCATCAAGATCAAGACGCGCGCCCTCGACATGGCGAGCGGCGACGAGCGGGTTCAGCTCCTCATGGAAATGGGCGACATCGCCTCCGCCAGGCTGGAGGATCGCACCCGCGCCACCAAGAGCTACGTCGCGGCGTTGGAGGAGAAGCCCGACGACCGTCGTCTCCTCACCAAGCTGATGCAGCTCTACAGCGAGGAGAAAGACTGGGGCAAGCTGGTGGACGTGGTGTTGCGGCTGGCGGACTTCGTGGAAGATCCCGCGCAGCGCGCCAAGTACCTGCACACCGCCGCCATCGTGTGCTCCCGCCAGATGGGCGACGTCGATCGCGCCCTGGAATTCTACCAACGCGTGCTCGAGCTCGATCCCAAGATGGACAAGGCCCTGGCGGAAGCCACGGACCTTCGCCGCGAGAAGGGCGACTATCGCGGCGTGGAACGCCTGCTCCAGAAGAAGCTGGAGATGGCGACGGCGGACAAGGACAAGAAGGGCATGCTCGACACCTTCACGCAGCTCGCCGAGCTGTACGAGAAGAACCTGGGCTGGACCGATCGCGCCATCGATGCCTTGGAGGCCGCACAGACTCTGGATCCCGACAACCGTTCACGCCAGGAGCACCTCTCCGAGCTGTACGCCAGCGATCCGGAAAAGTACCTGGACAAGGCGGTCAACGCTCAGCAGGTGATCCTACGGCAAAACCCCTATCGTCCGGAGAGCTACAAGCTCCTGCGCAAGCTGTACACGGACGTGAAGGACGCGGACGCGGCCTGGTGCTTGTGTCAGGCGCTGTACGTGATGAACCTGGCGGAGCCGGACGAGGAACGCTTCTTCAAGCGCATGCGCGCGGATACCGCCGCACCCGCCGCCGAAGCCCTGAACGACGAAGACTGGCTGGCTTCCGTGCTCCACTCGGACGCGGACCCGCTGCTCACCAGCGTGTTCGCCCTGATCGAGCCTGCGGTCATCGCCGCTCGCGGGCAGGCCCTCGAGGCCCTGGGCTTCGATTCCCGCTACGCGCTGGATCTCGCGCGGCATCCCTACCCCATGAGCCAGACGCTCTACTACGCGGCTGGGGTGCTGGGTATGGAGCCGCCGCCCACCTTCCAGAACACCAACGATCCGGGCGGCCTCTCGTTCTTGCACGCCTACAGCCCCGGCATCGTCTTGGGCGTGGCGGCCCTCAGCGCGGACGTGCCGCCGCAAGCCGCTGCCTACATCGTCGGGCGCCACCTCACCTACTACCGGCCGGGCATGTACGTCCGTCAGCTGGTGCCCTCCGGCACCGGTCTCAAGTCCTGGCTGTTCGCCGCCATCAAGATGATCGCGCCGCAATTCCCCGTCGCCGCGGAGCTCGAAGGTCCGGTGAACGAGGCCCTCGCCGCGTTGGAAGCGAATCTGCAGGGTCAGGCTCGGGATCAGCTGGCGCGCATCGTCTCCAAGCTGCTGCAGTCCGGCGCCGCGCTGGACTTGAAGCGCTGGGTGGGCGGCGTGGATCTGACTGCGGATCGCGCCGGCTTCCTCCTGGCTCACGATCTGGAGACGGCCGTCGAAATCATCAAGGCCAGCGACGAGAGCTCCACCACCGTTGTCGGCCAGGAGCGCATGAAGGAGCTGGTGCTGTACAGCGTGAGCGCGCCGTACTTCCACCTCCGCAAGAAGCTCCGTATCTCCGTCGACTCCTGAGTCGCGAGGTTCCGCGCCGAACCAACATCATCAGTCCAGAGCAGCTCGGGACGCTTGATGTTGGTGCGGCGCGATGCCCGGCGCGCATCGTCGCTGCGGCGCCCGCTGCAGCTCAGCGCGGCGAGAATCCCCGCATGGAGCGGCTCGGCGCGGCGGAACCACTGGCGCCCATTGGGGCCGGCTGCGGCTCCATCCTGCCCAGAGGACCGACCAGCCGCCAGGCGTAGAAACCGTCGGGGCGCTTGGCGCGCTTGGTCTTGGGATCCAGGTCGAACAGACCCGGCATGCTGGAACCCGGCGCGCCGAACAAGCCACGCGTGATGTCGTTCTTGTTCTTGTAGGCATCGCTGAAGGCGAAACGGAGCGACAGCTCCGCGAGGCTTTGATCCATCGGATCCCGGAGACGCACGCTGCCGTCGGCGACCACCTCGATGTCCTTGCCCTTGGCGGAGAACTTCTCGATCTTGAGGCGCCCGTCCGTCGCCTCCGCCGTGAACGTCATCTCGCCCGCGTCCAGCTTCGGCAGCGCGATGGTGTTGCGGATCTTCGCCTTGCCATCGCCCACCGAGAGGTCGGTGATCTTCAGGTCTATCTTGCCCTCCGCCTTCGAAAGCTTCGACTCCGGCAGCTTGAGGTCGATGGTGCCCGACAGCGCGCCGGTCATGGGTAGACCCACGGCGTTGGTGAGCAGCGGAACGTCACCCACGTTCACGCCATCGAGCTCGACCTCGATGGTGCGGGTCTCGTTGGCGTCGGACGTGTAGCCGGAGATCTCGCCACCGAAGGCGTCCGCCGCGAAGGAAACGTGGAGCGTCCCCACCAAGAGCCGGAGGATCGATACCCGGGCGTGGGCCTCGTCGATGGTGAGCGGCTTCGGCTCCTTCACCTTGCCGTCCTCGTCCGGTGGCTCGGGCGCCGGAGTGAGTTTGATGCCTTCCGCTTCGACGCCGCTGAGCCAATACCCGCTCATGTCGTCGATGCTGAGTCGGGCGCCGTTGCCAGCGGGCTGGCGCGCGTTGAACTCCACGATCACGCGTTCCTTCAGGCGATCGTACGGGAAGGTCACGATCAGGAAGATGGAGAACACCGCGAGGTAAAAGACGGGGTAGCCGAGAGCCTTCAGGATCTTCTTCAAGCGCGGACTCACGGCTCGTCTCCCGTCTGCTCGTCCCCGTCCCCGGTGCTCTTCTTCTCTTTCTTCACGTCCGCCTTGCGATCGAAGGCACTGACGACCATCTCCACGTCGTAGGAGTCCGTCTCGGTCCCGCGCTTGCGAATGTCCACCCGCGACAAGCTCACCGGATAGCCGGACTGCTCGATGCCTTCCATGAACTTCACCAGAGACAGCATGCCCACCTTGCGGAGCACGATCTTGGTCGAGCGCTCCTCGTACTTCTTGCCGTGGGGAACGACCGCGCGGTCCTGACTCTCCGGGATCTCGATGCCCGCGGTTTCCGCCTGCTTCGCGAGGAAGCCCGCCAGCGCGGGCGCCGGAACCTTGTAGCGAGCCAGCACGGCGTCCCGCTCCTGGTCTTGTCGAGCGACCTTGGCGCGGCCGTCCTGGATGGCGGTGATCGCCTCGCGCAAGCCTTCCACGTTGGAGCGCTTGGAGCCCACCAGGGCCGCGATGCCCAACGGGACGAGCAACAGAAGGAAGACCCCGAGCACGGCGACGAGCACTCCGAGGAGCTGACGCTCCCGAGGCTCCAGACGGTCGATGCGATCGCGTAGGCTCATGGCGCTACTCCGACGGCTCCGCGCTGTCGTCCGTGGTCTTTTCCTTCTCTTTCTTCGTCTTCTTCTTCTCCTCTGGGCACTTCACGTCCAGCTCCAGTACGTACTTCTGGCGATCCCCGTTGATCACCTGGGTGATCTTCGAAATCTTCACGTCCTCGAAGCACTTCACTTCCTTCAGCGTGGTGGCGATCTGCTGCGCGTCCTGCGTGTCGTTCACGACGCCGTTCACCTTCACGTGACCACGCTGCATGTCGAACTCTTCAATGTCGTGAGTCATGCTCATGGGCACGGCGCGGCTGATCTCCACCAGCACGTCGAAGGCGTCCAGCTGCGGCATGGGGTCCACTTCTTCGCGGGACTTGGCCAGCTGCAGGAGATTCATCGCCTCCTCGGGGTCTTCCGTCTCCTGACCCAGCACGCTCTTGGTGAGGTTGCCGAGGGCCTTGGTGAGCACTTCCTGGTCCGCCGACAGCACGCGGAGCTCCGCCCAGGTGGCGAAGCCGAAGCTGATCAAGATGCCCGCTGCGAGCCCCGTCAGGAGCGGGATCTTGTCCTTCAAGAAACCGTAGCCACGCTGATACGCGAGGGGGCCACGGCGCAGATCCAGGTCCTTGCCGCGTCCGACCAAGCTGAGGGCCAACGCGATGGCCTTGGCGAAGCGCGGGATGGAGGCCGCCTGGTCCGGCGTGACGTCCGCAAAGCCCAGGTTCGGCAGCTGCTGGACTGGAATGCGGAGCTCGCTGGACAGGTACGCCTCGGCACCGGCCGCCGCCGCGCCACCGCCCACCAGATGCACCACGGAGACCGGCGCGCCGCCGGTATTCACCCAGGAGATGAACGACTGCCGGAGCTCCCCCGCCAGCGCTGCTGCGGACTCCGGAGCGTCGCGAGAGATGCCGGCGATACCTCGAGACAGCGTGCGCGCGTAGACCGGCTCGCCGTTCTTCAGGATCAGGATTTCCGTGCGGCTCCCGCCCAAGTCCACGATGGCCACGGGCTCCGGCCCCGCCAGCTCCGGCGACAGGCTGCTGAGATTCGCCAGCGGCAGCGGACCCACGCCCACCCGTTCTGGATCGCGCCCGACGATGGAGGACAGCTGCTGGATCTTGCTGCGCACCTGTTCGATGCGCGCGGCGGCGGTCATCACCGTCACGGGCCCGGTGCCGGCCCGGGCCAGGATGCGCCAGTCGTACACCAGCTCGTCCATGTCCACCGGGATCTGCGCCTCGACCTCGAAAGGCAGCACCTCTTCTACTTGCTTCAACGCGGTGCTCGGCAGCGTGATGCGATGGATGAAGGCGCTCTCGCCTTCTACACTGACCGCCATGCTCTCGCTGTGCTGGGCCAGCGGGATCGCGACGGCGCGGATGGCGTCTTCCACCGTGGCCACCTGAGACAGGTCCACCTCGAGCATTTGCTCGATCGCCACCTTCTTGTAGCTGGTGCGCAAGAGCACTGCGCGGACTTGGGTCGCGCGGATGTCGATGCCTACGAGACGTGCCATGGTCAGTCGATCCGATAGTAGATGATGTTCCCGCCGGGGCTCGGCTGGAATGCGGCCGCGATGGCGGCCTCGGTGGCACCGTCTGGGAGGTTGCTGGGAGTCTGGGATTGCCCGCCGGTGGCCGTTCCCCCGGTGGTCGGCTGATTCTCGAGCGCCTCGTCCACGCCCGGAGTGCCGGGTGGCGCGCCCGGCGGTGGCGCTCCGCGGAAGTCGATCACGGCGTGCACCCGCACGCGGGTCTCGCGCTTCCCGGCCTTCACCACGCCCGTGGCATACACGCTGAACACCTTGCTCTGGGTCGCGACGGCTTTCATCGTCTCCGTCTCGGAGAGCAGCGTCACCGGCTTCACGTTCAGCGCCGCCAGCATGGTGCCGACCATGCCCTTGCCTTTCACCGCATTGATAAAGGCCTTGGGCGAGCTGAACAGCGGCGCGCCCATGGTGAAACCCTTGGCCATGGTCATCGCGCTCAGGAACGTCGCCTGCATCGTCGGGTCGGTGCACAGCGGCGTGCCCGGAGTGGCGCCGCCACACACGATGGCCAGGATGGTCTGGCCGTTGGCGGTGTTGACGTTGATCTTCCCTTGCCCCCACACGGTGACGACGCGCTTGTCGGGACTGTCGGGATCCGGATCCACGAAGGTGGACCAGAAGTCGTCGCTCACGCCGCGGATCAGGTGCAGCTCCGCGAGACTGTCGAAGGCCGCGTTCTTGCGGGAGTATGGCTTCTTGAGCAGTTGATAGAAGGAGTCCTCGGCGCCTGCCTGCTGCGCGGTTCCCGAGTGGGGATCGCACACGTAGGCATCCTGGTCCGGGTCGACCCAGTCCACCACTGCGGCGCAGATCGTCTGCCGGTCCGAGAACTGTCCGTCCGCGTCGCGGTTCTCGAACATCTTGTCGTAGGTGGGGTTCGCCATCAGGCCGATGAGCTGCTCGGCCAGCCGCGCTTGGCTGAAGGCATCGCCCCGCGCGGCGACGTTCAGGTTGATCTTCGAATCCTCGTCCACGACCTTCACGTCGAAGCCAGCGCCCTCCATGCCCAGGTTCTTGCCGTCGGCGATGTCCACGCCGGCCAGCAGCTTGAAGGACTCGTTGCCCTCCTCGCTGTTGAAGGCACCCAGGACTTGATCGGCGAACTCCCACACCGGGATCTGCGGCGGGCCCTGCTTCATGAGCAGGAACAGGGGCGCCAGCGCCTTGCGGATGGTGGGCTCCGAAGCGATGAGCAGGCGCGACAGGTTCACGGCGCTGCGCGCGGCGTACTCCGCCTTGAGGGAATCCCGCGTGGAGAGCGCGCTGCCCATCTCCGCCGCCGTCTCGTCCTGAAACTCCGCCAGCATCACCGCCAAGATCGTCAGCGAGCTGAGCACCAGGATGAGCGCCACCCCCCGCCGCTTGCTGCGGCGTCGAAGGCGACGAAGTCTTTGGGCTCGGGGGTGCATCACTGGGTGGCGAAGGTGAGAGGTTTCTGGATGGGGATCGGGATCTTGGAAACGAATCGGATGGTCTTGCGCCCGCGCCCGGCAGAGCTGCGCTGCCCGCCGTTCAGCACGAGGAGCACGCGGACCTGAAGCGGCAGGCGTGCCGCCTGCCCCACGGCCTGGGTGGTATCCCAGGTCTCCGTCCACTGCCCGGTGAGGGGATCGAGGTATTCGAGGTCGAACAGATCGATGTCCGTGGCCAGCACGTCCACGCGACCGCCGCGCTCGGGGTACATGTCCGGGTGCCCGCTCTCGCGCCGCACCAGGTCCGTGGTGCCATCCTTCTTGGGATCCGCCGAGCCAAAGTAGGAGATTTCCGCCTGGTCCGACTCGTGGGAGTTTCGATCCATTCGGCGGTGGCAGAAGGAGTTGAAGTCCACGCGATCCGCTGGCGTTCCCCGACGCCCGGTGAACGCCGTCTTCTCCACGGCGAGGGCCTGGTTGATGGGCATGTGGGTGGAGAGATACGCGCCCTGCAGCTCTCGTGAGATGCGCGCCATCGCCAGCCGCCCTTCGCGGTAGCGATCCGTGACGCGCTGGATCCCTTCCTTGCTGCGCTTGAGACCGGAGAAGGCCGAGTACACCAGCACGCTGATCATCGCCAAGATGGAGATGGCCACCAAGAGCTCCACGAGAGTGAAGCCGGCAATGCGCGGGAGGCGGCGGGCTCGACGCATCATTCCTCCGGCAGCAGTTGGTCGAGGCCCTTGGCAGCGTTCGGATCCAGGCCGCCCTGCTGCGGGTTGGTGACGTACTGCACCAGGTCGAAGCTCCGCTCCTTGGAGCCTTCCTTCCACAGCACCTTCACCGTGACCTTGCGGATGCTGGCTTCCAGCATGGGCTTCAGATCCGGATACACCAGGCTCATCACCAGGGGCGCCATGCCCTGAGTGCCGCCCCCGGCGGCGGCGCCGGAGAGCAAGCTGGCGAGGCCGCCGATGCCCCCGTCCGTACCCAGGGCCGCGCCGTTGGTCTGCTGCACCGTCGCCAATGCGCCCAGAGCGCCGAGACCTCCTTGATCGCCAAGTCCGCCATCGCCGCCGGACAATTCCTGCGGCTGCGGGAGCTCCACGCGCTCCACCTTCCATTCACATCGAAAGCCGCGGCTGTCCTCGTCCTCGCAACACTCGCCTTCGTCGTGGGACTCCACCAGCGGGTATCCCTTGGTGAGGAGCTCCACCTCTTCTTCGCTCATCTTGCAGCGAGCGAGATTGGTGGCAACGCTCAGCGTTTCCGCGCGCTGCGCGCTGGAGAACAGCCCGACCTGACTGGACAGGATCACCGTCAACCCCAGGCCCAGAATGGCGATCGCCACGAGCACCTCGAGCAAGGTGAAGCCGCGCTGGGTCATGGAGTCTCCTCCTCCCGTTCGCCGAACTCCTCGTCGATGCGGGGAGCCTCGAGATCCACGTCACCCTTCTTGATGTTGGCCCGTCCGGTGAGCGGACTCACCAGCACCGTCAGGCCGTCCGTGGAACCCTTCTTTCGGATCTGGATGGACGCACGCTCGGTGCCGCCGCCCGGAAAGAAGTAGAGATAGGCTCGCCCCTCGGTCCGCGGCTCCTCGTCGTGCTCCGTCTGCACCGACTTGAACTCGATGCCGCTGCCGAGCTCGCGCCCTTGGCCTTCGTCGCCATCGAAGCCGAACTGTTTCACCGGCGCAAAACGAGCCCGCGGTGCGTGCGGCCCTTCCAAAACTCGCTCCGCCTCGGCCTTCGCGGCCTTTTCGGCTTCCGTTGCCGGTTCGGCGCCGCCGCCCGTGTTCGCTTCTTCCTTTTCCCGCAACATGACGCGGCTCGAGCTCTCCTCGAGCATCACGCGCTGCTCTTTCAGGTCGAAGACCATCCGCACCGGGCGCCCGGTGCTGTTGGCCCGGGTGATGCCCATGCGCACGCCAGCGACGATCAACGTTGCCGCTGCGCGTTGGCGGCTACTCGAGAGCATTCCCGAGCCGAACACCACTGCACCCGAAAGCAAGGCGATGAGCGCCACCACGATCAGCACCTCGACGAGCGTCACCCCGCGCCGCCGGCGGCGGTGGGAGTGAGCTTGGAGGTGCAGAGCGTGGATCATGTCACTCGTCGGCGGCGCTGACTGCCTTCGGGACGCGGATGTCGTCCTTGGTGCCCTTCTTCTTGTCGGGTCCAGAGGAGGTGACGATCACGTCGTCTTCGGTGCAGTTGAGGATGTAGGCCGAGCCCCAGGGGTCGTTGGTGTTGGCGCCGGGATCGAGGTTCTTCTCCTGCACCAGCTGGCTCACCGTCGGGCACGCGACTTCGTTGTTCGCGGCCTGCCAGCTCTGCACCGCCTGGCGGATCACCCGCGCTCCGGTCTCCGCGCTGGTCTTCTGCGCCTCGCGGTACTTCGGCAGCGCGAAGACGGCGACGCCGCCAGCAACCATGGCGATGATCGCAACGACGATGAGAACCTCTACGAGGGTGACGCCACGCCTCCGAGCGAGGGCGCGGGCCAGACGGTAGTGCTTCTTGTCGATCATGATCTCCTCGTTCATTGAATGCGGTCGAGACCCCCGGGCTTGCCGTCGGGTCCGTCGCTCGTGAGGTCGTAGGCCAAGCCTTCTCTGTGGCTCGGACAGGTGAAACGCAGGGGGCGCCCCCAAGCGTCCGCGAAACCGCGCTCGAATCCGGTGGCGGTCGCCACCTCGGCCAGGGTTTCGGGACAGCCGCCGTCGTGGCCCGCCATGTAGGAGTCCACCGCCACGCGCGCATCGAGCAGCGTAGCGCGAGTCTGGCGCACGCCAGCGCGCCGGCGCTCTCGCACCCCTACCAGCACCACGAAGCCGACCACCGAGAGCGCGATCAGAAACGGGCGCACGCGACCGGTGCGAAAACGGCGCAGCAATCCATCCCGGTTTTCCCAGGGAAAGAAGATGCGCTGCTCCGTTCCTCGCCTGAGTCGCATCACTGCACCAAGTTGTTCATCTGAATCAGGGGCATCAAAATCGCCATCGCGATGAAGCCGACCACGCCGCCGAGGATCATGATCATCAGCGGCTCCAAGAGGCTGGTCAGCGCGGTGACGCGGGTCTCCACGTCGGCTTCGTAGGCGCGGCTCACGTTCTCCAGCATGGCCTCCAGCTGTCCCGTGCGCTCGCCCACGGCGATCATGTGGGTGACCATCGGTGGGAACTGACCGCTCCGTTTCAGCGGCTCGGCGATGCTCTCGCCCTCGCGGATGGACCCGATGGCTTCGGACACGACCCCCTCGAGGCGAGAGTTTCCGAGCACGTTCCGGCCGATTTCCATGGCCTTGAGCAGCGGCACGCCGCTGGCCAGCAGCGTGGCCAAGGTGCGCGAGAAGCGCGCCACCGCCACCAGCAGATTCAAACGCCCGAAGATGGGCCAGCGCAGCTGCATGCTGTCCCACTTCAGCTTGCCGGCGGGCTTCTTCTTCCAGCGCCGGAACCCGAAGAAGCCGGAGACGAGCAGAATGAGGATCAACCACCAGTAGCCCGCAAGCACGTTGGACACGAAGATCAGCACGCTCGTGTACCAGGGCAGCGCTTGCCCCAGGTTCTCGAAGATGCTGGTGACCTTGGGCACCACGGCGATCATCAAGAAGCTGACCAGCACGGAGCCGATGAACACCATCAGCACCGGGTACGCGAGCGCGGACACGACCTTGCCCTTGAGCCGGGCCTGGCCCTCCATGAAGTCCGCCAGACGCTCGAGCACGGCTTCCAGGGTGCCGGAGGCCTCTCCCGCGGCCACCATGTTCACGTACAGCGGCGGGAACACCTTGGGGTGCTTCTCCAGGCACTTGGCGAAGGCCGTACCTTCGTTCAAGTTCTCGCGCACGCTGGTGAGAATGCGCTGCAGCTGTTCCTTTTCGACCTGCTCGGTGAGCGCGGCGATCGAGTCCACCAGCGGAACGCCGGCGCGCACCAGCGTGGCCAACTGGCGCGTCATCACCGCGATGTCGGAGGCCGACGGGCGGCGAAAGAAGGCGAAGAGATCGATGTCCTTCTTGGCCTTCGCCTTGCGCTTGCTCTCCTCCGTGGCCAGCGTCAGCAAGATGCCGTCGCGACGCAGCAGCGCTCGGAGCGCCTTGGCGTTGTCCGCGTCTCGGTATCCCTTCACCGGCTTGCCGGTGTCGATCTGGATGCCTTTGTACTCGTAGACCGCCATGGCTCATCGCCCCGCCGACTCACTCGTCGACGATGACGTCCTCCTGCGTGGCCGCCACCACCTCTTCTACCGTGGTGCGCCCCATGAGCACCTTGCGAGCACCATCGTCTCTCAAGCTGTCCATGCCCTGGCCCTGCGCGGCGCGCTTGATCGTCTGTGCGTCGGCATTTTGTAGCACCAACGAGCCAACGGCGTCGTCCGCCACCATCAGCTCGTAGATCCCGATGCGGCCGGTGAACCCCTTTTGCTCACACTTGTCGCAGCCGCGAGCACGGAAGAACGTCGGCATGTTGTCGGGATCGCGCCAGCCCACGGGCTGATAGTCCACGCCGTGGGCCTGATAGCGCGGCGACACCCGCCGCTCGTCTCGCCGTCGGGTCCGTTCCCTGTCGATGCCCAGCTGGCTGAGCTCGAACTCGCTCGCCTGGTAAGGCTCCTTGCAGTACTGGCACAACAGACGCACGAGGCGCTGCGCGAGGATCCCGATCACGGTCGAGCGTACCAAGAACGGCTCGATTTCCATTTCCACCAGGCGCGTCACCGCGCCGGCGGCGTCGTTCGTGTGGATGGTGCTGAGCACCAAGTGACCGGTCATCGACGCGTGAATGGCGATTTCCGCCGTCTCCCGGTCGCGGATCTCGCCCACCATGATGACATCCGGGTCCTGACGCAAGAAGGCGCGCAAGGCGCTGGCGAAGGTGAGGCCGATCTTGGGCTGCACTGCCACCTGGTGGATCCCGCCGATCTCGTACTCCACCGGATCTTCCGCCGTGAGGATGTTGATCTTCGGGTGGTTGATCTTGTTCAAGCAGCCGTACAGCGTCGTGGTCTTGCCGCTGCCCGTCGGACCCGTCACCAAGATGATGCCGTTCGGGCGCTGAATGAGCCCGGTCATCAGGTGGAAGTCGCGCTCGGCGAAGCCGAGATCCGTGAGCTCCAGGAGCACGTTCGTCTTGTGCAGGAGACGCATCACGATGCGCTCGTGATCCCGACTGGTGGGAATGGTGCTCACGCGCACATCGATGCTGCGGCCGGCGATGCGGAGCGAGATGCGACCGTCCTGAGGCAGGCGCTTCTCCGCGATGTTCAACCCCGCCATGATCTTGACGCGCGCCACCACGCTGCTCATGAACTGCCGGCTGGCCCGCCGCGCGACGTACAGCTGTCCGTCGATGCGGAAGCGAACCAGGACCTCTTTCTCCTCCGGCTCGATGTGAATGTCGCTCGCTCGCTCCTTCACCGCGGAGAAGAACAGTCCGTTGACCCAGCGAATGATGGGCGCATCCTCGTCCGACTCGAGGATGTCGACCTCGTTGTCGTCCCGGATCTCCTCGTCCGACTCCAGCTCGCTGTGCGTGTCCTGTCGCTCGTAGACCCGGTTGATGGCGTCCACCACCGTGTCCGGCGCCGCCACGCGAGCCACGACGGGCTTGCCGAAGGTGGCCCGCACGTCGTCAAGGGCGTCCGTATCCAGCGGGTCACCGCACACGATCTCCACGCGGTCGTCGTACTCCCCCAGGATCAGGACCTTGTGGTTCTTGGCGTAGCCGATGGGCAGGCGCGTGGCGGTGTGTGTCGGTACCTCCTCGATGTCGACCCGCTCCTGAAACGAGAGCCCGCACTCGATGGCCAGAGCGCGCGCGACGTCGGCCTCGCTGGCGGCCTTGGCCTGAACCAAGAGCTCGGTGAGCTGCGCACCCTTTTCACGCTGCTGCGTGTACAGGGGCTCGAGCACCTCCGGCGTGACCACGCCGTGGCGAACGAGGATGTCCCCGAGGGCGCGCTGCTCCGTCATCGTCATTCCACGCGCTCCACGTTCACGCTGCGCGCGATGGGGTTGATGCGGATGGGAGACTCGTTTTCCGTACGCGGCGGCGTCGGCGTGGGCGTGGGCCGGGGCGTCGGAGTGCGGCGCGGCCGGGTTCGGCGGCGCGGCGTCGTGGGCGTTGGCGTCGGTGCCGGGGCGGCTCCCCCACCGCTGCCGGGCTTGATCGACTGCGGCAGCTCGATCGGCTCCGTAGGCTTGTGCTCGAGCTTCTCCTTCGGCGCGCTCTCTTCCTCGAGACGCTGGCGCTCTTCCACTTCGCGGTAGGCCTGCCGGATGTCTTCCACCAGACCGTTGGTGCGGGAGTAGTCCCGCGGCGGCTTCCAATCTTGGCTCGCGAAAACGAAGTAGCGGTCGATGAACTCTTGCCGCTCCTGCATCTTGCGCTCGAAGATCTTGCGCAGGTCTTCCTGGTTGTTGATGACCGTCGGCGTCAGGATCAAAAGCAGGTTGGTCTTCCGCGTGGACGACTCGGAGTGGCGGAACAAGAACCCCAGCACCGGAAGGTCGCCGAGAACCGGCACCTTCTTCCGGCTCTTCACCAGGGCGTCCCGCATCATGCCGCCAATCACGATGGTCTGCTGATCGTCCACCACCGCGGTGGTGCTCGCCGTGCGCTTGGTGATGGACACCGCACCCAGCGAGCCGCTGGTGGCGCCACGCTCGCTGATCTCTTGCTCGATCTCGAGGCGAATCTGATTGGACTCGTTGATGTGCGGGGTGACCTTGATCTTGGTGCCCACGTCCTGGCGCGGCGTGTTGAAGCCGAAGCTGGGCAAGAACGACGAAAGCGCCTGATTGGCGCCGGCCTGTCCCGGGATCGCCAGGTTCGAGAGGGCGCTACTGCCACCGATGTTCTCTTGCAGTGGGATGTTCTCGCCCACGCTGATCTCCGCGGGCGTGTTGTCCGTCGCCAAGATGTGGGGAGTGGACAGCACGTTCGCATCGCCGCTCTGAGCCAGGGCGTTCAACACCACGCCGAAGGCGGGAATGCTGAGGCCGGTGCCCAACAAGTTGCTGGTGCCGCTGAGCTCGGGTCCGCGAGCGCCCAGCGCCACGCCCTGCAACAGATCGGGGTTCGCCGGGAACGTCAGCGAGTTGCCCGCTTCGAAGCCACCCAGGAGCAGCGTGTCACTGCCTCCACCCAGGTTCGTGGTGGTGCCGCCGTGAAACGACACGCCGAGCCGCATGGAACGGTCCACGGACACGTCCATGATCACGGCCTCGATGAACACCTGCCGGCGCGGCTTGTCGAGCTTGTCGACCACCAGGCGCATGGAGGCGTAGTCGCGTCCGGACGAGGTCACGATCAGCGAGTTGGTGGACTTGTCCGCGATGACGTGGATCTCGCCTTCGAACATGCCCGCGGCACCCGGCGTTCCGGGTTGGCCCGGCTGCCGCCCCTGCTGCCCTTGCAGCATTTGCGTCAGCACGTTGGCAAGATCTTCCGCGGTGGCGTTCTGCAGCGGCAGGACGTGGACCTTGCCCTCCGCCGCCGGCTGCGTGTCGATGCGCTTCATGAGCTCGAGGAGCTTCATGTAGGAATCTTCCGTACCGACGACGATGAGCGAGTTGGTCTGCTCGTCCGCGACGACCTTGGCGAGTCCGCCGTTGTTGCCCCCGCCCTGGCCGTTCTGCCCTTGCAGGTCGAACAGCTCGTTGATGCGCTTGGCCATGTCCGCGGCGGAGCCGTAGTGCACCGGCTCGATCCACATCCGAGAGCCCGCACCACCGACGTCGACCTCCTCGACCAGGCGGATCATGCGGCGGACGTTGGTGCCGGTGTCGGTGATGATCAGCAACTGCCCCGGCGCATAGATGCTGATGTCTCCCTCTTTGCTCTTGAACTTGGCGAGCAGCTGGCTGGCCTCTTCCGCCGACACGTACTTCAGGCGATACAGCCGCGTGATGAAGCGGTCCGCGTCGGGTATGGGAGCGCCGCGCGAATACACCGGGGTGGGCTGGGCGACGATGCCGCCGCTATCCACGATCTTCAGGAAGCGGCCGTGGGGGATGACCGTCATGCCGTTGGCTTCCAGGATCGAGAGGAACGCCTCGTAGGCCTCGGCCAGCGTGACGGGGGCCGGCGAAACGACGGTGGCTTTGATCTGCCTCACCTTGGGTCCGTAGATGAAGCGCTTGCCGGTCATGCCACTGATGTGATTGACCAGCTCCGCCAGGTCCGCGTCCTGGAGGTTGAACTTCACCATCGCGCCCATGGGCTTGGGACGAAATGGAACGTCCGTCGCCTTGGCGATGGACTCCATGCTGTCCGGCAACGGGCCCTTGGCGCCGGGCGGCTCGGGCGTGGCGGTCCCCGTCTTGGGCGTAGCGGTTCCGGCTGCACCGCCCGTCGTTGGCGGCGGCGGATTCGGCGCCCCCACGGGCCTGGGCGCCCCAGGACGAATGGGAGTAGGGAGTCTCGGGGTGGGGCGGGAGCGAATGGGAGGAGCCTGAGCGATGCTCGGCGCCGCGGTGAGTAGAGCGGCGGAGCCCAGGAGCCAGGTGATCGCCCAGGTGCGAAAGCTTCGATACATGCTGTTCACTTGATCCGAAAGTCGATGCTCATCGGGTTGCCGCGGCGGTTCACTTTCACGTTGAGGTTGCTCGCGGTCCGAAGGCGCGCGTACGCCTCGAGGGCCTTCTCGGGACTGGCCATGTTGAATCCGTTGATGGACTCGAGCCGGTCGCCGTTTTGGAAACCCAGGGTGCCGAGGAGGGTGTCCGGGCGAATGCCGAACAAGCGAATGCCGACCACCTTGCCGGCCTGCTGCTCCGGAACGATTCGCGCCGAGCGCATCAGCTCGGCCTGGTTTTCCAGGATCTTGTCCACCACGGAGCGGTCCACCTGGAACTCCGTCTCGCTCACCTTCTGGATCTTGCTGGCGATGTCGGACGGTACCGGGGACGGCCCACCGCGGGTGGGCTGAGGCGTGGGCGTGGGGCTGGGCGCCGCGGCTTGCGGCTTGGGCGTCGGCTGCTCGGAGAACAGCAACGCCTGACACAGGGAGCCGCCAGTGGTCACCCACACGGCGGGGCTGCGCTCCACGGGATTGAATCCGATGTAGGCGACCTCACCGCTGCCCACCTTGTCGCCCACGCGACGGATGGTGGGCCGGGCTTCTCCTGGGCCCTGCATGGCTGCGATGGACCAGGTGGGGTCCATGGACTCGGTCACGATGCTCACGCGGATTTCGCCGCAGTGCTGCGCGCTCAAGGGGTCCGAGAGATCCGGCTTCTGGCTCTGGGCCATGGGCAGCTCCACGCTCTGCGCGTTCAACGGCCCGGTCTCGTGATCGAAGGGATTGCGCGACAAGATCGGCTCGGCGCTCTTGCTCCGCTTGTTGGCACTGGCCGCGCGCAACGCCGACAGATCTCGGGAGGGCGGCGGCGCCTGGGCGAGAGTGGAAGCGTCTACACCGATGGACGCACCCACGAGCTCGGTGGTCCCCGATGCCTGGAAGTACGCCATCAGGGCGACCAGCCCCAGGATCACGAGCGTGAAATACTTCTTGAGCAGTGCGTCGATTGCCACGGGATGTCCCGGCAGGGTTAGAGCGAAACCCGTGCCAGCGGTCAATGGTCAAAAAGGCCCGGATATTCCTTGGGTTATGGATGGGCATGGGGGGTGTCTTCGCGCCAAGCTGGCAAAGGAACCCCTCGACGCACGTCCAGGGTGACAAACTGTCAATCCGATCCGCCGAAGGCCCGTAAATCGAGGTGGGTCACGGCCGACCGCGACGCCGCCGCTTCCGGCAGCGATAGCGCCGTATTCCAGTGGGACGACAGTGTGGTTCCGCGGCGGACCAACAAAAAATCGGCCCCCGCAGGCCGGCTACTCGGTCTCGCCGAGCTTTCGGTAGATGGTGCGGGTGGAGATGCCGAGCAGTTGGGCGGCCAGGGACTTGTCGCCGCTGGTGTAGCCCAAGGTCTCGCGGATCATGCGGTGCTCGACCTCCGACAGCGGCGTACCGATCGGAAAGGTGAGCGCCGACGGCGTGGGCGCACTGGCCTGCGCCACCACCTCCGGCAGATCCTCGAGGGCGAGCACGTCCGAGCGACACAACACCGCTGCGCGCTCCACCACGTTCTCGAGCTCGCGCACGTTGCCCGGCCAGGAGTAATCCATGAGCTTTCCGAGCGCTTCCTTCGACACCTCGAGACGCGTGCGGCCGTTCTTCTTGCAGTACACGCCCAAGAAATGGTCCACGAGCAGCGGGATGTCCTCGCGGCGATTGCGAAGTGGCGGCGCGGTCACCGCGATCACGTTGAGGCGATAGAAGAGATCTTCACGGAAGCGCCCTGCCTCCACCTCGGCCGTCAGGTCGCGATTGGTCGCCGCGACGATGCGCACGTCGGCCTTCACCGTGTTGCCGCCCACCGGCTCGTACTCACCCTCCTGCAGCACCCGCAAGATCTTCACCTGCACCGCCGGCGTCAGCTCGCCGATCTCGTCCAGGAACAAGGTCCCACCTCGGGCCTTGGCGAAGCGCCCTTCCCGCTTGCTGACGGCACCGGTGAAGGCCCCGCGCTCGTGGCCGAAAAGCTCGGCTTCCAGGATGGTTTCCGGGATCGCCGCGCAGTTCACGGCCACGAACGGACCCGAGGCGCGCGCGCTCTTTTCGTGAATGTAGCGAGCGATGAGCTCCTTGCCGGTTCCGCTCTCCCCCAGCACCAGCACCGTGGCGCTGGACGGCGCCGCTTGGGTGGCGATGTCGAGGACGCGGCGCAGCGCCGGGCTCTGACCCACGATCTCCCGCGTGGTGAGGAGCTTCAGCTCCTCGCGCAGCGAACGGTTCTCCGCCACCAACGAGTGCCGCTCGGCCGCCTTGCGCACGCTCTTCACGATCGTCATGCGCTTGAGTGGCTTCTCCACGAAGTCGTAAGCGCCCTCGCGCATGGCCTGTACCGCGGTCTCCACCGTACCGTAGGCCGTCATCATCACGACCTCGGTGTCCGGAGAAATCTCTTTCAGCGCGCGCAAGAGCTCCACGCCGTTCACCCCCGGCATCATCAGGTCCGTGAGCACCACTTGCACGCGGTGCTTGCGCGCGACATCGAGAGCGGCCTTGGCGCCATCTGCTGCGAACACCCGCATGCCCTCCCGCTGGAAGATCTTCTGCAGGCTGGTGAGGTTCGACGCTTCGTCGTCCACCACCAACACCGTGACGTCCGCGTTCGCTGCCGTCGGCGCGGAGGGGGGCGCGTCGCTCTCGCGACTGGATGCCGATGTGTCCGGTCCCGCTGCCATGGTGTCGACCATCCAGACACATTGTCACCAGGCTGCCAAGTCGACAAGATCAAAGCGCAAACACGCTCACAAACAATTGTAATTCTTATATTTTGTCAGTTCGTCGCGATTCCCGTCGCGGTCAGCGGATCAGCTTGGATATCTGCTTGAAGGCGTCCGAGCCCGCCCGCGCGAGCCAGTCGAAGGCCACGCTCTCGCTCGTGGTCCGCACGGCGCCGGCCTTTTCGCACAGCCCGATGCCCGTCGCGCGGTGATCGTCGCGGCGGGAGGCCACGCCGTCGATGGGCACGTACACGTCGTAGCCCCGCGCCACCAAATCCCGCGCCGTCTGGAACACGCACACGTGACTCTCCATGCCCAGCAGCACGACCGCCTTGGCCCCGGTCGCCGACAGCGCGTCCGAGAAGCCTGCGGCATCGCAAGCAGAGAAATCCGTCTTCTCGAAACGCGGCGCCTCTGCCGCCGAGAGCAGCTCGCTCACCTCCGGCACCGTCGACCCGAGGCCCTTCGGGTATTGCTCCGTGGCCAGCACCGGCGCACCGAGCACGCGCGCGGACTCGATCAGGATACGCGCGGCCCGCACCACTTCGGCGCGTTGCTCTTGGGGCATGACCGCGGCGAGGCGGTCCTGAATGTCGACGACGATGACGGCGGTGTGCTTCGGATCGAGACGGTCCATGGCGCCGTAGTATCGCGGCCGCGTCCGCGCGGCTAGTGCACGAGCCAGTCTGCCAGCCGTTGGCGATAATCGTGGCGCAGCTCCACCTGCCCCAGCTCTGCGCCGGACGCGTTCCGCAGCGTTCCCGCCACGGTGCTGAGGGCCATCAGCGGCGTGGTTCGGGCGCTCAGGCGTCGCGCCGACAGGGTGAGCCGACGTCCGTCGGCGGCCTGGAACTCCAGTCGATACGCGTCCGGGTGGGTGGACAGCGCCCGGAGATCCACAAGGCCGGTGACCTGCGCGTGGGTCGCGAGGGGCGGCGCGTGCAAGCGGCCTTCGACGCGCACGGCGGAGCGGGGCGGCAGCACCCAGCGTCGTGTGGATGCGAGCCAGATGCCGATGGGCAGCGGGCGGTCGCGCCCTTCAGCCAGCGTCAAGCTACCGAACAGCTCCTGGCGAAGACCGAACGGCGCCAGCATCAACCGTTCAGTTTCTTGAGCTCACGCGGCTCGATGAAGTCGTCGTCGGAGAGCAGCAAGCGCTGCACGGGCTCGCCCTTCTCCAACGCGTCGACGATTTCCGGAAGGTCGGCTTCGGTGACTCGGCCGTAGAAGTAGCCATCGGGCTCCACCGCGATGCTGGGTCCGACCCAGCACGTGTCCAGGCAGCTGGACGTGCACGCCCGCGCCTCCACCGCCGCCAAGCCCCGCTCCTTGAGCATGGTCTTCAGCTTGGCATGGAGCTCCACGGAGCCGCGGGCGGCGCAGGATCCCTTGGGCGCACCGTCCGGACGACGGTTCACACACACGAACAGGTAGCGCTTGCGTCGAGCCATGCGCCGGGAGCTTTCAGCTCGATGGCCTTCGGGTCAAGCGGAGTCGCTGGCGTCCACCACCGGAGCCGGTTCGGCGTCGGTCGCTTCGGGCGCCGCCGGCGGCCGCATCACCGGGATCCGCAGGCTCCCGGCGTTCTGGGTCAGCATCAAGCTCACCGCCTTCTCGAAGTAGCCCCGGAGAAAGCCGACCTCGTGGGGAGGATCGGTGATCAGCCCACAGCGGTCGATGCACTTGATCGCCGCCACCACCTCCAGCGCGGCTTGCTCGCCTTCACGCGCCAGGATGGACAGCGCGCTGTCGCGCATGGCGCGCGTGAGCCCGGCGCGGCGTTGTGGCGAGAAGTAGCGATCCGTCGCTGCGTCGATCTCCTTCTCGAGCAGCTCCTTGAGCGCTTCCTGGTCCGGCTCCTTGCCGGGGGTGATGGTCTCGCCCAGCTTCATCATCATCTCGTCCACGGCGGCCCGCGTGGGGAACCAGCCCCGGAACTCCGGATAGCCATGGAGCTTGGTGGAGCCGGCACCCATTTCCGAAGCGTCCTCGTCCGACAGCTCCAGGCCCTCATCGTCGAAAGGATGCACTGGTGCCTTGTCGGGCACCGGCGTGATCAACGCCTGGGCGCTGGTGAGCCCCAAGGGCTCCGGAGCGCCGCCCTCCGCGTGGTGCTTGCGTGCCTCGGCGATGCGATACCGGGCCCATTCCACCGGGACCTTCACCGGCTTGTACTGGGCGCCGGGCAACACCTTCGCCATCGCGTCCTTGAGGCCGGACTGGCTCATCTCTCCCACGTCCACGCGATGGATGCCGACCTCGTCGTTGAGGAACACGAACGCGGAGCGAGACCGCTTCGCCACCGAGCGGGTGGCCACCACGAACAGCAGGCTTCCGGCGGTGTCGGGGGCCAGCATGTACGCTTCGACGATCTCTTCCGACTTGGGTGCCGCCGGCTTTTCCTTCTTCGGCTCCCCCACGGCCACGCCACGGGACTTGAGCACGCTGAGGCCGCGGCGCGCCGCCTTGCGAACCGGGCCGCTGGCCCCCTCCGCTGCTGCCATCACGGCGGCGGTGTTTTTCGCCTGCACCCAGGCGTCTACCAGCGCCACGGCGGCGCTTCCGGCGCTATCCAGCGCCGTGAGGGCGTCCTCTGCGCTCGCCTTCACCAGCGCCGCGTCGAGCTTTTCTTCGGTCTTGGCCATGTGTCGTCTCCGCTTTCAGCCGCGGCGCGCGATGGCATCGATCTCGACGCGGGCGCCCTTCGGCAAGCGAGCCACCTGTACCGTCGCGCGCGCCGGCGGCTCGGCCGGGAAGTACGTCGCGTACGCGGCATTGACTCGCGCAAAATCATCCATGTCCTGGAGGTAGATCGTGGTCTTCACCACCGCACCGAAATCGACTCCCGCTGCGTCGAGCACCACGCTGAGATTCTTCATCACCTGGTGGGTCTGCGCTTCGATGTCACCCTCGCACAGCTCGCCGCTGCTCGGGTCGAGGGGGATCTGTCCGCTGGTGAAGACCAAGTCGCCGCTGATCACGGCCTGGCTGTAGGGTCCGATGGCGGCCGGGGCCTTGTCCGTCTTGATGATCCGTTTCGGCATGGGGCGCGCATCTTGACGCCAGCCGGGGTCGGGATCAACGGGCAGAGATCAGATGTTTCGGCGCCCGTCGATGGCGCGGCCGAGGGTGATCTGATCGGCGAATTCCAGGTCTCCGCCGTGCGGCACACCGCTGGCGATGCGGCTCACCTTCACCCCCGCGCGGCCGAGCTCCCGCGCCAGGAGCAGGGCCGTCGCTTCCCCGTCCACCGAGGGCGGCGTGGCCACGATCACCTCCGACACGCCGTCCTCGCGGATGCGCGCCGAAAGGGCCTCCAGCGGCAGCTCTTCGGGCCCCACGCCGTCCAGCGGGGAGAGCAGCTTGTCGAGCACGAAATAGCGGCCGCGCATGGCCGAGCTCTTCTCTATGGCAATCAGGTCTTGGACCTTGGCCACGACACACAGCAGCGTGGGATCGCGCCGTGAGTCTCGGCACACGGTACATACCGCGTGACCGTCCTCGTCCACCGCGGCGAGGTTTCCGCAGCGCTCGCAGGGCCGTACTCGATCGGGCAAGCTCGAGAGCTCCTCTCCCAGGCGCGCCGCGAGCTCACCGCCCTCGGAGCACAGGTACAGGGCAAAGCGCTGTGCGGTCTTCTCGCCCACGCCAGGCAGGCGGGACAGGAGCTGGATCACTCTCGAAAGCTGTTCGGGTAACACGGCATCACTCGTTGGCGAGCTTCACGTCTTTGATGCGGGCGCCGAGAATCTCCACGGCGCCCAGCACGCTGGGGTGGTTCTTGGCAGCGTGCATGGCCTTCCGCACGCGCTGCTCTCGGGCGCGGACTTCCCGCGCGGCGACGGTATCGAAGGCTCGCGCCCGCTCGGAGTCGAGCTCGATCACCACGTGGGGCTCCTTGCCGAGCACCGTGCGCGCGGCGCGCTTGAGCGCTTCGAGCGTCTCCTTCTCGCTCGCCTGCTTGGAGAACACGCTGTCCGGCGGGTAGCCGACCACGATCTCGTCCGCGGAGAGCGACAGTGGCGCCGCGTGCTCCAAGATGGCGGCCAGCTCCGGCCGCGCTTCCGCCAGATGGTTCAACAAGGCGACCCACTGGGAAAGGAGCGCTTCGTCCGCCGACGGCGGGGGCGGCGCGGGAGCCGGGGCCGGATCCGGCGGCGGAACCACCCGCAGAGGGGCGACCGCTGGAGGCTCGTCGCGTCGGTCCTCCTTCGGCGGCGGACGCGGCGCCGGACGCTGCTCCCGGGGACGACCCCCGCTGCGCTCCGGCCCGCTGCGCGGCGCAGTGCGCGGCGGCTCGGCCGCGGCCGCGCGACTCCCGCCGCCTCCCGCGAGGCGGCGTTCGAGGGACGAAAGGCGACCCACGAGGTCGTCGACGGGCATCAGCGGCGGCCGCCGACACAACCGTACCAAGAGCATCTCGAGCGCAGCGCGTGGCTGCCCGCTGCGTACGACGTCGTCGAAGCCTTGGGAAAAGCCCTGATGCAGCCGCAGTAGATCGTCGGCGTCCGTGCGCTCGGCCAGCGCAGTCACGTCGCGCTTCTCCTCGTCGGCGAGATCCAACAGCTCCCCCGGCGATGCGCACACCTTGGCGACGACCAAGTCACGCAACAGCTCGAGCAGATCCCGCGCCACGTGCACCATGTCGAAGCCCTGGCCGGAAAGGTCCGCCAACACGTGCAGGCAGCGCTCTGCTTCGCCGACGACCAGTCCGCTGGCGACGTCGTGAAGGACCTGACGACTGGCGACCCCCAGCACGCGAGCAACGTCCTGCCCACTGAGCGTTTCTCCGCCCCAGGCGATCACCTGATCCAGCAGGCTCATCGCGTCCCGCATGCTGCCGGCGGCTTCTCGGGCCAAGATGCCGATGGCGGTGTCGTCCGCCTTGACGTTCTCCGAGTCCAGCACGTGCCGCAGACGAGCGGCGATCAGCTGGGTGGGGATCAGCTTGAAGTCGAAGCGCTGTACTCGGGAGAGGATGGTGACCGGGACCTTGTGCACCTCCGTGGTGGCGAAGATGAACTTCACGTGCGGCGGCGGCTCTTCGAGCGTCTTCAGGAATGCGTTCCACGCGCTCTGGCTGAGCATGTGGACCTCGTCCACGATGAAGATCTTGAAGCGATCCCGCGCGGGCCGGTAGGGCAGCTGCTCTTGGAGGCGCCGGACTTCGTCGACGCCGTTGTAGCTGGCGCCGTCGATCTCCCGCACGTCCACGTCGGTGCCCGCGGCGATCTCCTTGCAGGCCGCGCACTCGAGGCAAGGCGTGACCGTTGGCCCAGGGTCCTTTCCGGGCTCCACGGTCCCGGGCTTGCCCATGCAGTTCAGGGCTTTGGCCAGGATGCGTGCGCTGGTCGTCTTGCCCACGCCCCGCACACCGGTGAACAGGAACGCGTGGGCGACCCGTCCGCTCTTGATGGCGTTCTCCAGCGTGCGAGCAACGTGGTCCTGCCCGACCAGATCCTCGAACGCCATGGGCCGCCATTTGCGCGCCAACACTACGTAGCTCATGCCGGTTCCGTCGCTACCAGATCGCCGCGCGCGCCAAAAGCCCTGGGCGGCGGGCCTAGGGAAAGGCAGCGCGAGCCTTGTTTCGGATGACCGCACTCTGCGGTAGCTTGGGTCCGTGCGAAACAGAGCGGTCGTCGTACTGGCATTCGGCCTCGCCGCCTGCGCCCGGGCGCAGCGGCCGCCGGATGTCTCGCCACCGCCGCCATCACCGCCACCGACGGCTTCCACGACGGCCACGCCGCCGCCGGTCCCCGAGAAAGCCGCGCCGCCGCCCCTCGTGCTCGAGCCGATGAAGGAGCCGGCGCCCGCGACGCCCTCCGCCCACGTCGACATCAAGTTTCCCATCGCAGAGCAGGTGCTCTCCCCGGCGAAGGTCGACAAGTACGTCGTGCGCGTCACCATCGAGCACTGGAAGACGGGGACCGATGGCGAGGGCGTCGAGATCAGCCTCGACGGCGGAAGACCGCGACGACTGACAGGCGGCACCATTCCACTCCGGGACCTGGTGACCGCCGGTCAGGAGCTCTCCCCCGGCGCTCATTTCCTGTCCGCAGCCGCGATCCGCAGCGACGGGACCATAGCTCGCGCGCCCAAGCCCACGTCTCTCGCGCCTTGGGCGCTGATCCGCTTCTGGGTCGGCGCCCGGGGAGAGCGCGAAGATCCGGGCCCCAAGGTGATCGTCCTCCAGCCACAGGGCACCTACAACGGCGAAGCCAGCGCCAATGGCGCGTTCGTCGATTGCCTGCCGTTCTATGCGGCGGTGGGTAGGGACGCCGAGCTGCGAGTGCGCGTCCGCGGCGCCGGCCGGAAGGGTGAGCGTGTGCTGTCGAGCTGGCAACCGCTCGCGCTGCGAGAGCTGCCCAGTGGGGATTTCACCGTGGAGTGCGCCTTGGTGAAGGGGGATGCGGTCATCGCCCAGGACCAGGCCACCATAACGGTGAATCGCGACGCGCCCGTCAAGAGCGACTGAGCACATGGACGCCCCGTTCTTGGTCGGTCTGCTCACGGCGTGGGCCATCGCCCAGGTGGCCATGGGCATCTTCTTCGTGCTGGCCTTCACCCTCGGGCGCCGCGACGACGACTACCTGTTGTTCGGGCTTTTGTGTCTGGACTTGGCGGTGACCACCGGTGCCATCGCCTGGGGCTACTCCACGCACGAGATCGAGGCGTGGAAGGCACCGGCTCGCACCGCGCATCTGGGCGCGATCTTCGGAGGTGCGCTGAACCTGCACTTCGTGATCCGCTTCGCGCGGCTCGAACGGCCGCGGCGCGCGCTGCCGCTGCTGTATGCGCTGGCGGCGCTCTTGTCGGTCCCCCTGCTGTCGGGAAACTGGTGGATCCCCGACTCCTTCAGCGTTCACGACGTGGTCGTCTTCGGCCACGCCATTCCCCACGTGTTGGCCCATCCGACGGTGTTCGCCAGCGCCGCCCACGTGGTCACGGCGCTGGAGCTGAGCGCTAGCTTGTCCATCCTACTGATCGCCTATCGCTCCGGCCGCAAAGAGGCCCTCACCTCCTGCATCGGCGGCTTCTTGATGCTGGCTGCAGGCGTCAACGACATGCTGCTGGCCGTCGGGATCAACGATCACTCGGTGTACGTCCTGCCCCACGCTTTCATGATCTACGCCTTCGGCGTGGGAAGC
Source organism: Polyangiaceae bacterium (assembly GCA_020633235.1). Classification (NCBI taxonomy): domain Bacteria; kingdom Pseudomonadati; phylum Myxococcota; order Polyangiales; family Polyangiaceae; species Polyangiaceae bacterium. Next base: position 1,138,000 of record JACKEA010000001.1, on the reverse strand, counting down.
ACGCTGCTGGTGCGCTATCGGATGACCGCGGGGGCGCTGGAGCAGGTCGAAACGGATCTTCAAAAGAAGACCGAAGAGCTTCGGCATTCCCACGCCGAGCTCCAGGAAGTCCAGGTGGAGCTGGTCAAGAAGGAGCAGCTCGCGTCCGTGGGTGAGCTGGCCGCCGCCATCGCCCACGAGGTCCGAAACCCCTTGGCCATCATCATGAACGCGGTGGCCGGGCTCCGCCGCTCGCGCGTCACGGAACAGGACCGCGCCACACTGCTGGACATCGTGGACGAGGAAACGGCGCGGCTCAATCGACTGGTCACGGACTTGCTCCGCTTCGCTCGGCCCGTGAACGTGAAGCGCTCCCAGTCCATCTTGGAAGAGCTCGCGGAGCGCACTCGGGCCGTCGTCGGAGAGAACCACGAGCTTGCGATTACCATCGTCGATGGCGCCCCCAGACAGATCTGGGTGGACGCGAGCTTGATGCGCTTGGTGTTCGACAACCTGGTCGAGAACGCCTGCCAAGCAATGCCCGACGGCGGCAAGGTGGAGATCGTGCTGAGCCCGGCGGACGACGACGGTTCTCGGGCGAGCATCCAGGTGAAGGACTCCGGTCCGGGCATGAGCGCCTCGGTGTTGGAGCGGGCCGGGGATCCCTTCTTCACCACACGGCCCAGCGGTACCGGCCTCGGCCTCCCCATCGTTCAGCGCATCACCGAAGCCCACGGAGGCACGCTCAAGATGCAGAGCGTGGTAGGCCACGGAACCACCGTGACCGTCGTGCTGCCGATCGGCTCACCGGAGCCCTCGGCCCCCGACATCGATCCCAAGGTTGCCTGATGCCCGTGGACGAAAAGCAGCTCATTTCCCTCGACAAGCGCTACCTGTGGCACCCGTACACGCCGATGCAGGAGTATCTGGAGAGCGTGGAGCCGCTGGTCGTCACCCGCGCCGACGGCGCGCGGCTGTTCGACCACGACGGTCGCTCCTACATCGACGGCAACTCGTCGTGGTGGACGGCGCTTTTGGGGCACGGACACCCCCGCCTGGTGGAGGCGCTCTGCCGCCAAGCGCGAACGCTGGCGCACACGTCCCTTGCCGGCATCACTCACGAACCAGCGGCGCGGCTGGCCCAAGAGCTCGCGGAGGTCGCTCCCGAAGGGCTCGATCGCGTGTTCTTCAGCGACGACGGCTCCACCTCCGTGGAGGTCGCCATGAAGCTCGCGCTCCAGTACTGGGCCCAGAACGGTCGCCCCGAGCGTCGTCGCTTCTTGGCCTTGGATGGCGCGTTCCATGGAGAGACCCTGGGCGTCACGGCGCTCGGCGGCGTGGAGGTGTTTCGTCGCCCCTTTGCTTCGGTGGTGCTCGACTGCGTGCACGTGCCCACCACCACCGACGGTCACGAGCGGGCCTTCGCCGCGCTGGAGAAGGCGCTCCAAGAGGGCGCCGACTCCCTCGCGGCGGTGGTGCTGGAGCCGATGGTGCAGGGCGCCGCCGGCATGCAAATCTACGATGCCGAGTACTTGCGCCGTGCCCGCGAGCTGACCACGCGCCACGACGTGTTCCTGATCTTGGACGAGGTGTTCACCGGCTACGGACGCACGGGGCCGATGTGGGCGGGCAGCCACGCCGGAGTGATCCCCGACATCTCGTGCACCGCGAAGGGCTTCTCCGGCGGCATGCTGCCGATGGCAGCAACGCTCGCCACGCAGCGCATCTTCGACGGCTTTCTGGGTGATCCGAGTCGCGCGTTCTTCTATGGCCACACCTACTGCGGCAATCCGTTGGGCGCCGCCGTGGCGCGCGAGGTGCTCGCGATCTACCGCGAAGAAGACGTGCTCGGCCGCGCTGCGCCCAAGGCGGAGCGCATCCGAAGGACGTTCGCCGAGCTCGAAGGCGTGCCGGGAGTCAGCCGCAGCCGGAGCCTCGGGATGATCGGCGCCCTCGACTTGCCCGGCGACGGCTACCTGGATCGCGCCGGCCGCCGCGTGTACGAAGAGGGACTGCGGCGCGGCGCCTACCTCCGGCCTCTGGGCAACGTGGTGTACCTGGCCCCGCCGCTCACGATCCCCGACGAAGATCTCGACGAGCTGCTCGGGATCTTCGCTGAATCCGTACGCACCGTGCTTGCTTGACGCAGATTGTTGGTTCGGCGCGAACCCCGTCGCGGCGCGCATCCAATCCACGCCGGGGCTCGCGCCGTACCGACAAAAAAAGGCCGCCCGACTCCCGAAGGAGCCGAGCGGCAAAGACGAAACGAAAACGCCGCTTACTGGTAGGACGCGACGACGTTGCTGTCGCCGAGGCCGTCGAAGCCGGCCTTCACGTTGTAGACGGCGGTTCCCGAGTTGCAGGTGAGAGTGGCGGAATTGCCGGCGTCACCCGCGGTCTGCACGTTGCAGCCGCTGGGAGCGGTGCCGAAATCCACCGTGCCTTGCGTGGGAGACTGCGCCTGCACGGCGTAGTTCCCGGTGCTGGGCAGCGTGAGCACGATGTTGCCATCCTCGGAGTCGATGGTGCCGCCGGTGGCGGTATCCGAGATGCTGGCGATGCTGAGCTCGATGGCGTTGTCGGTCTCGAGGCCCGTGGTGTGGATGGTCACGTTGTCCGCGACATTGATCACCTTGACGCTGCCGTCGCAGGTCACGTTGGTGGTGGTGACGGTGGCGGCGCCGCTGAGCGTGCAGTCACCCAGCTTGTCGTTGTTGATGGTGACCGTGGAGGACGTGCCCACGAAGTTGACCTTCACGTTGCCCGGATTGATGGGGCCGCTGCCGTGGTTGTGAACGACCAGGGGACCGTCGAAAGTCTCCGGAAGATTGACCACGATGTCCGCACCCAGACCGTTGGTGCCGCCGTTGCGGCTGGTGGTCACGGTGACGTTGCCGCCATCCTTGATGTCGAGGACGAGGTTGGTGTTCATTTCCTCGATAGCCGCGTCCTTGGCGTCGTGCGCGCGGCGAGAGAACGGCGAGAAGGTGACCTCCACCTTGTCCGTGGTGGACTTGCCCACGGTGATGTCGCCGTAGACGCCATCGATGGTGACGGTGCCGCCGGAGGCCCAGGTGGCCGACTTGGAGACGTCCGTCCCGTTGAAGCGGGTGAGCGACTTGGCCACGCAGGTCCCGCCCTGGTTCTGCTCGTCCTCGGCGCAAGCGACCTCGCAGCCCGTTGCGGCGCTCAGCGCGAAGGCGGAAGTGAGAACGATACCCAGGAAATAGAAAGCTCTTTTCATCTCGGCTTTACCTCGTCGGAAGGAATCTACGGACCGACCCGGGGGTGTCTTCCCTAGCCCCCAGTGCACAGTGGCGGCACCGTGGGTCGAGCCTTGCACGATTAGACCTGCCTGGGCCCTGCACAATTCACGCGAATCCCCGACTGGACGCAGAAATCAGGGGCCCTTCAGGCTTCCGGCACCGGAGCCCATCGCCATGATATTGCTTACTTTTTCAAGGAACCTGCGATGCAGCTCACGGGCTCGTGGGCCTGGCTTCCCGTCCCCCACGGCAGCGCCGTCCACGTGCACCACGGGCAAGAGCTCCCGAATGCTCGAGGTGATGAAGATCTCCTCGGCTCGGCCGAGGTCGTCCACCGACAGCGGACGCAGCGAGACCTCCGCCAGCTCGAGGATGACTGCGCGAGTGATGCCCGGAAGGATGCCGGCGGTCTCCGGCGGCGTACACAGCTGCCCGTCGATCACCGCGAACACGTTGGAGCTTGCACCTTCCACCACGTTGCCGCTGCCATCCACGATCAACGCCTCCGCGGCCCCAGCGGCTCGGGCTTCCCGCAGCGCGAGCACTGCGACCAGATAGTTGCCGATCTTGGCGCTCGACGCCTCCGTGGCCTCTGCGGTCCTGAGCGTGCGATACGTGATGACGTCGATGCCGTGCTCGTAGCTCTCCGGAGGCGGCGACGCGAGCGGCCCCGCGATGATCACGCGACGCGGCTTGGCGTCGAAGCTCGTGTCCAGGCCCATGGGGCCACTGCCGCGCGTGATCATGACCCGGACGTAGCTCTCGGGATTGCCCGCGTGAGCCACGGCGCGTTCGATTTCGGCTTCCAACTCCTGGGCCGGGAGCGGCAGATCGATGAACACGCTGCGGGCGCTGCGGGCCAGCCGGGCGACGTGCTCCGTGAGCGCGAAGCAGCGCCCAGAGTAGGTGCGAATGGTCTCGAACACCGAGTCGCCGTACAAGAACCCGCGATCGAAGACGCTGACCACCGCGTGCTCCGGGGCAAACGGCGCGCCGTCTATGAACACTACTGTGGGCATGACGCCTCCGGCAGCGCGGGCAGCATGGCTCGACGTTCGGCTTCGTCGTTGGCCGCGTGGATGGCTTGCTCGAGCAGCTCGGGTTGCGCGAGCGCTCGCGCGGGATCGAGCGCCGGTCCAGCGACGACCACGATGCGGGCGAAGGGCAACGGCAGCTGGAAGTGATCCCAGGCCCGAGACAAGAGCCACCGGCGCGACGCCCAGGCGCCCACGGGCACCAGGCGCGCCTTGCCCAGGCGCGCAGCCTGCGCGGCTCCGGGCTTCGCCCGATGCAGCGGACCGCGGGGCCCATCCACGGCGAACACTGCGGAGCCGCCAGCACGTAGCCGCCGGATGATGGCGCGGAGGCCCGACGCTCCCCCCCGAGAGCTCGATCCGCGCACGACCCCGAGGCCCAGCGCGCGCATGGCCCCGTGCGACACGGCGCCATCCCGGGACCAGCTCACCAGCGCCGTGGTGCGCGGCGGCCTCGCCCGGGTGAGCGCGAGCTGCGTCCCGTGCCAGAACGCGAGCACCATGGGTTCCACGCCCAGGGCAGCGGGCGCATGGACGCGGACTCGCCAGGTCCAACCCCACAAGCGAACCAGGAGGCCGACGGCGAATCCGATGCAGAACCGCACGCCGACCTCGCCTCGGTGACTTCAGCCGCCCTTGAGCTCAGCCAGACGCTGGGCAGCGCGCTCGAGCTTGTCGTCGCTCTGCACGGCGCGCTCGAGCATCTGGATGGCCTTGGACTTCTCGCCCATCTTGTCGTGAACGTCGCCCAAGTACATGAATACCTCGGCCTTGGTGATGGGGCTCGAGTCGTCCAGCTTCTGCAGCAGCAGGGCGCGGAACATTTGCTGGGCCTTCTTGAGGTCCTCGGCCTCGAGGGCGACCATGCCCAGCTTGCGCAGGACCTGCACGTTGCCGGGCTCGATGCGGAACGCGCGATCCAGCTCTTCGAGAGCCTTCTCCGTCATGCCGTCCGCGAGGTACGCGTCCGCCAGCCGGCGATGGATCTCGCCCAGCTCCTTGGAGCGCTTGCCGCCGTAGCTCTCGACGATCTTCTCGAGCACCTCCGCGGCGGCCTTGCCGCGCCCGGAAGCGCTGTAGGCATCGCACAGAGCCAGCAGGATCTCGCGATCCTCCGGAGCCAAGGCGCTCGCCTTCTCGAGCAGCTCCGCGGCCTTCGCGGGGTCCTTTCGCTCGACCTCGTGGATCTCTGCCGCACGACGATACAGCGCGATCTTGTCGCCGTCGCTCTCGGCAAAGTCCGCATCTTGGGCTATCAGCTCCGCCAGCTTCTCCCACGCGGAGGTTTGCTGATACAGCGCGCGAAGGCGGTCGCGGAGTGCTTCGTTCTTGGCGTCGACCTCCAAGCCGCGCTCGAGCGCCCGGGCGGTGGCTTCGGGATTGCCGAGCTTGTCGTGGGCGTCCGCCAGTGAGAGGGCCAGCCGAACGGCCTCCTCGCCCTCGCTCATGGCCAGCAGGCGATCCAGGATCTCTGCCGCGTCCTTGTAGCTCTCGTCGGCCTGGTACAAGCGAGCCAGAGCCTCCAGCGCGCCGCGATGGTCGGCCTGGCGCTCGAGTACTTCGCGGTAGGCGGCGATGGCCTTGGGTCGATCCGACAGCCGCGAATCGTAGATCTCGCCGAGGCGAACACGGAACGTGAGCTCCGCGTCCACGTCGCCCCGCTCCACGGCCGCGGCGATCTGAGCGGTGAGCAAGTCTGCGAGCTCTTCGTCGCGCTCGGTCTTCTCGTAGAGCTCGCTCAGCGCGACGACGGCCTCGCTGCGGCTCGGTTCTTCGTCGAGGACGGCGCGCAAGATGTCGATGGCGCGGTCCGGCGCTTCGAACTGTTCCTCGTTCAGCTTGGCCAGCTCGAGGCGCAACGTACCGCGCTCTTCGGGGCTTTCTTCCAGGTCGATCAAGCGCTCGAGCAAGCGGCCCGAGTCCTCGAAACGACCCGTGGCGGTGTACAGGCCGCGCAGCGCCGTCGACGCTTCCTTGTCCGTCGGGTCATCTTCGAACAACTGGTCGTAGATCGAGATTGCCTGCTCGGGGCTCTCCAGCTTGTCCCGCGCGATGGAAGCTGCGCGGTGACGCAGCTCGCGCACGACGTCGCCCTGGGCGCGCAGCTCACTGCGACGCACGAGGAGGTCGAAGGTCTCCTTCCAGTCGCCCTTCGCCTCGCACAGCTCGGTCAGCTCGCCGAGGGCCCACAGGTTCGTGTCGTCGGCTTCCAACAGCTCGCGCAACACCGCTTCCGACAGCTCCCCGTCCCCCGCCACGGACGCCAGCTCTTTGGCCTCCCGGTAGAGCTCTTCCTTGCGTTCAGTGTCGAGCTGCAGCTTGGCGCGACGGCGCAGAGTGGCGACCAGATCCCGCTCACGTCCCGGCGAGCGTTGCAGCTGCTCGATGAGCACCAGCACCTCGTCGCTCTGAGCATCGAACTCCAGTGCCTTGTGCAAGGCCTGCTCTGCGCCTTCGAGATCCTGCATCCGGTCCCGCCGCCAAGTGGCAAGCCGCACGCACAGATCGCGAGCACTGTCGGGCAACAGGTCCGGCTTGTCTTCTATGGCCTTTGCCAAGGCCGTGCTGGCGCTTTCCCAATCACCCGTCACCGGCGCCAACCGCTCGAGCTCGTCGAGCAGCGCAGGATCGGACGGATCGTCGCTCAGGCCTTGGGACAGCACCCGCTGCGCCGCGGCGGCGTCCGAGCAGTCGTCTTCCAAGACCTTGGCCAGACTACGGCGCATGTCGATGCGCTCGCCGGGCGTCTCGGCAAAGCCGACACGCTTCTCGTACAGCGCAGCGAGGCGATCCGTGCGCCCAGAGGCTCGGTACACGCCCTCCAGCACCTCCGCGGCTTCCTCGAACAGGTCGCGCTGGTCCGTGAGCTTCTCCAGCTCGCGGGCCGCGCCTTCGTGATCCGGCTTGCGCTCGAGGGCCATTCGGAACGAACCCAGTGCTCGGGCGGGTTCTTCGAAGCGCTCCGCCTGCACCACGCCGAGGCGATGGTAGAGCTCGGCCTGATCCGCGTCGGATTCCTCCGCCACGACCCGACGCTCCAGGATGTCCGACAGCGAGGGATAGTCCTCGGTCTGGGTGTACAAGCGATCCAGCGCAGCGAGGAGCTCCGGCTGATCCCCTGCTTGCTCCACCGCACGCACGTAGGCCTCGATGGCGCGGGGGGAGTCCTTCAAACGCTCCTCTGCAATGCGACCGAGTCGTGCGTAGAGGTCCTTGCCCACCTCCGGGTCGAAGGTGGACTGGGCACGCTCGCCGAGTGCATCGGCGTAGCGCTGCCAGCCGCTGCTCGCTTCCGCCAAGCGTTCGATGTCGCCGTGCAGATCCGCCGCGTCGGGGCGCTCCCCCAGCGCACGCAGCAGCGCGGACAAGGCTTCCGCGGGCTGGCCAAGGTGAGTTTCGTGGGTCTCGGCGATGGCCCGCAGCGTTTCCGCCCGCACCGTGGGCTCGGTTTCGACGCTGAGGCGCATTTCGAGCACCTCCGGCAACAGCGCCCAGCGAGTCGTGCTGCGCAGCACCGGCACCAAGATCCCCGTTACGGTATCCCTGAGGTCGTCGTGCTCACGCCCGATGGTGAGCACCGCACGAACCGACGCCTCGTCCTCCGGCGTGTCGTCCAGCACCATGCGGTAGGCGTCGAGGGCCTCGTCCCATGAGCTCAGCTTGTCCGCCAGGATGTCGCCCGTCTCCCGCCGCAGCCGGGCGCGCTCGGCGGCGTCCTCGGCACGGCTGGCTTCCAAACGCAGGTTGTCGAGCAACTCGGGCCACATCTCTTCGGCGCGGTACAGGCGCCCGAGCGCGGTGATCACTCGTGAGTCATCTGCCTTGGCATCCAACGCTCGCCGCAGCATCTCTATGGCTCGGGGCTTGTCCGCGAGCTTCTCTTCGTGGACTTGGGCCGCGCTGGTGAGCAGCTCGTAGCGAAGATCCGCGTCGTCCGCGTCGGTGAGCTCCACCCGACGCTCGTACAGCTCCACCAACGGCTCCGCCTCGCCGCTCGCCTCCCGCAGCTCGATCAGGCAATCGACCGTGAAGGCGCTGTCCGGTTCCAGCTCCAGGGCCCGCTCGTAGGCGGCAATCGCGCCTTCCTGGTCTTCGAGCATGTCCCGCTTCGCCTCGCCGATGCGACGCCAGAGGCTTGCGCGCTCTTCGTCGTCCAGCGACAGCTCCGCCTTGGACTTCAACACCCCGACCAGGACCTGCCAGTCGCTCAGCAGCGTGGCCAGCTGCTCCATCTTGGCGAGCGGCGCCGGGTCCGTCTCGTCGGTCTGCCGCAGGCGCTCGTAGGCATCCAGGGCTGCGCGCGGGTCATCGCGGCGCTGATCGTGCACCTCTGCGAGCTTGGCCAGCACCTCGCGTTTTGCCAGCATGTCCGGGTGCTTTTCGACGGCAGATTCGTAGGCCTTCGCCAGATTGTCCCAATTGCCGGTGACCTCGACCAAGCGCTCGTACTCGGAACGTACGTCCCCGTCGTCGGGGTCCAGCTCGAAGGCCACCCCCAGAGCGCGACGGGCGCGATCCGGATCCTGACCGCGGCTCTCCCACAGCTCCGCCGTCTCGCGCAGCACGGCGACCTGCTCGGGAGCGCTCTCCGCCAGCGCGTAGCGTTCCTCGTTCAGCTTGATCAGCCGCCGCCAGTCGTCCGTACCCTCGTACAACGGGCGTAGGATTTCGACCACGCGCTCCTTGTAGATGTCGTCGTCGAGCAAGGTCTCGAGCTCTTTGACGGCTGCCGAGTTGGACGGGACCGTGCGGACGATCTCCTCCAGCTGGTCGATGGCACGATCCGTGTCACCAATGCTCCCTCTGAGGAGCTGCGCCAGGGCTAGGCGATGCACCGCTGCTCGCTCCATGTCGGAAGCGAGCTCCGCTCGCCGCAGGTACAGCTCGGCCAGGTCGTCCCAGCGCTCCGCGCCGCGGTACAGCGAGGTCAATGCGTCGAGCGACACCTCGTCTTGCTCGTCCACGTCCAGCGCGGAACGATGGGTATCGATGGCGTCGTCCTTGCGGTCGAGCTCCTTCTCGAGCAACTCCGCGATGGTGTGTAGCGCCGCGAGGCGCTCCGCCGGCTCGAAGCGGTGGTCGAGCGCCGAGCGGTACAGCTCCACGCGCTCTTCGTGCGCGTTCGTCTGCCGCAAGATGCGGTCGATGGCGTCGAACAGCTCACGACTCTCGGGATCGAACGCCAGCGCCCGACGGTAGAACGAGAGGCCCTGATCGAGATCGCCGAGCTCGGTGAAGAGCTCGCCCGTGCGACGCGCGAGCTTCGCGCTGTTGTCGTCGTCCCCGGGCAGCTCGGCCAGCTCGGCGGCATAGACCTCCGCCAAGCGCTTCTCCGCGCCCGCTACCTTGGCGAGGCGCTCCAGCTCCTGAACGGTGCTCTCGTCCGCGAGGTCCTCGTGGAGGAGCTTCGCCGTGGTCTCCAGAGCCGAGGAGTAGTCTTCCTTCTGCTCTTCGTAGAGCTGCGCCAGCCGGCTCAAGAGCTCCCGCCGCTCCGCCGGATCCTGCTCGTACTCCAGCCGCGCCTTGATGGCGGACATCACCTTCTCGAAGTCCGCTCTCGAGAGGTAGACGGGTTCGAGGATCGACGCCGCGCGCGCACGATGCTCCGCCTCCGCGGCGTTCGCGAGCAGTCGCTCGAGCTCTTCGATCGCCGCGTCGTGCTGCTTCTCGATCTCGAGCGCGCGCTCCAGCTCGTCGAAGGCACGGCCAACGTCGTTCTGACGCTGCGAGGCCACCCGCGCGATCTTGACGTGGAGCATGGGCTCCGGATCGGACGCTGCATCCAGCTGCCGCTGATACAGATCCGTGAGCTCGCTCCAGCGCTCCTCGAGCGTGTACAGCGACTCCAATGCGTCGATCGCGTTTTGGTCGAGGCCATCGTCGAGGATAGCCTCGTAGACCTCGATGGCGCGCGCGTTGTCGTCCAGCACGTCGGCGAGCAAGCGCGCACGGCGGAACATCAGCGTCTTGCGCTCGTCGTCGGTCTCGACGACGTCCGCGCGACGCTCCAGGATCTCCAGCAGGTTCTGCGCGTCCCCGGCCTCCTCGTACAGGGATTCCAGGGCAGCGAGAGCTCGCCGCTCGTCGGAACGGAGATCCAGCGCCTTCTGGTAGTACTCCTTGGCCAGCTCCCGGTCGGCGAGCTGATGGCGTGCGAGGTCCGCGATCTTGAGCGTGACCTCCAGCTGCACCTCGCCGTCGAAAATGTCCGCGACGACCTCCGTGAGGATCTTCACGTAATCCGCTTGACGATTGGTCGCAGCTGCAAGCCGCTCGATGTGCTCGAGCCACGGAGCGAGCTCCGTGTGCCCCGCGGCATCGCGAACGGCGCGCTCCGCGTAGCCGAACGCCTTGCCGGGATCTTGGAGGGACGTCTCCGAAATCTGGATGCACTTTTCGAGGCCCTCCAGCTTGTGGAACAAGTCCTCGCTGGTGCTGACCTCGATCTCGAGCACGTCCAACAGGGCCGCATGCTCGCCGTCCGTCTCGTAGATGGGATGCAGGATCTCCGCTGCTTCACGACGCCAGCGGGAATCGTCGGAAGACAGCAGCGACTTGAGAGCCGCGCGGCTGGCCTCGTGGCCGGCGTCCAGCGTCAGCGCACGGCGGTACACCTCCAGCGCACCTTCGATGTCACTCAGATGCTCGCGCCGCAGGTCGCCGAGCTTGGCCAGGATGTCGAGGCGATCGGCGTCCGCCTCCACCAGGTCCAGATGCCGCTCGTAGGTGTCCGCCAGCTCGTCCCACTGCTCCGTGGTTCGGTACAGCTTCTCGAGCGAAGACAGCACCTCGGAGTCCGGCCCGTACTCGTCCAACACCGCGACCCAGGCGTCGATGGCCTCGGCGGGGCTGTCGAGCTTGCTGGCCAGCACGTCCGCCGAGCGGACCAAGAGCTTCCGGCGGAGGCCCGTCTCCTCGCTCACGTCACGACGGCGAGCCATGACGTCGACCAGATCACGCCAGCGCTCGGCCTCTTCGTACAGACGGTCGAGCGCCGCCAGCCCGAGCTCGTCCGCGGGGTTCTCCTCCACCCGAGAGCGCCAAGCGTCGATGGCGCCCGGATGATCGCCGAGCACTTCCTGGCACAGCTCGCCGAGACGGCCGAAGAGCTGCTTTCGCACGTCGCCGTCCTGCTCCATCTTGACTTGCGTGCGGAGCACCTCCGCGAGCTTCTCGTGCTGCTCTCCGGCGACGTAGATGCGCTCCAGCGCGCGCGCGGCGGGCAGCACCAGCTCGGCGTCGCTGTCGTCGAGGGTGAGCACGCGCCGATAGGTCACCTCGGCCTGGTCGCGATCCGAGAGCAGCTCCTCGTAGATCATCGCGACCTTCATCAGGATCTCACCCTTGAGGCCGGGCGTGTCCGCTGCGTCGGCGGCCTTGGTGAGCACTTCTGCCACCCGGGCGTGGGCGCCCACGCGACGACCGATCTCCAGCAGCCGTTCGCGCGCATCGGAATCCAGCGGATCCATCGGCACCAGACGCGCGAGGGCGTCGAGCGCGCCGTCGTCGTCGTGCATGCGCTCGTCCCGGAGCGTGGCCACGCGGCGAAGCAAGTCGCGCCGCTCGTCGGCCAGCGCGGTGTCGTCCGGCTCCTTCTCGATGGCCGCGTCCAACTCCTCCAGCCGGATGCCGAGCACCCGTACCAGGTCGCGGATCTCGTCCCGGGCCTCGTACACGGATTCCAGCATCCGAGCGGCACGACCGCGCATGCTGCCGATCTCGAGGAGCTTCTCGGCCAGCTCACGACCGTCGTAGTCGTTGGGGCGCTCCTGAAGCACGTCCTCGACGTGGAAGACGGCCTTGTCGGGCTCGTGGAGCTTATCGAGCTGCAGGCGACTCAGCCGGAGCTTCAGCTCGAGCAGCTCGTCACCCGCCGCGGTTTCCAGTCGCCGCTCCAAGAGGCGCGCCAAATCCGAATGACGCTCCTGCTTCGCGTACAGGCGATCGAGCGCACGAATGGCCACGTCGTGCGTAGGCTCCGCTTCCAGGATGCGTTCGTAGTAGCTGGTCGCCTTGGGAGCGTCCTCGATGATCTCCTCGCAGATCAGCGCGACCTCCACGAGCATCTCGGTCTTTCGGATCGGATCGTCCGTGGCCTGCGACGCGCGGTCGTAGAGGGACTCCAGCTCGCCCCAGCGCTCGGCGGCCGTGAGGATGTCCTTCAGCCGCGAGAAAGCGCGCTCGTTTCCGGGCTGGAGCGCGAGCACCTTCTCGAGATAGGGCGTGGCACCGATGGGATCGCCCAAGCGATCTTCGTGCAGCCCCGCCGCGCGCTCGCACAGCTCGATTTCCACGTCCGACTCGAGCTCGCCGCGCAACACCTCGCGAAACGCTTCGCCTAGATCCGTAGGCCGCCCCGCGAGCACGGCAAGAGACTCCGCGCGATCCCAGAACCCGAGCTCCGTGGGATAGGCGCGCACTGCCGCCAAGATGGCATCGAGGGCGTTGCCGTAGGCGCCGAGCTTCTCTTCGTGAACGTCCGCCAGGCGCGTGTACAGGGTCTTCTTCTCTTCGTCGTCCGTGACCTGCTCCAGCATCACGACCAACGCCTGAACCTCGCGCCGAGCCTCTCCGCCGGTGGCGTACTGCTGAGCCAGCACCTCTGCGGCTCGGGCACGCGTGTCCTCGCGGTCCATCAGCTTCTCGAGCACGGACATGGCCCGGGCATTGCCGGGATCCAGCTCCAGAGCACGAACCGCGGCCTCCAAGGCGGGGAGGTGCGCGTCGAGCTTGTTCAGGTGGATTTCGGAGAGCTCCACTTCGCGCTGAGCCCGCTCTTCCCCCGCCAGCTGATCGCGATGTTGCTCGATGACGCGTGCCGCACCCGCGGCATCGCCGGCGTCCATCAGCAGGCGCGGAAGCGCCCGCAACGAAGCGAGGTCCGCAGGGTCCGCCTCGAGCACGCGGCGATGCAGCGCCACCGCACGCTCCGCCGACTCGAACACCTCTTCTTCCAGCGTCGCCCACTCTCCGAGGATCTGAGCCCGAGCGGTGTTCGAGGGGGCGTTGGTCACTCTCAGCTCGAGCAACCAGCGCAAGTCGTCCCGCCGATCATCACGGCGCAGCAACACCTCGAGCGCGGCGGCGGCTTCGTCGTCCGACGGATCCCGCTCGAGGATCCGTTTGTAGGTCGCCACGGCCTCTTCCGTCCGCCCCAAGTCGTCGGAGTAAACCCGAGCGAGCTTCAGCTCGAGGCGACGACGCTCGTCCTCCTGCAGGCCTCCGCCGCTGGGCGCAGGAGCCCGCTCGCCGCCCTTCTTCTTCTTCTTCTTGCGACCGCTCCGCTCGCTGACCGCGGGCTCCGCCGGGGGATCGCCGGCGGCGCCGGCCAGACGCGTTTCCAACGCCTGAGCGAAGGGCTCGAAGGCACCCGCGACGCGGGACGCCTCTTCGAATCGCACCAGGACGTCGTCGCGCTCCGGCGCGATCTCGTAGGCCTTGGCGGCGTAGGCCGCGGCCGCCTTGCGATCCGACAGCCGATGGCCCGTGATGTCGATGATCTTCTCGAGCAGCGCCAGCTGCTCGTCACGCTCCGCCTGAGTCAGCAGTAGCTCGTACAGGGCGGGCAGCCGCGCCCACTTCTCGTCCTCTTCGTACAGCGGGATGAGGGCTCGCGCGGCGCGCACGTCCGAAGGACGGGTCGCGAGAATGCGCTCGTAGGAACGGAAGGCTCGATCCGGCTGGCCGAGCTTGTCTTCGTAAACCGACGCGGCGCGATACGACAGCTCCACCTTTGACTCGTCGTCCTTGGCGCGATCGGCAGCGTTGCTCAGGACCTCGACCAGCCCTTCCCAGTCGTTCTGCGACCCGTACAACTCGGACAGGCCGTCATAGTCGCCGCCCGCGAGATACGACTCGCGAAGAACGCGCAGGGCGCGGTGGTGTCCCGGCGACAGCTCGAGCACGCGGCGCCAAGCGCTGGCAGCGCGCTCCGCGTCGTCCAGGTGATCGGCGTACACGCCGCCCAGACGCGAAAGCACGTTGAGACGCTCGGCGTCGTCTTCCGTGGCGGCCACGCGGCGCTCGAGGACGTCCGCCAGGGTGGCCCAATCCTTGGCGCGCTCGGCATGGCGCTCCAAGGCGTCCAGCGCCTCCTTGCGACCGGGGTCCAGCTCCAAAATGCGCTTGTACAGCGTGACCGCGTCGGCGCTGCGGTTCAGACGCTCCGCCGCCAGCTGGGCCATCTCCTTGAGCACCGGGATGGCGCGCTCCCCCTGGGCGTCGGCCAGCTCCTTTTCGTACAGCTCGTACAGCGCGGGCCACGCGCGGCGCTTGCGGTAGAGCTCGTGCAGCCGCTCTCGCGCCTCGGTGTCCGTGGCGTCCGTGGTGAGCAGGGCTTCGTAGGCCTCGATGGCGTTCTGGACGTTGGAGAACTGCTCCAGCCAGCGCCGCGCAGCGGAGCGAAACAGCTCCTTCTTCTCCTCGACGTCGGAAGTGATCTCCGCAAGGCGAAGCTGATTGGTGAGGAGGTCGCGCCAGCGCCCGAGCTTCTCGTACAGCGCCACCAGCTCGCGGACCTCGTCCACGTCCTTTTCGTCGAGCTTCTCGTCGAGCTGCACGATCTGGTTGAGAACGCTCACCAGCGCCGTATCGCTCTTGATGTATTGGCGATACACCGTGGCGACCTCGCGCAGGATGCCGATGCGGACCTCGTAGTCGTTGGCGTCCACTCGCTCGAGCTGCTGCCGCAGGAGCTCGACCAGCGCATTGTAGCCCTGTGTCTGCTTGTACAGGCGCTTCAGCGCGTCTCGCGCCTCGGTGTTGTCCGGGTCCTGGCGCAGCACGCCCTTGTACTGCTCGATGGCCTTCTGAGCGTTGGCCTGACCTTCCGCCAGCCGCGCGATCTCCGATGCCAGGGCGGTCTTGTCGGGCCCGTCTTTCATTGCCCGCTGAGCGTTGGACAGCACGTCCATCAAACGACCGTCGTCACTCAGCTCGGCGGCGTACTCCCGGTAGAAGTCGAGCATGCCGGGGTGAGCCGGCTCGAGCTTGGCAATGCGCTCGAACCAGGCCTCGGCGTCCTTCGGCCGCGCGGCGCGCTTCCAGTACAGCATCGCGATCTGCAGCATGTCCCCGAGCCGCTCGGGGTTGGTCAGATCCTTGGCCTTCAGGTCGCGCTCGTACAGCGCCACCAGCTCGTCCCAGCGCTCGGCGCCCTCGTAGTATTCGCTGAGGAACGACATCGCCTCGGCGTGATCCGAGCGATCCTTGAGCACGCGCTCGTAGGCCTTCGCGGCCCGCTCCGCGTCGTTCAGCTTGCGACGATGGAGCCGCGCCAAACGCACGCCACACGCGACGCGGTCCGCCGCGATCTCGGCGCGATCCGCCAGGCGCTCGAGCACCCGCGTCACTTCTTCCCAGCGCCCCTGCTGTCCGTAGATGCGCTCCAGCATGCGCCCCGCCCGGACGTTGGTCGGGTCCAGGCGCACCGCCTGCTCCAAGCGCTCGATGATCGCGGCGTCGTCGGCGTCCGCTCCACCGAAGCGCAGCTCCATCTCGGCTGCGCGCATGAGCATCGAGCTCTTGTAGACGTCGTCCGGCGCCTGCTCCGCCTCCTGGGAGTAGGTCTCGACGAGATCTTTCCACTTCTCGCGCTTGCCCTCGGCCTCGGCGACGATCTCCGTGGCAGCTACGTCTCCCGGGGCGAGCTCGAGCAAGCGCCGCAGCGCCGCCAAGGCGCTCTCCTGATCCAAGAGCAGCTCCGAGAGTACGCGCGCCCGCTCGCGCAGGAGCTCCACCTCGCCGCCGCTGCCCTTGGCGACCGCGACCTCGATGGCGAGCAATCCCGCCACCGCGTCCACCTCGCCGCGCTCGGCGTGCATCGCCCGCGCCCGGGAGAGCAGCTTGAGAAGCTCGTCTGCCTCGAGGTCCCGATCCTCGGCCTCAGTGGAGCTTTGTAGGGAGTCCCAGGCATCCTGGGAATCGGGGTCGTCCTGAAGCTGTCCGAGAGCCGTTCGGATGGTCTGCGAGTGCATTCTCCAACCCGTCGAAAGAGCCGTTGTTTTCGCACGCCCACGCCGCGCGAAGGGCCCGACAGTACGCCGCGCGCCGGGGGGTTACAAGCCTTGCAAATCAGCGATTCCTTTGCTCTTCCGACGCGCTCCGGAGGCGGGCGAGGAGTCGCTTCTGGGCCCGCACGGCGCGGGGACTGGCGCCCAACCGCTCGGCATCTCGCAGGGCCTCGGCGGCGGCGTCGAGCCGACCCATCCGGAGCAGCGCCCAGGAGCGCCCCAGATGGGCGTCCGCCACCCGCGGGCGAGCCGCAATGATGGCGTCGTACTGCTGCAAAGCGGCCGGGGCGTCGTCCCGCATCACCGCCACCGTCGCGAGGCCGATCCGGTTCTCGAGCGCCCTCGGGTCGGCCCGAAGTCCGGAGCGGTAGGCCACGACGGCGCCGGGGAGGTCCCGCAGCTTGAGCCGCACCACACCCAGCGCGTGCCACACCTCGGCGTCGGAGGGGGCACGACGCGCTGCTTCCTCGAGCCGGGGCTCGGCCAGCTCGACCTCGCCCCAGCGCGCCGCGCGCAGCCCCCCCTCCTTCGGCCCCGCCGCATCCTTGGGCGCCACCTGTGCGGCGCGGTCGTACATCGACAGCGCCTCGTCGTAGCGATGGGCGAGCTCGTAGGCGTGCCCCATCTCGATCCAGGGGCTCGGGTCTCCCGACGGCAAGTACTTGGCGAGCTGCTCCGCTTCCGCGGCGGCCCGACCCAAGTCCCCCGTCAAGGCGATGATTCGGATCAACAGCCGCCGCTCCTTCAGCGCGTCCGGATGCTGCTTCAGGTAGTCCGAGAGCACGCGAATGGCTTCGCCGTTCTGTCCCTTGTCCACCAGCATGACGGCGCGCTGCTCGGGCGTGGGCTGGGTGCCGGCGCACGCTACGAGAAGGGCAGCGATGAGCAGCACCGTTCGTCGCATCGAAGCGCAGCCTACCTCAAGCCTCGCGATTGTCATGACGAGAGCGCTGATCCCTTGCGCGCCAGGGGACGCGGAGCTACTCGGCCCTCACCATGAACTCCAGCGACATCAAGACCATCGCCGTCATCGGCGCCGGGCAAATGGGAGGCGGCATCGCACAGGTGGCCGCTCAGGCGGGCTATCAGGTGCTGCTCAGCGACGCCTCCGTGGAACTGGCCGACAAGGGCAAGGCCAAGATCGGCAAGATCCTGGAAAAGCAGGTGGCCAAGGGAAAGATGAAGGCCGAAGACCGCGAGGCGCTGCTGGAGCGCATTCGCACCTCGGCCACCGGTGGGGGTCTGGAGTCGGCGGACCTGGTGGTGGAAGCAGCCACCGAGCAGGCCGACGTCAAGATCGGGATCTTCAAGGCGGCGGACGCGAAGATGCGGCCCGACGCGATCCTGGCCTCGAACACCTCCAGCATCTCCATTACCCGCCTCGCCGGGCAGACGTCGCGAGCGGATCGCGTGATTGGAATGCACTTCATGAACCCGGTCCCCCTCATGAAGCTGGTGGAGATCGTGCGCGGTGTGCAGACCAGCGCGGAGACCCTTCAGACCATCAGTGCCCTGGCGGAGAAGCTGGGCAAGACCGTGATCACGAGCAAGGACCAGCCCGGCTTCGTGGTCAACCGCATGCTGATTCCGTTCTTGAACGAAGCGTGCTTCGCGCTGCAGGAAGGGCTCGGCACGCCGGAGGACATCGACATGGGCGCCAAGCTGGGGCTGAACCACCCGATGGGCCCCCTCGAGCTCGCAGATCTCATCGGTCTGGATACGCTGCTGTTCATCGCGGAGGTGCTCCACCGCGAGTTCGGCGACGACAAGTACCGCCCCGCCACGCTGCTCCGCAATCTGGTCGCTGCCGGCTGGTACGGTCGAAAGGTCGGTCGCGGGTTCTACGTGTACGACGAAAAGGGCCAGAAGGTCGGTCGCGCCTTCGAGAGGTGAGCCATGGCTGAGACGATCTTGGTAGAGGGCGGCGACGGCATCTTCACCGTCACCGTCAATCGCCCCGACAAGCTGAACGCCCTCAACAAGCAGGTCGTCGACGAGCTGACGCACGCGTTCGAGGACCTCGCCGCGAAGTCCGCACGGGTGGCGATCCTCACCGGTGCCGGCCAAAAGGCGTTCGTCGCCGGAGCCGACATCGCGGAGATGAGCGCCCTCAGCGCCGTGCAAGCCAAGGCGTTCGCCGATGCCGGGCACAAGCTCGGCTACGCCATCGAGAACGCACCCTTCCCGGTCATCGCCGCGGTCAACGGCTTTGCCCTGGGAGGCGGCTGCGAGCTCGCGCTGGCGTGTGACTTCATCTACGCGGCGGACACCGCGCGCTTCGGTCAGCCCGAGGTGAACCTGGGGCTGATGCCCGGGTTCGGAGGCACGCAGCGGCTCAGCCGTCGCGTGGGCCCCGCCCGAGCACGGGAGCTGGTGTACACCGCAGACATGGTCAAGGCGGACGCCGCCCTGGCCATGGGCTTGGTCAACGCCGTGGTGCCCGCCGCGGAGCTGCTCGAGAAGGTGCGCGCCGTGGCCGAGAAGATCGCGTCCAAGGCTCCCATCGCCGTGGCGTCGAGCAAGCGGGTGATGGTGCGCGCCGCCGACGCGGATCTGCCCCTCGCCAACGAGCTGGAGGCCACCGCCTTCGGCGCGCTCTTCGACAGCGAGGACATGCGCGAAGGGACCCGCGCCTTCGTCGAGAAGCGGGCAGCCAAGTTCCAAGGCAAGTAGCGTCAGCTCCAGCTACCGCGGTAGCTGGCCTGACGGTCGTCGAACTCGATCAGCTCCACCTTCACGTGGCCAGCGCCAGCAGCCTCCAGCGCTGCCACCAACGCGCCGCGCAGGCCGGAGAGCGTCGTCTCCTCGTACAGGTTCTCCGGGTAGCGAACGCGAAGCTCCACGGCGCCCACGCCTTGATGAACGAGCTCGATGGTAGTGCCCTTTCGGAATGCGCCCCAGCGCCGCTGGAGGCCCTTGAGCAATCGTTCTGGAGAGAGCAACAGGAACAGCGCGCGGTAGAGCGGACGGGTGAGCAGCAGCAAGTTGCGCTGGCGCGTCCACTCCGAATACGCAGTGACGCCGACAGTGCCGGGCTCGAAGTGCACGTCGCGAATCGCCATCATGATGGAGTTGGCGTAGACCTCCGGCACCCAGCTGCTCACCGGGGGTGGCTCCAGCACCAGCTCGCGAAGCTCGCGGGGGAGCTCGGAGATCACGCTCTCCAACCCGTGAGAAGCGAGCGCGTCGCGATACACCGACGCCTTCACCTGACACTCGGGATGGGAAGAAAGCCCCCGAGGCAGACGTTCCAGATATCGATCGACGCTGGGCAGCCGTTCGACCATGACGAGGCACCCACCATAACGCGAGTTGCGACAAACGGAGCTTCGGTGCGAAGGTGTCGCTCGGCGGGACTTCCCACATGGCCAAGACCTTCGCGACCCTGCTCGCATTGGGCACAGTGACTCTCGCTGGCTGCCACGGCTGCGAAAAGGACAAGCCCTACACGCCCTTCGGAGTGGCCTCGACCCTGGGTAGCGCCGGGCCGGCGCCCTCCGCCAGCGACGACGCGCCGGACGCGGGCGCCACGGACGCCGAGGCGGGTTTCGCAGCCCGCCCGGCGCAAAAAGCGCCGCCGAACGCCACGCGCTGGACCCTCGGCGGCCGCGCCCTGACGGCGCCCAAGGGCCGCGCCTTCGAGCGCGCCGTCAGCGCCGACTTCGACGGCGACGACGCGATCGACGTGGTCAGCTGGACGGTGCCCGTTTCCGGCGACGGCGAGCGCGGCGAGCTCTGGCTCCACTCCGGGAACGGCAGCGAGAAGAAGCTCGCCACCCTGCCCGGCTTCGTCCCTTCCGGTCCTACCTGCAAGCTGATCCCCGAGCTGACCCTCACGGGTCCGAAGAGCGTCACCCTCGACGTGCGCGCGGACTGCGGCGCAGACTTTTTGGCGCGCACCCCGGAGCGCGCGCTGCTGGTGGTGGCGCCCGCCTCCGAGCACCCCGTGGTGGTGAGCTTGCGCGTGGCGCGCCCGGCCCCCGACGAGGACCTGTCCCTGGGCGTGACCACGACGGATCGCGACGGCGACGGCCGCGACGACGTGCGATTGGCCGTGACCGTCCGCGCGAAGGGCAGCGAACGCCCTGCGAGCGCGGAGCTCGTGTGGCTGGACCGCGCCGCCGGCGCCTCGCGCGACGCGAGCCAACCCATTGGCTCTCTCGGACGCGTCGCCGCGGGTGAGCTCTGGCGCGCCAAGCGCAAAAACCTCGCCGCGAGCGTGCAATCCGGCGTCGACAACATCCGTCGCTTGCTGTCCTCCTTGTGCGGAGCGAGCGGCACCGCGCGGCTGTTCGACGCCGAGGGCGCGCCACTGTCCTGCGGCAATCTCGGCATCGTCGTCGACCGCCTGGGAGTGGCCGAGGTCACCGCCGCCGTGACGCGCAAGGATGCGCTGGACGCCTTCGGCGCCCTCACCCGCGACGGTCTGTACTTCGGCCACATGAGCGACAAGCAGCGGAGCGCCTGCGAAAAGCTCGCCGACAAGCTGGCGCCCCGCGTCGAGCCCGTGAGCGGTCCGGACATCGGCGCCCGCCCCGCGTCGAGCTCCGCGCCGAGCTTTAGCCCCCTCGCCTTCGAAGCAAACGGCGCGCTCCTGATCCGCAGCCAGAGCAGCGTGGTGCGTGTACTTCCGAACGGGGAGGAGCAGGCCCTCGACGCCGAAGCGGGCGTAGCGCCGTGGCCCCTTGCCATCGTCTTGGCCAACGGCAACACCCTGGCCAACGTGGTGTACGCCTGCGATCGGAGCGAGGCGCTGCTCTCGTACCAGAAACCCGACAAGTCCTTCGCAGCGCCGGTCGTGCTGGGGCTTTTGTCTCCGCGACCGGGTGCTTGTGCCGGTGGCAAGCTGCCGAAGCTTCCGCCGCTGTCCCCGCTCTCCGAGAAGCCCGCCGGCTTGGAAGCCATCGTCGCGGGAAAGATCGTGGGACCCAAGACCAGCCCCGCCGAGGCGGCCCTGAGACCCCAACCCCACGGCACCGCGCGCTCCCCGGATGGACGCTGGCTGGCGCTCGCCGCACCCGGAGGCGTGTTGCTGCACTCCACGGACAAGGACGAGCTGTGGACGATCCCCGGCGTCCTCGAGCACTGCGTCGCCGCCAACGACGGCAAGGCCGTCGCTTGCGTGGTGGGCGGCCGCGCCCGGGTCTGGCGCCGGCCCTGATCCCTATTTCTTTTGTTGGTCCGGCGCGAGTGTCGCCCCGGACGCCCCTTCACGGCGCCTTGCTGCGTTCCAGGTAGCTCGCGCTGCGCGTGTCCACCTTGATCCACTCGCCCTCGTTGATGAACAGAGGCACCGCCACGGTGGCTCCGCTCGAGATCTTCGCGGGCTTGGTGACGTTCGTCGCGGTATCGCCCTTCACGCCGGGCTCGGTCTCCACCACCTGCACGATGATGTGCGGGGGCAGCGAGACGCTCACGGGGTTGCCCTTGTACACGGTGATGGTGACGTCGATACCGTCGATCATGAAGTTCGCTGCGTCGCCCACCGCGTCCTTGTGGACCGCCAGCTGCTCACCGGTATTGGAGTTCATGAAGTTGAACATGTCTCCCTCCGGGTAGATGTACTGCAGCGTCCGATCTTCCACGTCCGCGGGCTCGAGCTTTTCACCCGAGCGAATGTTGCGCTCGATGGTGCCGCCGGTGAGCAGGTTCTTCATCTTGGTCCGAGTGAAGGCCTGGCCCTTGCCGGGCTTCACGAACTGGAAATCGACCACGATGTACGGTTGCCCGTCCTGCATGATCTTGAGGCCTTTGCGGATGTCGCTCGTATCCATGTGCTTGCTGCTCGCCGTGAGAAGTTTTCGCTCGAGCCGCCC
Organism: Polyangiaceae bacterium; assembly: GCA_020633235.1. Classification (NCBI taxonomy): domain Bacteria; kingdom Pseudomonadati; phylum Myxococcota; order Polyangiales; family Polyangiaceae; species Polyangiaceae bacterium. Next base: position 1,115,894 of record JACKEA010000001.1, on the reverse strand, counting down.
ATACGCGGGCTCGGGGCTACGCCGTCTAGCTAGGGTTTCGGCTCCGTTCAAGTCAAACCGCGACTTTTCCGCGCAGATACCGACAAAATCCCAGAATTCCACAAAATCCGCCCGGAGCCTTTCGACCCTGGCGATCGCCGGGGAACGGCCCGCTGCTCGCGAAGATGCGTGTTGCCCGAGGGCGCGGAGGGCGATACTCCCATCCCGCGCGTCATGGACGAGTACGACCTCGAAGAGATCAAGCGCGAGATCGTGGAGAGCCGTTCGCTCACGATCAAGACGAACAACCTCGTCAACGCCCTGAGCGCGGACCTGAAGAGCATCGCCAAGCGTCAGCAGGGCTACGAGCGCAGGATGTGGTTCACCAGTGCCACGGCGTACGTGGTGACCATCGCCGTGGTGTTCATCACGCTCAAGCTCGCCTGGGACGCGCGGGTGGATGCCGTGCGCGCCGAAACCAAAGGGACGCGCGAGCGCCTGGAGCAGCTCGACAAGGAGCTCAAGGCGGCACAAGCACGCGAAGAGTCCACGGCCCGAGCGAGCCGGCAGGCTGCCGAGTATTACGACCTGATCGTGAACAACAAGCGCCGGGAGCTCGTGCAAAAGTACGACGAAATCGCGCGCTTGCCGCTGACCCGAACGGAGCGCGCCGTGTTCGAGCACGCCGCGGATCGAGCTCGCAACGAGCTATCGCTCATCGCCTATCAGAACGGCCTCGACTACGCCCGCACCGGGCGCTGGCACGAAGCGACGCAAGCGCTACAGGAGTCTTTGCGTTTCAAGTCGGACGCCGCGCACTCGCCCCAGGCGCGCTACCAGCTCGCGCGGGCGCTATCGTCCCTCGGGCGCCAGCGCGAAGCGATCCCGATGCTGTTGCAACTTTCGGAAGCGAGCGCGGACAAGGAAGTGATGGACGAGGCGACGCTGCTGCTCGCGGAATGTCAAATCGACATTCAAGCGTGGAACGACGCCAAGAACACGTTACGCGCCTTCGTGCGGCGCTTCCCGTCGAGCCCGCACATCAACGACGCGAAGATGAAGCTCGCGGAGATCTCCCTCACTCACTGAGGGTCGGTCGTGACCACGCTGATGCCGACGGGGTTCCACCACTTGGTGACGGCCACGTTCACCTGGGGGCCGAGCATCACGATGGCGTAGGTTTCGCCGTCTTTCGGCTCGCCCGTACCCGCGGGGGCTACGGCGTTCTTCCAGGGCACGGAGACCGACGCCGTGACGTTGTTCGAAGCCGAGACGTCGAGGCTGGGGTCGCCCTGGGAGAAGCCAAGGGCCGCCGTGGTGGCGCCGAAATTCGGCGGCTTGGGCGAGATGGCTCCGACGCCGACGTTCACGGCGATGGTCACGTCAGGGAGCGCCGCGACCTCCGGCCCCACGCTGCGCACGGTGATGGCGCTGCCCGCGACGGACGCGTTGACGACCGCCAACCCCAGGCGATCGCTCTTCTTGATGCGGGACATCTGCACCAGCACGGGTGCGAGCGTCGGCTGGTCGGGCGCGTAGCCCTGACCGCACACGACGTTGTCCAATGGGTCGACGAAGCCCGGCGCGCCGAAGCAGCCGGCGGCAACCAGCAAGATGCTCTTGTCCGACGCGAGCGTGCCGGCGGGCAGCGCGGGCAGCCCGCCGGCACGTACGGCGGGGGGCTCCGGCGGAGGGCCAGCCTCCACTTCCGCATCCGCGCTCGCATCGGCGATGCCGCCATCCACGGCAGCGTCCACGCCGGCGTCCGCAACGGAGAGGGCCGCGGCTTCGTCCGCCAAGGCTTGACAGCCCTTGGTCGTCAGATCCCCCTGGCTGGCGGCGATCACCACGGGCTGTAGATCGTCCGCCACGAGATCGATGCCGGAGATAGCAGCGAGGGACAGCGCGCCTCCATAGTGCAGGCCCCCGCTCGGAACGGGGGAACCCGTGAGAGGCGCGGCAACGCCGTTCACCACCTTCGCGAAGCAGAAGCCGACGCGTTCGGCGTCCACCACACCGTGCATCAGGGTCAGCACGCTGGGCCCGGGCGGCTCCACGTCCACGTCCTGTCCGGCGTCGCCCGGACCGGCCCCGCTGCCCGCGGCGCCGGCGGCCCCGGCCGCGCCGCCGCTGCCACCCGTCCCTGGCTTCTGCTTGGCCAGGACGTCGTGGTCGCTGGTGCACGCCCAGCCCAGGGCGCCCAGTGCCACGAGGGGAAGCAGCCGCGACCAGCGCATGACAGGCTTTATGCCACCCCAGCGCCAAGGTGGCGAGGCCGCATTCAATTTTCGTCATTGAAATCAGTATGTTGCGAAACTGGCGAACGGAGCGCCGTTGACAAGACGCAGTACCGAAACCATCCTGAGCGCCTCAGAACTGACATGTCAGTTTCCAAATCAAAACGGACCTACAAGCCCGCTGCCCAGCGCAAGGCGCAGATCCTCCACTGCGCCCTCTCCGCCTTCGCCGAGCACGGCTACCACGCGACCAGCATCGCGGAAGTGTGCGGCCGCGCCCGCATCGGCCGCGCCACGCTCTACCAATACTTCGCGGACAAGCGAGACCTGCTGGTGGCCCTGGCGGATCAGATCGCCGAGCGCGTGTTGAAGGCCCACGACGAGCTCACGCCGGTGCGCATCCCCCAAGGGGCACGGCCGACGCCGGACCAGATGGCGGCGTTCATGCAGAAGCGGATGACGGCGATCCTCCAGGTGTTGTTCGAAGATCGCGCGACGGCGCAGCTCGTGCTGCGCGCGGGCCGCGGCGCGGACGGCGTGGTGGATGGTCTGCTCAAGCGCATCGACGACGCCGTGCTGGAGACGCTGGAGGCGCAGCTCCGAGTCGCGAAGGAAGCCGGAGTGATTCGTCCGTTGGACGAGCACTTCGTCGCACGGTTCTTCCTCGGTGGCTTCGAGAAGATCGTCCTGTCCTACCTGGACGACGATCGCCCCATCGACGTCGAAACCATCGCGCGGGAAGCCGCTCTGCTGGAGCTGTGCGGCATCCTCCCCCGAGACGAAGCGAGCCCGGCCCCACGTGCCGGTAGTCATAGGAGCGATTCATGAACGCATTCCCGCCGTATGCCCTCCTCGATGCCCGCGCCGTGGAGGACGCCGCCGACAAGACACGTCGCCTCGAGCGCCTGTACGACATGACGCGCGAGCGCGCTTGGGACGGAAAGGCGGTGCTGCACGAGCTGATCGAAAAGCACGGGCCACCCGGTAGCGGCATGGATCCCGAGCTGCGCGCGTCCCTGTCTCGGGTGATGACCGTGCTCTTGTGGGGAGAGCTCGCGGCCTGGAACATCTCGGCGGACTTGGCGCTGGAAATCGAGGACGTCGACGCCAAGATGGCCGCCACGGCGCAGGTGTTCGACGAGGCGCGGCACTTCACCGTGCTGGCGGAGTATCTGGAGCACTTGGGCCGCGCACCCACCATCGGCGCCATCCCGCGGCAGCTGTTGCGCAAGGTGCTGGGGGCGCCCACGCTCGCCACCAAGCTCATCGGCATGCAGCTCTTGTTCGAAACGAACGCCGTGGTCATCTTTCGCCGGGTCGGTGAGAGCGGGATGTGTCCCATCTTGACGGAGTTGCTCCCCTACTTCGAGCGCGACGAGTCACGCCACGTGGGCCTCGGCGTGCTCTACGTACCCAAGCTCATCGAGCGCATGAGCTCTGCCGAAGCCCGACGCACAGCGCGCTTTCAGGTGGAGTGCATCCTGCTGTTGATGGCCAGCGGCTTCACCTTCCGAGAAGACTTCACGCGCCTCGACCTCGAGCCACGCCAGATGGCCGAGCGGGTCACCAAGATGCAGGACGAAGTCGTGCGTCAGATGGTGGACGCCCACGGCAAGGGCGTGCTGCGAGCGCTGATGAACCCGCGGGCGGGATTCGGCCCCAAGATCGTGGACTGGATCCATCCCGAAGGCGGCCTGGACTCGGTGACGCCATGGCACCGTGGCGTCCACCAGGGCCTGACCCGGGCCCTGACGCGAGTGGACCGCGCCTTCTCCTGAGCGCTACTTCTCCACGAACTGCGAGAAGAAGTCCCACATCGCCTGACTGCCGAAGTCGGGCCACACGTGCCCGCCGGTGTGCTCACAGTAGTGCACCGGAGTGTTCGGGTCGCAGGCGTCGTAGGCCACGCACGGCGGAGGCGGAACGTCTTGGCTGGTCGTGTCGCAGCCGGCGCGATCACGGAAGAAGTCGCGGAAGTCCGTGCGAGCGGTGCTCATCTCCTGCTGGCCGATGGTGACCCACGCCGCGGAGCTCCCCACGCAGTCCTTAGGGTCGAAGTAGATGACCGAACCGCCGACGGCGATGGCTCGGATGTCCGTGCGGCGGCAAGCCAGCACGCCGGAGAACGATCCGCCCCCGCTGAACCCCATGGAGAAGATGGCCCGGTCGTCGACGCAGAGCTCTTGCCGCACCTGGGAAAGGACGGTGTCGAAGTAGTGGAGCTCGGTCTCCATGCGGGGCGGCCAGGTGCTCTCCGGCTGGTTGTAGTCGCGCCAGTTGCCCTCGATGGCCTCGGCGATGACGAGGATGGCGTCGTTCTCCAAGACTTTGCGGATGTCGCGCGAGCCGCTGGTCACGTCCCAGTAGTCCGTGCTGCCGCCGTTGCCGTGCAACGCCAAGACCACGGGCCAGGCGCGAGCGCCGGGGTAGCCCTGCGGGAGCCGGAGCACGTAGCGGCGCGAGAGCCCCTCGAGCATGAAGGTGTTCTCGCCCTCGGGGAGCCCCGCGCCGGTCTGGCACCCGGCGCTGCGGAAGGTCGGTCCGGCTTCGACCTCCGCGTCCGATGCGTCCACGGTGATGGCGGCATCTTCTGACGCCTCGGCCGGAGCATCCACCCCGGCGTCCGAGGCAGACGCACCGGAATCCCGACTCGTTACCGGTGCTTCGTCGCCGCCGCCGCAACCGGACAGCAGCACGCAGGCCAAGGCCACGCTCCTCAGCATTCTCCGAGCATAGCGGGCTCAGGCAGCTTGATACAGCGTCATCTCCTCCTGGAACGCCCGTTTGACGTTGGGGCGCTCCGCCACACGGGCGTGGAACGCCGCGACCCGCGGCCAACGACTGAGCTCGATCGGGGTCACCAGCGTCCAGTTGAGCACGGTGTAGAGGAACGCGTCGGCCACGCTGAAACGATCGAACAAGAGCTCACGGCTGTCGAGCTCGTGCTCCACCCAGTCCAGGCGCTTGTCCGCCTTTGCCACGGCGTAGCTCTTGACGCTCTCGGGCGCGGACTTGTCGAACTGGGGGGAGAACACGCCTTGGTGGAGCTCCGTCGCGATGAACGACAGCCACTGCTGCAGGCGTGAGAGCTGCGCTGGGTCCGAGGGCGCCAGCCCTGCTTCGGGACGCAAACGAGCGACGCGCTGGAGAACTGCGACGTTCTCGCTGACGATCTGGCCGTCGTCAGTGACCAGCACCGGGACCAGGCCCAGGGGGCTCACGGCGCGAAACTCGTCGCCGGCGCTCTTGGCGTTCACGAAGGTAGCGTCGATGCCCGCTTCGTACAGCGAGATGCGCGTGGCGAGGGAACAGGCGAGGGGTGAGAAGTACAGCTTCATGGCTTTTTTTCTGGGGCGAAGCCGCGCGTGCGTCCAACGCATTCTTTTGCTAGACCATATGCGTGGAGCGCATACCTAGCCCGCGGCTCGAAGTTCGGGATCTGGAGCTGGTGCTGGCGGTCGCCACCGCCGGCTCCACGGTGAAGGCGGCCTCGGTGCTGCACGTCACTCAATCCGCGGTGAGCCGCGGGCTCCTGCTCGCGGAAGACAAGCTCGGCCTCAAGTTGTTCGACCGCACGACGCGAGGGCTGTCGCCCACACCGGCGGGTGCTCGGCTGCTCGCGGGGGCCAGCGCCCTGCTGGCTCAGCTGGTGGACCTGGAGCGCAGCACCGTGTCCCCGGACGCCCCGCCGCGCCGCGTGCGGCTGGTGTGTGAATGCTACATGGCTTACCGCTGGCTGCCGTCCACCCTGGCCAAGCTCAAGAGCAGCCTGCCGAACGTGCAGGTCACTCTCGCCATGGAGCACACCCGCACGCCCGCGTCCGCCCTCGCTGCCGGCGAAGTGGACATCGCCTTGCTCACGACGTCGCGGGTGAGCTCGCCATTTCTCGAGCTACCGTTGTTCGAGGACGAGATGGTGTTCCTGGTGGCGGCGGATCATCCGCTCTCCAAGCGCGACAGCTTGGCCCCGCGCGATCTACGCGAGCATCCCATCATCACCTCGAGTCAGACCCCCGACGCCGAAGCGCGCTGGTTCATGCGCCGCGTGTTCGGCCGCCGAAGGCCACGCCTCGACGTCCTTCGGCTACCGCTCACCGAGGCCATCATCGACGCGGCCCGGGCCAAGTTGGGCATCGCCGTGCTGTCGGAGTGGGTTGCCCAGCCCTACGTGGGAGAGGGCGGGGTCAAGGTGTTGCGACTTTCGGCCCCTCCACTGCGCCGACCCTGGCGCATGGCCTTCGCGCCGGAGCTGGAAAAGGCCGCCACCCTGCTGGCCGCGGCCTTGGCCCCGGCCGCGCCCCGCATGTATCCGCGGTAAGCTCCCCGGGTGTACACCGAGAGCGGTCCGGCACGCCTGTATTACGAAGTCCACGGCAACGGCGCCGCGCCACCGCTGCTCATGATCCGCGGCCTGGCGCGCACGGCCCGCCATTGGGGCGAGGTCGTCCCGCGCCTGGCTGAGCGCTTCCGCGTGATCGTGTTCGACAACCGCGGCGTGGGTCGTAGCAGCGCGCCGCCCCCGCCCTACACCACCCGCAACATGGCCGACGACGCGGCCCGGGTGTTGGACGCTGCCGGGGTTCGGCGCGCCCACGTGTTCGGTGTGTCGCTCGGAGGAATGATCGCGCAAGAGCTCGCCATCGGTCACCCCGCACGCGTGGACGGCCTGGTGCTCGGCTGCACCCGCGCCGGCGGCTTTCGCCACTCCACGCGCATGCCCGTGTCCGTCATCCGCGAGCTGGTGGGCCCCATGCGCTTGGGCCCAGAGCAAGCCGTTCGGCAGACCGCGCCGCTGGTGCTTTCCGAGAAGTTCGTGCGCGAGCGACCGGACGTCATCGAGCATTGGGTGGAGCTGGTCCGTGAGGAGCCGCCGGTGCTGCACGGCGTGCTGGCACAGCTCGTCGCCGGAGCGCTGCACGACACCGGCGACCGTCTGCGTCACATCCGCGCGCGGACGTTGGTCGTCACCGGTGACGCCGATCGGCTGATTGACGCAGAGAACTCGCGCCGGCTGGCGCGGCTGATCCCTCAGGCTACGCTGTCGCTGATCCCGGGAGCCGGCCACGATTTTCCGACGGAAGCCCCGACGACCGTCGCCGAGCTGCTCGTGGATTTCCTCGGCGCGAGGCCTCGCGCCGAGCCGACAGTCAATTCTTCCCGATGAAGCGGGCGATCAGCGGGCCGTTGCCCTGAACCGCGGTGCGCTGCTGGTAGAGCGCCATTCCACGTAGACCCCCGAGCTCTTCCCCACCGCCGGCACGACCGGGCCCACCGTGCACCAGCTGCGGCAGCACCGTGCCCGGCGCCACGGACTTGTCGGCGATCTTCGCGTCCACAACCACCAGCCGACCGAGCCACGGCGCGAGCGCGTGCACCAGCGCGGCGAGCACCTTGCGATCGTCTCCGTACACGGAGCTGACCAGACCGCCCTGCCCTTCGCGCACGATGCGCGCGGCATGCTCCGCGCTGCCGTCGTACGGCAACAGCGTGGCCACCGGACCGAACACCTCGTGAGCGTGCACCGCGGTGGCGGCCAGGGAGTCCGTCGCTTCCAGCAGGAGCAGCGGCGCGAAGTAGCCCTTGCCCGCGGGCACCCCGATGGGAGCGACGCTCTTGGGATCTCCCCAGGCCACCTTCGTCTGGGTCAGGAGCCGCTCGACCCCCGCGGCCACGTCCTTCTGCTGCGTCCGCGTGGCGACGGGTCCCATGCGCACGTCGTCCAGCGCGGGGTTTCCGATCTTGGTGCTGTCGAGCTCCGCCGAGAGCGCGTCGCGCACGCGCTCGAGCTCCGCCTCCGGCACGATCACGCGGCGGATGGCCGTGCACTTCTGGCCGGCCTTCTGCGTCATGTCGCGGTGCACGTCGCGAATGAACGCGTGGAAGGTCGCGTCGTCCGCTCCGGGCACCAAGATGGCGGCGTTCAGGCTGTCGGCTTCGACGTTCACGCGCACGCCCGCGGCCAGCACGCGCTCCCCACGGCGGATCTTCTGCCCCGTCTCGCTGCCGCCGGTGAAGGCCACCACGTCCTGCCACGAGAGATGGTCGAGCAGATCTCCCGCCGAGCCGCACACCAGGCTGAACGCCCCCGGAGGAAGCACCCCCGCCTCCACCACCAGCTCGGCGCTGCGCCACGCCACCAGCGCCGACGCCGTCGCCGGCTTCGTGACCACGGGCATACCCGCCAACATCGCGCAGGCGGCCTTTTCGGCCCAACCCCAGGCGGGAAAGTTGAATGCGTTGATGTGCACCGCGACACCATGGCGCGGCGAAAGCACGTGCCAGCCCTGCAGCCGTGAGCCCGCGATGTCCGTCGGCTCGCCATCGACCAAGAGCTTCGCGTCGCCCAGGGACTTGCCGAGCTCCGCGTAGGCCTGCAACGTGGCGGTGGCGCCGTCGATGTCGAACTTGGCGTCGCTCCGCGTGTTGCCGCCGTTCTGGATGGCCAGCTCGATGAGCTCTTCACGGGCGCCATGGATGGCGCGGGTCATGCCCTCGAGCAGCTCGCCCCGCTGGGCGAAGCCGAGCTCACGAAGCGCCGGACCGCCCGTGTCGCGAGCGAAGGCGAGCGCCTGGTGCATGTCGATGCCGGTCGTGGACGTCTCCGCCAGCACCTCTTCCGTCGCGGGGTTCTCGAGCTTCGCGCCGGGCCCGCTGCCCGCCATCCACTTGCCTTCGACGTAGCTTCTCAGGGTCTTCACACAAGCATCTTAGCGTCGCCGCGGCGGGAGCGAGTCCAACATTTGCTCCACGGTGGTCAGCTTTTCGCGGATCTTTCCTCGCTCTTTGCCCTGGGACACCTCGAGCTGGTCGATCACGCCCCAGTCCGCGTAGCTCGCGACCCGCACGCCCCGGCGAGCCAAGAGCGCATCCACCGCCGCGTGAGTCACGGCCGCGTCGCTCCGCCCCGAGAGCTTCGGTAGATCCTCCGCCATGAGCTCGGCCACGGCCTGGGCGTCCGCCTTGTTGGTCCCGATCACACCGACGGGGCCACGGCGGATCCAGCCGACGGCATACACCCCGGGAAGGATCGAGCCGCCGGGAGCATCGAGCACGCGACCCTCTTCGTTCGGAATGATGCCCCGCTTCTGATCGTACGGCACGTCCGGCAACGGCAGGCCGTAGTAGCCCACCGAACGAAACACGATGCCGGCGTCGATCTCGAAGGTCTCGCCGGTGCCCCGCGCCGTTGGCCCGCGCTCTCCCTCCACCAGCTCGTTCTTCTCCACCAGCACGCCGCGCACCCGATCCGGCTCCCCCTCGAGCACCTCCAAGGGAGAGGTCAGGAAACGAATGGTCAGCGCGCGCTCGGTCTTCTGCTTCTGCGCCCGCGTGAGCTCCAGCATGTACTCCACGTTGCGGCGCGCTTTCGCATCGAGCTCGCCGACGCGCGCCGCATCTCGCTCCAGGACCTCCGGGTCGATGTGCACGCTGACGCCCTCGAGCGCCGCGATGTCCGCGAGCTCTTTCTGCTCGAAGGCCGCCTCCGCGGGCCCGCGTCGCGCGAGCAGCACCACCTCGCGGATCTTGCTGTGCTCGAGCACGTCCAGGGCATGCCCCGCGATGTCCGTCTTGGCGAGCTCTGCGGGGCTCCGGAGCAGCACGCGGCTGATGTCGAGGGCCACATTGCCCACGCCCACCACCACGGCGCGCCCGGTTTGAAGGTCGAAGGGAAAGTCCCGAAAGTCCGGGTGCGCGTTGTACCAGCCGACGAAGGCCGTAGCGGCGTGACAATCCCGCAGCTCTTCCCCGGGGATGCCGAGGCGACGGTCGCTGGAGCTGCCCACGGCGTACACCACCTGGTCATAGTGCTCGGCAAGCTCTTCCGCGCTGATGTCGCGCCCCACCCTCACGTTGCCCATGAAGCGGAAGCGACTCTCCTTCGCCGTACGGTCGAAGGTCTTGGTGACGTTCTTTATTTTTTGGTGGTCCGGCGCGACACCGGCGCGCACGAGGCCAAACGGCGTCGGCAGTCGCTCGAAGACGTCGACGTCGAAGACGGGGGCGTCTCGACGCAAGAGCGCGTCCGCGGTGAAGAAGCCGGCCGGACCGGCACCCACGACGGCGACGCGCACGGGGCGCTCTTCGGTTCCCAAACGGGCGTCCATGGTGCCGCGTCTAGCATGGCCCATGCCGCGATTCAGTGCGGGGAATGCCGACGCCTGACAAATTGCAGGTCCGCACCGCTTGCAGCGGTTCCCGAGAGCGCCGCAGAAGCTGCGTTCAGTGGATCGTCACCAGCTCGACGTCGAAGACGAGAGGACCGGCCGGCGCGCCGGGGCGCCGCGGCTTGTCGCCGTAGGCCAGATCACTCGGGATCCAGAAGCGCATCTTCTCCCCTTCCACCATCAGCTGAACGCCCTCGGTCCAGCCCTTGATGACGTGGTTCAGGGGGAACGTCGCGGGCCCGTCATGCAGCGTGGAGCTGTCGAACATCTTCCCGTCCGGAGTCCAGCCCGTGTAGACGACGGTCACGCGATCCGTGGCGGCGGGGTGCTTCGTGCCGGTGCCCTTCTTCAGCACGCGATACGCGAGCCCGCTGTCCGTCTTCGTCGCCGTCTTGGGCGCCGCCTTCACGTCCGAAGGCGCGGGGATCGGCTTCGGCGGCTGGACGATCTCCAAGAGCTCCACGTCGAAGGTCAGCTGCCCCGCGGGACCGAACTGAGGGTGCTCGCCGTAGGCCAGGTCCGCGGGGATCCACAAGCGACGCTTTTCGCCTTCGACCATCAGCTGCAGCGCTTCGGTCCAGCCCTTGATCACCTGCCCCACGGAAAACTCCGCGGGTTGGTCCCGCGCGACGGAGCTGTCGAACATCTTTCCGTCTTTGGTCCAGCCCGTGTAGTGCACCTTCACCTTGTCTTCGGGCTTGGGGTGCGTCTTGCCTTTGCCCTTCTCGAGCACCAGCGTGTAGAGGCCGGTCTTGGTCTTCTTCGCCGTCTTGGGCGGCTCCGCAACGTCCTCCGGCGCGGGAATGTCCTTGGGCTTGGGTGGCATCGGCCGCGCCGCGCGGCGCGGCGGGTGAGGCCGAGCGGGCCGCTGGCTCGCGGCCAGATCCACCGTGCCCACCGTGGGCTCGGGCTTCGGTTGCTCCTCCTTGTCGCACGCGGCCAGGGAGAACAGGAGTACGCCGAAGAAGAGCGGTCGGAGCTTCATGGCGGGCGAGCATGCCCGACCTTTTGGCCCTGCTCAACCGGCGCAACAGCCCGCGGGGCGGTGCTCGTCGCATTCCTTCGAAAGGGGCACTCGCCACACCTCGCGGCTGCAGCGCCCCACGCAGCTGGTCATCGCCAAGCCGCAGCGCATTTCCCCAGTGGTTTCGTCGGCGTGGCAGTCCTGAGGCGCGTCGTCCTCGGTGTCGCCTTTGCAGCATGCAGCCACGGTGCACACGGTGCACTCGCACATGCGCGAATGCGTGATGCTGGTGCCGGGCTTCGGGGGCGGCTTCGGATGCGTGGCCAGCGCGGGCGGCGGCGGCGCGACGCAGGCCGCGGGAAACACCAAAAGCACGAACAGCGTCAGCGAGAGCACGCGGAACACGTCATGAAACACGCTGCGGACGCGCCGCATTGGGTCACTCCGAAAGCTCGAGGCGTACGACCGCGTGCGGGCGCTCCACGCTGAGCTCGCGTCCGTCCGGTACGAACGCCCCCACGATGCCGACGCGGCCGGCGCGGCGGTAAGCGCGCAGCACGAAGCGCATGGCATCTCCCGCGAAGCTCGGCTTGCGGTAGCCGACGTCGGTGCGGCGGGCGAGGAGACGCGTGTCCAGGCCGAGCTCCCGGAGCCGCCGCAGGGCGGCTTCTTCCGCGAGGCGTGGATAGGCGAGAAAATTCACGTGCTGGTTGCCGTCGGTGTGGGCGAGGCCGAACACCACCGTGGTGGTATCGGGGCGGAGCTTCGGCTCCAGCGCCTCGGCGTCCGCGGGCAGCGCGAGCAGCTCTGCCGGCGAGAGCCATTCCGTGCGCTCCGGGGGCACGGCTGGAAGCTCCGGATCCTCGAAGGCCGTGACCCGATGCTTGCCCGCCGGCGCCGCGGGGCGTGTGAACACGTGCTGGCCGTAGGCTCGGGCCACCCGCACGCGAGGGCCGTCAGCGGGGGCGCCGGGATTGTTCTCGTGACCGCGGGGCGCGAAGGAGTCGAGCCAGGTATCGAAGATCAGTCGATTCGGCGCGCCGCTCTCGTCCACGGTGTGGGCCAGGCGGTAACGCACCTCGTGCTCGCAGCGATTGCGCACACTGATGGGCTCGTCGCCGCCTTCCATGACCACGCGGGTGAGCACCGCGCGAACGCCGTGCTGCCCGAGGCGAGCCAGGGTCTTGGCGAAGGCCATGCGATTCCAGAGGATGGGTCCGATGGGTGGCCACACGCCCTCCAGACGCAGCCGTCCATCCTGCGCGATGTCCTCGAAGCGCAACGTGGAGCTGCCGGAGCCACACTCCGCACCCTCGGGCGGCGTGGGGATCTCGAGGGGGGCACTCATGCTTCACCCGGCGCGAGAACGTGACCGTGATTGAGCGGCCCATGACCGGTGCCGAGCCCCGGCGCCGTGCGAATGGCTTCCAGCACGTAGCTTCGGGCACGTTCCACCGCGTCCGAGAGCCGCAGCCCTTCGGCAATTCCGGCGGCGATGGCGGAGGCCAGCGTGCAGCCGGTCCCGTGAGTGCTGCGCGATTGGATGCGCTCGCTCTCGAAGCGCCACTCGTCACCGTCCGCGGTGCGCAGCAGATCCACCACCGTGTCCCCCGCCAGGTGTCCGCCCTTCAAGAGCACCGCGCTCGCGCCCAGCGCGAGCAACACGTCCGCCGCGCGGCCGAGGTCGTCCACGCTCTCCACCGCCACACCGGTGAGGACGGCGGCCTCCGGCGCATTCGGAGTGAGGAGCGCCGCCGACGGGATCAGCCGCAGCTTCACGGCGCTCACGGCCTCCGGCGACAGCAACGGCGCGCCGCCCTTGGCGACCATCACCGGGTCGACGACCACGGGAATGCCGCGCCCCTTTCGCTCCAGCGTCCGAACCACGGCTTCGATCACCTCCGCCGAGTGCAGCATGCCGGTCTTGATGCAGTCGGCGCCGATGTCCTCGAGCACCACCTCCATCTGCCGCGCGACGAAGGCGGGCGGAATGGGCAGCACGTCAGCGACGCCACGGGTGTTTTGCGCCGTGAGCGCGGTGATGGCGGTAGCCGCGTAGCCGCCAAGCAGCGTCACGGTCTTGATGTCCGCCTGAATGCCGGCTCCGCCGCCCGAGTCCGAGCCGGCGACGATGAGCACGCGTCCGATCATGGGCCCTGACTTGCCAGAGCCCGGCGCGCTCCGCAATCGTTCAGGAACCCAAGCAGCCGAGCTCGATGTCGATCTTGCCGTTGGGATCCGCTTGCACCGTGGTGCAGCTGCTGGGGCACAGCTCGATGGTGGTCGGATTGGTGTTGTTGTCGTAGTACCAGCCGGCGCCGTTGCAGGAGGCCTGGTCGTTGAAACGGGTCAGCTCTCCCGGGCTGCCGGAGCCCGGCGTGTACTTCACCTTCACCTTGCTCGGCTCGATGATTCCGGAATCCGGCTTGGGCACCGTGAAGGTGCACCCGAGCAGCGAGCCTTGGATGTCCTTCATGGCTTGGAGGAACTGCGCCGAGCCACCCGCCGTGGCCACGTTGAACGCCTTTCCGCCGCCCGCGTTGGCCCAATTGGTGATGTTCGCGGATTGATCGATGCCGATCACGAAGGTGCGTATGGAGGGCGTGCCCGTGAAGCCCGCGGTGATCGCGGACTGCACACCCGCGGCCGTTTCACCCGAGCAGCCGGCCGCGCCCGGAATCCCGTCCGTGGCCAGCACGATGGCGACGGTGCGTCCCGGATTCGCGTTCTTGTAGTTCTTTGCGTAGGTGACGGCGCCGGTCATCGCGGATTCCGTCGGCGTGCCCACGCCCAGCACCGGCGCGTTGGCGTTCATGGTGTTCTGCAGCGTGATGGCATGACCGCTGGCGCCACCCGGCAGCGGCGCCATGGCCACCAGCGGCGTTTGGTAGCTCGTAGCCACGCATTGGCTCGCCGTGGGGTGCGCGAACATGGTCAGCGCAATGCCGATGCCGTTCGCTTGCGGGCTCTGGAAGAACGCGTTCAACGCGTCTCGCACGGGCGGCCACCGCAGCGGTCCGAGCGATGGGTTCACCATCGACCCCGAACGATCCAACACCACGTACAAGTCGAGCGGGACCAGCTCCGCGCCCACCGTCACCGCCGCGCATGCGTCTTGCTCCACGTTGGGCGCGTCATAAGTGAACTGCACGTCGGGAATGGAGCCATCGGGGAATGCACCGCCAGTGCCACCGCTCGCGCTCCCGCCTCCCGTTCCGCCGGTTGCCCCGCCGCCGTCCGTGCCGCCGGACGCGCCCGCTCCGGAAGCGCCGCCGCTCGTGGAATTGCCGCTGCCGCCGCTCGCGGAGCTGCCACCGATTCCGGAATCGGGACCGGCCGTACCGCCGCTGCCCGACGAGCCGCAGCCCACCCACAGTACGGTTGCCGACCCCAGCACCAACGCCCCCATCATAAGCCGCCGCATGTCCCAAGAGTGCCATGGCAGCGATGCCGCCACAATGCGCGGACGATGTAGGACAGGGTGCGCTTCACGTTCCGACTTCTGATGTCGGTTCGCCGCGGTACCGTCCCTCAGAGCTTCACGACGCTGACGTCGTCGAAATCGACGCGTCCCGGGTAGTGTGCGGAGAGCCAGATCAGCATGCGCTTTGCGTTCTGCGGCGCGACGACGTCGAAGGAGAGGAGCTTCCAGTCGTAGTCGTTGTCGGCAGCCGAGGTCGTCTTTTCGTTCTTCACGTCGCCAAAGAACACGTCGCTCCCGTCCAGCCACTGCGCGCCCATCACGAACCACGCCGCGGGGTTCACCGCGTTGCCCGTGGAGCGCACCGTCGCGCTGACGCGATACGTCGCGCCCCCCTGGATGCTGTCGTAGTCCGTGACGCGCTGGATCGCGTAGCAATCCCACTGCCCGCGAGCGTCCACCGCGAGCGCGTTGCCGCTGCAGCCGGGGGCCGGCGGGGCCAAGAAGACGTGCTCGGCGGCTGCGCCGGAACCGGCGCAGTTGCCGGGCGCGGCGGGATCCCGCACCTCCCAGCCGCTGGGCGCATTGCCGCTCATGCCCTCCTCGAAATCGCCGTGGGCAAGGATGTTTCCAGCCGGCGCGACGCACAGGTCCGGGGTGGCGGCGTCGCTGCCGGCAGCGCCCGCGCTGCCGGCGGCGTCGCCGGCGCCCGCGCTGCCGCCGCTGCCCGACGTGCCGCCCGTGCCTCCGGCGTCCGCGCCGCTGCTGCCGCCCAGGGCCGTGCTCCCGCCGCCATTGGACGCGACCGCGCTCTCGTCAGAGCAGGAAGCCGCGCCGAGCCAACATACAAATGCCAAGAGAACGGGCGCGAGCTTCATGGCGCGCGTCAAAATCTGCCGCTGAGCCCGACGTGAGCGCCGCCCGGCGTGGGCGTGAAACGCAGCCGCGCGCTGGTCTCGGAGCTCTTGCTCGGCGCGGTGAGCACCAACACCACGCCGGTGACCGCCAGCGCCCCACCCAGGCCGAGCACGATGAAGCTTCGCTTCTCTTGGCTGCGGCCTTCCTCGTGCTGATCGGGATCGCCGACGCCTTCCACGCACACGCTATCGGGACAGTTGGCGTCGTCGATGGTCGACTGCGACGCGATGTAGAGACCCGTTCCGATGCCGAGACCCGCGAGCCCGACGCCGCCCAGCACCAAACCGGCTAGACGCCGCGAAGCACCGGGATCTTCCTCGACGGGGGACGGCGCAGGCTGGGCCGGCGGGGGGGAGACGGGCGGCTCGGCGGGCGGCGCCGGCGTGGGAGCGGGGGACGGCACCGGTGCAGCGCCTTCGAGGGGGGGAATGGCGAGCTCCAGCTTCGCGCCGCCGGGATCCACCTGGATCTGCTTGCGCCACGCAACGTGGCCCGGGGCCGACGCCACCACCTCGACAGTCCCCGGATCCACCGGCACGGCTACGCCCCACAGCGCGGGATCCACTTGTCGATCACCGCGCTGGATCTGGAGGCCGTCCACCCGCGCGGCATCCGGGACCACGATCGTGAGGCGCGACAGCGTCGGCTCCAGGGCCGTCGCCTTGTCGCGCGCATACTTCTCGCGCTTGGGTTGCTGGCGCGTGGCCGCCAGAGCCGCGGCTTCACGAAACGTGCTCCAGCCACTCGCGGTCTTGCCCAGCTTCACGTAGCACTCGGCCAGGTTCAACAGCGTACCGGGCGCGGGGTCGAGGCGCTGGCTCTCCCGGAACTTCTCGGCGGCTTCTTCGTACTTGCCGGCGGTGTAGAGCTTCCGGCCCTGATCGAACAGCACGTCGGCGCCGGTGGCTTGCGCGCGCGCAGACATCGCCCAGCAGGAGACCACCAACACGAGGAGCAGGTGGTGGAGCACGGCGCGCAGCATGACGGCAACGCTACCAGCTACGGACGGTGCTCCTCAACGACGGTACTGGAGCAGATCGTCGCCCGAGGTCGAGGCGGGCTTTGCCGGCGGCGGCTTGTGCGGCTTTTCCGGCTTAGCAGTGGCGGCGGGCGCCGCGACGTGGGTGGTGTGCACGGGTGGGGGCGAAGCACTGCGCGCCGCGCTGACGCTGGGTGCCGCGCTCGCGCTCGGCTTGGCGCTGGCCACGCCAACGACGGGTAGCGTGGCAGCCACCGCCAAGGGGGGCGCCTGGGACGGCGCCCGGGCGGGCTCGCGGTCCGCTGCCACCTCGGCGTCCGGCCGAGAGAAGGCGAACAGCGCCGTCGCGATGCCGGCGATGAGCAGCAGCCCGCCGCCAACGGCAAAGGTGCGGATGCGCCGCCGCTTTTGGTGAGCCGCCAACGTCGCGGCCGTCCAGGTGCTGGCGGTGGCGCTGCCCGGTGTGCTCGCGGCCACGGTGTCCGCGTGACCAGAAACGAAACGGGCGCGGGCGGGTCCCAGATGGGTGTCGAGGGCGGAGAGCTCCGCCGCGCGATCTGGCACCGTGGGCGCGTCCCGCGGCGGATTCGAGCTGATCCCCGGCGGCGGCATCGATGCCTTCACCTCCGGGAGACCCGCGTGCGCGAGGGGCGACGCTTGGATCAGACGCACCGCGGAGGCCGCGAAACCGACGGCACTGGCCGGCGCATAGGGCTCGAGGGCCATGGCCAGATCCGCGACCGTGAGATAGCGGTCCTTGGGCGAGTGCTCGAGGCACTTCTGCACCACGCGCTCGAGGCCGGGAGGGACGTCGCTCCGCAGCGGCGTGATGCGCGGCGGCGGGTCCGCCATGATGCGGGCGTACACCTCCGGGATGGAGCTTGCGGCGAAGGCCGCGACGCCGCTCAAGAGCTCGTACAGCACGGCGCCGAGAGCCCAGATGTCCGTGGCGTGGGTGACGTTCTTGGCGGACTCGAACTGCTCCGGCGAGATGTACAGCGGCGAGCCCATGCCGCCCCGAGTGCGGGTCATGGAGCTGTCACCGTCCGTGGTGAGCTTGGAGATGCCGAAGTCCAGGACCTTGATCACGGGGCGCCCGTCCGGCCGCTTCGCCACGAACAGATTCCCGGGCTTCAAGTCGCGGTGCACGATGCCCTTGGCGTGCGCCTCGGCCATGGCTTCGCACGCTTGCAGTAGGTAGGCGACGGCCTCTTGCACGGGCAACGGACCCCGGTCGTCCAGGGTGGAGCGCAGGTCCGCGCCCTCCAGGAGCTCCATCACCATGTAGGGGGTGTCGGCGTCGAGCTTGCCCACGTCCAACACGCGAACCACGTGATCTCCGCGGAGCTTCGCGGCGGCCTTCGCCTCGCGGCGGAAGCGCGCGAGGCTCTCCTCGCGCTCGTGCCGATCACTCGTGTGCATCAGCTTGATGGCGACGTGGCGCTCCAGATCCACCTGCACCGCTTCCAACACCACGCCCATGCCGCCTTCGCCGAGCACGCGTTCGACGCGGTACTTGTCGGCGAGGATCGTGCCCGGCTCGAACATCAGTTGGCGGGCGCGCCAAAGCACGCGCAGGTGGGTGGACTCGGAGGACTGCCCACGAGACACTTCATCAACGCGAACGTCACCGGGCTCAGCTTGGTGAAGTCCGCAGCCGGGGCGCCGCACTGCAGGGCGCACTGGTTCAAGTTGCTGGGACTCGCGTTCTTGTCCTTGGTGCAGCTCAAGAAGCAGTTGGCCTGCCCGGTGAAGCCGCCGTGCATCCCGCAGGCGCAGGGGTCCGACTTGTTCGTGTTGCAGGCCATGAGCTCGGAGCCACACTTGTTGGCCATGCACGCGTCGCATTGGGTGGTGCCCTGCTGAACCGTCGTCGTGCACTGCGGAGGCGCGCCCGCGCCTCCGCCGGTCCCGCTCGCTCCCCCGGCGCCACCCATGCCCGCCGCGCCGCTCATGCCGGCTGCACCGCCCGTGACCGCACCGGCGGCGCCCCCGGTCGCCGCACCGGCGGCGCCCCCGCTGGCGCCCGCATCGTCCGCGGGAACCACGGTGGCTTTGGCGGTGCACCCCACCACGAATGCGAACAGCGCGACGGCGAATCGACGACCCACGAGAGCCTGAAAGTAGCTTGATCCCGCGAAACCCGCCAGCGCCGTCAGCTCTCGGGCGCGATGAACTGGTAGTAGCGGCCCATCCAGTAGGCGAGCAGGTAATCCGCCGGCGAATACACCAGCGTGGGCGCCGCGACGCAGCCCTCCGTTCCATAGGGCGACGCCCACCACACGAAGCGTCTGAGGCAGCGCTCGGCGATGGGACGCGGATAGTCCGTCATCGGATCTCCAAAGCGGTCCTTGCACACCTCCACGCACTGTGTCCCCGGACAGCCGAGGTCGTTCTGGACCTTGTGAGCCGGGAACTGCCGCAACATGCAGAGGCCATTTTCGACCGCGCTCGTCGCCGGTCCATCCGTGCCGGGTCCCAGCGCCTTGTCTGCGGCGTAGATGAAGTCGAAGAAGGCGTTGTTCTGCTCGGAGAGCGGGCGCTGTTCGTCCGGCGGCTGCCACATGTCCGTAGCGAGCGCCTGCTGCACCTTCTTGCGCAGCTCCGGCTCGTGCTCACTCCAGATCAAGCCATGGAGCGAGAGCATGTGCATGCTGAAGTTGTTCCAGTTCGCCTTGCAGCCCAAGTACAGCCCCGTGGGCGTGAGGATCTCGTCGTAGGGCTGGTACGCGGCGCTGGTGTCGTCGAAGCAGTCCTTGGGCCCACTTCGCTGCAGCAGACAGTCCTGGTAGTAACTCTCGTACTTGTCGTCCCCGGTGGCCTCGGCAATGGTCTTCAGGAACGACAAGGACATGGTGGCGTTGTACCCACCCACGACCAACCACGCCCAGATGCGGCCGTGCTCGGTGGTGCGGCCGTCCCAGTCCTTGAATTCGAGCTGATTGTCGATCAGGTGATCGCCGATCTGGGACAGCAGGCCTTTCACGCTGGACTGCACGTCGGGGTCGTCCACCAGCTTCGCCACCGCGCCGAGGGCGAACATGTGGCCGGCGTATTCGTCCTCACTCACGTTGTCGAGCCAGCACCAATCCACGAACTCGTCGAGCCCGCACACGTTCGACGACGTCCATTGCATGGTGCTGCCATCCACGTACTGGATGCAGCCGTCCGAGCCGATCTTGACCCACTTGTTGTCGTCTTTCTCCACGTCCGGGACGTAGCGAGTGAGATCCGTGGGACAGGAAATTCCGGGAACGTTCGGCGGTATCATCTGGCGCGTGAAGATCCCGGGGACGCCCGTGATGCGCATGCGCTTTTCTTCCGAGTCGAGCAGGAGCTTCAGGGTGTCGAGGGCGACGGGATCCTGCGTGACCGCCCAGCGGTAGGCCTCGGCGCCCATGTACAGGGCGCTCCACAGGCCGTCGTTCTCGCCGGTCTTCCAGGTGGCGACGTCTTGCCAGGTCGCGCTGCTCTCGGAGGCGCCGGCGGGGAGCTCCACGTCGCTCATCCAGCCGAGCTTGGGGTGAATGTGAAGGCGCCGAGACGCTTCCTCGAAGTAGGCGGCCTTGTCCGCCAAGGACTCCGACGTCGCCTGCGGGTCGTTCGTGCATTGGTCGAAGCTCGGAGAGCCGTAGCGCCACGGGTCCACGCAGGCGCCGGCCTCGCACAGCTGCCCTGCCGTTTGCATGCAGCTCGTGACCGTCAGCTTGCCCCCCGTGCACTGCTCCAGGGTCAGACCGTCGGCGCTGCAGCTGGGTGGTCCGTCTTGGCACTCCGCCGCAGGCGCTGCCGCTTCGTCGCTGCCACCGCAAGAAAAGAACAGCAAGCTCGCACACAACGCCGCCCAGTACCGAAGCGCCATGGATCGAGCTTAGCAGGCTCGCCCATTGATCTCCCGACGCGCCGTCGATAGCGTCACTTCATGTTGGAACCTGGCGCCCGAGTGTCGGAGTACCAGGTCTGGGGGCGCATCGGCGGCGGGGGCATGAGCGACGTGTGGCTGGCGCGCCACGTGGATCTCACGGTGCCCGTGATCATCAAGACGCTGAAGCCCGAGCTCGGAGTGGAGCCTAGGGAGAGCGCGGAGCGGATGCTCACGGAGGCGCGTCTGATGGCGCGCATCCCGAGCCCCCACGTGGTGCGCGTGTATCACGTGGGCACGGCTCGGGACACGCCCTACATGGCGCAGGAGTACGTGGACGGCGTCGACCTCAACGAGCTCGATCACGCGCGCCGTGACGCCCTGGGGCACGGCCTGCCGCTGTGGTTCGTATGCGAAGCGGTGTCGCAAATCGCGTTCGCGTTGCACGCCGCCCACCAGCACGGAGTGCTGCACCGCGACGTGAAGCCCTCGAACTTGTTCGGGTCGCCGGAGCTGGGCGTCAAGCTCGGGGACTTCGGCATTGCCGTGGCCAAACAACTCGGCGAGCGCGCCCTGTGCGAGCAGAGCGGGACGCTGCGCTTCATGCCGCCGGAGGCATTGCGGGGGGACGCGCTCGATCGCCGTGCCGACGTGTTCGAGCTGGGCGCAACGGCCTTCGACCTGCGCTACGGCACGCCGCCGTTTCCGGACCCCGACGTCTTGCTCCGCTCCGCCCCCGCCGTCCCCTTCCCCACTGCCGTGAGCGCGCAAGAAGCGTATTTCCAACACGTGCTCCGGCGCATGCTCGCCTACGAGCCGGACCATCGTTACCGCACGCTGGCGGAGCCCGGACACTTGCTCGCCACCTTGGCGCGGGAAATCGCCCGGCCACCGGTGCCCACCCGTGATGGCGAGAGCATCGCCAGCGGCGTCACCCGCATTTCGGTGGAAGCCCGCGACATCTCGGAGCTCTCCGCCGACGGCATCGTGAACAGCGCCAACTGGGAGATGCGAATGCGCACCGGTGTGGGCGATGCGCTGCGCCGCGCCGGCGGCGACACGCTGGAGGAGGAAGCGCGGGCCCACGGCGATCAGCCGCTGGGGGCGTGCGTGATCACCGGTCCCGGCAGCCTGCGCTGCAAGTCCGTGCTCCACGCGGTGAGCGCCTGGGAGCAAGCCTCTTGCGTCGGACGCGCGACCCAGCGGGCGCTGCTCAGCGCAGAACGCCTCGGCCTTCGCAGTCTGGCGCTTCCGGCGCTGGGGACCGGCGCCGCGCACGTGAGCCTGGAGGCGTGCGCCGCGGCCATGGGCTCCGCGTTGCGTTGGCACCTGGCGCTCGGCGGCTCGCGCCTGACCGAGCTCACCTTCGCCTTGCTCGACGACGCGAGCCGCCGCGTGTTCGGCGAAGTCCTGGAGTCGGCGTTGATCGGCGACGAAGGTGCGGTGGACTTCGGCCTGCCCCACGCCTCCGCGCGCATCGACGAGGACGGCGCCAGCGTCGACGCGCCCACCAAGCTCAGCCGTTGATGAAGCGCATCATGGGGCCGACGCTGAGCGGCTTGCCGGACACGCGCACCAGCTTCTCCCGCAGCGTCCAGCGGCTCCCGTCGGCGACGAAGCGCTCCGTGAGGAAGGCGCCCGCCGTAGGCGACAGCCAGGCCTTGCCGAAGCGCGCCCGGAGCGCCTCCCGCACCTGGAACGCCACCATGGCAGCGAGCAAGTA
Source organism: Polyangiaceae bacterium (assembly GCA_020633235.1). Lineage (NCBI taxonomy): Bacteria > Pseudomonadati > Myxococcota > Polyangiales > Polyangiaceae > Polyangiaceae bacterium. The sequence goes on along the minus strand of JACKEA010000001.1, from coordinate 1,093,646 downwards.
GCTCTGCGTGTAGGCGGGGTACGTCGCCAGGAACGGCGACGTGGCCCATACCGGTTCCGTGTCCCGAGGCACGTCCGTGGCGCCCATGCGCCGCTCGAGCCGGAGCGACAGCGTGTCCAGATCGGCGTCCGGGTTTTCGTGGGCCAAGCGCTCGAGCTCCACCCAGGCCAGCGTGCGGCGCACGCGGGCGACCAGCTCGATGCGACGTGACGCGACGATCTGCCGTGCCTCGGCGGCGTCCATGCCCAAGTGGTCGCGGAGCACCGAGGGCTCGTCCAACAGCCGCGAGAACACCTCGGCGATGCCTTCGGCGAACGCCGGCTCCAGCATCCCCGGGATCCACTCGTACCCCGCCGTCAACGAGCTCGTGCTCTTCGTTCGCGTCGCGCTGTAGGCGTGTCCAAGCTCGTGAATCAGCGTCGCGTAGAAGCGGATCCCCGGCGTCGGCCGCACCACCAAGCGCACGTCGTCCGGGATCTTCACGGCGATGGTCTGGCCGCCGAAGGCGAAATCTCGCAGGGTGACGTCGAGCTTGGGCTGCCCGAGATCGATGCCCAGCGCGCGATACACCGCGAAGGCGGTGTCCATCGCGCGGCCCTTCGGAAAGCGCTCATCCGGCGGTGCGGGCGCGATGCGATCGAGCGCGTAGTCCAAGTCCCAGGGCGCCGCGGGCTTGTCTCCCGCAGCCGTGATCAGCTGCATCCGAAGCCGTCGCTGCGCCGTGCGCGTGCCCCGCTCGAGCGCCGCGAGCGCTTCCTTTTCGCTCGGCCCTACGCCCCTCAAACCCAGGAGCGTCTCGTAGAAGCTCGGCTTGCCGAGCTCCCGAGCGAGCTCCCTCCGCCGCACGAGCAAGCGCTTGGCGATGGGCGCCGCCTTCACGTGCAGCTGGTGCTCGAGGGTGCGCGTCTTTCGGCGCACCGTCGGATCCTCCGAGCGCCGCATCTTCGCGATGTCGCCTCGGGTGACGATCTTGCCGTCGAGCTCGAAGCGATGATCGTTGATGGTTGCCTCCAGCTCGTCCGCGAGGCGCGCGGCCTCCGCGTCGCCCAGAAGCTCGAGTCCGAGGGCACCAGCGCGCCACAGCCCCGCCTGCCGCGGCGGCAGCAACGTTTCACTGAAGCTCATGAGCAGGCTCTTGGCTTCGGAGAACGCCAGCGTCTCGTCTGCCCGGAGCTTCTCCATGGCGGCCTGCGCCGCCGGCCCTTCGGCGAGCTTGCCGGCGTAGCGCGCCCACTCGTGCTCGCCGTGCTGCTGCATGAGCTCGGCATAGCGCTCCGCCAACGCTTCCAGGCGAGCGCGCGCCTGCCGCGGCTCCGTGGGCTCCGCCCCTACGTCGGCCATCATCGGGTCGGGTCCTCGCTCCGCGCAGGCGCCGAGGGCGAGGGTGGCCAACGCGCCGAGAGATTGCCGCCGGTTCATCATCGCGACGTTGGCTACCGCGAAACGACGTCCGTGCCCAGTGGTACCGCGCCGGACCAACAAGCAAATGCAGCAGGGTCTTGTCGGTCCGCCGCGGCCACGCCCGGGTCCGAACCCGCTTGCCGTCTCGATGGCGCCGCTGGACGATGGCCCGGTGCGGATCTGGCCGGTGCGCGTCGTGCGGCTCAATGGCGTCATCGCCCTGCTCTTGAGCCTCGTCGTCGCGGGCGCTCTGGCGGTGATGGCCACGCCGCTCGCGGCGGCCGTCGTCGCCCCTGTCGTCGGGCTCGTCGTGTTCGGCATCTCGATCCGTCGCTACGTGCGGCGGGCCCGGGCGGCGCGGGAGCCCTTTCCGCCGGCCTGGCGCACGGTGCTCGAACGTCGCGTACCGTTCTATCGATGGCTGGACGCGGACGGCCGAGACCGTTTCGAGAACGACGTGCGGATCTTCCTGTCGGAGCAACGTATCTTCGCCGAGCGCGGCGCGAAGCTGGACGACGACACGCGGGTATTGATTGCGGCCTCCGCCGCCATGCTCGGCTTCGGCATTCCGGATTGGGAGTGGTCCAACTTGAGGGACATCGTCGTGTACCCGGGGGCCTTCGACGAGGACTACCAGCAGACGGAGCAAGCGTTCATCGCCGGCATGGTCCAACACCAGGGACCGATCCTGTTTTCGCAGCGCGACCTGCGCCTCGGCTTCTCCAAGCTCGACGGCCACAACGTGGGCCTCCACGAGCTGGCCCACGTGATGGACTTTGCCGACGGTAGAGCCGATGGCGTGCCCGGGGACGTCGACTGGGTGGCGACGGCTCCGTGGATCGAGCTGGTGAGCAATCGCTTGGCCAAGCTGAAGAAGCGAAAGGGGTACGATGCGCTTCGGCGCTACGCGTCCGAGAACGAGGCGGAGCTGTTCGCAGTCGCCGTGGAGGCGTTCTTCGAGCAGCCAAAGCGACTGCACGAGAAGGACCCCGAGCTGTACGAGCTGCTCCGGGACTACTTCGGCCAGGATCCGGCCGCGGCACATTGACTCGCAGCGGGTGCCGTCGTGTCAGCCCGACACGCAAGGGCTGCGCGACACTCGCGAGAAGTGCCTACGCTGAACGCGGCACGACGTTTGCCCTCTCGTTGGACGGAGGGTCTCATGAGCTCGAAACCTCTGACATGGCTGATCGCCGGGGCCGGCACGGGGCTGGTCATCGCGCTATCCACGCGCTGGTACTGGGGCGCAGTGGCGTTCCTGCTGCTCTCCGCCGTGATCGGCGGCGTTCACCTGCTCGGTGGCGGCCTCCGGCCGACGTTGCGTCGCCACGGACACTGACGAGAACGACGCGGCTAACGCGGGTTCGGATATAGTGAGTACGTCGCGGTGAGCTTGGCTTCCGCGAGCACGTGTCCCTTCATCTTCTGCGAAGCGTCCGTGCCCGTGAAACTTCCGGACAGTCCCAGGCTCTCGGTGTCCAAGGCGTACACCGTGAACACGTAGTGGTGCAGCCGCTCGTCGTTGAACGGCGGCCAGGGTCCGTCGTACCCGCCGTAGTCTCCGCTCATGTCCGCGTCACCCGCGAACCAGTCGGTGTAGCTGTTGATACCGCGCACACCATGGTCCGTCTTGCCCGGCTTCTTGCCACGCGGCGTGAAGCCGTCGCCGTCTTGGCCGGTCGACAGCTCCGTGACGGACTTGGGCACGTCCACCAGAACCCAGTGGTAGAAGTCCACGCGGGGCAGGTCGTAGGGCACCGTGCGATCCTTCTGGTTCACGTCGTCCGGCTTCGAGGGCACGTCGGGATCGTGACAGAAAACGGCAAAGGACTTCGTCTCCGCCGGGAACTCGCTCCAGGCGAGATGCGGGCTGCGGTTCGGTCCCGGCACCGGGCCGTCGCTCCCCGGCACGCCGGCAGCGTGGTCGGCAGGAACTCGCTGTCCGTCCGTCAGGTCCTTGCTCGTGAGCTTCATCGTCCACCTCCTGGTTCGGCGCACACCATCGCGCCCCGGCGGGCGGATTGCAATCGTCACTCGATGGTCGTCCAGCGCACGGCGTCCCCGCGCGAGATCAACTTCCATGCGCGCCCGCGAATGGCGCTGACCGGCACGGTCCCCGTGCTGCGACTATCCGCCGCGTTGTCGCGGTTGTCGCCCAGCAAGAAGACGTGCCCTTCCGGAACCCGCAAGCGCGTGACCTTCGCGCTCGGATTCGTGCCGATTGCGACGTGATGCGGCGCTCCGAGCTTCTCGTCGAACACGGAGCCGCCGCAAGCTGCGTCCGGAGTGCTGGTGGTGGCGACGGCCTCGCCGTTCAGCGTGACGCGGCCACCCTCAACCGCGATCTCGTCGCCTTCGAGCGCGACGACGCGATGCACGAAGTCCGCCTTGGCGCCGCCCGCCAGCGTGTTGGAGTACACCACCACGTCCCCGCGGGACGGCGCTCCGGTGCGGTACGCCGTCTTGTCGACGAACAGCTGATCGTTGGTCTCGAGCGTGGGACACATGGACTCGCCAGCCACCTTGAAGGCTTCCAGCGTGAGGCCTCGAATCAGCGCCGCGATGAGCACCGGGGCGATCATCCCCACCACCACCGTGGCCCCCGCGAGCTCGAGCCACGGGCGGAGCGCTTGCTTCGCGGGCTCTGCACGGTACGCGTCCCAAGCGCAGCCCGCGTACCACAGTGCCGTGAGCGCGCCGGTCACCAGCAAGGCGCCCATCCAGTAGGCAGAGATCAAACAACCGACCAGCCACAGGCCAAAGAGCCCAGCCAGCCATATCGCGCCTCGGCGTCCGCGCCCCACGGCGCCGTGTCCGAAGCCGGGGGCCAGTAGCGACACGACCAGCCCGAGCTTGGATCCTCGGGCTTTCGGAGGAGCGTGATCGTCCACGGGGGCTGACATGGGTCACCGAGACTACGCCAGGAGCATGACTTCGCCCATGGCTCACCCTTCGGGTGGGGTGGTGATTGCCGGCCGAGCGTGCAAGGTTGTCGCCCGCCATGACCGTTTTCTCTATGCCCGTGGGCCTCTACCTCTCCCGCCCCGTGAAGAGTGTGCTGCCCGGGGACAACTTAGAGCGAGCCCGGGAGCTCTTGGCCGCCTTCGGCATCAGCGCGCTGGCGGTCACCGACGAGGCCGAGCAAGAGCTCTTGGGCGTGGTGACGCGGACGGATCTCTTGCGGGTGGGGCGTTCTTCTGCCGGCGAGCGCAAGAGCGCCACGCTGCTGTCGCTGCCGGACATTCCCGTGGAAGACGTGATGCAGAAGAACGTGCTCACGGTGCACGCCGAGAGCAGCGTGCGGGAGGCCGCCCGATTGATGGTGGAGCATCACGTGCACCGGCTGTTCGTGACGGAAGATCGCAAGCTCTCCGGCGTGCTCTCCACCAAGGACGTGATGGTGGCGATCTCCGACGAGCGCCTCACGCACCCCATCTCCGAGCTGATGACCCAGTCCGTGCTCACCGTGGAATACGACGACCCGGCGTCCCTGGCCGCGGAGAAGCTGGAGCAGGCGCACGTCTCGGGACTGGTGGTCGTGGAGGACGAGTGGCCCATCGGCGTGTTCACGCAAGAAGAGGCCCTCGAGTCGCGGGACATGCCCACGGACACGCCCGTGGAAGAGGTGCTGAGCCCCGCCATGCTGTGTCTGAACGCGAAGACGCCGATCCACCGCGCGGCGGCCCACGCCGCCGCCATGGACGTGCGCAGGATCATCGCGGTGCAGGACAAAAAGCTGGTCGGCATCCTCACCGGCATCGACCTCTGCCGCGCCGCCGCCAGCTGAGCGGCTTGACTCGGACGGCTGCAGGGGACATTCCTCGCGGCTGCCATGGCCGATCCGACCACCGCCCTCGACCCCGCTTTTCGGAAGGCAATCCACGCCGCCTTCGGCGACGACGCCGCTGACGCAGATCCGCTGCTGCGCCCCTCGAGCCACGCGGACGTGCAGGCCAACGCGGCGTTGGGTTTGGCCAAGCGCTTGAAGAAGGCTCCCCGGGACGTCGCGACGGCGATCGTGGACAAGCTCGACAGCGACGCCATCGAGCGCACCGAGATCGCGGGGCCCGGGTTCATCAACGTGTGGCTGTCCACGGCGCACGTGGCCAAGGAGCTCGCGCGCTCCGCGCCGGATCTGGGCCTGAGCGGCGCGGAAGCTCCGGAGACCGTGGTCGTCGACTACTCGTCGCCCAACGTTGCCAAGGAGATGCACGTGGGGCACCTGCGCTCCACCATCATCGGCGACGCCCTGGCCCGCACGCTCGGGGCCGCCGGCCACCGCGTGATCCGCCAGAATCACTTGGGGGACTGGGGCACGCCCTTCGGCATGCTCATCGAGCACCTGCTCGACGGCGGCGCCGGCGAAAGCGAGCACTCCATCTCGGATTTGAACGCGTTCTACAAGGCGGCGCGCGCGAAGTTCGATTCGGATCCCGCCTTCGCCGAGCGGTCGCGCCAGCGCGTGGTGCTGCTGCAGAGCGGGGACGCGAGCACCTTGGCTCTTTGGACCAAGCTGGTGGACGCGTCCAAGCGCTACTTCGCTTCGGTCTACGAGCTGCTCGGCATCACGCTCACCGACGCCGACGTGGCCGCCGAAAGCCTGTACAACCCGATGCTCGCCGGCGTCGTCCAAGCGCTGGAGGAAAAGGGGCTGGCTCGAGAGAGCGATGGCGCCGTGTGCGTGTTCCCCGAAGGCTTCAGCAACCGCGAGGGCGAACCCCTGCCCCTCATCGTGCGCAAGAAGGACGGCGGCTACGGCTACGCCGCGACGGATCTGGCGGCGGTGCGCTACCGCGTAGGAACGCTCGGCGCCACCCGGGTGCTGTACGTCGTCGGCTCGCCCCAAGCGCAGCATCTGAGCATGGTGTTCGCGGTGGCCAAGATGGCGGGCTGGCTCGAGCCGCCGGCACGGGCAGAGCACGTGGGCTTCGGCTCCATCCTGGGAGCCGACGGCAAGATGTTCAAGACGCGCGAAGGCGAAACGGTACGCCTCATCGATCTGCTGCAGGAAGCCGTCGTCCGCGCCGAAGCCGTGGTCAAGGAGAAGAACCCCGAGCTGAGCGCCGACGAGCGCAATCAGATCGCCCGGGCCGTGGGCATCGGCGCGGTGAAATACGCGGATCTGTCCAGCGATCGCATCAAGGACTACGTGTTCGACTGGGACCGCATGCTGTCTCTACAGGGAAACAGCGCTCCGTACCTGCAGTATGCGCACGCCCGCATCTGCTCCATCTTGCGCAAGGCGGAAGAGGAGCCGCCGCCGGCGAGCGCGATCCTCATCGAGGCGCCCGCGGAGAAGAGCCTGGGCCTCGCGCTCTTGGCGTTCCCCACGGTGGTGGGCGCGGTGTCCGACACCCTGGCGCCCCATCGGCTGTGCGGCTACCTGTACGACTTGGCGACGGCCTTCTCGAAGTTCTTCGAGACCTGTCCGGTGCTCAAGGCGGACACGCCGGAGCTTCGCGCATCCCGCCTCGCGCTGTGCCAGTACAGCGCGCGAGTGCTGTCCACCGGGCTCGGGCTGCTCGGCATCACTGCGCCGGAACGCATGTAGCGATCCGCCCCGCTGGGACATCCCGACGCAGTGCCGATTCCTTGCCGTGCTGGAATCGTTCAGCATTTTCCCGGGCATGGTGGATGCACGTGGGCGGCGCTTCATGAAAGGAGCGCACGAATGCGACGACTCATCGCCCTCGGACTGCTCGGAGTAGCCCTCGGCGCCTGCGAAAAGAAGGAACCCGAGCCGGTAAAACCGGAAGCACCTGCGACCGCCGCTCCGGCCCAAAAGACGCCAACACCGCCCAAACCCACGACCGTCAAGACGGAGGGCCAGATGCCGGTGCAGGTGTACGTGGATCCTGGCGCAGATGATCCCAAAGCCGTGAGCCACGCGGTGGCCGTGCTCGAGCCCACGGCCAAGAACGACGTCCACGGCACGATCGAGCTGGAACAGAAGGACGACGGCCTGCACCTGAAGGCGCACGTCACTGGCCTCCCGCCCGGCAAGCACGGCTTTCACATCCACCTGTTTGGCGACTGCTCCGGCGAAGACGGCAAGACGGCGGGGACGCATTTCAACTTCGAAGGCAGCTCGGAGAAGCCCCCGGACGACATCAAACGGATCACCGGTAATCTCGGAGAGCTGGAAGCAAACAAGGACGGCGTCGCCGACGCAGAGGTGACCATCGCGAAGGCCTCGCTGCAGGGACGCTTCTCCGTGCTGGGCCGCGCCATCATCGTGCACGAGAAGGGCAATGACCCGAAGTCGCCGCCCATCGGTGCGGCCGGATCGCGCCTGGCCTGCGGCGTGATTGGCATCGCCGAGGGCTGACGCGACGGGGCTCGCGCCGGACCAGAAAAACCCGGACACGGTCAGGCCTGCTGCTATCTTGGCGGGCCTGGCCGATGAGCGATCGTCTCTTCAACGTCAACGTCGCCGAGAGCGAGCTCTTGCCCACGCCGGAGGAGATCAAGCGTGAGCTTCCCCTCTCTCAGCGGGCGGAGGCGCTGGTGTTCGGCGCCCGGCAAGTGGTGGAAAACATCCTGGAAGGCCGGGATCCACGCCTCTTCGTGGTGGTGGGGCCATGTTCCATCCACGACCTCACCGCAGCTCGGGAGTACGCCGCGCGGCTGAAGGCCCTGGCGGATCGCGTGGGCCAACGGCTGTACCTGATCATGCGGGTGTACTTCGAGAAGCCGCGCACCACCGTCGGCTGGAAGGGGCTCATCAACGACCCCGACATGGACGACTCCTTCCACATCGAAAAGGGGATCCGCTTGGCCCGCGGCCTTCTGATCGAGCTCGCGGAGCTGGGACTGCCGGCGGCGACGGAAGCCCTCGACCCGATCATGCCGCAGTACCTGTCAGAGCTCATCACCTGGACTGCCATCGGCGCGCGCACCACGGAGTCGCAGACCCATCGCGAAATGGCGTCGGGGCTTTCGTCCCCCGTGGGCTTCAAGAACGGAACCGACGGCTCGCTGTCGGTGGCCATCAACGCGCTGGAGTCGGTGCGCAGCCCGCATCACTTCCTCGGCATCACGCAAGATGGCCGCTCCGCCGTGTTCCGCACGCGCGGCAACCGCCACGCCCACGTGGTGCTGCGCGGCGGCGGCGGCGCAACGAACTACGACGCCGCGAGCGTTCGCGTGTGCGAAGCATCTCTCCGGGCGGCCGGCTTGCCGGAAAAGATCGTGGTCGACTGTAGCCACGGCAATTCCGAAAAGGACCCCGCGCGCCAACCGCTGGTGGCCCGGGAGTGCGTGCGGCAGGTCGTCGGCGGCACGCGCTCCATCGTAGGCCTGATGCTGGAGAGCCACCTGTTCGCCGGCAACCAGCCGATCTCGTCGGAGCTCCGCTACGGTGTGAGCGTCACCGACCCGTGCATGGGCTGGGCGGAAACGGAGAGCCTGCTGCTCGAGCTCTGTCGAGCGCTGGCCCACGTGTGAAAAGGTGGCACGCCGAGCGCGCAGCCGTCTTCGCGGACGCGACGCTCCTGTCGCACTCTCGAATTTACGGGACTCCGATCGCACGCCGTTCCGACGTGGTCACACTTCTTGCGATTGGATCCCGCCGTGCCGAGAAGATTCCGCTTCCTGACGTTGTCGTTGGCCCTCACCCTCACCGGTTGCGAAGCCATGGCGAACGCGTTCGCGCAGCTGTTGATGGTGATCATCATCGTGGTGTCCGTGATGACGGCGCTGTGGCTGGTGCTGGTGAGTGTCAACGCGGTGCATCTGCTGCGCGGCACACCGAACCTGCCCTGGGCCGTGGTGGCGGTCGCCTACGGCGGCATCGGTACGCTATTCGGCGCCTATCGGCTGCTGCAGGCGCTGATGCGCGTCGTGGAGCATGCTCGCTTCTCCACTTATCCCGCGTACGCCCTGCTTTGGCTCGCACCCTCCGCAGTGCTCTTGGCGCTCGGCATCAAGAACGCGCGGGACGCCACCCGCCGCTGATCCTCGAGTCTCTCGCAGTTTCTGATGGGTTTGTCGGTCCGCCGCGGAAACCGCGCGTTCTGGACGTCGCGAAAACTTCACATCCACGTCACGGTGCCCTCGCGGGCCGCCCGTAGCCTCGTTCCCTTCATCCGCGAGAGGTGGACCCATGAAAAAGCTCAGCATCCTTTCTTTCGGCGTCGCTCTCGGCGCCTTGTTCGTAGCTCAGGCCTGCTCTTCGCAGGCGGCGGCGCCGGAGCCCGTAGCGCAAAACAGCGAAGCGCTCTCGAGCGGCCTCGTCATCGCCGAGGTGTACGGCGGCGGTGGCAACAGCACCGCAGTCCTCGACCACGACTACGTCGTGCTGTTCAACCGCGGCACATCCGCGGTGTCCCTCAGCGGCCTGTGGCTGCAGTACGCGTCGTCCGGTGGCAAGTTCAGCGGCAACCCGTCGGACGCCGATAACCTCGCTCTGCCCAACGCCAGCGTCCCCGCGGGTGGCTACTACCTCATCTCGCTCAACTCCAACGGCGCCAACGGCGCCGCGCTGCCGACTCCAGACGCGACGTCGGACATCGGTCTCAGCAGCTCCAACGGCAAGGTGGCTCTGACCAAGACGGTCGGTGAAGGCCCAGCCCTGGCGGACTGCGGCGACAACGGCGCACAGTGCACCCTGGGCTCGGACGTCATCGATTTCGTCGGCTACGGCAGCGCGCAGCAGTTCGAGGGCAGCGCGGCGGCGGGCGGCTTGAGCAACACCGAGGCGGCCATCCGCAAGGGTGGCGGCTGCGTCGAGACCGACGACAACGCCGCCGACTTCGACGTGGCCACCCCGGCGCCCAAGAACAGCGCGACGCCCCTCGCGCCCTGCGCGGCCGCCGACGGAGGAACCGGCGGCGCAGCCGGCGCCGCGGGAGCAGCCGGCGCCGCGGGCGCAGCCGGCGCGGGCACCGGTGGCACGGGCGGTACCGGCACGGGCGGTACCGGCACGGGCGGCACGGGCACCGGTGGCACCGGCACGGGCGGCACGGGCACCGGTGGCACCGGCACGGGCGGCACGGGCACGGGCGGAACCGGCACCGGTGGCACCAACACCGGCGGCTTCGGCGCGGGTGGCTTCAACTCCGGTGGCAGCAGCGGCACGAAGTCGGAAGACGACAGCGGCTGCGGCTGCGCGACGCCGGGCTCCGCGCCGCGGGGTGGCAGCGCGCTCGCCGCCCTGGCTCTCGGCCTGGTCGCTCTACGACGCCGCCGTCGCTGAGCCGCACACCGCGCGCGAGCCCCGACGGGGCTCGCGCCGGACCAACATCAGAGGAGTACGAAAGACAGGACGTGCACATCCTATCGTTCGTCAACCGGCTCCCACCACCCGAGCGGTTTCCAGGCGTCCTCCGTTCCCACCGACTCCAAGCTTCGGGACCATGCGCTGCCGTCGAAGCCCTCCAGGCTGAGCCGCCAGTCGTTGCCAACGCGCGTCGCCTCGCGAAGAAAGCGCGGTCCACTTGCGAGAAGCACGGTTTCCCGCGCCAACTCCAGATCACAGAGGACCACCTCGTTGTCGGGCGTGCGCAGGCTCTTCCACCGCTCGATTACCAAGTAGCGGCTGTCCGGTGAGAACCTGGCGAAACCACCGTGGTATCGACCTCGACCCGGTCCGAGCAGGTCGGTACTTCCGGCCGGACGCATCCAGAGGGAGTAGTACGGGGGGCCGAAGTGGATCTCGTCCAGCCACTCGAGCACGACCAGCACACGGCCGTCGGGGGAGGCACGGGTAATATCGAGAGTGCGCGGTTCGAAGCGGTCGCGCGGCATGGCTATCCCCTGCCCGTAGCGAAGGCGATGGCGCCGGGGATGCTGGAGATGAGCAGGGCGATGCCCAGGGCGATGGACAGCGTGAGGGCGGACTCGCTCGGGACGCCGACCAGCGCGAAGAAAGCGACCATGCTGCCTTCACGCACGCCCCAGCCGGCGAGCGAAATGGGCAGCACGGCGAGCAGGACGACGGGTGGCATCAGCACGACGCATTCCGTCAGCGAAACTCGTACGTCGAAGGACAGCGCCAGGAAATAGACGGCCACGCCGGTGAGCACGTGGGCCGTCAGCGACAGCGCGAGGATGGGTGGCGAGCGGCGCGAGGAGAGCACCGTGCGCGCCGCCGCGGCGGTGGAGGTGACGAGCTCCACCGCGCGACCAATGAAACGCACGCGCGTGAGCGGTACCAGCACGCGGTCGGCCAGCAGGGCGACGCCGAGGCCGGCGCTGGTGAGCGCCAGACCCACGCTCGTGAGCGTGCGCAGGGGCCCAGGGGCGACGTGCGCGTAGAACCACGGCTGGGTCGCCGCGACCACGACCGCCAAGGCCAAGAGCGCGATCAGGCGATCGAGCAGCACCGAAAGGAGACCCACACGGAAGCTGCCGCCGGAGCGGCGGACGGCGACGACGCGCCAGGCATCGCCGCCCACCGTTGGCAGCGCTTGGCTCATGAGCAAGCTCACGAGCTGGGCGGACAGGCAACGCCGGAACGACAGGGGCGCATCCAGCGAGCGCAGGAGCAGATACCAGCGCACTGCCGTGATGGGCCACTGCACGAAGGTGAGCGCGACGGCGACGAGCAGCGGCAGGATGTGGGGATGCGCAAGGCGCGCGAGGGCGCTCGCGAGATCCACGCGGGAGAGCACCCAAGCCAAGAGCGCCACCGACAGCGCGAGCTTCGCCAAGGTGCTGGCAACGCGTCTGCCACGAGATGGAGCAACGGTTTCGTCGTCGTCGACAATGCTCATCGATAGGGACCCGCGCGGTGAAGCACGGCTTCCAGCTCGCGCAGAAGCGGCGGCGCCAGTGCGCCCGCGGAAGAGAGCATCGCGAGGCTCTCGCTCGCCAAGCGCCGAGCCTCGGCGAGGTCGCCCGCGGCGTCGTGGGCGAGGGCCAGCTCAGCGCGAGCCATGGCGACGTCCTCGCCCTCCGCGGCGTTCGAGAGCGCCTGCTCGAGCTCCGCCCGGGCTCGCGGCGCGTCCCCCGTCAGGCGCGCGATGCGCGCCCGAACCCAGGCCGACGGCAGCAGCGAGAGCCCGATGGCGCTGGCCGCGGCAGCGGCGCGCTCGGCGCATCGGCGCGCGGCGTCGAAGTCCTCGAGCGAGCACTGCGCCAGGGCTTCGTCGATCAGGGCGTGCATCCCGATCTCGGTGATGGCGCCGAACCATGCTTCGTCGTCTGCCACCGCAGCGCGCGACAGCCGCACTCCTTCGCGAGCGTTGCCCGCCACCCCGTGCGTGTAGCCGAGGGCGCGCAGCACGTGGGCCGCCGGCTCTCGCCCCACACCCACGGCGGACGACAAGCTCGCGGCTTGCTCGAGCAACCGGATGCGACCAGCGAGATCGTCTACCGTCGTCTCACCCTCGAGCGCCAAGAGCTGCGCGTCCACGTGCGGTCCGAAGCGAGCCAGCGCGCGCGCTTCGCGCACCACGCTGCGGGCCTCCGAGTAGCGTTCGCTCTGCAGCAGAAAGGCGGCCTGATCTTGGCGGCACGCCACCTGCTCGAGACGTGCCTCTTCACCGAGCTCGTCCGCGGCGGCGACGACCGCCTGCGCGGCCCGGAGGCGTTCGTCTCCGGTGGTCCGGCCGAGCTCGGCCACGCGTTGCCGCCACGGCTCCCACTCTGCTCCGTTCGGCCGGTAGCCCCAAAAGCGCGCTTGCCGAACCAGCACCGTGGCGCGGCCCAAGGTCGTGGTTCGGTCGTAGACGCGCACGCCGTAGCTGCGACCCTGGGCGCCCGTCACCAGCATGATCCAGCCGTCCAGATCTCCGGCGGGCCCCAGCTCGCCGAGGGTCATGAAGCGAAAGCGATCGCACAGGCGCTCCAACAGTGGATCGGGCAGCGTTTCCCAGCCGCCCAAGATCGGTCCTTCGAAGATGCCGAAGCGCCCGCGATCCAAGAATCCCTCCTCGAACGCGCGAACGCGGACACAGTGACCGGGAACGCCGATCACGTGTTCCAGGAGCAGCAGGTTCGCGAGCCGCTCCAGGGCATCGGGCTCGGACCCGGCGTGGGGCTCGTAGGCGTCCGCGTCGCTCCGACAGCGCCAGCGAACGTCGTCGATGGTCGTCTCCGTCGTGACCCAGGCGGCAGCGTGGGCGGCATCCACGGCGAAGCGCGCCTGGTCCCGAAGTCCCTCGTCATACGGCGCCGTCGTGGCATAGACCACCGAGCGCCCTTCGCGGCGGACCACCACGGCACGCCGCGATCCGAGAGTCTTGGAGACGTCCGTATCCAGATCTTCGCCCTTCCACACCTGCGTACCCAGCGCTTCCGCGAACACCTGCGCCAGCGCTTCGCTGCTCACGTACCCGAGCTCCACCAGCAGCTCTTCCAGCCGCGATCCCTCGTAGCCGCGTTCTTGTACCGCCCGCGCGTGCGCGATCGCCTCCTTCGACACCACGCTGCGCGCCAGCAGCGTCCGCTCGACCCAACCGTCGACCCACACGATCAGCTCCCGAACAAAGACGGCTCGGACGCGATGCGCCAGCGGCGCTCGCAGGTGTAGGTGCGCGGCGTCTCCTGCTTGCACGAAAGCCACGCCGCTTCGCAGGTCGAGCCCGCGGGTGCCTTCTTGCACGCGGCAGCGGCAGCGGCCCGGCAGGCTTCGGCGTAGCCGTCGCTCTTCGCTTCCCCGGCAACGGTGGCAACCACCGCCCTCAGCTCGATGCGTGCGCTCTTACTCACCTCCCCGTTCGTCATGGAAAAGGTAGATGACGTCGAGCGCACGACCTTCTCCGGATCGTCGCACTCGACCGCGTGGTCCTTCTTCAAAGCCTCACAGGCCTGGGCCTGGGCCATTTCCGTGACGTCGTCGTCCTTGCCGCCCTTGGCCTCGCCTACATAGGGAGCGCTGAAGGCGTCCACCTTGGCAGAGCACGTCACTTCGTCCATGGGAGCGGGCGGCGGGGCGGGCGGCGGCGAGGCCGGGGGCGGCCGCGCGGGTGCCGAGGCACAGGCGCCAAGGCTCAGGGCGATTGCCACGACTGCACGCTTCATCGCCTCGGAGGATAGCCCGTGCAGGCCGTGTGCAGAGCGGGTGAAGTGAGCGTGGATCCGCTGCCAATGCTCAAATTCCGCGGAATGCTCCAGCGTCCAACTCGCGTTTCGGCCACGGGTGCCGACTTTTGGAGGTGAGCATGCGTCGATTCTTCGCGATCGGGTTGATTTGGATAGGCTGCGCGCTGGCGTGGATCGTCTTGGGATCCGCCGTCATCGTCCGCTCCGGTGACGCCACCGGGCGGCTCTCGTCGGAGGTGCACCAGCTGTGGGGACCGCCCATGGCGCAGCAGCCCCCGAGCGCCGAGGTGACCGCGCAAGCGCCAGCCACGCCCGCGCCGGAAGAACGCAGCGAGCAAGATACCGGAAAGGCCGTCGCGATCCCGCTCGTGGGATCGGACATCGCCGTGGGCCTCTCCCTCGAGCATCGCAAGAAGGGGCTGGTCTGGTTTCCGACCTACAGCGTGAGCTTCGACGCCCGCTACACCTTCCAGAACCCGACGAACGAAAAGCAGACGGTCGACTTCCGATTCCCCTTGGAGCGCGACAACGCCTTGTACGACGGATTCGAGGTGCTCGCAGCCGATGGCCACGGTGAGGACGCGACGGTCGCGAGCGGCGTTGCGACGTGGCGTGGCGTGCTCGCGCCGCACCAACATAAAACCTACAGGGTGAAGTATCGATCGCGGGGCACCGAACGGTTCACCTACGCGGTCTCTTCCGGCACCGGCCAGGTAAAGGACTTCCGTTTGGCGCTAACCACGGATTTCGACAAGGTCGACTTCCCCGCCGGCACCTTGTCCCCCAGCAGCAAAGAACTGAGCGCGGGCAAGTTCAGCGGCGAGTGGAAATTCAAGACGCTGGTGGCAAGCTCCCCCATCGGCGTGGAGCTGCCCCAGAAGATCAACCCGGGGCCCTTGGCCGCGCGCATCACGTTCTTCGCGCCGGTGGGTCTCTTGTTCTTCTTCTTCGTGGTGGCGGTGCTCTCGTCCGCCCGCGAGAAGCGGCTGCATCCCATGCACTTCTTCTTCTTGGGCACCGCGTTCTTCGCCTTCCACCTGCTGTTCGCCTACCTCGTGGATCACCTCGAGATCGTCCCCTCCTTCGCCATCGCCTCCGGGGTCAGCTTGCTGCTGTCGGTGACCTACGCGCGGCTCTTCGTCGGCTGGAAGTTCGCGCTGCGGGAGCTCGGCGTCAGCCAGGCGCTGTACCTGGTGCTGTTCTCCCTCACGTTCTTCTGGCCGGGCTTCACCGGACTTTCGATCACGGTAGGAGCGATCCTCACATTGTTCGTGATGATGCAGCTCACCGGACGCAAGAACTGGGCAGGGGAAGAAAACCGTCTCGAGGCTCCAGCGGGCTGCGCTTCGCCCTACCGCTGCGCGCCAACGGCAACCGAAGGTTGATGATCCTCGTCACTTTCAACGCCAAGGGCAGCCTCCCACACTCGTCTTCGAGAACGGGAGGCTGTCATGCGCGTGCTGCTCGTGGGTTCGGAGCTCGAAGAGAATCTCGCCATTCGTTATCTCGCGTCGGCGCTGGAGGCCGCGGGACATCAAGCGGAGCTCGCCGCCTTCTCCGGGGTGGACGACACGGCGGAGGTGGTGCACGCCATGCGCCGCACGTCACCGGACGTCATCGGCCTGAGCATGACGTTCCAGCGCCGCGCGGAGGAGTTCGGCGATCTCGCGACCGAGCTCCGGCAGCGCGGGTTTGCCGGACACATCACCGCCGGCGGTCACTTTCCCACCTTCGCCTATCGCGAGGTGCTCGAGCGCTACCCGGCCCTCGATAGCGTCGTGCGCCACGAGGGCGAGGTCACCCTCGTGGAGCTCTGCGATCGACTTCGAGAGCGCCAACCGCTGAACGACGTGGCGGGCCTGGTGCACCGAAGCGGCGGCGAGCTTCACGTCGCCCCTACGCGCCCGCTAGCCAGCGATCTCGATGCGATCCGCTTCCCGAAACGCGTGGGCGAGCCGCAGCTCCACATGGGCATCCCGGCGGCGTTCATGGTGGGCAGCCGCGGCTGCTACGGCAACTGCACGTTCTGTTGCATCAACGCCTACATCAAGGACGCCGGCGGCGACAAGTACCGCATGCGCAGCGCCGACAACGTCGCCGACGAGATCATGTCGGTACGGCGCGAGCGCGGCGCGCGCATGCTGGTGTTCCACGACGACGACTTCTTCACCCGCGACGCAGCTCGAGATCTGTCGCGCGTGACGGCTCTTCGCGACGCCCTGAAGAAGCGCGGAGTGGACGACGTGGCGCTGGTGCTGAAGGCGCGACCGGACGACCTGGACGACGCGGTGTTCCGCGTGCTGTCGGACATTGGCCTGCTCCGGATCTACATCGGCATCGAGGCGGGCAGCTCCCAGGGGCTCAAGACCCTGGGCCGTGGCGTGGACATCGGCGCCAACCAGCGGGCGCTGAGCTTCCTGCGGGCACGGGACATCTACGCCTGCTTCAACATGCTGATCTTCGATCCCGAGACCAGCGCGCCGTCACTGCGCCAGAGCCTCGGCTTCCTGCGCGAGAACGCGGACATTCCGATGAACTTCTGCCGCACGGAGATCTACCCGGGCACGCCGCTGATGCGGAAGCTGTCCCGCGAAGGGCGTCTCATCGGCGACGTGTTCGGTTGGGACTACGAGATCTCCGACCCGACCGCCGAGCGCGCGTTCCGGGTGTTCGCCGAGGCGTTCCTCGACCGCAACTTCCGTTGCGACGGCCTGATGAACTCGAACCTGTCCCTCGGCTACTACCTGCACCTGCTCAAGCAGTTCTACCCGCGAGCGGTCACACGCCAGCTCCAGAATCTCGCGCTCACCACCATTCGACGCGTGAACCTCGACTGCGTGGATCGCATGAACGACATCTTGGATTTCGCCGAGTCCGAGGAGTCCCTGAACGAAGCGGCGTTCACCGAGTTCGTGGCCCAAACCACCGAAGAGGTCGAGCGCGCGAACCAGAAGCTCGAGCCGCAGGTGGCGGAAGCGAGCGAGGCGATCCTGGCCGCTGCCCGCGGCACCACGCGCGCGCGTCCCCACGTGCGCTGGGGTGCCGCCGCTGCGGCTGCCATCGCGCTGTCGCCCTTGGCCTGCGATCCCCTCGCCCCGCCGCCCCCGCCGGATCCCTTGCCGCCGCCGAACCTGCGCGAAAACCGCGACGGCGGGCAGCCCCTGGAAATGGAGCCCAAGGACGACGGGACGGACTTCGCGCAGCCGCCGCCGGACGACGGTGAGCGCGACGCCGGCGTCATCGCCTTGCCCCCGCCGGATCCGCCGCCCCCGCCCACGACGAAACCGAAGCCGCCGCCCCCGCCGGATCCCTTGCCGCCGCCCACCACGACGAAGCCGAAGCCGAAGCCGAAGATCGTCCCGCCGCAGGATCCCCTGCCGGCCCCCGTGAACAAGAAATAGCGTCCGTCCACGTCGCTCCCGCGCCGCCCCAACATCCAACCGAATCATGGGTTTGTTGGTCCGGCGCGGAACCACGCCCACATCCGCGCCCAACCTGCGCGCAGCACGCCACTGTCACGGCGGCAGTGCGCGCGGTACTCTGGGAGGTTGGGAGGTTTTTCATGCGTCACGCTCTTGCGGCTTTCGCCGCCTTCGCTCTCGTCGCGCTCATCGTTCCGAGCTTCGCGCCCGTCTCGGCACCGTCAGCGGAGGTCGCGCGTCGCGGTTGCTGCTCGCACCACGGCGGCGTGTGTGGCTGCAGCGGTGGGCGGGCTCAGTGCTGCGATGGCCAGCTCAGCCCCAGCTGCGGCTGCGACTGAGCCCGCGGCGCCGGGTGCCATCTGACACGGGCGATTCGCAGCTGCTCACACGTTGGCGGTCGCCGGAGCCAACGCGTCGAACTGACGCTTGGCCGCTCGGCACGAATGCGGTCGCGCTTTGAACGCCATCTGGCACACATACTCGGATGGATCATGGCACTGAGCTTGTCCAGACCCAGCAAACTGCTCGGGATGCCCGCGGTGCTCGCAGGATGTGGAGGGAACACCGCCAGCCCAGCGCACTCAGACGCCGACGCTGGGACATCACTCGGCACGCCGGATTCCGGGACGGTCGATGGCGATACGGACGTAGAACCCGCGTCGGTGTGCGAGGACGCGTGCGCGTTGGCTGGACTTCAGCTTCAGTGTGATTGGTGGCATGGCGGCGGTCCCTGTTTCGAAGAGTGCTACGCACGCTCGGCCGGTTGCCCCGATATGTCTCTCTACCTCACTTGCGTGCTGGGCGCTGACCAGCCGTATTGCCTGGCGACGACGGTAGGCGCCGACACATGCGCCGATTTGCTCTCGAGTGCAAAGGATTGCCCCGTGAATTTCGATGCCGGACCACCGCCGTGTGAGCCCGGTGAGGCGCAGTCGTGTGATTGCGAGCCGCCTGGTTTCGGCGTGTCGTTCTGCGATGCCAGCGGGAAGTGGGGCCCATGCACGCAATGCAAGCGCTGACAGGACTGGTAGGGGTGTTCTTCGCTACCACTGGGGTGGCAGCCGCCCAAGTGCCAACTCGCCCCGCGTTTCGGTTCGGAATGGGCGCTGGGGGCCAAGTCGGACCGGGCTACGATGGAGCTGAGTTGCTGGGGCGTGGCACGTTCGTATGGACGCCCACGGAGGTTTTCGGGTTGGGCCTTGGCGGAACGATGGAGCGTCGCACTACCGATTCGCAAGCGCGAACCGGGTATCGGATTGGTCCGGTTGCCCAAGTCCGTGCTGAGTGGGATGTGGCCGAGGCGTACTTGGGGATCGGTGGTGGCGCATATCGCTACCAGTTCCGTCCCTGCCTTGAAGCGCACTTCTACGCTGAAATGTCTGCGGGGGCCGCGTGGGTAGTCGCGCCGTGGGGCGCTGTGGGCTTCGACGGTGTGGTTACGCTGCCCGGCGAGGAGGACAGTTGCGCAGGGAGGTACGCTCACGGGCCTGCCCTTGGTCTGCTCGTCACCACGACCGCGCGCTTCTAGTCAGCTGCCGCATCTGACGAAAAAAGCGCTCGGCGCTGGGTTCAACTCCGTGATGCGCGTACCCGTTCGGCGGACCGCGTTCTTCGGCTGACGGGGGACGGATATCGTCGCTCCGCCCGGACGTTCCGAGAGCTTGGACTTGGCGGCCTGACCCCGATGGACGAAGCTATCCCGGAGCTGGCGATTGCCCATCGATTGCCCGCGAACACACCCAGGCCCCTTGGCGGAACGGCAGACGCAGGGGATTTAAAATCCTTTGTCCGAAAGGACGTCCCGGTTCGAGTCCGGGAGGGGCCACCCTAGATCCCACTGGGCGTCACTCAGCCCTCGGGGCTTCCTTGAAAGCCGGACTCAGGCCTCATGAGCGGCCTGGTCCGTTCCTCATTCTCGATTCACGACTCTGACGGAATCGTTACCGCCGGCTCGAGTCCGGGAGGGGCCACTCTAGATCTCACTGGGCGTCACTCAGCCCTCGGGGCTTCCTTGAAAGCCGGACTCAGGCCTCATGAGCGGCTGGTCCGTTCCTCATTCTCCATGCGCGGCTCTGACGGAGCCGTTACCGCCGGCTCGAGTCCGGGAGGGGCCGCGCTGGATCGTGCGTCGCGGCGCGGTGCGTCGCGGAGGCTCACGGCGTGGACGCCGCTTCGCGGTGCGTTGACGTCGCTTCGCAGCGCGTCGCGTGACCCTCGCGCACACCTGCTGACTGGCAGGTCACGGTAGGGCGACGTGTGGGCGCCGATGACGCGCGTGGCGCGCCGCGGCAAGCGTGGAGTTACCGCGAGTTCCGCGCTGGGGCCCAGGCATTGCAGAGACCTCGGACATGACGACACGTTCTGTCTTGGGTGCTCTCGTTGCAACGCTCACGGGGTTCGGGATGCTCGCATTCGCCTCGGACGCGGCCGCGCAGTCCTACCGCTACGGCGATCCCGGCGTTGACGAAGGTCGCGTCGACGACGGCCCCGGATCCCTCGACAAAGAGGACTTCAGTCCCTGGGATCACGGCGAGCTCACCATGGGCTTCATCGGCGGCCAGCGCTCGTTCTCGAACACGAACTTCAGCCAGGCGGGCGGCGGAGATCGACTGAACTTGGATCAACCCCTCGCGAGCGCGCCCTACGACCGCGTGACGGCGCTTGGCCTTCGCTACGATGCGCGGCTGGTGGTGAGCTACGTGCGGATGACGGCGGGGTTCGACATGCCCTTCGCCACCTACTCGAGCGGCGACACCACGCGGCTGTACGACATCGGCGGACAACAGCGCGAGGTGACCTCCCGCAGCCTGGGCATGAAGGGCCTGCGCTTCGGCATCGGCGGCGAGCTGCCCACCGGAACGCCCATCACGCCCTTCGTGGACATCATGGGGACCGTGAACTTCCTGAACACCACGCTCGTGGCCGACGACAAGAGCTACGACTTCGACGCCACGAGCTTCGGCTTCTCCGCGCGGGGCGGCGTTCGCCTGCAGGTGCGGCGCTGGTTCTTCGCCCAGGTGTCCGGCGAGGTGGGGCTGGCCAGCGACGTGATCTGGGGCGGTGAGCTGTCCGTCGGCTTCTCCACGATTTGACCCGCCGAGAAGCTTCCCCAGCGTGAGGCAGCACGCCCAAAAGAGTGCTGCCCCCGACGCCCGGAGCGGCCTATCGTCCGAGCCATGGCAGGCATCGTCGACGGGTCGCCTTCGGCATTCGCGGAGCGATTGGCACAAGATGGAGGACGCGCGTGGATCGTCGCCGATCGCGAGACCGGCGCGCCCCGCGCGTCGCATCCATGGCTTTCGGACGTCGTCGAGCTGCTACGCATGGATCGCCGGGACCACCACGCGCACGAAGGCATGTTCTTCGAGGTCGGGCGCGAGACGGGCGCGCTGCACGCGGCCTTCGTACACTGGACCGATCGCGGCCAAGGCGCCGGCGGCGTGCGGCACTGGCCCTACCCGCGGCTCGAAGATTTGCTGAGGGACGGCCTGCGCCTGTCCGTAGGCATGACTCGCAAGAATGCCCTGGCCGGCCTGTGGTGGGGCGGAGCCAAGGGCGTCATCGCGCGTCAGCCCGGTGATCGCTTCAAGGACCCGAGCTACCGCCGCATGCTGTATCGCGAGTACGGCGACTTCATCAGCTCCCTGTGCGGCTGCTACGTCACCGCAGAGGACGCCGGCACCACGCCAACGGACATGAGCGAGGTGTTCGCTCGCACGCGCCACACCACCTGTATCCCGCGGGAGCTCGGCGGCTCCGGCAACCCCTCCGAGCCCACGGCCAAGGGCGTGGTGCGCGCCATGGAGGGCGCCCTCGCGTTCCTGGGTCTTGGCACACTGGAGGGCAAAACGATTGCCATGCAGGGCGCCGGCAACGTCTCAGGGTTCATGATCTCCGAGCTGCTCGCCCGTGGCGTGGCCCGCATCGTCGCCAGCGAGATCTCGCCCGCGCGCCTGGAGCAGATCCCGAAGGACCCGCGCCTCGAGGTTCGACTCGTGGAAGCCGGAGACACGAGCATCTTCGACGAGCCGTGCGACGTGTTCGCGCCCAACGCCCTCGGCGGCACCCTCGACCCGGACTCCATCTCGCGCCTGCGAGCCAAGGTGGTGTGTGGCGCCGCGAACAACCAACTCTTGGACGCCGAGCGGGACGACGCCAGCCTGGCCGCGCGGGGCATCACCTACGTCCCGGACTTCTTGTGTAACCGCATGGGCATCGTCACCTGCGCCAACGAGCAATACGGCGCCATGCCTCACGACCCCGCCATCGAGCGCCACTTCGGCAGCGACTGGGACAACGCCCTGTTCGTGATCACGCAGCGGGTGCTGGCTCGCGCCGCCGCAGAGGAGATCACTCCGGCGATCGCCGCCAACCGTTTGGCGGACGAGCTCGCACGCCAGCCGCACCCGATTTGGCCGGGTCGCTCGCGACAGATCATCGACGGCCTCCTCGCCGCGCGCTGGCACGAGCGCCGCTGAGCCGTGCGCGCGTTCTTCCTCGCCGCGGCAGTGACCGCCTGCGCCAGCTCCTCCACTCCGCCGGCGCACGTTCCCGAGCCCGACCGCACTCGCGCGGAGACCTACGCGCGAGAAGGCGCCGAAGCGTTCGCCGCGGGGGACCGTGCTCGCGGGCTCCAGCGCGCGACCTTCGCATTGGTCGTGCGCCTGGCTGCCTGCGGCTACGACTGCCCGGAGGTCGCGTACTCGTTCGTGCAGCTGGGTGACATGCGTTACGCCGTGGGCCAACGCGGCTGGGCCGCGCAGTCGTACAAAAAGGCCCTCGAAGTGCTCGCACCCCACGCCCGCACCCACGCCGAGTGGATCGCCGCAACCCGCGCACGCCTCACGAGCGTGTGCCAGCTTGGCCCTTTCCCGGCCTGCGAGCCGTAGCTCAGCAGGCGGAGCCCGAGCAGCTCGGCGTGAGCTGCCCGTCGGTAAGCTCGAACACGGCCACCACCGGCAAGTGGTCGGAATTCCCGGCCTGCACCACGCGCACGCTCAGGGGCTCGAGGTGCGGGTCGTACACCACGTGATCGAGCTCCGAGGTGACCGGGCCGATGCTCGTGTTCCAACGCCACGTGGCGCTCGATCCTTCGAAGTCCTGCAGCGCCGAGCGAAAGCCGCGACGCTCGAGGTAGCGAATCGCGAGCCCCGTGCGGTTCTCGTTGAAGTCCCCGGCGATGATGGTGGGGACATCCGGCGAGAGCTCGGACACGTAGCGCTCGATCTCGCGCTCGCGCACACCGGGCGTCGCGAAGTATCCGGACACGAAGCTACCGCCTTGGCTGAGCTGCGGACGAAGATGCACGTTCAAGATCTGCACGTCACCCAGGGGACCGTGCACCGTGACGTGCCACGCCGGGAACCAACCGCCCTCCGGCGGCGGCAGCGTGCCCTCGTCCTCGAAGGGATGCTTGGACAGCACCGCCATGCCGCCAGCACCACAGCAGTGCCGAAACGCCATGTGCGGAAAGCGCTCCGCGAGCTGTGCTCGGATGCTCGCCTCCCACTCGGGCGTCGTCTCCTGGAGCAGCACCAAGTCGGAGTCCTGCTTCGCGATGGCGGAGAGCGCGGCGGAGTCCCCCGGGATGCCGTAATTGACGTTGTAGGTCATCACGGAGAGGGTCTTCGCGCCGGCCTGTGGGGCGCGGGCCGTGCGGCCCCCGTGACAGCCCGCGGCGGCGAGCAAGAGGGCGAGCGCGACGTGTGAGGGTGAAAGGTCGGGGGACACGACGCCTCCTCTTACGGCGCGCGCCGAGCCGGCATTCCCCGAGGTTCCGCGGCGGACCGACAGAAGCAGACGAAAATCAGATCTCGGGACGCCAGGTGGCCAGGCCCTGGACCACGAACACATCCACGTCGGAGCCAAACGCCTTGTCCGCATCCAGGCTCAAGTCGAAGCTCCGGCTCGGGGCCACCCACACCGCGGCCCCGACGAGGTGCTCGAGGAACGCGCTCTCGTCCGCTCGATAGCGAACCAATGCAGGGCGATAGCGCGCCGACAGATCCAGACGGCGATCGAGGAGCTCCACGCCGGGGGAGAGCGTACCGGCCACCGTGTTGAGGAAGGTGCCGCGAGAAACGGCCACGCCGGCGTCGATGCGCATGGTGCCGACGAGATCGATCAGACGAGTGTTGGCGTAGCCCCCGGCCATGGTCGAGGTGGTGTTCTGGGTCACGGATGCGTTGCCGCCCACGCTCACCGAAGCCTTGTCGAAACGCAGGCCCGCCTCGCCACCGCCGGTGTACACGGCGCCACTGCCGAGGCAGGGGCTCGGTGAAGTGGCGCTGGTGCCCGCGATGCACAGGAACTCCGGCGGCAGGAATGCGGCGAGCCAGTTCGAGCGCTCCGGCTGCTGCATCCGTCCCCACGCCGAAAGCTCCACTACGCCGGCGCGGCCGTCGGCGTCGATGCCGGCCGCGGAGAGCTCCGTGGTGGACGCACCCCAGGGGTTGTCCGCGTCAAAGAAGGAAACCTCGGCGAAGGTTCCGAAGTGACCGAACTGCGGCATCAAGTCGATGCTGGCGTTCAGCCGGCGCTCGTCGATCTTTCCGTCGAAGCGTGAGGCGTGGCCGCCGACGATCACGCGGGGGCGCCAAGCCCAGTCGAGCTCTTCCCAGCCGAGCTCGCCACCGAAGCGCGCCGTGCTCGACGGCACGCCACTCAAGGGCTCCGGCACGGCGCCGCCAAAGGCAGTGAGCGAAAGGCCACCCGCAATCGGCGCACGGACGCGCACGCCGTCGAGCTGCCCGAGGAAGCTGGAGGCGTAGCGCAGTCGCCCCAGCGCCCCGAACCAGGAACGCTGCTGGCCGTAGGACAGCTCGAGCTGCCGCACGCGAACCGCCGGGCGCGCATCGCTGGCGCGACGGTCACCCATGAACCAGGTCTGGCCGCTCACGTCCACGTCCATGGCGAAGGGCGCCGACACGAACGGCTCGTAGTGCAGCTGCGCGCGCAGCTCCGCCCGGCCGAAGCTCTCGCCACCTCCGCTCACGCCGTAGCCGGAGAGAGAAATGGCGGCGCGGTTCCTGCGGTTGTCCTCGATGAGCCCGAGGGGCACCGGCTTCGGATGTTGATCGAGGCTCGGCTTCTTCGCTTCGGTCCAGCTGCCCTTGAAGGTGGACAGCGGCGGCGGCGCTTGGAGCCGTTCGACCTTCTTCTCTTCCCGACCGAGCTCCACGGTGATGCGCCCCTTGTCGCCCACCGCGAGCGGATGCTGGTCGTCCATCACCAGCACCGCGGACGAATCCGCGACCGCCACGACGCCGTACTTGAGCTTGCCGAAGTCGATCTGATCTCCGACGCGCAAACCCTCCTTCGCCCCGGGCGTGATGTAGGCGCGACCATCCGCCACGTCCACGACCAGGATCTTGAGCCGCACCTGCTTGCCCTTCTCACTGGCCTTGTCCGGCTTCTTTTGTTTGGGCGCCGCGGAAACACTCGGCGCGAGCGCCAGCACCGCAATCAGCCCCAGGAGCGCGCGCTTCATCGGGCTCGCCCTCCGCGGTGGCAGTGCAAACAGCGCTCGCGCACCGGACCCACTCTCTGGTGCTGTCGCGCGATGCGCGTCGGCGAGTGCGCGTGGCAGCCCGTGCAGCGCACCAGTCGCGGCGCGGCGAGGGCGACGTGGCAATCGTTGCAGGCGAAGCCGCGGTGACGCCCGGTGCGGATCGGAAACCGGAGCTCATGGCTCTTGGGTGCCAGCGGGCTCTGGCTCAGGCGGAACTGGAACGTCGCAGGAATGAAGGCCGGCGCCCACGCCGTGGGGCGGTGACACTGGGTACAGTCCCGCGGAAATGGAGCCTGGCCCGGAACGCCGATGTGCTGCGGGTGCACGTCCGTGCGGCGGTAGTCGTTCGCGTGGCAGGAGTAGCAGTCCGCAGGCGCCCCCGAGAACACGCCCTGGTTGGCGCGCTGGTGGCACTCCGTGCAATCCGCCAGCGCGTGCATGCCGCGCAGCGGAAGGCGCGTGAGGCGATGCTTCTCGATGGCGCGCACGTCCCGGAAGTTCCGCGCCGAGTGACAGCGATCGCAGGCTTGACCCAGCCGATGCCGGTGGCTGTCCTCGTGGCAGCCCACGCACGCGCGCGTGATCTTCCGGTTCTGCTTGTGGCACGAGGTGCACGCCGTGTCACGGTGCCGCCCTGTGAGCGGAAAGCCGGTGACGGAATGGTCGAACCCGCCGGAGGAGCTCCGCCCTGGCGTCAAGCGCCAGCCCTTGGGCGTGTGACACGCCGAGCAGTCGAGCCCAGAGGTGATGGATGCCGAGTGCGGGCTCTTCGGCGGCTTGGGATCCGCTTGCGTGAGCACGCACCACGCGAGCACGGCGAGTGCCACCACGACGGCATGCGCACGGTTCACTTGTCGGCCTCCGCGTGCGGGTCGGCGTGGCAGTCCTTGCAACCGGAGTAGCCCAACCGATAGCGCGTGGCCTTCTTGCCGCTCTTGCTGGCTACGCTCTTGTGGCACTTGTCGCACGCGAGCTGCGCGTGGCGCCCCTCCAGCGGGTAACCGGTGCGTTTCTCGTGGGGGAACTTCCGGATCTTGAAGTGACTGGTGTCGTGGCAGAAGTTGCACGCCTTTGCCGGCTTGGAGAGGCGGAACTGTCCCAGGTGTACGTCCGCGTGACAGCCCTCACACTTGCGGGCAGTGCCACGATAGCTCGCGCCGCGACCCGTCTTGCGATCCGCTTCCGTAGGCGTGTGACAGCGAGCGCAGGGTGCGGAGGCATGGGCGCCGGTGAGCGGCCAGCTGCTGTGGTCGATCTTGGGCGAGTGCCAGTCGAGGGGAGAATGGCACTCGGCGCAGCCGCCCTTCTTCATCTCCTTCGAGAACTGACTCCCGTGGGGATTTTCGTGACAGGATTCGCAGCTCTCCTTCGCACCACGCCAATCCATTCGGGGCCCCTTCTTGGGGTGCTTGTCGTGACACGAGGCACAGGGCACCGCGGTGTGGTGCCCGACCAGAGGGAACTTGGTGGTGCTGTGCGCCTGGATGCCGAACAGTGCGGGAGCGAATCCGCTCACCGTGTGGCACGCGCCGCACTCACCGCCGGAGCGGCTCTTGAACTCGCCCTTGTGCTTGTCTTCGTGGCAGCCGTTGCAGCGGTCGAAGGTGAGCTCGCGAAAGCGCTGCTGGGCGGGCTTGGACGGCGTGTGGCAGCCGTCGCACTTCACCTTCTCGTGCTCGCCCTCGAGCTGGTATGCGGTCTTCTTGTGGGCTCGAAGGCCCGTTCGGCGCGGGAGCCCGAGCCAGCGAATGCTGGCGTGACACTTCTGGCAGCCCTTGCCGAAGTCCGCTTCGTGCACGGGCTTGTGGCAGCCCACGCAAGCGCGTCCCTTGGAGGGCGAGACGAACTGACCGCGGTCGTGACACTTCCCGCAGACGACGCGCGCGTGACCGTTGGCCAAGGACAAGCCCGGATGCGCCCCCGGCTTCATGACCACCTGGTGCCAGTTGCTCTCGTTGTGGCAATTGGTGCACGTGGAAGAGAAGCGCCCGCGGTGGGGATCTTGGTGGCACGCCGTGCAGTTTCCGAAGTCCAATCCGCGATAGCGCGCGGGTGATCCGTGACAGTTGCCGCAGGGCGCAGAGCGGTGGGCGCCTTTCAGCGGGAAGCGCGACAGATCGTGGTTGAAGCTCTTCAGGCTGACCGTCTTCCAGTTGGATTCGTTGTGGCAGCCGAGGCAGTTGGCGCCAAAGCGGTTGTCGTGCGGATCCTTGTGGCAGGACTTGCAGGCGCGCGACACGTTCTGCCAGGTGCCGGGCTTGTGGCACTTCGCGCACTTGGTGCTGCCGTGCTTGCCCTGCAGCGGCCAACCAGTTTGACCGTGGTCAAAACCGTTGGGGCTGAACCGCACCAGCGCGAAGCCCCGGCCACGATGGTCCGAGTGACACTTGGCGCAGGGACCACCGAAGGCCCGAGCGTGCAGGCCCTGTTTGGTGACGCTCCCGTGGCATCCGTTGCACAAGCCGTTGGACGTGCCGCGACCGGAGGTGTGGCAGCGGCCGCAGTTTTCGTCGCCCTCCAGGCTGGCGTGGGGAGCGGCGAGCGGTCCAGGGCTCAGGAGCTGCGCCGTTGCGGCGCGGCCCACGAGCAGTAGAGCCACTAGCAGGAGGAGACTACGTAGCGAGGCTCGCATTTTCCGAGAAGATCCAGCGGTAGCCGTATTGCCAGGCAACGACGATGTGAACGCAGACCAACAGCACCATCAGCAGTGCGGCCAGTCGATGTATCGAGCGCCAGCCGCGCACCAAGTTGCCGGCCGCTCGCGCCCGAACCTCGCCGACCAGCGAAGAGCGGAGGTCGGAGATGCGTCCTTCGAGCAAGCGGATCTCCGACTGATGGTCAACGCCGAGCTCGGCCAACGTGCTCGCGATGGTTTGCTTCTTGAGCCGGGCCTCTCGACGCCAGCGCGGCATGGCGATCAGCACGCTGACGAGGGACCGCCCCTTGGCCTCCACGCGCTCGATGCCCTCGAGGCGGCGCCGGAGCTCGGTGCCCATGCCTGCTCGAACGCTATCGAGGGTACGATAGTGGTCAGTGAGCCTGGAAAGATCCGGCTCCGACGTAAACGCGTGGATGAAGCGCCCGACGATGCCCGTGAGGATCACGATCACGAGCGCCCACATGGTGAAAGTCGCGATGGGGGTGCGCAGCTGGAAGGCCGAGTGAAACAGGACCAGAATTCCGCCGAAAAGCCCCGTGGTGGTGTGCAGGTTCAGCCACGCCCGCAGCGACCCCACGGGTAGGCGGGGGAACTTGCGACGCACCAAGTACAGGAGATTCGTGAGGATCAAGGCGGTGCCCACGATTCCGTAGCCGTGGCCAACCAGCTCCCCCGGGCTCAGCAGGCGAAACGCTGGGTGATCCACCCGCTCCGCCACGCTCAGGGAGTAGAAGCCGCGGCCGTGGGCCCACAGACCACCAGCGCCGGCACCCAACAAAAAGACCAAGCCTACCCACGGCAAGACGCTGGGGCGGCGCTCACTAGTCGTGTCTGCCACTGGATTCCGCAAACCCAGAGCAGTAGTCGCACATTGCACGAATTCCAGGCATGGTTTTTTGACGTGCGGTTACTACTTCACAGTGATGGGCAAGAGGCGGCTGTGGAATGGTGTGCTCGTCGCCGGAATTGCGCTTGGCCTCGGGGCCGGTGCGTGCGGAGACGTAACTTCGGACTCCTCGGATCACGTGAAGGTGGAGGCGCAGAAATGCGTCACCTGCCACCTTCCGGATTACCAGAACGCCAAGGCGCCACCCCACGTGGACGCCCTACCCACAGACTGCGCCAAGTGCCACACGGAGAAGGCGTGGTCGCCGGCCACCTTTGTCCACAGCTGGCCGCTGGTCGGGGTCCACGCGACGCTGGTCTGCCAGAACTGCCACGTCGGGGATCCGCCGAAGTACGTCGGCACCTCTCGCCTCTGTTACGGCTGCCACCAGAAAGACTACGAGGGCAGTCCCTACCCCGGCCATCAGACGTTCCCCACCACCTGTGAGAACTGCCACAGCCAAGTGGCCTGGAAGCCAGCCTCCCCGGTAGAGCACCCCTGGCCGCTCCTCGGCGCCCACTCGAGCGCGCCCTGCAGCGGCTGCCACGTCGGCAATCCGCCCGTGTACAAGGGCACGCCCAAGATCTGCTCGGCGTGCCACATCGACGACTACAACTCGAGCCCGTTCCCGGGCCACCAAGATTTCCCCACCAGCTGCCAGGACTGCCACAACACCATCGCCTGGAAGCCTGCCTCCCCGGTGGACCACCCCTTCCCGTTCACGGGAGCACACGCGAATACGCCGTGCCTGTCGTGCCACGTCGGCAATCCGCCCGTGTACAAGGGCACTCCCACGGAGTGTTATGGGTGCCACGCGGCGGACTACGCATCGAGCCCCTACCCCGGGCATCAGGGCTTCCCCCACACCTGTGATACTTGTCACAACCTGGTCGCATGGAAGCCCGCCTCACCCTTGAATCACCCGTTCCCGCTCGACGGCAAGCACGCCACCACGGCCTGCAACAACTGCCACGTGGGCAATCCGCCGGTGTACAAAGGCACGCCCAGCGATTGCTGGAGCTGCCACCAGAACGACTACAACTCGAGCCCCTACCCCGACCACCAGACCTTCTCGCACACGTGCACGGACTGCCACACCACCAACGGCTGGGTCCCCGCTTCGGGCACCGGACACCCGGAAGACAAGTTCCCCATCAAGAGCGGCAAGCACAGCAAGTTCGCCTGCGCGGACTGCCACGACGCGAGCTTGGGCTCCACGGGCAAGGGCAACACCAACTGCATCGGTTGCCACACCAACGCCCACACCAAGTCCAAGATGGACAGCAAGCACAAGGACGTGAAGAACTACCCGGCGAACACCTCGTCCGTGAACTACTGCTTGGACTGCCATCCCAAGGGCAAGCACTAGGGTTCGAACGCGAGGACGCGTCGTGAGCACCACGACGCTTCTGCTCGGCGGCATCATCACCGTCGCCGTGCTGCTGTGGCTTCTGTGGGAGCGACTGGACTCCCACAAGGAGAAGAGAGCGCGCGCGGAGGCGGAGGACGCCGCCGCCCTCGGCGACGTGCTGCCCACGTCGCTGCACCCCGTCATCGATACGGATCTGTGCATGGGGTCGGGCACCTGCGTCGCGATCTGTCCCGAGCACGGACCGCTGGCGCTCATCGGCAATCGTGCCGTGCTCGTCAATCCGCTGGGCTGCGTGGGTCACGGTGCCTGCGAGGTCGCCTGCCCGGTGGACGCCATTCGACTGGTGTACGGCAGCAAGAGCCGCGGCGTGGAGCTGCCGCGCATCGACAAACACTTCCAGACGAACCAGCCGGGCATCTACATCGTCGGAGAGCTCGGCGGCATGGGACTGATTCGCAACGCCGTGTCGCAGGGAACGCAAGCTGCGGAGCACATCGCGAAGAGCCCGACGCCGCGGCGGGCCAACGGTCAAGGCTACGACGCCATCGTGGTCGGCGCCGGACCCGCGGGAATCGCCGCCACTCTGGGCCTGATGGACGCCAAGCTCAACACGCTGTTGGTGGAGCGCGAAGCCTTGGGCGGAACCATCACACACTACCCTCGCAAGAAGGTGGTGATGACGGGCGACCTCGATCTGCCCCTCTATGGCAAGGTGCACAAGAAGACGATGAGCAAGGAGCGGCTCATCGACCTGTGGCAGGACATCGCCCAGAAGTGCAATCCACCGCTGGTCACAGGCCAGGTGGTCCAGAAGATCACGCAAGCCGCGAATGGTCTGTGGGAAGTGGCGACGGAATCCGAGCGCTGGCTGGCGGCCAACGTGGTGCTCGCGCTGGGCGTGCGCGGTTCACCGCGCAAGCTCGGCGTACCCGGTGAAGAGCTCCAGAAGGTGGCCTACAGGCTCCTCGAGCCGGAACCCTTCGAGGGCAAGCACGTGATGGTGGTGGGCGGTGGCAACAGCGCGGTGGAGTCCGCCATTGCCCTGGCGGATTTCGGCCGCTGTGCCTCGGTCTCCATCAGCTATCGGCGGGACGCCTTCGCCCGCTGCCGCGGCGACAACCGCCGCAAGATCGACGCCGCCATTCAAGAAGGCAAGGTCCGCGCGCTGA
Source organism: Polyangiaceae bacterium (assembly GCA_020633235.1). NCBI lineage: Bacteria > Pseudomonadati > Myxococcota > Polyangiales > Polyangiaceae > Polyangiaceae bacterium. The sequence goes on along the minus strand of JACKEA010000001.1, from coordinate 1,062,240 downwards.
TGCCGACCAACATCACCGCCATTGGGGAAGACCGCGTTCGGCTCAAGAACGGCGCGGGCGAAAAAGACGTTCCGAACGACGCCCTGATCGTCCAGATCGGCGGCACCGCTCCCGCGGACCTGCTCAAGAGCTTCGGTGTGGAGCTGGTGACGAAGTACGGGGAGCGATGAGTCGCTAGCGGTGATGAAGGAGAGCACGGACTCGGCGTTCAAGCGCTTCTTCCGTCGCATTCCGCTGCAGTCGCGCTCGCGGGCCGTGGTCCGAGCTCTGGTGGAAGCGTTGGACGAGCGTCTGCGCCAGGGGGAAGACCCTTCCACGCTCCCGGTGGACCGCTTGGCCAAACGTGCCGGCGTCGGCGTCGGTTCGTTCTACGAGTACTTCGCCGGTAAGGACGCCCTGCTCGGGACGCTGATCGGGCAGATCACGCGCGAGAACTTCGCGAAGCTCCTGCACGGCGTGCCCCAGAACGGGGCGTCCTTGGAGGCCGTGGTGGAAAAGGTCGCAGACGCCACCACGCACACGTACCTCGAGCATCCGGCCCGCACGCGCATCGTGATCGCTGGCATCGCGCGCCTCGGCCTCATCGAGGTGATCACCGCGGAGCGCGATCGCTTCTCCGACGAGCTGGCGCGCGCCGCGCTGCCGTTCCGTCCGCGCTGGCCGGAAGAGGTGCTGGCGGCGCGCATGCGCGCCGTGTCCGATGCCGCCATGGGTATCATCACCGCGGAGCTGTACCGCGCCTCGCCCCGCTCGCCGGAGCGCATCGTTTCTTTGCTCGTGAGCACCGCCGTCGCGATGCTCCCGCCCGAGCCACCGCTTTAGCCGCGGCGTCGACGCAGCAAGAGAGCAGCCGCCGCCAGCAAGGGCAGCCCGAGCCAGCCCAGCGCCGAAGGGCCGAGCGTAGTGGAGCACCCCTTGCGGCAGCCGCCGCCGTTCTCGCCACCGAGCGGCTCGGGGTTCACCGTTGGCCCCGTCGTTCCCGGCGCTCCCCCGCTTGCCCCGCCACCGGTAGCGGTCGTTTCGTCCGGAGGCGTCGCGAACTCCGTGCTCGGAGCGCCCCCAGCGCCCGCGCTCCCGCTCGAAGCCGGCGGGGGATCGGGCATCACGCCCGAGGACACCTTCGCCTTCGTCTTGCCGACGGCGCTCGGCGGGTAGCACAAGCCGGTGGGCCGACACTGCGCCGGCGCCTTGCACGCGCCGTCCTGGCCACAGATGTTGATCAGCACCCAATCCTTCTTCGGCGGACCGTCGGGTGGCGGCGACGGTGGCTCGGCCAAGAGGTTGTCGCGCGTGACGGTCCTTTGCGCGCCCCAACCCCACCCGGTCCAGTGCAGCTCGCGAAACTCCTGGCACACGTCCACCTGAAGACACTTGCGACCGCCGTCGCAGTTGTCGTCCGAGGAGCAGCGCGCGAGCACGCACTGTCCGCGCAGCTGGCCGCGGTACCCAGGCGGACAGTTCTTGGGCGCTTCCAATACGCACTCCGGCCCGCCGTGGCTCGTGACGCCCACCTGCCCCTTGGGGCAGTGCTTGGGTGGCGGTGGCACGACGTCCGCGCTTGCCGAGCGGCTCGAGAGCAGAACGCCGAGCACCACGAATGCGGGCACGAGCGCCCTTCCCGATTGCCTCATTGACGCAGGATACGGACGTTCCCGCGGCGGACCGACAAAAAAGATAGAAGCGTCGGTGCTCAGGCGGAGGGCTGAGTCCGATGACGGTGGCCACGCGCTGAGTGGCCTGCTCGCGCCACGTGGCGGGCACGCAGCCCGCGGTGCCCACGCGCTTCTCCACCCCAAGGTGCGGAGGTGTCACCCCAAGGGCGCCAAGCGCGGCCGCAGCACGCGCATGAGCGACGCGCCGAGTGAAATGCCCGTCAACACCAGGCCGCCGCCGGCGGCGCGGGCGAGAGCGTCCGACGCGAAGGCGAGGGCCGCGAGACCGAGCAGCACTGTGGTCGAATGCACGGCCAGGCCCAGCTTGGCGGAGCGAGGCGGCCACAGCTGCTTCATCGGGGGCACCGGAGCGTGGCCGACCAGACGTGAAAAGCGGTGGAACCAAACCAGGAAAGGCACGATGCGGGAGAGCATCCCGTGCACGATGAGCCCGGCCCATCCCCACACCACCAGCCAGCCGAACGCGACGGGGCAACGCGAATCGTCCGAGAGCGTGGCCAGCGCCGCGGCAGGCAGCAGGGAGAGGCCGACGAGCAGACCCGCTTGCCAGAAACGTACGCTCGGATCGACGCGCCGGCGCTTCCTCCGCCGGATGGCCCGCAGCGTGAGCAGCGGATGGAGCCCCCACACGGCGATGGCCCCGGGCGCCGCGGCCAACGCGACGACGACCGTGCTCGCGCTGGACAGCGCGGCGGCAACGAGAGCGAGCAGGCTCGATCCGATGGCCGCAACGATGAGTCGTTCCGCCCAGCGGGGCGGCGCCGGCGCCAGGTAGAACATGGGGACGACTTGGAAGCTCACGGCGGTGATCAATCCGCCCAGCCACACGGTGAAGCCAACGGCGACGTGAATGGCCATCCACTGCGGGTAGTGGGAGCTCGCTGCCTCCGAGCCTCGCAGGATGGCCATCGTCACGCCCAGCACGACTAGCGTGACGAGCCCCAGCACCGCCACGCGCATACCGGTCACTGTGGCAGTCCGCGTCGGCGCACACGCGAGGGCGACGCCCACCGGCACGATGAATCCGATGAGGCTCGACGCGAGACCGACAGCACCCAGTAGAACCGCGACGCGCGAGCTCTCGAGCAGTCCATAGACGAGCGCTGCGCCACCTCCGACCAGGCAAGCGTGGACCGCGTGGGCGAGTCTCACCAATGCGACCCGAGCACCGGCCACGACCGGAATCATCTGGTACAGCGCGCCGAGCATGACTGCGGCGAGGAATCCGATGGTGCCCAAGTGGAGCATCGCTGGCGCATGTGCGCCAAAGCGTGTCCAGAGCAACTGTTCCCCACCGTAGATGAGCACGACTCCTGCTGCGATGAGCGCGACCGGCGCCACCAGGAAGAAGCTCACGGGGATCAGCAGCGGTGGCGCTTGCTCGAGGCTCAGGCCTTCGGTGTCGGTCGTCACGGCTTGAACACCCGGAGGAGCGCCGTGCCATCCTGCTCCTCGTAAACGGCGTACTGGAGGCCGCGTTCTTCGAGGTGTGGGAACAGAAGCCGGGGCACGCGGGGCACGCGCGCCAAGTACACCCGGCCGCGGGGCAAACGCGCGCACGCCAACAGTACGCGCTCCAGTGGCTCGGGCGCTTCCAGTTCCCTCAGATCTTCGGGTGCGGGCGCGCCGCCATGAACGATCTCAACCACCCACAGCTTCCCGTTCACCTGCTCCGCGCTGACAGCGTGACCGCGGGAGCCGAGCAGCGAGAGGAGTGGCGTCGGCCGGAACGGCACCTGCAACTTCACCACGCCACCTGGACCCACTGCTTGGACGGCGGCGAGCACGGAATCCAGCGGATCAACGCCGCGAGCCAAGAGTGGGCGTGCATCCACGCTCTGGAGGCCTTCGCGCCGCACCTCCGCGTGCACGTTCGCCGGCTTCGACGGATGAGCCGCCATGACGCTCTTGAGCCACAACGCAAACAGTCGACGTCCTTGCTCGACGAGGGGCTCGTCGCGTTCTTCGAGGCGACGGCTGGAGGTGAGCGCCTGCAGGAACCCGACAAAGAGCGTCGCTGCATCGCGCGGCTCTACCGTCGGATCGAAGGTGCCGTCGCGCTGCCCCTCGCGAACCAGCTCGGCGACCAGCGACAGCTGCATGGAGTGAAGCTGTCGCAGCGCGCTCAGCAGTGGACTGTCGCCGGCAGCGACGTTGGCAAACAGCAAGCGCGGCAGTCCGGGGTTTTCCGTCACGTAGCCCACCAGCGCGTCGGCCAGGGCTCCGAGCCGAGCGTGCGGCGCAGAGGGTGTGCTCACGATCCGAGTGACGACGTGGCCGAGGTCTGCCCGCGCGGTCGCTATCACCTCCACCAAGATCGCTTCTCGCGACCTGAAATGGCGGAACAGCGCGGGCTGCGAAATGCCGACGGCCCCGGCGATCCGCCGAGTGCTGAGCTCCGAAAGCGGCGCCTCTGCCAGCAGAGCCAGCGCTGCCCGCACGATCTGCTCGCGGCGGTGCTCGCTTTTCTCTCGCTCGGCGGGATGCACCATGTTATCGATCGATAACATGGAAGCGACGCATCCCAGCAGCTTTTTCACCGAAGACCATCGACACTGCGACGAACTCTGGGCCCAGCTCGAAGAGCATCCGACCTTGGAAGCTTGGCGCTCCTTCGACCGAGCCTTGCGTCGTCACTTCGCCATGGAGGAGGACGTGCTGTTCCCCGCCATCGAGGCGGCGATGGGCATGCACGGTGCCGGGCCGACTACGGTGATGAGAACCGAGCACTCGCAAATGCGGGCGGTGCTCGAGCAAATGGGACGCGCCGCCGAAAGCGGCAACCTCGACGAAGCGCTGGACCATGGCGACACGCTCTTGATGCTCACGCAGCAGCACAACGCCAAAGAGGAAGGGGTGCTCTACCCCTTGGCGGACCGGGCTACCGCTAGCCTGTGGACGGAGCTCCGAGGAAAGCTCAGGGCGTTTGGTTGAGTCGCCCGAAGGTCGCCAAATGCGTGTATGAGGACCTCCCATGAAGACCAAGATCACCGAGCTGTTCGGCATCGACCATCCGATCATTCAAGGGGGCATGCACTACGTGGGTTTCGCCGAGCTCGCCGCGGCGGTGTCGAACGCCGGCGGTCTCGGAATCATCACGGGGCTCACGCAGCCGAGCCCGGAAGCGCTGTCCGCCGAGATCGAGCGCTGCAAGAAGATGACGAACAAGCCCTTCGGCGTGAACTTGACGTTCCTGCCCGCCTTCGCGGCGCCGGACTACCCGGGCTACATCGACGCGATCATCTCCGGCGGCATCACCATCGTCGAGACCGCGGGCCGAAACCCCCAGGAGCACCTACCAAAGCTGAAGGCGGCCGGCGTTCGCGTCATTCACAAATGCACGAGCGTACGCCACGCGCTGAAGGCCGAGAAGATTGGCTGCGACGCCGTGTCCGTGGATGGCTTCGAGTGCGGTGGACACCCCGGGGAGGACGACATCCCGAACATGATCTTGCTGCCACGCGCCGCGGAAGAGCTTTCGATCCCGTTCGTGGCCTCCGGCGGCATGGCGGACGCGCGTTCCCTGGTCGCTTCCCTCGCCCTCGGCGCCGAGGGCATGAACATGGGCACGCGCTTCATCGCCACCCAGGAAGCGCCGGTGCACGACAACGTGAAGCAGGCCATCTTGGCAGCGTCGGAGCTCGACACGCGCTTGGTCATGCGTCCGCTGCGCAACACCGAACGCGTGATGAACAACCAAGCGGTGGAGCGCATCCTCGAGAAAGAGCGCACCCTCGGGGACAAGCTCCAGATCCAGGACATCCTGCAAGAGGTGGCTGGCGTGTACCCGAGCATCATGCGCGAGGGCGAAATGGACGCGGGCGCTTGGTCGTGCGGAATGGTCGCGGGCCTCATCCACGACATTCCCACCTGCAAAGAGCTCATCGACCGCATCATGCGCGATGCCGAAGCGATGATCCGCGGGCGGCTCACGGATCTGCTGTAACTACGGATACCGCTTCGCCATCACCGAAAGCACGGTTCCGTCATCATATTTTGGCTGGAACAGCGCGAAGGACACGCCGTGGTCCGCCAACGTGTTCACGGTGGCCACGGCGTCCGCCTGGGTGATGCCGCCGTAGTCGGGCCGCATGCCGGCGTCCCCCATGGGAATGATGGGATGAGCGTAGCCGCCATCGATCCACGCCTTTCCGAGCGCCAGGTACTCCGGCCCCTTCAGGTGATACCGCCACGGAGAAGCGCAGTGGGTGTGCTTCTGCAACGACGAGATCATGTCCGAGAAGCTCGTCATCCCGTTCATCAAGTGGTTCAGGTACATCGACGGAACGTCGCAGAAGATCTTCCCTGCCTTCTCGGCCTCACTGAACAGCACCTTCAGCATCGGCTCGCCGAGAGAAAGCGTCCACCCTTCGTGATCCAGTGCGATGCCGTCCACCATCGGATCCTCCAAGGCGGACTTGGCCCAGGCGCGCACCTGGTCGAGCGACATGGGCAGCGAATGGATGGGACAGGCGGGATGCAGCGCGCGCAGGTTGATGGCGCCGGCGACAGCGCCATGCGTTGCCATCACGATGGGGCGGTTCAGACCGTAGTCCGTGCTGGCCGCGCCGCACTCTTCCCAGAGCGCCGGGCGCATGTGCAGAGCGGCGGAAATGTCCGCAGGCCACTCGTCGACCAGTCCGTCGCAATCGTCGTCGACGTCGTTGCCCACGATCTCCTCCGGCAGCTTCGGGCACGGGCTCGCTTGCTGAGCGTCGCTCCCGGCGTCGATGCCACTCTCTGCCGCGGCATCGACCTCGACGCGTGCGTCCATCGGCTCTGTGCCGCCACCTCGTCCAGGCGCCACGTCCGTCGCCCCACTGCCGCACGCGCTCAATCCGAACAGCAAGATGGCCCAGGCTCGTCTCATGCCGCCCACTTCAGCAAGCCCCGCGCCAGCACGTCGGTCCCGAGATTCCTCGCGGTTGCTCTCGACGTTCGCCGGCTCCGCGCGTGGGACTGCCCCGGGGCAACCGCCAGTGGTCCCAGCTGTTTCGTTTGGATGTTGGTGCGGCGCGAGCCCCGTCACGCCGCTCTAGCGCAGCCGGGCGAGCGCCTCGCCCACGTGTTCCAGCGATGGCCGGCGCTGCGGCACGGGCTCCGTCAGCTCCAGGACGAAATTCCGGAGCTCCGGCGAAAGCGAAGGGTCGACACTTCGCGTGCTCATCGACGACGGCTCCGTGCCGCTGGGGCCCCGCGCGGTGAGCGCGAAGTGGAGCAGCGCGCCGAGCCCATACACGTCTGCCGCATGTAGATCGGCATCATCCGCCCGCAGGCGTTCTGGCGCGGCGGCCAGCAGCGCATCCGCGACGCGCATTTCAGTCTCCGGTTTCAGCGTGCCCAAGAGCCAACCGCCGAGCTTCACCTGCCGCGGACCCAGCTGGACCCAACGCGGGTGGACGTGGCCGTGGGCACACGGCAAGAGCTTGTCGCCCTCGAGCGGGATCCCTCGCTTCAATCTCGAAAGCGCGCGCCAGACTTCGCCCATCACCGCGAGAGCTTCCCCTCGTGTGAGCGGGCCCGTCCTTCGCACCCGATCCATCAGGCTCTCGCCCTCCACCCACTCCAGGAGGACGACGTCTCGCGCGTCCGTCAGCTGCGTCTCGAACGTTCGCACCACGGTCGCCTCCGCGGGCAGACGCGCGAAGAGTGCCGGGTCGGCCCACGGCGGCCACGTGAGCGGGGGAGCAATCACGGCGCAGACCTGACCGTAAGTGGCGTGATCGCAGCGATGAAACTCGACGCTGCCTCCGGAATCCAGGCGGCGTGTCGACGTACACCCGAAACCGAGCTCCACCCGCAGAGCGTAGGCCGACGCGAGCCACCTGCCAACGGCGCGTTCATGGCCAGCGCAGTGTCGTCCATCATTTCGCGAAGAGCCGCGCGGCCGAACACTCGCAGGAGCCGCGGTGGTCCCCGGCGGGAAAGGGTGGCGCTCATGCACGTCGTGCTCGTGGGAGCGGAGTTCGAGGAGAACCTGGCGGTGCGCTACCTGCGCGGAGCGCTGGAGCACGCGGGGCACCGAGTCACCACCGTCGTCTTCAACGAGCCCGCGGATAGCGAGCGGGCGGCGCGGGAGATCGCCGAATCCGGCGCGCCGCTGGCGGGGCTGTCGATGGTGTTCACCTATCGCGCGCGGGAGTTTGCTCGCCTCGCCGAGCGCACGCGGGAGCTCGGTTTCTCCGGGCACGTGATCGCCGGCGGCCACTTCGCCGCCATGCACGCGGCAGAGCTGCTTTCCGACGTGCCCGCCCTCGACTCCGTGGCGATTGGCGAAGGCGAGCTGATCCTCTGCCAGTTGGCCGAATCCCTCGCCGACCCGTCACACGTCAGCGGGCTCGTCTGGCGCAACGGTGAACACATCCAGCAGAACGCCGACGCGGTGAAGCCCCCGGACCTGGACGTGCTGCCGTTCCCGCCGCGCAAGCAACCCTTCGACGACTACCTCGGGATCCCGATCACGAACATCTTGTCTTCGCGCGGGTGCTCGCGAAGCTGCGCGTTTTGCTCCATCGCGGCCTGGCACAAGCTGTGCGGCGGCGAGCGCCTCCGGCTGCGCAGCCCCGAGCAGGTGGCGGAGGAGATGGCAGAGCTCCATCGCCGCGGCGTGCGCGTGTTCAACTTCCACGACGACAATTTCGTGCTCGACGACAAGGCCGCGATGCATCGCCGCCTCGACGAGCTGGACGCCGCGCTGCGCGCCCGCGGCGTGACCAGCCCCATCGCCTTCGCGATCAAGTGCCGGCCCGATACCGTGGACGTGGAGCTGTTCGAGCGCCTCCGAGCCATGGGCATGTTTCGCATCTTCTTGGGCGTGGAGGCCGGAACGCCCGAGTCCCTCCGGCGGCTGGGGCGCGGTCAAACCGTCGAAGATAACGTGCGCGCCCTCCAGATCGTGAGCCAGCTCGACATCCACACCTGCTTCAACCTGCTGCTGCTCAATCCCGATTCCACGCTGGAGGACATGGCAGACAACGTTGCCTTCTTGCGCCAGCACCCGCACCACGCGATGAACTTCTGCCGCACCGAGGTGTACTCCGGCACGCCGCTCGAGCGCTGGCTCCGCCGGCAGGATCGCCTGCTCGGTGACTATTGGGGCTACGACTACCAGATCAGCGACCCGCGCGCGCAGACGGCGTTCGAGATCATGTATCCGGCCTTCGAAGCACGGAACTACGGCGACGAGGGCTTGCATCACCTGACGATGCAGATCGACTACGAGCAGCAATTGCTCCAGCGCTTCTTCGGTCCACATGAAGCGCTCCGCCGCAGGGTCAAGCAGCAGATCGTGAAGGTAAACTTGAACACCTGCGATCATCTGGATCGGCTGATCGCCGGTGTCGACGCCCTCGCGGATCCTTCGGATGCGGCTCTTTTGCTGGAGGAGATCAAGGCTGGGGTGGTGCGAGACAACGAGCGCCTCGGCCGCGAGGTGAAGGCTCTGCTCGACGAGATCCGCACCGCTCCGTTCCAACCCACTCGCGGCAAAAAGGCCAGTGGCTGGGTGCAAGCGGCGGCCAGCGCGGGCTTGGTGGCGTCGGTCACGCTGGCCAGCGCGGGCTGCAAGGAGAAGAGCCATCCCACCGAGATGGTGGCAATCCCCACGGCCACGGCTTCCGGTCCGCCCCCGAAGCCGGTGGACGCGCAGGTGATTCCGCCGCTGGGTCCGGAAGGGCTGGTCAAGCCAGCGCTCGGCGAAAAGCTGCTCCCGGTCCTGCGCGACGCCGTCGCCCCGACCGACAGTGTCGAGCTCGAGCTGTGGTTCGACGACAACCGCAAGGTCTCCAAAGCCGTCCTTCACTCGCCAAAACTCGACGCCGACGCCGAGAAGAAGATCTTGGATGCAGCGCGGGAGCTCGAGCTCTCGGATCGGGATCCCGACGTGCGCGGTCAGCGCTTCGTCGTGCACTTCTCCCACAGCGACATCGCCCCCTCGAAGCCGGATGCGTCCCCCACGTCCAAGCCCGTGCCAGTGCCCACGACCCACATGAAGGAGCGCGTTCCGCGCCCCGAGATGGCGCCGCGCCCGCCGCCACCGCGTCCCGAGATGGCGCCGCGCCCGCCCAAGCCCGGAGGCAACTCCGGATCCGGCATCTGACAGGGCTTGTTGGTCCGCCGCGGCCACGTCGCGGCGCGAGCGCGTCAGCCGCGCTGAACCCACACCTCCACCGCCTTGTGCAGCTACCGCTCGCGCGGAACCGCAAGAGGGGTCGTCCGATGGAGCGCTTCAACATTTGCCCGTGTCGTTCGACTCCGAACAGGCGGGAGGTCGGACCGCCGCATCGCTCGGCCCCGCTTCCGGCCCAATGCCTCCTTCCACAGCGTGAAGCAGTAGCGTGACGTGGTTGGTGATCTTCGCGCAGCTCAGGGAATCGTACGCGAACACCTCCACTTGGCGAGTCACATATCCTGGCGCTGAGAGCTCGACGGCGTAGCAGCCCATCTCCCCGAGCGCTCCCAGAAGGACGCTACCTGGCTTCAACACAATGGTGAAAACATTGCCTCCATCTTGCTCGCCAATCAGAGTCGCCTCCAGTCCAGCAATGGGTTGACACGACACGTCGTCGATGACGAGGAGCACCGCCCCCCACCAGAGGTCAGCGTCACAACCAGCGGGACCGTCCTGATATGGATTCGCGTCGGTCGCCCCACTGCCGCCCACAGCGACGCCCCCAAATCCGCCGTTCGCGCCGACCCCAGCGTCCGCCCCTCCCGTAGCGCCCGAGTCCGCAACGGTTGCCGGGTCCTGGCCAGCGCAAGCCGAGATTGCGAGCAGCGCAAGAATCGTCGCCCTCGTCGAACGGAGCATGCTCGCCTCCTGATGCACGAAACGCGCCTGCGACCGAAATGCAGGTTCCCGGGGGGGCTCTGCCAGCCTCGCAGTCTGGCAGGCCGCGTTTCTGGCACAGAGTGACCCACTCACCGGCGACTGTGCCTCGCGCCGCCGCAGCTACGTCGCGCCGCGAGCGCGTCAGCCGCGCTGAACGATGGCGCTACGCGCGTCGCGCACGCTTCAGGGCACGATCTCGATCTTGCAGCTCGCGACCTTCGTGCCATTCGTTCCCGGCTCCTTGTCCTTGACGAACGTCAGCGTAAGAACGCCGGGCTGGTGTCCCGTCACCTTGTAGACCCACGTGAAGGGGCTGGAACCGTTCACGCCTTGCCAGCTGGCGACGGGCGTGCCGGAACCCGCGAGCTCGAGATCGACCCAGGGATAGCCGGGCGTATCGGTGAACTTCGCGTTGAACGATGCGGAAGCGCTGGGAGCTTTGGGTGTGAGGTTGAAGCGCGAGTCGCACTCGAGCGGTGTGTTCGAGGCGTCGACTGCGGCCTCCTCCCCTGCATCATTGGACGGTGCACCAGCGCTTCCCGCCTTCCAGTCGCTCGCTTCCACGGCGCCCGCATCCCCCTCACCAGGAAGAACGGTGTCGCCGGGCGCGGGCTGAGGATCCTCGACATCTACCAGTCCGTTTGCACAGCCCGCGAGGAGTGTCGCGACAGCGAGGAAGCCCTTGACGCCCGTCTTCATTTTGGCTAGTCCAGTTGGACTAACCAATCATGATCCTCACGAATCGTCAAGCCTCGAAGGCGAAATCCCAGGGGCTCGCGGAGGTCATCGGCGGCGAGATAGTCCGCAGCGACATCCCTGCAACGGCCCATCTGCCGACTGAGCGGGAGCTCGCTGATGTCCACCAGACCAGCCGCGTCACCATCCGCGAGAGCATCGCGAAGCTCGTCGAGTGGGGCCTGCTCCAGGTGCGTCGCGGATCGGGAATGGTCGTGCGGCCCCGCAGTACCTGGTCGTTCTCTGCGCTTCCGCTCGCGGTTCGCGCCATCGACGACCCTACCGCTCTGCAGCGTGTGGTCCGCGATCTGTTGGCGCTGCGTCGCGCACTGGTGTTGCACGGAACTCAGCTCGCCGCCGGGCGCGTGAAGAAGGGTTCCCTGCAAGCAGCGCGCGCGGTGGTCGGTCGTGCCAACGAGGAGCGCTCGCTGGAGGGATTCGTCGCGGCAGATCTCGAGATCATGCGCAACGTCCTGACCTCCGCCGAGCTCTGGCCGCAGCTCTGGCTGATCAACGACATGACCCGGAGCTACCTCGAGCTCGTGGTCGACACCTGGCCGGTCCCGCCCGTGCCGGACGACTACCTGGCCGTTCACCACGCGTACTTCGATGCCATCGAGAACGGAGACGCGGCAGAGGCCTGCTCCATCTTCGGCGACTACTTGCTGCGCCTGGATGGGGCGTTGTGCGCCTCATTGGGCATCCCACTGGAGCAGCCGTGAGCCGGGCGGCGAATCGACGAAGCTGGCGAGGGCTCCTGACGCTGGTACTGCTCGTCGGCGCGACTGCGTGCTCGTCCAACGACGGCGTCGCCACGAACGGCGGCGCGGGAGGCGGCGCCACCGGCGGCAGCGGCGGCGGCGCCACCGGCGGTAGCGGCGGCGGCGCCACCGGCGGTAGCGGCGGCAGCGGTGGCGTCCCTCTTCCGTGCGACGACGGGTTCGTCGTGACCGGTGCACCCGTGCACGAGGGAGTACAGTTCGAGATCAGCTACACCAACGCGATTGGCTACACCTACATCGACATGAACGTGTCCGGGCCGGGTTACCCCGTCACGTCCGCCCTGCCGATCACCGGAGACGGCCCCTACACCTGGGCGTACACGGTCTCGGGTCATGGCACGGGAGTGCTCTCGTTCGACTTCGTCGAGGGCAAGACCGGCGGAAAGGCCGGCAACGTGCTGGCTTCGTGTCAGGTGGAATCGCTGCCGGGGAGCGGCGGCGCCAGCGGAAGCAGTGGGGGTTCGGGCAGCGGGTTCGTCACGCAGAGCGGCACCCACTTTCAGCGCGACGGCGCGGAATACCAGTTCGTGGGCGTCAACCTGCGTGGCCTTCCCCACTACGGTCACGAAGCGCTTCCGTACGCGGACGCAAGTCAGATCGAGCTGAACCTCTCTTCCGTTCAAGGCATGGGCGGTCGCGTGGTGCGCTCCTTCGTCGCCTACCACGGCATCGACGCCCAGGAGACCGGCAACCGACTGGAGAAGGTCCTGAACGCAGCCGATCAGCACGGGCTCACGGTGATCGTCGTGCTGACCGACTTCTACCAAACCGGCTTCAACCCGCAGGGAGACGACGGTTACTACGCGACCGACAGCAACGGCTACGTGGTGCTCGACCACGACTTTTTCGCCAACGGGTACAAGAACAACTACGAGCCCCAGGTCCAAGCGCTGGTCACGCGCTTCAAGGACCACCCGGCAATCTTCTCCTGGGAGCTCGGCAACGAGATCCGCGACGCGACGTTTCAGGGCCAGTCGTCGGGCGCGACGTTCGTGAGCTTCTGCACGAACATGGCTTCGGCGATCCGGGCCATCGACACGAACCACATGATCTCAGTCGGCGAGATTGGGGCAACCATCACGGGCCTGAGCTCGAATGAGCAGCAGACGCTGTTCTCGAACCCCGACATCTCGTTCCTGACGACACGGAGCTACAACGGCGGGAACAGTGACGACACCGGCATCGCCAAGAGCGTGAACAAACCGATCATCGTGGAAGAGGCAGGATTCGACGGCGGCGGACGGCCTGCGAAGGTCGCTCAGGACCTAGCCAAGTGGTTCGGCAAGGGCTGCCGGGGCTACCTGCAGTGGGGGTTCATGGCCAGCGCGGGCGACAACGGCGACGGCGACACCCAGTGGGGTATGGATCACCAATGGCACAAGGACGACTGGGACGGTCTCTACAAGACCTATCAGACGTTCGCCCAAGGGCTGTGAGGGAGCGGGAGGCTCAATGCTCGGCAGCCTCGATCTGCTCCGCGTACGCGTGATATCGCTTCAGAAAATGCCCTGCGCCGCTGCCGGCATCCTTCGGGCGCCCGAGCACGCGCACCCGCTTTCCTGCCAGGGGTCCCAGTAGCTCGGCGGGCTGCTTCCCGGAGCTCGGCCCCACGAATACCTGGACCGAACGCAGCGGGTCCTCACGTTTTCGACACATGGGCACGGGTCGGTCCAAGTCGAGCACGTACCCAACCTCCGGCGTGTCCGGCCAAGGACTGTACCGCTCCGATCGGAGTCGGCCGACGAGCTCCATGCTTTGGTTTTCCACCTGGAAGCCTTCGCGTACACACCCTGCGTCAGCTGACGGAGCCGCCGCCACGACGCCGGCCTCCGAGGCTTGGCCCGCATCGCGCTGGACCGCTGCCGCAGACGCCGCGCTGGCCGGCGGCCTGACGGCAGACGACGCCGAGGCGGACGACGCCACGGTCTTCGTCGGTGGCGGCTCGTTGGCTTTCAGCTTGGAGCACGCGCAAGAGATACTGGCTCCGACCAGGACGAACGCCGTGATCGCTCCCGCTAGCTGCCGCCACATGGGGAGAGTCTGCACGCGCTACGAGCTTGGCGCCGGAGTTTCCCGCGCTGACACCAACCACGGGCTCCGCCGTCGACGTCGCTCCCCGCGATTGGTAGAGGTCTTGGCAGGTTGGGGGACCTCCTCGGGCGCGTCGATGCGACTCTTTCTCGTGTGAATCCGTGGGCGGACAAGGCCTGAGGGAGTGCACCGAGCGCGCAGGATTGGGCCGCGCTTGCTGTCCCTGAGCGAGGCATTGGCCGCTCGCGATCGTTTGCGGGAGCGCGAGGACGCCGAACTGTTCGAGCAAACGTTGCCCTGGTCGTGAGGACTTTCGACGAAGACGCATTCGTCGTCTACCAGGTGGGCGGACGTGAAGGCGGCAAGCTGTTCTACACGGCGGAGGTGCCCCCCGAGGTCCGAGGGCGTGCGGTCGCCGAAGGCAGTCTTGCCGAGTGGGCGCAGTCGATCATCGCTCTCGACGCCGCCGTCTTCGGTCCCTTCGACGAGATCGCGCGGGCGCAGCGCCGCGTGCTCGCGCAGCCCGTGGTTCGTGCCCTGTGGCAGGGAGACGCCGGGCTGTTCGGGCTCGGCCCGCGGGCAACCGGGCGATCGCGCGATGCCGCACTGGTGTTGCGCCGCGACTGGGGCGTGTTCACGAGCGCCGACATGCGCCGCGTCTTTCGAGATCGTCTTAGACCCACTGTTCACCTGGGTTGACCACCATCGGTGCCACTCCGGCGAGAGCGACGGACAGGTGCCGCCGCTGCCGCGCGTCGCTCGATGGCGGACCAAGCGGCCGGAATGTCTGCAACGATGGCGATCCGAGACGAGCGCGAACTGACGACAGACTTCGACATCGCGAATGCGATTTCAGTTGACGAGCTTGCGGACGCTCCGCGCTCTCATTTCGCCGCTCTGGTTCGCACAGCGCCTGCGCAGCGCACTTGCGCCCGGTGGCGGCGCGTTCGAAACGAAATCGACCTTCGAAGTGTCCGCGTGCTCGAAAGCGCCTCGAGAGGGCGCTGAAGAAGGCGAAATTTCCCGTGGTATGCCGGGGGAAACCACGGGGGTTTGTCATGTCATCATCCAAAGCCATTTCCGTAGAACTATCGACCACCAAGCATTCACTCTCCGCACTTCAAGACCTTTCCAATCGCGACCTCTGGTCCAGCGCGGTCGTCGCCAACGCCGGTCGGCGGAAAGCCACCGCGCGCTTGGTCGCACACCTGGCCGAAATCGACCGACGCGAGCTCGTGTACGACGAGGGCTACTCGTCCATGTACGACTTTTGCGTGCGTGGCCTCGGGATGAGCGAGGGCACGGCGTACCGCAGCATCGCCGGGGCTCGGGCGGCGCGCTCGTTTCCGGTGGTGCTTTCGCTGCTCGCCGACGGGAACCTGCACCTTTCCGGGCTTTCGCTCTTGGCTCCGCGGCTCACGGAGGAGAACCACACTGCGCTGCTGGAAGAAGCCGCCGGCAAGACGAGCGCGGGCATTCGCGTCGTGCTCGCGCGCTGGTTCCCGAAGCCGGACGTTCCGGACCGGGTGGAACGACTGCCGCAGGGCGGAAAGGGGCCGCGCCCGGGGGTGGAGCCGCTTTCGGAGGGGCGCTTCGAGGTGCATTTCAGTGCCGGCGAGAGCCTGAAAGCGAAGCTCGAGCACGCCCAGAATCTGATGAGCCATGTGAGCCGGGAGCTGGAGGTCGTGATCGAACGGGCGCTGGATGCGCTGATTCGCGAGCTTTCGAACAAGCGCTGGGGCAAGACGGACAAGCCGCGCCGCTCCCGCGGAACGAAGCGAGGCGATCCCGGGCGTGCCACCCGGCGCGAGGTGTACGCGCGGGACGGCGCCCAGTGCTGCTTCGTGTCGGAGTCCGGCGTGCGCTGCACGGCGAAGGCGTATCTCCAGTACGACCACATCGAAGCCACCGGCATCGGTGGTGGCGATGACGCCTCCAATGGTCGGGTGTTCTGTCGAAGCCATAATTTGAATGCGGCCAAGAAGATCTTCGGCCGCGAGTACGTCGAAGAGAAGATCCGCCTTCGTCAGCGAAGGCGTTCAGACACCGAGGACGCTGCGGATGCGGAGGCGCGGGAGAAGCAAGACAAGCTCCTCTTGGCGCTGACGAGCCAAGGCTTCAAGAAGGCCGAAGCCACGAAGGCGACGGAGAAGCTCGCTGCCGAAGCCCGGAGCCTCTCGCTGGAAGAGCTGCTCCGTCGTGCACTGGCATTGCTCGTTCCGCGGTAAGCGCGATGCGCGCGGGCTGATTCCGCGCCGAACGGACGCCGGGCCGCAGCTTGTGAGAGAGGACCGACTCAGGTGAGCACTGGGGTTAGTAGCTCCCCCGTGGACAACGCCGCTTGGCACTTCGGAACCGTCGCGGGAGCGCATTTCGCCTACCATAGGCGCGCTCGCAACCAGTCGGCCCCACGCGTTCACGCCATGACCGACGCTCTTACACCGGAGTCGAGTCCGGTTGGAAGACGCCGATGATGGGCGGGGCTTCGACAGCCCCATGCGACGAGAAGGCATCGAGGCGCCACCCCATGCGGGGCGCGCGGGCACTCGCTCGACAGAGCTTGGCCTGACGCGGAGCTTCTCAGGCCATTGGTTTGCTCGGGTGGCGGGCGTGGCGTAGCATCGAAACGTCATGGTCAGCGATTCCGCGCACACACGTCCCGCCTTTCTGTGGGACGTCACCGTCACGGAAGCGGAGTTGCGCGCGCATCTGGCGACCGCGGATCCCGACATCCGCGCGCAGTGGCAGGGTCGCGTCCTCCGCGAGGCGCGCTTCAACGAGGTCTGGAAGTACGTGACGTTGGACGAGGTCGTCCGAGATTGGCCGCGTATCCGGCGACATCTCGGCCGTTCCCGCACATTCTGGGAGTTCTTGCTGGACGGATGGCGCGCTCATGGCTTCCTCCCCGCAGAGTAGTCTCACCCCCTTGCAGCAGGCGTTGCTCAGCGGGTTCTTCGCTCGGGAGCGGCGCTTCTTCCTGACGGGAGGCGGTGCACTGGCTGGGTACTACTTCGGACACCGAACCACGGAAGACATCGACCTTTTCACCCCTCCCGGCCCCACACTGGAGGAGGCCAGCCAGGTGTTGCAGGAAGCTGCGTCAGAAGCCGGCGCAACGCTGGAACCGCAGCGAACCTTCCCGGAGTTTCGGCGCCTGCTCGCGCGCCGCGGCGACGAGACGTGCATCGTCGATCTGGTCATCGATCGCGCTCCAATCATCGACGACGACAAGCCAGTCCGTGACGGCGTGCGCGTCGACTCTCTGAGGGAGATCGCCGCGAACAAGCTGTGCGCGGTCATCGGGCGAGCGGAGATCAAGGACCTCGTCGACCTGCAGGTGTTGCTGACTCATGGCATCGAGCTCGGTGCGGCGGTGCTGGACGCCGAGAAGAAGGACGCCGGAGCCGACCCGGCGACGATCGCGTGGGTGGTGTCGCAGATCAAAATCGGGCCCGACGCCTTGCTCCCGGGCAACGCCGACCCCATCGAGCTCGACCGCTTCCGTACCGAGCTGGTGGAGCGACTCCAAGTGCTGGCCTACGAGCGTACCGGGCGGACGCGAGACTGAGCCGAGCCCTCGCGACGAGAAGACACCGAAGACTCGGCGCACTCTTGTGTGGAGTCGCCGCAACAAGTGGAGCGACGCCGGAGCGGACGCCACGGGCTCCAATTGAGGAAAGGGTGTTGGTTCGCCGCGGAAACAGCGCGGAATGCCGGTCGGCGTCGCGACGGGGATCGCGCCGGACCAACAAAAGAAGACGACAACCCCATGCGACGAGAAGACATCGAGGCGCCACCCCACGCGTGACCGCGCGGGGTGGCTCTCGAGCGCTCAGCTCACGTTGGAGCTCTTCACACCGAACACGTCGGCGGGGAGCAGCGCCTTGAGCGAATCGGCACCGACCACGAGGCGCAGCTCCTGGATGCGCTCTGCGATCTCCTTCATGTTCTCGAGCTCCTTCAGACGCAGCAGCATCGGCTGGTCTGCCATCACCCGAGCGGTGTTGGCCAGCGAGCGGGTAGCGGCCGTCTCCTCCCGGCGGAGGATCACGTTGGCAGCCGCCTCCTTCTCGGCCTCGATCACGCGGTTCAGCAGGGTCTTCATCTCGCCCGGCAGCACCACGTCCTTGAGGCCCACTCGCTCCACGCGCACGCCGAACCGCGAGGCCTTGGGCACCGCGTCCTCTTCGAGGTAGCGGGTCATGGCGTCACGGCCCTCCAGCAGCTCGTCCAGGGTCACGCCCGAGACGAACTGCCGCGCGGCCAGCTGCACGATGAGGTAAACCGCATCGCGCACGTTCGCAACCGAGGTCACGGCGCGGGCCGGGTCCTCGATGGCGAACTCCACCGTCAGCGTCAGTCGCAGGGTGACCTTGTCACGGGTCATCAGCTCCTGACCGACGATGGACACCTGCTCGCTGCGCATGTCCACGGTCTGGACGGCGACCTCGGCACCCGGATGCGACCAGACCGCGTAGCGGCCCGGAGCCAGGGTGCTCCGAAGCTCACCGCGCACGAACAGGAGGCCGCGCTGGTGCGCGATCACCGTGGTGAGCACGTACTCCTTCTTCGGGAGCACGCGCACGAGCTCGTCCGTCAGCTCCGGCATCGGCTCGTCCACGCGGTACACCTCGAGGCGCACCGACGGGTCCACGGTCCAGAAGCGATGCACACCCGGGCGCAGAAACGCCCGCGGCACGCCGTCCTGGAAGATCACACCGCGCTCCAGCACCGAAAGGTGCGCCTCGGCGAACCAGTCGGCGGGCAGCACGGCGCGGGCCTCGGGCTGCGACTGAAACAGGATCTCGTCCGTGTTCCAGCGCAGATCCGTGAGGCGCGTACCCCACACGCGGTGGCGGCCGGGGCCGAGGGCCCGGACGGGCACGCCGTCCTTCAGGACCACCACGCGCTCATTGAGTCGAACATCGAATACTCTCAGCATGGCTCTAGGCCTCCAGCCGGAACCGCCGGCATGCGGGAAGACGAACGTCTTCAGGAAGATCAGGGATGCGCCTCGAAGGGCGCTCCAAAGAGCGGTTCGGCGAACGGCTTCACCCGACGCCCGCGCGATGACCTTCGACAGCGGCTTCGCGAAGCCGCCGCGTCACGCCACCGGGCGAAACGTCACGGACCCGGCGCGGCGCGAAGCGAGTGGGCTCGGTGAGCTGGACGACGACGGTCGCCGCGACGATGGCCGTCGTCCGTGTCAGGGAGCGCACGCGCTTCGGGCACGCGCCGGGCTTCTCCCGAAGCGCCGAAGCGCGAACGAGGGAAAAGGGCTCGGCCGCCCGCCGAACCTGGGATGAGGCGTTATTTGCCTGTGTGGGTGACAGATTAAAAGTCTGTTGCGTTACCACTACGCTACACGCGCGAGCTTTGGAGCACGTGACGGGATTCGAACCCGCGTTCCCAGGTCGGAGTCCGCTGGGACTCACCTACCCGATACCGCGTGCGAACTCGCCCGGCAGGGAGGTGTGCCAGCATGGGGACACCGGAGCGACGGGCGGGAATCGCACCCACATCTCGAGATCGGCATTCTCGCATCTTGCTATTGGACGACCGTCGCAGGTCGTGAGGCGCTACACCGCGCGGCGGCCGAAGGCGCTGGGAGCGACTCCGGTTTGCTCACGAAACGCGCGGGCGAAGCGACTCAAGTCTTTGAAACCGACGGACAGGGCGGCGTCCGTCACGGTGTAGCCCAGGGCCAAGAGCTCCCGCGCGCGCTCGATGCGCAGACGCCGGAGGTACTGGTACGGGCTCTCGCCGGTCTCTTCGCGGAAGAGACGGCTGAAGTGAAAGCGGCTGATGCCGGCGGCGCGCGCCAGGTCGTCCACGCCGAGGGCGTCCGCGAAGTGAGTTTCGAGCAGCGCGACGGCCTGGGCGATGCGCGGATCCCGCGGCGCGACGCCCGTGTTGGAGGCGGCGCGCAGCACCGCGACGACCAGCGCCTGCGCCAGGGACTCGACCATCAAGGACTGACCCGGCCGCGGCGTTCGGGCTTCCGTCTCCAGCAGGCTTCCGAGCCGCGAGATTTCCGTCGCGTCGGCTATGAGCCGCGCGGCGCTCGGGGGACGCAGGGCGAGGCTCGCCGCTACGTTCGAGACGAGGCTCGCCGCGATCCACGCGCTCTGGGCGACGATGCCGTCGCTCACGTGCGTGGCGTGTGCCGTCCGCGCCGGCACGACGATACCGCTCCCGGCCGGGACGACGAGCTCGCTGCCGTCAATGAGGTACCGCGCCTCACCAACAATCACCCACCCCACCTCCACTTCCGCGTGGCTCCCCTCCGGGAACTGGGTGGCGCCGAAACGATGGTGCCAGCTCCGCACGCGAACGCGATCCGTCACCGGTGTGTCGACCACGGCGATGCCCTCGAGCGTCATGCCCCGCGGGCTAGCAGCAAGCATGCCAGGAAAAGCAGCGAGGTTTCGCTAGAGTCTGTTGACAGTTTCTGGATTTGGGATTGCCGACGAAATCCTGCCTCGTTGAGGATAATGCTTGACATGTGTTCAGGTCCTGGTAGGCTGCATGAGTTGGAGGTTTGGCCTCCCGTCGCCGCGAAGCACGCGGAGACGCAAAACGCTTGTGGAGAGGGAAGCTCTGGCGAACCGTCGCTCGTGGTGGTCCGCGAAACTACCCTCGTCGAAGCAGGAAGGGCTTATGCCCGACGCCCGAGAAGGGCGGTGTCGGCAGAAACTGTCAACACGCTTTAGTCACCGTGCAGATGCTGACGGCTCCGCCTCCGGCATGGCTCCACCCCCAACCCCACCCGATAACTGTGGCGCCGACGCCACGACCAGCCCACCTCCGAGCCAGGAAACACAGCGGGAATCACTTGGGTACACCCTTTGCTGTGCGCCGCCTCATGCATCGACTCAGCGCCTTGTCCGTTCCTTTCGTGTTCCTGTTCGCCGCCTGCTTTCCCATGGGTGGCACTCCATTAACCCGCACGGCTGCAACGCCGGCCGACCGCCCCGACGGAAACGGGTGGTACTGCGTGACCTGGGTTCATGACATCGAGGAAGGCTCCTCGCGCGAGCCGCGCATCCGCTCGAAACCGGGCAGTGAGTGCATGCGAACCCTTGATGCGTGCAGTGACCGCAGGAGCAAGGTGGCGGGTGCCCAGTCTCAAGGGTATCGCGATGTGACACAGTGCAAGGAAGCGCCCGCGGCTCACTGTTACGTCGAGCGCAAGGGACAGGAGAACAAGACCGTCTGCTTCGATAGCCCCGGAGAGTGCGAGGAGCAGAGCAAGCTCCTGGCGGACATGCCCGACTTCGATCCGGGGGTGACCGGCGTAACCACCTGCGAGCGCTGGGACTGAGAGCCCTACGGCGTGTCCTCCGCGTGCAGCACGATGTGCGATGCGGCGCTGTTGTCGACAAATGCGGAATACAACCGTCCGCCTTGCCACACCAGGCCCATGTAGTCGCCCAAGAACTTGCTCGTCACGCGCGATTGCTCGAACACCACGGGGCTGCGAAGCACCGTGGTGGGAAAGGTCTTGCCTCCGTCCGTGGAGCGGCCCCAGCGATAGCTCGCCTGATCGTCGCCGTCGCCGCTGCCGGCGTAGTACGTGATGTCCAGGGCGCCCGAGTCTTCCCGCGCCAAGCGCGATAGCAGGAAGTACTTGCCCGCCGAGGGGTCGCCCACATCCACGCGGGATTCGATGCTCTGCCCGCCGTCGCCGGAGTGCGCCAAGCGCAAGCTCGAAAGATGCGCGATCTTCTCGTGGTTGGACGTCGCCACGTCGTCGGACAGGCCGTACAGGATCCAGACGTCTTCACCATGGGCCACGCAGTTGCCGTCGCGCATGAAAGTGAGCTGACCGAATTCCTCGGGCAGCGGGATGCTGATGGCATCGCCAAAGCTCTGTCCCCCGTCGTCGCTACGCCACAGGGCGATGCCCAAGTTGGCGTCCACCATCGTGAGGTAGGCGCGATCGCCTTCCGCACGGCACAGCTGCACGCCGTTCATGAAGCCTTGAAGACCCGTGGAGGGCAGCTCCGAGGTCGACCACGTCGCCCCGCCATCTTGACTGAAGCGCGTGACCATCTTCGCGCTCATCAGGCTTGTGGAAAACTGCGAGTATGCCAAGAACAGGCCCTGGCTCGTCGCCGCGATGAAGGGCTGATCGTAGACGCCCACCTCGGCCGCGGGATCCGTGACCTCCATCGGCGCACCGAACGCCGGTGCATCCGGTGGGAGCTTGGCGACGTACACCCCGAGCTCGGAACGCTGCCCGGTTTGCGTCACCTTCTCGGCGCCCCAGCTGAGAAACACCGTGCCATCTTCCGTCGCCGTGAGGGAGGTGTTGGCAGCTACGTTCTGCTCGGGCTTCAGCGGCAGCGTCTGGATCTCGCCCCATGTCTTGCCGCCGTCGTCGCTCACCCGCGCGGCAACCTGAAAGGCACCCGAGAGGCGATTGTCCCACGCCATCACGATGCGACCACCGGCGGTGACCACGATGGAGGGTTCGTCTTCGTTCACTGCACCGGAGGGCGTGGACACGATGACATCAACGGGTGGCTCCGGAGCGCCCGCGGCGCCGCCCAATCCCGCCATGCCGCCCATGCCGGCGGCGCCACCGCTCGCTGCGGGGCTGCCGTCGCTGGAGGAGCCGCAGCCCACGAGCACCAAGGACATCGCGATGAGGTATCGGAGGGACATGCCCGATCTGTAGAAGTCGCGTGAAAAGCCCGCTACGCGATGCGTGCGGTCCCTTCTGCGAATCGTGCGCTTGGGCCGAACAGGCTCGAACGCGCCCGGGCGTACGACCTTTCGGCGGCGGAAGCAGGAGGACTCGCACCCCACACCTCGCGGTGCGCACCCGCTAGCACCGGGGCCCGTCCCTGCGGACGATTCTGCTTCCAGTCGTGCCATCGCTGGGAGTCGAACCCAGATGCGCTCTTCGGCGCGCCAGCCTCTCAGACTGGTGTGTTTGCCGGTTTCACCACGATGGCGTGGTGCTCGAGGTGAGAGTCGAACTCACAAGCTCTCTTTGAAGCCACAGGTTCTGAGCCTGCTGCGTTTGCCATTTCGCCACTCGAGCGGAGGGAAAGCTGACATTCCACTTCCTGGTCATCAGCTCCAGTGTTTGGGAGGAGGGCGGAGGTCACGCTCCCCAGACCTTGCGGTCCGATCTGTTTTCGAGACAGTCCTGGTCCTCGACCAGTTCACCCCCCAGGGGTGCGGGACCGGAGAATCGAACTCCGCTGAGCCACTTTGTGAGAATGGAGTCGTCCCCAGACGACACGTCCCGCGGAACGGGGACCAGGACTCGAACCTGGACTTCAGGGCTTCAGAGGCCCGCGTCCTCCCATTGGACCATCCCCGTAAAGTGCTCGAGGTGAGAGTCGAACTCACAAGCTCGCCAAGGAGCGCCAGGATTTGAATCTGGAGCGTCTGCCATTCCGCCACTCGAGCGCTAACATCTTGCGCGATGAAGTCGCGCGACCCTTCGAAGCCCGTTGATTCGAGCGAGGCGCCCACTCAGCGAAAGCCCAGTGACGCGAGCTCCATCTCGAGCACCGTCTTGATTGTTTCTCCTGACGCGGAAGCTCCCGGGCCCGGCCGCTCCGGCGTTGCCTCGTCCCCGACGACACTGCGCTCGGAGTCGGGGGACGCCTCGCCGCGTGAAGAGCAAAAGTCACGGCTGAGTCCCACCACCTACGGCGAAAGGTACCTCCTGCGCGAGCCCCTGGGCGTCGGCGGCATGGGGCAGGTGCTCGACTGCCATGACCGCCGCGTCGGGCGCGACGTGGCGCTCAAGCTCTTGCAAGATCGCTACGCGGAGCTCGACGAGCTCAGCCTGCGCTTCGAGCTCGAAGCGAAGATCCAGGCGCGGCTCGAGCACCCCGGCGTGGTGCCGGTGTACGACATCGGCGTGCGCGAGGACGGCGCGGTGTACTTCACCATGAAACGCGTGCACGGCCTCACCCTGGAGCAGATCGTCGCGCGGCTCTCCATCGGCGGCGAAGACATCTCGAAGAAGTACTCTCGCCGTCGGCTGCTCACGGCCTTCAGCAGCTTGTGCCTGGCGGTAGCGTATGGTCACAGCCGCGGTGTGGTGCACCGCGATCTGAAGCCCGGCAACGTGATCCTGGGGGAGTTCGGCGAGGTGAACATCTTGGACTGGGGTGTGGCCAAGCCGGTGGGTGATCCGGGCGACGGACCGGTGAGCGTCCCCGGAGATCGGGTGAGCTCCGGCACGTTGTCACCGGAGGTTCAAGTCTCCGGCACCGCAATCGGTGCGGTGGTGGGCACCCCCGGCTACATGGCACCGGAGCAGGTGCGGGGCGATTCGTCGGGCATCGACCCGCGCACGGACGTCTATGCGCTGGGGGCGATCTTGTTCGAGATCCTCGCGCTCGAGTCGCTGCATCCGCGCTCCCCGGCGGAGCGCGCGCTGGTGGCGACCGTCACCGGCGCGAGTGATCCACGTCCCAGTGCGCGCCGACCGGATCTCGACGTCCCGCCGGAGCTCGACGCCATCTGCGAGCGGGCCACGGCGGTTGAGCCTTCCGAACGGTTCGCCTCGGCGCGGGAGCTATCGGAAGCGGTGGAAAAGTTCCTGGATGGCGATCGCGACGTGGAGCGACGCCGGCAGCTGGTGCTGGAGCATACCGAAGCGGCGCGTACGCTCCTGAGCACCGGCGTCGGCAGCCCAGCGCGGGTCGAGGCGCTGCGGGAGCTCAATTCCGCCCTGGCCCTCGATCCCACGAACGCCGAGGCGTTGCGTGCGATGGCCCGGGTCGTGACGGAGCCCGTGGAGGAGCTGCCACCGGAAGCCGAAGAAGAGCTCGCCGCGCAGCGTGCCGCCGTCCGGCAGCGCGCCGCGCAGAGAAGCCTCATCGCGCTGATGGGCGCCTGGGTCTTGCTGCCCCTCACGGTCTTCATGGGGGTGAAGAACTGGTGGCTGGCGATCCCGTTCTTCGTTTCCGTCACGGCGGTGATGCTGTCCGTGTGGCACAGCAGCAAGACCGGGCGTACCTCCCGCGCCCACACGGTGATGACGGCGGTGTTCGCCGAAGCAACCGCAGCTTCCACCGGCGTGATCTTCGGGCCCTTCGTGGTCGTGCCGGCGTTGGTGCTGGCCTGCGCCGCCACCATCATCGTCAACTCCCGCGCCGACCGCCGAACCCGGGAGTACATCCTGTTGACCGGCCTCGCGGCGCTCACGCTGCCCATGGGGCTCGAGCTTTTGGGCGTGTTGCCTCGGTCCTACGCTTTTTCCGACGGGGTGATGAAGATCCAACCCTGGGCCGCGCACTTCGCCGAAGTGTCAGCGTTGCTGATGCTGTGGGCTGCGGCAACGCTCATTCTGCTGCTTTCGATCGCGGTCATCGGCCGCACCATGGACAACCTGACGCGGGCGGAACGCCGCCAGTTCGCCCAAGCTTGGCAGCTCCGCCAGATCTTCCCCGAAGCGGCGCGCCCCACGGCGCCCCCGCCGTCGATGGCGCGACGGTAGCGCGGCGGTGCGGAGCTCGGGGATCGAACGGATTGGTTTCCACCGTTCCAACCCGCGGCACCAAGCGACCTTTCCAACCCGAATCAAGGCGGGGACCCCAACCCCGCGCCGTCTCAGTTCCAGAACGGCGCTGGTGTGTTCACCAGCTCACTCGCTCCGCGCGGTCCGCTCGCCAGGGATCGCACCTGGAAGATCTGCGTATCAGACAGATCGAGGCCACTAGCCTTCGAGCGGTCAGTCTCCCCGGTGGGAGTCGAACCCACAGCTTCTGGTTTCGGAAACCAGCGCTCATCCGTTGAGCCTCGAGGAGTGCTTGCGTCCCCACGGGGATTCGAACCCCGATCGCGAGATTGAAAATCTCGAATCCTGACCCTTAGACGACAGGGACACGATGCCGCTGGGGGTGTGGGCCCCGGCGGCTGGATCCACTCCCTCCGTCTTTGGCACGATCAGATCACGATCGGATCTGAGACCGGAGGGAGATTGCTCGGCGAGGCCGAGCGCCGGCTCGACAAAGCCCGCGAGGGTCGTCCGGCGCCGACGGCCCGGAGCGGTGAGAATGAACCGATTCGAACCCCGATCGCGAGATTGAGAATCTCGAGTCCTGACCCTTAGACGATGGAGACGAGCGCACGCAGCCGCCCGCGCAAGCTCAAGTCACGCCGACCCCTGCCGTTACCGAATGTGGGATGCCTAGGAACCAGATAAAGGGAACGGCGCTCGTCTCCTTGCAGGAAGTCGCGAAGCAAGCCGTTGGCAGCCACGGGTGGGCGGAGGTGCTGGGCCACCTCGGACCGCAACACGAGCTCTGCGAACAGCGGACGGTGGCGTCCAGTTGGTACGATGTCTCCACGTACCTCGAGCTACATCGCGCGATACAGCATGTCGCCAAGGGTACGCCCACCGCCCGTACCCTCGGGGGCCTTGCGTGTCGACACGACCTAAGTGGAGTCTACCGTGTCTTCGTGCGCACGCTTTCCCCGGCCGCGTTCATGAGCGTCGTCCCGCGCTTCTTCGGGCAGTACTTTCGTTTCGGCAAGATGGCGGTCGAGCACCACGGGCCAGGAGGTGCGACGGCAAAGTGGACCGACTGCTTCGGGTTCGACGAGCACTTGTGGTCGGACGTTGTCGGGCACGGCGAAGCGGGCCTCGAGCTCTGCGGTGCGCGCAACGTGAGACTGCACGTTCTGGCCGGCGGTGGACCGCACGACACCTTCATGACCGTGCGCGGCCACTGGACCTAAAGCGTCCCCACGGGGATTCGAACCCCGATCTCGAGATTGAGAATCTCGAATCCTGAGCCCTTAGACGATGAGGACAGGGGCCGCTGGGGGTGCGGGCCCCAGCGGCTGGATCCACTCCCTCCGTCTTTGGCACGATCAGATCACGATCGGATCTGAGACCGGAGGGAGATTGCTCGGCGAGGCCGAGCGCCGGCTCGACAAAGCCCGCGTGAGCCGCAGGGCGCCGTCGGCCAGGAGGTGCGTCCATGAAAAACACCGATTCGAACCCCGATCTCGAGATTGAGAATCTCGAATCCTGAGCCTTTGGACGACAGGGACAGGTGCCGCTGGCGGTGCGGGCCCCAGCGGCTGGATCCAGGACGCAAAGCGCCCCCGACAGGACTCGCCAGCGGCTTGTTCGGGACGCACCACGCACGGCGTACGACGTGGTTCGACTCCTCGCGTGGGTACATGAGCTCCGAATCCGGCGTACCTGCGCCGGACTCTGGCGCCATCAGTGGAAGTCGCGACGCCTAGCGCCCCCAACAGGATTCGAACCCGTATCTCCTGGTTTAGAAGACCAGCGCCTTTCCATTAGGCCACGGGGGCAAGTGCTTGCTGGTGGAGCTGGAGGGAGTCGCACCCTCACCCGGATGCTTGCAAGGCATCGGACCGAACCTCTCGGACAACCCCTGAAGGGAGAAACGTTGCAGGCCCGCGAGGAATCGAACCTCGACGTCCGGACTTGGAAACCGGATGGTCGCCACGACCACGAGCCTGTTGAGACATGTGATTTGGGTGGCCGGCGGGAATCGAACCGGCGATGAAAGGGACTCGCGCCAGCCCAGCACGACTTCCGTCGTCTGAGTTGTCGCATCGCTCATGAGGCCTGATTCCCGCCAGCAAGACGCTGGCGGCTGGAACGGTAGCCTGGCGCCGACGGCTTGGAACTTGGGTGGCCGGCGGGAATCGAACCGGCGATGAAAGGGACTCGCGCCAGCCCAGCACGACTTCCGTCGTCTGAGTTGTCGCATCGCTCATGAGGCCTGATTCCCGCCAGCAAGACGCTGGCGGCTGGAACGGTAGCCTGGCGCCGACGGCTTGGAACTTGGGTGGCCGGCGGGAATCGAACCGGCGATGAAAGGGACTCGCGCCAGCCCAGCACGACTTCCGTCGTCTGAGTTGTCGCATCGCTCATGAGGCCTGTGATGGTTCCGGAAAATCTGCGGCAACCCGTTCCGGAAAATCTGCGGCTCCTGGCCGAAAGGAGCAGGCATGATGATTTGGACATTGATTCTCGCGATCATGGGGTTGCTGATGCCTACCGGAAGCAGGCCGCGCGATCAGGGGGAGATGCTCTCCCAGCTGAAGCGGCACGAAGTCCAGGTCTTGCTACGTGCGGGATTTGCGCCCTCCGACGTGGCGAAGCGGGCGCAGGTTTCGGACGACAGCGTGCGACGCATCCAGAAGGAGGACGCCGTCGAGCACACGGACGACGCGGCGGTGCGCGCGCAGCGGCGCATCGGGCGTCCATCGAAGGCGGCGTGGTTCACCGATCGCATCAAGGAGTGGCTCGCCGAGGACCCGGACCTGCCCACGCAGGAGTTGCTGCGTCGCGCGAAGGAGTCCGGATACGCGGGTAAGAAGACCGCGTTCTACACGCTCGTCGCTGGTCTCCGAGAGCCACGCGCCGCACCGGTTGTTCGCTTCGAGGGTCTCCCAGGTGAGTTCTCGCAGCACGATTTCGGCCATGTAGATGTCCGTTTCGTGGATGGCCGGAAGAAGCGCGTGCACTTCTTCGCGTCGCGATTGAAGTACTCGCGGTTCGCGCAAGTCACGCTCGTCGAAAACGAGCGCGTAGAAACCATCCTGCGTTGCCTTGCGCGCGACTTCGTCGCCTTTGGCGGACTGCCTCTCATGGCGGTGTTCGATCGCCCGAAGACCATCGTGAAAAAGAGTGGCAAGGGGCGCGAGGTCCAGGAGTTCAACCAGATCTTCGCGCAGGCGATTGTCGACATCGGCGTCGGCGTCGAGATGTGCGCCCCACGCAGCGGAAACCAGAAAGGCTCCGTTGAGCGCCTGGTCGGATGGGTGAAGAGCTCGTTCTTCAAGCACCGCAAGTTCCAGGACGAGGAGGATCTGCGTGCGCAGCTCGCCACCTGGCATATCGAAGTCAACACGCAGACTGCGTCGCGGGCGACAGGCGTGATTCCGGAAATCCGGCGCCAGGAGGAGCTCACACGGCTCCGTCCGGCGAAGGTGTTTCCGGAAACCCTCGCACTGCGGATCCCCGTGTTTGTCGGCCCCACTGCGGAAGTGATGTTCGAGGGCGCACCGTACTCGATGCCGCCCAAGGCCGCCCACGTCGCCGGCACCCTATTCCTGTACGAGCATGAGGTGCACATCGTCGCGGGACGATTCGAGGCGCGGCACCGCAGGCGCACGAAGGACGAGCCGCCAGCGCCGCTGCCCGAGCATCGTGCCGAGAAGATCGCTGCGGTGCACGGCACCCGCGCCAAGCTCTACGAGAAGCGGCAGCACCTGCTCAACCTCGGGCGACACGCCCTCGAGGTCATCACAGAGATCACGCACCGCGAGCCGAAGCTGGCGAGTCGCCGTGTCGAGGAGCTCTACACTCTGCTCGACACGCACGGCGACGACGTCATGCGCGCCGCGTTTGCTGATGCCGTCGAGCACGGACAACTCTCCATCAGCGGTGTGCGTCGCGCGCTCTCCTCGAGAGCCGCGCAAGATGGTCAGATGAAAATCGCCTTTCCGACTGCGCGAGGAGGTGTCTCGTGACCGCGTCCGTGCTCGACTCCACGACCGACCTCGATTCACTGCTCAAGCGCTTGCACCTCGCCAACGCGCGTCGCGTATGGCGTGACCTCGTGCAACGTGCTGAGAAGGAGCAGTGGTCCCACGGTCAGCTCCTGCAGACACTCTTCGAGGAAGAGGTCGCGCACCGTCGCGGCACGCGCCTCAGGCGCGCCGTCAATGCCGCGGCGTTCCCCTTCCTGCGCACCGTCGAGGAGTTCGATTTCACCTACCAGTCGACGCTACGCCTCACGACCATCGGCTCGCTGCTCGCGCCGGACTTCGTGACCGAGGGGCGGTCCGTCATCTTTCTCGGTAGGCCCGGTCGCGGTAAAACGCACCTTGCGATCGCCATCGCATACAGGGCCCTGCAAAACGGATTCGACGCACTGTTCACTACCGCCGTGGAGCTCATTGACGAGCTCTCCCTGGCAAGCCGCGAGGGCCGCATGCGTGAGGCTCTCGCATCGTACGTGCGTCCCCATGTGCTCGTCGTCGACGAGGTCGGCTACCTGAGCTACGGCGCCGACGCTGCCAACGTCCTGTACCACGTGGTCAACGAGCGACACATCAGGCGCCGCGCCATGGTGTTTACCACCAACAAGCATCCGAAGCGCTGGGGCGGTGTGCTCCACGACGACGACCTCGCCGACGCCATCGTCGACCGCATCCTCGAGCGGGGCCGCCTCCTACGCCTCGATGGTCCCTCGGTGCGCACCAAGCACATTCCCGCCGACGAGCTCGCCGGCGACGAACACGACCCGGGAAGCCGCAGAATTTCCGGAATCGGCGCCGCAGAATTTCCGGAACGCACAGCCTGATTCCCGCCAGCAAGACGCTGGCGGCTGGAACGGTAGCCTGGCGCCGACGGCTTGGAACTTGGGTGGCCGGCGGGAATCGAACCCGCTCCTGCAGGGACACAACCTGCCGTGCGTACCGAACACACCGCGGCCACAGTGCGCCGGGTTGGAATCGAACCAACACCTCTGGTTTTTCGGACCAGCGCTACCACCAGGTCAGCTTCCGACGCGCGCAGAGCCG
Organism: Polyangiaceae bacterium; assembly: GCA_020633235.1. Taxonomy (NCBI): domain Bacteria; kingdom Pseudomonadati; phylum Myxococcota; order Polyangiales; family Polyangiaceae; species Polyangiaceae bacterium. The sequence continues at coordinate 1,031,635 of JACKEA010000001.1, read as the reverse complement.
CCAGTGAGAATCGAACTCACGAAGACCTCATTACGAAAGAGGGACCCGTCCATCGGGATAGCGGCAGAAAACGTGCTCGAGCGACGTAGTAGGCTCGAGCACGGGAGGTTCAGAAATGCGGTTGTCCAGGATCTTGGGGGCGGCGGCCTCCGGAAGCGCGGTCTACGTCTTGGTGGTTGCGTGCAGCGGGGGCGGCGGGGGTGGCGGCGCTTTGGCCGATGCGATGACGGACGCGCTTGGTGGAGGCGGGAGCGGAGGATTCTTGGTCGACGCGCTCACGGATCCCGTTTCCGACGCCAAGGCGGCGCCGCCCGAGATCAAGGAGGCCCAGTGCACGGACAATGGCGCAGGGGCCTTCGTCGCAGAGGTTCCGTTCCCAGGACGCACCGTCAACGAGCTCGCGCGAGCGTCCATCATCATGCACTACGCCGGGACTTCTCCGGCGGGCTACGACTGGGCGCAAGTAGCTTCGGCCGGCGTGAAAGACGGATCAGTCTACGTGTACTGCAACGCCGTGACCGCGACCTACAAGTTCGACACCGTTCGCGTCATCCTTCCGACGCAGTGAAGCGCCGGCCAAGCTGCGCCGGGTAGGGCTGCACGGGCAAGATTCGAACTTGCGATGACGCGGTTAACGGCCGCGGGCCTTTCCACTTGGCTACCGTGCAATGGTCTGAGCGGCAGGATTCGAACCTGCGGTCTCCGGTTCCCGAAACCGGCGCTTTCGCCAGCCTAAGCTACGCTCAGTGAGATCATTTCTGCGCCGGCGCGGCCTCCGTGCACCGCGTCCACGTCGTTGCAGCAGGATTCGAGCCGGCGCTCGAGAGGCTCGCGCCAATGCTGCTCGACCTCCGTCTCGGGAGTTGTCGCAACTCCCATGAGGCCTGGCTGCGTATTCCGGCCGCACTTGGGCACCGATTCCGGAAACACTTGGGCAGCCATTCCGGTGGCACTTGGGCACCCGTTCCGGACACTTGGGCACTGATTCCGGCGCACTTGGGCGCTGATTCCGGTGCACCTGGGCGCCAGCCGGCGGCGCGGGCAATGCCCGCGCTGCGCTCCGGCTAGGCCGCCCTGGCCCCTTGGGCCCGGCGACGACCGTGGTGGTCGCAAAGCTGGCTCCTCGTTCCTCCGGGACGCACGAGCCGATGTCGACGCGACACACCATGCGCAAGATTCGAGAAGTTCTCCGACTACGCCACGAGTGCGGATGCACGCAGCGGCAGATCCAAGCCTCGACCGGTCTCTCGAAGGGCTCGGTGGGCGGCTACCTCAAGCGAGCCCGCGACGCCGGAGTGGGCTGGGAAGTTGCACGCGAGATGAGCGACGCAGAGCTCGAGGCGCGTCTATTCAAAGCCATCGGCCGACTGGAGCCAGCAGGTCGAGCAGCGATCGACTTCGAGTGGGTGCATCGGGAGATGCGCAAGACTGGTGTGACGCTCCAGACGCTGTGGGTCGAATACCAGGAAACGACCAGGCTCCGTGGCGATGCGCTGCGGCCCTACCAGTACAGCCAGTTTTGCGACGTCTACTCTGCGTGGAAATCGAAGCTGGCGATCACGATGCGGCAAACGCACCGTGCGGGCGAGAAGTCATTCGTGGACTTCTCCGGCAAGAAGCCGAGGCTGATCGACGCCAGCACGGGCGAAGTGAAGGACGTCGAGCTGTTCGTCATGCTGCTCGGTGCGAGCAGCTACACGTACGCCGAGGCGACCGCCACACAGAGCGCAGCGGACTTCATCGACGCCACCGTGCGCGGCTTCGAGTACTTCGGCTGCGTACCGGAGATCCTCGTTCCGGATCAGCTCCGTGCCGCGGTCACGGGACCGGACCGCTACGATCCGGACATCAATCCCGCCTACCTGGAGATGGCTCAGCACTACGGCGTCGCCGTAGTTCCCGCCCGGCCCGGAAAACCAAAGGACAAAGCCAAGGTCGAGGGTGGCGTGTTGATCGCACAGCGTTGGATCCTCGCCGCGCTCCGCAACCGGACCTTCTTCAGCCTGGCGGCACTCAACGAGGCGATCTGGGAGTTGCTCGAGCGGCTCAACTCTCGGCCGTTCCAGAAACTGGAGGGCTGTCGTCGCTCTGCGTTCGAAGGCATCGACCGTCCCGCAATGCGACCGCTGCCCAGCCTACGTTTCGAGCGGGGCGAGTGGAAGCGGGCAAAGGTCAACGTCGACTACCACGTTGCATTTGACGACCGGTACTACAGCGCGCCGTGCGCGCTCATCGGCGCAGCCGTCGAGGTGCGGGCAACCCGTGCAGTCGTCGAGGTGTTTAATGGCCGCCAGCGCGTCGCTTCGCACGTTCGAAGTCGCGCTCCGAAGGGCACGTACGTGACGTGTCGTGAGCACATGCCGAAGTCCCACCGCGAGTACGGCAAGTGGCCTCCCCAGCGGATGCGATCGTGGGGCAGGAGTATGGGACCCAACGTCGGCAAGGTCGTTGAAGCCATCTTGGGCCGCTACCGTAACCCAGAGTTCGGCTACCGGGCTGTGCAAGCCCTGGCCCGCGACGCTCAGCGTGTGGGCAACGACCGGCTCGACGCCGCCTGCGCACGCGCCCTCGCAATCTCTGGCCCCGGTGGCCCAACACGCAGAAGCATCAACGCCATCCTCGCACGGGGACTGGAGTCAAAACCGTTACCGACAAACGACCCCGAGCCCACCGACTTCGTGCGCCACGAGCACATTCGTGGCGGCGAATACTTCGACAAGGAGACAAACGAATGATGGACCAAGAAACTCATGACAAGCTGCTCGCGCTGCGGCTGCGCACGATGGCGCAGGTGTTCCGCGAGCTACTCGACAAGCCCGACAAGAGCCTGACCTTCGCCGAGAAGGTCGGCATCATGGTCGACCGCGAGTGGCTCGAGCGCGACAACCGCAGGACCGGACGCCGCGTGAAGGAAGCCAAGCTCCCCGTCAACGGTGTGCTCGAAGAGGTCGTCGCCGACGCCGGCCGCGGCCTCGACAAGGCCGTTCTCCGCTCGCTCTCGACATGCGGGTGGATCAGAGCCAAGCAAAACGTGATCGTCCTGGGGGCTACCGGTGTTGGCAAGAGCTTCCTTGGCTGCGCTCTCGCCAATGCAGCGTGCCGCCAGGGCTTCCGTGCGCTGTACGTCCGCGTTCCTCGGCTCGTTCACCAGCTCTCGATGGCGCGTGCCGATGGCAGCTACGCTTCAGAGCTCGGGCGGCTCTCACGCTTCGATGTGCTCGTGCTCGATGACTTTCTGATCGCGCCCATGAAGGACACGGAGCGACGGGATCTTCTCGAGGTCCTGGAAGATCGCTACGACCACTCATCCACTGTCATCACTTCGCAAGTGCCGACGAAAACTTGGCACGAGATGCTTTCCGATCCGACCATTGCCGACGCGATCTGCGATCGCCTCGTACACAACGCTCACGTCCTCACGCTGCGCGGACAGTCCATGCGGAGGAAGAAAGGGCTCGCTCCCACCGACACCCCGCCATCCACTACCACCTGACCACTGCGGTCGTCGCTTCGCTCCGATTCGGCGCCCAAGTGCTCCGGAACGGATGCCCAAGTCGTCGGAACGCGTGCCCAAGTTGAGCGGAATACGCAGCCTGGCGACCGAAGGGAGCCGAACCGGAGGTCTCCGGTTCCGCGAAACCGGCGCTTTCGCCAGCCTAACCCTGAGTCGGTCCTCTCTCACAAGCTGCGGCCCGGCGTCCGTTCGGCGCGGAATCAGCCCGCGCGCATCGCGCTTACCGCGGAACGAGCAATGCCAGTGCACGACGGAGCAGCTCTTCCAGCGAGAGGCTGCGGGCTTCGGCAGCGAGCTTCTCCGTCGCCTTCGTGGCTTCGGCCTTCTTGAAGCCTTGGCTCGTCAGCGCCAAGAGGAGCTTGTCTTGCTTCTCCCGCGCCTCCGCATCCGCAGCGTCCTCGGGGTCTGAACGCCTTCGCTGACGAAGGCGAATCTTCTCTTCGACGTACTCGCGGCCGAAGGTCTTCTTGGCCGCATTCAAATTGTGGCTGGCGCAGAACACCCGACCATTGGAAGCGCCATCGCCACCACCAACGCCGGTGGCTTCGATGTGGTCGTACTGGAGATACGCCGTCGCCGTGCAGCGCACACCGGACTCCGACACGAAGCAGCACTGAGCGCCGTCGCGTTCGTACACCTCGCGCCGGGCCGCACGGCCGGGCTCGCCCGGCTTCGTTCCGCGGGAGCGGCGCGGCTTGTCCGTAGCGCCCCAGCGCTTGTTCGAAAGCTCGCGAATCAGCGCGTCGAGCGCACGTTCGACCACGACCTCGAGCTCTCGGCTCACGTGGCTCATCAGGTTCTGGGCGTGCTCTAGCTTCGCTTTCAGGCACTCTCCGGCGCTGAAATGTACCTCGAAGCGCCCTTCCGAGAGCGGCTCCACGCCCGGCGCTGGACCCTTTCCGCCAGTGCGCAGCGGCTTCACCTGGTCCGGAACGTCCGGCTTGGGGAACCAGCGCGCGAGCACGACGCGAATCCCCGCGCTGGTCTTGCCGGCGGCTTCTTCCAGGAGCGCAGTGTGATTCTCCTGAGTGAGCCGCGGAGCCAAGAGCGAAAGCCCGGAAAGGTGCAGATCTCCGCTCGCGAGCAGCGTGAGCACGACCGGAAACGAGCGCGCTGCCCGCGCCCCGGCGATGCTCCGATACGCCGTGCCCTCGCTCATCCCGAGGCCACGCACGCAGAAGTCGAACATGGACGAGTATCCCTCGTCGAACACGAGCTCGCGCCGGTCGATTTCGGCGAGGTGGGCGACCAAGTGCGCGGTGGCTTTGCGCCGACCGGCGTTGGCCACGACCGCGCTGGACCAGAGATCGCGATTGGAGAGGTCTTGAAGTGCGGAGAGCGCAGTGCGCTCGGTGGCAGACGGTTCTACGGAAATGGCTTTGGACGATGACATGACAAACCCCCGTGGTTTCCCCGGGCATACCATGGGAAATTTCGCCTTCTTCAGCGCCCTCTCGAGACGCTTTCGCAGACGGGGACAGCTCGAAGAGCGATTTGCTTTCGAACGCGCGCCCAGTGGGCGCACGTGTGCTGCGCAGGCACTGTGCGAACGAGAGCGACGAAATGAGAGCGCGGAGCGTCCGAAATCTCGTCAACTGAAATCGTCTTCGCGGTGTCGAATTCTGTCGTCCGCTTCGCACTCGTCTCGGATCGCCATCGTTGCAGACATTCCGGCCGCTTGGTCCGCCCTCGAACGACGCGCGGCAGCGGCGGCACCTGTCCGTCGCTCTCGCCGGAGTGGCACCGATGGTGGTCAACCCAGGTGAACAGTGGGTCTAAGCTACGCTCAGTGAGTTCATTTCTGCGCCGGCGTGCCCTCCGTGCACCGCGTCCACGCCGTTGCGGCAGGATTCGAGCCGGCGGCGTTGAAAGGGATGCCCGTTTTCTGCCTGGGCCAGGCGCAAGAGCAGCGCGTCGATGCGCGGCCGCTCGAGACCCGCGCCGAAGCGCGGAGTAAAGTCGCCCGTTTTCCGTCCGGGCCAGACGCTTCCGGCGACTCGACAGTGCGCGGCTGGCCGAGCAGATGCTCGGCCGGCGGCTCGGGAGGATCACCGCGCAGAAGTCACCGGTCAGGGTGAAGGTTGAGCTCGCGTGCGCTTGCCTCGATGGCGAAGCGCATTGGAACGTGATTGAAGCTCAGGTTTGCTGCACGCCGCTGAGGCTCACCATGTAGTCGTGGCGATCCCCAGTGCGCACGAAGTCCTGGACCGAGCGGGCCAGCGTGGCCGTGACGAGACCGATGAGCGGCAGGTGCTCACCGCCCTCGCAGGTGGCTTGCCCCTCTTCGTCCTCTTCGTCCGCCGTGAAGCGCTCGTCCCAGCGCACGATTCCGAAAGTTCCGTCCGCGGAAATGGCCCCGTGAACCAAGGCTTTCTCGTGCTTCCGCGCGTAGTCGCTGAGCAGTCGGCGGCTCTTCGCGTTGTCGAAACCGTCTACGATGAGATCCGCCGAGCTCAAGAGCGCGTCCGCGTTGTCCTCGGAAAGACGCACGCCGAAGGCCTCGGCCTTGATACCGTGGAAGTTCCACAGCTGGAGCTTCAGCGCTTCCGCCTTGTTCTTGCCAACGGACTGCTTCACGAAGGCTTGCGACAGGAGGTTCTTGGACTCCACGCGATCGAAGTCCACGAACGCCAGGGCGGCATCCAGGTTCCGGCACAATAGAGCGGTGAGCGAGCCGAGGGCGCCTACGCCGCAGAATACGATGCGCATGACGTCCTCGGCTCAGCTCTCGGCGCCGAACGGCACCTTCGGCCGCAGGTAGATGCGGAGCGCACCGCGACGGCCGTCGAAGCGGTCGACCACGTAGTAGTCGAACGCGTTGTCCGGCAGGCTCGCGATGTGCAGGCCGCGCAGGCCGCCCGTACGGACGATCTCCACGGCGATGCGCCGCACGTCTGCGTCCGTCACGCGGTCCTCGATCTCACGCGGGTAGTCCGCGCTCAGGCCGTTGTACGTGATGTTCAGGATTGCCATGGTTCACTCCTCCCCTGCTTTGGGCTCTCCGCCCGTGGCGGGAGCCACGGTTGTCGTCTGCATCCCGGAAGCCAGGCGCAAGAGCTCCGCCCACCAGGGCTCGCTCTCCACTTGCCCGATCGTTTCCCCGCTCTTCGCGAGGACGCCGCTGGGCGCCACCACGCTGAAGCGAAGCTCCTTGCCGAGCGCGCTGTTCAACGCGGCCATCGTGGTCTCGTCCTCCGCGGAGAACGCCAGCGGGCCGTTCGGATGGCTGTGCGAAAGCTCCTCGAGCTCCTCGCGGTGCGCCCAGATCGCCTGCCAGCGGCTGCGGGAGTCCGGCAGGCGGCTCGGGCTAGTGGAGGCGTCGCTCCACAGGACCGCACCGCCTTTGCCGATCAAGAAGAACACTTCGCGTCCGGACATGTCACCGCCTCGTGATGTTGAGCTGATCCGTGTCGTAGCCCTCGCGGATCACCGACGGCAGGCTCTCCAGCGTCACCATACGGTCGGAACCGCTGAGGCAGATACCGGCATCCACCACCTGGAGCGAGTCTTCGTTCACCACCGTGATGAAGCGCTCCCCCATGAAGCGATAGGTGACCTCGGAAAGGCCGTTGCCGAGGCTACGGCAATCCGAGAGCTCGGCCCCCGCAGCGGTGAGCGCTCGATCCGCGCGATCCCGGAAGCTCTGCGCCGCCGGTCGCGCGGCGAGCTGCACGGGCACGATGCCCGCCTGGGCCAGCCAGGCATCCACGCGAACGCGCTCCAGCCGCCGGCGCTCCACCAGATCCGTGAGCAAGGCTTCGGCGGCGGCAGCGCCACGCTCGGAAATCGGAGCCGCAGCTCCAATTGCCTCCCGGGGCGAGACGTCCACGTCCAGGCGCCGCGCGACGCGCAGCACCAACGCGACGCCGAAGGCCGCGCGCAGCGAAGCACCGACACCCTTGAGCTCGGCGATACCGCGCTCTTCTTCCAGCGCCTGACGCGCGGCGTCCTCCGCCTCGCCTTCGAAATCGACGCTGTCGAAGAGCAGCGCGCCGCTGTGCCAGCGCCGCGTGGTGATGGGGCTGAGCACTGCCGGCACCTCCGCCGGCAAGAGCTCGACGCGCTCTGCGTTGCGACCGCCGGCAAAGAGCCATCCGTCCGCGAAGTGACCGCGGCGAACCGACAAACCCGAAAGGTCTGGAGGGTCGGCTCGGTCCACCGGAGTGGCGACCCGCCCGGAGATCGAAAAGCGGATCCAACCCGGCCGCTCTTCCACGCTCACGCGCAGGCGGCGAGATGGCGCGTCGACGAAGGCACCGCCGAGGTACGGCAGCACCTCCGCCGACGTTTTTCCCAGAAACTTCCGGTAATCCATCTCACAGCTCCAACAGGGGCGTCGCCATCACGCGTTCCACCCAGCCGAACTGCTGCTTCGGCGCCGAGCGCGGCGCGTCCAGCAAGGCCTTGAGCACCCGTGGCACCTGGTATGGATCGTCGAACTGCTCGATCGTGACCTGGCTGAACGGAATGCTCAGAGCCTCCGCAGCGCTCCGCACGGTACTGCCGCGCGAAACTGCCACGTTGACCATCAGCGCCATGGCGCTCGGCTCGTAGCCGGCACGCTGGAAGCTCTCGGCGAAGTTTCCGCCGCTCTCTCCCGCTTCGTCACCGACCACGATGACCACCAGCTTCGCGTCCGGCGGAATGCGGACACCCTGCCGGCTCAGCGCGTACACGCCCGCCGAGTGCAGGGTGCCACCTTCCGCGCGGATGCCGCTCAGCATGTGCTGCACGGCGGCGCGGCTCGGAGCCTTGGGCCGAAGCACCGTACCCATGGTGTCGAAGCTCGCGATGTGGACTTTGCCTTCCGGGAAACCGGCCAAAATGCGGGACAGCGCCTCCTTGGACTGCTCGATCGCGCCCTGCATGCTGCCCGACTTGTCGATCAGGAACATGACGCGAACGTCCACCTCGCGGGTCGCCTCCTCCACCGCCTTCTTGGCAGCGTTGTCGGCGGCCTCCTCCAGCTTCTCGCGTACGCTCTGGTCGCGAACGTTCTTCGCGATGTTGAGCGAACGCTGATCCGTGCTGCTCTCGATGGCCTTTTCCCAGCGCTCGCGGATCTCCGGCTCCGTCAAGAGCCCGAGCTCCTCCAGCGTGGGAGTCAGGATGCGCAGGTCGCGATCCGACAGCGTGGAGAGCAGCGCCACCATGATGGCCGGGGTGAGACCGATGTCCTTCGGCAGGCGGCCCACCACGTCCTTGTACTCGAGGCGCTGAGACTCGATGGTCTCGCAGATTTCCGCCTCGCTGAGGCCATCGAAGCGCTCGCGCTTCTCGAGCACGAGGTTTTCGAGGCCCACGCTGCGGTGGCCGCCAGCCGACTGCTTCTGCTTCCAGCCGAGGATCTCGAAGAACGCCTGGCTATCCGGCTTGTAGCCGACCTTGCGGGCGATCTTCTTGATGGTCTCCTTGTAGCCGGCAGATACCAGGCCTTCGAGCAGCGGACGGTTGGCCTCGCGCACACGAAGCCACTTGTCCGCCGCGCGCTTCCAACGACCGAGCGGAGCCTTCTTGGCCGCCGGGTCGCCGAAACCCGCCAAGCGGTTCAGCTCGACGATCTCCGGCGCCTCGAGCAGCTCCGCAATGCGAAGCACGCCCTTTGGCGTCATCATGCGCGGCGACTTCTTCTCGTAGAAGAGCACCATGGCCTCGCCGATGCGACGGAAGTCGTCGTCGTAGAAGGCCACCGTGCCGTCGTCGTCATGCACCGGCTGGCCCGAGCGCTGCTGCACCAGCATCAGCGCCGCGGTAGCCACCTTCAAGTCACGCCAGTCCGTTTCCTTCAGGGCGTAGCTGGCGAAGTGGGCCATGAGATCCACGTTCAGATCGTAGATCTCGAGCAGCTTGGAGTAGAGCGTGGCGGCGGCCGGCACGAACAAGCCGGGACGCACCGGCACGCCCTGGCGCGCCGCGCCCCGCTGAGCACGCCGGCGCGGCTGCCATGTGCCGCCGACGTCCAAGCCCGGACGGTTGTGCCACAAGTGTGCCGAGGAGGAGAGCACGAGATCGAGCAACTTCTCCGCCGGCCCCATCTGAGATTCCGGAAGCGGGTGCTGGGTCGTCATGGGTCCTCCGAGAGTACTGTGTTCAGTGGCGTCGTGGTGTCACGACAGAGCTTTGCCCCGCGCCCGAGTGAAGAAGCCGCGTATCAGTTCCAATGATGTTGGTGCTCATTTACGTGAGCTTCGGTGGATTCGAACCACACTGTGTTGCGTGTAGGGCCTCGTCGAGCGGGCGCGGGGAAATCTGGGCGAGAGCGCGGCTCTCGGGAACACTTGTCCGCGCCCGAGTGAAGAAGCCGCGAAAACCTATCGATTAGAAGTCGATTGCTCTACTTGAGCTAGCTTGCGTGTAGGGCCTCTTCGGGCGGGCGCGGAAATACTGTGGGAGCTCGACGCCGAGGCGGAGCGCGACTCGAAAGGGATGTCCGTGTCCGAGTGAGGAAGCCATGAACCTTATCGAGTTGCAGTCGATTGCTCTCCATGAGCCGAGGTGGACTCGAACCACGTTCGTTGCGTCCTCATCGGGCGGGCACGGAAAACCTGTGTGGGGCTCGACGCCGAAGCGGAGCACACCGAGGAGAAAAGTCCGCGTCCGAGTGACGAAGCCATGGACTTTCGTCGGTGCCGATAACCGATGCCTTACCGTTAGGCTACGCGCTCTAGCGTGCACGGGCGGATTCGAACCGCCATGAGGGTGCGTGTAGGGCCTCGTCGGACGGACGCGGAAAATCTTTGGAGAGAGCGCGGCGCCAACCGCCCGGCGAAGAGCGGCCGGCGCCTTCACTCAAGCGACGCCCATGCGCGGGATCACCGCGCAGTAGTCCTGCCACTCCGGCGGCGCCGTCTTCGGGTCGAAGAGCGGCGGAGCGAAGGGCAGCGACTTCGGCCGGATTGGCCGCGTTCGCGGCCACATGCCTGCCTGATCGGGCGTCTTGTCTGCCTTCCGCGAGTTGCACGGACGGCAAGCGGTCACGATGTTGTCCCACGCCGTCTTGCCACCGCGGCAGCGCGGCAGCACGTGGTCGTAGGTCAGCTGCGACATTGCGAAACGCTTGCCGCAGTAGGCACACGTGAAGTCGTCACGCAGGTAGACGTTCATCCGCGAGAACTTCACGCCGTGCTTCTGCGCGCGGGTCATGCGCTTCAGGCGCACGACAGCCGGCGTCCGCAGGGTCGTGGAGGGGGACCGGATCTCCTCGTCGTACGAGGCGACCACGTCCACCTTGCCCAGGTACATCAGCGTGATGGCGTCCTGCCAACACACGATCTTGTGCGGAAAGTACCAGGAAGTCAGGACCAGGGTTCTCGCGGTCATGATGCTCACCTACCTTCGTCTCTTCTTCTTCATCGTCGTTCTCCCGTAGTGGGTAAGGGTGACCACCGACACCAATGCCGGTGGTCGCGGTGGGGCGTTAGGGAATCGAACCCCGCTAGCCAAGTGGCGCCCGGTTTACGGCCGGACCTGCGTCCCAGCGCAGCACACACCCCAGAGGCGCGCGAAACTCCTGACCAGGGACCAAAACGGAGCTTGCACGCCGGCAGTACGGCCTCCCTGCTTGGAGTCGAACCAAGCTCGACCGGCTTCGTAGACCGGTGCCTGCTTCCGGCAGGACAGGGAGATCGCGCGTTGCGCCCGCGAAGGGGATCGAACCCTCCTCGCCGGATCGACAATCCGGTCGCTTCACCAGATGCGTACGCGGGCAGCGTGGGTAGCCGTGGCTTGGCTACCCGTGACCTCCAGCCACCTCGCCAAAGCGCTGCAGCCAAAGGTCGAGAAGGCGGCACGCCCGCGTCGGGCGTGCCTCTTCTCGTCGCATGAGTTGTCAAACACCAAGGCGCACGTGTGCGCCGACCAGAAATGGCCAAGGTGGGCCTGGCGAACGCCAGGCTTGGTGAGGCACCAGGGAGTCGAACCCCGATCGATCGGTTAAGAACCGACTGCTCTGCCCTTGAGCTAGTACCCCGAGCTTTCAGTCCCTTGCCCGCGGGGTTCTCGTCCCCGCGTGGACTTCCTTCTTCGTTCTCTTGTTGGTTCGCCGCGGTAACACCTCTGACGTCGCTCACGCGGTCATCGCTGGACACACCTCTCCCGTCGCGCCGCGAACGTCGCGGCACACACTCTCCCCGTCGCTTCCGCAATCCGTCGCGATCACGGAAACCAAATGCAAAAAAGCCGCCTTTGGTTCGGGACCAGAGGCGGCTAGGCGCGCGTTGTGCTTACGCTACGACGAGCCGCCTAGGCGCCCTCCTCTTCCCTGTTGCCAATGCGCACGAATAGCCACGCGGTCGGCGTGCCCGCAGGCAGACCGACGCAATCGCCATACGCGCATTGCAGGAGTGATTTGGGTGAATGGATCATGGTTCGTTTTGGGTTCGACGGATGACCGTCGGATTCGTTTGAAGGCTCGTTCTCTTTTCTTCGATTTGTCGCTAATCGCCCGGAAAAACAGCTGAAATGCAAAAAGCCGCCGGGTTTCCCGCGGCGGCCTGCCCACACCACTGAGTGGAGTAGCAGACCCGCCTACCTCGCCTCCCGATTGGCGACGAGCGCACTGGCGCACACGGGCAGAGAGCCGGGTAGCGAAGTGCGATGGATGGTTTTGAAAAGCAACATGTGAACGTGTGAGTTGATACGCCCTGGTTAGTAGCTTGTCAACTTCGAATGTTCAAATTTTGTTTGCGACGATGATTGTCGTCGCGGCGCGATGGGTGCGCGCCGGACCAACATCAAAATGAAAAGCGCACGAACGCTTCGTGTCACTGAAGCGCGGCGTCACCGTCGATGGACACGGACAACAAGCGCGCATCCAACACGGCGCTCGCCTCCAGCTCACCGTACAGGTGCGGAAAGTGATCGCCGTCGGCGGCTTCGAAGTGCACGGGATGTGACAGGCGCGCGGCATCGATGCGCAGCAGGACCAAGTCGCGGCGATCAGCGAAGCGCTCGCGGGCGACGCGGCGCCACTGCTCCGCGGTGGACAAGTGAATGAAGCCCTCCGTCTCGAGGCTCGGCGCGCGGTACGCACCGGATGCGCGCGCGGCGTCCCACTCCGCGCGCGTCGTGATGTGGAACAGCTCCACCCTCAGCGCCGGCGCCGTGCGAACGCCAGGCCCAACGCGGCGAGAAGCAGCGCAAAGGCCGAGCTTCGCTGGCTTTGTCCCGCAACGCGACAGCCACAGCCGCTGTCGTCCTCGCTGGCCTTGGGCGTGGGGCTCGCGCCCGCGTCGGCGCCGCCTTCCGGCACTCCGCCATCCCCCACCCCGGCGTCTGCTTGCGGCGCGCCCTCGAAGGCGAAGTCGACGTTCTTGTAGCCGCCGGAGGATTGACCGCCATTCACGATCATCACGTACGCGCTGGTGGCGCCTTCCGGAACCTCGAAGGTGGCGGAGCCCTTGCCCCCGGCGATGGGCGCGTCCGTCGTGGCGTCCGCGGTGGCGGACAACCCCGACGAGTAATCGAAGGTGATCGGATCGTTGCCGAAGCGCACGACGATCTGCGGAGTGAAAGGAGTACCGCCGCCGAAGGGCGAGCTCCCGCCGCCTCCGGTCTGTACCTCGTTGAAGCTGACGGTCATCTGCGTAGCGCCCGGAAAGGACGCGTGGAACTGGAGCACGCCGGGCGCGTACGGCGCGCCGCTGATGGCAGCGTCTTGCGTGCCCGGCGCCCAGAACGCACCGCCGAGGAACGGGTCGGCGCCGTTGATTGGCTTGTCGGCGTACTCGAGCACACGCTGGCAGCCGGGCAACACGCCGCGATCCGTCATCTCTTTCTGGAGCGCGTCGGCGGCAGTCTGATCGATGGCCGTCTTCACGGAGGTGATGAACAGCTGGGCCAGCTCGTCGAAGCCGAGATCTCCGCCTGGGGAGGCCGCCATCACGTCGAAGATGGCCTTGTCGAACTTGGGTTGATCCGCTGCCGAGAGCCCGCTGCGCGCCGCCCACAGCGCGGCCGACCAGAACTGCGAGTCCGAGTGCACCTCGCCTGTGATGTTCGCGGGGCACGTGTTCTTGTTGGACAGATCGCGAATCGCGGGCAGGCCGGGCGCCAGATCTTGCGATGCGTACTCCCCCACCTTCGGATCACCGGTGATTGCCGACGAGAAGTAGTCCGCGAGCCCCTCGTTCATGGCACCGGGCGACGACGACAAGCCTTGTTCGTCCGCGTGGTAGGTGCCCACCAGCTTCAGGGTGTGATCCACCACCGCGTGGGTGAACTCGTGATAGACGACGTCACCGTCGTAGGAGTAGTCCCGCGCCGGACCTTGACCGAACCACATGGCCGCGCCGGTGAGTCCGAAGATGCCGGAGAACAGCGGATTGGCGGGCGCGAAGAACGCGTTCTGGAATGGCACGAAGGGCAGGTTGGGATCCGCCATCTTGGTGGTGTCGAAGGTCTGCACGCCGTCCGGCAGCATGAGGTTCGAGACCGTGGGCAACGGTTTGGTGGATAGCTCCGTCATGCCCATCGCCGTGAAGAAGTCGTAGGCGACGTTCACGTGGTAGAACATGCTGATCTCGCTGAACGAATCCTCGGGCTCCTTGTCCGCCCCGGGCGCATCGAGAAAGTCGCCGTTGCTGTCGGCGGCGGCCAACTGCTTCAGCTCGCACACGTGCACCTTCAGGTTGAACCCGCTGATGCTGATGTCCTTCGCTTGCTTGGTGTCCACGCAGTTCAGCGACTGAACCGTGGCGTTCGTGAGGGTGGTTTCGCCCGTTCCTACGGGCAGCGTGACGTCCATGAGGCTGGGCGAAGCGACGGGATTGGACGCATACACCTTGGCGGCGCCGGCGAAGCGCGCTGCATTCCAGGCCGCAATGCGCTCGCCGCTCTGCGCATCGATGATCACGACGGGCACCCAGGGCACGCCCGACAGGCGCGCGCTGGGCACGACCACCCACGAAAGCCGCGGCCCGCTAGCCGTTGGATAAATGGTGAGGCGCGCGTCGCCCGGCTTGGCCGTGAGCTTGGCGAGCGAGGTGGCATCCGCGAGAGCCTGAGCTTCCGAGATAGCCGGCGACGTGCTCGGCAGCTGGTCTTCCGTGCGCACCACGGCGAAGGCTGGAGTGCCGTCCTTGCGGAGTACGACGCCGGCGCCGCGGAACAGCACGGGCACTCCTTGATGGGTCTGCGCGAAGCGCACGACACGGCTGGTCCCGACGTCCGCCGTCACGCTGCGATATTCGAGCGTGGCACCGTGGGCCGATGGCGTCACCGCGGCACGCGCCGTGGAAACCACGTCCTTGCTCGGAGTCGCCGCAAACGGCCCCGTCAGGATCTTCGACGGCGCCGCGAGGGCCGTGGACGAGAGCAAGAGCAACGGGACGATCGAAGCCAGGGTGTACGCGCGCATGAAGCCTCCTCGGAACGGGCGGCGTCACCGTACGCGCGGCCGGAAGCCCACACAACGTGATGCGCTTGGATTGAAGCTTTTCAACGGCAGCAGCGCGCGCCGATGCTGTAGTCGTAGTAGTCCGCCGAGTGCACGGTGACGCGCATGTCGCAGCCGTAGGCGGTGTCTCGGGCGTAGAAGCCGCCCAGGAACGTGCCGCCTGGGTCGTCGATCCATTCGTCCAGGTTGCCCACCATGTCGTACACGGCGTCGTCGCCCCACACGCTCTTGCATGCCACACGCTCACCGCTGCGCTCGAGCAGCGGCTTGCCGTGGAGCTTCACCTGGCTGAGCCGCGGATCGAGGTACCCGCCCGCGGTCTTGCCGTGCAGCACGCCCCCCGGGTGCAGCGGCCGCGCGACGTTGCAGCGACCGGGCTCGTAGTGCTCCCCATACGGATGACGCGTGCCCGCTTGTCCTCGGCATGCCATGAGCCACTCCTCGTGAGTGCATAGCCGCTTGCCCGCGTTCGCACACGCTTCGCGCGCGTTGTCGAGATCCAGGTAGGCGTTGGGAATGCGCCCTCGCTTCGACTCCGCGCGGTACTTCACCCCGGGCGCCAGCTGCCACGCGGGCAGCTCCGGCAACGGAGTCTCCCGTGCCGCCGTGGAGCCCATGCGCGGCGCTTGATACTCCCACAAGTGATGGTCCCGCTCCGCGAGCAGCGGGGTCGGGTTGTAATAAGGAGAAAGCTGTCGGCCCGCCGCGATACCCGTCAGTGACGTCTCGAACCTGTCGACACAGAAACGGCCCGCCACGTCCACCATGTCGCTCGGACAGCGGCGCGCTGCTGGAGGGGGAGCGCGCCCCACCGTGCTCGCATGGGCAACCTGCAGCGGCAGCTCCGCTCGGAGCGGAGCGGAGTCGTCACAGCCAGCCAGGGCCAGCAGCAGTAGTAGGCGTCCGCGGGGCACGTCGCGGGCATTTTCGCGGGCCCCGGCCCGCTGGGCCAACATCGCTCCTCGCTGCGTGTTTGCTACGGTGGAGCCCCGATGCGACGCACCCTGGGTCTCGCCACCCTCGCGGCCAACGCTGCATTCGTGGCGTTGGTGGGCGTCGCGATGGCCCGCTACCCCGGCGGCACCTGGTTCGATCCTCGGGCGACCGGGCACGACTTCTGGCGCAACTATCTGTGCGACCTGCTGCATTCCCACGGCCTCGACGGACGGCCCAACCCCGGCGCGACGCTCGCCCTCATCGGCATGATCGCAGGGATCCTGTCGCTGGCCCTGGCGTTCTTCTCGCTGCCGGAGGTAAGCGCACGGACGGCGGCGCGCTGGACGCGACGGATCGGTGCGCCCGCGGCGCTCGGCATCTTGATCGTGCCGCTGCTGCCATCGGATCGCTTTCCGTTCGTCCATGGCGTGGCGGTAGTGGCCACCGGCGTGCCGGCCTTCGGCGGAATGGTGCTGGCGCTCAGGGCGCTGTCGGCCCGGCGCGTGCTGTTCGGGATTGGGCTGCTGCTGCTGCTTTCGTCAGGCGCGGACTTCGTGCTCTACGTCTGGGATCAGTTCCTGGGCGGCGAGATCGTCGTGCTCTCGCCAGCGCTTCAGCGCGTGGCCACGCTGGTGCTGATCGCGTTCACGACGGCGATTGCCATCGCCACCCTGCGAGCGCAAAGTGGTGTTGCTCGCGGCGGACCAACATGAGCGGACCCACGGATGACCGAGCTCGGATCCTCGCGCGGCGTGCACGCTTCGTGGCTGCGGCGCTGGCCACGCTCACCCCTGGCGCAGCGCGCGGTCAGCCGGACGAGACGCCCGACTGCGAAGTGGATCCGGAGGCGTGCCGGCCATCCGTTTGCCTGTCGGACGACGTGATCGAAGGCGAGCTCACGCCTCCCAAAGCGAAAGCCGAACCCCAGTCGGCGCCGGCGCCTCGGCCCCAGATCTGTCTGTCCGTGATCGACGACACCGCGGATCGCCCGCTCCGCCACGACGGTTTCTACCTTCGGCTCGCTGCCGGCGGCGGCTTCTTGGGCGTGAAGGGCGGCGGCGTGGATCATCGTGGACCGGCCCTGTCGTTGTCCCTGGATTTCGGGCCCACGGTCTTTCCGGGACTCGCGACCGGTATCGGCCTGGCGCTCGTGCACTCTCCGGTGGCGTCGACCACCCCGGGTGACGAAACAGTGACCGCCACCTCGTTCCTGGGCGGCCCGTTCTTCGACTACTTCCCGAATCCAGAGGCGGGGCTGCACCTCGGCGGGCGCTTCGCCCCGGCCATCACTTCCGCGGGAGACAGCGGCGCTCGACCCGGTGCGGGCGCCAGCGCCTTCGTTGGATGGGACGGGTTCGTGGCCGACGATTGGTCCCTGGGCGCTCTCTTGACCGGGGGCGCGGCGTTCGGCGTGGGGCGGAGCGAAACTCTGGTCGCGCGCACGCTCTCCTTGGAGCTGTCCCTGCTCTGGCATTGAGTAGCCCGCTCGTCGCCGCGCGATGTACCATCCCGCGGTTCGGCTCGAGGGCGATGATCACACGGCGACGATGCTTGAGCGCGACGATGCTCGCGCTCCTGGGCTCAGGCTGCGAAGAGCCGGAAAAACCGGTGGCGCGCCCTACATCCAGCGTGGTGGTGCTGGCGCCGGCGCCGCCGCCCATGGAGTGTCGCTTCGAGCCGGTCAGCCAGCCTGGCAACGGTGGCGCCAAGAGTGGCGCCCAGCTCTGCTACTCGTCGGGAGAAACGGTTCCCTGGTGGACTCAGTACATTGCCGAGGGTGGCGCGGAAGACGCGGGCGTCGACGCCGCGGAGGCCGGCGCGGAAGAAGAGCCTCCCTGCCCGCCGGAGATGGTGCTGGTGGAGGGTGAGTACTGCCCAAAGGTGAAGCAGAAGTGCTTGAAGTACCTCGATGACCAGGGACCGGGCGGTTTCTTGAGTCATCATCGCTGCGCCGTCTTCGAGCGTCCGGCGATTTGTGCCGGCGAGCGCGAGCATCGACGCTTCTGCATCGACCGCGACGAGTACACACCCGAAGGGGAGAAGCTCCCGCTCGTGGATCAGTCGTGGACCATGAGCCGCGAGCTCTGCGAGAGCCAAGGCAAGCGCCTGTGCTTCGAGAGCGAGTGGCAGTTCGCCTGCGAAGGGGAAGCCATGCTTCCCTACCCGTACGGCTTCGAGCGCGACGCGAAACGCTGCAACCACGACCTGACGGATCTCACGCGCCGAGGGAAGCTACGCGACCTTCGCGTAGCCTCGGACGCGCGGCCGGAATGCGTGAGCCCGTTCGGGGTCCGCAACATGGTGGGCAACGTCGACGAATGGACCTACCGCGACGAGTTCATCGCGCCCTACCGAGCATCGCTCCGGGGCGGCTGGTGGCTCGCCGGCCGCAACAACTGCATCGCCGCCACCACCGGCCACGACGAGTACTATCACGGCCCTCAGACCGGGGTTCGCTGCTGCGCCAACGCCCGCTAAAGGCGGCATTGTCGGGGGATGATCGGGGCAGATTGACGCGGCCGGGCAATCTTCCGATACACTCGGCGGTGTGCGCCCAGCGGCTGGGCGCCCGGCCGGGGCCCAGCGCCTCCGCGCCATCATTGGAGCAATCGTTATGAAGCCTGTTCGAATTCTTCCCGTAGGACTGTCCGTCGCGATGGTGGCTCTCGCAGGATGCAGTGCTCCCGCGGACGACGATCACGCGACGGTGAGCGACGACACCAAGGCAGCCTGGGAGGACGCCTACGAGCAGGTGGAGATGGGCAAGGCGGACTCCACGGGATGCTCTGGCGTGGTCGTTCCGGACAAGAGTGGCTTCGAAAAGCACGTCGCGCTCACCTTCGACGACGGGCCCAACCCCGAGACTACGCCGACGGTGCTCGACATCCTCGCCCAGCACGGCATCAAGGCGACGTTCTTCGTGAACGGAATGCGGGTGAGCTCCGACGCCGCGCGGGCGGTGCTCCAGCGCATCCTCGCCGAAGGACACATCCTCGGCAATCACTCCCAGCACCACCTGAACCTCAAGACGCAATCCATCTCGAAGGTGGATCAAGAGGTGAAGAACACCCATGACATCTTGCTGGCCGCAGGTGACACGCCGAAGTACTTCCGCTTCCCGTTCGGCTCCGCCAGCTGCGGAGGGATCGATCTCGTCCACAACTACGGCTACACGGTGACCGGGTGGCACATCGACACCGGCGACTGGTGCTACGCGTCCTCCGCCGGCGGCGTCGGATACTGCGCCCCCAGCACCTTCCAATACGTTCCCGACCAGTACCGTGGGGATCTGGAGGGCTACGCGATCTCCGAGGTGAAACGGAAGAACGGCGGCATCATGCTGTTCCACGACATTCACCAAAACACCGTGAATCACCTCGACTCCATCATTTCCAAGCTGGAGGCCGACGGCTTCACCTTCGTGCGGGTGGACGACACGAGCACCTTCCCGTTGCTCAATGGCATCACGCCGCCGCCCAAGCCGTTCGTCGGCGACCCCTGCGCCTCGGACGCTGACTGCAACTTCTCGGAAGGCAGCCAGCAAGGCTCCTGCTACTTGTTCACGCCCACCGGCGGCAGTCAGCAAGCAGGCTTCTGCACCCTCGCCTGCGAAGGCGTCTGCCCCGACAGCTACGGCAAGGCACCCACCTTCTGCACCAGCCTTGACGGCGGGCAGAGCGGGAACTGCGTCTCCAAGCAGAGCTCGCTGAACGGTGAGTGCTCCAAGATCCCGGGCACGAGCGCGCAGACCGCGGATCGCTTCATTGGCTCGAGCTCGGCATCTCCCAGCTCGACCATGGCCTGCCTGCCGAACTGAGTCAGGCGATCGGTATGCCCATCTGGCGGTTCGAGCCGCTTGGCTCCGAGCTGTTTCCGGTGGGCGAGAGTCCATTTCGCGCCCGCGGGCTCTCGTACACGAACGCTCTCGACTACGTGCAGCGCAAGACCCCGGGAGGGAGAGCTGCGTGCTTCGCGCGCCTCGGGAACGGCCCGTTCCGGAGTTACTTCGATCAGCTGTTCTTGGCGGCCGGGGACTACGACGCTGCGCCGCTGTTGGCGCTGTTCGTCGTGGCCGCGGACCTGGAACACGTTCCGGTGGGGCGTTTCATCGAGGCGCGCTCCAGAGCCAGCGCTCGCATCGATGCGGAAACCACCTCGCGCCACATGCTGCGCACCGCGAGCCCGGAGCTGATGGCAGCGCGGCTCCCTGTGGCTTTCAACCGGTATTTCGAGCCCTGCCAGGCCAGCGTGAGCCGCATCGGCCCGAGCGGATTCGACGGGGAGCTGTCGAACATTCCCGTTGCCATGAGCGGCCTGTACGTACACAGCACGAACGGCTTCGTGAGCCGCGCGCTGGAGCTCGCCGGCGCGAAAGGCGTGCGCCTGGAGTGGCAACAGCCAGAGTCCGACGGCGACAGCTGGGACGTGAGAGTCGAGCGGGTCCGCTTTCGCGCGAGCTGGGACTGAGCGCTACTCCGTCTCGAGCATTCGAATCAGCGATGCACCGGCGCCGCTCGCGTCCACCCGCAGCTCGAGCTCCGTGAGCGTCTGCACGCCCAAGACAATGGCGACCAGCAGCTCACCGAGGCGCTCGGGATCGACGTCCTTCCGAAGCGAACCCTCGGCTTGACCCTGACGAGCAACCTCCGCGACGCGGTTCATGGCACCGCGCAGGAGCGAAGCGTAGCGCTCACGCAGGTAGGACGATCGCGCACACGCCTGCATCAGCTGGTGGCTGAGCACGGCGCTCGGGGTGGGGAATGCTCCCTGAGCGACGGATGCAGCGAAGCCTCGAATCGTCTTGCGCAGATCGAGCGCGGCACCGGAAGCAACGAAGGCTTCTATCAGCTGACCGATGACGCGCTCCATCACGGCCGCGACCAAGTCGTCGCGATCCTTGAAGTGAACGTAGAAGGCCCCTCGGGTGTAGCCCGCTCGAGCGCAGATGGCGTCCAGACTCGGAGTGTCGAGCCCTTCTTCCGCGAACGCTGCCATGGCGGCGTCGACCAAGGCCTCGCGGGTTTGGGCCTTGGCCGCCTCCCGACTCAGGGGCGCTCGCTCTTCGGACGTCACGGCGCTCGCTTATCACGCCTTGACATACGAACTCGTATGTGGAAGATGACATTACGCATACGGTTTCGTATGTGCGAGCCAGAGTGGTCCATAAAATGAGTATTTCCATAGACTTGAAGAGCGACGAGGGCTCGGCGTCGGTGCCCCGGATCTGGGCTCGTCATCTCCTGTGCTTGAGCATGCCGCTATCGACCCTGAGCTTCGTCGCCACGGGACCTCACCCGGCAAGTCTTTCCGTCCTGTGGCTGCTCGTCGTGGTCGCGTCCGTCTTGATCGACAACCGCGCCGGGCCGGCGCGGCAGCAGCCCGCGGAGCAGGTTTCGGCGTGGCCCTTCGACGCCATCTTGTATCTCTTGGTCGCGCTTCAAGTCGTGAACCTGCTGCTCATGGCGCGGATGTTCGCGCTTGGGGGACTGCTGCGCGTCGACACTCTGGTGGCCGCAGTGCTCCTTTCGGTGAACTCCGGCTACTCTGCCATCGTCGTCGCCCACGAGCTCATCCATCGACGCGAGCGACATCTCCAGGTCTTGGGTCGACTGCTGCTGGTGACGGTCTGCTACGAGCACTTCTTCACGGAGCACGTCCGAGGACACCACGTTCGCGTGGGGACGTTGGACGATCCCGCCACCGCACGGTTCGGCGAGACCTTCCACCAGTTCTGGCGGCGAACCGTTCCCGCGCAGTTCCGCAGCGCCTTGGCTCTGGAGAAGAAGCGTCTGGGAGATGCCGACATGAGGCTTTGGGACCGCCGCATGCTGAAGAACCGCGTCGTGCACGGGCTCGTCGCCGAGCTGACCCTGGCCGCGGCGCTGCTGGCCGTGTTCGGTCCCGCCGCGATGGTCGTGTTTCTGCTGCAAGCACTCGGGGCGATTCGCCTGCTGGAGGCGGTGAACTACTTCGAGCACTGGGGCCTCTCGCGCGCGGGACGCAAGGTGACACCCCTGGATTCTTGGGACGCCGAGTCCTGGTTCACCCTGTATTCCCTGGTGGGACTTTCTCGGCACGCGGATCACCACGCCCACGCCACTCGCCCCTACGAGAAGCTCCGCCACTTCGAAGAAAGTCCGAAGCTGCCGCGGGGTTACTTCGGGATGGTCGTGATGGTGCTGTTTCGGAATCGGCGCTTCATCGAGCTCATGACTCGACGCATGGAAGTTCGGCGCCTCGGCCCCTTTGCCATCGGCTGACGGGGATGGCCGGAAGTGGGAAGATGGGCGGGTGAAGGCATCGGGCGTCGTCCTTTCGTGTTTGCTGCTCTTGGGGTGTTCGGGCTCGTCGGACGAGCCCGAACCAAGCTCGGGTCCGATCTGGAAATCGGGCGTCGTGTTTCCCACCGCGAGCGCGCCGGGCGCCCGGGGCTATCTGGATCGCAGAGGCCTGGTGCACGCGCACTCCGTCTACTCCCACGACGCCTGCGATGGTGAGCCCCGCGACGCCAACGACGCCGTCAACGCCCCATGCCTCGCGGACTTCCGTCACGGCGTGTGCACCACGGAGCACGATTTCGTGATGCTCTCGGATCACAAGGAGTCCTACGCCCGGACCGAGTATCCGGACGTGTTGCTCTACGACGCCTCCGCCGGCGACGCCCTGGTGGAGCACGATGGACTTCCCACGGCGAATCGCATGGCGTGTCCAGATGGGCGCACCCCGCTGATCATGGCGGGCACCGAGACCGCGACCATGCCCGTCGGCCTCGAGCACCACGTGTCCACGGACGTCACTGAACGCGAAGCGGTTTACGGCGACGTTTCGCAGGAGTCCATGCAGAAGCTCAAGGCGGCGGGGGGCCTGGTCCTCGCACAGCACACCGAAGACTGGACGGTGGATCAGCTCGCCGATCTGCCTTTCGACGGCTTCGAGATGTACAACCTGCACGCGAATCTGATCATCGGCGCGGGCGCCGCCATCGGTCTGGTCGCCAAGCTCAAGACCCCGGAGGAGCTGCCGCATCCGGATCTGATCTTGCTGCCCATCATCAGTGAAGACGCGCGCTACGTGGACAAGTGGGGCACGGTGCTGTCCCGTGGCGTTCACCGCATCACCACCGTGGGCACGGATTGTCACCAGAACGTGTTCCAGGACGAGCTGCCTGACGGAGAGCGTATCGACAGCTACCGCAGGATGATGCAGTGGTTTTCGAATCACGTACTGGTGAAGCCCCAGGCCGACGGCAGCTGGGACGATCGGGACTTGAAGGCGGGCCTTTCGGCGGGACGGGCGTACGGAGCCTTCGAAGTGTTGGGGTACCCGGTGGGCTTCGACTACGTGGCACTGAGCTCGGGCGAGACCAGCGAGATGGGGAGCGAGGTGCCGGTCGGGAGCGAGCTGCGGATCACCGCACCGCGCGTGCAGGGTCTCGATCCCAAGGCGGACAAACCCGAGATCGTCGTGCGGCTGCTCCGCGCGGTGGAGTCGGGCTGGGAGCTGATGGACGAGGGCTCCAAGAGCCTCGCGTTCCAGACCACGGAGCCGGGGGCCTACCGCGCCGAGGTTCGCATCCGCCCCCGTCACTTGCTCGCGCAGTTGTCGAGCTACGCCGAGCTCGCGGAGAAATCCTTCGTTTGGATCTATTCGAATCCGATCTACGTGAAGTGAGCCGGGATGCTGCCCTCCAGGCAGGTCACGGTGTTGGGCGCGAAGGGCGTGGACGGTAGCGCCTGCAGCGGATGCTCCGGCGTGCCGCGCAGCAGTCCCTCGTCGGCGGACCACGTCGGCTTCGCTCCGGGCGCGAGCACGTGCAAGCCGCTCTGCCAGTAGCCAATGACGTGCGTGTGCCCGGCAACGGTGCAGCCCAGCCAGTCGGCGGCGACGGACGCGAACGCCTGCCCGCGGTGGGCGCCAAAGGTCTCGCAGGTGCGAAACCAAACCAGGGCGCCGGGGGCGAGGCGCTCGCGAAGCTGCCGAAGCTCCGAGCTCGGGCGCTGGAAGGAGTCGAGCTCGAGGGCCTGCGGGCCGAGCCTCACGTCGCCCCACTTGCCGTGCGCCCAGACCTGCAGCTCAGCGATCGGCCGTTCGAGGTTCAAGACCCGAACCAGGGCCTCCTGCCAGCTGCCGGCCGCGATGCGCTCGTCCACGCGATCGAGGCTCTGGTACAGCCGGGCACCCGCGCTCCAGATCCTGCTCAAGCCCGGAAAAAGCCTGCGACCTCGCTGAGTTCGGTCGAAGACGACGATACGCAGAGGCTGGGACATGGCGCTTGGATTTGCGGCCGCAGCGGAATGGAGGCAGATACCGTCGGCCGCGGGGGAAAGGAAGGATTCGGGATGGGTCGCTTCGGTGCTTTGGTGTTGGTTTCGGGAAGTATAGCGCTGCTCGCGGCGGTGGGCGGTTGCGCGACCAGTGACGACACGGGCCTGGGCACCGGCGGCGCGGGTGCTCAGTCGGGCGGCGGCGGGGTCGGCGGAGTCATCGGCACGCCGGGCTGTACGCACAACCCCGACTGTGGCTCGTGCAAGACTTGCTACGAGGCCTGCACCTGCGCCGGCAGTGACGCCAACACCTGCTCCGCGCATTGCTCGACGGGTACGGGCGGCGGCAACACCGGCGGATTCGGCAACGCCGGAGGCTTCGGCAACGCCGGCGGGTTCGGCAACGCCGGCGGCTTTGGAGCCGGGGGCAGCGGCGGCACCGGCGCAACGGCCGGAACCGGCGGTTCGGGTGCAATCGGCGGCTTCGGAGCCACGGGCGGCACGGGGGGCTTCGGGGCCACCGGTGGCACGGGCGGTCTTGGCGGCACGGGAGGCGGTACCTCCAGCGGAACCTGCTGCACGGCCAGCCTGAACCCCGGCTGCAGCAACTCCACGATCATGAACTGCGTTTGCGGAAACGACTCTTACTGCTGCACCACGGAGTGGGACACCTACTGCGTGGACGAGGTCACGACCTTCAACTGCGGCAGCTGCGGCAGCACGGGCACCGGTGGTTCCGGCGGGACCTGCAGCGTGGCGCTTCAGGATCCCACCTGTGACGCCTGCATGCAGAGCTACTGCTGCTCTTCGGCGGAGGCCTGCGTCAACGACACCAACTGCTCGGCGCTGCTCAACTGCGCAGGCACGGCCTGCGCGACGGCGACGACCGTCTCCGAGCTCAGCAGCTGCATCGATACGTATTGCCCGCAGTACGCCGCGAGCAAGACCACGATGCTCAACTACGTGACCTGCATCTCCACGAACTGCGCAACCGAGTGCTGAAGCGTTGGGGGCTTTTTGCCCTGCTGGCGGTGGTGGGGGCGTGCTCTTCGGAGACGCCCACAGAGCAGCCCTTGGCCTGCCAGCCGCTTCAATTCCGCGCGTGTGAGACCGACGCCTGCCGTGGGGTGCAGCAGTGCGCGCAGGACGGCACGGGCTTTGGGGCGTGCGCCTGTACCGTGCTCGACGCGGGCATCACGCCCAAGGACGCCGCGACGGACGGGGCCGTCGACGCCGCGACGGACGGGGCCGATGACGCCGCGACGGACGGGGCCGATGACGCCGCGACGGACGGGGCCGATGACGCCGCGACGGACGGGGCCGATGACGCCAGCGCCGACGTCAGCAGCGACTGACCGGCTCTCCGCGGCGTGACCGCGCCGAACCAACAACAGCAGGCGGGCCATCCAGGCTAAGCTCGGTCAAGTGCCTGCGTCCCACGTGTCTCTACCGGACCAACCCGGAACCATCGTCGACGGCAAGTACGCGCTGGTGGAGCTGGTGGGAGAAGGCGGTATGGCGTCGGTGTGGCGGGCGCTCACCTACGGAGTGCACGGAGTGCGCAGCACCGTGGCGCTCAAGCGCGTCCACGAGCAATTGAACGACTTGCCCGACGTGATCGCGATGTTCATCGAAGAGGCGCGGGTGGGCGCGCTGCTTCGGCATCCGCACATCGTACAAATCCACGACTTCGGGCTGGACGAGGGCGGCCGCTACTACCTGATCACGGAGTGGGTGGAAGGCCTGCATTTCGGTGACTACCTGCGGAGCTTTGCCAAGATCGGAAAGCGAGCTCCCTGGCAGCTCGTGACAGCGATGGGGCTAGAGGTGCTGCGTGGGCTGGAAGCGGCACACACGTTGCGCACTTCGGACGGACGCGTCACACCGGTGCTGCACCGGGACGTTTCACCACCCAACATCTTGCTCGACGTGGTGGGCGTGACCAAGCTCGCCGATTTCGGCATGGCGCGGGCGATGGACCGCGGTCGCATCACGCAGCCCGACATCGTAAAGGGCAAGCTGTCCTACATGGCGCCAGAGATGGCGCAGGGGTACGACCCCACGCCGCAGTCCGACCTCTTCAGTTTGGGGGTGGTGCTGTGGGAGGCGTACACCGGCGGGCGGCTGTACGACGGTGCGACGGACGTCGAGGTCTTGAATCGAGTGCGAGAGGGACGCGTTCCGCTCTTGAGCACGCGCTGTCCGGAGCTGCCGATGGGCCTCACGACGGCAGTGCACCGCGCCCTCGAGCGGGATCCGAAGCGGCGCTTCCGCTCCGCCCAGGAAATGCTGGACGCGTTGCGCAGCGTGCTGCGGGTGATCCCGGAGCCCACCTCGGGCCCGGTGCTGGCCGACAGCATCAGCGCGGCCCTCGCTCGCCTGGGGCGACGTTGACGGGGGTCATTTGTGCGGGCTTTCGCCGCCGGTTTGTGATCCCCGAGCCTCCGAGCACGCGCTAAGAAATGAGCACTGGCTAATCGCTCTCGCCGATACTATAGTTGAAATTGAAAGTCGTTTTCATTACCAGTCGGAAGCCCTCGTAATGCAGCTCGCCCAAGCCCGAATCGGAGACGTCATGACCGTGCAGCACGTCGGGGGTGAGCGTGCCTTTCGTCGCCGGTTGATGGAGCTCGGGCTGGTGCCGGGAACGCGAGTGGAGCTGGTCAGCGTCGCGCCTCTGGGGGATCCCGTGGAGCTCCTGGTGCGCGGCGCGAGTCTTTCCATCCGGCGTGCCGAGGCCGCCTGTGTGCGTGTGGTCGCCGTGGACGCCGCGCCCCTATCCGACCTGGTCGACGTCGCATCCCGTAGCGGCGTCGAGCTCGCGACCGACTGCGCCAGCAGCTCACCGTGACCGCAGCCGCCCGCGTCATCGAGCCGGACGCCCGCGCGTCGCGGCCTCTGGTCGTCGTCGTCGGCAACCCGAACGTCGGCAAGACGACACTGTTCAATCGACTCACGGGGCAAAACGCCCGCGTCGGCAACTACCCCGGGATCACGGTCGAGCGGCGGGTCGGCACCTTGCGTTCCAGCGCGGGGGACGTGATCGAGCTGGTCGACGTTCCCGGCGCATACTCCCTGAGCGCTCGCTCCGTCGAAGAGCAGATCGCCATCAACTCCGTCCTGGGTTTCGGTAGCGAGCCCAAGCCCCGGCTCGCGGTGGTGGTCGTGGACGCCGGACAGTTGATCCGCAATCTGTACCTCGTGCTCCAACTCCTGGAGCTGTCCGTTCCGGTCGTCATCGCATTGAACATGATCGACGAGGTCACGGACAATCCGCCGGATCCGGCAGCGTTGAGCGCACTTTTGGGGGTGCCCTGCGTGAGCACGGACGCACGCCACGGGAAGGGCATGAAGGCCCTCGCAGAGGTGATCTTCGAGGCCCTGGCCGACCCGCCCCGGGGCCGGGTGGACCTGCGCTATCCGGAGGCCCTGCGGCGGGACGCGGATCGCGTGGCGGACGCGCTGCCCAAGGAGTGGCGCGGCAGCGTGGAGCGCGACCGCGCGCTGGCGATGTGGGCGTTGACCAGCATCGAGCCGGACGACGAGCTCACCGATATGCCCGAGGAGCTTCGGGACCGTTGCCTGGAGGTGCAGCAGGCCGCAGGTGACCGAGACCTGGATCGCGAGGTGATTGCGTCGCGCTACGCATTCTTGGATGCGCACGCAGATCGCCTCTACGGCCGGACCGACCGTCACCCGAAGAAGCGCGCGTCTTCCGATCGGGTCGACAAAGTGCTGCTGCACCCGGTGTGGGGCTTCGCGTTCTTCATCCTGCTCATGCTCGTGCTGTTCCAGGCACTGTTCTCCTGGGCGGATCCTGCGATTGGATGGATCGAAGGCGGCTTCGAGTGGCTGGCGGAGCTCACCAAGGCCACGCTGCCCGACGGCATCGTGCGGGACCTCTTGGTGGACGGGGTCATTGGCGGCGTGGGCAACGTGTTGGTGTTCTTGCCGCAGATCCTGCTCTTGTTCCTGTTCATCGGCATCCTGGAAGACTCCGGGTACATGTCGCGCGTAGCTTTTCTGATGGATCGCATCATGCGGTCCCTCGGGCTACACGGGCGCGCCTTCGTGCCGATGCTCTCGGGCTTTGCCTGCGCGGTGCCGGCGATCCTCGCCACGCGCACCATGGAACGGCGACGAGATCGCCTGCTCACCATGCTGGTCATCCCGCTGATGACCTGCTCCGCCCGGCTGCCGGTGTACACGCTGATCATCGGGGCGCTGTTTCCACCCACCCGGGTGATGGGCTGGATCCCCATACAAGGCCTGTTGATGGTGGCCATGTACGTGTTCTCCACCATCATCGCGTTGATAGCGGCGGGCGTGCTCGGCCGCACCGTGGTCAAGGGCCGCCGGGTACCCCTGATCCTGGAGCTACCTCCGTACCGCGTTCCAAACATGCGCAGCGTGGTGCGCATGATGTGGGAGCGCTCAACGGTGTTCTTGCGGGAAGCGGGCACGGTGATCTTGGCGTGCACCGTGGTGCTGTGGGCGCTGTTGTACTTCCCGAAGCACGAGCCGGACACCAACGTGAACAGGCCCGCCGTCGCCGCGGTGCAAGGGACCAAGGCGCAAGCCTCGGAGCAGCTCAAGAACAGCTACGCCGGCCGCATCGGCCATGCCATCGAGCCCGCGCTCGAACCTCTGGGTTTCGACTGGAAGATCGGTGTGGGGCTGATCGGAGCGTTCGCGGCGCGTGAGGTGTTCGTGAGCACCATGGGTCTGGTGTACGGGGTGGGCGACGGCGACGAAGCGGTCACGCCGCTTCGGGAGCGCATCCGCCACGACACCCGGGCGGATGGCAAGCCCGTCTACACCCCCCTGGTGGGGCTCTCGTTGATGGTGTTCTTCGCCCTCGCCAGCCAGTGCATGAGCACCCTTGCCGTGGTGCGCCGAGAGACGCGTAGCTGGCGCTGGCCCGCGTTCCTGTTCACCTACATGACCGCCCTCGCCTACGGGGCGAGCCTGCTGGTGTTCCAGGTAGGACGCCTGCTGGGTTTCTGATCAGAAGGCGCCGCTGACGGTGGCGAAGCCGCCGCGCGACGAGGGCACCACGTCGAAACGGACGGCCGTGTCGTCCTTCGCGGGCTCGGTCTTGCTCGACGGCGAGAGCAGCAGATAGGTCGCCACGCCGAGGGACACCACGCCGACGCCCAGCGAGATGTCGGCGAACAGATACTTCTTCTTGATGGGATCCAGGTCTTCGTCGGTGCAGGTCTTGGTGTCCGCGCAGGCCAGCGAGCTCTTGTCGCTGTTGCCACTGAGCCCGAAGTAGGCGAAGCCACCGAGACCCACGAGCCCCACGCCGCCGAGGACGTAGGCCAGGGTCTTGTCGTCCGCGCTGCCGGTATCGAGCTTGGCGCTTCCACCCGCGGACCCGCCGCTGGTCTTGCTCTCGAACACCGCCTCCACGGACTGCGCCTTCTGGCCTTCTTTGACGATCAGGGTGACTTCCTTCTCGCCCAGCTCGTCGTTCTCGAACACGAAGGTGGCGGAGCCCGGATCCCAGGGGACGGCACGGCCGTCGATGGATTCGCTGATCACCTTGTCGCCGGACCGGACCCGCACGTCCGTGAGGTCCTTGCCATCGAGCTTGGCGCTGAAGACCACCGTCGGCAGCGTGGCCTCCACCTCGCCGAGCCACTTGCTGCAGTCTCGCTTGATGAAGTCCGGGCAGGCCGACTGAGCACAGGTGAGGAGCTGCTCCCGAGCTTCGCGCAGCTTCGCGTCGCTACGGAGCTCCTGCGCCTTGGTGTAGGCCGTAACGCACTCTTCCTTCTGGTCGGCCAGTGCCACGGACGAGAACAGAAGGACGCCAATAGCTGCGGATACGGAAAGACGACGCACCATCGAGCAGAGCATAGCTCACAGGCACTCGGGCTTGGGCCGCTTGATACCGTTCTTGTCGACGGTGTACGGCGGATTGCAGTTGCTCGCGGGTTTTGGCGGCGTGGGCGCCGTCGTAGGCTTGGTCGCCGGCTTGCTGGTGGCTCTGGGGACCACCTTGGCGGTGGTGCCGAGCTTTGGCTTGGCCACGGGCGCACTGGCGCTGGGTGCGGCCACCGGCTCCGGTGCGCTCGCGACCTCCGACACCGCGGGTTGGGGCGGAACGGCTGGGGCCATGGTCTGAACTGGCGGGGGCGACGGCGCAGCTCCGGTGCTCACCGCCTCGACGCTGGGCGAACGCTGGCGTCCCACCAACGCCACCAGCAGCACCACGAAGGCGATCCCAAGCGCCGCCGCGACCCCCAAGAGCACCGCGATCAACGGCCCGCGCTTCGGAGCCGGCGCCACCGCCGAAGGGACGCTGGCGTGGGACGGTTGGCTCACCATCGAGTGGCGCACCTCGGACGGCGACGTCACCTGGCTCGTGACCTCAGCCACCGGGAGTGAGTCCGGCGGCGAGTGCACCTGCGGCCCGACGTGGCTGGAAACGCTCTCGATTTCCGCGACCTGCTCCGCGCGTCGAGAAAGCGCGTCGCCTCCGACGGTTTCCACCCACTCCCCGACCTCCCGGGGAAACGCGGGGCGAGACACTTCCTCGAGCGCGGTCGCGAAATCGCGAGCGGTGGCGTAGCGGAGGCTCACGTCCCGCTCCAACGCCTTCATGACCACTGCGTCGAGCTTCTGCGGCAAGCTCGGTTCCACGCTGGAGGGCAACGGGATCGGATCTTCGAGCAGCTTGGCGAGGACCTCCCCCGGGTCGTTGCCGTCGAACAGACGACGACCGGTCAGCGCCTCCCACAGCACGATGCCAGCGGCGAAGATGTCGGTGCGGCGGTCCACGCCGCGCCCGCGCATCTGCTCCGGCGCCATGTAGCTGACCTTGCCCTTCATCTGGCCATCGCGGGTCGACGTCGCGCGCATGGCGGCCTTGGCCACGCCGAAGTCCAGCACCCGCGCCACGCCGTCGGTCCCCACCAGGATGTTCTGCGGGCTGATATCGCGATGCACGATGTTGAGCGGCGTTCCGCGCTCGCTCTTGGCCTCGTGGGCGGCGTGCAGGCCGTGCAAGGCGCCCGCCATGATGCTGAGGGCGACGGGGGGCGGCATCGTCTCCTGGCGACGCCGCGCCGCCCGGATCAGCTTGGAAAGAGCCTCGCCCTGGACGTACTCCATGACCAGGAACAGCTCGTCTTCCAGGGCCACCACGTCCAGCGTGGGCACCACGTTGGGGTGCTGGATGCGGGCGGCCAGCCGCGCTTCGTCGATGAACATGGTGACGAAGTCCGGGTCCTTGGCGAACTGCGGGTGGAGGCGCTTGATCGCCACCGTGCGGCTGAAGCCCACCTGACCCACGAGGCGGCCAAAGTGGACGGTGGCCATGCCTCCTGCGGCAACTTCCCCATAGATGGCGTAGCGCCCGACGATGCGGGGAGCCTGCTGGGCTGCCTCGGCCGCGTGCATGCGAACCCAAAGCCTATCAGATGAGCTTGGGCTCTGGTAATCGCCTGGTGAGGATGCCCAAGAAGTGGCCTAAATCGCCTCAGGGAGCCCGATTGGACCGAGATTTCTTCGCTCGGCCGGTGCTCACCGTCGCCCGCCAGCTGATGGGGAAGATCCTGGTGCACGAGACCCCCGAAGGCGTCACGGCGGGCAGGATCGTCGAGGCCGAGGCCTACCGCGGCCCCGAGGACCGGGCCGCCCACAGCTACGGCGGACGCAGGACCCGACGCACGGAAGCGATGTTCGGACCTGCAGGCCACGTCTACGTGTTCTTCGTGTACGGCATGCATTGGAATTTCAACGTGGTCACCGGCAAGGTGGGGCAGCCGCACGCCGTGCTCGTCCGTGCCCTCGAGCCCATCGGGGGCCTCGAGCTGATGGCGAAGCGTCGCAACATGTCGGCCGATCGCGTCGAGCTGTGCAACGGCCCGGGAAAGCTGTGTCGCGCCCTCGGGATCGACGCCAGCGCATACGGCGAGGATCTGACGCAAGGTCCCCTGTATTTGCTCGATGCTCCGAAGATCCGGGTGGCGCGCTCGCCGCGGATCGGCATCGACTACGCAGAGGACTGGAAGCTGAAGCCTTGGCGCTTCTTCGAGCCCGGAAACCGCTACGTCTCGGGCCCGGCCCACGCTAGGCTCGCCCCTCGATGACCGAGAGCCAAGCTCCGCGCTCCCATCCGCCGACCCGACCCCCGGACGGCTCTCACCGCGGGGGGCTCACGGGCAAGCGGGTGGTGCTGGGCGTCACCGGCAGCGTCGCGGCGTACAAGGCCGTGCTCCTCGCGCGCCTGCTGATCAAGCAGGGCGCACACGTGCGGGTGATCCTCACCCGCAGCGGGGCAGAGTTCGTAGGTGCGGCGACCTTCGCCGGCCTCACCGAGAACCCCGTGGAGAGCGAGATGTTCTCCCCGAGCATGGTGGGCGAGCGTCACGTGGAGCTGGCGGCCGAGGCGGATCTCGTGGTGATCGCGCCGGCCACGGCGGACGTGCTCGCGCGCTTCGCCCGCGGCCGCGCCGACGATTTGCTGACCGCGACGGTGCTGTGCGCGACGTGCCCCGTGTTGGTGGCTCCCGCGATGCATCCCGCCATGTGGAGTCACCCCGCGACGCAGCGCAACGTCGCGGTGCTCGAGGCGGATGGTCGCATCGAGCGGGTGGGCCCCGTCCACGGTGAAGTGGCCTCCGGCGACAGTGGCGTGGGCCGCATGGCGGAGCCGGAGGAAATCGCTGCAGCCGCAGTGCTCAAGCTCTCCCCCCGAGACCTGTCGGGCCGGCACCTCGTCGTCACCGCCGGTCCCACGGTGGAGGATCTGGATCCCGTGCGGTTCTTGTCCAATCGCTCCAGCGGAAAGATGGGCTTCGCCATCGCAGAGCGAGCCGCCGCCCGGGGCGCGCGAGTGACGCTCGTCGCCGGCCCCGTGAACCTACCCACGCCCTATGGCGCCCAGCGCGTGGACGTGCGCAGCGCCATCGCGATGCGCGGCGCCGTGTGGCAGGCGCTGGGCCCCGACCTCTCGCACGCCGACGCGCTGATCATGGCGGCGGCCGTCGGCGATTACCGTCCCGCGGAGACTCGCGCCGCGAAAATCAAGAGAACGGCCAAGGAAGCGCAGCTCGAGCTGGTGCAAAACCCCGACATCCTGTCGGAGGTCGGTCTGGCGCGGAAGCAATCAGCGCGGCCCATCTTGGTGGGCTTCGCCGTGGAGACGGACTCGGACGCGAAGGTCGTGGAGTACGCCCGCGGCAAGCTCGCCCAGAAGCGCGCGGACGTAGTGGTGGCCAACCACGCGGACGACTCCTTCGGGCGCGACGACAATCGCATCACCCTCGTCACCAAGAAGAGCGTCGAGCCGTTGCCGCGCCTTTCCAAGATCGAGCTCGCGGATCGCATCCTGGATTGGGTGCTCGATCGCTTCGAAAACTCCTGACATGGCCCCCGTCGCACTCGTCGTCGTGCTGCTCTCCGCAGCCAACGCCCTGGCTTTCCGCCCCGGGATCGCGGGCAGTTGGCAGTTTTGGGCGTTCCTCGCGGTGCCCTACGTGCTGGCAGCCGGCTTCGGCATGTACCGCATGTGGGAAGAGGGCACGCTCACCGAGCGCATCACTCCCCGCTGGGGCGACATTTCCATCGGCGTCATCACCGTGGGCGCGTTGCTGGTCGCGTCCTGGGTCGCGCGCTCGGCGATGGCGCCCGCCGGCACGCCCCAGCAGGCGTGGCTGTTCCGCATCTACCTACAAGTGGGCAACACGGACGCGCTGCAGAAGTCGAGCGCGCTGACGGCGTTGCTCCTCGGCATTCCGGTGCTCGAAGAGCTGGTGTGGCGCGGCTACGTCCTCGGGGAGCTCGAGCGGCGCGTGGGCAACCGCCGCGGTTGGATGCTGGCCACGCTGCTCTACGCGGTCACCCTGCTGCCCACCGCCTACACGTTGCGGGATCCCGTCGCGGGCCTCAATCCCCTGTTGCCCGTGGCCGCGCTGGGCGCCGGCATGGTGTGGAGCTTCGAAGCGTCGCTCCTCAAGCGTCTCGCCCCGGTGGCCCTGAGCCACATGGCCTTCACGTATTTCTCGGCCGTGCAGTTCCACTGGCCGGGCATGTGATGCCGCGACGGGCATCGCGCCGAGCCAACAACAAGACTGCGTGGTCGATACGTGAAAGAGGCTGCCGGCTTCCGTTGTCGGTCCGCCGCGGAAACTACTCGTCGCCCGAAATACGCGCGAGCTCTTCGTCGGACAGCTCGAAGTCCGCATACACGCCCTGCACGTCATCGTGGTCGTCCAGCGCTTCCACCATGTTCATGCACACTTCCGCGTCCCGCCCTTCGACCTGCTTCTTGTTCTTGGGCACGTAGGCGACCTTGCTCTCGGTGATGGGAATGCCGGCTTTCTCCAGGCCGCTGGTCACCTCGTAGAGCTGCTCCATGGGCGTGTACACGACCCACACGTCTTCCTCGTCCCGGTAGTCCTCCGCGCCGGCTTCGAGAGCGGCTTCCATCAGCTTTTCCTCGCTCACGGTCTTCTCGAGCGTGATGGTGCCGAGGTGATCGAAAGCCCAGCCCGCGGTCCCGGAGGTGCCCAGGGTACCGTTGTGCTTCTCGAAGATCTTGCGGAGCTCCGCCACGGTGCGGTTCCGGTTGTCGGTCATGCCCTCCACCAGGAACAACGTGCCGGAGGGGCCCGTACCTTCGTACAGGACCTCGTCGTAGTTGGCGCCGTCGATCTCGCCCGTTCCGCGCTGAATTGCACGCTTGATGGTGTCGGCGGGCATCTGCTGCCCCTTGGCTTCGTTCACGGCCTTGCGCAGACGGGGGTTGCCGTCCACGTCACCGCCGGCGATGCGCGCCGCCGTCACGATCTCGCGGATCAGCTTGGTGAACAGCTTGCCGCGCTTGGCGTCGAGGGCGCCCTTCTTGCGCTTGATCGTCGCCCACTTGGAATGCCCGCTCATGGGGGCCGCTTTAGCTCGAAAGCCGGCCGCCGTCCACGGGATTACTGGGTCAAAAACCAGCGAATGTGCCGACGAACCTCGAAGTGGAAGTGATTGTCGTGGTCACGATTGTAGTGCGGCGTCAAAAGCAGGTTGAAGCTCTTCGCGCGGTCCACGGCGCAGACCAGCTGCCGAAGCTCCTTGGCCTCCGGCTCCTGGGGCTTGGGTGCGTCCTTACCGCAGGTCTTGGAGCCGATTCCATGTCCGTGGAAATCCCGCTTGATGACGAGCTCGCTGCCATCGCGCTTCTGGAGCGAGACGATGTCGATGGCCACTCCCGCCGCATGCCGCTGTCCCGGCGATCGCGCCCAGCGCCCGCGATGAATGCTGTTGTAGCGAATGGCGACGAAACCCCGATCCTTCGCGATGATGGCCAGATCTCCGAGAGCGAGGAGCAGCCGGCAATCGAGCACCGGCCCCTTCTTCTCCACGTGCGCGGTGGGGTGCGCGAACTCGTAGCGCATGCCCAGCACCTTTGCGGGCAGCCGCACTGGGGCATCGATGGTCGGTACCGGCGGACCCGGAATCGCGTCGATACCCCGCGCCTCGAGCTCGGCGAGGCACGCTTTCTTGTCGAGCTTCGCGTAGTGCACGGCCCTCAGCCGTTCCGGCCGCTCGGGGAACACGACCAGCGGATTGGTCGCGTGAGCCGCCGTCGTCACGACGAGCGCTGCGATGGTGAAGAGCCAACGCATGACCCCGAGGGTGGCACTCGATCGCCCACGAAGGAAGTCCGTCGCTTTGCGGGGCGCGCGAGCACGTGTCAATTTCAATATGGACTCCGTGCTGTTACGAACGCTCGCTGCGATGCTGCTGGTGACCGGCTGTGCCGGTCCGGAGGCTGCTCCCACCCTGCGCGCGGCCAAACACGTGACACTGCCCACGATCACGCCGCCGGTGAGCTGCACCACGAAGCGCGACCGTCTGCTGGCGCTTCCGGATCTGGGCGGCACGCCGGCGCTCGATCGCATGCGGGCCCTGGCGCGCGCCAAGGGGGAGCCCGTCGTGTTCGTGCGTGCGCCGCGCTACGCCGGCACGGATCCGATCGTGCGCGCCTACCGAAGGCGCCTGAACGGAAGCCGGTTCCCCTGGGATTTGCTCGACCACTGGAAGCCGCGCTTCGCCGCCAGCCCAGAGCTCGCACGAAGCGTGCTGCTCACCGAGGGCTACCTGTACGCCGATCGCGCCGACGTGGCCTGGGCGCTGTGGGACAGGGTGGAGCTCGGCCTCTTGTTCCGCGACGCAGGGCTCTGGATCGAGCGCGGCGGCGCGCTGCTGCACGCGAAGCGAGTCGGTAGCGGGTACCGCTACCTGGACGGGCCCGATCGCGGAAAGCCCGCCCGCCTTCTGTTGTTCGACCGCGTGGGCGTCGCAGACTCGACGCCGCCGCCTCCCCTGCATCGAGACTTGCGGAGCCTCGCGCATCGGCTCGGCTTCGATCGCGCCCGCATCCAAAGGCGTACGAGCGAAGGACTGCTGGCGACACTTCGTTACGATGGCGTGTGGGTCGACAGCGTGCTCGAGAGCGACGGCGCGAAGCTCACTCTGAGCTGCGAGCTTGCCGCCCCGCCCGGCCTCTCGCAAAGCAAACGGCGAGCGCTTGCACGTGAGCGAGCCCTCGGTGCGTTGCGCGCCGAAATGCTGGCGCAGGTGCGCGCCGAGGTCCCCTTCGACGAGCCCAAGAACGAATGGGGCCAGCAAGATGGGCACCTGCGCGGAACGTGGTTGTCCGCCTATCTACGGGGGGACGATTCCTACAGCTTCAATTTCGATCGCTATCCGGTTTTCGATGATGTCGGGGCTGCGCGGCCACCGCAGGTTTGCATCGACTTCGTCACAGAAACGTTGGAGCGCGCCGCCGGAACCTACTTCCGACCCCGCGGCGAGCCCCCGGGCCGGCACGTGGGGCGGTTGGACTTCGACCTGCTGATCTCGGGAAATCGCCGACAAGTCCCGGTTTTCCTGAGGTTCGCCCAGGAGCACCCGGACATGTTCGAGGTGCACACGGTGCCCGAGCGCCGCCGGATTCCGTATCTGTTCAAGCGCCGCTTCTACGACGCGCTGGTGCGCGACGCCGACGACTACCCAGCGGGTTCCATCGTCGTGATCCACGGCTTCGCCCCCTGGGACCACTACAACGTCCCGCACTATCACACCTTCTTCGTGTACGAGACGGACCCCGTGAGCGGGATGCCCACGCTGCTGGTCGGCAACGCCGGCAAGCCGCGGCTGTCGAGCTGGGAGCCGGTGATGGCGCGCACGCCCGGACGGAAGATCGAGCAAGTGATTCGCGCCCACATCGACTGGCTGGTGCGGGTGACGGGAGAACGGTCCGGCGAGCCGGACGTCCCGCCGCTGTTGGCGGTGAACTGAGTCTCAGCCCACGTCGCCGGCGTCCACCAGGATGCCCTCGGGTCCGGTCTCCGCGTGCTTGAGGGTGGTGATGCGCCGCCCGAGCTCTTCCCGGGCGCTCACCAGGCCGGCGCCGTGGGCGCGACCGATCAGGATGCGCGGCGCCACGGGCGGCACGTCCTCACCGAAGCGCTCCCGGAAGCGGGCCGGCCAGTCCCGGCGAAACGCCTCCAGCTCGGCTTTGAGCCCCCGACGCTCCGGCGCTGCGACCAGGATGAACTCGTCGCCGCCATCGCGGATGGCGCGTACGGCATCGATACCTTCCAGCTCCTCGGCGAAGGCGCGCAGCACTTCGTCGCCGCGATCCTGACCGTAGGCGTTGTTGAAGGCGCGGAAGCCGACCAAATCGATGAAGCCGAGATCGACGGGGGCGTCCTGGAGGCCGGGTAGTGCCGAGAACAGACGCGCGAGCTCCGCGAAATAGGCGAAGAACGGCAGGCGAGTCTTGTGATCCCGGTTCGCCGGCGGCAGGTAGGGCCAGCGAAAGCGCAGGGCGAAGGGCTGCCGAGCGGCGACCAGCAGCGTGACCACCTCCGCGGAGAGCCACGGCGCCTCGGGGCCCACCGCTCGCCACAAGTCGTCACCGCCCAGCATTCGCTCCAAGAGCTTGCGGCTGGGCTCGAAGTCGAACGATGGATCGATTCGGACCATGAGGTCCGCGGCAACCAACGTGGTGAGCACGTCGGCATCCTGGCTGGCGTCTCCCCAGCCACCGGACTCGAGACGCGCCGCCGCCACGAAGTCGACCAGGTCAGCGACGAGATCGAGCTCCATGCCGAGGGAGAGCAGGGACGACGCGAGCTGCGCGCTGGCGGACACCAACGGCAAGCGGTGGAACGGGAAACGGATGCCGAGCACCGGCCCCGGGGCTTCGCTCAGCGTCGCCGAGTAGCAGGTGGCGATCGCCACCGCCAGCGGATGCAACAGGGCCAGGGAACGCAGCCGGCGGGTCACGCACCACAACGCGAACGTGTCTTGCCAGGGGTCGAGGGCCTGGACGAATCCGGCAAAGTCTCGCCGTAGCACGGGAGCCGCTTCAGCCAGCAGATCTCGTGCCAGATCGCTGCCCCCTTCCGCGACTGCCGCCAGAAGCTCCGCGTTCTCGGTCAGCACGATGGGCGTCGCCAAGCGTTGCTCGAACTCGAAGGGTTCACGCTCGAGCAGCGGACGTTCCGCCGCCCGCCACGCGATCCACTCGCTCTCGGCCTCGGCGTAGGGCGGCATGCGCACCCCGCGCCGATGACTGAGCTCCCAACGGTAGCGCATGTCGCCACGGGGATTGCCGGGCGCACGCGAACGCCAATACTCGAGCAGCTCGCTCGCGTCCCGCTCCTCCCCCAGGGCGTTGGCGATGTTGAGATGCGCCCCAGCGAACGGATCCGCAGGCTCCAGACTGCGACTGGAGTCCAAGATCGCGCGCACGGCGCGTTGCACCGCGGGATCCGCCGAAGCGTGAACCCGCGATAAAACTGCAGAAGGGGGCGGGAGCGTGAGTCTCAAGGGTGGAGCTCCGAGCGTCAACCAGTGACGTATTCGCCTTTCACGAAGGTCGCAATGTGGTCGACGATGAGCCGGCCGTCCTTGACGAACAGGTCGTTGTGGTGCCCCCCCTCCACGACGTAGGTGGTGGCGTTGGGGAAGAGCTGGCCCAGACGGTTTCCCATGCTCACGGGAACGACCTCATCTGCGCTACCATGAACGATCAGTACCGGAATCGTCACGCCGGGCGCCTTTTCTGCGTTCTCGAAGCGATCCCGTACCAAGAAGCCCACGGGCAAGATTGGCATCATCCGTGACGCCATGTCGACCACCGAGGTGAACGGCGAGATCAAGACCAGGCGCACCCCGTGGCCGCGCCGGGCCATTTCCGTGGCCACCCCCGACCCCAGCGACTGCCCCTCCAGCACCACGTCCTCCGGAGACACCCCCAACGTGTTGTGGAGGTGCCAGAGCGCTGCCTCGGCGTCGGTGTAGAGGTTGTCTTCGGTCGCCTCGTAGGCCTTGGCGCGGCCATAGCCGGGGTACTCGGCTGCGAAGAAGCCAATCCCGGCGCGTCGAAATGCCCAGGCCAGCGGCACGAGATCCGCGAGCTCCTCGCCATTGCCGTGGAAGTGCACCACCGTGGGGCCGCCCTTGGGGGCCGGGGAGTGGAAGATGTAGACCGTCCGGCCGGCGGAGCTCGTGGTCTCGGTCATGCGGGCGCCGTCCATCACCGGGCTGTCCCCGGTGACCGGTGCAGGGAACAAGATCTTCCGCTGACCGAAATAGGCCGCCGCGCACAGCGCAGCGTACAGCCCCGCCAGAGTGGTCACGATGGCCATGACTCGCCGGGCCCTCTTCACCCCTGGGAGAGTACGGCTTTGTGGCGGACCAAGCGAGCCCCGACGCTTGACCCCCCGACCGCGGGGCCTCTAACTCTGCGCATGCCCCTGCGTGATCTGGACGTCGAGAAGACCATTGCAATCCTGAATACCATTCTGGAGCACGAGCTCGCCGGCGTGGTGCGCTACACGCACTATGCGCTGATGGTCAGCGGTCCCAACCGCATTCCAATCGTGGACTTCCTCAAACTGCAGGCTCAGGAATCGCTGCTGCACGCGCAACAAGCGGGAGAGCTGCTGACCGGACTCGAGGGTCACCCCTCGATGCACATCGGTCCCATTGCGGAGAGCAACGAGCACAGCATCCGAGCCATCTTGACGGAGAGCCTGAACCACGAGCTCGAGGCCGTGCATCGCTACAAGGAGCTCTTGGCCACCGTGGAAAGCTCCAGCATCTACCTGGAGGAGTTCGCTCGCACCATGATCGGGCAAGAGGAGCGACACCAGATCGAGCTCAAGAAGATGCTCCGCGACTACGGCACATGACTCGAACGCTCGCCATCCTGGGCGCCTGCGTCATGCTGTCGTGCGGCGCCGGCCCGGCGAAGCGCGTGGCCGCGCCACCGCCGCTGCCGCCGTCGGGTTCGGTGTACCGGGTGGTGGACGCCGTGGGCCGCACCTTCGTGGTGCTGGGGCCCGCGGCCTCCGCGCCGACCCAACGCGGAAGGCCCGAGCTCGTAGGGCCCGGAAAATCCCTGGAGGTCGCCGATCGCGAGGAGCTTTCACCCGCTCCGGAGCTCACGGTCATCGACACGACGGGCGCTTGCATCACGACCGCGGGACACGGCGTGAAGCTGGGCGGCGACGGTGGCTGGCTGTCTGCCTTCGAGCTCGATGGCTGCCGCGGGGACCCGGCGCGGCAACGCTTGGCCCTCGTCGGCGCAATCGGCGACGCCCGCTGGGTTGCGCCCAACGTCGAGCTCACTGCCGACGGCAAGCCGGTACCGACCTCGGAGTTCTTCGAGGGCGGCTCCCGCGGCCAGGACATGCGCTGGAGCGCTCGCGTGCCGGGGCTGAACCTCGAGTTCGAGCGTCATTGGCTGGCTCCAGAGCGCGACGCAGCAGTGACCCGCGTGCGGGAGAACGGAAAGGTGCTGGCCGCGTATCGCGCAGAGCTGGAAGGCGCCGTGCACGCGGGACAGCGCTGGCTGTTCGTGTTTACAAGCGCCCGGGAGCGGTCGGTGCTGGAGCTCCAGGGCAACGTCTTCTTGCCGGTGCTCGGACCCGAGCCGGAAACGGCGTCGCTCACGGAGCCCGCCGTCGAGGCGAAGCCGACTCCGGGCCCGGACTTCGCTGCGATGGGCGGCAACGTGCGGGTGACCCGCGCGCCCTCCGCCGGCAAGAGCATCCAGGTCACCGTGAAGGGAGTCTCGCGCGAAGCGGAGCGGCTGACCTTCCAGCTGGACGGCGGTCGCGTACTGCAGCTCTCCACCCCTCCGGAGCTGCCGTCGCCGGTGGCTGCGGGGGACGCGCTGGTACTCGAGATACTGGCCCATGGGGGCGGCCCGAACCGGCGTCATCACGTGGTGGCGCGCAGCCCCGAGGGGGAGCTGGTGTTCGAGGTCGGCAGTAGCAGCTCGAAGGCGAAGGACTTCAGCGTCACGCGCGGCGCGGAACGCATGGCGCAGCCCGAAGGCGACCGCGTCCGGCACGACTATCGCGTTCGCTTCGAGCACGCGGGCAGTAGCGTCGAGGTGGAACCCGGGAGCTTCTCTCGGCTGGACGCGAAATACGTGGTTTGGGGGAGTGCCACGCGACAGGAGCTCGGCAAAGGCAAGAAGCGTCCTCCGGATTTCGTCGAGAGTTGGCTCGACTTTGCGGTGTTTCGCTTGCCCTGACCCGTTTGCACTGGCGCTCCCCCCTACACGCGGCGAAACTTCCGTCATGGTTCGGCTGGAGTGGCTCGCCCCGGTGGCGGCCTTGGGACTTTCCTTGTTCATGACCGCGGCCTGCGGCTCCGACGACGACGCCGGCTCCGGCGGGTCGGCCGGCTCCGGCGCCACCGCTGGAACGTCCGGAAGCGGCGGCAGCAGCGGAGGCAGCAGCGGCGGAACGGGCGGCACCGCGGGCGCGGGAGCCAGTGCCGGCAGCGGCGGCAGCTCCGCCACGGGCGGAGCGAGCGGCGCCGGAGGCGGCGGCGGCAGCGCGGGCAACGGTGGGGCCTCCGGCATTGCCACGGATCCGAACCTGCGCGTCGCGTTCATCGGCGACAGCGGCGAGGGCGCGAATTTCAAGTCCGTGCTCGCGCTCATCAAGGCGGAGAAGGCCGACTTCGTCCTGCACCAGGGCGACTTCGACTACAGCAACGACCCCGACGGTTTCTTCCAGGCCATCACCGACACCCTGGGCGCCAAGTACCCGTATTTCGCTTCCGTGGGCAATCACGACGCCGGCTCGTGGTCGGGCTACGTCACGCACATCAAGCAGCGCATGGCGGACAACAACGTCACCCCGGACGACCCGGATCTGTCAGATCAGAAGTACGCCATCGAGTATCGCGGGCTGAAGGTGGTGTTCGTCGGCGAGGACGGCAAGAACACGCAGTACGCAAACTACCTCAACGATCAGCTCACCGGTGACGATCACATCTGGAAGATCTGCAGCTGGCACAAGAACCAGAAGCAGATGCAGGTGGGCGGCAAGGGCGACGAGATG
The DNA here is from genome assembly GCA_020633235.1 of Polyangiaceae bacterium. NCBI lineage: Bacteria > Pseudomonadati > Myxococcota > Polyangiales > Polyangiaceae > Polyangiaceae bacterium. The sequence goes on along the minus strand of JACKEA010000001.1, from coordinate 989,143 downwards.
GGGTGGGACGTTTACGAGAACTGTCGCAAGTTGGGCGGCATCATTGCTACCGGCCACGAGCATTCCTACGAGCGCACCAAGACCCTGAGCAACATGCAGAATCAGACGGTGGATTCGAGCTGCTCGGATCCCAAGGCCTTGTGCGTCGGACCCGGACGGACGTTCGCCTTCGTGTCTGGCCTGGGCGGACAGAGCATCCGGCCGCAGCTCCTGTGTCTGCCCGCCAGCTACCCCTACGGCTGCAAGCAGGAATGGGGCTTCATCTACACCTCCAATCAAAACGCGAAGTACGGCGCCTTGTTCGTCGACTTCAACGTTGGGGGCGACGCCAAGAAGGCCCACGGCTACTTCAAGACGGTGGACAATCAGACCGTCGACGAGTTCGACATCGTCAAAGACTGAGCTTCCGGCTCCGTGAACGGACCCCTCGCGACGGCGAAGCGCCCGGTGCGCGTGGCGTGGGTCGCCGTGGCTGCGCTGGCGGCGCACATGAGCGCGCTCCGCGGAGGCTTGGTTTGGCTCGACCACGCCCACCTGAGTACCGGCTATGCCGTTCGCCCGCCGGCCGAGTGGTGGCGGTTGTTCACCGAACCGTTCGCGCGGACGGGTTTCTATCGCCCCATCACCGCCCTGTCCCTGTCGCTCGACGCGCTGCTCGGATCGACGGCCTGGTTTCACGCCGAGAATTTGCTGTGGCACGCCGCCGCCGCAGTGGCGACGCTGGCCGCCGCGCGCGCCCTCGGGCTCTCGCGCGGGAGCGCCACCGTGGCAGCACTCCTGTTTGCGGTGCATCCCCTCGGCTCCCTCGTGGCCAGCGCCATCGCCTTCCGTTCGGAAGCGATGATCACCGTCGCCTTGCTCGGCCTCGTCGTCGCCCACCGCCGCGGGCGTCCGGTCTGGGCCGCCGCCGCCGTACTTTTGGGAGCGCTGACCAAGGAGACGGCGTTCGCGCTCGCTCCCCTCTTCGTCATCGCGCTGGAGCTCCGCTACAAGAGGCTCGACAAGGCCTTGCTCGGAGCCGAAGCGGCGGCGCTGAGCGCCGCGGGGGTGCTGCGACTCCTGTATGCGCCTACGTGGTTGGCGACTTTTCCTCAGCTCACGCCGTCCGAAGCCGTGGGCACGCGCCTCGCCACCCTGCCGAAAAGCGCGCTGGCGTTCGTCGCGCCCGTGAGCAACGACATCTGCGACGCGTTTCCCGTGACCAGCGTTTGGGCACCGATGGCGCTCTTCGGCCTGCTGATCGCCGTGGGCTTGGTGTGGCTCGTCGCGCAGAAGGGGCTCGTGGCGTTGCTGATGACCCTCGCGCTGTTGCCGTCACTACAACTGGTTCCGACCTTGCGCTGGTGGTCGCCACACTACTTGTACGTCGCTTGCGCCTTCGCTTGCATGCTCGTTGCGCGAGCCCTCGCACGCCACGCCAAGGTCGTGCTGGTGGTCGTGGTCGCGCTCGCGGCCATGTCCTGGCGCGATGGCCGGCGCTACCAGAACGACGTGGCCCTGTGGCGACCGGAAGTGGAGGCAGAGCCGGCCTGCCGTGAGGCTCACTTCTACCTGGGCGAGAGCGCCCGTGAGGCCCGCGACTTCTCCTCCGCGGCGCGGGAGTACGAGGCCGCCATCACGCCGCGGCCGGGCGTGCTCGCCTACGTCGATCTAAATGCGGCGCTCCAGAACCTGGGTGTGTCGCGATTGGAGCTTTCCGAGTGGGACCGCGCGGCGGACGCCTTCGAGGCGGCCCTCGAGGTTTCGCGCCGCCCCGACATCAAGATGGAGCTCACCCATGACTTGGCACTGGCTCGACTGAAAGGAGGCCACCCTGCCGAAGCCGTGCGCTTGCTCGAGCCCGTGGTGGCCGGCGGCGGGGTCCCTCCAGCGACGCGGCGGCTGTACGACGACGCCCGGCAGGCTGTTCGCGACGGCGCCGATCTGGTAGCTCCAGCGCATGAGTGACAGCCCGGTCAGCTTCGAGCTTCAGGACGACGTGGCGGTGCTTCGCATGGACGACGGCAAGGCGAACGCCTTGAGCTTCACCATGCTGGACGCGCTCACCGAGGGGCTCGCACGGAGCGCCGCCGAGGCGAAGAGCACGGTGCTCATCGGCCGCGCGGGACGGTTCTGCGCGGGGTTCGATCTCAAGCACATGATGGCGGGACCGGCACAGGCTCGGGAGCTCGTCACTCGCGGCGCGGACGTGCTGCTCGCGGCGTACGCACACGCAAACCCGCTGGTCATCGCGTGCACGGGGCACGCCCTGGCGGGAGGAGCGCTGCTCGTGCTCACCGGTGACCTGCGCATCGGTGCGATGGGAGACTTCAAGATCGGCCTGAACGAAGTGGCGATTGGCATGCCATTGCCCATCCTGGCGCTCGAGATGGCGCGAGACCGACTGGCACCCGCCAAGCTCACGGAGGCCACCCTCACGGCGCAGCAGTATTCCCCGATGGACGCCGTATCGGCGGGCTACTTGGACGAGGTGGTGGCACCGGAGGTGGTGGTACCCGCGGCGCTGGAGCAGGCGCGACGGCTCTCCGCCCTCGGGGGCGCGGCCTTTGCCGCCAGCAAGCGCGCACTCCGGGGCCGTTCGATTCAGTACATCCGCGACACGCTGGAGCAGAACCTGCGCGAGTTCGGCGCCTGAGTCAGTTGACCGTCAACGACATGCCGACGAAGTTCGGCGCGTTGGGCGGCGACAGCGAAACGGGGCCCGAGCCCTTCACGAAGTCGACGGTGATCGTGGGACCTGCGGGCCAGATCAGGAACGCGGAGTCCTCTTCGGTGATCTCGAGACCGACTTGATACGTACCATCGGGGACCAGCTGGTGGTTCACGTCGGTGCAGTCCCAGTCCGCGCCGTGCGGTCCGTGGCTGGTCGCCGTCGCCGCGGTGATCGCGTCCACGGTGTTGCCGCCCGAAAGGCCGTTCCACTTGACGAGGTGGAGCCGCCGGGTCTTGCCCCACACGTTGAGGGACTTGATGAACTTGCCCTGGGGCGTCTGGATCCAGATCGCGCCGATGTTCTTCGGCGAGTACTTGCCGTGGTAGGTCACCGTGGTGACGTCGAAGTGGAGTTGGCAGCCGGTCGTGCTGGTGGAGCCGCCACCCCCCGGAGCGCCGCCACCCCCAGGAGCACCACCACCGCTCGGAGCGCCGCCGCCGGAAGGCGCACCGCCTCCGGAGGGAGCACCGCCGGCCGCGCTGCTGCCGCCACCACCGGGCGCCCCGCCGAGACCGGGGTCCCCTGCCACTCCTCCGGTGCCGGGTTCGCCGCCTTGGCCGAGGGAGGGGCCGCCGAGGTCCTGACTCGGAGCCCAGAACGCGGGATCACCGTCTGAAACGGACCCGCAGCCCATCAAGATGAGCGCCGTGAAAAACCCTGCAACTCGCACGAAAGCAAATCCCCGTTGGCGGTGTAGACTGCGCCGGATCACCGTGCCGGTCAACGTCCAACGCCTCGTCGCCATAACGCTGCTCGCGCTGGGCAGCTCCGCCTGCTCCCACGTGGCCGCCTATGAGCGCGGTCGTCTGGCTCATCCGACGATGAACCCGGAAGACGGCACCAGTGCCGGACTGGATCACGTGCGGGCCGTGCAAGAGGGTGCAACGGGCGGACAGATCGGCGTGGCATCCGGTTGCGGGTGTAACTGACGCGCTTCGATGCAACGGCTCCCTTTCTTCGTCGTGCTCTCGGCGCTGCTGGCCGTCGCCACGCCCGGCTCCGCCCAGCAGTCGAACGTTTCGACGGACGTCAAGGGCGAGGTCGCGACCTACGCAGACACGGACTCCGTGAGCGTGGTCTCGCCGTCCGTGGCGGCGACGATTCGCTCTCCCCTCGATGGTTGGTCCGCCGGCGGCAGCTACCTCGTCGACATCGTGTCGGCGGCCAGCGTCGACATCGTCTCCACCGCCAGCGGCAAGTGGCACGAGGTTCGCCACGCCGGCACGCTCCACGCGCAGTACAAGCCCAGCACCTGGGGAGCTTCCGTGTCCGGGGGAGTCTCCCGCGAGCCGGACTACCTCTCGCTCTCCGGCGGCGGCGCGATCACTGCAGATCTGGCGGGCAAAACGGTCACGCCGAAGCTCGGCTACAGCTACTCCCACGACACCGCCGGACGCAGCGACACGCCGTTTTCCGTCTACTCCCTGGAGCTCGACCGGCACACCGTCACCGGCGAAGTGCTGCTGCTGTTGGACCGCGAGACCGTGATCACGGGGGATGTGGACGCCATCTTCGAGGTCGGCAACCAGGAGAAGCCCTACCGCTACGTGCCGCTGTTCGCTCCAGACGTGGTGGATCGCGTGCCGGTTGGCGCATCCATCGCGACCGTCAATGCGCTCCGGCTGCCCGGCAGAGTCGCGGAGCGCTTGCCCACGGACCGCCAGCGCTACGCCGTCTCCGGACGGCTGGCGCAACGCCTGGCGGACACGACCTTCATCCTCTTCGAGCGCTTGTACGGTGACAGCTGGGGAATGCGCGCCAGCACCACGGACCTCAAGCTGGTGTTCGATCTCTCCCGCCGCTTGTGGATCTGGCCTGAGTTTCGCGCACACTTCCAGAACGGCGTCTCGTTCTGGAAGCTCGCATACGAGGGCAGCATGGATGCCGATGGCACCCTGAGAGTCCCTGCGCTGAGAACGGGGGACCGAGAGCTCGGCCCGCTCTCCGCGGGCTCCTTCGGCGCCGGTGGCCACTGGAACATCGGCGGCGGCGCGGATCCGTCCAACCTGGCGCTCATTCTCATCACGGACGCCACCATCACGCAGTACCACCAGGCGCTGTTCATCGACCAACGGCTGTCCTTGTTCAGCGCCCTGCAGCTGGAGGCGACGTTCTGATGCCGCCTCGTCGCTTCTTGCTGCTCGCGCTCGCCATGCTCGCCGGCTGCGGAGATCCAGCACGGGACGACGCTATCGACGCGCTCGGCCCCGAGCAAGGCGGCGTGCCAGCGGGCCCGCTGCACCGCCCGGGGCAGCCGTGCGTGCTGTGTCACGACGGAAACGGCCCGGGAAACATGGTGTTCAGCTTGGCAGGGACGGTGTACCGCTACGCGGAAACCAAAGAGCCGATGGCCAACGCCATCGTTCGCTTCGTGGACGCGAAGGGGAAGAAGACCTTCACCGGAACCAACTGCGCAGGGAACTTCTACGTGCAAGACACGGACTACGACCCGACGTTTCCGGTGTGGACCACGGTGGAATTCGGCGGCGTGCCGCTGGACATGAGCACACCGATCTACCGCGACGGCTCCTGTGCGGCGTGCCACTCGGACCCGGCCGGAGCGGAATCCACCGGTCACATCTATTTCGCCCCCATGGGCCTGGACCTCCCCGGGAGCGGCTGCCCATGACGCGCGTCGCCTTCGTCGCGCTGCTGGCTCTGGCCGTGGTACCGGTGGCCTGCTCCGGCCCACCCGCAGACGAGACCTACCCCATCGCGGCCCCGCCGCGGGACTCGTTTCCACAGGTGGCCGACGTGCTGCATGCGCACTGCGGCTCGCTCGACTGCCACGGGGACTCGAGCCGCAATCTACGCATCTACGGGTACAACGGGCTCCGCATCAACGAAGTGAGCGGCACCGGTGCCACGACCGCGGAAGAGTACGAAGCCACGTATCAAGCGGTGGTGATGTTGGAGCCGGAGAAGATGGCCCAGGTGGTGCTGTCCGGCGGTCGCGAGCCGGAGCGCTTGTCTCTGATCCGCAAGGGCCGCGGAGCGGAGCACCACAAGGGCGGCACGCGCCTGCCGGCCGGCTCGGACGGCGACCGCTGCATCGTGAGCTGGCTCAGAAACGCCGTGGACGCCGACGCTTGTGCCGCCGCGGCCGAGGTCCCGCGCCCCGATACTCAGTAGCCGTCAGACGCCGAGCACGTATCCCAAGGAGAGCGCGATGGCGGTTCCGGAGGAGGGAAACAGCTGCATGGCTCCCAGCTCCAGCACCGCGCCGTGATGCTCTCCGATGGCGGTGTAGGCGCCCACGCCCACCTTGGCGAAACCAGAGCCCGCCTTCTTGTACACGTCCAGGGTTTGGGTCGGAGGATTGTCCGGTTGGTTCGGCGGCGGGGGCGCGTTCGCATCTTCCGCCACCACCACTTCGAGGGAGCCATCCACCTGAGCCAAGCCACCGCCGGCGAACAGGAACGGCTGGATGCCCGCGTCCCCGTAGGACTGCCCCAGGAGCCAGAGCGATGCCCTGCCCTCCAGATGGTAGGGAATGAAGGGCTTGCCGCCATCCGGCGTGGGTCCTCCGCCGCGCAGGACGTAGCCGGCCCGTGCCCCCAGCGTGACCGAATCCGAGAGGGCGTAGTCCCCGGAGAGGAGCATGCGTGTGGTGGCAACCAGCAAGCCCGAGTCCACGTTGTCCCGCACGCCGACTCTAGGGGTGCCGTGATACTGCGACCCCGAAGATCTGAAGCAGGCGAAGCCCTCGTTCAGCTGACTGTCCTTGGTGCACACGTCCGTGCCGGAGGCGAACGCGAGGTCCTGCTCGAGATGGAGCCCGACCCACACCACGGGGTGGTGGTGCCCTTCTTCGGCTCTCACGGGGCCGGAGACGAGAGCGAGCGCGAAGGCGACGAGCCCTGAAAATCGAAGCGACAAGCCCGCCGCTTCTACCATGGACCCGCGCCGTCAGACGAGACCGGGGAGCGGGCCCGTGCCGAACTGGGTGTTCCCGAAGCTGTCGCTGTCGATGCCGAAAGCGTTCTGGAGCGAGACGTGCAGCTTGTTGTGCGGCGTTCCGTCCTCGAACTGCAGGTAGCGGCCGGTCTTGAAGTGGCCGCCCGCGCTGCCTGCCAGGACCCAGGGGATCTTCTTGCGGGTGTGGGAGTTGCCGCGGCCGAGCTCGTTGCACCACAGCACCACGGTGTTGTCGAGCAGCGTCCCCTCGCCTTCGGGGATGGCGTCGAGCTTGCCGAGCAGGTAGGCGAGCTGCTTGGCGTACCAGGTGTTGATCTTGGTGATCTTGCTGATGGCGTCGCTGTCGCTGTCGCCCTTGTGAGACAGCTCATGGTGGCCCACGTCGACCCCCAGCCAATCCATGAGCACGCCGCTCACGCTCTTGGACCACTGCAGGCCGGCCACCCGCGTGGTGTCGCAGGCCATCGCCATCACCAGCAAGTCCATCATCAGCTCGCCCACCATGGGGTAGTTCTTGGCCGCAGTGGGATCGATCTTGTCGCCCAGCGTGACCGGAGCGCAGTAGCCGCCGAGCTGGCCCTTCGGGTCGAGCTTCTTCTCCACGCTGCGAACTGCGTCCAGGTGGGCCTCGAGCTTCGGTTTGTCGGCGGCGGGCATGCGCGCCTCGAGCTTGGCGATGTCGTCCTTCACGAAGTCGATCGCGCTCTTGCGGAGGGCCCGCTGCTTGGCGAGCTCCGCAGGGTCCGCCGTCAGGTTGCCGAAGATGTCGTCATACACACCGTAAGGGTCGACACGCGGGTCCCGCGGCTTGTCGGCGCCGTCGTAGCTCATGCGCGTCCATACGTTCTTGCCGTTCACCTGCACCCCGAGGTCCAGGGACTCCACCCCCAGATGTTGGGCGATCTTCTGGTCGATGCTGATGCCCCCCGCCCAGCCTGCCGTGCCGCTGTTGCCGCCGCCCTCGAAGGGGCCCGGCATGAGGTCGGTGGCGGTGAGCATGTGGCCCATGCCCTTTTGATGGCCATCGCCCGGTCCGCTGGCGGTGCTGGCCATGTCCACACCGTCCAGGATCAGGAGCTTGTCCTTGAAGTCGGCCAGCGGGGAAAGGATCGTGCTGAGCTGAAAGTCCGTCTCGGTGCCTGTCGGCGCCCAGTTCTCGTGAATGGTGCCGTTGGCGGAGAACATCACGATCAACCGCTTGGGGAATTCGCCGGTGGCGCCTCGCGCTTTCATCGACCGCAGGAACGGCAGCGTGAGAACCGCGGCCCCAGCCGCAGCACCGCGCAGGAAGTTACGTCGGCTGTGCCTCATGGCGCGCTCCTTCGGTAGCGGAAACCGTGCGTCAGCACGATGGAGACCAACAGCTCCCGGATGTCGTAGTCGGAAGCCTTGAACTTCTTCTCGGCGAGAGAAAGCGAGCTCTCGTCGCCGGACTCACCCCGCTTCAGCGCGAAGCGCAGCCAGTGACGGGCCACGCAGTCGCGAACCTGTTCGCTCTGGGACAGGCGCTCCGCCAGCTCCACGGCACCGTCGAAGGGCCCGTCCACGTCCTGGGTCTGGAACAACTCGCCCTTCGCATCTACGATGAACTTGCCGTCCTTCTCGCGGTAGCGACCGATACCGTCGTAGTGCTCGAAGCCGAAGCCGATGGGATCCATCAACTGGTGGCACGATGCGCAGGACGGATCCTTGGAGTGTTGTTCGAATTGTTGTTTGGTCGTCGCGTTGGGGTCGGGGTCCGGTGGCACGATGGCAACGTTGGGAGGGGGCGGTGGCAGGGGCTGGCACAGGAGCGCCTCGCGCACGAACTTGCCGCGATACACCGGCGAGCTCTGGTTCGGCTTCGCGTGCGTCGCCAGTAGCGCTGGCAGGGTCAGGAGGCCCGCCCGGTGGGTGGAGTCGAGGGTGACCTTGGACCAGGCCTTGGCGGGCGCCGACACCCCATAAAAGTCCGCCATTTGCTGGTTCACGTAGCTGAAGGGCGCCGTGAGCAGCGTGTCGAGGTGGCCATCGTCCAACACCACCCGCTCGAAGAACGTCTCCGCCTCGGTCTTCATCGACTGGCGGAGGGAATCGTCGAAGCTCGGATAGTAGGACGAGTCCTTGCTGACGGTGTCCAAGCTCTCCAGCTCCAGCCACTGCTCGTGGAACTCGCGAACGGCGTCGGCTGCTCGCGGATCCTTCAGCATGCGCCGCGCCTGAGCTTCCAGCGCCCCCGGGTCCGACAGCTCACCCGTCTCTGCCGCAGTGAAGAGCGTCTCGTCCGGCATCGAGCCCCACAAGAAATAGCTCAGGCGCGACGCCAACTCCCAGGTGGTGAGCGGAACCTTGGTGCTGGTGGCGTCACCGTCGCCGAACTCCACGACGTAGAGGAAGTTCGGAGACTGCAGGACCGCGCGTATGACGACTTCGATGGCCGTCTTGAAGTCGAAGTCCTTCTTGATGTTATCGTACACCGCGACCAGGCGCGCGCTCTCGTCACTGTCCAGGGGGCGCCGGTAGGCCCGACTGGCGAACCCGTCGATGAACTTCTTTGCGCACGCGTCCTCGCCGAGGGTCGCGGGATCGCACGGCAAGAGCGTGCTCAGGTCCTTCACGGCGCGACCAGCGACGCCCTCCGCCGCCTCTTGGTAGCGCTCCGCGAGCAGCGCCGAGACGGTCCCGCCCATGGCGATGCCCAGCGCCTTCTCGTCGGCGGGAAATGCTTGCGCCGGATGAGTGTCGTCGCCGAGCAGATCCCTCACGGTGTTGTCGTACTCGACCCGCGTCAGACGACGGATGGGGGACGAGACGCCAACCGCCTGAGAGCTCTGACCGACGGAGCCGCCCGGAACACCGCTGCCGCCGTTGTCGCTGCCACCAGGGTCACTGATGGTGCCGGTACAGGCTGCGAGCAGACAGGCGGCGGCGAGCAGGACCAGGGAGTGGGGGGAGGACCGAGGTTGTCGCACGAGGCGATACCTCTGCACACATTGGGCCAGGTGCAGCGTCGCTGGAAGGCGCAATAGTTGCCGAATATCAAGATGGTGGGTGCGACGCGCGGGGTCGCACCCGACTCCCGCGGTCGCGGGCGGAATGCCGCGCTCGGTCGGCGGGTTCTCCCCGAGAAGGAGAGCCTCATGGCGCAAATGACGAGCTCCGCAACATGGGGGCAAAGCGCCGAGCGCGTGGTGGAAGCGCGCCACCCCCGGATCCGCATCGCCCACGTCGGCATCGATGCCCGCGGCGTGGACGACGTCGAGGTGGCGTTTCACTGCCCCACCTGCGACACCGAGCTGATCCTGGGTCAGGCCGAGGATCGCGCGCTGTCGTCGCTGCTTGCGCTGGGACGGCCGCGGGGATTTCGGCCTGAACCAGCGGTGGTCCCTCGTCGGGCGCCGGTCGTCCAAGGGGACACCGTGGCCGCCGTACTGGCGGACCCGGACGTGCCCGTCGTGTCGGGCGACGTGCCCTTGGCCGAGCTGGCGAACGTGCTCGCGGACCGAGGCGCCGACCTCGCCATCCTCGTGGACAGGGATGCACAACCTTTCGCGCTGTGCTCGGCCTGCGACGTGCTCCGCACCGCCCAGCGCTTCGGCGAGCGCATGACCGCCCTGTCCGCGCGCCACGTGGCGCGCTCCGGGATCTTCACCGTGCGCGGCGACGCACCGCTCTCGGCGTTGGTAAGCCTGTTCTGCGAAGAAGGAGCCACGAACGTCGTGGTGCGCGGCGACGACGGACGAGTGCTCGGCCTGGTGCGGGCGCACGACGTACTGCGACGTCTGGCCGGTTAGTCACACGCAGGAAACTGAGCGGCGCCCGGGACTTCTTGCGCTTCTTTGTGGGGGATCTGCGTGTCCACCAGCTGGTGTCCGTACACGTCGGTGACGCGGAAGGTGTAGGGGCCGGGGCCCATGCCGGAGGCGTCCACGAAGTAATTGTAAGTCTCTCGCGGCACCTGTTGGAAGCCGTTGCCCTTGTCCACCTCGAGGCTTGCGATGGCGGCGCGGTGGTTCCGGATCTGGAGCGCGGTCCACCACTGGTTGCTGCCTTCCTTGAAGCGATAGCGAATCGGCCCGGAGACGCTGCACGGAACGTAGCGCCAGGAGATGTCCACGCGACCCTTTTCGATCGCCGCGATCTTGGCGAAGGCGTCGGGGCTCAAGTCGATGTCACCGGGCTTGCACTCGGGACAGCGATCCACGATGCGAATCGTGATCTCGCCCTCGGGGCCGACCAGATGCGCGCAGGAACCGCAGGCGTTCGAGCCCGCGTAGTCGGTCTGGTTCATGGCGCCGACCATCAGGTCGTTGGGGGTAGGATCGAAGCCGCAGTTCCCGGAGCCGTCAGCGAAGTCGTAGTAGGTCGCGTCTCCCGTGTGGGTCGCCTCGCCGTTGCAGCTCTTGGCCGTGACGCTATGACTCCCGCCCGCGTCGTCCGAGCCGGAGTTGCTGCACGCCGTGATCGCGACGACCAGCGCGAGCGCCGCGACGATTCGCCTCGCCATACCCCGAGCTTAGCAAAATCGCACCGGCTCACCGGGGTGTGTCCGCGGCGGACCGACACCCACATGCCCTCGCGTCACAAAAGCTGTGGCTTGCCGTCCTCGTCGCACACGGCGACGGCGACGTAGCCCGAAGTCCAGCGCATGCTGAGCATGGGCCAGGTCCAAGCGCGGTGCGAGATCGCAGCAACCGACGGCAAGCGCTCGAGGCGACCGAGGTACTGCTTCGCGAGCTCGACGCCGCGCCCCACGCGGTGCCCGCGATGGTAGCCGGCGGTGACGCGACCGCGATAGGCGTCCCCAGGGTCCAGTTCTTCGTCGAGAGAGAACTGCAACACTTCCGGCAAGAACGCGCGGGCGCGAAGGAACTTCTGCACGCGCTCGCGGAACTGGGCCTCCAGCTCGGGCGCGAACACGTGACCGAACGTCTGGACCGCGTCCTCGTAGTACACGACCTTCACCTTCAGCGCCTTGCCGGTGCCGTCACAGTGGCCGCAGGTGAGCTTGCCGCGGTCGCAGTTGCACGAAATCGTACCGTCTCCGACTGGGATCAGGCCGCTGCCACCACACACCGGGCACAGCACGCGGCCGCGATCGTACCAACACTCGCTGCAACGCCCGACCGAGGCGGAGCGGGAGGACTCGTGCAAGAGCGCAAAGGTCTTTGTTTCCGTCGCCGCGAGATCGCCATCGGGCATCTGGTTCTTCATCAAGCGGCGAAACAGCCGCTCACTCACCTCCACGTCATCGACCCAGGACTTGCGGGCGACGCCCTTGCCCACCACCAGAAGCGCGATGACGCGCTCTTCTCGACTCGGACGCTCGAGATCGAAGGATGCCAACAGCGGCAAGAGGTCGTCCACCTGGGGCACGAAGTCTTCGAACTCCGACATCCGGCGATGATAGAGCCACCGAGGTTTCCTCGTCGAACGACCTACCCATTTGCTGGATAGGCACGTTAGAACCAGGGGGATGGCCGCACCGAAGCTCCACCTCGATCCGAACACGAGCCACTTCCGCGTGGAAGGCTACAACCACGCGGAGCCGTTCTCGAGCTTCCTCCCAGGCATCGCCGGCAAGTGGGGCATCCCCACGTGGTGCTTCTACGTGAATCGGGGGCAGGCCATCGCGTCCTTCGGCGTGCGCGACAAAGACGGGCAGATCCTGGAATTCCAGTCCTTCAACCAAGCGTGCATGCGCATCGACCGCGAAGGGTTTCGTACCTTCCTTCGCGTCGGCGACAAGAGCGTACACGAGCCGTTCTCGCGCGACGCCTCCGCCCGCGTACAGCAGACGATGGACATCGCGCCCGGAGAGCTCACCCTGTTCGAGCACGACCCGACCACCGGGCTGGACGTGGAGGTGAGCTACTTCGGCTTGCCGAACCTGCGCGTCGCCGGTCTGGTGCGCGTGCTTCGCATCAAGAACACCAAGAAGAAGTCCGTTCGTCTGGACTACGTGGACGGCCTCGTGCGCATCTTGCCGTTCGGTCTGGACCGCGCGCGCATCAAGGGCATCCCGCGGCACATCGAAGGAATGATGGGCGTCGTCGAGCGCGGCGGCGCCGCCATCTACCGCCTCAAGCAAACCGCCGACGACAGCGAGCAGGTGGGTCTGCTCGAGGCCGGACACTTCTACCTGCGCGTGGGGCACGACGATTCCAAGGGCCTGATCGTGGACCCCGAGGTGCTGTTCGGTGAGCCCTTCAACGTGGAGCACCCCGCCCGCTTCGCCCAAGGGGGCGCGCGCGGCGTGCTCTCACAGCCGCAGTACTGGGAGAACAAGACGCCAGCGGCGATGCACGCCGAGACCCGCACGCTGGAACCGGGCGGAGAAATCACGCTGGCCAGCGTCTTCGGCTACGCGGCTCGGGACATGGACCTGGATGCGCTGATCGCCAAGGCTCGCCACCCGAGCTTCTTGGACAAGAAGCGGGAGGAGAACCGGCGGATCATCGAGGAGATAGCGGACCACGCGTTTACCGTCTCGTCCTCGCCGGAGCTGGATGCGTACTCCCGGCAGGACTTCTTGGACAACGTCATCCGCGGCGGAATGCCGGAGACGTTCGAGTGTCAGAGCGGCAAGAGCTCCGTGTACGTCTACTCCCGCCAGAACGGTGACCTCGAACGCGACTACCACTTCTTCGTGTTGGAACCGACTTACCTGTCGCAGGGGACGGGACACTACCGCAGCGTGCTCCAGAACCGACGCACCGACGCGTGGTTCTTTCCGGAAACGGAGGACGTGAACCTGCGCACCTTCTTGGGGTTGATTCAGCTCGACGGCTACAACCCGCTGGAGGTCTTGGGCCTGTCCTATCGCATCACGGACCACGCGGCGGCAGAGGCATGGGCGGACAAACGCGTGGATGACGCGCGAGCGCGGAGCGAGCTGCTTTCCTGGATGCAGGAGGGCTATTCGCCGGGAGAGCTGGTGATGCGCCTCGAGGACTTGACGGGTCTCGAGCCGGAGCGGCGCACCGCGACGCTCGACGAAGTGCTGGCGTTCTCCGAAGAGAACGAGGTGGGCGGGTTGCACGAGGGTTTCTGGGTGGACCACTGGCACTACAACGTGGATCTGCTCGAGGTGCTGCTGATGGTCTATCCAGACCGCCTCGACGACCTCCTGTGCGGCGCCTCACGCTACGGGTTCTTCGATGATCCGGACGTGATCGTGCCGCGCAGCCAGCGCGCGGTGAACGTGGGCGGCAAGATCCGGAGCTACGGAGCCGTGAAGCGCGACGCGGAGAAGGCGGCCATCATCGCGGCCCGCGCGGAGCACCGCTACGCCGTGCGCGCCGGCTACGGGCAGGGAGAGATCTACCGGACCTCGCTGCTCGGCAAGCTGCTCACCATCGTGGTCAATCGCCTGGCCACGCTGGACCCTGAGGGCACCGGCATCGAGATGGAAGCCGGCAAGCCCGGCTGGAACGACTCCATGAACGGCCTTCCGGGGCTGTTCGGCTCCGGGTTGAGCGAGACTCTGGAGCTCGCGCGCACCGTGCACCTCTTGCTCGGATGGCTCGGCAAGGTCAAGAACGCCCGCACCCGCGCGCTGCCGCTGTTCGAAGAGCTGGTGGACTTCATGCGGGATCTGGAGCCGGTGCTGAAGACCCGCCTCGGCGCGCGCTCCAAGCACGCGAGCCTCGGCTACTACGACGAAGCGAACCGCATCAAGGAGGCATATCGCGAGCGGACGCGCCTGGGCGTGAGCGGCAACGAGGTGCGCGTTCCCATACGCGAGCTGTGCACCTTTCTGAGCACCGCCCGGGACATGCTGGACCGCATCTTTACCGGCAAGAACAAGGCGAAGGTGGTGGCCAAGAACGGCGTTCCATACACCTATTTCGTGAACGACGTGACGGACTACGAGCCCACCGGCGACAAGAACCACCTGGGGCACCCCACGGTGGTACCGCACTACTTCCAGCAGCGCCCCGTCAAGCTGTTCCTGGAAGGAGCGGTGCACTGGATGAAGCACCGCAGAGACGAGGCCAAGAGCGTGTACGACGCCGTGATTCGCTCGCCGCTCTACGATCGCAAGCTGAAGATGTACAAGAGCTGCGAGAACATGCGCGGGGAATCCCCGGAGCTCGGCCGTGCGGTGGGAGCCTACCCCCGCGGCTGGATCGAGAACGAATCGATCTACCTGCACATGGAATACAAGTACCTCTTGGAGGTGCTGCGCGCCGGCTTGTGCGACGAGTTCTGGAAGGACGCCGAGCGGGCGCTGATCCCGTTCATGGATCCCGCGGTGTACGGCCGCAGCACGCTGGAAGGCGCGTCGTTCATCGTATCCAGTGCCTACGCGGATCCGCGGCTCCACGGCCGCGCCTTCCAACCGCGCCTGTCCGGCATCACCTGCGAGTACCTGCACATGTGGGTGCTGGCGGTGGCCGGAGAAGCCCCGTTCACGCTGGATCGCCAAGGCAAGCTGGAGCTGGCCCTGGAGCCGCGCCTACCAGGTTGGCTCTTCACCACGGAAGAAACCCGACGCGAGTACTTCGATCCCAGAGACGGCTGGACGGAGCTCACCATTCCGGAGAACAGCTTCGCTTTCAAATTCTTGGGCCGCACGCTGGTCGTCTACGAGAACGAGAAGCGCAAGAACACCTTCGGTCGTACGGGCGCCAAGCCCAAGGGCTTCACGCTGAGCTACCGCAACGGGCGGAGCTTCAAGGTGAACGGCAAGTCGGTGCCGGCGCGGCATGCCCGTGCAGTTCGCAATGGTGAAGTGAGCCGCATCGACGTGACACTCCGCTAGTGCTACGCAGATTGATGCTGTCCGCCCTGTTCATCGGGTGCGTGGGGTGCGTGCTCGTGGTGTACGGGAAACGCATGGCCCGGGTCCCCCACCTGGCCGCCGGCGCGCTGATGCTGGTGTACCCCTACTTCGTGTCCAGCGCGCTCTTGAGCCTGGGGATCTTCGCGGTGCTCGTGGGCGTGCTCGTCGCCGCCGTGCGCTTCGGCTACTGACGAAAGCTCAGGGCCACGCGCTCCTCTCGACACAGCTCCAGGAACGGAAGCACGCGCCCCGCCCCCGCGGGGTCCGCGGCAACGAGCTTTTCCAAGAGCTCCAGCACGTCGATCACGCTGAAATAGGCCGCGCCCTGAAGCGGATGGTCGGGCGAAAAATCGAAGTGCCCGGCGAGGGCCGGTGCCGGAACGATGACCGCGCGAGACATGGGCAAGAGCAGCGACACGGGGCCCGAGAGCTCCGCGCTCGGGCCGAGCTCCGCCACCCTCGCGAGGATCCGCGTCGCGTCCGCCTCCGGCAGCGGTCCGCCGACGTCGTCGGAGCGCGCCATCATCACCAGCTCACCGCTCTCCTGCTCCAAAGGGTAGGAGAGCGGCCACTCCGCCCGCATCGGCTCGTGCACCTCGTAGTCGTCCAGGCCGAGCCCGTCCGCCACTGCATTCACCACGTGGAACAACACGTCGTCACGGCAGAAGCTTCCAGGCGTGCCGTCGGCAAAGGCCCCAGCGAGGCCCACCTCCAAACTCGTCATCGCGCGAGGGTATCAGGCGCACACGGGACAGCTACAGCTGAGGACGTTCGGCGCGAAAACGCCGTCGCACACCAGCTCGTTGCCCTTGCACAAGCTGGCGGCGCAGCTGCACGACAGCGGCTGTCCCTGGCAGGGGTTGTCCTCGCAGGCGAAGGTCACGCCGAAGCCCTGAAACGTCTGCACGCACACCTGACCGCTGGCGCACACCTTTTCGCCGCAGGCGGTGCCCGCGCAGGGCTGGCCGTTGGAGGCCGCGGAGCCTTGCCAGCTCTTGCCATCGCAGTCGAAGTGCTTCTTCGTCTGCACGCCGTTCTCGCACACCTCGTAGTCGCAGGAGAGACCGCCCATGCAGCTGCAAGCCTCGCCCGCCTGGGGCGGCTGATCGGGACAGATGGGTGCCGCGCAGGGTGCCGCGGCGACCTGCCACTTGCCCTGCTGGCACTGGGCGAAGGTCGGGCAGCATTCGCCGTAGCTGCAGGACAGCCCTTCCGCCGAGCACGCCGAGCCATTCACGGGAAGCGCCGCTGGACAGGCAGAGGTTCCGCCGCCGGTTCCACCCGTGGCCCCGCCCGTGCCCGCCGTCGCCCCGGTCCCGCCGCCTCCCGTGCCCTGCCCTGCCCCGCCTCCCGTGCCCTGGCCCGCAGCGCCTCCGCTGCCGCCATGCAGACCGGCGTCGGTGACGCCGCCGCAAGCGACGGCGAAGAAGGAAACCAGCGCGATGGGCCCAAGCGTCCGGAAAGTCATGCCCAACGCCTGTGCACCTGGCATGCCAGCCGCTTTTTCAGGGCTTTTCTCGGTAGCGTGCCACTTTCGCGGCACACACCGTGATCAGTAATGCGTGCTCACGCTGTAGGGGGTGCACTGCGTCACGTTGGGAGCCGTGACCTTCACGTACACGGTCGCGTTGTCGCTGGAGCCCGAGCAGTTGATGGATAGCTTTGCCGTTCCGGTCGCGGTGTCGCAACAGCCCTGAAGACCACCCTCCGTGGAGGGTGAGCCGGAATCGCAGCTCAGGCTGAGCCCGTTGCACTCGGCGTACATGCACACGTTCACCGAGCCGGTGGCCGTTGCGGTGGGATCCACGACGCAGCCGAAGGTGTCGGTGCCGGTGAACTTGTACCAGTCCACGTCGGCAGCGCCGTCGATACCCGCGCTGATGGACTGACCGGTGCCGTCGCAATCGGTCATGCTGCCGAGATAGGACGCGTTGGCGACGTCCTCGTTTGGCTCGTAGCCGGCGTCGAAGCAGCCAGTGCTGCCCCCAGTTCCCCCGGTACCGGCGGTGCCCCCGGTGCCCGCCGTGCCGCCAGTTCCGGCAGTGCCCCCGGTCCCCGCGCCGCCGCCGGTTCCGGCAAAGCCGCCGGTGCCCGCGGTTCCCCCCGTTCCGGCGAAGCCCCCGGTCCCCGCGCCGCCGCCGGTCCCCGCGCCGCCACCACTGCCGCCCGTGCCGCATCCCCCGCCGCTCGTGTCGCCGTTGATCAGACTGTCGATCAGACACTTCGCGGTTTCCGTGGGGACCGCACGGCTGGCGATCACCTGCTGCACGCAGCTCGAGAACTGCGCGGTGCACGTCAGCGGGTTCGCCTTCGCGCACTGCGTCTCGAGCTCGCTCACCAGGCTGTCACTCATCGGCAAGACCAGCGCGCCGGCAACCTTGAGCTCGTCCGGAACCGAGCTCGACGAATCGAAGAACACGCCCTCGCAACCCGGGATCAAGCCGCCCGCGCAGTCGTTGCAGAAGGAGCTGGCGAAGCTCTGCTGCGCCGCCGAAGGCGTGAGGCCCGAGAAGGCGCTGGCCATGCAGCTCGCCGGCGAACCGCCGCCGTCGATGCAGGCCCGGACGGCGTTCAAGTACGGCTCGCTCAAGAGATCCACCACGGCAGCGCAATCCGCCACCAGCGCCTGGTCGCAAGTGCTCGCGGAGCTGCAGCTGTTCACGTAAGAATTGATGGACTGACACAGCTTCTGTCCGGGCGTCTCTGCCGGCGTGCTTCCACCTCCGCCGCCATCGCTGCTGCAGCCCACCGCGGCGCCGAGCGCCACGAGCACCAAGGAACCCAAGAGCCGACGCACCTTCATGCCTCGCAAGATCGCAGGCCCGGCAGAGGCGCGCAAGGCTAGCCGATGGGCAGCTTCTGTTGGTCCGCCGCGGAACCACGCGACCAACGCTTGTGCGACGCAGCCGGCCCGTGGCCGGAAATGACGACGGGCAGTCGGACCCGCGCCTCGAGCTGCGGAATCAGCTCGTCCCGCGGCACCATTTCCAGCTCCGGCACGACGCCCTCCCGCGCGAGCCGCGTGCGGAACGACGCGTCGAGCGCCGTCAGGCCCCCGCGGTACCGATCGCAGAGCGGCACTTCCTCCGGCACGGCGTCCAAGTGCGTCAGCGCGAGCGCGTCCACCCCTCCCGCGTCGCGCAGCGCGGTCCGGAGCAACACGAGATCGAGGGGCCCGCTACGGAAGGCACCCTGCCAGCCGTCGCTTTCGTTGTGGGGCTCCGGCCGTTCGACCTCGTCCTCGGTGGGCAGCGGACCTTCGCCGTGACGAGTGGCGTAGGCGCGGGTGACGCCGACGCTCGTGACCGAAGCCCCCGTCCCTTGCAACAGCGCTCTTGCGCCCCGCGTCGTGCAGTCTCCCCAGGTGGTGTGCGGGTGAAAGCCGGCGTCTTGGTCCAGCAGCACGCCCTGGGCGCCTTCGAACACCACGGAGCGCGCGTCGGACCACAGCCGTCGCGCCGCGTCGCGGGGTAGCACGCGAAGGCGCGCCGCCACTTCGCGCCAGAGCAGCACGGTGCGTTCCACCGCGTCGGAGTCGTCCAGCAGGCGCCACTCTTCCGCCGCCCGCGGATCGCCGAGCGCACGCGTGAACGCGAGCTCGGTCCGCACGTGCTGGAGCTGGGCCCGGAGCGCGTCGGCCAGCACGCGGGGCCGATGGATGTCTGCGGCGCGAAGCCCGCGCCCCGCGCGGGCGTCCATGACGGCCTCCCCGATGCCGACGCCCGTGGTTCCGTGACGCCCATCGCCCCGGCCGAGCTCCCGGAGCCGCGTCGCGGCACCTTGAAACGGGCTCACCAAGAGCGCGCCGTCATCGACGTACAGGCGCTCGAAGGCGTCTGGGATGCCCACCCGCGCGAGGGCGCGCGCCTCTTCCAGCAGGGCCCCCGGGTGCAGCACGAAATCCGGCCCCAGGTAGCTCCGCACGCCGGGCACGAAGCTGCCCGCACCGAGCTGCGAGAACGTGTGATGGCGACCGTCGTCGGTCACCACGTTGTGTCCCGCCTGCGCGCCGCCGTTGAAGCGCACGACCCACTCGGCCCCGCGCTCGCGCACGAGGAAGTCCGTGATCGTCCCCTTGCCCGCGTCGCCGAACCCCAGGTCGACGACGATCCAGGCTTCGAGGCTCACCGCTGGTAGCCGCTCGGCCCGGTGCCTCCCGGCAAGGCTGCGCTTCCGAGGGGCGGCTCGGCCGCGCCATCCCGCACGATGCTGGCGGCGAACGGCGTCAGCGCGCGCGCCACCGCAGCGCCCACCTCGGGCGCCAGCCCGGCTTCGGCGAAGCGCTGCATCAGCTCGCCGAGCGAGGCCGAGGAACCTTCCAGCAAGGAAACGAGGCCGGCGGCGACGTAGCTGGTGTGATCCGGCTGCTCCATCACGATCACGCGATCTCCCAGCAGATCCCGCCAGGCCCGCTCCACGGCGCGTGCGCGTCCCGGATCCGGGATCAGATAGAACGGTTCATAGGAGCGCTGAGTCTCCTCGATGATCTGCGCAATGGGAATGTCGGCGTCCAGCTCGTCTCCGATCAGCTGTTTCACCTGCGTGCGGGAAACCGCGGGGTTCGGCGGCTCGTCCCCGGTGATGAACAAATAGCCGCGGCGCCCGCGCTTCTTCACGCAGTCCGTCTCCGTGTGGCGCGCCGCGAAGTACATGGCCAGCTCGTAGCTCTCGTTGCCCCCGCCGCCGCCGCCTTCCAGGTACAGCCAGGTCAGCCACTGGTCCATCAGGCTCTCGGTCGATTCGAACTGTCCGACCTGCAATGGAGCGCGATCTCCCCGCGCACAACCGACGCCCATGAACATCACCTGTGGATCGGTGACCTTGGCGTCGAGCAGCGCCTTCATGAACACGGGGAGCGTGTCGGTCGCGAGCTTGGCGGGGATCTCTCCCATGGAACCGCTCACGTCCAACGCGAAGATCACCGCCAGGGAATGCGGGTGAGACTCCGAGTCACGGCTCTCCCGCAGCTTCACGCCGAAGGGGTTCATCAGATCGTGGCACTGCCGCTGCGTGAACAGCTCCGCTTGGCTGGCGCTCGCGCGCTTCTGAGTCATCGCGACGTGGGCCTGGTAGCTGTACATGCCGTGTCCCATGCTCATGCTCCTTGGGCGGTGGCCGGCCATCCCGGCATCTGCAGCGGACTATAGGTGGGAGGCCCGAACGCAGAAAGCGCCTCCTGATCCAAGTCGTCCCGGAGACTCCAGGCGCTGTCGAAGCGCCCGGCAGCGGCGGCGATCATCAGCCGCCCGAGGGCCCCGGGGAACTTCCCGGACTCGTCGAAACGCTTGGCGCCGGTCACCGCAAGCGTCACCCGAGCGGCCATCGCGATGTCCGCTCGGGGCACCACCTGGTGATGCTTGAGCACCGGCTCCGGATAGAACGCTTTCCATTTGCGGCTGATGGCGGGCAGCCGTTCCGGGCGCGTGGTGGCGGCGCTCCAGCCCACCAGGGTAGCGCCATGGTCCCGCGGATGAATCAGCACGTGCGGCGGGACGATGGCGCCGTGCATCACGTCCGTCGTGTGCACCCAGCCCAAGAGCTCGAGCTGACGCTTGAAGATCCAGGTAGCGATGCGCGCGTCCACGCCGTCGGGATGCACTCGGTCCACGTCCTCCAGCGTGTGGACGAAACCGCTGCGCCAGCCGTAGACCAGGATCAGACGATCGTGCCCTTCCAGGTGCAGTTGGCCCATCGCGATCATGCGCGGCAGCCGCTGCGTGAAGTGCTCGGCGCCCGGTGTGGAGCTCGCGTGCAGGCGCTCGAGCATCGCCCACTCGCGGCGCAGCAGGTCGGAGTCCGACAGCGCGCGCTGCACCTTGATCACGCACAGCTCCCCGAGCCGCTTGACCCAACGACCGCGGTACACGTCGCAGGCGTCCCCCGCCCCGATGCGCCCTTCGAGCACGTAGGTTCTGCCGCCCACGTTCAGCCGCGGGCGGCCGTCGTCCGGCATCGTCGCGGGGACCGGCTCGCCGACCTTCCCCGGAGCGTTGTGCGCGCCGCAGTGCTGACACACCACGACGATCTCGGTCCAGGCCGCGTCCAGCGGCGCGCCGCAGCGATCGCAGAACGTGACGCGCATCGCCTCGACGATACTCGTGGTCCGGGCCGGCGGATACTCAGTCTTCGTCCCGCGGTCGGGACCACGCGGCATCTTCCACGGGCTTGACCCGGGTAGCCACGCTGATCCCGTTGATCACCACGAGGGCCGCGCCCACCGCCGCCAGCACGTACACGACCGTCTGCCCGGGGCTGGTTGACATCAGCCCCACTCGTTCACCGGGTCCGGCGAAGTGGAGCCAGATGGCGTAGTCGGCGAGATACAGCACCGCCCAGGTCAGCACCACCACATAGGCGGCGATGGACGCGACGGCCACTCTCAAAGGCTTGTTCATCCCCGCACCTCCAGGTTCGACAAAACCCAATGCCGAGCGAGGATGCAAGAGAGGAGCGTCAGGGATTGCCCGCCGCGTCCAAACACGCCGCCGCGGAACCCAAGCTCCACGCCGCCTGTTTGGTCCAAGGGACTCGATGCGCGGCGGCCATGTCATTTGCGCGAGCTTGCTGCTCGCGACGGCCTGCATGCGCCCCAGGGCGCCCGCGGAGTTTCCTGGGGACGAGGGCCGCGACGCGGTGACGCGAGCCCTGGCCAAGCTCTCCCTCTCCGATCGAGCGATTGCCCCAGAAGCCCTGTGCGCGCCGAGCGGGCGCGGGTACCGAGCAGCGAGCGCCGCCGCGAGCCAGTGCTCGGCGCCTCCGGAACACTGGCTCGCGGATCCGCTGCTCCGGGACGCGCGGCGGGAGCGCAGCTTCGGAGATCTCGGAAGCGCCGACTACTACCGAAGCACCGTGCGCAAGCTCGAAGATGGCCTGGTGCGATCGCGACCGCGCACGCGAGCGCGGCGCACGATCCTGGAGTGGCTGTCCATTGCCCTCGACCGGCTGCGGCGGGTCGAGAGCACCGACCCGAGCGACACCGGACACTGCCTGGTGCACTACCTGGGCTTGCTGGCAGACGAGCCCGCGCCGGGCGCGAGGCCATCGCGCCGCAGCGACATCCAATATACCCGGGCGCTGGAGCTCGAGCTTCTGGGTTGGCGAACGGAGGCGCTCTCGGAGTATCGACAGCTCGCCCGTGGGGAGCCCTTTGGCGCCGGCTTCGCGGGCGCGCACGCCGCGCTCGGAGACGCCGCGCTGCGCGCCTCCTTCTGTGACGAAGCGGAGCTTCGCGTGGCTCATGGCCACTACCTCGTCGCGGCGTCCATCCGCGCGCCCATCGGCTCGCCCCTCGCGGGCTACGCCCGCGTGCGTTTGGCGCAGGTGGAGCAGTCCATGGGCGCCCTCGGGCCCGCCGGGCGACAGCTCGAGCTCGCCACCGCGGCGCTCGGCGGCTCCTATCTCGGGCCCGAGCGGCGACGCCTGGCGACCCTTGCCAAGGAAACGCTTCGACAGAACCTGTTGCTGGCCCTGGGGGACGGGACCCTGCCCTTGGTCATGGCCTATGCCCCCGGCGGCGGCGCCTGCCAGATGCTCCTCAGCGTGAGCCTCGAACAGCGGGACGCGGCGGTTCGGCACCACATGGAGAGCACCCTGCTCACCCATTGCGGATGGATGAAGGAAGCGCCGGATCCGAGACCGGTGCCTTGACGCGGGGCGTGCTACTTTCCGAAAGATGAGCTTACTTCGCGTTCTGTTCACGGTCCTCGTCGCGGGCTGCAGCAGCTCCGCCACTCACACGCAGACCACGGTGGAGGCTGGGACGGGCGGCCAGGCGGGCAGCGGTGGGCAGGCCGGCGGCAGCGCGGGCCAAGCGGGCAGCGGTGGGCAGGCCGGCGGCAGCGCGGGCCAAGCGGGCGAAACCGGCTTGCCCACAGACTGCGGGAGCAAGCTCGGCGGTTGCGATCCCGTGGCCGGAACCGGGTGCACGAGCGAGCAGCAATGCGACTTCGACGGCAGTCTATTCAACTGCAAGCCGCTCCAAGCGTCGGCACCTGAGGTCGGGAGCACCTGCTCGGACCCGGCGAACTTCTGCGCACCCGGCGGCATCTGCGACCAGGACGACATCATCTGCCGCAAGGTGTGTTGCGTGAGCTCGGACTGTCCCCAGCAGGAAGAGTGCACGGTGACGCCGGGCGGCAGCTTCGGGTTCTGCAAGCCGAAGTCACGCTGACGGAAGAGCTTGTCGCGGCGCCGCGGGCGTGAAAGACAGCGCCCATGATCAAAATGGTGGGGGCGTGTCCGGTGTGCGGGCAGCCGATGGACGAAATGTCGGTGCGCCAGACGTCGCAGGGCACGATGTGCGCAGAGTGCGTCTTCAAGCGCGACTACGAACGACGACAGCACCGGGGCGCGGCGATGGCCATGGCTGGGGCGGGCCAGAGTCCCACATCCGCCCCCGCTTCGAGCGACGGCGTGCTGCTCGGCTTCCTCGCAGGTTTCCTGTGCGGGGTCCTCGGCCTGCTCGTGGTGTGGATCACCAGCCAGAGCTCCAAGATGAAGAACGCCGCCATTGCCGGCATCGTGGTTCAGGTCGTGCTCGGCGTCTTGGTGCGTATCGCGTATCGCTGAGACTCGCGTAGACTGCGGCCATGCGATGGGCCTCGACGGCACTGTTGGCGCTGACCCTCGTCGCCAGCTCCTGCCAAGGGGAAGACGACGCGGCGGGTGGTTCGGGGGGCGCCGCGGGCCAGGGCACGGGGGCGTCCGCAGGAACCGGCGCCGCCGCAGCGGGAGGTGCGGCGGGGCAGAGCTCCGACGCGGGGCCGGACGCTCCGACGGCCGACCATGACCGCTACGAGCCCATCGAGATCGAGCTCACGGCCGAGAGCACACCGTCGAATCCCTACACGGGCGTGGAGCTTGCGGCTCAGGTCACGCCACCGAGCGGCAGCGGAGAGGCGCCCTACACGGTCCCCGGCTTCTGGGACGGCGGCGACACGTTCCGCGTGCGCTTTGCTCCACGAAACGCCGGCACCTATTCGCTGACCACGGCGTCCACGCCGGCCGACCCGGGGCTGGACGGCAAGACCTTCTCGTTCACGGTGGGGAGCGCGTATTCGAGCTGGGCGCCGCACGGCTTCGTGAACGTGGATCCGGCAACGAAGTACTACTTCGCCACGGACGACGGCACGCCGTTCCTGTGGGTTGGCGACACCAACTGGATCAACTTGTACGAGCGCGCCTGGGACCAGCCCCTGTTTTCCGACGCCATGTGGCAGAAGCTCGCGGACGCGCGCAAGGACTTCGGATTTTCCGTACTGCAGTCCGTCGTGTACAACGACTCCGAGCACTGGGAAGACGGCGAGTATCCCTTCGGCGGCACCCAAGGCGACGACCACGACGTGTTGAACCCCGTCTCCTGGCAGCGAGTGGACGCGCGCGTTCAATACGCCGTCAAGAAAGGACTCTTCGTCTACCTGATGACGAGCTCCAACGGGAAGCACTTCCAGTGGCCCGTGGAGCAGAGGGAACGACTGTACCGAAACATCGTCGCGCGCTACGCCGCCTACAACGTGGGGTTCGGCGGAGGCGAGGAAGTGGACCGCAACGGCTTCGGCACCGACGCGAAGTACCAGCACATGATCGACGCGCTCCACGCGCTCGATCCGTACCGCCGCATGGTCGGCCTCCACGCCGCCGACACCGGCGTGAAGCTCGTGCCCAACGCCGTCGATTTCCTGTTGATCCAGTACTACACGAGCCAAATTTCCTTCGACGAGAGCGAAGGCGCTTCACGAAAGTACGGCAAACCCTTCGTCACCGCGGAGACCTACTACTTCGACAACGGCAAGAGCGGCATGGACGATCCGGTCAGCATCCGACGCATGACGTGGCGCATCCTGCTCGGTGGCGCCGCCGGCTACACTTATGGTCACATGGGCATCGCGGTGCCCACCGGAAGCAGCCATCCGACCGCATACGACCTCGCCGACCTCACGGATGCGTCCGCCGAAGAGATGAAGAAGGTGGCCGCTTGGTTCCGAGAGCCGGGCCTTTCCTGGTGGACCTGGACGCGCTTCGAGTCACTGGGCAACGGGCGGTTCTTGTCCGCCAAGCCCGGCGTTCAGTACGCCATCGCCACGGAGAGCAGCAGCGCCGCATTCGACGTGGACCTGTCGGACGCCAGCGGCACCCTCTCCGGGGAGTGGTTCGACATGGCGACGGGCAAGCCCAACGGCAACGTCACGCTTCAGGCCGGCAGCAGCGTGAGCGTCGCGCCACCGGGACCTTGGCACGTGCTGCGGCTGGACGGCAGCTGACGCTTCAAGGTCGAACGACGAAACGTAGCTCCTCGGGCGACGGCTCCCTGAGGCGACCGTCGATGGAAAGCTCGGCGGCTTCCCGCACGAAGCACTCGAGCGCGAGCGGGTCGTCGAGCTCGCTGCCCGTCGTGTCGACGTTCATGAAGCGCCCCAGGCGGTCCACGGTCAGGTGCAGCTCCACGCGCCCCCCGAGCTTCGGCCGCGTCACCAGCGCGGCGGTGTAGCACCGGCGGAAACCCTGCGACGCTTCGAGCGCCCGAGCGACCGGCGACGCTCGGTCCTCGAAGGCAACCTGGCCCTGTTGCCGAGGCAGCGACTTGGCCTCACTCGGACAGCGTCCATAGCTCAGCGCCGGGCGCGGCGGCGGACAGCGCGGCGGCGTCGCCAAGAACGCGAGAAAGCGAGCACAGGTCGCGCCGAGCCCCCCGAGCGCGCACTCCTTGGTGTACGCGGCGTGCGCCCGCTCTTGGTCGAAGGGACTGAGCACGTCTCCGAGGCCGCGGCATGCGCCCGCCTGCATTGCGCGACATTCGCGGGTGAGCCGCGCTGCACGCTCGAACGTCGCGCGGTCGAAGAACTGGCACGACAGCCCGCGGTAGGAGGCATGCGGATCGAGGCGACAGCCGCGCGCCGAGAGCCGCTCCACGACGTCCGGATCGGATCCCAGACGCGCGGCCGCCGCGCGCAAGCACGCCCCAGCGTCCCCGCACTCGCTGTCGGCCGCCGCAGACGCATCCCGAGCCGCCATCCGCTCCCTCGGCGGTGTCTGGTCGCAGCTCAGGAGCACGAGCAGCACGATGGCAGCTCGGCGCACCTCAGCTCTCCGTTCGCGGGCGGAACACGCCCATCAAGTCGTGGTCGTAGGGGCCGGGTTTTCGGGAGGCAAAGGCCTGCCACTGCCCGCGATCGTCCTTCACCAACGACGCCCAGCGCCCACTGCCCGCATCGTACGCCCAAGCGTGGCGCTCCACTCCGCCGCGGCTGGCCTCACCGCCGGCGCCCCAGGCCGAATCGCATTCGAGGATCACGAAGCGCGAGTTGGGCGAATCCCCCAGGGCCCGCGCGATGCGCTGGTGCATCGCCGTTTTCTGCGGCACCGCGTGGCGATCGAACACGATGACCTTGTGCCCGGTGCCGTCCGACCCGCCCGTGAGCACCATCACGTCCCCCGCCTTGGCGTCCGCCGGGTCGACGCGACGAAACGTGCGCGGTGACGGCGCTTGCAGCCCCGACGCCAGCACGTCTCCGAGCCCATAGCGCGCCGCCGGCGCCCCGCGCGCGGCCAGGAAAGCGTGGTGCACGTAGCCCGAGCAGTCCATTCCGATGCCATGGTCCCACATCAACTGTCGCACGCCGGCTTCCGTAGCCGGGTAGCGCGCGCCCGCCGGCGAGTCGATCACCGCTTGCGTGACGCGGCGGATCTGTTCCGGCGTGCCCTTGCCGGAAGTGACCAGCCCGAGATCGCGAGCGACCGCGCGATACGCCTTTGGCGACAGCTCTCGACGGATGCGCGTGACGTACACTCCGGGCGACTCTTGGTTCATGCCGCCGACCATGCGGAACGCCGGCGGTACCACGAGCTCCTTGCCGCCCACGCGATAGGGCCCAGAAGCCGCTTCCATGAAGCTCTGGAGCCGCGCCTTGATCTGCTCCGTGCTCGCGGACGCGCCACGCTGCGTGACGAGGGAATGCACCGCAGGGCGCAGCGCTGCTTCGGCTCGAGCCGGGCGCTCCGGGCGCTCGGGCGGTGGAGCTTCCGGGAGTCGGGGGTGTTCGGGACGACGGGCCTGGACCGGGGAGACGCTCATGGCGCCCCCCTCGGACTCCCGGCACCACCGGTTGCCTCAGGATGTCGGTCCGCCGCGGAACCACTGATGGCGACCGCTTGACGCGGCGCGGGTCGGCGAGTCTAAGCCTCGCATGCGCTTGTTCGTCGCCCTGCTCGCTGCCCCGCTCGCTCTGGGATGCAAGGAAGAGCCCGCACCGGCCGAGGCCACGGCGCCCAGCACGGCGGTCTCGTCGGTCAGAGCTCCCGTGGCGGCGTCGGCGCCCGCGCCCGTCGCGCGCACGCCAAAGCCCGTCCCCTCCCCGATCCAGTGCAAGGCCCTCGCGAAGAAGAAGCTGGTGGCCATTGGCGCCCACGGCGGCCGAGCGGCGCTGCCCGTCACGGCGAACGGACACGTGTACGTATTCGCCCACGAGGAGGCCCGCGCCCGCGCGACGCTGCTGGCCATGCCGCGCAACGGCGACAAGGCCGCAGAGATCGGCCACGTCACTTCGACGAAGGCGCCCGACGCCCTGGTGGTCGACGAGGGCGCGGCCTACTTCACCGTCGGCCGCAAGCTGATGGCGCTGCCTCTATCCGGCGGGGAGGCTCGGGAGCTCGCACCCAAGGTGGGAAAGCCTCTCGCGTTGGGAGGCGGCAAGCTCTACGCGCTCCGATGCCCGGCGGACCAGGAAGCCGACGAGCTGGTCAGCGTCGAAGGCGAGAGCGGAACGACGACCGTCGTGGCCAGCATCCCGCGCGCGTCCAAGAGCACGAAGTGCGAGTACAGCGCGCTCACCGTGACCGACGCCGCCGCCTACGTGAGCGACTGGAGCAAGCGGCGCATCTTGAAGCTGGCGCTCACGGGTGGCGCGCTGACCGTGCTCGCGGAAAAGCAAGCATTCCCCGGGCGCATCGTGCCCGGCGGCGGCGTCGTGCTGTTTCAATCGTCCACCGGGGTACAGCAAGTATCCGACGCCGGCGGAGCGGTGAAGACGCTCACCGGGGACGGCGCGATGCCCTTCGAGGCCCTGGCCTGGGACGAAAGCGACCTCTACATCCTGAACACTCCCGCCTACTCCGAGCGTGACATGGTGGTGCGGCTCCCGCGCGCCGGCGGCAAGCGTGAAGAGCTCGAGCACTTCCGTGTGGCAGACGTCACCGCAGGTGGCGGGCGCGTGGACCTTACCGTCGACGAGCAGTGCGTGTACCTGGCGCACGACAGCTCGCGCTTCATGGAGATCCTGGCCCGCCCCAAGTGACACGTTGACGGCGGCGCCGCGCGCGGGGACGTTGCGCGAGTCATGGCACCGGGAAAGAACCGCTGGGACGCGGACGAGTACGGCAAGCTCGCGGCTTTCGACGGGGACTGGCGCGACTCCTGGTGGGACGACGGCTATCTCGGATTGATGGCCGAGCGCTGGCGGCTGTCCGAGGTCCACCGTCTGCTCGACGTTGGTTGTGGCGTGGGCCACTGGTCCCAGCGCCTCAGCCGATTCCTGCCGAGGGACGCGCAGATCGTTGGCGTCGACATCGAGGTGGGCTTTCGCGAAAAGGCTCTGGCGCGCGCCGACCGCCTCGGCTTGAAGGGACGCTTCGAGCTCCGGGAAGGGAGCGCCATGGCTCTACCCTTCGACGACGACGGCTTCGACATGGTGACGTGCCAGACGGTCCTCATGCACCTGGGCGATCCGGCGGCGGCGGTGCGCGAGATGGCACGGGTGTGCCGCCCGGGCGGCCTGGTGGTGGTTGCCGAGCCGAACAACTTCGTCAACTCGCTTTCCTACCTCGCCGCATATCCGCGCATGCCCTGGAGCGATCTGGAGCCGTACCTGCGGTTCTTCCACGTTTGTCGCGAAGGCAAGCAGGCCCTCGGAGAAGGCGATGGCGCCGTCGGTGAGCATTTGCCCGAGCTCTTGTCCGCCGCCGGGCTGGAGGAAGTCGCCGTGCGCGTGAACGACCAGTGTCCCTGGCTTCACCCGCCCTACGAGCAGCCACGCATGCGCACCGAGCTCGCGCAGCTGTTTCAGTTCTTCGATGCTGGGGTTTCCCTCACGGGAGGGCCCAAGGACGAGGCACGCAGGCGATTCCTCGCGGGCGGAGGCGCCGAGGCGGAGTTCGAGGGGCTTTGGACCCACACGCTGCGCTTGCAGCACGAAATGAAGACGGCGATCGACGCGGGAGCCATCTCCGCTGCCCGCGGCTTCTTGCACTACCTGGCCCACGGCCGGCGGCCGCGATGACGCCGGCCCAGCTCGACGAAGTCTGGAGCTGGCTCGACCGCGAGCAGCTGGCCAAGATCACACGTCAAGGTCCCGAACCGGTGTTCGCCACCATCAGCGGCGCGCACCTCTATGGCTTCGCGAGCGCAGACAGCGACGTGGATCTGCGCGGTGCATTCCTGCTTCCGGCCCGGGAGCTCCTCGGCCTTTCGCCGCCCGCCGAGACCATCACCATCGACGACGAGAGCAGCGTGGATCTCGATTGGGTCGCGCACGACGTTCGCAAGTTCGCGCGCATGATGACCGAGCACAACGGCTACGTGCTCGAGCAGCTGTACTCTCCGTTGGTCGTGGTGACCACGCCGGCCCACGAAGAGCTGATGCAGCTCGGCAAGGGCTGCATCACGCGACCGACGGCGCGGCACTACCTCGGCTTCTTTCGTGGCCGCCTCGCACGTTTGTCCGAGCCCGACCCGACCGTGAAGCACTTGCTGTACGCCTATCGGGTGCTCCTCACCGGCATCCACATGATGCAAACCGGCGAAGTGGTGGCCAACGTATGCGTCTTGAACGAGCACTTTCGCCTCGGCCAGCTCGACGAGCTCGTGACCCGCAAGCGCGAAGGAACCGAGAGAATGCCGCTCTCGGCGGCGGACATCTCCGCTCACACTGCCGTCTTGTCGCGTCTGAAGAACGAGCTCGAGCGTGCTCGCGACGCGAGCACCCTGCCGCGCGAAGCCACCACCACCGACGCGCTGTCGGACTTCGTGGTTCGCCTGCGCCTGGATCGAGCCCGATGAGCTTCGACCCCGATCGCGACACGATTTTCCTCACGCTGGCCGGAAGCCAGGCCCACGGCACCGCCCGGGAGGGCTCGGATCTCGACTTGCGGGGCGTGGGCATCGCGCCGCTCGGAACGCGCCTGTCCTTGTTCGAGGATTTCGAACAGTACGAAGGGACGCTCACGCGGGAGCTATCGCGCGTCGTTCTGGAGCGACTCGCCGCGCGGCCCGCCGCCCGCGAGGCCGCGCGGGTACGGACGGAGTGCTTGATCTTCGACGTCGCGAAGTTGCTGCGGCTGTGTGCGGCGGCCAACCCGAACGCGCTCGAGATCTTGTTCGCCGACGAGGAAGATTGGCTCGTGGACAGCCCCGAGTGGCGACGGATCCACGCCGAACGCCACCTGTTTCTGACCCGCAAAGTGGAGCAGACGTTCTCGGGCTACGCGCTGGCGCAGCTCAAGCGTATCGAGACGCACCGAGCGTGGCTGCTGCACCCACCCGCCGCCAAGCCGAACCGCGCGGATTTCGGATTGCCGCAGAGCGAGGGCACCCTCTCGCGGGACGACGACAATCGCATCGAGCAGGCGCTCGCCGAAAAGCTCCGGGCCTACGGTGTAGACGACATCGAGATGCCCAAGGCGACGCGCATCGAGATTCAGGGACGTCTGCGGGAGCTAGTGGCGGACGTGGTCCGTGCGCCCGACTCCGAGATCGAAGAGCGTCTGCGTGCCATCGCGAGCCACGCGCTGAGCTTGCCCCGGGACGTGGTCACCGCGCTGAACGCGGAGAAGCGGTATCGCGCGGCGAAGAAGCACTGGGACGCGTATCAGAGCTGGGCCGCGCAGCGTAACCGCGCGCGGGCCGACCTCGAAGCGCGGCACGGCTACGATACCAAGCACGCGATGCACCTGGTGCGATTGATGCGGATGGGACTCGAAGTGCTCCGCGACGGCGAGCTCCGGGTGCGGCGCCCGGACGCCGACGAGCTGAATGCGATCCGCGACGGAGCGTTGAGCTTCGACGAGCTGGGACGGATGGCGGCGGAGCTCTCGGCCGAGATGCGGCGGGCCGCGCAGGCCTCGCGGCTACCCGCGGAGGCGGACCACGCCGCCGTGGATCGACTGGCGCTGTCGTCGATGACTGCGGCGCGGAAGTGAGCGCCGCGCAGGGGCTCGCGGCGGACCGACATGCTCTCGATCAATCGGCGGCGGCGCGGTACGTAGCGATCTGCCAGACGTTGCCCCAGGCATCCTCGACCATCGCGCGGCGATCGCCGTAGGGCATGTCCGCGGGAGCCTCGAGCGGTGTGGCTCCCAGCTCCACGGCGCGTCCGTAGCAGGCGTCGGCGTCCGCCACGTAGAGGTAGAGAAACGCGGTGGCGGGAGCGCGCTCGCCCGCCTCGCTCACCATCAACGTCGAATCACCGATGCGCAGGATGGCCGGGGCGTCTCCCGAGAGCTCTCCCTCGGCCCCGAAGGCCTGCTGCAGAAAGTGGACGAGGTCCGTAGCTCCGGCTGCGACGATTCGGGGCGTGATGCTGTGAAATCCGTCCGGTAGCTCCGTCATCCCGCTTCTCCTCGAAAGGAGTGTAAGCGTACCGGGCTCGGGCCGTTTTCGTGACGTCATGAGAAAAACGGCTTTCTTGGTCCTGAATGTAGTGGGTCTCCTGGCGCTGGCGGCGCCTGCCGCGGCTGAAAAGCCGAAGGACGACGACATCGGAACCCGCCCGGCGGGTGCCCCGGTGATGGTCGAGGGGGCGCTCCAAGGCGACACCAACCAGCAGCAAGTGCAGCGGCAGCAAATCGTGCCGGACCGCGCGCAGGATGCCTGCGGCACCCCCGACTGCCGCGCGCAGAACCCTCAGCCCGTGGATCGCGATCTGGTCGTGGCGGAGGATCCACCGAAGAACTGGTACGTGCTCGACGCGGGGCTCCGCACCCATCGCGACACGTTCATCGGCGTGGCGACGCTGTCGGCGGCGCAGAGCCGGACGGAGCGCTTCTACGGAGCGGCGTCCCTGGCGCTGATCCGCAACGACGCCGGTAGCCACTTCGGCGTGGCTCAGCTGGCCCTCGGTCGAAACCTCTCCGACGAGCTCGGCGGCGTCGCCCAGGTGAGCCTGGGAGAGAATCGCGCCCGTTACTTCTACGGCGTTGGCCAGATCACCCTGGGCCACAACCGAAGCCAGGAGTTCTACGGCGCGCTCCAGTTCGCGGGCTACAACCGAGCGGAGAGCTTCACGGGCCTGATGCAGCTCGGTGGCTACAACCTGACGGACGACTCGTTCGTCGGAGCGCTGCAAGTAGGCGGCTTCAACCGCGCCGAGGGCGACATGGTGACGTTAGCGCAAATCGGCGTGTTCAACGCCCAGGGCAAGGAGCTGTACGAGGAGCACAACAGCGACGACAGCGCCGTTTGGACCCTGGCTCAGCTCGGCCTTCACAACTACGCCAACGCTTTCCGCGGAATCGCACAGGTGGGCTTCATCAGCGCCACGATGGACTTCAGCGGCGTGGTGCAGGCCGGCGCCTTCTCCGGTGCCAAGACCTTTCGCGGCCTGGCCCAGATCGGCGCCGCGAACCTGTCGGAGAAGTCCTACGGCGGTCAGATCGGCGGGGCCAACCTGGCCTTCGAGAAGCACGTGGGCGCGCAGATCGGCGGCGGCAACTACGCCGAAGAGATGAACGGCGTGCAGCTCGGCATCGCCAACATCACCGACGAAGCCAACGGCGTGCAGATCGGCGTGTTCAACCACGCCAAGAAGCTCCGCGGTCTGCAGATCGGCCTCTTGAACCACGCGGAAGACGGCGTCCTCGAGTGGAGCCCGATTCTGAACATGGGCTTCGACGAGTCCGGCACGCAGATGGGCTCGCTCTGACTCAGTCCTCGTCTTCTTCGGCTTCGGCCTTACCGGCCATGTAGGCGTCCTCGAGCGATTTGCCACGGCGAATCTCGAGGACGCCGGCGTTCAGGTGCAGGAGGTACGGCAAGATCGTCGCGTTGAGAGCGGCGGGCGTCCAGCTACCGGATCCCCGCGCGATGAGCACCTTGCCCTCCCACGTCATCTCCAGCTCTGGATGCGATTGCTCCAAGGCCGCCACGTCCACTGCGGCTTCCACCGAATAGCGCATGATGAGGCCCTGCTCCGTGACGTCCGCCATGGAGCCGCTCTGGGTGCAGCGACCGCGCTCGATGAAGGCAACGTGATCGCACAGCGCCTCGAGCTCGAGCAGGTTGTGGGAGCTGACGACCAACGTGCGCTTCTTGCGGTGTGAGGCGAAGACGTCACGCATGCGCACGACCAGCTCCGGATCGAGTCCGCTGGTGGGCTCGTCCAGCAGCACCAGATCCGGGTCGCCGAGCAGAGCCTGCGCGATGGCCACGCGGCGACGCATGCCGTGGGACAGCGTCTTGATGCGGGCTTCCGCGCGCTCCGCGAGCGCCACTTCGTCCAGACGTGCATCCACGTCCCGCTCTGCTTCCGCGGCGGACAAACCCTGAAGCCGGGCATAGTGAACCAGGAGCTGGCGCAAGGTGACATGCGGGCTGAGCTCGCAATCCTGCGGCAGCATGGTGAGGGAGCCCGGGTGCTCGTGAGGCGAAAGCGGCCCGCGACCGAGGATGCTCACCTCGCCGGCGTCCGGTCGGATGAGCCCACCCACGATGCCGAAGGTGGTCGTCTTCCCCGCACCGTTGGGACCGATGAAGGCGCAGATGACGCCCTTGGGTACGGTGAGGTCGAGACCGGCCAGCGCTTGCGTCCGCCCGTAGGCCTTGCGCAGGCCTCGGATTTCCAGAGCGGCGGTCATGCGTCCCTCCGGGAGAAGCGGAGAAAGCCCAGACCGAAGAAGGCCAAGCCAATCACGATCAGGCCCATCCACGCGGGCAGTGCGTGGCTGAGGCCGGGATGCCACAGGGCCAGGTGATGGCCACTGGGGAACAGCTTGGAAACGGCGTCGAAGAAGCCGGGGGCCTGCTCGCGGATGGGCTCGGCCTGCACGATGTTCCCGCCCAGCCAGCAGACGAACATGATGAGCAACGCGAGGCCCGCCGCGCGCGCGTTGGTGCGCGTCAGCTGGGAGGCGCCGAGCACCATGCCGAGATAGGCAAAGCTGTACACGATGGCCCGCCCCGAGATGCGGAGCAGCCAGTACGCCGTGGCGCCCGCGGGCATCTCGTCGAGCCACACCAGGCCCATCGCGTAGCAGGCTACCGCACCGACGAGCACGCCGACGGCCATCAAGCAGGTCTGCCCGACCAGCTTGCCAACGGCCCAGCTCACGCGATCCGTGCGAAACAACGAGTAACGTACGGCGCCGCTGGACACGTCTCCACTGATGGCGTCGGCCGACGTGAACAGCACCAGCAGCGGCACGAAGTGAATCGCCAGCCAGCCGTAGAACAACGCCAGCGGCGGGATCGCCACGATGGCCTTGGCCACGTCCGCATCCCCCGAGAGCGCCCCCATGATGCGAGCCATGCCCGGGCTCTCCATCATCATCTTCATGTCCACGGCTTGCCCGACCTGCTCTTCGAGGCGCTCGCGAACGGCGGACAAGATGCGGATGAAGATGGCGCTGGCTCCGATGGACCCCAGTCCGTAGAGCGCCAAGAGCACCACCGCCTTGCGGGAGCGCAGGGATTCCAGCAGGTCGAAGGCCGCGACCAGCCGGATGCTGCTGGCTCGGCTGATGCGGGGCCGCCGCTTTTTCCCGGCCTTTTTGGATTGTGAAGAAGTGTTCATGAACGTGCTTTGTGGCCGGGACGGTCTAAGCTGAAAGCCATGAGGAGCCAAGCAAAGGGTCGCATTCGGTTGGTCGCCATCGCATCCGGCGCGGTTTTGCTGGGGGCCGTCGCCTGCGCCGCCAAGGTGGACCCGCCCGCCGAGCAGCAGAAGGTGAGCACCCAGGAGCTCGGCACCCACCACCGCCACATGCACGGCCCGGTGAACGTCATCATCCAGGAGGCGCGCGCCCGCGCCGACCTCACGGCAGAGCAGGCCGCCACGCTGACGACGATTCAGGACGAGCTCGGTCGAGATCGAGCAGGTCGAAAGCAGCTCCGAGACAAGCTCCGGAAGTCCGCGGTGGCCATCGTTCGCTCCGGAAGCGCGGACTCGAAACAGTTCGACGACTCCGTCGCGACCGCGGTCAAGGCGATTGAAGAGCGCATGGATCGGACGGCCGACGCCTTGGAGGAGATCCACGGCACGCTGCGCCCCGCTCAGCGCGCCGCCGTCGCCGCGGGACTCCGCGCCCGGATCGAGGAGAAGATGGGGCGGAAGGACCAGCGCCACCAAGGTCGATTCCAGCAGTTCGCGTCGGAGCTGATGCTGTCCACGGCTCAGGTCGACGCGCTGAAGCGGATCCACAAGGAGCTCCGTGGAGAGAACAAGCAACTCAGACCGTCTCGGGAGGAGCTGCTGGGCCTGGTGGACGCGTTCGAAGGGGAGAGCTTCCGCGAAGCGCTGAACGCCTTCCGCGCAAAGAAGCGCGGCATACTGCGGGACCGGGTGAAGGACGCGGGAAAGCGCACCGACTCGGTGCTCGCCATCTTCACTCCCGAGCAGCGGGAGCTCTTGGCCGACCTGATCCTGGAAGGGCCGCGGAAGGTGCTCTTGGGCGAGCAGCAGCAGCGGACAGCCGACTGATCAGCTGTCGAGGACCTCGCGTACTCGACACAGGATCCCGTCCGGCGTGAGGGGTTTCTGCAGATACGCCACGTCGGACTCCAAGATGCCGTGTTGCATCACGGCGTCTTCCGAGTAGCCCGACATGTACAAAACCTTCATCTCGGGGCGGACGACGGCGAGGCGCGTGGCCAGATCTCGTCCGTTCATCCGCGGTAACACCACGTCCGTCAGCAGCAAGTGAATGTTCGCGGCGTGGGTCTCGCTGGCGAGCAGCGCTTCCCCACCGTTTGCGGCTTCCAGCACGCGGTACCCGCTCCGGCGCAGGATGGCGCAGGCCGCCCCGCGCACCTGGTCGTCGTCCTCCACCAGCAAGATGGTCTCGTTGCCATTGCGCGTGGAAGCGGGCGGCTGAGAAGACTCGTGGTGCACCCCGGCGTCGACTCGGGGAAAGTAGATCTTGAACGTCGTGCCCGAGCCCACCTCGCTGTACACCCAGATGTGCCCGCCGTTCTGCTTCACGAGGCCGTACACCGTGGAAAGCCCGAGCCCGGTGCCCTTGCTCACGTCTTTGGTGGTGAAGAAGGGCTCGAACATCCGGGACTGGGTCTCGGCGTCCATCCCTTCGCCGGCGTCAGTCACGGCGATCATCACGTAGCGCCCGGGCTTCACGTCGAAATGGGTGTCGGCGTAGCCCGCGTCCAGGTCCACGTTGCGGGTTTCCACCGTGAGCTTCCCGCCCTCCGGCATGGCGTCCCGCGCGTTCACCACCAGGTTCAACAGCACCTGCTCCACGCTGCCGGGGTCCACGCGAATGGTGCCGACCGGAGCCCGCGAGAGCACCGCGAGCTCCACCCCAGCCCCCAAGAGGCGCGTCAACATCCCGTGCATGCCGGAGATGACCTGCGCCGGATCGATCACGCGCGGCTCCGCAACGCGCTGGCGGCTGAAGGCCAACAGCTGACGGGTGAGCTGCCGTGCCCGCTGCCCTGCGCGATCGATCTCCTCGATCTCCGCGTGCATGGTTTGCCCCTCGGAGAGATCGTCGAGAAGGAGACCGGAGTAGCTCAAAATCACGGACAGCAGATTGTTGAAATCGTGGGCCACGCCCCCGGCCAGGCGCCCCACCGCCTCCAACTTCTGAGCCTGGCGTAGTTGCTGCTCCAGCTTCGCCAGCTCCCGCGCCGACCGCTTCTGCTCGGAAATGTCCAAGGACAGCACGCAGACGCCTTCCGGCACCGGAACGAAGCGCAGCTCGAACGTCGCCACCGAGCCGTCGGGATACACGAACTCATTTTCCATTCGGCTGTGCGTGCGCTCCGCCATGCACTCGCGCAGCTCCGCGAACATCGCCGTCTCGTCGATGCCCGGGTAGCACTCCATCATCGTGCGGCCGAGGAGCTCTTCCGGCGCCTTGCGCGCTTGCGCGCACGCTGCCTCGTTGATGTACAGGTAGCGGAAGTCGAACCCGATCACCTGACAGCCTTCGAGAAGACTCTCCACCACGTCGAGCGCGATCTCGCTCGCGCGCTCTCCCACTGCCGTCACTGCTCCCACCTAGGCAGCGAGTATTGCACCGCGAAATGCCGAGGGACCACATCCGCGGACGATTCATAGGAATCGTAGTAATCGTAGTTTTGGTTCCGCCCTGCCCGCGTCGATGCATCGCCATCGGGCGTCGACGCGAGCATCGAGCACTGCAATCGGCGCATGTTCGACCCTCCCGACCAGTGCCACAGCAAGGTACGTGCCCAGAAAGGCCCCCCACTTTGGCCGCGCCGCCCCGAATCGGTTGCGCCCCGGGTGGAACGGCCGGCAACCTGACCGCCCGGCATTTCCAGCCCTCGAGCAGCGCGGGCTGGTCGCTGCCCACGGGCTGTAATATTCTTGTCATCGTGAAAGCACGCGGTGCCCGGAGCGGGGGGCAACTGGCGTCGGACAGCGTCGAGCTGGCCGGTGCGCTTCACGAGGTGTCCAACGCCCTCACCGTCGTGCTCGGGTGGCTGGACGTGGCGCGCTCCCGTTCCGAAGATCCCGCACTGCTCGAAGCGATAGACGTCGCGCGCTCCCACGCGCGCCTCGGTCATCGTCTCGCCCGTACCGCCATCGGCGGTAGCGTCGTCGACGAAGAAACAGAGCGCGCGGCCCTGGCCGTTGCGCAAGAAGCAGTGCTGGGCGTCACGCCGGAAGCGCGACGCCGCGGCGTTGGCGTACGCCTCGTGAACCGCTGCGCACGAGAAGCGTTGATCGTGGACCCGTCCGCGGTGTCACAGATCCTCTTGAACCTGTTGCTCAACGCGATCGCCTACACGCCCGAGGGCGCCGCCGTGACACTGTCCCTCGAGCAGCCGGACACCGAGCAGATCGTGTTCGCCGTGACGGACGACGGCCCAGGTGTGGATCCCGAACGCGCCGACACCATCCTCACCGCGCCGGAGTCCACGCGCCGCGGTGGCACGGGCATCGGCTTGCCGCATTCCCGGAGCCTCGCCGAAGTCTGCGGCGGGCGCCTCGAGCTCACCTCCGCAGGCCCCGGTGCTCGCTTCGAGCTGTGCTGGCCTGCGACGGAAGAGCGCAGCGGCGCGCGTCACCCGAACGTCTCCACCAGCATCCTGGGTGGAACCCGAGTGCTGGTGGTGGAGGACGACTTCGCCGTGCGCACGCTCATCGAGCTGGGGCTGGAAGCCCGGGGCGCCACCGTGGTGTGCGCCACGACGGTGGCAGAGCTCCTGGCCCTGGGCGGTGAGCCCTTCGGCGCCGCGCTCGTGGACCTGTCGCCCATCGCGGAGGATCCCCGCGCCGCCCTCGACGTCGTGCGCCGCGCGAACCCGACGGGCCCCATCGTCGTGATCAGCGGCTCCCCCACCGGCGTGCCGGAGTCCGTCCGCGACCAGGTGCACGCCTGGGTGCGCAAGCCGTTCGAGATGCGGGAGGTGATCGACACCTTGTGCACGCTCATGGCGCCGTGACGGTTCCGCGGCGCCCCGACATCCAAATGCCAATTGTTGTTGGTCCGGCGCGATGCCCGACGGGGTGCAACGCGCGTTTCAGTCATCGTTTCGTTTCGTCACGGAAGGCGTGAAAATCCCGACGAACGGCGTGGCACGGAACGCGCATCTGGCGCTGTGCAATGCAAGCGATACGCCTCGCCGTGATCGTCGCCGCCGCCTTGGTGGCGGCCACCGCCAGCGCCGAAGGCGATCCGATGGCGATCGGCAAGACGCTCATGGAGAAGGGCAACGCCAAGGGCGCGACCCCGTGCATGACGTGCCACGCCGCCGATGGGGCCGGCACGCCCGGCGGAGTCTTTCCACGAGTGGCCGGACAGCGTGCGGACTACCTCGAGCGGCAGCTGTCGGACTTCGCGTCCGGCAAGCGCGACAACGCCCTGATGAAGCCGATCGTCGCCGCCTTGAGCCCCAGCGAACGGAGCGCGGCGGCCGCCTACTTTGCTTCGCTGTCGGGTCCGAGCACCGCGAAGGCGGAACCCAAGCTCGTCGCCCGCGGTGAAAAGATCGCGCGCTTCGGTCTGTGGGGACGCGACGTGCCGGCGTGCGAGAGCTGTCACGGTCCCGAAGGCCGCGGCATCGGCACCCACTTTCCCCCGCTGGCGGCGCAGCACCCCGGCTACGTGGAAGCGCAGTTCAAGGCCTTCAAGGACGGCACCCGCAAGAACGATGCCCTGGCGCTGATGCAGGGCATCGCCAAGCGCATGTCCGACGACGACGTGAAGGCCGTTGCCGCCTACTTCGCGTCGCTCCCCGCAGCCCCCGCCGAGGAGAAGAAGCCATGAAGCGCGCCCTGCTCTTGGTCGCGTTCGCAGCGGCGGCGTGCAGCAAACCCACGCCACCTCCGCCCTCGGAGCCCGCGCCTTCCGCCGCGGCAGCCCCCGCCGCGGCAGCGCCCAAGCCCTTCGCGCCTCCCGAGCGCGACGCCATCCCGGAGGGACCCTTCGGCGAGTCCGTGAAGCGCGGCTACGCCATCTTCCACGACACGCCCACGAATGCCGCTCGCTACGCGGGCAACGGCCTCTCCTGCAAGAACTGCCACCTGGACGACGGCCGCAAGGAAAACTCCACGCCCATGTGGGCCGCGTGGGCGATGTACCCGCAGTTCCGCAAGAAGAACGGCCACGTGAACACGCTCGACGAGCGCCTGCGCGGTTGCTTCACGTTCTCCATGAATGCGCCGGCGAGCGAAGCCCGCTCCGCACCGCCGCCCAACGATCCGATCTTGGTGGATCTGCAGGCGTACATGTTCTGGCTCGCGAAGGGCGTGCCCGTCGGCGAGAAGGTCCCCGGTCGCGGCTACCCCGAAGTGAAGAAGCCGAGCGGCGGCTTCAGCGCCGAACGGGGCGCGAAGGTGTATGCCGAACAGTGTGCGCTGTGCCACGGCGACGACGGCCAAGGCACCAAGCTCGCGAGCGGCGCCTACGCGTTCCCGCCGCTGTGGGGAGCGGACTCCTTCAACTGGGGCGCCGGCATGCATCGCATCAACACCGCCGCGGCGTTCATCAAGGCCAACATGCCGCTATCCAAGCCGAGCTCGCTCACGGACCAAGAAGCCTGGGACGTGGCGGCGTACGTCGACAGCAAGCCGCGCCCCGCGGATCCACGCATGAAGAAGGGCGTAGCCGCGGCAGACGAAGAATTTCACCAGGAGGAATGCGCGTTCGGCGAAGAGCGCGACGGCCGCACCCTGGGTGAAGGCGTTCGCCCCGAGAAGCAGGCAAGCGCCAAGTGAAGCTCCTGCATTGGGCGTTGGCCCTGATCGCGGTGCTGCTGCTCGGCGCTCCGGCGAAGGCCGCGGATTGGCTCTTGCTGCTGGGCACGGAGTCCGGCGCGCCGGACGAGCCCCTCCGGCCGCTGGTGTTCGTGCAGCCGCTGGCCCAAGCGGTGCTGTTTCCGGACCGCGTGAGCGGCCTCACCAGCGCCAAGCTCGCGCCGTACAACGGACAGCACGCCGGCTTCAACGTGCTCTCCGGCGACGACGCCCAGAGCTCCTTCAGCCTGCGGCGCGTGCGGCTGGGCTTGAAGGGATCGGTGCCCGACACCGAGCAGGCCATCAACTACTTCGTAGCGGCAGAGCTCGGTGACAACGCTTCGACCACTGACGGGCCGATCCTGATCGACGCCTCGGCGACCTTCAATTCGCCTTGGGGGCCGCGCCTGCGCGCTGGTCAGTTCAAGCTGGCGATGATGGACGAAACCCTCGAAGCCGTGCATGTCACTGCAGATCTCATTGATTTTTCTGTCGTGGCGGCGCGGCTACTCCAGGAACGCCGGGTCGAAAATGGTCAGCAGGTGGGCGCCGCGTATGCCTTTCGCGACACCGGGCTGATGCTGTTCGACACGATCGGCTTCGGCCCCATGCGCCTCAGCTACGCCGCGACGCTCACCAACGGCGCGCCCCGCACGCTGGACGGCGACGACGACAAGGATGTCGGCGCTCGCCTTCAGCTCGCGTGGCTGCCGAAACCGAAGCAGGAATACAAGCCCGAGCGCGACGAGGCCGCGCTGTTCGGCTGGGCGCTGTCCGGCCGCCGCGAGGTGACGCCGGGGCAGCGCGAGCGCAGGCTCCGGGCCGGCGGCGGCGCGCAGCTCCGGACCGGCCCGCTGCGCGTGCGCGTCGAAGGCGTCTACGCCAAGGGCGTCTTGCCCACCGGCGCATCCCCGCCGTTCGCAGGACAGCCCGTGGCCGTCTCCGCCACCGGCGACGCGTGGGGCGTCACGGCCCTGATCGGCACCCGCATCACACCCAAGCTCGAGACGGACGTCGCCCTGCACCGTCTCGATCAGGAACCCGACGGCGGCCCCACTCGCCGGATCTTCTGGGAGAGCGTCTTCGGCGCGCAGTGGTTCTTCAACCCGCGGGCCAAGGTCGCCGTGAACCTCGCCCTGCGCAAGATTGAAGCGCCGGACGCCGGCGCGGACGCGCGGCGCATCGTCGGCACCATCGCCCCCAAGGCCGGCGTGCAAGCGACGGTCCGCTACTGATCAGCGCGCGAGCTCGACCGCGAGCTCGTCGCGCAGGCGCGCCGCGGCGCGCGCCGAGAGCCCGCGGATGGTCGCGAGCGCCTCGTCCCCCGACAGGATGGCGACGTCGCGCTGCCACGACAGCGGCCACGAGCGTCGCAGCACAACGGACACGTCCTCACGGCGAGCCACGGCTTCGGACCTTCGCCTCGAGACGCGCACGCGTTCTCGGTCGCCAACGTCGATGCGCGTGCGAAGGCCGTAGCGGAGCAGCGCGGACGTGCCGCCCGCGCCGAGGGCCGCCAGCGCTCCTCTCAGCACCGCCCGCGCCGCCGCTTCGTGCTGTGCGACGAGAAACGTCAGCATCCCGCCGAAGCCGAGGGCGATGGCGAAGGGCACGCCGAGCGGGTGCGAGTACACGACGAGTTCCCGCCCGCGGCGCACGACGAGTCCCGACGCCTTGCTCGAAGCCATGTGACGCCCACCATCTTGCCGCCGCAAGGCGCCGGGGGCACGCCCGCGTTGCCGCCGTGAGGTTGAGCCGCGAACGCCCTCCGGCCGCCCGCCCAGCCATCCCTGCCAGGCCCACGCCACGGCCCAAACTCGGGCAAAACCCGCCCTAAACCCGCCCTCCCGGAGCCCGGCCTCAGCGCAGACCTGATGCCTGCGCCGGCGCGCGACAGAAGGCTTGCACGCCCCTCCGGCCCTGCGGTAGATACCCGGCCCCCGTCGAGGTCGTCTTGGGGCCATGAAAGCCCTGGGATTGCCCCTGCGGACCACCCGCGAAGGTGGCGGAACTGGCAGACGCGCTAGCTTGAGGTGCTAGTGGGGTAACTCCCGTGGAGGTTCAAGTCCTCTCCTTCGCACCGGATCTCACAACACGTCAGAATTCTGCCCGTGGCGCTTCCTGGCAACGCCGGACTTAGCCCTCATGCTCGGCGTGTGACGTTCTTCATCTGGGCTGTGCATCGCGCTCCGCCGCGCTCCCGCCGGGTCAGCGTCCTCTCCTTCGCACTAGATCACTCTTGGCCGTCGGTGTTCTACCCGCGGTGCTTCCTGGCAACGCCGGACTTAGCCCTCATGCTCGGCGTGTGACGTTCTTCATATGTCCGGTCCATCGCGCTCCGCCGCGCTCCCGCCGGGTCAGCGTCCTCTCCTTCGCACTAGATCACTCTTGGCCGTCGGTGTTCTACCCGCGGTGCTTCCTGGCAACGCCGGACTTAGCCCTCATGCTCGGCGTGTGACGTTCTTCATATGGGCTGTCCATCGCGCTCCGCCGCGCTCCCGCCGGGTCAGCGTCCTCTCCTTCGCACTAACCCCAGTGCTCGGTTGAGTCGATCATGCTTGACTGACGGATCTCGGTTTGATCTGAAGGGGGCATGGCTGAAGCGCATCCTATCGAGTTGAGGCAGAGGGTTGTCGCCGCGTACGAGGCTGGCGAAGGGGGGTACGTGACGCTGGCCCGCCGCTTCTCCGTGGGGGAGGCCACGGTGAAGCGCTGGATGTGGCAGTACCGGGACGAAGGTGAGGTCACGCCGCGCAAGAAGCGTGGGGGTACCCGCTCGGACATCTCGCTGGCAGAGCTGGAAGCCGTGGTCGCGCGCCTGGGTGACGCAACCGCCGGAGAGATCACGGCCGAGTACAACCGAGGCCGGCGAGGCAGCGCCCGTCGCCACGTTTCGAGCATCAAGCGGGCGCTGTACCGCGCTGGGTACGTCGTTAAAAAAAACGCTTCCGGCCGCTGGAGCAGCTGCGGCCGGACGTCGTTGCCAAGCGAAAGGCGTTCCAGCGGGAGGTCCGGCGGATCCCGGTAGAGCGGCTGGTCTTCATCGACGAATCCGGGCTCAACGTTGCCATGGCCAGGAGCTGTGCCTGGGTCAAGAAGGGAACCGAGTACATCGAGCGTACGCCGATGAACTGGGGCCCAAACCTCACCTTGCTCGGTGCGATCCGGGTCACTGGCTGGGTCGTGCTCAATACGATGTTCGCGACGACCAACGCCGACCGCTTCGTCGAATGGCTGGACAAGCACCTCCTTCCACGGCTTCGGCGTGGCGACGTGCTGGTCCTGGACAACCTCAAGGCACACCACGACGCTCGAGTCACTCCGCTCTGTGCGCTCCGTGGCGTGCGCGTG
The DNA here is from genome assembly GCA_020633235.1 of Polyangiaceae bacterium. Classification (NCBI taxonomy): domain Bacteria; kingdom Pseudomonadati; phylum Myxococcota; order Polyangiales; family Polyangiaceae; species Polyangiaceae bacterium. Next base: position 944,973 of record JACKEA010000001.1, on the reverse strand, counting down.
CTCTACCTCCCGCCCTATTCGCCCGACTTCAACCCCATCGAGCCCGCCTGGGCGCTCCAAAAACAGCACGTTCGCCGCCACGCCCCCCGAGACGCCCACGCGCTGCGCCGGATCGCACGCCGGGCACGCCATCGCGTTACCCCGCGCCATTGTCGACAGTGGTTCGCTCATGCCGGATACTCGGTTCAACCCAGGTGATCTCTGGGGTTAGATCACGCTTTGAGTAGATGTTCTGCCCGCGGCGCTTCCTGGCAACGCCGGACTTAGCCCTCATGTTCGGCGTGTGACGTTCTTCATATGGGCTGTCCATCGCGCTCCGCCGCGCTCCCGCCGGGTCAGCGTCCTCTCCTTCGCACTAGATCACTCCTGGCCGTCAGAATTCTACCCGTGGTGCTTCCTGGCAACGCCGGACTTAGCCCTCATGCTCGGCGTGTGACGTTCTTCATATGGGCTGTCCATCGCGCTCCGCCGCGCTCCCGCCGGGTCAGCGTCCTCTCCTTCGCACCGGATCTCACAACACGTCAGAATTCTACCCGCGGTGCTTCCTGGCAACGCCGGACTTAGCCCTCATGTTCGGCGTGTGACGTTCTTCATATGGGCTGTCCATCGCGCTCCGCCGTGCTCCCGCCGGGTCAGCGTCCTCTCCTTCGCACCGGATCTCACAACGGCTCTATTCACCTGGTGGTGGGTACTGAAAGAAAAGTGTTCAGGCGCAGGCGTTTAACCCCAGTGCTCGGTTGAGTCGATCATGCTTGACTGACGGATCTCGGTTTGATCTGAAGGGGGCATGGCTGAAGCGCATCCTATCGAGTTGAGGCAGAGGGTTGTCGCCGCGTACGAGGCTGGCGAAGGGGGGTACGTGACGCTGGCCCGCCGCTTCTCCGTGGGGGAGGCCACGGTGAAGCGCTGGATGTGGCAGTACCGGGACGAAGGTGAGGTCACGCCGCGCAAGAAGCGTGGGGGTACCCGCTCGGACATCTCGCTGGCAGAGCTGGAAGCCGTGGTCGCGCGCCTGGGTGACGCAACCGCCGGAGAGATCACGGCCGAGTACAACCGAGGCCGGCGAGGCAGCGCCCGTCGCCACGTTTCGAGCATCAAGCGGGCGCTGTACCGCGCTGGGTACGTCGTTAAAAAAAACGCTTCCGGCCGCTGGAGCAGCTGCGGCCGGACGTCGTTGCCAAGCGAAAGGCGTTCCAGCGGGAGGTCCGGCGGATCCCGGTAGAGCGGCTGGTCTTCATCGACGAATCCGGGCTCAACGTTGCCATGGCCAGGAGCTGTGCCTGGGTCAAGAAGGGAACCGAGTACACATCGAGCGTACGCCGATGAACTGGGGCCCAAACCTCACCTTGCTCGGTGCGATCCGGGTCACTGGCTGGGTCGTGCTCAATACGATGTTCGCGACGACCAACGCCGACCGCTTCGTCGAATGGCTGGACAAGCACCTCCTTCCACGGCTTCGGCGTGGCGACGTGCTGGTCCTGGACAACCTCAAGGCACACCACGACGCTCGAGTCACTCCGCTCTGTGCGCTCCGTGGCGTGCGCGTGCTCTACCTCCCGCCCTATTCGCCCGACTTCAACCCCATCGAGCCCGCCTGGGCGCTCCAAAAACAGCACGTTCGCCGCCACGCCCCCCGAGACGCCCACGCGCTGCGCCGGATCGCACGCCGGGCACGCCATCGCGTTACCCCGCGCCATTGTCGACAGTGGTTCGCTCATGCCGGATACTCGGTTCAACCCAGGTGATCTCTGGGGTTAGACCCACTGTTCACCTGGGTTGACCACCACGGATGCCACCTCGGCGAGTGCGACGGACGGGTTCGCCGCCGTTGCGAGCGTCGTTCGAGGGCGGGCCAAGCGGCCGGAAGATCTGCAACCATGGCGACGCGAGGCGACTGCGAAGCGGACGACAGAATTCGACACCGCGAATGCGATTTCAGTTGACGAGCTTGCGGCCGCTCCGCGCTCCCATTTCGCCGATCTCGTTCGCACAGCGCCCGCGCAGCGCACGTGCGCCCAATGGAGGCGCGTTCGAAACGAAATCGATCCTCGAAGTGCCCGCGGGCTCGAAGGCGCAGCCACGGTGCGCTGAAGAAGGCGAAATTTCCCATGGTATGCCGGAGGAAACCACGGGGGTTTGCCATGTCATCGTCCAAAGCCATTTCCGTAGAACTGTCTGCCACCGAGCGCACTGCGCTCTCCGCACTTCAAGACCTCTCCAATCGCGACCTCTGGTCCAGCGCGGTCGTGGCCAACGCCGGTCGTCGCAAAGCGATCGCGCACTTGGTCGCGCATCTCGCTGAAATCGACCGGCGCGAGCTCGTGTACGACGAGGGATACTCCTCCATGTACGACTTCTGCGTGCGCGGCCTCGGGATGAGCGAGGGCACGGCGTATCGGAGCATCGCCGGGGCGCGGGCTGCGCTCTCGTTTCCGGTGGTGCTCTCGCTGCTCGCAGACGGAAACTTGCACCTTTCTGGGCTTTCGCTCTTGGCTCCGCGGCTCACTCGGGAGAATCACGCTGCGCTCCTGGAAGAAGCCGCCGGCAAGACGAGCGCGGGGATTCGCGTGGTGCTCGCGCGCTGGTTCCCGAAGCCCGACGTCCCGGATCGGGTCAAACCCAGTGCCGGGAAAGGGTCGCGGGCCGGCGTGGAGCCGCTCTCGGAAGGGCGCTTCGAGGTGCATTTCAGCGCCAGCGAGAGCCTGAAAGCGAAGCTCGAGCACGCCCAGAATCTGATGAGCCACGTGAGCCGGGAGCTGGAGGTCGTGGTCGAACGGGCGCTGGATGCGCTGATTCGCGAGCTGGAGAACAAGCGCTGGGGCAAGACGGACAAGCCGCGCCGCTCCCGCGGAACGAAGCCGGGCGAGCCCGGCCGTGCGGCCCGACGCGAGGTGTACGAGCGGGACGGCGCCCAGTGCTGCTTCGTGTCGGAGTCCGGCGTGCGCTGCACGGCAAGGGCGTTTCTCCAGTATGACCACATCGAAGCCACCGGCATCGGTGGTGGCGACGATGCCGCCAATGGTCGGGTGTTCTGCGCCAGCCACAACTTGAACGCGGCCAAGAAGACCTTCGGCAAGGAGTACGTCGAAGAGAAGAAGCGCCTTCGTCAGCGAAGGCGTTCAGACCCCGGGGACGCTGCGGATGCAGAGGCGCGGGAGAAGCAAGACAAGCTCCTGTTGGCCCTCACGAGCCAAGGCTTCAAAAAGGCCGAAGCCAAGCAGGCGACGGAAAAGCTCGCCCGAGAAGCTCGCACCCTCTCGCTAGAAGAGCTGCTTCGGCGTGCCCTGGCGCTGCTCGTTCCGCGATAGGCGGGTTGATTCCGCGCCGAATCGACAGGCCACCCGATCGGAAAATCGTCGTTGGGCCGCCGCTTTGCGAGAGAGGATCGACTCAGGTGACCGCTGGGGTTAGGAGCCGCAGTTCTAGCTAGTTGCGAAAGCTCCTGTGGCGGAAGTCGTGGCTCGCCAGCGTCTTGGCATTCGGCGAGAGCACGCAACGACGGCCTTCTTGAGGGCATCGCGGTAGTCGTGGGTTCCGAAGATCACCCCGTCCGAGGGCGTTTCCGCCCTATTTGCAGCACCTGATGTAGGGACCATCAGCTAGCCCTGCAATGCCCGGCGAGATGCAGCACTTCAGTGAGGTCGCGTCGGCGCACTCGAAAAGGCGGGGGTAATAGGCAGGACACTCGAGCGTAGGATCGTCCGGCAACTGCTGGCAGGAAGAAGCAGGGTCGTCCGCCACTACGCCGGGCGCGTCCTCGCAGGGCGCGCTCGTCCCGTCTTCGTTCGCATCAACCGTGCTGTCAGCGTGCGCGTCGGGGGACGCATCCCCTCCGACTGACGAAGATGACCGGCCAGGATCCTGATGTTCGGACACGCACGCCGAGAGAACGGTAGCGGCGCATGCACAGATCAGGAAGCAAAAGCTGCCGCGGAATCCCCGCCGAACATGTTCGATCATGTTGGAATGTGCCGTTACCACGAGCTCGCGTCCAGCCGCACGCGCCCACCCGCACTTGGGGCAGGCAGCCGCCGTGTCGGGCATACGATCAATGCCCTGCACGGAGTGTATCGCACACGGACGGTTCGCTCACGGGCCCCGAAAAATGCTCGCCTGGATGATCATTCGGGGCACATGGTCGACCATCCCCGTCCGGATGATCACGATTCTGAGCAAATTGTGACCCTACATCGCGGTGGGCCTCGAGCGAGGCCGCCGCAGAGGGGGACACCGGCGCGCAGGCCGTCGTGCCCCCTCCCGTCCCCGGAAAATGGGATGTGTACATCCTATTTTCCGTGCTGCGGATCCGCCCTCGACGCCGCCGCGGAACCGACAACGATGGGGGCATGGATCCCAACGCGATCGAGCACCGCCAGCTTTCCTCTGCGACAACCGGGGAGACGTACGCGCGGAGTGCCGTGCTGAGCGAGGGACTCGGCTTGCGGTCCCTGTTCGTCCATCACGATGTAGTGCCGCCGGGGACGCGAGCTTCCGCGGCGCACCGACATTCAGAACGGGAAGAGCTGGTGGTGGTCCTTTCGGGCACCGTCACGGCGTGGTCCGACGGCGCTCCGGAGGTGATTTCGGCGGGTGGCGTCGCGGCGTTTCCGCCGGGCGTGAGCCACTACGTGGAGAATGCGTCGGCAGAGCCGGCGGAGATCTTGGTCATCGCATCCCAAAGGGAGCACGACCGCGTGAGCTACCCGTAGCTACGGGGCCTTCTGCGGCGCGGGCGTCATCTTGGGCGCGGGCGTCGTCTTGGGCGTGGGTTTCTTGCCGCCCAAGCGCCCCTTGCCCGAGCCGTAGCCCACGCCGGTGCCGCTGCCGTGGCCGATGACGCCAACGCTGCCGAGGCCGATGGTGCCGGTGCCAGTGCCGCCGCCGCCACGACCCACGCCGGAGAGACCGAGGCCGCCGTAGCCGAAGGCTTCGCCCACTTGGTCGCCCACGAGACCGCCGAGGCCGCTGCCCCAGCCGCCAGGACGCCGGACGGCATCGTCCAAGGTGACGCGAGCCGTGACGCTCGAGGGTGCGTGGGCGAGCACCTTGGGACCCATGCTGTTCAAGCAGTCCAGCACCTGGCGCACGCTGCCTTCATCGCTGTCGGAGCTGGTGCTGAGCTCGACGTGTGCGTCATCGAACACCTTGGCGTGGAGCGTGATGGTGGCGATCTTGCGGTCCTTGCCGTTGCCGGTAGCCCTTGGAAGAGACGTGCGCACCGGCTCGACGCACGCGCGCACGACGGACCGAACGTTGCGAGCCACGAGCGGCTCGCGGTCTTCTTCCGGCTCCTGCTCCGAAGCGGCGCTTTGGCGCAGCACGCGGGCCAGACCGCGGGCGTCCGGCTCGGAGTAGCTGTTGGTCCACGTCCCGGAGCGACCCCACGGAAGCCCGCCCTTCTCGCGCTGGAGCTCGTTCGTGAGCGCGGCGTCGCCGCTCTTGATCGCGAGGGCCTCGAGCACGTCGATGGCGCCGCGGGTGGCCGCGAAGGTACCCAGGGCCCGCGCGGCCTCTGCCAGCTCTCGCGCGCCCTTGTCGTCGTTGCGGTAGAGCGCCCGCGTCGCGAGCACGCTCAGAACGCGAGTGCGAGCCTCGGCGGACGCGGAGAGCTTCATCGGATCCTTGCCCAGCCGCTCCACGCAATCCGCCGCCAAGCGTGCGATGCCGTCTTCGTCGAGATCGGCCGAGCCCGACGTGCTCAGGAGGCCCAGCATCCCGAACTCCGCCGCTTGCGAGAGCGCTGAGGTCTTGGCGATTGCCTTGACCGTCGCCTTCGTGGGCTTGGCGGGCTTCTTGGGCGCAGGCGGTGGGGGCGGCGCGGGCGGCGCCGGCTCCGGTCGCGCGCTTTCGTCCAGCGCCTGAAACGCCGCGGGCAAGGCCCGTTCGAAGTCGAGGGCGCGATAGCGCGCCGCGAGCACGGCCTTCGCCAGCATCCTCCGCGTGACGCTGCTACCGGGCACGTGCGCTGCAAGGGCCTTCTCGAAACCGTCGGCGGCCTTGGCGTGGTCGCCCTCGAGGGCGTCCAACAGGGCCGAACGGAACGCCAGCTCCGCGCGCCACTCCGGAGGCGCCACGGGCTCCAGCTCCGCGATGACCGAGCGCGCCAGCTGCGACTGGCCCTTGGCCCAAAGTCCGTTCAAGAGCTCGTGCCGCACCTCGCGCCCGATCTCGACGTCCGGCCCCGCGAGCTCCGCCGCGCGCTTCAGCGCGCTCGTCCCCAGGGATCCCATCGTGGGCTCCCCGTAGCGAACCCAATGCACGTCGTTGCCGTTCAGATCCGAGCGCCGCGCACGAATACGAGCCAGGGCGATACCGACCTCCGGCTTGGCCTTGGGCGCGGCGAGCATCTTGTCGAGCGCCTTCTCCGCGTGGGCGATGGCCTTGTACTGCGCCTTGCGCGCGTTGGACGAGACCTTCATCGCTGCCTTGCGATTGCGATCGAGCTGTGCGCGCTGCGGGCAGTCGTCGCAGCGGTAGTAGGCGCCGGACGCCTTCGAGTACTTGCGTTGCGCGTCGCGCAGCGCCTTGCGCGCGCGGAAGATCGCATCCACCTCGCGCTTGGCGGCATACGGCAGGCGTTGGACCAGCTCGTCCTCGCTCAAGAGCTTGGGTCGCACGTTGTCGAGGCCCAGCGTCAGGAACCCATCCTTCACGGCCACGTCCACCGACTCCTCCGATAGCGGCTCCGGGGGCGCCGGCGGCTCGGGCTCCGCCTTGGGCGGAGCAACCGCCACCTTCGGCGCGGCCGGCTTCGGTGCGGGCGGCGGTGCCCCCGCGCAAGCAACGACAAGACCCGCCAGGAAAAGGGGGGAAACGCGCATGGCGCAGTGTACTCCGCCAAGCGCCCCGATCTACCTCCGCCCCTTGACGAAAAGCAGCTCCGCCACCCGATTTTCCATGAGTATGTTGGTCCGGCGCGACGCCCGTCGCGCCCCGGCCCACCTCGTCCACTCGTCGCGTGTCGAGGAGCGTGGCACCCTCGAACGATGTTCCTTGGCGCTAGCTCAGAGATGACCTGCGCGGGGCTCATCATCAGTCTGGGGCTGTCGCTGAGCGCGTGCGGCGGCGTTGCCTCGGACGTCAACGCCGTCGACGGCGGCGCTGACGGTCCAGGTGACGCTGCGGCGGAGGGCGGGGCGGCGTGTCCCGTCGGGTTCTTCGGCGCGAAGCTCATCCAACTCGAAGCGCCTGGGGGACATCGCTATTGCATGGATCAACGCGAGGTGACGGCGGGCGAGTACGCCGCCTTCGTGGCCGCCAAGAACGGGGACACGAGTGGACAGAGCTCGGAGTGCACGGGCAATCACTGGGAGCCCGCGCTGAGCACCCCGGTGGACGGCGGTGACTTTCCGTCGGGATGCGATCCGTCGGGCTACGATCCGTCGGGTCATCCCGACCACGCCGTCGCGTGTGTGGACTTCTGCGATGCGGCGGGCTTCTGCGCCTGGGCGGGCAAGCGCCTGTGCGGCCCCGTGGGCGGGGGCGGAGCCACTCTGTCCGGCATCGAGGATCCGGCGCGGAGCGAGTGGGCCAACGCGTGCACGCAGGGCGGCACGACGAAGTACCCATTTGGAGATGTGTATACCCCGGGAACGTGCGTCGACTTCACGGCTCTTCAGAGCTACGGAGAAGCGGCCAAGGACGTCACGGATCTCGCCTTGGGGCAGTGCTCCGGGAGCACGGACGGATTTTCGGACGTGTACGACCTGGTAGGCAGCGTCAGCGAATGGACGGACGAATGCGAGGCCATGGGCGGTTACTTCAATTGCCCGACGCACGGAGTGGCGTCGATGGACAGCCCAACCTCGCCGCCACCGTCGTGTCAGGCCGGCGTCTGGCTCTTTTCGGAAACGCACCACGAGGTGGGCTTCCGTTGTTGTGCGGACGTCGAGCGGTAGCGGCCACGATGGGGCGCGCCCGCGGACTCTGCTACCGTTGATCCATGGCGAGCGGAGTGGGGCGATGGTCGATCTTGGCGTTGGTCGTTCTGCTCACCGCCTGTGGCGGCGACGACAGCAGTGGGTCGGGGGGAAATGGGGGATCCGGGGGAAACGGCGGCGCGGCGGCCGGTAGCGGTGGCGGTGGCGGCAGTACCGGTGGGGCCGGCGGCGCGAGTGGTGGCACTGCGGGCACCGGTGGCATTGCCGGCGGCGGGGGCGCCGCTGGCGGCGGGGGTGCGGCTGGCGGCGGGGGCGCGGCAAGCAGCAACGAGCCGGCGGGCATGACGACCGTTTTCGTCATGGACGGCACGACCAAGGACTGGGGATCCCTGATCGCCAACTACGGCGCCAAGTGGGGCGATCCCAGCGAAGGTTCGACCGGACCCTTCACCGGAAACGTGAGCGTGGTGACGGATCCGGCGGCTCCGAACGGCAAGGCCGTTCAGGTCGACTACCCGGCGGGGTCGGGCGCGGGCTTCTCGGGGGCGGCGTTCATCAATGACCTGGGCGCGCCATACCGCGAGATCTACGTCCGCGTCGTTGCCATGTGGAGCTCGGGTTGGCAGCAACACTCGTCGGGCACCACCAAGCTGTTCTATTACGGCGTCATTGGGACCACGAACGCCTTCTATCCGCAGGGCAACGGCGCGGGTTGGCAGATGCGCTGGCGCGATCAGTCGGGCGTCGACGACGATGGCGTCTTTCAGCACCCGACGTTCTTTCCTCCGGGCAAGTACTACACCCTCGAGATCCACCACGTGATGGAGCTGTCGAAAGGCTCGAACGACGGCTACATGCGGATGTGGCTCGACGGCATGGAGCTGGTCGACAGCTGGAACAACCTGACCACGGGTCAGAAGCAGGGACAGCCGTACGACCCGCAGTGGTCGTGGCACGACGGCGCGCGCTTCGGCGCGTTGCAGCTCGGCACCTACTGGGGCGGTTCGGGCGACAGCAAGACTCAAGACGACTACATGCGCTGGGGCGAGATCTACGTGAGCGCGAAATGAGGTCCGTCAATTCCGTGTCAGGACCTGGCTGCCAACCCGCGTGATGGCGCGAAAATGGTCGTCGAAGGTGAGCACGACCGCACCTTCGCGGGCGGCAACCGCGGCGATCCAGATGTCGTTGGTCGGCACCGGCGTGCCGGACTTGCGGAGCAGCACCACGATGTCCGAGTAGATCCGCGAGGCTTCGTCGTCGACGTCGAGCACTTGCACCGCGGGGTTTGCCAGGAATCGACCGAGCTCGCTCTCGTGCGCGCGCGGCCGGCGTCCCAACGCGAATCCAGCACGGAGCTCTCCGAGCACGATCGCCGGAACGCCCACCCAGTCCGCTGCGTCGATGATTGCGGTTGCCGACCCGTCGCCGCGCTTGAAGTTGCTGTAGGCCGACGTGTCGAGACAGATCCGACTCAACGCCAGAGATCCTCGTCGACCTGTTCGAAGGACTCGGTGTGGACCTCGAACTCCTCGAGCTCTTCCGCGGACCAGGTACCGGCGAGCTTGCCCAGCCCATTGGAACGCGGCCCCTCGCCAGAAACGCCCAGGGCTTGGCGCAGCAGATCCAGCACTGCCTGATTCAATGACGTCCCCCGACGCGCCTGCTCCTTCTCGAGAGCCCGCGCCAGGTGAGCATCAACGCCTCGAATGGTTAGTGCTTTCACTATTTGCAGTCTATGACTGCAATCTCGCGTCGTCAAATGCGGATGCGGCGCGGGGTTCCGCGGCGGACCGACACCCAAATGTCAATTGAGGTGCGAGGGCAGTAGCAGGGTGAAGCTGCCGTCGCTCTGGGCGCGGGTCTCGGCGATCTGCAGCACCGACTTGGCGTCCGCGGGCTTCGGCGTGTAGCCGGAGTCCGAGAGATAAACGTAGGCGCGGATGAGCGCGTCGGGCACGACGACGTCGCCCGGGACCTGAACGTGGCCGTCGTAGGCAACGGGCAGCGGCAGGGACAGCTCCCCGAGATCGTGGATGGGATCCGATACCGTGATGTTCGGTCGCACCATCCAGGCGAAGTTGGTGTCGTCTTCGGGGCGGATCGAAAGGTCGTAGGTCCCGGGGTCGGCGCGGGCGATGAAGCTGCCGTCGGCGCCCACGATGGCGGTGGTGCCCTGGGGCTTCACGGCGGCGGTGCCGGCGGCGACGAGCAGCGGATCCGTGGCCATGGGCGCGGCGTTCACGTGGACGGAAGCGCCAACCACGGGCTGACCCGCAGGACCGAGCACCACACCCGCCACCTGCGAGGCGGCCAGCACCGACACACCCTTGCCGCTCTGAACGCCCGGCGAACCCGCTACGGTGAGCGTGGACTTCGTGGTGGCGAGGCCCTTGCCGGCTTCCGGCGCCACGTACACGTCGTACTCGCCGGGGAGCAGCGCTGCGGTGTACTTGCCACCGTCGATGGGCACCGTCTTCACGAACGCGAACAGCGTGCCCTCGGGCAAGAAGGCGAGCTTCTTGGCCACGAACTTCACGGTGCCGGTGAGCGTTTCGTCGCGCTGATCGCCCCCTTCCAGCACGTCACCGCTCACGTCGATGGCGTGGGGCACGCCCTCCAGCTGATTGATCTTGGCCTTGCCCACCTGGAACGCGTCCAAGGTGCCGCGCTCGAACACGAGCGTGGGAGCCACCACGCCCTCCGGCGGCTTGAGCCGCACGAGCTCGGTGCCGACGGCGCTGTCGTCCCCCAGCACGGGAGCGTACTCCACGTCGGTGGAGAACGTCTCGATGTCTCCCTCTTGCGTGAGGGACAGCGTGGCGGGCGACGAGAGCACGCGGCCCGAGGTGGGATCGATGATGTCGATCTGCCAGCCATCCAGACCCTCGAGGAAGTTCTCCGTCGCGGGCTTGCCGGCGAGCAACGCCTTGGGCCAGCTGACCTCCACCTTGAGCAGCGTGGCGGGCTGCGCCACGAGGGGCAGCGTGAACACGGCTGCTGGGATTTCCTCGTTCTTGATCAGCTGCGGCACCACGCTGCAGGAGTCACCCGAGATCTCCTCGAGATCCGGCTCGATGTAGATGTCGTACGTGCCCGGCGGAACGGACAGCTCGAAGCCGTAGTCCTGCTCCTTCACGGTGGACGCGGTGTAGCTCTCCGACGAGAGACCGAGCAGCCGCTCCGTGGGCGTGAAGCTGATCTTCACTGGCACCGTGGCGCTGCCGCCGTAGCTGAGCGCGCAGTCCGGCTGGTGCTTGGCGCGGGTGGGCGTCACTTGACCTTGCACCGTGGCCACCGCGGGGAGTTTCAGATCCAACCCGCCGCCGGCGGTGGAGATGCCATCCAGCGTTTGCAGAAAGCGCACGCCGGAGAACTGCGCCGAGCTCGAGGGCGGCGTGATCTCGAACAGCACCGTGGCGAACTGACCCTCGGAGGCAACGCACACGCTGTGGGATTGATCGCAGGTGCCGCCGCCGCAGTCGTCGTCCGACTTGCACTGGTTCTTGGTGGGTGAGTAGCCGTCTTCCTTCAGCGAGGCGACGGAGCAGCCGCTGGCGAACAGCAGACCGACGGCGACGACGAGGGCGCGCATCACGGTGTCTCCGTGCTGTTGGGACAGCCGCTGAGCTCCCCCGGCGCGGTGCCGTCGATGTTCACCCACCAGGTGGCCACGGCCGGCTCGCTGGAGGGCTTGGGGCGATTGGTGTTTTCGTCGAACGCGGAACGGTGATCCACGAGCAGGGTGAGCTGCTGGCAGGTGTCCTGGGAGACGATCTCCGGCACCACCCAGGTCAGCGAGATCTTGCGGTCCTGATCGAAGGTCCCGGGGGGCACCAGGCGGAAGGTCTGCAGCTGGCCGCCCGGAGCCACGTTGGGGTCGTAGTTGAGGATCAGGACCGCGAAGATCTCCTCGCCAGCGTCCTCGCTCCGGAACGGGACATTGATCTCCCTGGAGCTCTGCGAGGACTCCACCAGCACGTGGTACACGTCCGGGTCCGCGGCGGTCAGGTCCAGGTAGGGGGGTGTCTGCTCCGCCTTCCCGTAGGTGGGGGGGTCGGAGGCCAGGCAACCAGAGAGCATCACGCTCCCCATAAGCGACAGCCGTGCCAGGCGGAAAAACCTGCCGAATCGCGAGCTTCGGACCGCTCCTGGGTGTGACAGCGGTGTCACGGACATCTCAGAATGTAGCCCAAGTGCCGCTGGGCTGCCGGTTCCGGCGCCCCGGGTGCCAGCGCACCTGAGCGTACTCGATGCTGGTGGCCAGCCGCACCAGATCCGCCACCGCCTCGTGCCGGCACAGCCGCGTGGGGCCGTCGGGCGCGTCCAGCAGGCTCTCGTCCAGCTCTTCGTCGGCGATGGTCTCTCGGAGCGCCGTGGCCAGGTCCCCGCAAGCGAACAAGCCGGCGCGCCGCACCGAGCGCCGCGCGCTCCCGAGGGCCGCGTCGTAGTCGAGCACCAGCGAATCGTCGCACAGCTCCCGGAGGCGACGCTGGGCCCGCGGCGGAATGCTCTCCCACAGCACCTCCGCGAGGTTGGCGATGGCCGTGAGCCCGCTCCGGTCTTCCGTCGGCCGACCGAAGGCGAGACCGAGACCCTTGAGCACGCCGCGGGTCTGCGACTCCGGCGAGCCGAACATGAGCACGTGCTCCGGAAGCGCCGCCGCGAGCATGGCGCCCAGATGAAACGCGAGAGCCGGCGACTCGCGCGTGACCTCGCCCGACACGATCACCGCGGGCGGCGAGAGCAGCGCCACGGAAAGCGTGACGGGCCCCGCCGTGCGCCGTTGAAACAGCGGCGTGCGCCCCACGCCCAGGGAGCGCGCCGCCGCGGAGTAGATGCGCCCCAGCGGCGTGGGCGCGCCCAGCGGCACGCGCTCGAGACCGGTCACGCCGTAGGTGCTGGGATCCCGCCGGAACACGTGGGCCGCGCCTTCCCACACCAGCGCCAGCGCTTCCGCCGCGGAGCCCGATACGTCTCGGAACAACAGCGTCCGCACCGGTTCGGGATCCTCGGGCTGCTCGCCGAGGGGCGGCGGCGGCACCGGGGCCACGCTGCGATCGAAGATCGCCAACGCGTGCTCGAGCGCGCGGCCGTACACCGTGTTCTTGTCGGACAGCGACGCTTCGTACAGCCGCCGCAGCAGCGAGGTGTCGCCCGGCACCAGCGCCACCACCCGGCGCGCCACGTTCACCAGATCGTGAGTCCGAGACGAGCGATTCTCGAGCTGGTTCATCAGCTCGATGCCGGCGTTCACGTCCCCGGCGTTGAGCTGCTCGAGCAGGTTCTGCTCCGCCACGTTCACCGCCGGGAACACCCGGCTCGGCCTGAGCACTTCGCCGCTCGGCATGTCCACCGCCGGCGGCGGCCGCGACGACGGCAGGGGATCCGGCTCCGCGCGCGGATCGCGATTGAGCGGCGGGGGGATCTCGCTGATCGCTCGCGGAGGGGGCTCGCTGCGCGAAGCTTTGGTCTCTGGGGGTTGGTCCGGCGCGGAACCTCGCGGCGGCGACGGCTTGGGCGGCGCGCGCTCGGCCAGGCTCGCCGGCTCGGCGATGGGACGGTGCTGGGAGCGGATCTCGGCGGACAGCGCTTGCGCGTCGTCGCGCAGCTCGCCGTCTTCACCGGCGATCTCCACGTAGCGTTGAGCGCGCTCGGTATCGCCGGCCTCGTGGGCCGCCCGCGCGGCGGTGAGCGCGACCCGTCCACGAGCACGCAGCCCGTACAGATCCCCGCCCAGGGCTGCGTCGAACAGCTCGAGGGAGGGCGCCGGCTCGCCGCCCGCCACCAGCCGCTCGGCGATGGCCAGAGCGATCACGGGGGTGCGGCCCGCCTCCGCTTCGGCGCGCGACACCTCGCGCATGCCGGAGCCGGGGCCCACGCCCACGTCCAGCGCCTCGGCCAGCAGGAACGCCCGCAGCGCTGCCTGCTCCGACGTCATCTCCGCGTCTTCGATGCTGCGAAGCTCCGTGATGGTGATGCGCGCCTCTTCCAGCGAGCCGGGGCCACGGCTCTTGTACTCGAGCAAACGCGCGACGAGCTGCGCGTCGACGTCCTGCGGAGCGAGCACCGCGGCGCGCTCGGCGCGGGCGCAGGCTTCGTCCAGATCGCCCGCGCGCTCGAAGGCGCGGGCCGACTCCACCAGCAAGGCGGCCTTCTCTTGCGCCGTCCCGGGCGACAGCGACGCCAGCTCGTCCAGGGCCACCGCCAGCGCGCGCGGGTCCTCGCTCTTCTTCTCCACCTCCACGCGCAGCTCGAGGAACCGCGCCGTGGGCTCGGCCCACGCCTCCAGGCCCTCGAGCACGCGACGCGCGGAGCCGACGTCCCCACCCTCGAGGTGGGCGGCCGCGGCGCGGAGCCCGAGCTCGGCCGCTTCCCGGCGATCCGTGGTGACGGCGCTCGCGCGCATCCACAGCTGGGCGGCGCGCAGCGGCGCCCCCCGCCGCTCGTTCAGATCCGCGAGCACACGCAGCACGGACAGGTGATCCCCGGTGGCGGCCACCAGCGCTTCGAGCTCCGCGAGGGCGTCGTCGGCGCGCCCCAAGCGCTGCTCCAGCACCGTGGCGCGGCGCAGGCGGATGTGACGCACGTCGTCCACGCGGCTGGCGATGCTCGCGCGGCGTCCAAAGAGCTCGACCAGCCGCTCCCAGTCACCGCGCCGCTCGGCGTCGCGCTCGAGCGCCGCCAGCGCGTCGAGATCCCGCGGCGCGCGAGCCAGCACCTCGTTGTAGCGGGCCAGGGCCGTATCTTCGTCGCGCAGCTCCTCGAGCAGGGGTGCCAGCTCCCGGAGCAGCGGCAGCTTCTCTTCCTCAGCGACCAGATCCACGAGGCGCCCGAGGGCGTCGGCTCGGCGACGCTTGTCCCCCGCCTGCCGCGCCAGGGTGACCGTGTCTTCCAGGACGCCGATGTCGTCCGGCAGCGTGGTGGCCATGCGCGACAGGATCGTGAGCGCCCGCTCAGGATCGCCCCGCGCGGCCACCAGCGCCGCGAGCTCCCGGGTGATGCGGCCGCGGGTGTGGGGGTCGATGTCTGCGCGCTCGAGATCGCCAATCAAGAGCCGCTCGAGCTCGTCGCGCCGGCCCGCGCGACCGTACAGCTCCCGGAGCTTGTCCCGGGCAACACGGCGAGCGTCGGCATCCGCCGCGTCGTCGTTCAGCACCTCTTCGAGCGCGTCGATGGCGCTCGCGAGGTCCTGCCGTTGCTCCGCGTCACGGGCCAAATCCAAGAGCTCCGCCAGCCGCGCCGCCGAGGGCGAAAGCTCGATCACGCTCGCCACCAGCTCGCTCTCCCCGGCGCGTTGGGCGGCGACCGTGGCGCGGCGCACGAGATCCGAGTCTTCGGGCTCGCGCTGCGCCGCGGCGACCAAGAGCTTGGCCTCGGTGTCGGCGTCGCCGCGCTGGGCAGCCAAACCTGCGCCGAGCACCAAGAGCGTCGCGCCGGCGTTGCCGTAGCGGTCTTCCGCGGCGGCGACGATGCGCGCCAACAGCTCCGCCGCCGCGTCCGCCACCTCCCGCGGAGCGATCTCCGCGTACTCGTCCACGCTGGCGTCGGCGTCGATCGCGCGGATCAGCACCGCCGCGGCCAAGGTCGCCGACTGGAACGTATCCAGAGCCACGCCCGCCGCGGCGATGCCCACGCGCGCGCCCTCCGGCCCCTCCAACCGTGACTCCAGCGCGTGCAGCGCCCGCGTGAAGCGCATTTCGGAGATGTCGCGGGACTCCGGCGCGATGCCCATCAGCTGACGGAACGCCGCGCCCAACGAGACGACGGTGCTGACGGCGGGCTGCACCGCGAGGGCGCGGAGCAGGACCTCGACGCGCTGCCGGGCGCCTTCCTCCCCGCTGCCGCCGATGGCGGCGGCGCGGCGTAGCCACTCCGCGCGGGCGGAGGGCTCCTTCTCGCGCGACGCCACCCGCGAGATGGCCCGCACGATCTCCGACGAGTCCGCCACTCGCTCGCCCAGCCGGCTCATCACCACGAAGGTGATGCCCTCGCTGGGCACCGCCTCGAAGGCGCGCACCGCGTGCCGGAGAGCGCGATCCAGCTGACCTCGACGCTCGAGGTTGCGCGCCGCGCGATAGTGCACCGCACGTTCGCCGTAGCAGCCGAGGGACGCGTTCGAGAGCGTCTCGTAGATCCGTTCGAGGACGTCCAGGTCCTCGTCCCGCGCCGCGGCGCGCTCGGCGATGGCGAGCACGTCGGCGCGGGTCGGATCGAGCTCCAGCGCACGGGAGGCGAGCTGCAGCGCCGCTTCCGGCTCCCCGGCGGACAGCGCGATCATCGAGGTGATGGCGAAGGCGCGCGACGCGTCTTTCGGATCGCGCTCCTCGACCGCGAAGGTCGTGAGCCGCACCACGGCGTCAGCGTAGCCCGCGAAAGAAACCAGGTCGCGGGCCAGCCGAGCAACGCCGCGATCCGGATCCCGCCGCGCCGCGCGCGCCCAGGCGCGCACGGCGCCGTCGTGATCGCCGGCCAGATCCCAGCGCGCCGCCCCCAGCTCGCGGAAGGCGTGGGCCGACGCCGAGACGGCTCTGCCGTCGAGCCCCGAGAGCGTCTCGGCGCGGGCCTCGAGCAGCGACAGCTCGCCGTCGCTGCTGCGGGCGGGCAGCGCGTCGGACAGCGCTTCGATCACTTGCTCTGCCGGCGCGCCTTCCAGTGCGGCGCGGGCCAGAGCGCGCGCCGCGCCGTCGGCGTCCCCGAGGCGCGGCGGCGGCGCGCGAGCTCCAGCAGGCGCGCCGGGCGGTCGTCGTCGCCCCCCACCGCCAAGGCGCGCTCCAGCACGGCGATGGCCAGGCCGCCCTCTTCGGCAACGTCGGCGACGGCCAGCACGATGTCCGGGATCTCCGGCGCCCGCGGCCCGAGGACGTCCAGGGCGCGACGCGCGATGCCGGCGGCGCGGGGCGCGTCGAGCTCGGCGAGGCGCAAGAGCGCAGCGCCGATCGCCGACGCCATGTCCCGCAGCGGCTGCGGCTGCGAGAGGAGCCAGCTCAGCGCGTCCGCGAGGCGCGTGGCGTCTCCGGTTTCCGTCACCCGCCCGAGCAGCGTCCGCGCGGCGCGCGGATCCCCCGGCCGAAGTGCGAGCCAGCGCTGCGTCCAGGCCAGGCACAGCGCGGGTTCGCCCAGGGCTTCGTGGGCTTCCGCCAGCGCCTCGCACAGGGCGGCCCGCGGTACGATCACGCCCATGGCGCGTTCCAACGCCTCGGCGGCTGCGCGATCCGGGCCCAGCCGCAGCGCCACCGCCGCGAGCACGCCCACCGGGCGCGCCAGTGACGGATCGGCGTGGCGCGCGGCCTCGGCGGCGGAGCGCGCGGCGTCGACGTCGCCAGCGTCCAACAGGGACTCCGCCGCCACTGCCGCGATCACCGCGCGCAGCGTGGGTCCCAGCGGCGCGGAAATTCGGAGCAGGGCACGCGCGCGAACACCCGGGCTGTCGATGCGCGCGGCGATCACCGCCGCCATACTCCACACCAGGGGGCGCGCGCCGGGATCGTCGAGCAGCGGCACCAGCTCTTCGAGAGCGCCGTCGAGATCCCCGCGGCGACGTCGGAGCCGAGCCAAGCCCAGCCGCAGCCGCTCCGGCTCACCGCTGCCGAGCGCCGCGCGGTACTCGGCGTCCAGCTCGTCGAGGCGCCCCGACCGCTCGAGCACGCGCTCCAGCCTGAGCCGGGTCTCAGCCGCCTCCGACGCGGAGGCGATCACCTCGCGCAGCGTGGCTATCTCTTCGTCCACCGCGCTCGGCCAGGGGCCAATCAGCGCCGCGAGCTCCGCCGACAGCATGTGCCGATGCTCGCCCGTCGCGCGATCCAGGCGCGCGCGAAGCTCCGCCACCATCGTGCGCCGTTCCTTCGCGCGGGGCTCGAGGCGCTGGCGATCCGCCGCCGCGGCGGCGTCGCCCAACGCTTCCAGTCGGTCCAGTGCCCACACGGCGAGCACCGGCGCGTCCAGCCGCCGCTCGGCGATCTCCGCAAGCTCGCGCAACACTACGTCGAGCCCCGGCGCGAGCTCATGCGCCAGCGCGACCTCGAGCAACGCGTCGGCGAGAGTGCCGAAGTCGCGGGCGGCGCCGGCGTGCTCCATCAGCGCGCTCAACGCTCGCCCTTCGTTGGGCGCGGCGACCAGCGCGTCGGTCCACGCCCTCGAGGCGCGGTCCGGGCTCACCAACGGGCCTTCGTAGATGCGACCCAGCTCCACCAACGCCCGCGCCCGGTCTCGACCCGTGAGCGACTCCGCTCCCAGCTCGAGGTGCGCCGCGAGCAGCTCGAAGAGCCCGGCGCGCTCGAGCAGCTCGTGAAACCGCGTGTCCTTCGCCCCCGAGGCGTCAGTGAAGCGCTCCACCCCGATGTCCGCATCGAGCTTGGCGTCGAGCGCCGCGCCGAGGGCCCGGGGCACGTCGCCGTTCTCCAACGCCTGCGCCAGACGCTGCAGGTGGATCTGCCGGCCACGGTCCGCGCTGGCGCGGGCGTGCTCGCGGATCACTTCGTCCGCCGCGCCCGCCCGACCGCGCCCCGACAGGGTCTTGGCGAGCTTTTCCGCGGGTTCCGGCTCGGAGGGGGCAAGCTCGAAGCTACGGAGCAGATTCTCGAAAGCGGACGCGCGATCCCCCTGCCCTTCACGACGCCGGGCGCCTTCGAGATACGCTTCCGCCGCGCGCTCGCGGGACACCGCCGTCGGCGCCCACGCGCCGATCCCTCCGAGCAGCTCCGGCGCGACGGGATCCGACGGATCTTCCCGGGCGGCTTCGAACAACGCGTCCGCCGCCGCTGCTGCGTCTCCTCCGCGACCGAGCAGCACGCCGATGCGCGTCAGCATGCGTGCCTTGGTCGACCCCTGCACCGTGGCCAGCAACGGACGAAGCGTGCGCGCCGCCAAGGCCGGCTCGCCCAACATCGAGAACCACTGCGCGAGCTCTTCTCGGAGCACCGCGTCGTCGCCGAGCAGCAACGCGCGCCGGGCGAGCTTGGTCGCCGTATCGAGCTCGGCACCGCGGGCCGCCAGCGCGCGCGAAAGCGCCGCGGCGGCGTCGCGCTCTCCCTCCGCATCCCCGGCTCGCGCACAGGACTCCACCCGAGCACGCAGGTGCGCGAGCTCCGCCCGGGGTCCCGTGTGACGAGAGATGGGCGGGTCCGAGGTGATGCGTTCCAGCTGCAACGTGACGGCGGATCGGGGTCCTTCCCGTCCCGTCCATTCGGGCGGGGGCAAAGTGCGGTGGCGGAGGGCGGAATCGCCCGCTCCTCCGTCCTCTGCGGACCCTCTTTTGTCGTCGTCGGTTACTGGAGGCGGAGCCATCTCGAAGCCACGTGCGCGCCGGCCCCGGGGAGCCGAAAACACCGCGCACGGGGACACTATATCCAAACCGGGCTTGTCCCCAGCCAACCGTTGGGGATAGCCTCCTTGCTGCCGCGGCCCCGGCGCACGCGGAGGAGGCTCCCCATGCGAAAGGTTTCGGTATTTGCTCGGTTTCCCAGCTTCGGCGCGGCCCTCGTGGCCGGTGCCCTCGTGAGCATGGGAGCGATGCCCGCGGCCCAGGCTCAAGGCAAGCCGGCGGCAGCGGCGGCCAAGCCGGACAAGAAGACCCGCGACGCGGCCCGCAAGGCGTATGGCGCCGGCGAGAAGGCCTACGACGCGGGGAAGTACGAGGAGGCCTACGACAGCTTCCAGAAGGCGAACGAGCTCATCCCTTCTCCCCACGCCGAGTACTGGATGGCGATGGCCCTCGACAAGCAGGGCAAGGAAAAGGAAGCCACCGAGGCCTTCGACAAGCTCATGGCCAACCCGGGCGTGGCCAAGATCGGCGACGACAAGCTCTCCACCGCAAAGAAGCGCTTGGGCGAGCTCAAGGCCAAGCAGGTCGGTGAGGTGAACATCGTCACCACGCCGCCGGGCGCCTCCGTGTCCGTGGATGGCGAGGCGCAACCGGGCGAGACGCCGATGATCGTGAAGCTGCCTCCCGGCGCGCACAAGATCTCGATCAGCTCCGCCGGCTACGAGAACATGGACGTGGACGTGGACGTGACCGCGGGCCAGCGCAGCGACCAGAACCTGGAGCTGAAGGCGACGGAAGATGCCACGCCCGTGGCCGCACCGCCTCCGGTCGAAGAAACGCCCATGCCGCCGCCCACGGAAGCACCGCCCAAGGCGGAGCCGCGCAGCAAGGTCCCCGCCTACGTCACCCTCGGCATCGCCGCCGCCGGTGCCGGCGTGGGTACCTTCTTCGGCATCAAGGCCCTCAGCGCCAAGAGCGACTTCAACGACAACCCCACCAGCGACAAGGCCGACGACGTCGAGCGCAACGCGTTGATCGCGGACATGGCCTTCGGCGTGGCCATCACCCTGGGTGTCACCGGCGTAGTGCTGCTCACCAGCTCGGACTCCGCCGAGCCCGCCAAGGAAGCCAAGATCAAGAAGGCGCCCGCCGCCAAGCTGAACTTCGCTCCCTACGTGTCGCCCAAGGGCGGCGGCGCCGCGGCTCGCCTGATCTTCTGATCCAAGCGAGCCTACGGCTCGAAGAGGCTCCGAGGTTTCTCGGAGCCTTTTCGCATTTCACTCCCTTTGCATTTGGATGTTGGTGCGCCGCGGTACCGTCCCAGCCGTGCCCGCGCTGGACCGACAAAAGTAATCGCGGAAGCAGCAGGCTACGACAGCCGAGCGCGGATGGCGTCCACCACTTGGCCGTAGTCTGCGGGTAGCATCACCGGCGGGTTCGCCAGGTTGCTCGTCACGCCGTCGATCGTGCCCTCGTGGTAGCGCACCTTGAACTCGGTGAACTTGAGGCCGTTCGCGGTGGAGACGACCACCACGCGATCGCCCTTGGCGATCACGCCGCGGGAAACGAGCTTTTCCAACGACGCCAGGGCCACTGCCGTGTGCGGACAGGTGTACAGCCCGGTGCGGTCGGCGCGGGCCGCGGCGTCCGCCAGCTCCTGCTCGCTGGCCTGCTCCACCAGGCCGTTCAGCGCGGAGAGCGCGCGCAGCGCTCGCGGGGCGCTCACGGGATTGCCGATCTGAATGGCCGTCGCCTGCGTGGGCTGGGCCTTGATCGGATCCACGTGGTCCTTACCTGCGGAGACGGCGCGGTACAGCGGGTTCGCGTTCTCTGCCTGCGCCATCACCAGCCGCGGGTAGCGCGAGATGATGCCGAGATCGCGCATCATCTTGAAGCCGGCGTGCAGCGCGGAGGCGTTGCCGAGGTTGCCGCTCGGCAAGATGACCCAGTCCGGCACCTGCCAGTCGAACTGCTGCACGATCTCGACGGCGACGGTCTTCTGCCCCTCGAGCCGGAGCGCGTTCATGGAGTTGGCGAGATAGACGAGGCCCTCTTCCGCGAGGCGCTGCACGATTTCCATGCAGCCGTCGAAGTCCGTATCCAGACCCAGCACCAACGCGCCGTGGGCCAAGGGTTGCACCAGCTGACCGGTGGAGATCTTGCCGCGCGGCAGGAGCACCACCACGGGCAAGCCCGCCGCCGCGCCGTAGGCGGCCAGAGCGGCGCTGGTGTCGCCGGTGGAGGCGCAGGCCACTGCCTGGATCTTCGATCCCTGGCTGATGGCCAGGCGCACCGCGCTCACCAGCACGGTCATGCCCAAATCCTTGAACGAGCCGCTGTGGCTGTTGCCGCAGAGCTTCACCCACAGGTCGTCGAGCCCCAGCTGCTTACCGTAGCGCTCCGCCCAGAACAGGTTGGTGCCCCCCTCGTACATGCTGACGATCAACTCGTCGGGCACCATGGGTAGCACCCACTCGCGCTTGCCCCACACGCCGGAGCCGTAGGGCCAGCTCGTCTTCATCCAACGCTGGTCGAACAGGGCCTTCCATTCCTCCGGCCCGCGCTCGCGAAGCGCCTCGACGTCGTGCACGACCTCGAGCAGTCCGCCGCATGAAGGGCAGCGGTAGATCGACTGAGTGACGGGGAAGCTGCCGGCACAGCCGGCCAGGCAACGGAATTCGGCGGAGTACGTCACGGCCCGGGGCTTACTGCGCGGCGCGGCGCGCGTCGAGGTTGGTTCCGCGCCGAACCAACAATACCCTCATTCATTGACGAGGCCTGCGCTCCGAGCGAGCCTTGGCTCCACATGGGCGCGCTCAGGATCGCGGGGACACTCGCGGGGTCGGTGGTGGTGTTGGGTTTGGTGGCCTGCGGCAGCAGCGACGACGGCGGCGCGAGCCCGTCCGGCGGTAGCGGTGGCGTGGACGCCGGGGTCGGCGGCAGCGCGGGCAGCAGCGGTGGCGCGAGCGGCAGCACGGCGCTGCCGGACTTCTACCTGGACGTGGTGAAGCCCACGGAGGGCCAGGTGCACGTGCAGAGCGGCGTGCCGCCCACGGCAAGCGTCTCCTTCGAGGTGCTGGCGGGACCCGGCATCGCCAAGGTGGAGTACGTGATCGAAACGGACTTCTCCTTGGGGGAATCGACCCAAGCGCCGAGCTTTCCCCTCAGCTACCCCTACGAGTATCCCGGAGATCGCTGGGCCGAAGCGCGGGGCTTCGATCACAGCGGCGCTCAGGTGGCGACCGACATCGTGAACTTCGTGGTGAAGGCGCCGGCCGCCACCACCTGCTTGGCCCAGCTCGATCAGCTGGGCGTGGCCTACACCACCACGGTGGCCAAGGGCGTGGTGGACGGCGTGAAGCTCGCGGGCCCGCTCAACGGCGTGCTTTTCGCCAAGACCGACACGGACCAGCCGTCGGCGGATCCGATGGCCTGCGAGTTCGTGCTCACGCTGTGGAAGTTCGCCGACGTGCTCAAGGCCCACGGCTTCAACAAGGTCGGGACGCTGGGCTCGTATTGCTACCGCTGCTGCTGCGCCTGGTCACAGACCAACTACTGCCGCGGCCCGAATGACCCCGAGCCGGACTGCAGTCAGAACGGCTACTCGAACCACTCCTGGGGCCGCGCCATGGACATTCGCTGGCTGTACAAGACCACCGGCGAGGTCTACGACGTGAACGACCCTGCGGACTTCGTGAAGTGGAGCAATTCGAGCGAGACCTGCACCACGGCGCTGGCGGCGCAGACGGGGGTGAGCCAGGAGCTCTACTCACTCTTGTGCGACGAAGCGGACAAGGGCGTGTTCGGCATCTGCCTGACGCCGAACTACAACTCCGCCCACCGCAACCACTTCCACTGCGACATCGGTCAGAGCGGCACGCCGAGTGGGAGCAAGGTGCTGTCGAGCCCGATGCCGCTGGTGGACATCGCCGAGCACGGCGACGAGTGATTCACGGCGCAGGCACGCGCCCGACGGGATCGTCCATGAAGTTACGGACGAAGCCGGTGCACTGACTCATGGCCTGGGGGATGTAATAGATGACGAAGTGACCGTCGGACGCCTTGGCGGCTTCCCACTGGGCGAGGACGCCGCTGGCCTTTCCTCCGGCGAGGTTGCCGGACAGACCCTCGCTGGGGATGGTCACGGGAGCGAGATCGCTCCAGGCGGCTTCCACGATGGGGTGGATGACCGGGTTTTGGAGCGGCAAGCCCAAGGCCACGGCCTGCACCTCGATGCCGTGAGGCGGGGCGTAGCTGTCGCCCGTGCCGTCGGCGTTGATGCCTTCGGTCATGAGCACGCTCTTCGGTGAAAACCCCGGACGCGGATGCTGCGCGATCTTGCCGACGTAGTGGATGGGATCCGTCGGGTCCACGATGGTCTGAGCCAGGCTCATGGCAGGGTGGAACTCGTCGAGCTCTGCTTCCTCGGTGGTACCCAGGCCCAAGAACACGTTCTTGACCAGACCGGCGACGTTCACGGGCTCGGTCTTCTCCAAGAGCGCGATGGTGATCATGCTACCCGAGCCGCTCAGCACACCACCCCGCGCGGAGTCGTCCACCGCCATGTACATCGGACCGTTGAGGCCGCCCTGGGAGTGGCCGAAGAAGCCGACGCGCGAGCCATCGAACTCGATGTCCGCACCGGTGTAGGAAACGGACGCGGGCACGATGGCCTTCGACTCGGTGAAGAGACGCGCCTGCTGCACTACGTCGATGGCGGACTCCGGACCGTTCGCCCGGGCGGCGACCGGGTTTTGCACGTTGAAGAACAAGAGCTCCACGTTGCCTTGGCCCGAGCCCGGACGGTTGCCGTGGAAGATCTGATCGATGCCCATGGTGGCGATGCAGCGCTTGGCCAAAGACTCGGCTTCGTCCCCCGCGCCCAGCAAGCTGCGGTAATTGCCGCCGGTGCCGTGGGCGTAGAGCACGATGGGATAGCCGGCGGCAGGCATCGGGCACTTCGCCGCGTCGGGAACGGCCAGCGTGAAGCGCAGGTCGAACTGGCGCTGCACCACGGGCGTGCCGCTGGCGTCGAAGGCGAGCGCTCCGCCGTCGCCGTAGTTCACGAAGGGGATGTTCCCCTCCTGAAAGTCCGGCGATGGGCCATACACGCCCTCGTACACGTCCATCAGGCCCGCTTTGCGGTCGGCATCGAGGGCCTTCCAGGTGGACGCATCCACGGTGGGCGCAGGGAAATTGTCGAGCATCCAGTCGCGAATGGTCTCGGTGTCGGCCACCGGGTCGTCGGTGGTGAACACCGTCATGTTCACGATGCTCTTCTTCGCAACGCCGGCAGCAACGACGGTGCTCACGGCGTCGGCCAGCTCGCTCTTCAGCGTGGCGCGGGGTCCGCTCGCGGACGTGAGGCCCAGGACCTGGGCCAGGTCCGACGAAGGCGCGAGGGGTTTGCCGCTCAGCGTGCGTGCGCGCTTGGTGACGACCAGCGTGAAGCGGTGCGACGGCGCCAGCGGGTAACCGAACGCCGGCATGAACGCGAGCGTGTTCGGCGGATAGTAGACCGCGGGACCCGGGACGAACTTCAGCGCGATGCGCTGACGCTCGCCCGCCTCCGGCGCGCCGGGCGTGACGTCGATCAGCTGCACGCTGCTGTCGGCCTCCAGGGCGTCCAGTGGTGTGGCGGGCAGAGAGTCGGGATCGAGCGCCTCGGTGAAGCGGAGGTAACCCGCCGCCGCGGGTGAGAACGCCGTGAGCACTCCGGCCATGGAGTCGACGTACTCGGCGAGGATCGGTTTCTCCCGCGGGTTCGGGAAGCCGATGAAGCGCACCGAGCCGTCGGCCTCGTGGCGGAAGTCGCTGGGCCAGGGGTGATCGAAGAACGTCTCCTCCGAAAGCGCGTCGAGAGACGCGGGGACCACGTAGATCCCGTGGGCCGACGGCGCCTCGTCGTCGGTGCTGCCACACCCGGAAAGCGAGGCCAGAACGAAGAGCATTCCCCAAAGCCGAGCCCGCATGTCCTATCTTCTACCCCATCCCATGACCCGACGCTGGGTGCTCGTGCTCGATCCGCCCACCGGAGATCCCACGCGCAAGGTCGGGGGTCTGCCGCTGGCGCTGCGCTTGGCGCTCGATGCGCAGAACGCAGGAGCCGCCGCCGTCGTGGTGAAGGACGAGCCCACCCGCAGCGTCCTCGGCGACTCGCGTTTGCGGATCCCCGTGCAAGATACAGTGCCGACGGATCACGACGAGATACGAATCGGCGCCAGCATGCTGACGCCACGTCAGTTGTTCCAAAAGCTTCCGGCGGGCAGCCGCGACCTCTCCCGCCAGCCGCTCGCCATCGACGTCCCCTACGGCTTCGAGGCGGTGGACGTGGTGGATCGGGCCACGGCGCGGCGGGCGGAGCGCGCGCTGTTTCGTTCCTTGCGCAAACCGCAGGACGGCTGGACCAGCCGCTGGCTCAATCGCTACATCTCGCTGTCGATCTCGCGCTGGCTGGTGAAGCTTCCGCTGCGGCCCAACCAGGTCTCCATCGCCATCCTGGCCATCGGCTTGTTCGGCGCCTGGCTCGCGCTGCATGGCACGTACTGGAGCTTGGTGGCGGGCGCCGCGCTGTTCCAGGCGCAGAGCGTGCTGGACGGCTGCGACGGCGAGATGAGCCGCGTCACCCATCGCGGCTCGCTGCTCGGTGAGTGGCTCGACACGGTGGGCGACGACCTCACCAACTATGGCTTCTTCGCGGCCACCGGCTGGGGTCTGTATTCGGCCACGGGCCACGGGATCTACCTGGTGGCGGGGGCCGTCACCGTGCTCTGCGGCTTGATCGCGAGCGGCATCGAGTACCGCTACTTGTGGCGCATCGGCTCTGGGGACCTCTTGAAGTACCCGCTGAGCGCTGGCGGCGAAGCGGACGACGGCGGCCTGTTCGCCGCCATTCGCCCGCTGTTCAAGCGGGATACCTTCGTGTTTTTGACGTTTCTTGCGGCCCTGGCCAATCTCCTGGGACCGATGTTGCTGATCTTCTCCGCTGGCGGCGTGGGCATCCTGGCGAGCGTGATCGGCGCCGAGCTCCGCATGGCTCGGGAGCGCCGCTCGTGAGGCGTGCGCTCCGCGTCGCCGCAGCACTGCTGGCGCTGTCGGCATCGGCGCGCGCGGCTGGACCGCTCGGGCCGGAAGGCAGCCCCATCACCACCAGCCGCTACAGTGTGGATCTGTCCCAGGGCGTGGTGTTGGCCGGAACGCGGGTGCTGGGCCTGGCCGGCGCCTACGTCGCCATCGCGGAGGGCGTGGACGGCGACTCGCAGAACCCCGCGGCCCCAGCGGTGCGCCTCCCCTACTCTTTCGATCACTTCGACTACGACCTCGGGTTCGGCCTGACGTTTCCGGCGTCCATCGCGGGCAACGACTTCTTCAACAGCGGGCGGCGAACCCAGCTGCGCTCGGATCCCAACGGCTTCGTGTTCCTCAACGCCGCGGCCAACCTCCAATTCGGCAACTGGGGTTTGGGCATCAGCTTCGACTTCCAGCGCTACCGGCTCGACCGCGTGGACGACGCCCAGGCGGGCGTTCAGCTGGACCAACTGGTGGCTCAGTTCGGCGGGGGTCGGCTGCAACTGGCGCGCTCCTTCGACAAGAACCAGCTCATCATCGGGGTGGGCAGCCGGGGCACCGGCCTCACCGTCCGTAACGAAAACCCGGCCCCCGGGCAGCCCGCGCAGCTGTTCGACGCCACCGGCGCAGCCCTCGAGAGCGGCATCTTGTGGAAGCCCATCGACCTGCCGCTACGCGTGGGTGTCGCGGTGCGCTCCGAGGTGGTCACCACCGACCCCCAGACCGCCGTGCCCAAGGATGCAAACGGAGATCGCGTGGTTGGCGCAGGTGCCGGCGATCCGAACTCCCTGTGGCTGCCGAACGACGTGAAGCTCCCCTGGGACGTGAACCTCGGCTTCGCCTTTCAGCTCGGACCGCGACCGATGAACCCGCGCTGGGTGGACCCCGATCGCGCTCTCGATGCCCTCACCCGCTACGATCGCTTCCGAGAGGCGGAGCGCGAGCGGCGACTCCGCGCCCTGGTGAAGAAGGCGCGGGCCGAGGGCAAGGATCCCGCAGCGGCAGAAGCCGCCGCCCGCGCTCGCTTCGAACAGGAAACGGCCCTCGAGGAGCTGCACTACCAGCGCGCTGCTCGCTCCCTGCGGGACCGTCTCGAGCGGCGCTATCACGAGCTGCGTCGGTTCTACGTGCTGGTCAGCACGTCACTGCTCGTCACCGGACCTGCGAAGGACAGCGTGGGCGTGGAGTCGTTCCTGCAGCGGCGCGTGGACCGCTCCGGCGAGCACGTCACGCTCTCGCCGCGGCTCGGCGTGGAGAGCGAGATCGTCCCCGCATGGCTCAAGCTGCGTGCGGGCACTTACGGCGAGCCCTCTCGCTTCGCCGCCGGCGCGGCCCGCCTGCATGGCACCATGGGTTTCGAACTCAAGCTGTTCCCTTGGACGGTCTTCGGGCTGTTCGACGACGGCACCGAATGGCGCATCTCCGGCGCGCTCGATGGCGCAAAACGCTACTTCGGTTGGGGTGCGAGCCTCGGAGTATGGCATTGAGGAGCATGCGTTTCGTCGAAGCCCTCCCGCTGCTGTTGCTGGTGGCCTGCTCCAAGAAGGAGCCGCCACCACCCGAACGCACGGCGCCGTGGCCCGCCACGCAGTCGAGCACGCGCCAAGAAGTCGCCGCGCAGCGGGTGAAGTACGTGGTGGACACGAACGGCGAGGCCCGGCTCTCGCTCAAGGCGAAAGAAGCCACGCCCAAGGGGCGCCTGCGGGTTGCCCGCGGCGAGCTGGACGTCGACCTGGCTGATCTCTCGCGTTCCCGCGGTACGGTGAGCATGGACGTCGCGTCCATCGTGATGGACGCTTCGGAGGAGGACGGCAGCGAACAGCTATCGCAGAAGGCGCGAAACTGGCTCGACGTCGGCTCCAGTCGGCCCGAGGCGGAGCGGGAACGATTGCGTTGGGCGAGCTTCGAGATCACGTCCATCGAGGAGCTGAGCAGTGACACGCCGTCGATGGGCAAGCGGGTTCACATCGAGCCGCCGGATGCCGGCGCAGACGCTGGAGACGCGGCCGTGGTCTCGGAGGAGGGACGCGCCATCACGCTGAAGGCACGGGGCCGCCTCACCCTGCACGGCTTCCGAGTAGAATGTGAAATTCCGCTGAGAGCGGTGTTCTTCTGGGACAAGCCCACGGAAACCGATGCGTCCCCCAAGCGCATGACCCTGGAGACCCGGCGACCTTTCCGTGTTGCGCTGCGGGCCCACGACATCACGGCGCGAAACGCCGCTGGCACACCCCTCGCGGAAGATGCCAAGCTGATCGGTGTACGCGTG
Source organism: Polyangiaceae bacterium (assembly GCA_020633235.1). NCBI lineage: Bacteria > Pseudomonadati > Myxococcota > Polyangiales > Polyangiaceae > Polyangiaceae bacterium. The sequence continues at coordinate 916,493 of JACKEA010000001.1, read as the reverse complement.
GGACGGGAGGCCCGGGTAGAGCTGTCTCTATCGGCCCATCTGGCTGGGAAGTGAATTCTTGAAACCGACCTGCACGCTTCGCGTAAGCAGATCCGGCCCCCGAAAATCGATCGGAAACGGCCGATCCTTCGTAGTGACAACGGGGCCAAAATCAAGGCCTTCAAGGAGTGGGTTCATGTCGCACAAACTGTCGTTCTCAACCATTGCCGCTACCCTTGCCGCTCTCGGCGCCACCGTGGCCTGTGGCGGCTCAGCTCCCCCCGCCGAGAGCCCGGTAGGCGCGCAAGAGGTGCCGGCAGCCAGCGCCGAATCGGCGCCAGCGGACATGGCGGCTTCCGAGGAAGGCGCGACGGCGGAGACCGCCGAAGCGGCGACGGAAGCTCCGTCGGCGGAAGAAGCCGCCCCCAGCGGCGAGGCCGAGACCCCCGAGGCCGACGCCAAGAAGGAAACGGCGGAGACCAAGGATCCCAAGAAGGCCGCGGGCGCCAAGGCCTCCTGCGGTGCAGGCAGCTGCGGGGCGAGCAAGAAGAAGCCGGCAGCCAAGAAGGCCGCGCCCGCCCCCAAGAAGAAGGCCGGCGGAGCCAAGGCCGCTTGCGGCGCCGGCACCTGCGGCTGAGGAAACCACGTCATGACGCGGCGGAGCCCGGAGCAGACCCTCAGCGGTGTCGGCCTCGGGCTCCGTTGGGATTTCCTCGAGGAAGTGCTCGACGGTCCCGAGCTGGACGTCGCCTTCTTCGAGGTCTCGCCTGAAAACTACATGCGCCGCGGCGGGTGGTACCCCGCGGCGCTGGAACGGATCCGGGACCGCTATGCCGTGGTCACCCACGGCCTCACCCTGTCCTTGGGCGCCATCGAACCGCCGCCCAAGGACTACGTGCAGGAGCTCCGGCGAGAGATCGAACGGGTCGGCTCCCCGTGGCACTCGGATCATCTGTGCTTCAGCACCTCGGGGCCGCGCGTGCTGCACGATCTACTGCCGCTGCAGCAGAGCCGCGAGAACGTGCGTCGGGTCTCGGATCGCCTGCGCCAGATCCAGGATCAGCTGGCGGTGCCGATGGCGATCGAGAACATCTCCTGGTACGCGCACCCGGGCCGGCGGGAGCTGCCGGAAGCCGAGTTCATCTCGGAGATCTTGGAGCAGAGCGACACGGGCCTGCTCCTGGACGTGAACAACGTGTGGGTGAACGCCCAAAACCACGGCTTCGACGCTCGAAAGTTCATCGAGTGCTTGCCCCTCCAACGCGTGGTGCAGCTGCACGTGGCCGGCCACACCAAGACCGAGTCCGGGCTCATCATCGACACCCACGGCCGCGACGTGATCGAGCCGGTGATGGATCTTCTCGCTTTCACGGTGGAGAAGCTGGGGCCGGTGCCGGTGCTCCTCGAACGGGACAACGACATCCCGCCCCTCGAAACTTTGATGCAGGAGATCCGCGCGCTCCGCGAGGTGTACGACCGCGCGCTCCAGCGTCGCAGGGAAGGTCATGCAAGAAGCGCTTGAGCGGGCCATGGCGGAGCTCGTCTTCGGCCCCGCGCTCGACCCGGCGGATCACGACGGCGTGCTGCGCTGGCTCGAGCGCTCGGGCGTCACTCGGGAGGACAGCGCCGCGATCCTCGAGAGCGACCTCACGCGCCTGTTCGTGTACCGAGACCTGATCCGCGGCACCCTGTGGGAGGCGATGGACGTCTCGATGCCGCGGGTGGTCGCCCGCCTGGGAGACGTCTTCGAGGAGTACTTCGACCGCTTCTTGCTCGAGCGTGGGACCCGCACGCACTACCTGCGGGACGCCACACCGGAGCTGCTCGATTTCTGCGAGCCCCTGTGGAAGGACGATCCGCGTGTTCCGGCCTACATGATGCAGCTCGCTCGTCACGAGTACGTGCAGATCGAGGTCGGCGCGATGCAGGCCGGGTCGCCGGATCAGGAACCGGCGGAGCTCGACCTCGAAGCTCCCCTCGCCTTCGTCGAGGCCGTCCGGCTCATGCGCTACGACTGGGCGCTGCACGAGCTACCGGAAGACCCGAACGACGAGACGATCCCGGTGGAGCGGCCCACCGCCTTGTTCGTGTATCGCAATCCCGAGCACGAGGTTCGTTACCTGGAGCTGACGCCCCTGGCCGCCGCCATCCTCGAACGGGCCCTCGCTGGCGAAGCGCTGGGGCACGCCATCACCTCGGCCTGCCAGACCCAAGGTGTCGCGCTGGACGACGCCGTCCTCTCCGGCACGGCCAAGCTCCTGAGCGATCTGGCCCAGCGCGGCGCCCTGTTGGGTGCAAGACCAGGAAAGGACGCATGAAACAGCGGGAGGCGCTATGCTCCCCGGCCATGTGCTCGAAGGGAGCGCGGTCATGACGGGACGCGATCCGCTGAACATCGTCGGCCAGACCGTCGCCGAGAAATACGTGGTGGAAAAGCTCGTGGGCGAGGGCGGCTTCGCCGTCGTCTACCGCGCCAACCACAACATCTGGAACAAGCCCGTCGCCATCAAGTTCTTCAGCGAGCTGTCGTCCGCTCCCGTGGACCAGCGCGAAGAGCTGATGGAGTCCTTCGTGCAGGAGGGTGCGCTGCTCACGGAGCTGTCCAGCCAAACCGCCAGCATCGTCCAGGCCCGGGACGTGGGAACGTACACCACGCCGGAAGGCCGCTGGATGCCTTACATGGTGCTGGAGTGGCTCGAAGGTCGCTCGCTGGAAGAAGTGCTCGAAGCCGAGCACTCCGCGGGCAGACCCGCGTGGTCCCTCTCGGAAGTGCTGCGGGTGATCCGCCCCGCAGCGCACGCGCTGGACGTCGCCCACGGTCGCGGGATCGCCCACCGCGACGTGAAGCCCGCCAACATCTTCGTGCTCGGTGAGGACGCACGTGCTCCGGACGTCACGGTGAAGATCCTCGACTTCGGCGTCGCGAAGATGATCACCGACAACACGCAGATGAAAGCGGCGTTGGCGAAGACGGGCACCAACATCACCTCCTTCACGCCGCAGTACGGAGCGCCGGAGCAGTTCAGCCGCAGCTACGGCGCCACCGGTCCATGGACGGACGTGTTCGCGCTGGCACTGGTGGCCATCGAGATGCTGCGGGGCAAGCCCGCCCTGGAAGGCGACGACCTCATCCAGCTCGCCTACGCCGCGAGCAACCCCGCCGCGCGCCCCACGCCGCGCGGGCTCGGGCTCTCGGTGCCCGACGAGGTCGAGGCCGTGTTCCAGCGCGCCCTGGCGATGGCGACCACGCAGCGTTTCGCCCGCGCCGGGGAGTTCCTCCAGGCGCTGGAAGCCGCCATCGGCGGCGCCGCGCCGAGCCTCCGGGAAGGCGTGCTGTCGGGGGGCGCGCTGCCGGGCGAGGGCTTCGGCCTCGCGCGCACCGTCGCGGCGACGGATCCCGCGCTGTCCGGCCTGGGCACCACCGGCGGCAACGTCACCACCAACACTCCCGCGATGCTGGTCACCAGCACGCCCCAGCCCGTAGCGCCGCGCAGCAAAGCACCGCTCATCGCCGCCGCTGCGCTGGGCGTCTTGGCCATCGGCGGCATCGGAGCCTTCGTCGTGGCCTCGTCGAAGAGCGACGCAAAGCCCGCGGCCAGTGCAGAGGTCGCTTCCGCACCGGCGCCCAGCGCGTCTGCTGCGCCCGCTCCGAAGACCTGCCCCGACAACATGGTGAAGATCCCCGCGGGTCAGTTCTACATGGGCTCGGATCAGTCCGACGCGTTGGACAACGAGAAGCCCGCGCACAACGTGATGCTCGCCGCGTTCTGCATGGACAATTTCGAGGTGACGCGGGACCAGTACCTCACCTGTTCGCAGAGCGGAGCTTGTCCCCGGGCCGGTCGTGAAGCGAGCTGGCCCAACATCACGGACAAGGAGCGCGATGCCTATTCGCCGCTCTGCAACGGGGAGGCCGAGAGCCGCGGCAATCACCCCATCAACTGCGTGACCTGGCGGGATGCCGAAGCCTTCTGCCGCAAGAACGGTAAGCGTCTGCCCACCGAGGCGGAGTGGGAGTACGCCACTCGGGGCCCGGACGGTCGCGTGTACCCCTGGGGCGACGAAGCGCCGACGCACGACCACCTCAACGCCTGCGACAAGGAATGCGCGGCGTGGGCCAAGAAGGCCGGGGTCCACGTGGACGTCCTGTTCGAGGACGACGACGGCTTCGCCGCGACGGCGCCGGTCGGAAGCTTCCCCAAGGGACGCTCTCGCTTCGGTCCCTTCGACGTGGTGGGCAACGTGTGGGAGTGGGTCGCCGATTACTACGGTCCCTACGGCCCGGACGAGCTCAAGAACCCCACCGGCCCAAAGTCCGGGGACAAGCGCGTGATCCGCGGTGGCGCTTGGAACGGCGGCTACAACACCTGGCTTCGGCCCTCGTTCCGCTACGCCAACGATCCCAAGGTGCGAAGCCCGGCGATCGGCTTCCGCTGCGCCAAGTCCCTGGACTGAATTACTTTTGTTGGTCCGGCGCGGGCCCCTTCGCGGACGAAAGATGCTCTAGACTGCCCCCTGATGGGCAGAGGCCCCCTGGACCACCCGCGGCTCCTCGCCATCGAGCGCAAGCTCGATGCCGGCGAGGTCGACGAGGCCCAGCACATGCTGGCGCAGCTCGGAGACGTAGCGTTCTTCCGGGACGCGACCACTTACCTGGCGACCCGCGTGCTGTTCCTCCGTGGTCGGCTGAGCCCCGACGCGGTCGCCGAACGGCTGAGCGAGCTGCTCTCCCGCGTGGAGTACTTCCCCGAGGCGGCGGCGATGCTGTCCGCCGCGAGCGCTGGCACCTTGTCACCGGATCAGCCCTTCAAGAGCGCGAGCCTCAGACCCCGGTCCAAGTTGCCCGGGGAAGGCCAATCCGCTCCGGCGGTAGAGGTGGGCGTGGGCATGCTCACGATGGAGCCCACCATCAGCGACGCTCCGGACGACGGCGCGGACGACGACGGTGCGCTCATCATCGACGAAGCGGAAGTGTTGCGAGAGCCGGACATACCCCGAGCCGGACGCGTGCCTCGGTTCTCGCCACCACCGGATCCGAGCCCCAGCTATGCACCGGAGAAGGCTCCCGAGATCCCGAGCCTGGAGCCGCCCGGCGTCGACCTCGAGGGCGAGCGCGACACGCTCGACGACGAGCGCGACACGCTCGACGACGGCCACGACACGCTCGACGATGAGCGCGACACGCTCGACGACGAGCGCGACACGGACGTAGACGCCAAGGGCAGCGGGTACTCCAAGGTCCCCGTCGCGGAAGTGATCGCCATCCGCCCGGGCACGCGTCCCCCGAGCGCGTTTGGCGACGAGCCGCCGACCACACCGGACGACACGCGAAGGCCTCGACCGCCCCCCGGGCAGGCGACGGTCCCCGAGCTTCGGATCCGATCCGGCGTCCCTCCCGTGGAGGCGGCGCTGGCACCCAAGAGCTTGTTCGAAATCGCCGCCCTGGCCGACGAAGCAAGGCTCCCCGAGGCGCTGCAAGCGCTGGAGCAGAACGCCGCGGAGCTGGGCGCCGACGGCGCGTTGCTGCACGCGCGGCTGCTCGAACGCGCCGAACGGCGGGGCGACGCCCTGAGCGTGCTCTTGCGCCTGGCCAAGGCACCGCTCCTCGATCCGGAAGTGCGAGCTGGTGCGGCGCGCCTGCTCGTGGAGCTGGGCAAGCCCGAGCTCGGCTTGGAGCAAGCCCGCAGCGCGTTTCGCGACGACGCGGACTCCGCCATCGTGCGCCTGTCGCTGGCGTGGGCGGCCATTCGCGTGGCGCGGGAGCGCGACGCGGCGGAGCTGTGTGACGAGGCCGAGAAGGCCATCTCGAACGTCAAGCCGCGGAGCGTCCCGCTGCCGGCGCTGCTCTCGGCGGTGCGCGCGTGGCTGCTGGTGGAGAGCGGCGCCGCGGATCGCGCCGTGGCCGCCGCGGGGCGCGCGCTGCACGGTGACGGCCACTCCGCGGACGCCCTCGCGGCGCTGGCGCTGGGGTCGGCGATGCTCGGGCGGCAGCATGACGCGCGCCAGGCGTGGGTGCGTCTGTCGAGCGTGGACGAGAGCACGGCACAGCTGATCCGAACGCGGGTGGAAGCCGCGGGTGTGTCCTTGACGGAAGCCGAGCCCACCGCCTTCGGCCACAGCTTGCCGGCGGAGCAGAGCGTGTGGGAGCCCGTGGAGCTGACGATTGCCGACGGGCACTTCGAAGAAGCCGCGGCCGCCATCGAGCAACTGGCAAAGGACGCCGTCGCCCACGTGACCAAGCGCGGAGGCGGCGAGCTGACGATCTTCGGCGCGGTAGCAGCGAGCTTCTTCACCACCGCGCCCGCGTTTCGCGATTTCGCGCCCTGGGATTTCTCCTTGTGGAGCATCGCGCGTTTGGACGCGGCGCTTGCGTTGCTCTACGGCGAGGGGCGCAGCACCAGCGCGCCGTCCGACGAGCGGCCGCTGCTGCTGTTGCTCGGAGCCTACCTGGGAGAAGCCCTTCGGCAGCCGTATGGCATCGCGTGGCAGGGCAACCTGGACCATCCCGAGACCGCTCGGCTGATCCACGGCGACCACGAGCTGTCGCCCTTCGCCATGGTGGAGGCGCGGATGCGACGGGGCACCGCGCTCGAGAGCGAGGGCATCCTCGGGCTCGAGCGGGCGCACCCCGGAGCGGAACCTTGGGCGCACCGCACGCGGGTACCGGTGGAGCCGCCCTGCCCGTGGCAGGGCGAGTGGCCGGACCCGTCCGCCATTCCGTTCATCGGACGAGCGGTGTCGCGGTCGCCCATCGCCGCCTGGTGCCAGCGCCACGCGGAAGGGCCGCTCGACCGCAGCCTCGCCAGCCTGGCCGCCGCCGACACGTACCTGGCCCTGCTCGCTCCCCCGCGAGCGCCGCGCAGCGAGGAGCCGGCGTGGGCCGTGCGCGCGGCCGTGAGCATTGGCGCCTATCTCGGAGAGACTCTACGCGCGAGCGCGGGCGCCGAGTGGGCGCTGGAGAGTGCGACCTCCGGCCCAGCCGGTATCGTGCTGCGCCTCGGTGAAGCGGAGCTCAAGCCGCTCGAGCGTGTGTGGCTCCGACTGCAGAACCAGGTCGGACCGCTCGCCGACTATGCCGAACGGGCAGCGCGCGGCGCGTGACGGGGCTCGCGCCGCACCAACAAAGGCAGACGAATCTCAGGGGTGGATGTAGACGAGGGTGCCGTCCCGCAGGCTCATCGCGCCATGCCAACCTTCCGGCACCGGCGGATCCGTCCAGGAGAACAGCCAGCGCGCGTCGCGCGGCGAAAGGTTGATGCAGCCGTGGCTCCGGGGCTTGCCGAAGGAGTCGTGCCAATAGGCGGCGTGCAGGGCATAGCCTTCGGTGAAGTACTGCACGTAGGGAACGTCACGCAGATCGAATTCGTCGCCCACTTCGTCGCCGCTCATGGTGGCGGTCACGTGCTTGGTGTGGATCAAGAACTGCCCGCGCACGGTGGAGTGCGTTTCCTTCGGATCCCCCAGGCCGTCGGCGCCGGTGCTCACCAGCGTCACGTACACGGCCTTGTCGCCCTCGTAGGCCACCAGCGTCTGGTGCAGGATGCTCACCTCGATCCAGGTGCGCCCGGGCGTGGCCCAGCCCGGCTTCTTCTTCATCGGGTCCACGCGCACCAGGTTCTCGTCGCGGATCCAGTCGCCACCCTGGGTCTCGAGCCAGGTGACGCCGCCAACGCGCAAGCGCTTGCTCTTCACGGCGATCGCCTCGCGGTAGCCGAGCTCGCGCCCCACGCTGATCTTCGAGCGCGGATCCCCCTGGTACAGGCGCGCCCCGCGAGCGCGCACGAACACCACCGGCAGGCTGGCGTCCCCCGAGAGCGCCAGACCCTCGAACTCGCTGGGAGTGACGCGCTTCATGCGATCCAGCGGCATCACGTCCAGATCCACGCTGAGCCCGAAGGCGCGGCCCTGGGACTCGAAGAAGCTCAAGAAGGCGAAGCCGCTCTTCACCATCGCGCGTCCGGTGTACACCGAACCCGGCGAGTGGCGCACACCACCCCAAGTGAAGGCCGGAGCGCCGTCCTCGAGCATCTCGGGAATGGGGCCGAGGACGACTCCGTCCCACTCCTTGGTCTGCGACAGGGACAGGTGTTTGGCGAGCTCTTGTTCCACCTGGCGCTGTTCGCGCTCGGTCGGAACCTTGGTGTAGAAGGGCGGCGTGGGGAAGCGCGCCATGCCGTACTCGTAGGGCATGGGCGCGCTGCGATCCGGACCTCGGCGCGCCGCCACCGCAATGGGATGCGAGAGATCGAGGGTGGCGGTCTTGCCCACGCACACGTAGCCCTCCGGGGAGATCTCGTACCATCCGCCCTCGCACCCGCGATTGCCGACGGGCTTCGCGCTGCGAGACACCACGGCTCCGGCACGCAGGTAGCCGATCTTCTTCGACTGCCAGCTCGGCCGCAGCATCACGTAGGTCTCCCGCGCGATGGACGCCAAGGCGCGATCCGGATCGATGCGGGCGAGCGAGAACGCGGGGGGTGGCTTGGGCTGAGCCGCCGGATCCACGGACAGCGGCTCGGTCATGGCGGCGGGCACCACCTCGCGCTCGAGCTCCGCGACCTGATCCGGCGTGGGCGCCGGCCAGTCCCCGCGCGCATCCTTGCCCAGTGCACCGATGTCGGGCTCGAACAGACCCCGCCGACTCACGAGGCGGCTAGCGGCCTCCGCGCCCGCCCTGGTGACGGCCGTCATCGTCGACGCATGCTCCGCTCCGCTCTGCGCGCGGGTCGCAGGGCAGCTCGTGGTGGCGAGAGCGGCGAGCCCGAGGCTCGCTACCGCCAGCTGGCGGGCGATGGGCATGGTCCCGGGATCGCTTAGCGAAGGGCCTGGGTGCTGGCCCAGTTTCCGGCGACGCCCCCGCCCGATCCCGTGGTATTCGCCTGCCATGGCCCGCGATCCCCTCACCCTCGACGCCCTCTCCGCCCTCGACGCCCACCTCTCCGAAGAGGAGCGCATGATCCGCGACACCGTGCGGCGGCTGGTCCGAGAGCGTTACCTGCCGCGAGCCGGGGAGCTGTACGAGAAGGAGCAGTTCCCCATGGACCTGATCGGTGAGATGGCCGAGATGGGTCTGCTCGGCGCGGGGCTGTCGGGCTACGGCTGCGCCGGTATGAGCGCGGTGCAGTACGGCCTCATCCTGCAAGAGCTCGAGTACGGGGACAGCGGCCTTCGGAGCTTCGTGAGCGTGCAGGGCTCGCTGGCGATGTACTCGATCTACGCCTACGGCTCCGAGGAGCAGAAGCAGAAGTACCTGCCGGAGATGGCGCAAGGCAAGATCATCGGCTGCTTCGGCCTCACCGAGCCGGACAGTGGATCCGATCCCGGCTCGATGACCACCCGCGCGCGCAAGGACGGCGACAGCTACGTGCTCAATGGCACCAAGATGTGGATCACCAACTCGCCCATCTCGCACCTGGCCGTGGTGTGGGCCAAGGTGGACGACGGCGACGTGGAGTCCATCCGCGGCTTCATCGTGGAGCGCGGAACCCAAGGCTTCGACACGCCCCGCATCCACGGCAAGATGAGCCTGCGCTCCAGCGAGACCGGCGAGATCGTGCTGGACGACTGTCGCGTTCCCGCAGAAAACATGCTGCCGAGCGGCTCGGGTCTCAAGGCGCCTCTCGGCTGTCTCACGCAAGCGCGCTTCGGGATCTCCTGGGGCGCCCTGGGCGCTGCCAAGGCCTGCTTCGAGTCCACCGTGGACTACGCGAGAAACCGCGTGCAGTTCGGCGTGCCGATCGCGTCCAAGCAGCTGATCCAGGCGAAGTTCGCCGACATGGCCAGCGAGATCATCAAGGGGGATCTGCTCGTGCTCCACTACGGCCGCATGAAGGACGCCCAAGGCGGCAAGCTGCTCCCCGCCCAGGTCAGCCTGTGCAAGCGCAACAACGTGGCCGCCTCCCTCGAGATCGCCCGCGCCTGCCGCGGCATCCTGGGCGGCAACGGCATCTTGCTCGAGTACCCCGCCATCCGACACATGCTGAACCTCGAGAGCGTCGTCACCTACGAGGGCACCCACGAGGTTCACACCCTGGTGCTGGGCCAGGCCTTCACCGGCTTGAACGCGTTCTGATCGCGGCTTGATTTTGTCGGGGCGGCGCGAGCCCCGTCGCGCCCATTCGGGTCCGCCCGAGGCCCGTCGCGCCCGCTCGGGTCGGCTCTGAATCCTGCGCAGTGCAGGGTCCGGATCTGCGCGATCCACCACATTTTCGTCGCCGCGGCGCTCACCCCCCTTGCACCCGTTGGCGCGGGCTCTAAACTCCCCATTCACTCCATGAATCCAGATTCAGAAAGTGATGCCGGAGCCCACAAGAACCTCCGTCAGCGGCTGAAAGAAGCCACGCGGGACGCCATCCTGGTGTCGGCCGAACAAGTGTTCGGCAAGGACGGGCTTCACGCCGCACGGATGGAAGACGTGGCCCAGAGCGCCGGGGTGAGCGTGGGCACGCTGTACAACTACTTCCACGACCGCGCCGGCCTCGTGGACGCGCTGCTCGAAGAGCGGCGCGCCGGCCTGGTGAAGAAGCTCGACGGCGCCCTGAGCGAAGTGGACGAACGGCCCTTCGCCGAGCAGCTCGAGACGGTGCTGCACGTGCTCCTGGCGCACTTCGAGGCGCACCGGCAGTTCCTCTCGATCGTGATGCAGGGCGAGCACGCCCAGGACTCGTCGGTGTTCCCCGCGTCACGGCGTCCGCGGGAGACCATGCGCGCCGTATATCTCCGGCTCGCGGAGCTGTCGGAGCGCGGCGTGCAGAGCGGCGAGCTGCGGGCGAAGTCCGCCGATCTCTACGCCGCTCTCTTGATGGGCATGATCCGCAGCCTGCTCATTCGCACGCTGTACGAGACGGAGGCGACCAGCCCCGTCACCGAGCGAGCGCCGGAGCTCGCTGCCTTCTTCCTCCACGGCGCCGCCACCCAGCGATGACCACCGCCAGCCTCACCGCCGGCGCCGGGACGATGGCCCGCGCGCCCACCAACAAATGGCTCGTCACCATTTCCGTGACCTTCGGCACGCTGATGGGCACCATCGATTCGTCCATCGTGAACGTGGCCATCCCGCATCTGCGCGGGGCGGTGGGGGCGAGCATCACGGAGATCACCTGGGTGAGCACGGGCTTCGTGATCGCCACCGTGATCGTGATGCCGCTGACGGCATTTCTCGGGCGCTTCTTCGGGCAGAAGAACTTCTACATGTTCAGCCTGATCCTGTTCCTGGTGGGCTCCGCCCTGTGCGGCACCGCCCGCAGCCTGGAGGCCCTGGTGGCCTTCCGGGCCATACAGGGGCTGGGCGCCGGCGCGCTGCAGCCCACGGAACAGGCCATCTTGCGCCAGACCTTTCCGCCGGAGGAGCAAGGCATGGCCATGGCCTTGTTCGGAATGGCGGTGATGATAGGGCCCGCCGTCGGCCCCACGCTGGGCGGCTGGATCGTCGACAACTACAGCTGGGAGTGGATCTTCTACATCAACCTTCCGGTCGGCGCCCTGGGGCTCTTCATGGTGTCGCGCTTCGTGCAGGAGCCGGACGACATCCGCGCGGCCAATCGTGAGATGGCAGATCGCCAGCGCAAGAACTTGGACTGGATCGGCATCTCCCTTTTGTGCGTCGGGCTCGCCTCGCTGCAGTACATGTTGGAAGAGGGCCAAGGGGACGACTGGTTCCAATCCCGCGTGATCGTCACCATGGCGGTGATCGCGTTCTTCTCCCTGGCAGCGTTCACCATTCGCGAGCTCACGGCGCCGGTACCCGCCGTCGATCTTTCCTTGTTTCGCGATCGCGTATTTTTGTCCGGCACGCTGATCGGCGCGCTGATGTTCGCCATGCTGATGGCCAACATGTTCCTGCTGCCGCTGTTCATGCAGGAGTTGCTCGGCTTCACCGCCACTCAAAGCGGCTTGGCGATGATGCCGCGGGTGTTGATCATGATGCTGGTCACGCCTTTCGTCGGCCGCATGTACAACTCCGTCTCGCCGCGGCTAATCGTGGGCGTGGGCGTGCTGCTGTTCTCCATCGGCGCCTACCAGATGAGCCATTTCACGCTGGAAACCACCGCCAGCGGCATCGTCAGCGCCATCTTGATCCAGGGCGTGGGCTTCAGCTGCCTGTTCGTGCCGCTGACCACGGCCGCCCTGAGCAGCATCGAGCGCAAACGCCTCACCGACGCCACGGGCCTGAACTCTCTCTTGCGTCAGGTGGGTGGGTCGGTGGGATTGGCCGTATTCGCCACTTTCCTCACACGCTACGCGGTCGAAGCAAAGGCGAGCATCGCCGCCCACCTCGATCCCGCGCGACCTGAGGTCGCCGAACGCGTCGCGATGGCAACGAGTGCTTTGCAGAGCCACGGGATGGACGCCGCGTCTGCGACTCGAACCGCTCACGGGATGTTGGCCGGCTCCGTAGCGCGCCAGGCCATGCTCCTCTCCTTCGAGAAGCTGTTTCTACTGAGCGGAATCCTGTTCCTCGGCGTGCTGCCGATTCTGATCTTTCTGAAGGCCAAGCGGGTCGCCGGACCCCGGCCTCATCTCGAGATGGAGTGATTGATGAGCCCTCCGAAGTCATCCGCCGCCGAAAAGCTCGACACGCCCGCGCCGATCAGCTCCAAGGAGAGGAAGCCCGAGGTGCGCGAGGCACCGGTCCAGACCAAGAAGCGAAGTCCCAAGAGACCCCTCATCATCTTGGGCGTGCTGTTCGTGGTGGTCGTGGGCGGCATCGGCGTGTATTCGCTCATGACCGCCAACCAGGAGACCACCGACGACGCCCAGGTGGAGGCGGACATCGTGCCCGTCGGCGCGCGCACCGGAGGTCAGGTCCAGAAGGTCCTGGTCACGGACAACCAGCACGTGAAGAAGGGGGAGTTGTTGGTGGAGCTGGACCGAGAAACGCCGCAAGCCAAGGTCACCCAGGCGGAAGCGGAGCTCGAGACGGCCAAGGCCAACGCCGACGCGGCGGACGCCTCGTCCACCGTGAGCGTGGCGTCCGCCAAGGGCGGGCTCACCAGCGCCCGAGCCAGTGTGAGCACCTCCGCCGAAGCGGTGACCACGGCTCACGCACGGGTCAAGGCGGCCGAAGCAGCGAAAAAGCGCGCCGAAGCGGAGGCACGGCGCACCGCCCTGTCGCGCGCCCGCACCCAGGAGTTGTTCTCACGCTCGGCGGTGTCGCAGCAGGAGCTCGACAACGCCATCGCGGCCGACGACGCCGCGAAGGCTGGGGTGGATCTGGCACAAGCGGAGCTCGAGGCGGCCAAGCAGAACGAGCGCATGGCCAAGAGCCAAGTCTCCGAGGCACGGGGACGGCTGGATCAGAGCACGCCCATCGACTCTCGCATCGCCGTGGCCAAGGCCCAGGCCACGTTGGCCCACGCACGCGTGAAGAGCGCGACGGCGGCCCTCGAGCTCGCGAAGCTACAGCTCTCCTACACCCGCATCGAGGCTCCCGCAGACGGCATCGTCTCGCGGCTCTCGGTGCACGTGGGACAGCTGGTTCAACCCGGGCAGCCCATCGCGGAGTTCGTACCCACCGCCACCTACGTCGTCGCCAACTTCAAGGAAACACAAATCGCCCGCATCAAGGCCGGGGACCGCGCAGTGGTCGAGCTCGACGCCTTTCCCGGCAGGGAGTTCGAAGGCACCGTGGAGAGCCTGAGCGCCGCCACCGGCGCGCGCTTCTCGCTGATTCCTCCAGACAACGCGTCGGGCAACTTCGTCAAGGTCGTTCAGCGGGTGCCGGTCCGCGTGCACTGGAAGGGCGATCCCGGCGACATCATGCGCGCGGGGCTTTCCGCCGAAGTGACGGTCCACGTGAAGTGACGCGGGCCGCCATGGTACGGTTCGGGTTTTGGGGCAGCAGCAATGAAGCGCAGCCAACGCCAGACCGTTCCCGCAGGCACGCCCCGCACCAACCGCTTGTCGGACGCGCCGTCCGCGGTGAACGCTGCCTTCGACGAGGACGCCCACGACTCCCTGACGGCCCTCCGTAGCTTCGTGGCGCCAGAAGATTTGTCGGTGGTGTTCCAGCCCATCATCGACATCACGTCCGGCCGGACCTTCGCGTATGAAGCGCTGGTTCGCTGCCGGGTAGTCGAGTACAAAAATCCGATCCGCCTCTTCGAGAAAGCCGTCGAGCTCGGCTGTGCCGGACGCCTGGGCCGCATGATCCGCGAGATTGGCGTGCCCCACGGTAGCGGCAAGCCGCTGTTCGTGAACATCCATCCGAAAGAGCTGAGCGAAGGCTGGCTGGTGCGACCCGACGATCCGATCCTGAGTCACGACGACGACGTGTATCTGGAGGTGACGGAGTCGGTGCCCCTCAGTCACTACGAGCTGTGCATGAGCGTGCTGAAGGAGGTCGTGAGCCACGTCGGGGTTCACCTGGTGGTGGACGATCTCGGCGCCGGCTACTCGAACCTCAAGCGCATCTCGGACCTCGAGCCCAAGGTCGTGAAGCTCGACCGGGACTTGATCATGGGCCTGGATCGCAGCCGCCGACAGCAGGAGCTGGTCACCGCCGTCGTGGACTTGTGCCGGCGCCTGGGGGCCACGGTGGTCGCCGAGGGCATCGAGACCCACGACGAGTACTCCGCTGTCCTGGATACGGGCACCGAATACGGCCAGGGCTTCTTGTTCGCGCGGCCGAGCTTCCCGCCGCCAGAAGTGAGCTTCCCTCCGGCCGCGGAAACGACGTCCGTGCGCAAGATCCGCGGCTGAGTCACAGCTTCTTCGACATCTCCAGCGCGTCTTGCCCACGAGAGTAGTAGCGGGGCAGGCGCCGGGTGATGCGATAGCCCGACCGAAGGAACAGATCGAGGGCCGCCAAGTTGGTCTCCGCGGTGGCCAGCGTCATGCGCGCCGCGCCGTTTCTCTTGGCCACGCGTTCCGCGCCGGCGAGGAGCTGCCGACCGACGCCGGTCCCGCGATGCTCCGCGGTGACGGCGATCGCGTCGAGGCGCGCCGTCGGACCGTGCACTACCACGGCGAACCCGACGACCCGATCCGTCACGCTCGCCACCAGCGTTTCCGCGCCGGACCGACAAACCATCTTCTCGGCATGGGCAGCGGCAGTCGCCGAGTACTCGGCGAACGCTTCGACGGCCAGCCGAACGATCGCCGCATCGTCCGTGGGGCGGCGCGTTCGCAGGGCAGCCATGTACGAGAGTGTGGGATTCGCGCGGGCAGCTCACAACCCGTGATAGAGTGCTGCCCGCGGGCGGGGTCCGCGTGGGAGGCGAACGATGCATCGAAGCATTTTTTGGGGTGTTGTCTCGGTGATGGTGCTGACGTCGGCGTGCGGCAGCGACGACAGCGAAGGAGGCAGCGGCGGCAGCAGCAACACCGGAGGGAGCGGCGGCGCGGCGGGGGGCAGCACCGGCGGCAACTCCGGCACCGGAGGCAGCGCGGGCGGCGGGACCGGGGGCAGTGGCGGGGGCGGCACCGGTGGCATGGCGGGCAGCGGCGGCAGCGCAGGCGGCGGCACCGGCGGGGCGGCGGGAGCTGCGGGCTCGGCGGGCTCGGGCCCGAACGACTGCGAGAGCTGTATCGGTCAGCACTGCGCCACGGAGTTCGCGGCCTGCAACGGGGACACGGACTGCGCCGCGATCATCACCTGCATCCAGGGGTGTCAGACCAATCCGTCCGCGGGCTGCGAGGACGCCTGCGTCACCTCCAACCCCAACGGCAAAGCGAAGTTCGACACCTTGAGCGGGTGCATCGGCACCAACTGCTCGACCGTGTGCAAGTGACTCGCCTCAACGCCTGAGGCCGACCCCCACCAGGAACACCTCCGAGCTCTGCTGCCGCGTTCCACTCGGGCGGATGGTCTTTTCGCTCTCGAAGTGGTCGCGCACGGCCTGCCGGGCAGCCGTGAATTCGGCGCTCATGAACAGCTTGCCCACGAAGTGGCTGCCCGGCGCGCCCAGAGCAACGGCGACGGCGAGGGCCCGCATGAACAGCTCCGCGGACCGCGCCTGATCCTGGATCTTGGAGCCGCTCGTCCTCGGCGCCATGTCGCTGAGCACGAGGTCGTAAGGGCCTTCGGACGCCAGCGCATCGTTGTCCAGGTCCAGGGCATCGCCCTGGAGCACGGTCACGTTCTTGCCGAAGGCTTGGGTGATCTCCGACAGGTCCACCGCGAACACGTGCCCCGTCGGACCCACCCGCTGGCTCGCATACAAGCTCCACGAGCCAGGCGCGGCGCCGAGATCCAGCACCCGCTGCCCCGGTTTGAGGAGTCGCAGGCGGCGATCGATCTCTTCCAGCTTGAACACACTGCGCGCGGGGTAGCCCTGCGCCTTGGCTTGCCGCGTGCGCGCGTCGGCACCGCGGTACGAGCTCCGACCGCGGCTCACTCAACCGTCCTTCCAGACGTAGGCCGCAATGCCTTCGTACTGGTAGCCGGACTGTGCCACGGCACTGTCTCTTTCGGTCGCACTCGTGGTGTAGAAGTGATCGCCAATGGACGACTTGTTCAGGCGATAGAGCGGCACGGCGCCGCAGGTCGCCTGATCCGCCGCGTAGCCCAAGATGCCCTCTTGGGTTCCGGCCCCCTCACAGCTGGCGCTCTTGGTGTAGAAGTGCTTCCCGTTGCTCGAGAGGCATCGGTAGAACGCCGACAAGCCGCTCTGGGAAGCGGAGTACAGGTAGTAGAAGTTGGAGGCCTCGAGGGTGAAGCCACAGCACACCGCCTCGCTGGCGCTCGTGGTGTAGAAATGCTCGCCGGTGGCGGCGCTCACGGAGCGATACACGCCGTGACGGCAGCCTGCGCCGTCGTCGCACTTCCCGTTGCAGTCGTCGTCCGCGAGGTTGCACGACTCCGTGGCGGGCTGGGGCGCGCTGCACGCTTGCCACTGCCCCGCAGAGCAGGTTTGGGTGCCCGTTCCGCACGCGGTCGAGCAGCTTTGGCTGAGGTTGTCGTCGACTTGGCCGTTGCAGTCGTCGTCCAGGTTGTTGCACGTCTCCGCGGACGCCACGCAACCGCCGCCGGAGCCGCCCGCACCACCGCCGGTTCCCCCGCTGCCACCCGCGGCGGCTCCCCCGAGCCCGGCGCCGCCGCCGCTGTTTCCGCCATCGGGCCAGGGTCCGCCGTCAGCGGTGCCCTTGCTCCCCCCACTGCCTGCGCCCCCGCTGCTCGCACCGCCGCTACCCGGCGGCCGGCCCACGTCGTCTTCGGTGCTGCCCGCACAACCCACCAGGGCGAGCAGCAGCGCGGCGGCGAAAGCGCGACCCATGCTCCCAGCTTACCATCCGTCAGCGTACGGTGAGCAGAACGCTCTTCGACGGCGTGGGGCCGCTCGGGCCGTCGGGACAATCGAGACCCGAGGGCAGGTCCTTGAGCTGGACGACCTGCCTGCCCGCGCGCGCGGCGGCATCCCGGACGATGCGCCGCAACTGATCCCGCGACGTCTTTCGGTGGTTGGTGATGGCGATCAACCGTCCGCCCGCCGCGAGCACTCGCACCGCCCCTTCCACCAAGCGCGGATAGTCGCGCTGCACGCTGAAGCTCCCCTTCTTGCGCGTGCCGAAGCTCGGGGGATCCAAGACCACGATCTCGAACGCTTCACCCTTCTTCGCGGCGCGAGCCAGCCAATCGAAAGCGTCCGCCTTGACGAAACGGTGGCGCTCGGCCTCCAAGCCGTTCAGCGCCAAGTTCTCGCGTGCGCGGGACAGGGCGCGGGCGGACAGATCCACGTTCGTCACCTGCCGGGCACCTCCCGCCGCCGCGGCGACGGAGAACGAGCCCGTGTAACAGAACAGGTTCAACACGCGACCGCCGACAGACAGCTCCCGGAGCCGTGCCCGCCCGTCCCGCTGATCCACGAACAAGCCGGTGGACAGACCGTCTCCGAGCTCCACGGCGAAGGACAGGTCCCGCTCCCGCACCGTCAGCGGATTGGGCGCCACGATCCCCGCCACCGGTTCCGTCGGGGCGAGCGCGTCGCGCTCTTGACGGCGTAGATCGGCGCGAGGCCTGCGCTTCGCGTACACGCCACGCGCGCCGAGCTCCAAGAGAGCGCGGGCGAGCTCGTCTTCCCGGGCCGCCGCGTCGTCCGTGGAAAGCGACAGCGTCGCCCACTCGTCGTAGACGTCGACCACTACGCCGGGCACGTCGTCGGCGCTGCCGTTGGCCCACCGAAAAGCGCTCGCCGCGCCCGCCAACGAATGGCGCAGACAGAGCGCATCCGAAAGCGCAGCGCGAACCCGATCGCTGCTGCCGAGCTGCTCTCGTTCGTGCAGCCAATCATCGAAGGCGGCAGGCACCGGCGCGTCGAAGCTCAGACCGACGGAGGGCAGCGCCAAATGCTCCGCGTGCAGCATCAAGCGCGGCGCTGGCGGGCCGCCGTAGAGCTTGTCGCCCGCGATGGGGGCGCCAATGGCTGCCAGCTGCACGCGCAGCTGATGCGTACGGCCAGTGCGCGGAGTGAGCTCCACCAGCGCGCGTCCTCCCACCCGCTGGAGCACGCGATAGCTCGCTCGAGCGATCTGGCCACCTTGACGCACGACGCGCGTCTTGCCGCCTTTCACCGGCAGCAGGCGATGTTCGAGCTGCCCCGCGGGCCGGAGCGCGTGCGAGGCCACCAAGGCGACATAACGCCGCCCGACCTCGTGCCGCTCGAAGTCGGCGGCGACGCGGGCGTTCAGCTCCCTTCGACGGGTGAAGGCCAGCACCCCCGAGGCTCCCTTGTCCAGCCGTTGGTGGACGCCGAGGTAGGCGTCGCCTTCGAGCCAGCTCGCGAGGCGCGAGACGACGTCGTCCGCGGCGGTGGCGTCGCCACCATGCACGACGAGCCCTGGTGGCTTGTCCACCACCAACAGCTCGTCGTTCCACAGGATCCGCTCCGTACGCCACGGAGCGATGTTCATGCGATCACTTCGCGGGCTTGCCGCCGCGCCGCTTGATGGCACCGTGCACGACGACCAGCCCATTCTTGGAACCGGGAACGCCGCCGCGGATGAGAAGCAGCCCCTCTTCGGGGAGAACCTTGGCGACGCGCTGGTTCAGCACGCTCACGGTCGCGTTGCCGTGCTGGCCGGGCATCTTCACGCCGGGGAGCACGCGACCGGGCGTCATGTTGGTACCGATGGAGCCGCCGTGGCGCTTGTACTCATGGCTGCCGTGGGTCGACACCGCGCCCTTGAAGTTGTGGCGACGCATGACGCCGGAGAAGCCACGCCCGCGGGAGGTGCCCTGCACGTCCACGAACTGGCCTTCCTCGAACAACCCGTCGAGCTTCAGATCTTGCCCGACCTCGAAGCCCGCGGCGAACTCCGCGTCGCAGCGCAGCTCGCGCAGCGTCTGCTTGGGAGCCACTCCCGACTTCTTGTAGGCACCGCCGAGGGGCTTGTTGGTGTGCTTGGAGGTGCGCTCTCCGAGGCCCACGATGAGGGCGTCGTAGCCGTCCTTCTCCTGAGTGCGCTTGCCAACGACCGTAGCCTTGGCCTCGATCACGGTGCAGGGGATGACGCTGCCGTCCTCGGTAAAGATCTGAGTCATTCCGAGCTTGCGCCCGATGACGCCGGGGTGTTGATTCATCGTGGTTCTCCTGGTTGCCGGGGCCGGTCGGAGCCGGAGCCGGGCCGAGGTCTTTTTGAAGTGGGCGGCGGAGATAGCCCTCGACGGGATTGCCGTCAAGCTAGGCATTGACCAAAGCCTTCAGAGGTGCATAATCCCGCACCCCGAACTTTTCAGGCCTCCGAGGACGCCATGTCGACCACTCACTCCAAGATCGAAGCGCTCGAAAAGAGCGCGCTCCGCAATGACCTGCCGGCGTTTCGCGTTGGCGACACCATCGCCGTGCACTACCGCATCGTCGAGGGCGACAAGCTCCGCACCCAGGTCTTCCGGGGTACCGTGATCAAGCGCCATCGAGCGGGGGCTCGCAGCACCTTCACTGTTCGAAAGACCAGCTTCAACGTGGGCGTGGAGCGCGTGTTCCTCCAGCATTCTCCCCGGATCGAGCAGATCGAGGTCGTGAGCCGCGGTGTGGTGCGGCAGGCCCGCCTGCAATACCTGCGTGGGCTGTCCGGCAAGGCCGCTCGCATCAAGGACGAGAAGGACATCTGAGCCGCGTCCCGAACGCTGGCCGGACGGTCGGCGTTCGACACGATTTCGCAAGGTTCCGAGGCCGATAGGCTACCCATCCTCAGCGGAACGGGTATGCTGGCGCGCACCCGACCGCGTGTTTGCGCGGTTTAACTTGGTTTCGGAGGTCCCGATGGTCGCGTGCCCGCGGTGCGGCATCTCGAATCAACCCACTAGCAAGTTCTGCGCGTCCTGCGGCGCCCCGCTGCCCGCTTCGGGCGCCGCTCCCGGCTCACCCTATGGGCCGCCGCCAGGACCGCCCCCCGGAGGACCGCCACCACAGGCTGGACCGCCTGGCTGGGGACCGCCACCGGGGCAAGGCGCACCTCCACCCCAGGGACCGCCGCCGGGGTATGGCCCTCCACCGGGACCACCTCCGGGTGCGCCACCCCCAGCCGGCCCTCCGGGTTGGGGCGCTCCCCCCGGACCGCCTCCCGGAGCGCCCCCCGGCTACGGAGCTCCGCCTCAGGCGTATCCGCCTCCTGGTGGTCCCCCTCCCGGCCCGCCGCCTGGAGCCTGGGGTCCCCCTGGCCAAGTGCCCGCCGGGCCAGGCGCGGCACCGTTCAGGGTGGGCTCTCCGGAAGGCCTCAATCCGTTCGGCGCCACCATGACACCGGACCTCCCGGGCAGCCCGATGGCAACTCCGCCAGGACCGCCGGCACCTGGAGCGCCGCCGGGCGTGGGCCCCACCAATCCGGGACCCGCTGGCGCGGTAGCACCGGGCGGCCCTCCCGGCTGGAACGATCCCGCGGCCTTCGCAGCCACGGCGCCGCCGCCAACCACGGACGAGCACGACAAGGCGCAGCAGGCGCAGGCGCAGCAGCAACAGCATCAGGCCTCCCCCGCTCCGGCCCCCGTCGCTCCGCCGCCGCCCGCTCCCGAGCCCGTTCCCGCTCCTGCCGCCGAAGCCAGTCCCAAGCCGGCGTCGGAGAGCGGGGCGAAGGACCCGATGCAGGTCGCCCCCGACGCGCCCAGAGCTCTGGCGGGCTTCTTGGTTGGCTACGAGGGCGCCGAGCTCGGGATCTTCTGGCCCGTGTACCAAGGCAAGAACGTCGTCGGTCGCAAGGCCGCCGCCGATGGCCTCGACATCGAGGTGGATCACCCGACGACGTCGTCGCGGCACGCCATCGTGCACGCGTCGGCGCGCCCGGGCCGCTTCAAGGTGGAGGACCAAGGCAGCACGAACGGGACCTTCGTCAACGACGAGAAGCTGGCGCCGAATGCTGCCAAGGAGCTCGTAGATGGCGACCAACTCCGCTTCGGCGGCTACGCCGTCACGGTCAAAATCGTCTGAGCAACTGATCATGCATATCGCACGCGAAACGCTCCGCTCTTTCATCTCCTCGCTCGCCGTATCGCTTCTGGTGCTCACAGTGCTCTTCGTTCCGAGGAGCGCCTGGGCAGCCCCCGAAGCCCACATCATGCGCATTGACCCGCGCGCGGCGCAGGACAACGGCTCGCCGATCCTCACCACCGTCATCGAGGTGGTGCAGACCAAGCGCGTGAGCGAAGCCACGCAGCACTGCGCCTCTGCACGCGGGACTGCTCTGTGGGACTGCATGAGCGCGGCGCTCGAGAAGCCGTACTCCCTCTACACCCCGTTTCCGTTCCCGGCGCAGAACGCCATCTTCAGCGTGAAGGTCGAGGGCACGGACCACCCGGCGAAGTACGTCAAGGACGAGAAGTGGGGCGACAGCCAACAGCAGCCCGGCGTGGGCACCGCATGGCTGATCCTCATCGACGCCGACTCGCGAATGAAGGGCTCCTTCGACGACGCGAAGGCGGTGGCCAACCAGTTCGTCTCCAGCATGGGGCCGAGCGACATCGTCAACGTGGTGTTCTTCAACGACCGTCAGGTGGTGAAGGACTCCAAGTGGATGAGCTCCGCCAAGAAGGGCTCGGCGTCGGCCTTCATCAACTCCGTGGGCGACACCTACCGCGCCCAGGGTCGGAACCGGTCCCTGCTCACCATCATCAAGACGGCGGCGACGGACGGCTTCAAGTCCCTCGGCAACGTGGGCGAAGACGTCAAGGTGCCGCTGCACCAAGCCATGGTGGTGCTCTCGACTGGGTTCGGTGGAACGGACCCGGCCACCACCGGCCCCGGAGCGCTGCAGCTGCAGAGCTACATGACCGGCGGCCGTTTCCCCGAGGACAACACCGCCCTGCCGAAGCTCCCCGTGCCCGTCATCAGCGTGTGGTACCCGGCGAGCACGTACGACGAGTTCAAGCAGAACTCCATGGAGTTCATGCAGAACCTGGCGAACCCGGAGATCGGCGGCTTCTTCACGATCATGCGGGACGGCCAGGGCGGGCGCGCCGGCGCCATCGTCAACGCCGTGCGCTCGCGCTTCGCGAAGATGTACATCGTCAAATGGAGAGTGGCCTGCATCTCACCGTCCGTGACGCAGACCTTCGGGCTGGTGTTCAACAACGTGAAGCCACCCATTCTGGGTGACAACACCTTCAAAGACGTCCCCGTTGGCATCGATCCGTCGACGTGGCCCTTGGACGTGAACATCGAGTACACCCAGCAAATGGCCACCCGCCAGGGAGGCGTGTTTCCGGGTGGCAGCTTCAAGGTCTACGGTGACTTCTGCTGGGGCGGCGACAAGAGCCGGGCGGAAGTCTACTTCCTGCCTGCGGGTCAGCAGGTCCCGGCGGCCCTTGCGGGCGCCGACGTGGAGAAA
Organism: Polyangiaceae bacterium; assembly: GCA_020633235.1. Taxonomy (NCBI): domain Bacteria; kingdom Pseudomonadati; phylum Myxococcota; order Polyangiales; family Polyangiaceae; species Polyangiaceae bacterium. The sequence goes on along the minus strand of JACKEA010000001.1, from coordinate 893,756 downwards.
GCGAAGCGCACGCAGCAGCAGCTGATCGCGATGGGCATGAAGGGCACGGCGAAGGAGGCGAGCGACACGTTCGTGGAGTTCGAAGCGCCCGACAAGGACAAGATCCTCCACGGTTCGGGGGACCAAGCCGTCGTGCGCGTGGTGCTGTACGATAACAAGGCCCTCCGCACGAGCGGCGTCACCGCCGACAGCATCATCCAGCTGAAGGGGACCACGCAGCCGTTCCCGTTGCTGTGGGTTCTGGGCGGAGCCTTTGGCCTGGTCGTCGTGGCGCTGCTCATCGTGGTGATCGTGCGTAGCGGCGGAAAGAAGGGCGGCGGAGGCGCACCGCCGCCGCCCGTCGTCGCTGGCGGAGCGCCGCCCTACGGTGGCTACGGCGGTCCGCCCCAAGGCGGCGGCTACGGCGGTCCGCCCCAAGGCGGTGGCTACGGCGGTCCGCCCCAAGGCGGCGGCTACGGCGGTCCGCCCCAAGGCGGCGGCTACGGCGGTCCGCCCCAAGGCGGCGGCTACGGCGGGGGCGGTGGCTACGGCGCATCACCCCCAGTCGGTGGACCTCCACCAGGACACGGAGCGTCACCACCGGAGGTGTCCCCTCCTTCGCCGGCAGCCCCCGCGGGTGGGGGCGTAAGTCCGGAATTCCTGTACGGCGGCGGTTCCCCGCAATACGGCGTGACCAACGACGCGCCAGCTCAACAGCCCGCTGCCCCACCCAACCCCTACGCCAGCACGGGACCCAGCGTGTCCCGCGCCACCCTTCAAGGTTCGGCAGGGGTGTTCACGGTCGTGCCCGGCATCGAGATGAAGGCCGGGCGCGACGGATCCCAGTGCGGGATCTTGCTCACGGAGCCTCGCGTTTCCGGACTGCACGCGTCGGTCAAGCTCGACAACGGCCAGCTCCTGATTCGTGACGAGAACAGCAACAACGGGACCCTGGTGAACGGCAACCGCATCGCCCCCGGCACTTGGACGCCGGTGCAAGACGGTTCGCTCCTGCGCTTCGGCCCGGTCGAGTTCAGCGTTCGGCTGGAGTAGCGGAGGTAGCGGGTGCGCCGCGCCGTACGGGGCGTCGTCGTCGACTTCGCCGAGCTGTCCGACGCTGGCCGCGATCCCTCGAAGCAGATCAACGAGGACGCCGCCGGTTTCGCCGACACGACCATCGGCTTGCTGCTGGTGGTGTGCGACGGCATGGGCGGACACTCCGCGGGGCGCGAAGCCAGCACCGTCGGCGTCCGCACCATCGTCGAAGCCGTGACCGCGCGAAGCGCGGCTGATCCGCCGCGCGATGCGCTGTGGTCGGCCGTCGACAGCGCCGGGCGAGCGGTCTACGCGGTCGGAGGCGACGCACCGCAGGAGCTGCGCCCGGGTTCCACCTGCGTCGCGCTGCTGCTCCACCCCGGCGGCGCGGAGGTGGCCCACGTGGGCGATTCGCGAGCCTATCTGCTGCGGGGGGAGTCCATCGCTCGACTCACCCGGGATCACTCGATGGTACAGCAGATGGTGGATGCCGGCGTGCTCAGCGAGAGCGACGCCGCCACCCATCCGGAGGCCAACAAGATCACGCGGGCCCTGGGCATGGCCCCCACCGTCGAGGTGGAGCTGCGCCCCGAGCCGCTGGCACTGATGAGCGGTGATCGCCTGCTGCTGTGCACCGACGGTCTGACGGACCTGGTCGGTGACGCGGAGATCAAGGACATCGTCAACCGCCACTCGCGCACGGACCCCGCCCCGGCGTGCAGCGAGCTCGTGGCGCTCGCCAACGAGCGCGGCGGCCACGACAACATCACGGTGCAGCTCGCTCACGTTGCCACAGTGCCAACGGCCGCCACCGTGGTGCTTCCGGACGGACGGGGCAGCAAGACCACGGTGTTGGACGAGGAGCTCCCGCCCGGCGCCACGGTCCCCGGTGGCGACGGCCCGTCGCCGACGATCTTGGACGAGCCCAGAACGGAGCGGACCACGCTCCCCGGGGACGCGCCCATGCCCGCTCGGCCCTTCCGTCGCGATCCGGAGGTCGCCGAAGGCGGCGCTCAGCCGCGCAGCGTGGCCCGTGTGTTGGTGCTGTTCGCGGCGGTCGTCACGTTGGTCATCGTGGGCGGAGTGTTCGTATGGTGGCTGCATGGCGCACTTCGACGCCACGGCAACGACGAAGAGGTTCCGCCGCCCCCTCCCCCGCCGACGACGGCGTCGGAGCGGACGCTCCAGCCGCTGCCGACACCGGAGGACGACTCCGGCGTGGACGCCACCACGGTTCCGCCCGAAAAACCCGACGCGACCCCGGACGCGAAGCTGGATGCGGGAGCCCCGGACGGAGCGGCATTCCCTTGAGCGGGTCCCTTTGTTAGAAGCGTGCGAGCGTAAAAACCGATGATCCCTGGCCTCGGCAAGCAAACCATCACCATCGGCACTGCCGAGAGCTGCGACATCCGCCTCGGCGGTCCCGGCGTCGCGCCGGAGCACGCTCGGATCGTTCATCAGGGCGGCGGGCAGCTCGTGTTCATCGACGCAGGCGCGGGGCCTTCGTTGGCGAACGGCGCCCAGCTCCAACCCAACACTCCCGTCCCCTTCGACTTCCGTACCCAGTTCGTCGTCGGTCAGGCGGCGGTGCCCATCTCGCACCCCGCCATCGTGATGATGCTGATGCACCCGGGCGGGCTCTCGCCGGTCCCCGGGCAGATCACCTTCGGGCGCGAGGCAGAGAAGGCCCACGTCGTGGTGCAGCACCCGAACGTGTCAGGGCACCACGCGACGGTCACGCTGAATCCATTGACCGTCACCGATCACGGTTCCACCAGCGGAACCTGGCTCGCGGGGCGGCGACTCACGCCGCAGCAGGCGCAACCGATCGACGCCAACGCACTCCTTACGCTCGGTCCCGTGCCTCTGCCCATGCACCTGGTGTTCCAGCTGGCGCAGTCGTTGGCCGGCGGTGGTCAAGCTGCCGCCGCGCCCGGACCCGCGCCAGCTCCAGCCCAAGATGGCGGAGGCGCAGCCCAACCGCGGAAGAAGCACAAGACCGTCATCGGGCAGGTCGCCCTCGGAGGCCCTGGGCAGCCCAGCTACAAGACCATCGGCCGCACCCCGGACAACGACATCAAGATCGAGCATCCGCAGGTGTCCAGCAAGCACGCCCTCCTGCACAAGATGGGCGGACAGCTGTACCTGGAGGACCGCGGTAGCTCCAACGGCACCTACGTCCGTGGCCAGCGCATCCCGCCGGGACAGAAGGTTGCCGTACAAAACGGCGAAAAGGTCTTCATCGGACCGATGCCTCTCCTGATCCAGGTGGAGGCGGAAGAGGTCGCGATGATCGTGGAGGACGCGGCGCAATGGGCCGGCCGTCCCCTGTACGAGATCGAGGCGTGGGACCTGGTGATGCAGGTTCGGGACCGCGACAACCCGAGCCAGATGAAGACCCTGCTGGACCACATCAGCTTCAAGGCGATGCCCGGCGACCTCATCGCGCTGATGGGTCCCTCCGGCGCCGGCAAGACCACGCTGCTGCTCACGTTGAACGGATACTTGCCGCCCACGGCGGGGCAAGTACGCATCAACGGCGAAGATCTGTACGCCATCTACGATGCGCTACGTGGGTCCATCGGCTACGTGCCGCAGGACGACATCGTGCACCCCGAGCTCACGGTGTACGAGGCCGTGCGCTACAGCGCGTTGTTCCGCTTGCCGCCGGACTATTCCGACGAGGAAATCGACCGCCGTGTGCACGCCACGCTGGCCCAGCTGGGCCTGGAAAGCGTGGCGCACCTGCAGATCGGCAAGCCCGAGAAGAAGATCCTGTCCGGTGGTCAGCGCAAGCGCGTGAACATCGCCATGGAGCTGGTGACGGACCCCGTCATCATGTTCCTCGACGAGCCGACGAGCGGTTTGGCCGCGGATGACACCACCGCATTGGTTCAGCTGCTCGCGGACCTCGCTCGCACCACGGGCAAGACGATCATCTGCACCATCCACCAGCCGGCCAAGGACGAGTACGAGAAGTTCAACCTCGCTCTGATCCTGGGACAGGGTGGCATTCCCATCTATTACGGCCCCACGCGGGATGGCTACCGCTTCTTCGGTTCCTACTTGGAGCGGCAAGGCAAGCCGAACGACATCGACAATCCCCGCGACATGTTCGACATGTTGAACCAGCGGGAGCGCCCGATCTGGGACTCCATGCGGGCCCAGAATCCCTACGCGCCCAGGGCCATGGCGCGGCAGGCCGCCGCTCGCGAGTGGAACGCGGAGTTCTTCAACCCACAAAACCCCGTCTTCCAGAAGATGTTCTCCGGCCCACGCTCGGTGGGCACCGGCTCGAATCAGCAAGGGGTGCCCCGCACCCGCCCCAAGACACGCGGACAGTTCGGACTGCTCCTCAGTCGCTACTTCAAGGTGAAGGTGCGCGACGTGAGCGGGACGGCGATCATGCTGCTCCAGGCGCCGATCATCGGCTTCTTGCTGGCGCTGGTGTTCGGCGGTCAGAAGGACGCCATTCCGTACTGGTGCCTGGGCGCGCTGCAGGAGCTCGGCCGCCGCAGCGGCGGTCTGGGCAACACCAACGACCTGCTCACCAAGATGCAAACCACGCCGGACCATTCCGGCGCGGCGTTCTTCCTGGTGGTGGCGGCCGTCTGGTTCGGAACCAGCAACGCCGCCCGAGAGATCGTCAGTGAGAGAGCCATCTATCTGCGCGAGCGGATGGTGAACCTCAAGCTCTTCAACTACGTCTTCTCCAAGTTCTTCCTGCTATCGTTCTTCTGCGTCATCCAGTGCACGGTGCTGCTCGGTATCGTTTTCTTCGCGCTGGGCTTCAACGGTGGCCCCGAAGCGTTCGTGATCGACCTGGGGACGATGATCATCACGGCGATGAACTCCGTGGCCATCGGCCTCCTGCTCAGCACCATGGTCACCAGCAGCGAAGCGGCCATGGCCCTCACCCCCATCGCCCTGCTGCCCCAGGTGGTGCTCGGCGGAATCATGGTGCCGATGACCACCAACCCCTGGCTCGAGTACCCGATGTACGTCGTGCCGGCGCGCTGGGGCTTCCAGGGCGTGGTGGCACAGGAGCGCATGGCCATCGCGGACGACGCCGCCTGGGTGATGGACCTCAAACGGCCAGACCTGGTGAGCCCCGAGAACTTCGTGTTTCAGGGCAAGTTCAAGTGCGCCCAGGCGCAGATCGCCAGCACCGACTTTCACGGAGCCTGGGGCTTCTCCCAGTACAAGGACGTCTGGCTACCGCCAGTCGTGCTGTTCGCGATGATGGTGACGATGCTGATCGTCATTCTCATCCTTCTCAAGCGGCGCGACTCCATCTGAAGGAACGCCCACCGCGGCGCGAACCGCGGGCAAAGCGCCTCGGATGCGATCCCGCACCGAGTCCCGCAGTCGTTCCACGTCCGCTCCGGTCATCCCGCGAGTGTCCACGGGCTCGAGCACCCGCGCCAAGGCACGCGCGCGCCCGAACCACTTGGAGCCCTTCGGTCGGCAGTTGCGCGTACCCGCGAGAGCGACGGGCAACACCGGCACGCCGGCCTCGATCGCCAGCTGGAACGCTCCGTTCTTGAAAGGCAGCAGCTCGCCGTTGGGAGAGCGCGTGCCTTCGGGAAACAACATCACTGGGAGACCGCCGGCGAGGGTCTTCTTGCACTCGTCCATCATGCGCTCGACACTGTCGCGGGCGCCGCGCTTGAGGGGAATGTCGCCGCCGAAGTGCATCATCTGACCGATGAGCGGGATCTTGAACAGCTCTTCCTTGGCCACCCAGCGCATGTCCCACGGCAGAAACGAGAGCAGGAACGGATCCGCGGTGGACTCGTGGTTGCTGACCACCACGTAGGGGCGCTCCAAGATGTCCGCGGGTGGGGTGCCGTCGACGGAGAAACGCCACACTGGCGTGAGGGACGACGTGAAGCGACCAAAGCGCCGCATCCAGCGACCCGGCATGCGCTGGGTCGGGTCCTTGCGGTGCCGAAAGTGCGACACCCCCATGATGGGAACGAAGGTCACCGCGCAAGCGAGGAACTCGGCATAGGTGTAGGTGCCGAGCAGGACTTGGGCCATGGTCTTTTTCCTAGCCCGCAGGGCATTCGGCACAGGGCCAGGAAACCGTCACGATTCCGTCAGGTCAGACCACATTTGCGGGGCCGGCCCAGGCCTCGTAGGCTGGCGCCATGGCCGCTCTGGACTGGCTGCCCTGGCGCCGTCCTCGGCGCCTGCCGATGGCCCGGGTCTCCTCGGGCCGCGTCGAGATCGAGGGAGAGGTGGAGGCCTTGGCCACGCTACCGGATCCCGTGAGCGGACGGGTCTGTGTCGCCTTGGAGTACGAAGCCGCGCCGCCGAGCGCCCTCAGCGTCACCGGGGTTCCCCACTCTACCCGGGCCTACACCATCACCGCGCACCAGGCCGTGGACTTCGTGCTGACCGATGGGGACTGCCGCGTGCTGGTGAAGGTCCCACGCGAGCAGGACGACGTGGCGCGAGTCCACGCGCATCTGACCGCCGAGCACGGCCTCGCCCTGCGCGTTGCCGTGGCGACCATAGAGCCCGGGGAGCGCGTGGTCGTCGTCGGCCGAGTCGTCGACCAGGATCCGAAGAGCACACCGTACCGCTCGGTGCACTACCGAGCCATCGTCCACGCCGAACGGTTCTTTCCCGCATGATGCGCCTTCGTCCTGCCGTGCTGCTGTTGCTCACGGCGTGCGCTGGCACGCCGCCCAGAGCCCCCGTGCCCGCGGCGTCCGCGCCGCCAGCTCCTGCGCCCCCGCCGCCCACGGCCAGCGTGCCGGCTCCCGAACGGACCGCGCCGGCCGAACCGGAAGCTTCCGCGCCGCCCTGCCCAAAACCCGAACATCCCGATCACTGTCTCTGGATTGCGACGGCGCCCCCCAATCCGTTTCGGGCGCGGCACGTGGCTTCCCGCATGAGCAAAGACGGCTTCGACGCCGTCGCCGATGGCGATCGCATCATCGTCCACGCTTCCGACGAGCAACTCGAGAAGCTGTTCGACACGGCGCCGGAGCATCGCCTGCTCGAGAAGAGCTCCGGCCCCGGCAAGAGCTGTGTCGCTGCCATGCCTGACGGAGCAAAGCTCTCGTCCCGCTACGCGGGCGAGGTCGGCGACTGGATCCTCGACGACCCCACCTGCGAGATGTGATCAGACCGGGACGTTCCAGATCTCGCGGGCGTACCCCGCGATGGTTCGGTCGCTGGAGAACCAACCCATGCGAGCCACGTTGAGAATGGATCGCCGCGCCCACTCGCCGGAGTCGCGATACACCTGCTCCAGCGCTTCGTGCGTGCGCACGTAGGAACGAAAGTCCGCGAGCACCAGGTAGCGGTCCCCACCTCCCAAGAGCGACTCCACCACGTCCCGGAAGCGATGGGGGTCGTCCGGCGAGAACATGCCGCTCTCGATCGCGTCGAGGGCCGTTCGAATCGCCGGATCCGAGTGGTACAGGCGCCAGGGATCGTAGCCAGCGCGGTGGGTGCCCTCCACTTCTTCCGCCGTGAGCCCGAAGATGAACACGTTCTCCTGCCCGACGTTGTCCTTGATCTCGATGTTGGCGCCGTCCAACGTCCCGATGGTCAAGGCACCGTTCAGCGCGAACTTCATGTTCCCGGTACCGGACGCTTCCATCCCCGCGGTGGAAATCTGCTCCGAGACGTCGCTGGCCGGAATGATGTGCTCCGCCGAGGTCACTCCGTAGTTCGGCACGAACAACACGCGCAGCCGATCCCGCGTCAACGGATCCGCATTGACGCGCTCCGCCACGGCGTTGATCAAGTACACGATCTTCTTCGCCATCGCGTAGCCGGGCGCGGCCTTGCCCGCGAACAGAAACGTCCGTGGCACTCGGTCGAGCGTCCGGTCCGCGCGAAGCTCCAGGTACAGCGCCACCACGTGCAGCAGATTCAGCAGCTGGCGCTTGTACTCGTGAATGCGCTTCACCTGGGAATCCAAGAGCTGCGTGGGATCCAGATCGAGGCCGTGGGTGTGGCGCAGCCAGCGCGCCAGCCGCTCCTTGTTCCGCCGCTTGATGGCAACCCACTCCGCCTGGGTCTCGGGATCGGCGGCGAAGCCCTCGAGCTTCTCGAGCTCCGCCAGGTCCTTTTGCCAGCCTTCGCCGATGCGCCGGGAGATCAGCGTGGCGAGCTCCGGGTTGCACTTCTGGAGCCAACGCCGGGGCGTGACGCCGTTGGTCTGGTTGATGAACTTGCCGGAGAAGAAGTCCGAAAAATCCCGAAACAGTTGCTCTCGGATCAGGCGCGAATGGAGCTCCGAAACGCCGTTCACGCGCGAGCTCGCCACGATCGCCAGGTTGGCCATCCGGACCTGCTTCTCGGGGCCCTCCTCCACCAGGCTCATGCGCTGCAGCCTGCCCACGTCCCCGGGGTAGCGCAGCCGCACCTCCCGCAAGAAGCGGTCGTTGATCTCGTAGATGATCTGCAGGTGCCGTGGCAACAGCCGCTCCAGCATCCACACCGGCCAGCGCTCGAGCGCCTCCGGCAAGATGGTGTGGTTGGTGTAGGCGAAGCAACGGCTGGTGACCGTCCAAGCCAGATCCCAATCCAGGTGGTGGCGATCGACCAACAGCCGCATCAGCTCCGCCACGGCCAGCGCCGGATGGGTGTCGTTGAGCTGGAAGATGGCGAAGTCGTGGAGATTCACTGGTGTCTCGTGGCGCGCGAGGTGTCGCGCCAGGGCGTCCTGCAGCGTGGCCGAAACCAGGAAATACTCCTGCTTCAGGCGCAGCTCCTTGCCGGCGAGCTGAGCGTCGTTCGGGTACAGCACGCGGGAGATGCTCTCGGTCTGCGCCTTCAGCTCCACGGCCTTGATGTAGTCGCCGCGGTTGAAGTACTCGATGTCGAACGCACGGGTGCTCTTGGCGGACCACAGCCGCAGCGTGTTCACCACGTTGTTCTGGAAACCTGGAACCGGCGTGTCGTACGCCACCGCCAACACCTGGTGCGTGTCCACCCACTCGTGCTGCATGCGACCGTGGGGGCCGCTGTACTGAATCACGCGACCACCAAAATGCACCGCGTAACGGCGCTCGGGACGCTCGAACTCCCACGGGTTGCCGTAGCGAAGCCAGTTGTCGGGCCGCTCGATCTGCTCGCCGCGCACGATGTCTTGCTGGAAGATGCCGTACTCGTAGCGGATGCCGTAGCCCATTCCCGGGATGCCCAAGGTGGCCATGGAATCCAGGAAGCACGCCGCCAGCCGACCCAATCCTCCGTTGCCGAGGCCGGCATCGTGCTCTTGCTCGAGCACGTCGGAGAGGTCCACCCCCACTTGTGCCAGTGCTTCGCGGAGCTCGTCCATCACGCCCAGGTTCACCAAGGCGTCCTCCAGCAGGCGCCCGAGCAGGAACTCCATCGACAGGTAGTAGACCCGCTTGGGCTGTTCCCGAACGAAACGCTCGATGGTTCGCGTCCAGCGGTCCGTCAGGCGATCGCGAACGCTGTGAACCGCCGCGACGAAGTGATCCAGCTGGGTGCTGATGCGGGGGTCCTTGCCTTGGGTGTGGCGCACGTGACGCACGAAGCTCTTGCGGAACGCATCCACGTCCAACGGGAGCTGTTCGTCACCGGCGATGGGTTTCACGGGTGCTGGCATGAACCAGAAAACCCTAGAACACCGGGCGCGCGTTTCCGAGCCCTCACTTCGCAGATCGAGCTGCCCCCCGCGCCCCCTCGGCTCCCTTGCAGGCGGCCTGGCTCCCCGCATGGCAACGCTCGTCGAGGACGTTGCATGCAGCCTCGGCGCCCGCGGCGCACAGGTGGATGCACGCGGCCAGATCGCCTCGCTTGCAGGCGCCGTCCTCTCGAGTTTTGCCGGTTTCGCGGGAAAGAGCCGCCGCAAAGATGATCAAGAAGCCCAGGACGACGGCGACGACCACCAAGCGCAGCGCTGTATTTTTTTGTCGGGGCGGCTCGGAACCACTCACCACGCACCCATTTTCCCGCTCACCGGCTCCTACGGGAGCCCGGTACACTGCTCCGGCCGGGAACAGGAACAGAAACCGGCGACCATGACTTTACGTATCTGGCGAAAGATGCAGCTTGTCACCCCCAAAACCGCGGGGACGCTCGCCTTGATCACGGGCATCGCGGTCTCGGGTTGCACCAAGAACCCGGCTCCACCTGGAGAAGCCGCGCGTCAGGCCCCCGCCGCCTTGGTCACGGCCGCCGAGCCGACGCACATGAAGGCATCGCACCGCCGGGTGAAGGCCGCGGGGCAGCTCGGTCCCGGCGCCGGAACACTGGTGATCTCCATCGAGCCGCCAGCAAAGGCCAAGCTCACCGAAGGAGCTCCCCTCTCCGTCGTCGCTCACGGCGAGCACTTGAAGTTCCCGAAGCGCATCAAGACCAAGCTCGACAAGAGCTCGCTCCCCATTCGGCTTCCCATCGTCGTGGCGGACGGTGCCACGGGCCCCGCGGAGGTGAGCCTCACGTACTACTGGTGCACCGAGGGGAACGAAGCCGCGTGCCGACCGGAGCGCACCAAGTTGACGGTGGACCTCGACTTGACCGGCGACGCGCCCGGCGGCGAGGCGCACTTCACGCATCGCCCAATGTAACGGCTGCGCTGGCACCCGAGCCCAACGCAAGGCTTGCGGAGCACGCCGCCGCGTTCCCGCGCATTTCTCCGTGGCACGAGGGATGCTGCATGGCGTTCGAGGACCATGCGTCGCCGCCAGCTCCTGGCGCTGCTCGCCATTAGCGTCGTGTCACCGAGCGCGGTGGCGACCCCGCGACGCGTGCTCTCGTTCTTCTGGGCGGAGGGTTGTCCGCACTGCGCCGCCGCTCGGCCGTTCTTGAAGAAGTTGCAGCAGGAGTTCCCAAAGCTCGTCGTGGAGGCGTGGGAGGTGCGCCGCGACAAGGAAGGACGACGGCGCTTCGCTCGGGAGGTGCGGCGGCTGAAGATCGAGAAGGCCGTGGTTCCGACCTTCGTGTGCGGGAACGGCTTCGTGCAGGGCTTCACCAAGGGGCAGAGCGAGCGCTGCCTTCGCGAGCTGGTGGAGCGCTGCAGGAGGGAGTGAGGCCGTGCTCCGCCGCGCCCTCGTCCTCTTGGTCTGGCTCCTCTGTGCGTTGCTGGCGGCGACGGCCGCGGCAGATCCGCTGGATGCGGGTCCGGATGGAGACTGCATCGTCGATCCCGGAGCCTGCCCCGTGGACATCGATCTCGAGCTCGCAGAAGAAGAAGACGCCGGTGCCCAGGAGGGGCTGGTCGTGCTGTTCTTCTGGGGTACCGGCTGCCCGCACTGCGAGCAGGCCAAGCCCTTCGTGGCGCGCCTGCCCGAGGAGATCCCGGGAGTACGCGTGGAGAGCATCGAGGTGCGCAGCGATCCCGAAGGTCGGCGCCGCTTCATCGGCGTCATGCAACGGCTGGGCGCCAAGGCCGTCGGTGTCCCGAGCTTCGTGATCGGCAAAGAGTGGATCGTCGGCTACGACGGCGCCACGACCGAGGCCCGCGTCATCGATCTCGCACGCGGCAAGCGACCCAAGGCCGAGCGCTTCATCGACGTGCCCATGATCGGACGCGTCGACCCGAGCAGCATTTCGCTGCCGACGTTCACGTTGCTGATCGGCCTGGTGGACGGCATCAACCCCTGCGCCATGTGGGTGCTCTTGGTGCTGCTCAGCATCCTGGTCCACGTCAAATCGAGGAAACGCCTGGCGCTCTTCGGGGGCACCTTCGTGGTCGCCTCCGGCGTCGTCTACTTCGTGTTCATGACGGCTTGGGCGGGGCTGTTATCCTTGATCGGTCTGTCGCGCACCATCACCCTCGCCCTGGGTGTGGTGGTGCTGGGCTTGGGGCTCGTGAATCTCAAGGAGCTGGTCTGGTTCAAGAAGGGCCTATCCCTGACCATCCCCGACAAGATGAAGCCCGGGCTGTATCGGCGAATGCGTCGCATCGCGAGCGCGGCGAGCTTGCCCGCCGCGTTCGTCGGCATCGCTGTCCTGGCCTTTCTGGTGAACCTCGTGGAGCTCGGCTGCACCCTGGGCCTGCCGGCGGTCTACACGCGAATCCTCACACTGCGGGAGGAGCTCTCGCCCCTGACCCGCACGGCCTACCTGGCGCTCTACAACGTGGCCTACGTCGTGCCGCTCGCGCTGATCGTCACGGTCTATGCCTTGACCCTACACCGCATGACGCTCAGCGAGCGGGGCGCCAAGGTCCTCAAGGGAGTGAGCGGCGTGTTGCTCGTCGGTTTTGGCCTGTTGTTCATCGTCGCCCCCGGCCTGCTGACCTGAACCGGCGCTCGCTTGTCCGCCGCCGGCCCGTCGCGGATAATCCAAGATGATGGGGCCCGTCGGCCAAAACCCGAACGACCTCGGCTGGATCCCGGCGCCGGGACAGCTGCTTGCCGGCAAGTATCGGGTGGAGGGGCTCGTGGGGGCCGGCGGCATGGGCGCGGTGATCACCGCGGTCCAGCTGGAGCTCGAGCGCCGCGTCGCCATCAAGCTGTTGCCACCCCAAGCCGCCCAGATCGGCACCGCCGTGGAGCGCTTCTTGCGCGAGGCCCGCGCGGCGAGCGCCATCTCCAACGACCACGTCGTTCGCATCTACGACGTGGGTCGTCTCGATAGCGGCGTCCCGTACATGGTGATGGAGTATCTGCCCGGCGTGACGCTGGGCGCGCTGACCGCACAGCGGGGCCCGCTCCCCGTCGCCGAGACGATCGACTACGTGCTGCAGGCCTGTATCGCCCTCGCCGAGTGTCACGGCATCGGCATCGTCCACCGCGACCTGAAACCCGACAACATCATGGTGCTGCAGCGCCCGGGCCAGCTCGGCTTCGTCAAGCTGCTCGACTTCGGCATCTCCAAGAGCGACTGGTTTTCCACGGCGCCGGAGTTCACGCCGAATCTCACACACACCACCGATGTGTTCGGCACTCCAACGCACATGTCACCGGAGCAAGTGCGCAGCAGCAAGAGCGTCGACCTCAGAACCGACGTCTGGGCCTTGGGCGTGATCCTGTACGAGGTGCTGACCGCAGCGCCGCCGTTCATGGCGGAGACGCTGCCGGCCCTCTCCGCCGCCATCGTGAGTGACGCGCCCGTGCACCCGAGCGAGCGTCGACGCGACCTGCCCCGGCCCCTGGGAGACGTGGTCTTGAGCTGCCTGGAAAAGCGCCCCGAGGCTCGCCCCCAGAGCGTGGCACAGCTCGCGGAGAAGCTCCGCCCTTGGGCCGGACCAGGCTCCCTCTCGCACCTCGGTCGCATCCGCGATCTGGCCGCCGCCGATCCCCTCGAGGCCAGCCGTCCCTGGCCGCGGGTGTCGTCCAGCGCCATCGCCGTGGACACCGCCCAGGCCTGGGGTACCACCCACCAGCGCCGCCGCTCGACCTCGCGAGGCATCTTGTTGGGCGCGTCCGTGGGCCTATTGGTCTTCTTGGGGGTGATCGTCGCGCTCGCCCTGCGGGCCCGCTCCGCGGCGCCCCCCACGGCGCAGGTGGAAGCCGTGGACACCCCGCCCACCCAGCCGGTGGCGGTGGCGGCGGCACCGACGCCCACCACGGCCGTCCCCGCGCTGGCGGAAGCCGGCGCCCAGCCCACCGCGTCCAGCGAAGACACCGCCGACGCGCCGCCAACGCCCAAGGCCCCGCCCACGAAAAGGCACCATGCGGATCCGTTGGACGATCGCTACTAGCCTCAAAGCGTTGCTCCTGACGCTGCTCTTGGCGCCCACCGCCCTGCACGCGGAGCCCACCGCCGGCGAGCGCGCCACGGCCGACGCGCTGTTTCGCGATGCCAAACGCTTGATGAAGAAGAAGGCGTACGACGAAGCCTGTCCCAAGCTGGCGGAGAGCCAGCGCCTCGATCCCCAAGGTGGCACGCTCCTCAACCTGGCCGTATGCCACGCACGCCAAGGACTGACGGCGTCGGCATGGGTTGAGTTTCAGGAAGCGCTGGCGCTCGCGAAGGAAGCCAAACGTCGAGATCGCATCCACCTGGCGGAGCGAGAGATCGTCAAGCTCGAGCCCCGCCTCAGCCGCCTCACCATCCAAGTCCCCGAAACCGCCAGGGTCGAGGGCTTGTCGATACGCCGCGGAAACGTCGAGGTCGCCGCTGCGGCGTGGGGCACCCCCGTGCCCGTCGATCCCGGACGCGTCGAGATCTCCGCCACGGCGCCGGACCACGAAGCGTGGAGCACGAGTGTGACGCTCGAGGAAAAGGACGACAAGACCGTCACCGTGGAGCCCCTGCAGAAGATCGAGAAGCCGGCGCCCCAGCCCGCCCCCAAGCCGCCGCCACCCAAGGACACGGGCGAGGACGGCTCCAAAGAGCGTCTCATCGGCCTGGCCGTCGGCGGCGCGGGCGTCATCGCGTTGGGCGTGGGCTCCTACTTCGGCGTGCGGGCGGTGAATCAGAACAGCCAGAGCGAGGAGCACTGCGACGGCACGCTGTGCGACCCGCGCGGCGTGGAGCTGAACGACCAATCCCAGCGTTCCGCCAACGTCGCGAACGTCGCCTTCGCCGTGGGCGTCGTGGCCGTGGGCGTGGGAACCTGGCTCTACTTGACGGCCCCGAAGAAGAAAGAGCAGGCGGACGCGCTCCGGGTGGACGCCGCGATTGGCGCCCACAACGGCAGTGTCCTACTCTCGGGCTCATGGTGAGCCGGCGCGTCCGAGGGGCTCTGCTCGCCACGTGCGCCGTCGCCGTGGCCTGCCAGACCCTCGCCGGCATCGAGGACAAGGAGCTCGATCCCAAGTACCTGGACGCGGCCGCCGTGGTCATCGACGGCGCGGCCGAAGCGGGCTGGGACGCGACGACGGGGCCCAACGGAGCTTCGGCCATTCCTCCGGAGCGGCCCGCCGGTCCGGCCGTGCCATCGGGCAAGGGCGTGACTCGTTGGTTCGCCGCACGACGCATCTTCCTCGGCACCGTCGACCCCACCACGGGCACGAAGGACGACACGGCGTGGCAGCGAATCGGTCACGCCATCGACAGCGAGAACACCACCCAAGCCATCAGCATTGCCAACGCTTCCAAGGTCTGCAAGCGGCCGCCGAGCGCGGCGGACGAGTCGCTGACCGATGGTGAGGACGGCCGCGACAACGGCGCGGGGCGAGTGCTCGCATACGGGTCGCAGTTCTTGTCGAAGGACTTCGAGCTGGGCCTGCACGCGGATCTGGAGAGCGGCGACAAGCCCACCATGGTGCTCATGCTGAGCGATCTGGATCCCGGCAGCGACGATCCTTACGTGCCCGGCGCGCTGCTCGTCACCGCCGTCAACCCGGGCCAGAATCCGAAGTGGAACGGATCGGACGACTTCTGGATCGACTCCAAGACCGTGCTCGGCAGTGAGGCCGGAGCGCCGGACGCCGGTACGCCGGAAGCCGGGGTCGACGCGGGGGAGGCAGACACTCCGCCTCCCGAGCCCGTCGTGCCCCGCTACACGTTCCCGAAGGGCTACCTCAAGGGCAACGTGTGGGTCAGCGGGGATCTGGGAGACTCCCCCGGACCGATGCCCATGTACGTCTTGAACGGCATCACCATCGTGAACACGGCCACCATCACGCTGGCCGTGGAGCTGTCGCCCCTGCACGACGGGGCCGTGCGCTCCATGCTCAGCGCCGTGGCCGGCAAAGCGACGCTGGAAACCGAGTTCTTGCCGCTCGCCAAGGAGCTGGTGAGCTGCAACGACACACTCGCGTCGCTGTTCATGAACCAGTTCTTGCTGCCGGCAATGGATCTCGCCAACGCCCCGCCCAGCTTCGAGAAGCCGGCCGCTCAGTGCGACGCTCTGGCCATCGGCTTCGCCTTCGATTGGGAGCTCATCGTCGAGCCCACCGTCGCCGTGGCGGTGCCCGACGCCTCGCTCTGCAACTGAAGCGTCAGGCGGCGTGCGGCGCCGAGAGCGGCAGGATCACCGCGAGCCCCGCCGCTTCGCAATCCTGGAGCAACTGCTCGGTCACCGGTGTGAGCTTTGCTCCCACATTGAGCGCAATCTCGTCCGCGGCCACCCGAAGCTCCGCCACCGTTGGGATGGCGAAGGACACGGGCTGGACGCGACACCGCGCCTGCGCCAGCCGGTGGGCGGCCAGGGAAATGCTGCCGGCATCCGCCAAAAGACGGCGGTAGAGGTGCCGCTCCTCGCGCAGACGCCGGAGCCACTCGGAGGGTCGTTCGCGCTCTTCGGTGTCGATCGTCATGGTGAAAACTCCAGCTTGCACCTGTACAGTGCAACGCCCGGGCCAACGCCCCGAGTTGCTCTGGGTCCCTCGCCGAGCGGCCGTGTCGCCGTCGGAAAGCCCAGTTCCGGCGCCTTGTCGATGACAGATCGAGCGACGAAGGGTCAAATTTTCGACAGTGTCCGTGTCACCCGAGGCCCCCCGTGGGGTGCGCCGGACCCCTGACTTTCCCGACATGCAGGGCCGCAAGGCTGCGAAATTTCGTGCACAATTGACGTAACACGCTGCGGTTTGAAAAAATGGATCGTTCATGTGGACTCCCACCTGGGTCGGCGAGCGGCTTCACGCTGAAGCCGTCATAACGGACAAGCAGCTCCGCGCCGCCATCCAGAGCATGCAGCTCTACAACGAGCGCATGGAGGAGGCGCTGCTGCGCACGGGAGCCATCGACGAGAATCGCTTGCTGCGTTTCGTCGCGGAGCGCTGCCGCACCCACTTCGTGTCCACCGCCAAGCTCTCGCGCATCGAGATCCCGCGAGACGTGCTGCGCTGGATCCCCGAACGCGTTGCGGAGAAGCTCTTGGCGTTTCCCGTGCGCTGGGAGCCCGACAGCGAGACGCTCTCCGTGGTGTCCCCCGACGCGGGGGATCCCGAGTACGTGAAGCAGCTCGCCCTCGCCACCGGCGTTCGCCACCTGAAGGCGTACGTGGCGCGTCCCGCGGCCGTGCGGGCGGCCATCCGCAAATGGTATCGCGGCGAGATCCAGGCGTTCGCCGAGATCGCGACGGACACCTTCACTCAGATCCAGGCGAGCGAGATCCAAGAGCGTCCCCTCGACACCGGCATGCAGCCTCGACGCGAGAACCCGGCGCCGCTCTCGCCCCCGAAGGCGGAGTACTTCCGCACGCCGCTCCCTGCCGTCGCGGCGCCGCCGCCGCCCGCGCCGCCGCTGCCCGCCGAACCCCCGCCGCCGGCGCCCAATCCACGCTCCACCTCCCCTCGCCTGCGGCGCACGGGGCCCGACGGCGACGAGCTTCTGGCCGGGGTGATCAACTCGGACATCGCCACCGCGCCCGCCCCCAAGCCCAAGCCGAAGACGGCAGCACCCGCGCGCCCCGCGCCCAGCCTGCCCTTGCCGCGTCGTTCCGTGACGCCCGCGCCCGTGTCGGAAATCCCCGCCAGCACCACGGTGGATCGCCGCGTCCGAGATCTCGCGGAGCTCCTCAACGTGCTGGTCTCCCTGAACGAAAACTCGCGCGACGAGTTCCGAGGGCACTCGTCGTCCGTCGCGCGCTTCTCGCGGCTGATGATTCAGCGCATGGGGCTCGACGAGATCGCCGCCACGCACGCGGCCATCGCGGCGAACCTTCACGATCTGGGCAAGCCCGTCTCCTACCACCTCACCGTGCTGAACGTCGCTCAGTACGCGCCGCATCGAAACGCCGCGCAGAAGCTGGTGTACACGCCGTCGCGGCTGGTGGAGGGCGTGGGGCTACCGCCGGACGCGATCACCGCCGCCGGCGCCATGTACGAGCGCTTCGATGGCAAGGGATTCCCCGGACGCCTCGCGGGCAAGTCCATTCCGCTGGGCGGACGCATCTTGGCGTTGTGCGACAGCTATTCGGACTTGACGCTCAATCCGCGCAATCCGTTCCGCAAGGAGCTCAGTCACGAAGAAGCCCACGAGGTGCTGAGCCAGCACGCGGGCACCATCTTCGATCCCGATTTGCTGGAGCTCCTGAGCCAGTTGGTCGTCGGTGAGGATCTTCGGCGCAAGCTCACGGACGACAAGCCCCTGGTGCTCATCGCCGAGCCGGACGCCGAGGAAGCCACCATCTTGGAGCTGCGCCTCGTGGCCCAAGGCTTCGAGGTGAAAGTCGCGCGCTCTGCGGATCAAGCCCTGCGCATCACCCAGGCCGGCAACGTGCGCTACATTTTGAGCGAGATCGAGCTTTCGCCCTTCGACGGCTTCGAGCTCTTGTCTCGCATCCGCAAGAACGACGAAACACGCGACATCCCGTTCTTGTTCGTCGCCCGGCAGTCGGACGCCGCCGCCGTGGACAAGAGCTTTGCTCTGGGCGCGCAGGACTTCGTGGTCAAGCCCACCAGCGGTGACGTGCTCGCGGGCAAGCTCCGGCGGCTGCAGATGGCCGCCCCCAAGAACGACGTCTCCTCCGGCGTGGCGGGCTCGCTCTCCGACATGGCGCTGCCGGACCTCGTGCAGATCCTGCATCAGAGCCGCAAGGGCGGCCGTCTGAAGGTGAAGTCCGGCGGCCGCGAAGGCGAAGTGCACTTCCAGGAAGGACAGATTGTCCATTCCATCATCGGCGACATCACCGGACAGGAGGCCTTCTTCGAGCTGCTCGCTCTGTCGGAAGGCACCTTCGCTCTGGAGCCGGGGTTCCAGCCCAAGGAGACCACCATCCAGATGAGCCCGGACATGCTCGTGCTCGAGGGTCTGCGGCGCCTGGACGAACGAAATCGCTGATTTTCGGCTACTTTTGTCGGTTCGGCGCGAGCCCCGGCGCGTTCGTCACTCGAACAGCAGTCGGTAGAACGCCGCGGCGATACCGAGCAGCACGATGGGGCCCGCCACCCACAGCGGGCGCACGCCGCCGACGGCGAAGAGCTCGCCGTTGAGACTCGAGTAGCCGAAGTCGAAGGCCATCACCGCGACACCGAGCAGCACCCAGATCACCGGACCCCGCAGGCGCGCGCGGAGCTCGGAACCGCTCCGCTCGCTGGTGAGCGGTTCCACGGCTCGCACCGGACGCATGCGCGGCGGGGGCGGCCGCGGGCTGAGACCAACGCCGTCGAGCTCCGAGAGCCCGATGGACGCGGAGGGCTCGTGGACGAAGTCGTCGATACCGGTACCAACGGTGATGTGCGGAGTGCGCGGCGCGGCGGGTCGCGGGCGAGGGTCTCGCCGTGCCTCGAGCGGCGCGAGATCCAGCTCCGGCGCGGCGAACCCGGGTGCAGAGCCCGGCGGCGCGGGCTCGGTGCTCGCGTGGGGCAGCGGCGGCGCCGGAGCGGTCCCGAACCATTCCGTCGCCGGCTTCACGTTGCCCTCCATCCGCGGGTCGTGGCCCGGGGGCGGGATCGTCGCCAAGTCCTCCGACAGGCCCGCGGCCGTGCACAGGTCCTTCCAGAACTCCCCAATGTCGCGATAGCGCTCCCGCGGATCTACGGCCAAGGCCCGGGCGAAGATCGCTTCCACGGCGTCGGAGACGTCGGCCCCCTCGTTCCGCGGCGTGGGGCGCCGCGCGGGATCGATGGCGCCGCCGAAAATCGCCGCTTGATCGCCTTCCAGCGGACAGTGTCCGGAGATCGCCTCGACCAGCGTGAGGGCGAAGCCCCACACGTCGGTCCAAGGCCCCGTCTGGCCGAAGCGCTTGGGCAGCCACTGTTCCGGCGCGCCATAGGAGGGCGTGAAGGCCGCGATACCGCTGTCGTGTCGCGACTGCTGCCCGACGATCTGCGTCGCCACGCTCTTCACCTTGCCGATGCCGAAGTCGAGGATCTTGCAGGTCTCCTGGCCGTGCACCTTGGCCACGAAGATGTTCTCCGGCTTCAGGTCACGATGCAGGATGCACATCTCGCCTTGCGGCGAGGGAAAACGGTGCGCTCGCTCCAGAGCCTTGGCGACGGGCGCGAGCATGCGCAGCACACGCTTGAGCGGGAGCGGCGAAAGGCCACCCTGGCGCCGTTTGGCGAGCACTTGGTCGAAGCCCTCGCCGTCCAGCCACTCCAGCGCGATGAAGGGCACGAACATTCCCGTCGGCGTGTCCAGTGTTCCGACATGCAGCGGACGCACCACGGAGGGCACGCCCGCGGAGAGCCGGAACAGAAGCTCGCCCTCCTCGCGAAACCGCTCCAGGAAGCGCTGCTGGTCCTCGGCGCCGAGGCCGTGGGGCACCTTCAGACATTTGAGGGCGACCTTGGCCCGAAAACCGCTGTGGTGCGCACGGTACACCACGGCGAAACCGCCCTCCCCCACCACGTCCTCCACCTGGTAGGCGCCGGCTTGCGTGGTGCCTACGATGCGAAAGACGTCGTTGGCCATGAGCGCTCGATCCGGGATCCTACCTTGGATTTCGCGCCAGCGCGGAGCCGCCGCGAGAGAAAATCAGCGTCCGTTCACTTGCCCTCGAGCGCGTCTTGCAGGTCCTTCTTCGACAGCTCGTCCAGCGGGCTCGCGCCGGGCTTGGTGGCCTTCAGCTTGCCCAGGTAGCGGAAGTGTCCATCCACGTAGGCGAAGGACCACAAACTGGCGCCGATGGTCTTGCCCGGCTCCACCACGTTGACGGTGTAGAGCACCGTGGGCTTCGTCATCTTGCGCATGGCGGCGTCCTGCAGCCCGTTGGCGTTCGGGTCGTCCGCGGTGGTGTGCTCTTCCACCAAGATTTGCGTACGTCCCTTGAGCTTGTTCAGGATGAAGAACGCCTGCACCGAAGGCAGCTTCGCGGCTTCGCTGGCGTACTCGGTGGCCAGCTGGCCGCCGAGGTCGGGACCGAACGTCGCGCTGAAGTAGGCCGTGGGGTCCGGCAGCGCCAACGCCTTGCCCATGTCCTGGGCGTCGCTCTTCTTGGCGTTGCTCAAGTCCGTCGCCAGCTGGGTCAGCCCCGCGACATTGCCCTCGTAGGATTTCTGCCCCTTCAGCATCTTGCAGGCGAGAAGGGTCACCACGAGGAACAGCAAACCCGCGTACCGCGTCCATCGTCCGGTCATCCGAGCCTCCGAACATCGACGGCTACTCGGCCGACATCGAGAACGCAACGGGCCCCGGACGCCGGCGTTTGGCAGTAGCATGCCGCCATGCTCGAGCTCCCTCGTGGTCGCATCTCCGGTGCCGCCCTTTCCGCCCTCGTCGCCGCCGTCCGCAGGACCCCGGCGAAGCATGCCGTCGCTCACGTCCTGCGTGCCGAGCTCGGCATCGCGGGCCTCGGCGACGCGAGCGTCCCCCGGCGGCCCGTGCCCCAGTCCAACGCACCCCTCGCGGCGCGCACGAACCACGAACGGGAGAGCCAGAGCTTGCCGCTGCCCGCCGCCGGTGACTGGCCCCGGAGCAGCGCGGCCCTGCTGGCTGCGTATCGCGCCGGCTCGGCCTCGCCTCCCGCGGTCGTGGAAGCGGCCCTGGCCGGAGCGCGCTTTCTGGCAGCTCAGGTCCCCAGTCGCGGACCGCTCCTCGACTTCGACGACGCCCGGGCGCTGGCGGCGGCGCGCGAGAGCGCCGAGCGCATCGCGTCCGGCACTGCGCGGCCCCTCGAGGGCATCCCCGTGGCCATCAAGGAAGAAGTCCAGGTCGAGGGTCTGCCCGCCCGCGTGGGCACCAGCTGGATGCCGAGGCGACCCTCCGCCGCAGACTGCGTGGCCGTGGCGCGCCTCCGCGCCCAAGGCGCGGTGGTGCTGGGCACCACGCCCATGACCGAGTACGGCATGAGCCCCCTCGGCGGAAACGTGCATCGCGTGATGCCACGCAACGCGCACGATCCAGATCGCCTCCCTGGGGGCTCCTCCAGCGGTTCCGGAGTCGCCGTGGCCACGGGCATCGTGCCCATGGCGCTGGGCGTGGACGGCGGCGGCTCCATCCGCATCCCCGCGTGCCTCAACGGCGTGTTCGGTTTGAAGCCCAGCTTCGGCCGCATCCCGGCGACGGGACATGGCCTCGACGGCGGCAGCACCGTGGGACACCTGGGACCCATCGCGGCCACCAGCCACGATCTGGCGCTGTTCCTTCAGGCAGCCGCCGGCGCCGACGCGGGGGATCCCGCCAGTCACTGGCAAACGCCGCTGCCCGACGTGATTCATGCCCTCGGTCGCGGTGTGCGGGGCCTTCGGATCGGCATCGTGGAGAGCGAGTGGAAGCACGCGCCGCGCGACGTGGCCGCCCCGGCGGAGCAAGCGTTGGCGTTGCTCGAATGCGAAGGCGCAATCCTGGTACCGGTCGCGCTCCCGAACGCGCATCACGCGGCGCCCGTCGGCTACCTCACCATCGGCCTCGAGACCTACGCAGGCGTGGCGGATGCCCGACGCGATCACATGGACGAGCTCGGGCTCGACATGCAGATGCTGATCGCGAACCTCTCCACCTTCGGGCCGGACGACTACCTCGACGCCCAGCGCGTCCGCAGCGCCATTCGTGAGCAGACGGCCAAGGTCCTCGCAGACGTGGACGTGCTGGCGCTCCCCACCACCGCTTCCGCCGCGCCACCCGTCAGCGACAGCGACGAAAAGCGCGGCTTCGTCGATCCCCCGGCCCTCGACGCCATGTGTCGCTTCGCCTTCCTGGCGAACCTCACCGGGCTACCGGCCGGCACCGCACCGATCGGGACCGACGGCGACGGGCTCCCGGTGGGGCTGCAGATCCTGGGCGACGCCTGGGACGAAGCCGCGGTGCTGCAGGTCCTCGCCCACCTCGAGCGCACCGGCGCCGCGGTCAGCCGCCGCCCCCGGAGCTACGTGGACGTGCTCCTCCCTTGAGTGCCGTCGTTCCAGCGAGGGCTTGTCGGTTCGGCGCGAGCCCCGTCCGAGATCGTCAGAGCTCGCCGGCCTTGGCCTTGGCGATCCACTTCTTGATCTCTTCCTCGATCACGCCCATGGCCTTGCCCTTGAACGGCCGCAGCACGAACGGAACGTCGAGGTCCATCTCGATGTCCTTGTCGTTCACCTGCATGCTGCCGTTCAGCGATATGCCCTTCACGGAAAAGGAAATCTCCGCCTTGTCGTCACGCACCCAATTGGCGGTCGGCTCGTAGTTCGCGAAACGCTCGCGGTAGGAGTTGAACGCGGCCTTCGCCACCTCTGTTGCCTTGTCTTTGCCGAGGCCATGGGGAACGACATGCTTCATCGAAGATTCCTTTCTCGCGTTTGGGAGTTCGGGCAGAACCTAGCGCGGCGCACCCTGAAGCGCTAGCTCCCAGGCCCGCTTCCGGCGCGCTTCGCGGGCGGCTTTGGCGACCGAGAGCAGCGGCTGGTCACGCTGAAATCGCGCTCGTTCCGCCTGTGGCAGGCTCGTGCTTTCGCTCACTGCGAGCTCCGTAAGCTCTGCGGTTTCCGCCACCAATCCCGCAAGCGCGAGGTGTACCGCAGCGGACGCCACAGGTAGGCGAGCCAGCTGGTGTCCGCTCACGCACAGTGCCATCAGGCGCTCGATGGTGCTCTCCGTCGCTCCACCGCGGCGAGCGACGGAGAGCAGATAGCCGAGCAGCGAAAGTTGCACGTGAAGATCTTCGACGGTGCGGAACGGCTTGACGACGTCCTGCCAGCCGTCGCCGTCGACGCGCCGCAGGATGGGCGTGCCGTCGAAGCGCACGCGTGCGTGAGGGATCTCCGGAGCGAAGGGCGTGGGCGGCAAGCCTTCCAGAGTGACGTTCGGCGCGGCGCGGTCCACCAGCACCGCCACCAACTGACGGGCGTCCGGCTCCCCTCCCGAGCTGGCCAGCACCACGAGCTGCTCCGCGTGCACTGCCAGGGTGGCGAAGCGCTTGTCCCCGAACAGCTGCCCGCCTTCCGTCAGCCGGGTCTCGATGGCTCGCGGATGGGCGCCGCCCACTTCCGTGGCGGCCAGTGACAGGCAACGGCCCGGCTCCACCTCCGGTAGCAGCCGCGAGAGGGCCGCCTGGTAGCCCGCGGCGAAGCCGAACCCGAGCCGATCGGCGAAGAAGCCCCCGAGCACGGCGCGATCCGCCGGCTCGGTGCTGCCCGCCAGGCGCTCCTGGAGCAGGGACCAGAAGTCCTCGAAGCACGCCCGGGCGATCGGGTCCGGAGCAGCGAGGAGCGCACTGAGCAATCGCTCCATGGCTACCGCTCCCGGGCGCTCACCGCGATGTTCGTGACCAAGCCGAAGTGATCCGACGGCCACAGCAGACCGTGAGCGCTCGGCTCCGAGGTCGCGAAGGCGAGGCGCGTGCTCAGGGGCTCGCCTCGAAACTTGCGGTCCGGTCCACGCACGAAGATGTAATCGATGCGCCGCGGCGGCTCGTGAGCGAGGGCGGCGAAGCGGTTTTCGCGGTCGAAGGTGTAGCCCGGCCCGCCGTCCCCGGCGTAGACCCAGGCGTCCGCAAAGTACACGCTCTCGCCCTCCAGCGTGGCGTGCCCCGTGAGGTGCCGGATCTCGTCGGAATGCGGCTCGGCGTTGAAGTCCCCCATCAGCACCGGAGGCAACCGCGTCTCGTCCACCGGTGCGAGCTCGAACACCTTCTCCACGATGGCGCGCACCTGTTGGACGCGCACGCTGCCGTGATGGAGCTTCCAGTTCAGGTGCGTCACGAACACGGGCAAGAGGCCCGCCGGGGTTTCCACCAGTGCGTACAGCATGCTGCGGCTCTCGCCGGTCTCCGCCCCGGGAAGCGGCAGCACGCGCTGTTCGACGATGGGATGCTTCGAGAGGAGCGCGTTGCCGAACATCAAGCCGCCGCCGTAGTCCGCCGCCGCAGCGTAAGCGATGTGATAGCGAAACCCCTGGGCGATCTCCGTGGCTTGATCGTGCTCCGGTGCTTGGTTCGGCGTGCCGTCGACGACGAGGCGCAGCACTTCTTGCAGCCCGATCACGTCCGGCGACAGCTCCCTGAGCTGGGTTCGGATGAGCCGTAGACGCTCTGCCCAGGGTCCAGACTTGTTCCACACGTTCAACGTGGCGATGCGCAGGGTGTCGGGGCTCGTCACGCCGTCCTCCCCGCCCGCTCCACGATGCGCGCGAACACGCGCTTGGCCAGCGGCAGACCCATGTCGCGGAAGTTCTTCGGGTTCTCCCAGAACTCGTCCAGCCGGCCGCGGTGCTGGCGTTCGTACGAAAGCACCTTGATCATCATCTGGATCTTGTCGGCAGAGCGCACGATCTTGGCCTCCAGGGATTCGCTGAGCTCCGCCTGGCGCCAGTCGCCGTACAGCGCTTCCGGCAGCAGGTCCTTGGCCAGCCGTGCTTCGAGCTCATCGATGGCCCGGGCCGCTTCGCGGGTCTTCGACGGCATCGGGATGTCCCCCGTGCGCGCTTCCGGTGCGTCGTGCACCAGCGCCATCCTGAGCACGCGCTCGCCGTCGACCTCGTGGCCCTCGGCGCGCAGGGCGTCGGTGAGCAGCAGCGCTACGAGCGCCACGCCGTAGCTGTGATCGGCGATCGATTCGCACGGACGCACCCCACGCAAGAGCCACCCCGTGCGCGGAAGGTCCGCCAGGGGATCGAGGGCGAGCACGGTGTCGATGATGCGATCTTCGGGGGTCGTCAACGGGGCCTCCAGGGTGCGGCAGGGCGGACGTCCACGACGGGCATCGCGCCGGACCAACAAAAACCTTCAGGGCATGGGGTGGGCTTCGAAGAAGTCCAGCATCGTGGTGGTGGCGCTGATGTCCGTGCTGGTCTTACCCGCGGGGATGGGCACGCCCCCGGGCCAAGTGTGACCGCCGCCGTCGATCGTGCACAGCACCGTGGCCGCGCCCTGATCGCAGTCCTTCCACTCCACGCAGGTGGCGTCACCCTTTTGATAGATGGTGTCGGAGAACGCGCTGCAGCCGTTCTTCTGACGCCAGCTCTCCATGGTGTCCGCCACGGAGGTGAACACCAGGCCCACGCCCAGCTGCGGAATGAGAGGCGTGCCGCCGCCGTAGGGCACGAGAGGATCGCTGGTGCCGTGGAAGTCCAAGATGGGGACCGGGCGCTTGGGCGAGCACAGGTCGATGCCGAGCACGCCGGCCACCGGAGCGACGGCGGCGATGCGGTCGCTCACCTCGCACGCGAGGCGATGGGAGAAGAAGCCGCCGTTGCTCATGCCGGTGGCGAACACGCGCTTTTCGTCGATGCAGTAGCGGCTCTCGATTTCGTCGAGCAGCGCGCGCACGAAGCCGACGTCGTCCACGCTGTCGGTCCAGGCGGTGCCGCAGCAATCCCCGGCGTTCCAGCTGGTGGCGATGCCCTCCGGGTAGGCCACGATGAAGCCGCGCTCGTCGCTGGCCTGGCTCATGCGAGTGAGCAACGCCTGCTGCCAACCGGCGGAGCTGAAGCCGTGGAAGTTCAGCACCAGCAGGGTGCCCTTGTCGGGATCGTACTTCTCGGGAACGTGCAGGATGGCGGTGCGGGTGAGCCCACCGCTCTTCACGCTGAGGGTGGAGCTGCCCTTTTCGCCGGTCTTGCCGCTGCAGGTGACGGGCGGAGGCGCGGCGTCGCCCGCGTCGAAGCCCGGGCTCGGTCCCGGACCGGCGTCGGGGTTGGGATCCGCGTCGGGCCACAGCACCGCGTCGGTGCCGGCGTCGCTCGCCGCGAGCACGTCGGCTCCGCCGTCCTTGCCGCCGGAAAACCCCGGTGACGCTTCGTCGCTCGAGCCGCAGCTGACGGCCAGCCCGAGGCCGCCGGCCCACAGCACGACCAGCGCCAGGGAAAACCTCCGTTTCATTGGTAGATGCTTACTCCTTCGCCGCTCGTTCGCGGCATCCAAAGTCAAGACCCCCTTTCAAACCGTGCGTGTGGATTTCCCGCACACGGCTTACCGGTGGCCTCTCGTGCTGCAGCATTACGCGGCTCTCCAGAAGGGTTGCTCCGGGCTTTTGACGCCCCGCTCGGACGCCGGGATCTCTCCCGGACGCCTGGGGCCTGCTACCCGGCGCTCCGGCGCTTACCGGGGCGGGACTCTCACCCGCTGGAGATGTGCAGCGTGCCGCCGAGTCCGTCGGCGCACTCGCGCCTTCTTTCTCGGAAGCTTCACGACGCACCACTTCTGGAGAATATCTGGGTTTGTCCGGCGCAGCCACGCCGCGAGGGCGCCATCGGCGCTATTCTCTTGGCATGCGGCGTAATCGGCTCGGCTCCATCCTCGTCCTGGCTTCCCTCCTGGCGCTGTCGACGACCTTGTTCGCCGCCTGCGGCTCGAACGACGGCGGCGTCGCGGGGGGCGGCTTCGGTGGCAGCGGCGCTGTCGGCGGCAGCGGCCCGGACGCCTCGGGCGACGGCGCGGGAGCCACCGGGGGCGGCATCAGCACCGAGGGCGGCCCAGGCTGTCCCGGCGGCTGCGACGGCGGCACGTGCATCAACGGCGCGTGCTGTCCGACGGACCTCGCCTGCGGCTCCTCTTGCTGCAGCGCCGGGGACGTGTGCTCGTTCCAGAAGTGCGAGACCCCCGGCGCCGTGTGCGTGGACGCGACGGACTGCCAAAAGGACGAGTACTGCGAATACTCCCTCGGCGATCCCGCGGGGGACGCCGGAACACCGGACGGCGGCAGCTGCCAGGGCGGCGCCGCGCTGGCCACCGGTCGCTGCTTGCCCAAGCCGCCGGAGTGCCCCACCGGGCAGGAGCCGGGAGATCCCCTCACCTGCCTGCCGGCCTGCGAGTACAAGCCGCCCACCGCGGCCTTCAACCCCACGCTGAAGGCGCACTGGCAAGGGGGCGACATCATGATGGCGCCCGTCGTGATCCAGCTCGACGACGACAACTGCGACGGCGTGGTGGACGAGCGCGACATCCCGGAGATCGTTTTTTCGACCTTTGCCAGTGGTGACTACAACCACAACGGCACGCTGTGGGCGATCTCCCTGGTCGACGGCAAGGTCGTCGAGAAATGGAGCGCGCACCCCACCACGGACGCGGTGCACCCGGGCCGCTCCCTGGCGGCGGGCAACATCGACGGAGTGCCCGGAAATGAAATCGTGAGCTGTACGGACAACGGCAAGGCGCGCGCCTTCAAGGCGGACGGCTCACCGCTGTGGACCAGCCCCGCGGGCGGCTGCGCCATGCCCAGCATCGGGGATCTGGACCAGGACGGAAAACCCGAGGTGGTGGTGGAAGGTCGCGTGCTCGATGGCGCGACGGGAGCCGTGAAGGCCTCGTTGAACCCGCCGTCTTCATCGAACTTCGTGCTCTCCGACATGGACGGCGACGGCTTCTTGGACATCGTGACGCCCACGGCCCTGTACAAGGCCGACGGCACGCTGATCGCGGATACCGGCCTCGCCGGCACCTACGTGGCCATCGGCGACTTCGACAAAGACGGCGTGCCCGAGGCCGCCAGCATCAACAAGCCGGCTCACACCTTGAGCGTGTGGCACTACGACGCCGCCGAGCCCGGCAAGTTCAAGGTGCTGCGCACCGGCATCGACATCAACGGCACCTTCCCCAACACCTGTCCCCCGAACTCGAGCGGCGCTACCACCGGCGGTGGCCCGCCCACCGTCGCGGACTTCAATGGCGACACCACGCCGGACGTGGCCGTGGCCGGCGGCATCGGTTACGCAGTGATCGACGGCAGCAAGATCCTCGATCTCAACGTGGCGCCGAACCAGACCAACCTGTGGCTGAAGCAGACCACGGACTGCTCGAGCGCCGCCACCGGCTCGAGCGTGTTCGACTTCGAGGGCGATGGCCAGGCGGAGGTCGTGTACTCCGACGAGCAGTACTTCCGGGTGTACAAGGGCAGCGACGGCACGGTGCTGTTTTCCACCTGCAACACGACCGGAACGCTGTTCGAGTACCCGCTGGTGGCCGACGTGGACAATGACGGCGGCGCCGACATCATCGTGGTGAGCAACAGCTACTCCGGCATCAACTGCGGAGGCACGAAGCAGCACGGTCTCCGCGTGTTCGGCGATCCGGACGGCAACTGGGTTCGCACCCGGCGGGTGTGGAACCAGCATCCGTACCACGTGACCAACGTGGAAGAAGACGGCACCATCCCCGTGAGCGAAACGCCCAACTGGACCCAGCCCCGGCTCAACAACTTCCGTCAGAACGTGCAGCCCCTGGGGGAGTTCTCGGCGCCGGATCTGATCGTGAGCATCTTCCCCCAGTGCCAGGGCACGGACTACGCGCTGGTGGCACGCGTGCGCAACATCGGCACCGCCAGCGTGCCTCCCGGCGTGGTGGTCGGCTTCTACGAGAACGACCCGGCCAGCGGCGGCACGCTCCTGGGTCAGGGCACCACCAGCAAGGCCTTGTATCCGGCGGAAGCCGAAGACGTGAAGCTGCCTCTGGCATCACCCCCGAGCGGCGTGCAAAGCGGCGCGAGCCCCATCTACGCCGTGGCGGACGACGGCAGCCCGGCCCACGCCTGGCACGAGTGCCGCACGGACAACAACACGAGCGCCGCCGGCAACGGTCAATGCCAAGGCGGCCCGCGCTGAAGGCCGGCTCGCGTCGGGCCAGTGCTTCTTTTGTCGGGTCGGCGCGAGCCCCGTCCGGGCGCGCGCGCCGGCGCGACTACGGATAGCAGCAGCGGAAGCCGACGTCGTCGAACGTCGCGTTGCGCGCGCCGGCGCGATCCGCACCGCAGGCGAGCTCCGCGGCACCGCCGGTGAACGACCCGCCACGAATGCGGCAGTCGTCCGAAGCGCCGCTGCCGGCGCAGGAGTCTTCCCACTCCGCCACGTTGCCGCTCATGTCATAGAGCCCCGGGGACGCTCCTTGGCAGGTGCTCGTCTCGAGCTGGGTGCCCGTTGCGTTGCTGTTGTTGACGCACAAGGTCTCGTCCCAGCCAGAACCGTAGGGGTAGGTGTTCGCCCCGGCGGAGCAGCCGTTGTACCACTGGTCTTGGGTGTGATCCGTGAAGCTGGCGTAGGGCGCAGCGCCACCGCCGACCTTGCCGCACAGTCGCTTGCCGGCCCA
This sequence comes from Polyangiaceae bacterium, assembly GCA_020633235.1. Taxonomy (NCBI): domain Bacteria; kingdom Pseudomonadati; phylum Myxococcota; order Polyangiales; family Polyangiaceae; species Polyangiaceae bacterium. The sequence goes on along the minus strand of JACKEA010000001.1, from coordinate 864,028 downwards.
CGCGCAGTAGGCATAGGCGTCGCACCAATCCACGTTCGTGATCGGATACTGGTTGGTCTTCCCCGGCGGCACCGGCCAGTTCTTGGGCGGCGTGTAGGTGGTGTTCCAGCTGCAGGCGCCGATCTGCGCACCGGGATTGCCGCCCCAGAACAAGGTGTATTCCTCGTAGGTGATCTCGTGGTCGTCGATGCAGTAGGCGCCGCCGCCGGCCGCCGGCGCGATCACCATGTTCTTGGGACACTTGCACTGCCCGCCCAGGCAGTTGGCAGTGGCGCAGTCGACGTTGTTCTTGCACGCCTGTCCGAGCCCGCACTTCGGGCAAGCGGTTCCGCCGCAGTCCACGTCCGTCTCGGTGCCGTTGGTCACGCCGTCCGTGCAGATCGGCACCTGGCACGTCTTGACCACGGCCCCCGAGCACACGCCGCTCTTGCAGTCCGTCGGTTGGTCGCACTTCTTGCCGTCGGCGCACGCGCTGCAGTTCGCGCCGCCACAGTCCACGTCGGTCTCGTTTCCGTTCTGGACCAGATCCGTGCACACGGGCGCGTTGCAGGTGAGAAACTGCGTGTTGCACTTCTTGCTGGCGCAGTCCGAGTTGCCGGCGCAGTTCTCTCCGGTGTCGCAGCCGGGGCACGTGCTGCCGCCGCAGTCCTTGTCGGTCTCGTCGTCGTCCTTCACGCCGTTGCTGCAGTGGGCAGCGTCCACGGCGGCGTCGCCGCCATCGGGCCCCGCGTCCATGCCTGCGCTGCCGCCGGTGCCGGCCGTACCGCCGGTCCCCGCCGCGCCGCCGGTGCCGGCCGTGCCTCCAGTCTCCGATGCGTCCGCGTCCGCCCCCGAGTCTTCGGTTCCGCCCGTGCCGCCGGTGCCGCCGGTGGCTCCGGTGCCGGAGCTATTACCGCTGCCGCCCGAGCCCGGCGGGGCGATGGGAGGATGCCCGTCGTTCGAGCTGCACGCGGAGGCGAGCAGGAACGCAGCGAAGGCGGAGCCAAGCAGAGAGCCAAACAAAGCGCGCTGACGAGACATGACGGTCCTTTTGACGCAAGCGGGGCGGACTTTCCACCCCCCAGGCGTAGCTTAGAGCATCTTTCAACCCGTCGGCACGGCTTTCGAGGCGAGGCTGCGACGGGAGGTGACGTCCGTTTCGTGAGGTTCCGCGGCGCAGCAAACCCCAGAAGCCGGGCTACTGGAGCTGATCCCGCCACTCCGGCGTCTTTTCGATCATGGCCCGGGACCAGTCCATCAGGTTCTCGCCGTTGACGCTGAGGCCGGAATACCCAGCGAGGATCGCCGTGTGGGCGCCGCCATCGATGAAGAAGCGCTCGAAGCGCTCGGGGAAGCGCTGATGGATGGAGTCCGTCTCGCTCAAGAGCAAGCTCTGGAAATCCGGACCGTCCATGTTCAGAAACACGCCCCCAATGATGCCGTCTTGATAGGACGAGAAGGCGCTCACCCTGAGGCTCGGATCGTGCTCGAGCCCCCAGCCGATGAAGCTCGTGAACTGCCCGCTCTCCACGCAACCCTCGCAGGACGGCGGTACGAACTGAGTGAACTTCCACTCCGTGGTGGCCGCCTCCACGATGCTGGGATCCGCAGGGTTGGTGAGGCCGATGCCGGCATCGTTGATCACGAACAGCGGCGTCTTCGGGTACGCCATGCGGGTGGCGGCGGTGCCCAGGATGGTGCCGTAGCCGCCGGCGCTGGAGCCGGCCAGCACGATGCGCTCGGGATCCGGGAAGCGCTCGAGGGCGATGTCGAGTGCGGCCGAGAGATTGGCGAGCCCGCGATGGCGGCGCTCGATGCTGCCGTCGGGCTTCTTGACCACGTTGTCCCCGCTGAAGACGGAGCCGTCGCAGTAGGCGACGAACACCACGTCGTAGTCGAAGAACACGGGATTGAAATCGGGGTCTGCGTTGGTCCACCCGATGGGTTGGATGCCGGCGCCGGCGGTCTTGTTGGCGGCGCACTTCTGGCTCCAGCAGGCGCCGCCGCCCTGTAGGTAGATCATCAGATCTTTCGAGTCGGTGTCCCGCACCGTGACCCGAAACGGATCTCCGTACAGACACGTCGGGCCGTCGTCGTCCGGCGCGAAGGTGTACACCGTGATGCCGTTCTCATCCTCGACCGTCTCGGGAGAGAACTGCCCCATGTACTTGTCCACGCCGACGGCCGAGAGCTCCGCCCGGGCGGTCGCGTCGAAGCCAACCCGCTCGGCATTTTCATAAGCCTCGTCGCTACCGCAACCTACCAGTCCGAGCGCGACGAGAAGGCACCACGCGAAACGTCGTCCATCCACACGCGTAAGAGTAGCGCGCGCGCGGCAACCACGAAACGCCTGGAAAATTCCGCTAGGCTCTGGACATGCGCGAGCACCGCACCGTGAGCGTGAACGGCATTCACCTACATGCGGCCATCAGCGGCACGGGGCCGCCGGTGATGCTGCTGCACGGATTCCCAGAGACGCATCGCTCCTGGGATTTGCAGGTTCCGGTGCTGGTGGAGCACGGCTACCGCGTGATTGTGCCGGACCTCAGAGGCTACGGCGCGAGCGACCGCCCGGAGACGGGGTACGACCTCGACACCCTCGCGCGAGACGTGGTGGCGCTGGCCGGCGCCGTGGCCGAAGGCCCCGTTTCGCTCGTAGGTCACGACTGGGGCGGCGCCATCACCTGGCACGTCGCGTCGCACTTTCCCAACGCCATCACGCGGGCGGTGATCCTCGACTGCCCGCACCCCGTGCTGATGGCGCGTGCCCTGCGCAAGAACCCGGAGCAGATCCGACGCAGTTGGTACATGTTCTTCTTCCAGCTGCCGCGCCTTCCGGAGCTGTGGCTGGCACGCCGCGGCGGCGACAACCTCACCCGCATGTTCCGCGAAGGCTCGCCGCGGGCGAGCGACGCCCCGCCGGAGATCGTGGATGCCGAGCGGCGCGCGCTGCTCTCTCCGGGGGCACTGACGGCGGCGCTCTCGTACTACCGCACCGCATTCCGGGACAACGCCCGACGGCTGGTCACCGGAACGGACGCTGCGTATCCGCTGATCGAAAGGCCCGTGACGCTGCTCTGGGGCGAGGCCGACAGCTGCCTGGGGCTCGAGCTGATCGATGGCAGTGAGCGCTACGCCGAGGACTTGAGCGTGCACCGCATCGCGGACGCGGGACACTTCGTTCACCAGGAGCGGCCGGAGGCCGTGAACCCGCTGCTGCTTTCCGCGCTGGGTCGCTGACCGTTGCGGCCCCTCGGGGCGAATGATAGTTCCTCGACCATGCGGGGAACCATCGTTTGTCTGACCATCGTCCTGGCTGCGCTGCTCGCGTGCAAGAGCAAGTCTACCGGTACCGTCACGGTTGACGGCGCGCCTTTCACCATCAAGACCTGCCGTTCCGGCGAAGCCAACATCCCGAAGTTCGACGGAGTGGACTTCCTGGACGAATCCGGTCGGCGCGTCCGCTTCTTGCTGCAGAGCACCGGGCAGATCCGCACGTTCTTCTTCGCCCCGAACGCGACGCAAGGAGAGCTGGTGGGCGAGAACTGCGGCACCCTCTCGGTCACGCGGCAGAACAGCACCATCAACAACGTCACCAACGTGAAGGGCAGCGTGTCCGCGAACTGCACGGGGGCCGGGCACGTGATCGTGGCCACCGCGACCTTCGAAGGCTGTCATTGAAGCTCAGCGAGGCTCACGAGCTCTTTCGACAGAGCTGCCTCCGCTTCGCGAAGGAAAAGATCGCTCCTCACGCGGTGAAGTGGGAGGAGGCGGGTGAGTTCCCTCGGGAGCTGTACCAGGAAGCGGCCGCTGTGGGGCTGCTCGGCGCCGGCTTTCCAGAAGAGCTCGGCGGCGGCGGCGGGGACATGCTGTTCGGTCTGGTGGGCGCCGAGGCGCTGCTCACCGGTGGTTCCACTGGCGTGGTCGCCGGCCTAGGCTCCCTCGGGATCGCGCTGCCACCGGTCTTGAACCTGGGCAGCGAGGAGCAGAAGCGCCGCTTCGTCCCGCCGGTGCTCGCGGGAGAGCAGATCGCTGCGCTGGCCATCACCGAACCCGGCACCGGGAGCGACGTCGCGGGCATCGCCACCAAGGCCGTGAAGAGCGGCTCGGACTACCTGCTCTCCGGCTCCAAGATGTTCATCACCAGTGGCGTGCGTGCCGACCTGGTCAGCGTGCTGGCACGCACCGGTCCCGACAAGCATGGCGGGCTCACCTTCTTCGTGGTGGAGCGGGGCATGAAGGGGTTCTCGGTCTCCCGGGCCTTGAAAAAGACCGGCTGGTGGGCGAGCGACACGGCGGAGTTGGCCTTCGACGAGGTGCGGGTCCCGGAGGCAAATCGCATCGGTGAAGAGGGCTCCGGCTTCGTCGCCCTGATGCAGAACTTCCAGAACGAGCGCCTGGGCCTCGCGTTCTATGGTCACGCCACCGCGGAGATAGTCTTGGGGGACGCGCTGGAATACGCCCGGGAGCGCCAGGCGTTCGGGCGGCCCATCGTCGGCTTTCAGGTCACGCGGCACAAGCTCGCCGCAATGGCCACCAAGGTGGCTGCCGCCAAGGCATTCAACTACTCCACCGCTCAGCGCGTGGCACAGGGGGAGTACTTGGTGGGCGAGGTGAGCATGGCCAAGAACTTCTCGGCGCAGATCGCGCAGGAGGTCTGTTACGAAGCGGTGCAGATCTTCGGCGGCATGGGTTACATGCGCGAGACGCGGGTGGAACGCTTGAGCCGCGACGCGCGCCTGCTGCCCATCGGCGGAGGCACCAGTGAGGTGATGAACGAGATCATCGCCAAGAGCCTCGGCCTCTGAGGAATTTACCGGAGGGTAACGCCGTCGCCACGCTGGGCGCGTACATCGGGGGGCATGGACGCGACGCGAGTTCGATTCGTGGAAGAGCAGCAGAGCCTGCTGGCGCTGTTGGAGGTGGAAACGGGGAGCCACGTTCCGCCGCTGGTGGGAAGGCTCACCCGGGCGCTGTTCGACCTGCGCGTGCAGATCGTGCGCTTGCGCTCCAGGCTCCAGCCGCCGCGGCGCATCGAGCAACTGTGGATCGTCGAATTCGATGGCGCCCCCATCCGGCCCGGCCGCCGGCTGGAAATCCAAGATCGGGTCATGGAGCTGGTCGACGCCCTGCCCCGGGGCGCACTGGCCCAAGATCCGCCGCCCGCGGCATGAGCCGGGCGCGAAGAGCTTCGATTTGGTAACCTCCGCGTCACCGAATCGCCACGTCCCGGGCCCAGGCTCTCGCCGCTCGCATGGCCCAAATATCGTGGCTCCGTCCCCTCACGGCCCCGAGGAATCCGTTGAAGCTCGCCGCCATAGACATCGGATCCAACTCCATTCACATGATCATCGCGGAGGTGACCGGCGGTCACTCCTTCGAGGTCATCGATAGAGAGAAGGAGATGGTGTTCCTCGGCCGCAGCGTGTTCGAGCACGGTCGGTTGACGGACGAGGCGGTGCACAACGGGCTCGGTGCGATCCAGAAGTTTCACAAGCTGGCCCAGCGCCACGGGGTCACGGACATCCGCGCGGTCGCCACCTCCGCCACCCGCGAAGCAGAGAACGGCGGCGAGTTCCTGTATGCCGTCGCGGAGAGCACCGGCATCGCGCCACAGGTGATCAGCGGCGCCGAGGAGGCCCGCTACATCTATCTCAGCGTCCGGAACGCCATCGATCTGTCGGACAAGGCGGCCCTGATCTTGGACATCGGCGGCGGCAGCGTGGAGGCCGTCGTAGGCGATGCCCGAGCCATGCGCCTCGGACGCAGCCTCAAGCTCGGCGTTCAGCGCCTGCGCGCGGAGTTCGGCAAGGGCGCACCGCTGGGCAAGCGCGAGAAGAAGCAGCTGGAGGAGCGGGTGCGCCAGGTCGCTGCCCAGGCCCTGGGGGACGCCAAACGGGCCCGCTTCAAGATGGTGGTGGGGAGCTCCGGGACCATCCTGGCGCTGGGCCAGGCCGCCCACCGGCTGGCGGGGGGTGAGCCCTGGACCAGCGCTACGGGACACGTGGTCTCCCTCTCGGACCTGCGCGCCCTCACGGACCGTCTGCTGAGCTTGCCCGCACACGAGCGCAGCGCCATCGGCGGCATCGACGCCATGCGCGCCGACACCATCCACGTCGGAGCCGTGCTGCTGGTCACGCTCTTGGAGCTGGCCGGGGTGGATCGCATCACGTTGTGCGACGCCGCCCTGCGCGAAGGTCTGGTGCTCGACTACCTGGAGAGCCGCGCGGAAGCCATTCGCGCCTACGAGGTGGTGAGCGACATTCGGCGTCACAGCGTGGCGGAGCTCGCCGCGCGCTGCGGGCAGTCCGGTCCCCATCCCGAGCGGGTGGCGCACCTCTCGCTGCAGCTCTTCGACCAGCTGGCGCAGATCCATGGTCTGTCGGACGACGACCGGCGTCTGCTCGAGTACGGCGCCATCCTCCACGACATCGGCCAGCACATCGGCTACGAGCGCCACGAGCATCACGCCGCCTACATCATCAAGAACGGCGACCTCAGAGGCTTTTCCGACGAAGAGCGAAACATGCTGGCGCTGATCGCCCGCTACCACCGGAAATCCCGGCCCAAGCGCAAGGATCAAGACTTTGCGGCCCTGAGCGCGAAGCGGCGCAAGGCGTTGACCGTCTTGGCGGGCATCGTGCGCCTCGCCGACGGCCTGGATCGCAGCCACCACCAGCTGATCAGCGACGTGCGGGTGAAGCTCTCCGACGACCGCGTCCGCATCATCTCCGAAGCCGTCGGCGACGCCGAGCTCGAGATCTGGGGCGCTCGTCGCAAATCGCGGCTTCTGGAACGAGCGCTCAAACGCAAGATCGAGCTGGAAGTCGAGGCCGTCGCTTCACTCCGCCAGATCGCGTGACGTATCATCCGGCGCGATGATTGGCGTCGACTTCGGGGGAACGCGTATCAAGGCGGGTCGCGTCGAGCACGGCAGCGTGCTCGAGCACGACGTGGTGGACACACCCGCGGACGCCGGCCCCCAGGCGGTGCTGGACGCCGTCGCACGGCTGGTGCGGCGGCTGTCCCCCAAGGCCCAGCCGGTGGGCGTCGCCATCCCCGGCGAGGTGGACGGCGCCGGCATCTGCTACCGGCTGCCGAACGTGCCCGGCTTCGAGGGCGTTCGCATCGCCGACGAGCTGGAGCGGCGCATCGGCGCCCAGGTGGTGGTGGAGAACGACGCCACGACCGCCGCCCTGGGCGAGCTGGTCTACGGTCACGGTCGGGCGTACCGCTCCTTCTTGCTGGCCACGCTGGGCACGGGTGTGGGCGGCGGCATCGTGATCGACGGCAAGGTCCGTCGTGGGGCGCATGGCTTCGCGGCCGAGATCGGTCACTTGTTGGTCGACAGCTCGGCGGACGCCTGGCCCTGCGGCTGCGGGCGCCGCGGCTGCATGGAGTCCATCGCGGGCACCGAGGGGCTGCTCCGGCGCTTCAAGGAGCTCGGCGGGCCGGAGGTGCACGACGTCCGCTCCATCGCCGAGAGCGCGCGGCGCGGGGAAAGCGCCGGTATCGAGACCTTCCGCGCCATGGGCCGCGCCCTCGGAACCGGCTTGGCACAGGCTCAAAAGCTCGCGGATCTCGACGCCCTGGTGTTCAGCGGCGGCGTCAGCAAGTCCTTCGACCTGGTGCAGACCGCGCTGCGCGACGCGCTTCGGGACCACGCCTTCGGGCCGCCCACCGCCGAGGTGCCGCTGTTGGTCAGCGAGCTCGGCGAGCACGCCGGCATCATCGGCGCGGCGGAGCTCCCGAAGTGAGGGTGCACAGCGCGGAGATCGAGCTGACCACGCGGGGCGACGCGGACATCGTGGACATCACCGATCGGGTGCGGGCCGCGGTGGCGAAGAGCGGCATCGGTGACGGCATCGGCTGCGTGTTCGTTCCCGGAGCCACCGCCGGCATCACCACCATCGAGTACGAGCCCGGTTGCATCGAGGACCTCCGGCGCCTCCTCGATCAGCTGGCGCCCCCCGGCCGGGACTACGCCCACGAGCGCGCGTGGCACGACGGAAACGGCCACAGCCACCTGCGGGCGGCGCTGATCGGCCCGTCCCTCTCGTTCCCAATCAGCGAAGGCCAGCCCACGCTCGGCACCTGGCAGCACATCGTGCTGTGCGATTTCGACAACCGCCCCCGCAGCCGCCGCGTCACGGTGAAGCTGGTCGGCTGAGCTTCCACTCCTCGATCTCGTCCGCCATGACGTGGCCCCAACCGCCGTTGGCCTCGTCCACGATCTCGATGTGGGCGGTCTTGCCGCGAAGCTCCGACGTCCGCCACACGCGGTGCCCCATGATCTCACTCATGCACCCGGTGGCGTCGCGCACCCGCTGGCCGTCCACCACCAGGCTCACCCTGAGGGTCTCGCGATTGCGCCCGCCACCAATCACGAAGGTGATGGCATCTCCCGTGAGCACGAAGGGGCGTGACGTCAGTCGCCCGGTGCCGACGTCCCCCGCGTGGGGCACCATGGAGTTGGCGAACGGTCCGTCGTGATGGATCACCAAGTCTTGCACCGCGATGCGCTCGGGAGAAGGCCACTCGGCGAAGGCCTCGCCGTCGGCGTGCCAGCCTTCCTTCGGGTCATCCAGATGCAGAGCGCGCACTCGAGAAAAGCCCGCGCCCTGCTCGGGCTTCACCAGCAAGAAGTGCTCGAGCCCCCGGAGTGCGGGGTTGGCGCGGACGATCTTGTCCCGGGTCTGCCGCAGCCGCGCCGGGTCCGCATTGTGAGAGAAGTAGTACTCCTCCATGAACCACGCGTCGCAAGACATGCCCTCCAGAAAGTCCGAAGGCGCCTTGTAGCGATCGATCCACCCGCGAGCGTCCGTGAAGAAGGGCGCCGGGGCGGCGCGCAGACTATCCGCGAGGTGATTGTCGAACACGGGGAAGTAGAACTTGTTCCCCTCGATGACGACCTCCGAAATCCGCGAGTACGGCTCGGGATAGATGCTCAGCTCGGAGATGCGCACGCCGCGCGACACGATGTAGCCCGGCGAAGCGATCTTCTCGTGCCCGGGCCGACCGCGTCGTTCGATGGGCTTTCGAGCCACGGTCTTGTCCGCCAGGCCGAAGATGTCCACCAGCGGGAGCTTGGTGTAGTACGCGACCATGCCGCAGGAGCCGAAGGCCACCAGCGGGTGCACGTCGTGCGAGACCACGTAGGTGAGCAGATCCCGCGCCCACTGCACGTACAGCGAGCGCGGCACCAGATCTCCCTCCTTGCCCACCAGGTAGAAGCTGCGCTCGTCCGCGATGTGCCACTTCTTCTCGATGGGCTTGATCACGTGAACGGGTAGCGCCGCCAGGAACACCGGCAAGATGGCGACGAGCCCCGCCGGCGCCAGCCAGCGCCGCCGCGCAGCGAACAGCTCCCGCGCGCCGAGCTCGGCGAAGAGGAACAATAGCGGCAGCACCGGAACGAACAGCCGCCCCAGCATGAAATCCCCGCCGATCTTGGCCACGTACAGCGTGTACAGCAGCGTCGACAGCAAGAAGTACCGACTCAGAAAGTGCCGAAAGCGTCGCACCACGCCAAACGCGGCCATCGGGATCGCCGCGAACAGACCGGCGCCGAACACGGTGACCGCGACGTACACCCAGCCCTGCTCGAAGTAGAGGCTGCCGCCGCTCTTGGTGTAATAGGTGTTGGGGAAGAAATCGCCGTAGTAGTGCCAACGCCAGGCAAAGTAGGGCACGAACAAGAAGACAAAGGGCGCCGCGTACCACAGGATGCCGCGCCAGCGCGCGCGATCGAAGAGCAGCGCCACCGCCAGGCTCGCGTAGAAGATCGCGTGATCCGGGTGGGTCATGGTGGCCAGGATCCCGAACACCCCGGCCGCAAGCGGACGCTGATGCAGCGCGCTGATCAGCGCCGCGAGCATCAACGCCGCGCCGAACATCGTCTCCAGCCCGCTGGTGGCGAAGTTCGCCATCACGTAGTTGGCCGCCGTGAGACCTGCAGCGAAGGAAACCGTCACCGGCGCACGCCAGGGCGCGAGCTTCTTCGCCAGATGATCCACTTGTAGGATCACCGCAGCGAAGGAAGCCAGCGTCAGCGCCACGGACACGTGAATCGGGCTCAGCCCCAGCCGCATGCCCACGCCTATGATGAAGGTCCACAAGAAGTTGGTGTAACCCTCGACCCGCTCGCCGACGTTGAACACCAGGCCGTGGCCGTGGGCGAAGTTCTCCGCGTAGCGAAAGGAGATGAAGGCGTCGTCCCCGAGCCACAGCAAGTGAAAGCCCCAGGTCACGCCGAAGGCAACAACCGCCGCGAGCAGCACCACGCGCAGCGCACGCGGCGCCACCGGCCGCGGCAGGAGCAGGGGCAAGCTCACCAGCGCCACGAACACGCCGGCGCCGATGGCCCAAGGAGTGACCTCCGCGAGACCCGCGCGATAGCGAGCGACGAGCTCCGCCCAGGGAATGACGGGCAGCCAGAAAAGCGAAGGAGACGCGGCCAGCACGGGCCGGCTAGTGTAGATGAGGGAGGGACGATGTCGACCCGGCGATTCTCATGGATCACGGCCGTTTCTGCGGCCGTCTTGGCCATCACCGTGCTGTCGGTCCACGCCCTCCGCTTCATGCCCCACTTCGCGGACGACTCGTTCATCTCCCTGCGCTACGCGCAGCACTTGATCGAAGGCCAGGGGTTGACCTGGAACCCCGGCGAGCGCGTCGAGGGCTACTCCAACTTGCTGTGGGTGTTGCTCATCGCCGGCTTCGGTGCTCTCTCGCCGGATCATCTGATCGTCATCGCGCGCTGGCTGGGATTCGCGTGCATGTCCTTGGCGCTGCTCGCCATCGTATGGGCAGCCGTACCCAAGAACCTCCGTCAGCTCTTGGCTCTGGGCTGGGGTCTCATGGCCCTCACCCTCAGCGGTCCGGTCGCGGCCTGGACCATCGGTGGGCTGGAGCAACCGCTGCTCACGGCGCTGGTGCTGTGGGCCGTGGTGCTCGCGCGCCCCTTGCTCCAAGCGACGGACCCGCGGCGCGTCGCCGTCGTGGGTCTACTCTTGGGCCTCGCGAGCCTGACGCGACCCGATGGCATCGTGTTCGGTGCCGCCACCTGTCTCGGTCTCCTGCTCGCGTCCACGCCACGCCGGCGTGGCCTGTGGGTGGCAATCCGTGTCGGCGCCATCGCCCTCGGCATGGCGCTCGCGCAGATGGCGTTTCGCAAGCTGTACTACGACGCCTGGGTTCCCAACACGTATTACGCCAAGGTGGCCTTCGGCAAAGAGCGGCTGTGGGCCGGCGTCGTCTGGCTGCACTACGGCCTCGGTTTCTCCCTCGGAGTAGTGCTCCCCGCGCTGCTCGGCGTCCCCGCCGCCATCTTCGACCGCGCTCGGCGCCCCCGCGTGCTGCTGGCGCTCTCGGTGCTCGGCAGCTGGATGCTCTACCTCGTGTTCATGGGCGGCGACGCGATCCCCTACCGCCGCCACTTCATCCCCCTGCTCTTTCTCGCAGTGCTGGTCGGCATCGACGGCGTGGCGTGGCTCGCCGAACGAGGTCGCCGCTGGGGCTTGGTCGCGGCGCTCCCGCTGTGCGTCGCCGCCTTGGTCCACGTGACATGGGTACAGAAGGGCGCCTGGGAACGCGAGCGCGCGCTCTACGACCAGTCTCACTGGGCCGGCAAGCCCATTGGTCTCATGTTCCGCCGCGCCTTCGCCGACGCCGATCCCCTTCTCGCCGTGGACGCCGCCGGGGCGCTGCCTTTCTTCTCGCGTCTCCGCACCGTGGACATGCTGGGACTGAACGACCGCTACCTCGCCCACCACCGACCCAAGACCTTCGGCCACGGCGTGATCGGCCACGAGCTCGGAAATGGCCGCTACTTGCTGGAGCGAAAGCCCGACATCGTGGTGTTCCACATGCCTGCCGGGCGCCTCTTGGCGCTGTGGCGCGGCGGCATCGAGATGCAGAAGTCCCCGGAGTTCTCCCGCGAGTATCGGCTGGTGCACTTCCTCGCCCACGACCCCTTCGAGCAGGGCAATCAGTCCTACGTTCGTGTGGACGGCCGCATTGGCATCCAGCGCTCGCAAGGACGCATCGAGATACCCGGGCTCTTGATGACGGGCCGCTCCGGGAGCTACGCCGAGCTCGACGACAGCGGCCGCATGGCGGCCATCGTTCGCAGCGACATCCCCGCCGACATCGACGACGTGAGCATCCCGCGGGGCCGCTGGCGCGTCACCGCGGAGTCCAGCGAGCCCTTGCTCGTGTCCGTGGGTGAGGCCGGCGCTCGAGTGTGGAGCGCCGAAGGCGTGGGCGGCGTCGAGCTCCGTCAGCTCACCTCGCGGGGCGGGGTACACCTGGGCGCTCGCACGATGAGCGATCGCCCGGCACACCTCTACCGCCTGGTGTTGACGCCCGAGCGCCCCTGAATTTTCTTGTTGGTCCGCCGCGGCCACACCGCTCGGCGGTTGCGGCACGGCTCCGGCGGGAGTAGCCGAGTCGCCATGAAGGCAATCGTCGTTCGCGAGCCGGGGGGCCCTGAACAGCTCGAGCTCGCCGAGGTGCCGGACCCGGTACCCGCCGCCGGTGAGCTGCTGCTGGACGTGCACGCCACCGCCCTCAATCGCGCGGACTTGCTCCAACGGCGCGGCTTGTACCCGCCGCCGCCGGGCGCCACGGACATCTTGGGCCTGGAGTGCTCCGGCGTGGTGCGGGCGCTCGGCCCCGACGCGACGGGACCAGCGGTCGGCACACGGGTGATGGCGCTCTTGCCCGGCGGCGGCTACGCGGAGCGCGTCACCATTCCCGAAGGCATGGCGATCCCGATCCCGGAGAGCATGAGCTTCGAGGACGCCGCCGCCATTCCCGAGGCGTTTCTGACTTCCTACGAAGCGCTGGTGCGCACCGCGCATACGCAGCCCGGAGAGACCGTGTTGGTCCACGCCGCCGCCGGCGGCGTGGGCTCCGCAGCGGTTCAGCTGGCGAAGAAGCTCGGCGCCAAGGTGGTGGCCACCGCCGGCAGCGCGGACAAGCTCGCTCGAGTGAAGGAGCTCGGGGCCGACGTGCTGGTCAACTACAAGGAGCAGGATTTCGTCGCCGAAGTGAAGACCGCGACCGACGGCAAGGGCGCTGACGTGGTGCTCGACTTCGTGGGCGGTTCCTACTGGGACAAGCACGCGGACTGCCTCGCGGTGGGCGGGCGCGTGGTGGTCATCGGCCTGCTCGGCGGTGCGAGCGCCAAGGTGAACCTCGCGCAGCTCCTGATGCGTCGCTATCAGATCCTCGGCTTGGTGATGCGCTCCCGGCCGGTGGCGGACAAGGTCGCCATCACTCGGGCCTTCAGCCGCGAAAACCTCGACGCCTTGGCCAAGGGGCGGCTCCGGCCGGTGGTGGATCGCGCGCTGCCTCTGGCGGAAGCCCGCGCGGCCCACGAACAGATGGAAGACAACGCGAACGTCGGCAAGATCGTGCTCCGCGTGCGCTGAGCTCGGATGATCCGTCACCTTCGCGAGAACTGGCGGCTGTGGCTGGCGGCGGCGCTGGTGATCACCATCGCCTCCGTCGTGCTGGTGCTGCACGCGCGGAGCTTTCTGCCCTTCTTCGTGGACGACGCCTTCATCAGCCTGCGCTACTCCGCGCGGCTCCTGGCCGGCAAGGGGCTCACCTGGAGCGACGGCGACAAGGTCGAGGGCTACACCAACTTCCTGTGGGTCGTGCTGGTGGCCTTCGGCGGGCTGTTCCAGAAGAACGCCCTCATCAACGTAGCGCGCACGGTGGGGATCCTCTGCAGCATCGGCACGCTGGCGACCGTGGTGCTGGCGGAGCGACCCAAGCGCTATCGCGCTCTGCTCCCGGGTCTCTACGCCGCCCTGGCGCTGGCGACGGCGGGCACCTTCGCAGCCTGGAGCATCGGCGGCCTCGAGCAGTCGCTGTTGTGCTTCTTGGTCGCTGCCGGCGTAGTGCTCAGCTACCCTCTGGTGGAGCGGGACGAGGCGCGCTTCTCGAGGATGTGGCCGGCGGGGCTGTGCTTCGGCCTGGCCGCCCTCACCCGCCCCGACGGCATCCTGTTCGCGGCGTCCGTTTGCGGCACCTGGGTGTTGCTCGGCGGATTCCGTCCCGCGGCGTGGCTCCGCGCCCTGAAGCTCGCGGTGCTGCCCCTCGGCCTGGTGGCGGCCCACGTCGCGTTTCGCCAGGCGTACTACCACGAGTGGGTTCCCAACACGTTCCACGCCAAGGTCGCCTTCGCCTGGAGCCGCGTGGATCTCGGCTGGCACTACTTGAAGGACCGCGCCGATCCGCTGCTCCCGCTGCTCTTGCCGCTGCTCTTGACGCTCGTGGCCGCCGTCGCGGATCGCCGCAGGCGTCGCCGCGCGCTGATCGCCTTCGTGCCCCTCGTGGTGTGGACCAGCTACGTGATCGCGATCGGCGGCGACATCATGCCGGAGCGTCGTCACGTGGCCGTGATGATCGTCCTGACCGCGCTGCTCTCCGTGGAAGGCCTCGGCTGGCTCACGGAGCGGGGTCGCTTTGGAGCTCCTGTCGCCTTCGTGGTCGGCAACTGCGTGCTGGGTCTGTCCATCCAGGCGCAGCAGGACGACCCGGAGCGCGCCCGCGCGCTGGCGGACGCTTGGCACTGGCCCGGCCGCCCCATCGGCATGTTCTTGCATCGTGCCTTCGCGGACAAGGACCCGCTGTTGGCGGTGGATGCCGCGGGCGCCCTGCCCTACTTCGCCAAACTGCGCACGCTGGACATGCTGGGGCTGAACGATCCCTGGCTGCCTCGGCACCTGCCCCCAGGCTTCGGCAAGGGGCCCCTGGCCCACGAGCTCGGCAACGGTCAGTATTTCCTGCGTCGAAAGCCCGACATCATCGTGTTCCATCTGCCCACCGGGATGGATCGCGCGCTGTGGCGCGGCGGCCGGGAAATGCAGGCGGACCGCTCTTTCGGAAAGCTGTACCAGCTGGTCGCCTTCGAGACGCCGCCGGACGACGTGCAGACGCTGCACGCCTGGATTCGGCGGGAGGACGGTCCCCTCGGCATCCAGCGCGGATCGGACCGCATCATCATTCCCGGGTACCTCTTGAGCTGGGATCCGCGGACGCGCGCGCGAATGGACGCCGACGGCTGGGTGGGCGCGGACCTCGACGCCCTGACCCCAGCGGTGATTCGCGACGTGGAGCTCGCCGCCGGAAGCTATCGCATCGCGGTCGAGGGTCGCGGCTCGATAACGGTCGCCGTGTTGGACGAGCGCACGCGGAACATCGTGGGCCGCGCCGTGGGCAGCGCGGACTTCTCGGTGCCCGAGCACACGCGCGTGGTCATCACGACGACGATGGCCTGGGGCAGTACGGCGCGCGTGCGCCAGCTCGTGCTCACGCCCTCAAACCCGTAGCCGGCGGCGCATCAGTGCGCTGCACGCGAAGCTGCCCGCCACCAGGAAGCCGACCACCACTGCCAGGTGCCCCAGCATGGCCCACGACGGCGTGCCGCGGATCAGCGCCCGCGATACGTACACCACGTGCGTGAGGGGCATCACCGCCGCGAGGTGTTGCGCCCATCCCGGCGCACGGTCCAAGGGGAAGAAGATGCCCGAGAACAGGAACATCGGAGCGATGGCCAACGTGAAGTAGTAGTTGAAGGACTCGTAGCTCTTCGACACGCTGGTCACGCACATGGCCGTGGCCGTGAACAAAAGCCCGGTGAGGAACGCCAGCGGCAGCGCGCCGAGGGCCCACAAGGACGGCACCAGACCGAACAGGGAAATGATGGTGAGCACCGCCACCGCGCCGAAAGTCGCCTTGATGCCGCCCCACAAGATCTCGCCGGCCACGAGCTCGCCCACCGTGATGGGCGTGGCCAGCATGGCCTCGAAGGTGCCCTGGGTCACGAGCCGCGTGTAGCTCCCGAAGGTGCCTTCGAAGGTTGCCGTGTACATCACCGTGGAGACCACCAGCCCAGGAGCCAAGAACTCCGCATAGCTCATGCCGTCGATCGACTTCACCACGCTGCCGAGCCCGAAGCCCAGCGCCACCAGGTACAGGAGCGGCTCGCCGAAGTTGCCGAGGGCGCTCGGCGCTGCGTAGTGGCGCCAGACGATGATGTTGCGCATGGCGACGTTCCACACGCCACGAAAGAAGCCGGGCGGCACGCTCATTCCGACAGCTCCCGGCCGGTGAGCCTCAAGAACACGTCTTCCAGCGTCGCGTTGCGCATCAGGTAGGGCACATCGCTCTCGCGAGCCCGCGCCACGATCTGCTCCGCGAGGGCGCTGGCTCGCTCGAAGAACAGCACACGGACGTCCCCCGCGCGCTCGCCCGCCTGGTCGTCCAGCGCCAGATCGCCGAACACCTCGCGTTCCCGCTCCAGGGAAAGGCGGAGCTCGAGCACCTCGTGGCCCACGTGCTGGTCGATCAACGCCCGGGGCGCGCCCTCGTCCAAGATGCGCCCTTCGTCCATCACGACCAGTCGGTCGCACAGGCGCTCCGCCTCGTCCATGTAGTGGGTGGTGAGCAGCATGGTCACCCCGCGGTCCGACAGCTCCCGAAGCTTCTGCCACACCAGGTGCCGCGCCTGCGGATCCAGGCCGGTCGTGGGCTCGTCCAGGATCAACAGCTCGGGCTCGTTGATCAGAGCCCGCGCGATCGCCAGGCGGCGCTTCATGCCACCGGAAAGCTCCGCGATGCGACGGTCGCGCTTCTCCGAGAGCGCCACGAAGGTAAGCAGCTCCTCGCTGCGCGCCTGGGTCGTGGTCTTGGGCTGCGGAAAATAGCGCCCGTATACGTGCAGGTTCTCGATCACCGTCAGATCCGGATCCAAGTTGTCGGTCTGCGGACACACGCCGATGGCGGCGCGCACGCGCTTGCCGTCGGACACCGGGTCCATGCCCAACACGGAAAGCCGCCCTGCCGTGGGCGCCGCCACTGCTTGCACCATGCGCATGGTGGTGGTCTTGCCCGCGCCGTTGGGCCCCAGGAAGCCGAAGCACTCACCGCGCTTCACGGAGAAGTCCACGCCGCGCACTGCTCGCATCTCGCCGTAGCTCTTCTCGAGGCCCACGGCCTCCACCACGGCGCTCATGACAGCGCTCGCTGCACGGCGGCCACCGCCGCCTCCGGCGTATCCGCCGCAACGATGGCGGCTCTCGCCCGTTCGTCGATGCGCTCGCCGGCGAGACGCGCGCTCCATCCGCCCACGGTGAGCGCGACGATGGGCTTGTCGAGCTGCCACGCCATCGCGATCTCGGTCAGCGTTCCCGCGCCGCCCGCCACGGCCACGACCGCATCCGCCATGCTCACCACCAGCACGTTGCGGGCGTAGCCGAGCCCGGTGGGGACGACCACGTCCACCCAGGCGTTGGCGTCCTTCCCCTCGCGTCCCGGCAAGAGCCCGATCACGTCCCCTTCGCGATAGCGCGCCGCGGCATGCGCCCCGCGGCTGGCGGCTTCCATCACGCCCCCGAGGCCTCCGCTCACGACGCGATAGCCCGCCTCGACCAGGCCCTTTCCCAGTGCTTCCGCGGCGCGAGCCACCTCGGCGGGCGCCACGTTGTTGCCAATCACCGCCACCACTTTGCGCCGCCCGCTGTGCACGAGGCGCATCATTCCCTCGCCGACGCTGCGGTTTCAAGCGAGCTGTCGTACACTTTTCAAATGCGCTCGCTAGCCCTCGTGTTCGTCGCCCTCGCCTCCATCGCTTCCTTCGCCGCCTGCGGCAGTGACGACTCCGGCGGGAGCCCGGGCGGTAGCGGCGGCAGCGGCGGTACGGCGGGTGCCGGCGGCAGCGCGGGTCAGGGGGACATCCCCGCTCCGGGGGAGCTGAAGGTGATCGAGCCCGGCGCGCCCACCGTCTGCTCTCGCGGCACACCCTTCCGCTACTTCGTGATGGGCGGCGACCCGAAGAAGGTCGTGATCGACTTCGAAGGCGGCGGCGCTTGCTGGAACTCCGTCACCTGCTCGATCAAGGACTCCATCTTCCAAGCCGAAGCGCCATCGGCGGCGGAGATCCAGACCATGGTCGACAACAAGTCCCTGGGCGGCATGTACCGCCTCGACAAGAGCGAGAACCCGCTCAATGGCTGGACGCTGGTGCACATCCCCTACTGCACCGGGGACATCCACTGGGGCGACGCCGAGAAGCAGTATTCGCCGGAGCTCACCATTCAGCACAAGGGCTTCGTCAACGCGCAGACGGTGCTCCAGTGGGTGTACGAGCACTACGACCCGGAGCAAATCCTGGTCACTGGTTGCAGCGCCGGGGCCTACGGCGCCATCGGCCACTCCGCCTGGATCGCTCAGCACTACTCGAACGCCAAGATCAGCGTGCTGGCGGATTCCGGCGCCGGCATCGTGACCGACAACTTCTTCAAGGACAGCTTCCCGAACTGGAATGCCCAGCTGCCCACCTTCGTGGCCGGCCTGAAGGGCAAGGACATCCAGACGCTGACCATCGTGGATCTCTACACCGCCATCGCCAACGAGTTCCCCAACATGCGGGTGGCTCAGTACGACACGGCCTTCGACAAGGACCAGACCTTCTACTACTCCGCCATGGGCGGCAACGAGGCCGACTGGTCACCGAAGATGATGCAGTCCCTCACGGACATCAGCGCGGCAGCGGGGAACTTCCGCTACTACATGGCGCCGGGCCCCGTGCACTGCGTCACCCCGTATGATCTCTTCTACGAACGCGAGACCGGCGGCGTGAAGCTCACCAGCTGGCTGGGAGAGCTGGTCGACGGCGCCGACGCGCCGGCCACCGCCAAGTGCGAAGGCGCCGCCTGCAAGGACGACGCGTTCTGTAATGCGTGCCTCGCGAACACCAGCACCGATCCGGCGTGCAAGTGGTGCGAAGGGTGGACGCCCTGAGGCGTTTCCGCGGCGGACCGACAAAAGCAGACTCGAAGCTGGGTCCTTGCCGCAATACCTCGCGGGTCACTCGCGGACTTCGACGCTGACGCCGTCTTGTGGCTTCGCCAAGTAGCTCAGAGCCTGCGGATCGCCGAAGAGCTCCGCGCTGAAGAACGCCGCGGCAGTGCTCGACGCGATCTGCAGGCCGCTCTTCACCGGTAGGTACTGGAACGTTTCTCCCGGCACGGTCTGGCGCGTGCCTTCGCCGCAGCCCGGAGAAAAGCCGTCCGTCAGCCCGCACACGTCGGAGAAGGACCAGTGTCCGGCGTCGTCCACCTCGAGCTTCCACACCGGAGGGTTGGCGTCGGCGAAGTTGTCGCGGATGAGGTTGTTGCCGATCTCGGTGATGCTGTTGTCTTCCTTGGCCACCAGGAACAAGAGCGGCTTTTGCACGTTCGCCAAGGTCACGCCGGGCAACAGCGGGTTTTGCACGGGGGCCGCGATGGACATGCCGGCCACCGGCCGCGGGTCGTCCTCCAGCACCAGGCCGGTGGTCACGCCCCCGAAGCTATGGCCCAAGACGCCCACGCGCGAGGTGTCGAAGCGACCCCGCAGCGCATCCGGGATGTTGGCATCCGTGCCGGCGAGCAGCACGTCGAGGACGAAGCGCACGTCGAGGGCGCGGGTCTGCAAGAACTCCTTGCTCAGCGGAACCGCGGTCCCGTTGAGCTCGTCGAACAGCGTGTTGTCGGTGTGATCCGGCGCCGCCACGGCGATGCCATGGCTCGCCAGGCGCTGCGCGATGGACAGGCCCGAGAAGCGCAGGCAATCGTGACAATGCGAGAACACGACCAGCGGGAAGGTATCGAGGTCCGCGGGCTCTGGGTCTCGCGCGGAGGCGGTGCGCCGCGTAGGGCACTCCGCCGGCGCGGCGGCCAAGAGCCCGGCGTAGGCGTCGCGATCCGCCCCCTCCGGCACCAACTGCTCGATGGGCTCGCCGCTCTTTGCGTCCGCCCGCGCGGCTTCCACCGCGGGGTACCAGACCTCGACGCGCAACGTGCGGGCGCGCGCCGTGTCCACCAGCTCGAAGATGCTGGTGCCCACGGGATAGGAGCCGTCGTGCTCCCAGCGCGGCGGGCTCGGCGCCGGCCGCTCGCTGTCGTCGCCGCCGCCACAGCCGCCGAGCGCGACGGAGCACAGGGCGAGCACCCACAGGCCGCGTCGCACCATCACTCGTCGAAGGAGAAGCTGATGGCCTTGTCCTTCTCGAAGCCGAGGCTGTTGTAGAAGTTCAAGACGCCGGTGTCCGCCTTGACGATGGGCTTCACCTTCACCGTGTGACGACCGCCCACGGACTCCCGCAGCTTGCTCACGAGCTGTTTGGCGACGCCCTTGTGGCGGAAGTCGGGATGCACGGTCAGCTCCTGGATGAACAGCACCAGGCCCGTCTCACGCTCGAAGGAGTAGCCAAGGGTTGCGCCCACCAATCGCCCGCCGTCCTCCGCCACGAAGCAGGCCGTGGGCTCGAAACGGTAGAACTTCTCGATGTAAGCGCGAGCCTTGTCGACCTGCCACTCGACCTCGTAGGCGTCGAGGTGTAGCTGCGCCACCGCTCCGACGTCGTCGTCCTTCATGCGACGGATTTCCATGAGGGCTTTTTTAGATCAGCGGGCGGAAATCCACCAGACGGGCGTCATCCCGGCGGAAACGGCGGCCAACCCAAGGGCTTTCCGCCCACCACGTGCAGGTGAACGTGGAACACCGACTGTCCGGCGCCCGCCTTGCAGTTCATCACCGTGCGATAGCCCTGCTCCGACAGGCCCTCCGCCGCCGCCACCTGGGAGGCCACGCGGAACAGGTGCCCCATCAGCGCTTCGTCGCCTTCGGCCACGTCGTCGATCGTGGCGATGTGCTTCTTGGGCACCACCAGCACGTGGGTGGGTGCCGTGGGGTTGATGTCCCGGAAAGCCACCGCCTGGTCGTCCTGGAACACGATCTTGGCCGGGATCTCCTGGCTCACGATCTTGCAGAACAGACAATCGCTCATCGCCTTACCTCGTCGTCAAAAGGTCTTCTTGCTGTCCATCAGTATCGTCACGGGGCCCACGTTCTCGAGCGCCACGCGCATGTGAGCCCGAAAACGCCCAGTGGCCACGATGACCCCCAGCTCTCGGCAGCGGTCGCAAAACGCTTCGAACAGCTCGTTCGCGCGCCCGGGCTCCATGGCATCCCCGAAGCTCGGCCGCTTGCCCTTGCGCACGTCACCGTAGAGCGTGAACTGCGAAATGGCGAGCACCGCGGCGCCGTGGTCCGCCACGCTCTCGTTCATCTTGCCTTCGGCATCCTCGAAGATGCGCAGGCCCACCACCTTCTCCGCCAGCGTGCGCGCGTCCGCGTCCACGTCGTCTTTGCCGACGCCCACCAGCACGCACAAGCCCTGCTCGATGCGGCCCACGACTTCGTCGTCTACCGTGACCTGTGCGTGTGCGACCCGCTGCACCACCGCTCGCATGGCAGCGGGTATAGCACTCGCCTTTGCGCCGGCGGTCGTAGCCGTCGCTATTTCGCGACGGGCGCGAAGATCGCCGAAGCGACGCCGGGGCGCAGACGCTGCCAGCGAGCGTAGGCCGCCACGGCCCGCGCGCGGATCTGCTGCTGCGGGAGGCCGTCGCCGATGCCCGTGAGCACCGCCTCGAGCACGTAGCCCTCGGGCGCCATCAGCGCCCGGGTCATCACCAGGGGGCGGGAGCCGCTGTGTTCCAGGGCCGAGGAGAAGTAGTTCTTGGAGTAGCAGGCCAGCACGAAGGACGGCACCGGATCCGGCGTCGCCGGCGCGCCGGGCAACGCCAACCCGTCCATCAGACGGTTGTGCCCCACGTAGCCCGCGACCTGCACCGCCACGCTGCGACGCTTGCCACCGTCCTCGAAGCTCACGGTCGCTTTCTGCGTGGCCTTGGACCAGAACCCGCTCACTGCGCGATCGATGGACGCGCCGTGCACCGCGTCGAGCACCACCAGCTGCTCCACCCGCCGGGCCACGCCCCAGGCCTTGCCCGGGACCCAGCGCCGGTACACCGCCCGCTCGAGCACCACGTCGTCCACCTTCTCGAGGGACACCCGCGTGAAGGGACTTCGTTTGCGCTCCAAGAAGCGTCGCGCTCCGAAGATCGCGCCCCAGTACAGATTGTGCGCCAAGTCCCCCGGCCGCCCCGCGACACCGCTGCCGCAATCCACCTGATCGTTGGAGCACAGCGCCACCGTCACGTGCACCACGAGCGGCTTGCCCGCCGCCACGTCCCGCCGGAGGTCTCCGCCATTCCAACTTTCATCCGCCGTCGCGCTCCGTCCCCAGAGCAGCCACGCCACCGCGAAAAACCAGCAGATCCAGCGCATCACGAAGTCCTCATCGCCCAGGGCCCCAGGAGTGTGACCCGCCGGTCGTTCCTTTTGTTGGCTCGGCGCGATGCCCGTCGCGCCTCGGACGGCGCGGGCGACGAGAGGTTACCGCGGCGCCCCGACATCATCTGTCAGGGGAAGGACAGGCCCAGGACGTAACGCTCGAAACGGCGCTGGAAGGCCGGCATGTCCCGCTCCCCGAGGAGCGCGACGAGGGTGTCGTAGCCGCTCGGGTCCTTCTTCTGGTTGCGATGAAAGCGCCGGTAGTACTCGCGCAAGAGCCCGCGTTCCTGCAAGTAGTAGAGCAGATAGCGCGCTTCGGCGTAGTGCACGCCGGAGTCGTCGGCGTAGAACTGGTCGTCCGTCGTGTGAGTGAGCGTTTCGATGCTGGGTATCTCGCCTCGACGAATGGCGCGCTGGAGGCCCGCGAGGCGCCAGTTCGTCAAACCCACGATGTGACCGTCGCGCTCGGCGGACTGCTCGAACAGCGAGCCCAGGCCTTCGTTGAACCAAGCGGGGCAGGCGGGGAAGTTCGCCTCCATGTACGGGTGCACGATCTCGTGCACCAGGGTGCCGCCGCCGGTGGCGATGTTCATCACCAAGGCGCCGTAGCGCGCGGAGTAGTAGCCGTAGGGCGTGGAGGGGGGCCCGCCGAACAGGCGGCGGTTCTGTGCTTCGTAGCTGGCCTTGCTGGACAGTAGCCACACGTCCAAGATGCGCTTGGGGCGCTGGTCGAAGAAATCTTGCTCGAGCTTTCGCACCGTCCAGCGCACGGTGCCCGCGGCGCGCTGGCGAACGGCGTCCGGGGGGCCGTCCCCGACCACGACGAAGGGCGGCTCTACCAACACGGTGTAGCCCCGGGGAACGCGCGCCCTTTGCGTCATCACGTGCTGGGCGAAATCCGCGGGTCCAAAGCCCGCGCGCGGCGGCGGGCGCTCGGCCTTGCCGTCGAGGCGCAGGCGAATCACGGTCCAGCGGCTGCGATCGTAGTGCAGCGGCCAGAGCTTCAAGAACTCTGCGCGGCTCATGCGCCGGTAGCCGCCGGTCTCGGCTGCCGGCTCTTCGTACAGCACGGCGTCGTCCTTTTCGTCGTAGCCGAGGATCAGGCGGAAGTGCTCGGTGGTGTTCGGGCGGTCGTCGTAGTGCATGCACACGATGGACGGCACGTTGCGCTTCAAGTCCGCGTGTAGCTCGCCGAACAGCGCGTCGAGGGCGGCGGGATCGTTCGCGGCCACCTGGTGCCACACGGGCCCCGGCGCATAGCCCAAGCGCGCGAGGGCCGCGCGAAGCTCCCGAGTGGTGACACCCATGCCGCGCGCCGGGTCCATGCCGGAAGCGTCGAAGACGTCGTCCTGGCTGAGGGGCACCCCCGTGGCCTGGGCCCAGCTGGCCACCGCCGCCTCGCCGCAGAAGTCGGGCTTTTGCGCCACGTGCGGCACGCCGGTGATCACCACGCTCTCGAGGGCGGGCTTGGGCGTGGCCGTCGAGGTCGGCGCGGGCTCGGGCTCGCTACCGGCTTGTTTCGTCGGGCTGGGGCAGGCGGACAGTCCCAGGCACAAGAGGGCGAGGAGGGCTCGGCGCATCGTCATGTGAGACCATCGCGCCAGGGTCCGCCTTTGTGACGACGTGCGATGTGGCCGGCGCCCACATGGCGGGAGGGTGGCTGCTCAACGGCCGATGCTTGTTGAACCAGGGGGCGTCGAGCTCGGGATCTCCCACCAGCCAGGGGTCTTGATACCTGTGTTCCATGGCCGGTGAGTGACGCTCGGGGCGGCTCGCGTTCATCTGAATGCCGTGGTATCGAGGCGCATCGTTCGAGTCCCCTCACGGGGTGGCGGAGCAGCACGCTCCGTCAGCGGGAAGCCGGTGAGAGTCCGGCACGGAGCCGCCGCTGTGACCCGAAACGGGTCCGGTCACGAAGCCACTGGCGAACGCTGGGAAGGCGACCGGATCCTCGGGAAGTCAGAAGACCTGCTCGACGATCTCGCGGAAAGCGTCGCCATGAGGGCGGCGTGAGGCCGCGGGTGGTCCCAACGCGGGCGCGCGCCTCGCCCGGAGGGAGTCGAGACAGTGAGCCATCCCATCGTGCGAGCCATCGGGCTCGTCATCGTCCTTGCGTCGCTGGTCGGTTGTGGTGCGGAGGATCCCGCGGACGAGAGCGGCGGCAGCTTGGGGCAGCCCATCACCTGCAACGGTGCCGGAGCGCGCTTCGCGACCGGCACCATCGCCCACAGCTTCGGCCCGGGGCAGAGCGTGGGGCAGAACCTGTTCCCGAAGCCCATCCTCGGCCCCCCGAAGGGTGCCGGCTGCTGCGAAGGCTCGCTGGACGTCGTCTCCCTGGGCAACGGCGGCAGCGTGACGGTGGAGTTCGCTCACAACGCCATCGTCGATGGGCCGGGGCCGGATTTCATCGTGTTCGAGAACGCGTTCTACGTGAACGGAGACGAAAGCGTGGTGTTCGCCGAGCTCGCCACCGTGGCCGTGAGCGAGGACGGCAGCAGCTGGACGGAGTTTCCCTGCACCGCCACGGAAGCGCCCTACGGCAGCTGCGCGGGCCAAGCGCCGGTGTACGCCGGGCCCGACGCGCCGGAGATCGATCCGCTGGATCCCACCGCAGCGGGTGGCGACGCCTTCGACCTTGCCGACGTCGGCGTGGAGCGTGCGCGCTACGTGCGCATCACGGACCGCGAAGATCAGGTCGGCCAGAACGGCGTGTTCGATCTGGACGCCGTGGGCATCGTCAATCCCCTGTGTCCCTGACGCGTGCCCTGGCGCTCGTGGTGGCGCTCGCGCCGCGGGCCGCGCTCGCGGAAGAGGTCGTGGTGCACGGCAAGCGCCCGCAGCCCTCGGCTTCGCGGCGCGACGCCACGGTGGCATCCACGGTGATCCCGAAGGCGCGCCTCGAGCGGCCGGGGACCGACTCGGCAGCGGTGCTTTCGGAGGTGGCCGGCGTGCAGGTCGCGCGCACCGGCTCCAGCTCGGATCTGAGCACCGCGAGCTTGCGGGGCGCCACCAGCGCAGAGACGCCGGTGTACCTGGCCGGCATTCGCATCAACGACGACCTGACGGGCACCGCGGATCTGTCGACGGTACCGCTGTGGATGCTGGATCGCGTGGAGGTGTTCCGCGGCGCGGCGCCGGTGGACGCCGATCGCGCGGGCATTGGCGGCGCCGTCTTCTTCGAGCCGCGCCTGCCGCGGAAGACGCGGGTCGGCGCCGGCGCCGGCGTCGGCAGCTTTGGCGAGCGCTCGGCGTGGCTCGGCGGGGGGGTGGTGGCGCCGGGGGCTCGCGCCGCCGTCGCGCTGCGGAGCTTCGGGGCGCGAAACGACTACGAGTACCTGGACGACGGTGGCACCGCCGCGGTGTCGAGCGACGACCGCGAGGTGCGCCGCCCCAACGCGGACTTCTCCGCCTACGACGCCTGGGCCCTGGGCCGCACGGAGCTCGGCCCCGGCGCCCGCGTGACGACCGTGCTCAACGCCTTCGATCGCGAGCAAGGGGTGACGGGCCTCGGCGTGATCCCCGCGCAGCACGCCCGGGCGCGGGTACGGCGAGTGCTCGCAGGCGTCTCCACGCGCGTCCCGTGCAGCACCCAGCCGGGAGAGCCCTGTGTGCTGTCGCTGTCCACCACGGCAATCGTCGCCTCCCACGCGGTGCGGGACCCCGCCCGCGAGCTCGCCATCGGCGCGCCGGAGGTGGTGAGCCGCGGCGAGCGCGTGAGCCAAGACGTCGCCCTCACCCAGCAACTGTCGCCCGTCGTGGCGCTCCGCGTCGGCGTGGGACAGGAGCTCGAGCGCTTGCGTATCGTCGAGCGCCGCTCACTCTCTGCGCGACGCAACGTGTCGCGGGCAGCGACCACCCTGTCGGTCGCGCCCGTCCGCTCGCTGCGGCTCACCGCAACGGGCGCCCTCGCCTGTCACGGCACTCGGGGACCGGACCAGAGCGATAGCTGCGGCGTGCTCACCCCCACCGGTCGCGCCGGAGCTCGCGTCGAGCTGCTCCGCGGCCTCGCGCTCTTGGGAAACGTGGGGCACGGCGAGCGGGTGCCCACCCTGGGGGAGCTGTTCGGCGTGTCGGCGGTGGTGCTCGGCAATCCGGCGCTCTCGCCCGAGCGGGGGGAGTTCGCCGACGTGGGCGTGCGCGCCGAGCTCCGCCCGGGCGAAACCAGCCTGCTCTTCGCCGACGCCTTCGGCTTCGTCCGCGTCGCTCGCGAGCTCATCGCCTATCGCCGCTCGGGTCTGGGCGTGGTGCGCCCGTACAACGTGGGGCGCGCGCGCTTCGTCGGCTTGGAGCTCACGGCCGGCGCGGATCTCTTCTCCCACCTGCGGCTGTCGAGCGCCCTCACCGCGCTCGATCCACGTGACACCACCCCGGGTCGCTCCACGCCCCGCGACTTGGTGCCGTATCAATCGCGGCTGGTGGTGGCGTCGCGCGCCGAGCTGTACACCGCGCTCGGCTTCGTCGACCGCCTCGCGCTGGGCGCCACCAGCCGCTACCGCTCGTCGCGCGTGGCGGATCCCGCGGGGCTCATCATCATCGCCGAGCAACACGTGCTGGACGCCGACGTGACGGCACGCTTCTGGCAAGAGCGCATCGGGGTCGCCCTCGCCGTGAACAACGCCTTCGATGCACGGCACTTCGACGCCGTCGGCTTGCCGCTCCCGGGGCGGAGCCTGCACGCGTCCGGAGAGCTCTGGTGGTGAATCGCGAGTCAGCGCAACATCACGACGCACACCACGGTGATCGCCACGGCGCCCATCAAGTTGATGGCGAAGCCGTGGCGCGCCATCTGACGCGTCGTCACGCGCTCCGTCCCGAACACGATGGCGTTGGGCGCCGTCGCCACCGGCAGCATGAAGGCGCAGCTGGCACTGAGCGCCGCGGGGATCATCAGCTGCTTGGGATCCATGCGGGCGCCCAGCGCCGCCGCTGACAGCACGGGCATGAGCAGCGTGGCCGTCGCGGTGTTGCTGGTCACCTCCGTGAGAAAGGTGACCGCGAGACACACGCCCAGCACGGTGATGGGCAGCGGAAGCCCCGCGAGCCCCGACAGCGTGTTCCCCAACGCCTTCGACAACCCGGATTCCTCGAAGGCGCGGGCGATGGCGATGCCCCCGGCGAACAGCAACAAGAGGCCCCAGGGGATCTTCTTCGCCGTGGGCCAATCCAAGAGCGCGCCCCCTTCACCGTCCGGCACCAGGAACAACAGCAGCGCGGCGCCCAGAGCCACGGTGCTGTCGCTGGCGCCGGGCGTGGACAAGAGCCCGCTCCAACCACCGAAGGGCTCGGTGCGCGTGATCCAGGCCAAGGCCGTGAGGGCGAACACCACCAGCACCCGCCGCTCGGCGCTGCGCCAAGGCCCCACCCGCGGCAGCACCAGCTCCGACTTCGCGTGCAGCTTGCGGGTCACGACCCACCAGGCGATCGGCATCAGCACGAAGGTGGCGGGTACGCCGATGCGCATCCAGTCCAAGAACGAAACGTCTTGGTGGGTCGTCTCCCGGTACACACCCATGAAGATCACGTTGGGGGGCGTACCAATGGGGGTGCCCAGCCCGCCGATGCTCGCGGCGTAGGCGATGCCCAAGAGCAGCGGCGCCCCGAGCCCCTCGCTCTCGTCGCCTTCGATCAACGCCATCGCTACCGGCAGCATCATCAGCGTCGCCGCCGTGTTGCTGATCCACATGCTGGCCAGCGTGGTGGCCAGCATGAATCCGAGCACCAGGCGTTTGTGGCTGTGACCGCCGACGAGACGCACCATGCCCAGAGCCAGGCGCCGATGCGCTCCGCTCTTCTCCAAAGCGGTGCTCACCAAGAAGCCGCCGAGCAAGAGCAGGATCAACGTGTGGCCGTAGGCCGTCGCCACCTTCTTGTGATCCAGGACGCCGAGCAGGGGGAAGGCCACGAACGGGATCAGGGAGGTCGCAGGGATCGGGATCGGCTCCAGCACCCACCACACCGCACACCACGCCGTGACGACGGCGGTCCAACACGCCGGCGCCGGGAGACCCGCGGAGTGACAGGCCACGCCGGCGACCGCCGCGGCGGCAGGCCCGCCGGCGAAGGCCGCGAGGCGCAGGGTGGTCGCAGGCGCTGAAGCAGCGGCCATGGCCCCGGATGCTACACTTTCGGCCGCATTTCGGGCGATCCGGCACGGATCTTGTGGCGACTTTTTTCGGCCGAGGACTTGCTGAACCCCGACTTCGCTTGCTAGCGCTGGGGCCGTCGTGTCTCGCTCCCTCGTCGTATTCCTCGCGCTCGGGGCGCTCCTCGTCGCGTCGCTGCCCGCCCAGGCCGGGCCCGAACGGGAGCTCCCCAAGCGATTCCAGCGCTCTCCCTTCACCCTGATGAGCCTGTCCGTGGGCTACCCGAACCACGGCTGGCAGGTGCGGGCGAAGAAGCTCCGCAAGCGGCAGTACCTGCACCTGAAGGAAGGCTCGCACCCCTACGGACACCCGGCGCTGGTGCTGATGCTCTACCGCAGCGCCAAGGAAGTCGCGCGCGGCGCGCACGGCTCGGTGATGCTGGTGGGAGATCTCTCGGACAAGGACGGCGGGCCGCTGGCCGGCCACCGCTCCCATCAGAGCGGCCGCGACGCGGACGTCGCCTTCTACGCCGTGGACAAGAACGGCAAGCCCGTCACCCTCGATCACTTCGTGCACTTCGACGCCAACGGCAAGGCGACGGACGGTAGCGGCATGGAGTTCGACGAGCGGCGCAACTGGCTCTTGGTGCAGTCCTGGGTGCGCGACAAGCGCGCCGGCCTGTCGCACATCTTCGTGTACATGCCGCTGCGGGCGCGCCTGCTGCGCTACGCCGCCAAGCACCACCGCTACAAGAAGTACGTGACGGAAGCGGCCAAGCTCCTCAAGCAGCCCGAGGACTCGAGCCCCCACGACGATCATTTCCACGTGCGCATCTCGTGCCCCAAGCGGCAGGACGAGATCTGTCACGCCGAATCCCGCTGATTGACGAGGTCTTGTCGGGGCGCCGCGGTAACGTCAATCGTCGCGGCGCACGGGGCGGCGCGCACGTTTCTTTTCCGAGTCCTTGCGCTTGGTATCCAGGCGACGCGCCTTGGCGGCGCGGCTCGGCCGCGTGGGGCGTCGCTTCTTCGGCACCACCAGCGCGGCGCGCACCATCTCGGCGAGCTTTTCCCGCGCGTCCTCCAAGTTCCGCGATTGGCTGCGCGTCACCTGGCTCGTGATCACGATGCGACCCTCGGCGTCCAGGCGCGAGGCGGCGGCCCGGCGCAGGCGTGCGGCAACGGACGGCGTGAGTGCCGCGCTGTTCGGCAGGTCGAACACCAGCTCCACCTTGGTGGCGACCTTGTTCACGTTCTGCCCGCCGGGCCCGCTGGCACGCACCGCGGTCCAGCTCAGGTCCGCCTCGGGGATCACGAGCCCGGGCGCCACGGTGAGGTCGTCGGCCACCGTCAGACTCCTTCCACCAGCACCTTGAGAGTGCCCCGCCGGCCGGCGTGGGCCAGCGCTTCGTCCGCGCGCGAAAGCGGGTAGCGCGCGACGATCAGCGGCGTGGGATCGATGCGCCCTTCCGCCAGCGCCGCGATGGCGCGGCGGAGATCGCCGCAGCGCGAGCCCACGACGCGGAGCTCGTTCACGACGATGGGCGCCGCGTCAAAGGGCACCGCGTCGGCCACCGTGGTCTTCAAAATCAAGGTTCCGCGCGGCACCAACATCCTGGTGGCAAGAGACAGACCCCCGGGGCTTCCGGTCGCCTCCACCACCACCTGGGCTCGGCGAGCTCCGAGCTCCGCCTCGAGCAGCGTCGTCACGCCTGCGCGAGCGGCGATGGCGAGCTTGTCTCGGTGGTGCCCCACGAGAGTGGTCGCCACCCCGGCGCCGGCGAGCGCCAGGGCGATGAGCAGTCCGAGCTTGCCGTCACCCAGCACCGTGACCGGCGCGCCGGCTTCGACCTCGTCGAGCACGTGCAGCGCCGCCGCCAGGGGCTCGGCGAACACCGCGTGGTCGTCCGGCACGGAATCCGGCACCGGCACCAGACAGCGCGACGGCATCACCAGCTCTTCGGCGAAGGCGCCATCTCGCCCCAGGATCCCGAGCACCGTGCGGCGCTCGCAGTGGTGACCGTCGCGCTCGCGGCAGTCGTCACACTCGCCGCAGGCCGCATTGATGTCCGTCACCATGCGGCGTCCCAGGAGCGCCGGGTCGTCGGCTTCCACAACGCTACCCACGAGCTCGTGGCCGAGCACGCCGGAAAAACCCATGTAGCCCCGTGCGAGCTGCAGATCCGTGTCGCACACGCCCGCCAGCCGAAGCCGCAGACGCACCTCTCCCGGAGGACGCTCCGGGCGGGGCTGATCCCGCGTCAGATGCGGACCGCCGTCGTTCGACAGGGCAAGCATGGCGCGGCAGGGTATCATCCCGGCCGAAAAGTGCCCGTCATCGTATTCGTCGCCAACACGCTGGGTCGTGAGAAGCAGGTGGACCTGCCGGACGGAGGGGATCTGGTGGACGCCGCCGACGAAGTGCTCGCGCCGATCCCGTTCTCCTGTCGCTCCGCGAGCTGCGCCACCTGCCAGGTGGAGGTGCTCGAAGGCGCGGAGCTGCTCGAGCCTCCAGGCGATGCCGAGCGCGAGCTGCTCGAGCTGCTCGATGGTCCGCCGCAAAATCGCCTCGCGTGCCAGGCCCGGGTGCGCCCCGGAGCGGGCGTCATTCGCCTCAAACCCGTGGGCTTGTAGAGTCCCCACCATGCAACGCCTCAGCGCGCCGTCACTGCCACCTTGGCTCGAGCGCATGCTGCCCTTCGAGCGCTACCGAGTTCGCGTCGCGGGCATGGCGCTGCACGTGATGGAGGTCGGCAGCGGCCGCCCCGTACTGCTCCTACACGGCAACCCCACCTGGGGGTTTCTGTATCGCAGGGTGGCCGCGGCCCTCGCCGACGAGCCGCTCCGGCTGATCATGCCGGACCTGGTCGGCCTCGGCTTCTCCGACAAGCCCCGTCGCGCCGACGCGCACCAGCTCGACGCCCATGGCGCCTGGCTGCGCGACCTGATCGACGCGCTGGACCTGGGCGACGTCATCTTCGTGGGTCAGGACTGGGGCGGTCCCATCGGGTTGCGCGCCTTCGCGGATCGACGCGAGCGCCTCGCGGGCCTCGTGATCTTGAACACCGTGGTGGGCCCTCCGCGTCCGGGATTCCGACCGACGGCGTTTCATCGCTTCGCCCGCGCGCCCGTCGCCAGCGACTTGGCGTTTCGCGTCCTCGGTTTTCCGCAGATCGCACTGTGGGCCGCCCAGGGGGATCGCTCGAGCATCGGTGGAGAGATCGCCAAAGCGTACCGCTATCCCCTCCGACACCTGCGAGATCGCGTGGCGCCCCTGGCGCTGGCACGCATGGTCCCGAACGGTCCCGAGCACCCTTCCATCCCCGCGCTGTCCCGCTGTCAGAACTTGGTGGAGACCTTCGACGGACCAACGGCCATCGTGTGGGGCGACCGCGATCCGGTGCTCGGACGCGTTCGACGCCACGTCCAACGCCTGCTGCCCGACGCTCGCGTTACGGTCACCAACGCCGGCCACTTCCTGCAGGAAGAAGTGCCTGGAGAGATCGCCGCCGCGATCCGCGACGTCGCCCGGCGGCTCGGCTGAATTTCACTACATTGTGGCGCTGGCCGACGCGGTATGCTGGAGCCATGCAGCCCAGCGCCGGCAGCAGCCCCGGTCTCCCCTTCGTGGGCACGGAGCTTCCTTCCGAGGTGCACGGCGGCGTGCGCTATCAGATTGAACGCGTGCTGGGGCAAGGCGGAACCGCCGTCGCCTATTTCGCGACCCGCCAAGCGCCGGACGGACAGTCGCCGGTGGTGGTCAAGGTCATCCTGCCGCGACTCGTGATGGAGAGCGGGGATCACGCGCAGACCATCGTCAAGAAGGAAGCGGTGGCCCTCGGCCGCCTCAACGAGCGGGTGCCGCCAACGCCCTTCGTGGTGCGGCTGATGGACACCGGCAGCGTGAGCTTCGCCTACTTCGGGCGCAGCCTGCAGCTGCCGTGGATCGCCCTCGAGTACGTCAACGGCGGCGTGGAGGGCACCACGCTGGAAGATCGCGTCGGCCACTCCGTGAGCGCCACACGCTATGCCTTCGACCCCACGCGCGCGCGCCACCTGCTCGACAGCTTGTCGCGAGGGCTCACGGAAATTCACGCCGTGGGCGTGGTGCATCGCGATCTCACCCCGGGCAACGTCCTGTGCTGCGGCTCCGGGGACAGCGAGATGTTCAAGATCAGCGACTTCGGCATCGCCCGGCCCATGGGGCTGGCCGCCACCTTCGGCGACGCCATCGTCGGCACGCCGGGTTACATCGCACCCGAGCAGATCGGCGGCAACGCTCCCGTCGGGCCGCAGAGTGACGTGTTCTCCCTCGCCGGCATCGTGTACTTCGTGCTCACCGGCCAGCGCTACTTCGAGGTCAGCACGCCGACCCAGGCCTTGGTCGCCGCGGGCACGCCGGAGCGCCGCTCACTGCTCGACGCCGCCACTCTGTGCCCGGAGCTCCGCTCGCGGGAAGCCGCTTGTCAGGCCATCGATCTGGCGCTCGCGCGGGCCACCGCACCGGATCCCGCCCAGCGCCCCCGCAGCGCCAAGCTGTTCGCCGAAAGCCTGCTGCCCTGGATCGAGGACGAGTCGCGCTCCAGCAAGCCGAGCCGCCGCTGGATCACCAGCATGGAGCTGTTCGCCAGCGGCGATCCGTCCGTGAAGTCGGCCTGGACCATGCGCCACCCACCGGGCGACGATCGGCTGCTCACCAGCGTGGCCTGGAACGCCAGCGGGCACTGCCTGGCGGCCAGCACCCGTGGCCTGGTGTATTGGGACGGCGTGCGCTGGGCGCCGGCGTCCACTACCGGCCTCACGGATCCATCCCAGATCCGCTTCGTGCGCCGCCTGAGCGCGACGCGTTGGCTGGTGGGCGGCGATCGCGGGTTGCTCGGCGAGTACGGCGACGACAGCCTGGACTCGAGCCTGAGTCAGCACGAGTCCGTGCGCTTCACCGACGCCCACGGGGATCCGAAGGACATGTGTGTGGTGGTCGGCGAGCAGGCGGAGGGCCCTCCCCTGCTCCACGGCATCGTCGCCAAGCGTTGGCTTCGACCCACCGTGGTGGAAGACGCCGCCAGCATCTCCGACATCGCGCGCATCGACGACGAACGCTGGCTGGTGGTCGGCCGCGCCGTGCAGGGCAAGGCCTACGCGGCCATCTACCGACCCTTGCAGTGGACCCTCGAGCCGCTGGAGGTCCCCGAGGGGCGCGCGCTCTTGGCCGCGACCAGCCGCCCGGAGCGGCGCATCGCCATCGCCGTGGGCACCAAGGGCGCGCTCTTGCGAGTGGAGCGAGATCGCGTGGAAGTGCAGAACCTGGAGGGCGATCCCGATCTCGCCTCCGTGGCCATCGACGTCCTTGGCAACGAGTGGGCCGCCGGCGCCGGTTCCGTGTGGGGTTGCCGTTCGCGGCGCCCGTGGAAGCGACTGTGGGAAAACTCCACCTGGCAAGCACCGTTCATCAGCCTCTTGGCAGAGACGGGCATGGTGGTGGCCGTCACGGTGGATGGCGGAGTGCTCGAGTCCCGGGCCACCGTGTTCGACCCGACGCGGCCGGCGTGACTCGACGGGCATCGCGCCGGACCAACACCCAAACGAAAATCAGGAGCTGGATCCGTCTGCCTTTGTTGGTGCGGCGCGATCCCCGTCGCGCTGCGCCGGCACGGCTCAGGAATACAGCATGAAGTACAAGATCACGCCGCTCACGGAAACATAGAGCCAGAGCGGCAGCGTGATCTTCGCGATCTTCTTGTGCGCGGGGAAGCGCCCGGTCCACCCGCGGTAGATGGTGAACAGCGCCAGCGGCACGACCACGCCGGCCAGGATCACGTGGGGAATGAGCATCGCGAAGTACAGCGTGCGAATGGCGCCCACGCCTTGGTACTTCACCGAGCCGACCTGGGCGTGGTGCAGCAGGTACGTCACCAAGAACGCCGACGAGAGCCCGAAGGCCACGAGCATGCAGGCCCGGTGCGCGCGCATCTGCCGCTTCTTGATGAACACGAAGCCCAGCACCAGGAACACGCCGGCACTGCCGTTGAGCAGGGCGTTGATGGTGGGCAGCACGCCGGGGGAGTGCGGGGCGGTGCGGCCCGGGAACGCGTACAGCACGACGGCGACGGCGACGAACACGAAGACCGAGAGCGCGTGGACGACGCGCCGGGTGGCCGCGGACTCGGGAGCGGTGGCTTCCATGGCGCGAGCTTCTTAGCGCATCGAAGCGCGCTTCGTAACTCGCCCGCGGCGCGGGACCGATGGCCCCGCGCCTGCGCGCCGTGATCAGGTCGGAACGGCGGTGCAGCAGCCCGTCAGGCAGAACTGACCCGAAGGACACGCGGGCTGGCAGGACAGGCCGCAGGGCTGCTTGCCCACCGGGCAGATCTGACCACCGCAAGAGCCGCCGCTGCCGGCGGTACCACCGGTGCCGGAGCCGCCCGTGCCGCCCGTGCCGCTACCGCCCGTGCCGGCATCCGGGGGCGGCGGCGAGCACTCCGGCGGGAGCTCCGTCTTCCCCAGACACAGCTCGCACTTCTCGCACGTGTTGAGACAGCCCTTGACCGGAGTGCAGGGCTGGCACTTGGTGGGGTCGTTCACGTCCTTCAACGTGCAGGAGCCGACGCCGCTCTTCTCGGAGCCGAGCCAGACCCACTGGTTGCCGCCGGCGGGCAGATTGCAACAGCCGAAGCAGTCGCAGCCGTTGGGCGTGAGGTCGCCGCAGAAGCTCAGACAGGCATTTGACTGCTTGTCCATGAGCTGCGTACAGCTCTGACTGGTGCCAGGGGTGTTCGCGTTCGGGTCGTACGCGCAAGTGGAACCGGGACCCTCCGGCGGGTAGTTCGGCGCTACCGAAAGGGGATCGCACTCGTGGTTCCAGTGGCAGTCGTCGTTGCCCGAGCCCGAGTCCTGATCGAAGTAGCAATCGACGGTGCAGGCGGGACCCGCCTGACCAGGGATTGATCCGTAATAGGTATTCTCGGCGTTGTGACAGGGTCCGAGACAATCCGGATCCTCCATGTCGACCTTGCCGTCGTTGTCGTTGTCGATGCAGTCGCCGCAAGCGTAGAGCTTGCCCTGGCACTTCGCGGGCACGCAGGCGCCGGTTCCGCCGGTGCCGGTGCCCCCAGTCCCAGCGCCGCCGGTTCCGGTGCCACTGGTGCCGCCGCCGCCGTCCTGACCCGCGCCGCCCGTGCCAGTGCCGGAGCCGCCACCGGTCGACGAGCCGGCCGAGCCTCCACCGCTCCCCGCAGAGGCGCCGCTGCCCGCGGAACCGTCGGGGCTATTGGCAGATTCGTCGGAGCCTCCACATCCCGCGAACGCGACCACAGCAACGAAAAGAACACCCGCGATATGACGGAAACGCATCATTCCTCCAGCCTGCTGGCAGGGGTGGGTGGTGACTCAAGGGTCGCGTTATGAAATTCCTCTCCAGTCAGGGCGTACAGTCCAGCTAGAATCGCGAACCGTGAAGAGTCGAATCCTCCTGCTTCTCGCCGCGGTCGCGCTCTCCGGCTGCCCCGGTACCCTGGACAATCCCGAAGACTTCCGCGAAGGCGGCAGTAGCGGCGGTGGGGGCAGCTGCCCCCCCGGCACCAACGTCGAGACCGACATCCTCGGCAAGGCGACTGGTAGCGGATGCGCCACCAAGATCTGCCACGACGCGCAGGATCCCGCGGGCAACCTCGACCTCGCCTCTCCGGGCCTGGCGAGTCGGCTGTTGGATCAGACGTCCACCTCCACCGACTGCAGCGGCCACGTGCTGGTGGACTCGGCCAACCCCAGCCAGAGCCTGCTGCTCGAGAAGCTCGCGACCCCCGCCCCCTGCGGCGACCCCATGCCCCTCACCGGTTCCCTCACCGCTCAGGAGAAAGCGTGCATCACCGAGTATGTGAACGGACTGACCGGGAGCGGACAGCCCCAGGACGCGGGGACCGACTGATGCAGCGCTTCACGATCGCACTGTGCGCAGCTTTGGCGTGCGTACTGGCGTTGTTGTCGCCGGCCACTGCTTGGGCCGAGGGTGGCACCCGCGTGGTGGTGGGTGAAATCTCCGGCGATGGTGGCGACGCCGTGCGCGCCGCCGTGCTGCGCGGCCTCGACGGCCACTCGGAGCTGTACCTGGTGAGCGCGGATGCCGCAGGGGACGTGAGCAGTGCCGACGGCGTGAAGGCCGCGGGGCAGAAGCTCGGCGTGGCGATGGTGGTCGAGGGCAGCGTCAAGGGCGGCGGTAAGTCCTGGGAGGTCACCCTCCGGCTTCGGAGCGGCAAGGACGGCGAGGTCGGCGAGAGCCACAAGTTCCGCGCCGACAGCCAGGACGCCCTCACCGAGAAGGTGGAGAAGGTCGTCTTCAAGGAGATCGGCAACAGCCTGAAGGACGCGAAGTCCCCCGGTGGAGGCGGCGGCGTCGTGGTGCTCGAGTTCAGCGGGCCGCAGGGCAAGGCCATCCGGGGCTACGTGGTGTCGGCGCTGAAGCGCGACAAGAAGGTCGATCTGACCGACGCCGAGGGCGTGGACTCCGAGTCGGGTCCGGATGCGCTGAAGGCCGTAGGCGCCAAGGCGTTCGTCGCCGGCACGGTGACGAGCAAGAAGGCGAACGAAGTGAAGATCGCCGTGAAGAACGGCGCCGACGGCGAGACCCTCAGCGAGTTCACGTTGAAGGCGGGCTCAAAAGGCGCGCTCCGCCGCGTGATCGCGCGGGACCTGCGCAAGAAGGTCGCCGCGTCGCTCTCGCGGGCCAAGGCGCCGGAGCCCCCGGCGGAGACCATCCCGGGGGAAGAAGGGGCGTCCGACACGGCGGCCGACGAAGAAGAGAAGCCCGCCGATGAGGAAGAGGAAGACGAGGAGCCGGCCGCGGCGGGCGGGCGCCCGTCGCCGCTGGAGATCGGCGCGGGCATGCGCGCGTTCTCCCGGAACTTCCGCTACACCGACGATCTCTTCGACTCGCTCCGCTCCTACAAGCTGAGCGCCGCGCCGGCCGCGTTCGTATGGCTCCGCTGGTATCCCGCGGCGCACTTCACCGACAGCTTCGCCGCCAACATCGGCCTGGCCGGTGGCTTCGAGCAGGGGTTCGCGCTGAAGAGCAAGGTGTCCGGTGGAAAGGACCTGACCTCGAGCATGCGCTCCTGGTACGGCGGACTGCGCGTGCGCGTCCCGTTCGAGCTGAACGAGCTCGGCGTGCAGGCGAGCTACGGCCGGCACAGCTTCACGGTCGACGACGATCCGCAAAACCCCTTGGTCCCCGACGTCGACTACCAGTACGTGCGCCTCGGCCTGGACGGTCGAGTGCGCGTCTCCAAGGTGACGCTGGGCGCGCACTTCGGATACCGCTACCTGCTCGGGACCGGAGACCTCGAATCCGACGCCTGGTTCCCCAACGCCACGGGCGGTGGCGTGGATGCCGGGTTGATGGGCGGCTACGAGGTCGTGAGCGGCCTGTCCATCGTGGCGGGCTTTGATTTCCGCCGCTACTTCTTCAGCCTGAAGCCGGACGCCGGGGCGGCCCGTGTCGCCGGCGGGGCGCTGGACGAGTACCTCTCCGGATGGGGCGGCCTGATGTATCGCATCCCCGACGCCGCGGCCGCGGAATGACGTGACCGAGCGGAGCGCGCCGCGAGCGCGCGCGCTCGTGATCGCGGCCGCCGCCACTTTCTCCACCGGCGGGGCCGCCATCAAGGCGACCACCCTGAGCGCCTGGCAGGTGGCCTGCCTGCGCTCCGCGGTGGCCGCAGTGGTGCTGCTGTTGCTGTTGCCGGCAGCCCGCCGGGGCATGTCCCGCCGCTCGTTGATCGTCGGCGTCGCCTACGGCGCGACGATGGTGTCCTTCGTGTTGGCCAACAAGCTCACCACCGCCGCCAACACCATCTTCCTGCAGTCCACCGCACCGCTGTACGTGCTGCTGGCATCGCCCTGGTTGCTCCAGGAGCGGATGCAGCGCAGGGACGTTCCCTACCTCCTGGTGCTGGCGTTCGGTCTTTCGCTGTTCTTCGTTGGCGTGCGCCCGCCGGATCGACTGGCCCCGAACCCACTGCTCGGAAACATCGTGGCCGCCGGAGCGGGAGTGGCGTGGGCATTCACCGTGCTCGGGCTCCGCTGGCTCTCGCGCCCTGACGCCCGCGGATACGCCCCGGACAACATGACCGGGGTGCTGGCGGGCAACGTCATCGCCTTCGTCGTCACGCTGCCCTTCGCGCTGCCCATCGCTCACGCCACGCCGACGGACTTCGCTGCCATCGGCTACTTGGGCGTGGTTCAGATCGGCATGTCGTACTGGCTCCTGTCCCGCGGCCTTCGCGACGTGCCGGCGCTGGAGGCGTCGCTCTTGCTGCTGGTCGAGCCCGTGCTCAATCCGATCTGGGCCTTCGTGTGGCACGGCGAGACCCCGGGCGGCTGGGCCATCGCCGGGGGCGCCATCATCCTCGGTGCAACCGCCGTGAGAACCCGCTGGGTCCGCTCAGAAGCTGCCGGATAGGCTGAGCCCGCCGCCCCGCCGCGCGACGAGCGGCGCCACCTGCGGCCCCTTCGACGCCTTGTTCGCGTCACCGCTGGTGAGGATCAGAACCACTCCGGCGCCGATGGCGGCTACCCCGACGCCGACGCCGATGGTGGAGATGAGCGCTTTGGATTCGGCAGCGTCGATCTCGTCGCGCCCCGCCGGCGTGCACTTCTTGTCAGGGCACAGGCTGGGATCGTCCTGGGCATCGCTGGCTTGTTTCTGCGCCAGGATCCCGAAGATACCCCCGCCGATCAGCGCGGCTCCGCCCACTCCCGCGAGCACGTAGCCGAGGGTCTTGTTGTCGGTGCCGGAAGTGGCGGTGTCCATGCGGGCGTCCCCTCCCTCCGCGCCGGGGGGCGGCGCCGCTGCTTCCGGAAGCTTCCGGAGGGCCGGTATCGTGACCGTGCGCTGGTCCTTGGACCGGCCGATCGAGACCGTGGTCTTCCACGGCGCATGGCCCGGTGCGCTCGCTTCGATCTCGTGATCTCCGGGGTCCACCGCCAGCGGCACGCCAAAGGATCCTTCCGACAGCTCCGTCTCCCCGCGCGTCACCTTGAAGCCTTCCGGCCGCTCGTCGGGGGCGTTGATCTGCAGCTTGGACAGGCCCGGCTCCAGGCGCGCGGCGCCTTCTTCCGCCGCCGTCTGCTGTTCGCTGCGGCCGCGATCGTGGGCCATGGTGGCCGCCTCTTTGAAATTGGCCCAGGCGGTGGCGGTGCGCCCGAGCTTCTCGTTGCAGGCTGCCAGGTTCAGCAGGGTGCCCGGCGACGGATCTTGGGCGTTGCTCGCAGCGAACTTCTTGCAGGCCTCTTCCGTCTTGCCTGCTTCCATCAGCTGACGACCGGCGCGAAACAGCGACTCCGCCAGGGCCTTGTCGCCGGCGTGCGCCGAGGTCGTGATAGCGGCCAGGGCGAGACACAGACAGGCGGCGGCGAGCAGGCGATTAGCGAACATCGTATGCATCGTACTTCTTTGGCGTGGGAGCAGGGGCGGGGGTCGCGGCCGGCTTGGGCGCCGGGGGCTCCGCCTTGGGGGCGGCTTTCGGTGTGACGGCCTGAGGCTTGGGCGGTGCGGCAGCCTTGGGCGGTGCCTCGGCGCTGGGCGCGGGGTCGGCGCTGGGCGCGAACTCGACGGGCGCCGCGGACGCCAGCGGCTCGACCTGCGCGGGCAGCGCGGACTCCAGGGGCTCCGCCGAAGCGGGCGCCTGGGCAGCCGTCGAGCCGCGAACCACACCCATCACGCCGATGGCGGCAGCGGACAACACCACCAGCAGACCGCCGCCGATGGCGACCGGCAGCCACACCGACGTGGTCTTGCGGGGCGCCGTCATCGGCGCGTTGGTGGCTGATTGGGCGAACGACGCGTTGGTGGAAGGGTCGTACGCCGCCGTCACTCCCGCGGGGTGCGGCAGCATGCCGGTCGCTGCCGCGGGCTGCATTCCTCCGGCGCGCGCCAAGCGCTGGATGATGGTGTGCGAGCGGGCGGGCGCCCAAGGAGCGAGCGCCACGACCAGCTCCGCCACGCTCTGGAAGCGCCGCTCGCGGTCGCGTTCGTAGGCGCGCTCGAGGACCTGAGCGAGCTCGGGGGAGACATCCGGGCGCAGCTCGCGGAGCGGCGTCGGGGCTCCGGTCGCGATCTCCACGCACAACGCGGGGAAGTTGTCCGCGATGAACGGCTGCCGCCCGGCCAACAGCTCATACAGCGTGACGCCGAGGGCGTAGATGTCCGTGCGGTGATCCACGGAGCGGGATTGCTTGATCTGCTCCGGCGACATGTACAGCGCCGATCCGACCGT
Source organism: Polyangiaceae bacterium (assembly GCA_020633235.1). Lineage (NCBI taxonomy): Bacteria > Pseudomonadati > Myxococcota > Polyangiales > Polyangiaceae > Polyangiaceae bacterium. The sequence goes on along the minus strand of JACKEA010000001.1, from coordinate 823,501 downwards.
CGCCGTCGTGCGCGTGAGGCTGTCGACCTTGTCGTCCCCCACCACCTTGGAAATGCCGAAGTCGAGCACTTTCACCATGGGCGAGCCATCCGAGTGCTGGCTCACGAACAGGTTGGCGGGCTTGAGGTCGCGATGCACGATGCCCTGCGCATGCGCGTCTGCGATGGCGTCGCAGGCCTGCACCACGTAGTCCACGGCATCCTCCACGGACAGCACGCCGCGCTCGAGACGCACCGCGGCGTCGGTGCCGTCCAGGAACTCCATCACCATGTACGGCAAGTCGCCGTCCAGCGTGCCGACATCCACCACGCGGGCCACGTGGCTGCTCTTGATCTTCGCCGCGGCCCGCGCCTCGCGGAGAAAGCGCTCCGCCGCCTCCCCGCTCCCCGCGTACTCCGGCAGCAGGAACTTCAGCGCCACCCGCTCGTGCAGCTGCAGGTGCTTCGCCTCCACCACCACGCCCATGCCGCCCTGTCCGAGAAGCCGGACCACCTCGTACTTGCCAGCAAGCACGGTTCCCGGAGCGATGGATGGCGTAGCGAGAGTCACGTCGAAGCTCGAGAGAGAATCTACGCGATTCGACTACAAATGTCCGGCCCCGCCGAATTCCATGGCGGATTGCCGCGTGTCACGATCCGCCGCAGCGGGCGGATCCGCTCGGTCACGCAGCGCGCATCGCGCACCTTCCCCGGCCTTTGGCCGTCCGCATGAGTGGCACGGATGCTGCGTGAATTCGACGGCATGAACGTCGTATTCGGATTCCCAGACCGCGCACACGCCGACGACGCCCTCGCTCGACTCCGCGACCATCTACCCGAGGTGGAAGAACCATTGATCGTGGAGAAGACGACCAAGCCGTCCGACACCGTGATGCGCACGAAGAAGGTCCCGCTGTCGATGGTCCTAGGCATTGCCGCAGGCTTCGGCGTGGGGCTCGTCACCGTTTTGTTCTTGGAAGCCGTGGGCAATGGACCGCTGAAGATCGGCATCGCCCTCGCCGCCGGCGGCATGGGCGCCATCATCGGCTTCTTCGTGGGCGCGATGGCACGGCTCGACGCGCAGCAGAAGAAGACCGAAGACGCGACGCGCGACCTGCCGCCGTCCACCATCGTCACCGTGCGGCTCGACGACGAGAGCGACGTCCGCCAAGCGCGTCGCATCTGCACGGAGCTCGACGGCGTCGAGCTGATGCGCGACGCCGCCTGACGCGCTCCCGCGCCGCCCACCCCGTCGCTTCCGCGCCGCCCACCCCGTCGTTCCCGCGCCGCCCACCCCGTCGCTTCCGCGCCGCGCACCCCGTCGCTTCCGCGCCGCGCACCCCGTCGCTTCCGCGCCGCGCACCCCGTCGCTCCCCGTCGCTCCCGCGCCGCGCACCCCGTCGCTTCCGCGCCGCACCAACACAAAAAAACAAAGGTGCGGACAACGCACTTGCGCATCGCCCACCGCGTGTCAATATATGCCAGATTCAAGATGCGCGCGCATCCGTCAGCCCCCCGTCATCAGCTCCCCAGCGATAGAAAGCGCGGCTGGGGCGGGCGGCGCGCGGGCGCAGGGCGTCCACGGCGGCGTGAGAGCGGCGTCGCGCATCTCCAACGAGGGGACACCAGCGCGGACGTTGCCGTCCACGTCACCCTGCGCGTGCAGAAGCACGTGTACAAGCTCCGGTCCAAGCGCTGCTTCCGCGTGATCCAGAAGGCGTTCGCCGCTTGGCAACAGCGCAACGGGTTTCGGCTCGTGCACTTCGCCGTGATGAGCAACCACGTGCATCTGGTGGCAGAGGCGGAAAGTCGGCAAGCGCTCTCGCGCGCGCTTCAGGGCATCTCCATCCGCATCGCCAAGGGGTTGAACGCCGTCATGCAGCGTCGTGGCAAGGTGTTCGCGGATCGCTTCTTCAGCCGAGTGGTCCACGACGCACGAGACATGCGCAACGTCCTTGCCTACGTGCTCAACAACGCCCGGCGCCACTGCATCGCGGGCTCCGTGAAGAAGAACTGGGTCGACGAGTTTTCCAGCGCCCACGCCTTCGATGGTTGGACGGTCCCGATCGAAAGCCGCGCCCAAGCTCCGCCCCCCGTCGCCCCTGCTCTGAGCTTGATCATGCAGAACTGGAAGTACGCCGGCGGTCTCATCTCGCCGAGCTTCGTGCCCGGTCCGGGCCTCATGCAGGAGCACCCCTCCGCTCGTTGAGCGTCCGCTTGGCTGAAGCGGGTGTCGAGCTCCCGACGCTTGGGGCTGTTGGTCCGCCGCGGAACCTCGAGAAACGCTACGCCGAGCTCCCGACGCTTGGGGCTGTCGGTCCGCCGCGGAACCTCGAGAAACGCCACGCCAAGGCCGGAAACTTCGCCTCTTGACTCGACTGACCGCGCGCGTATGCTCGCCGCCCCAAATTCCGGCCAGCTTAGCTCAGTGGTAGAGCAGCGGTTTCGTAAACCGCAGGTCTGGGGTTCAAATCCCCAAGCTGGCTCCGACTGTTCTCTCTCGAGAACCAAAGTGTAGCTTGGGTCTTCGGCCTCTGTCCGGTGCGATAACCCCCTCGTCGGTACCTTCCGACACTAGCTCGAGACTCTTGCTCGGCCGGCTCAAATCCCCAAGCTGGCTCCGTCTGCCTTCTTCGAAAGCCAGTTTCGTAGCTTGGGTCTTCGGCCTCTGTCCGGTGCGATAACCCCCTCGTCGGTACCTTCCGACACTAGCTCGAGACTCTTGCTCGGCCGGCTCAAATCCCCAAGCTGGCTCCGTCTGCTTTCTTCGAAAGCCAGTTTCGTAGCTTGGGTCTTCGGCCTCTGTCCGGTGCGATAACCCCCTCGTCGGTACCTTCCGACACTAGCTCGAGACTCTTGCTCGGCCGGCTCAAATCCCCAAGCTGGCTCCGTCTGTTCTCTTCCGAGAACCAAAGTGTAGCTTGGGTCTTCGGCCTCTGTTCGGTGCGATAACCCGGTGACCGGCACTTCGAACCGCTAGCTCGAGACCCTGGGTCGATCGGCTCAAATCCCCAAGCTGGCTCCGTCTGCTTTCTTCGAAAGCCAGTTTCGCAGCTTGGGTCGAGAGGCGTGGTGGCTTGGAGCTCGGGCCGCGTGCGGCCGGCGGCGCGACGAGGTATGGCGCAGAGCCATGACGGAAGCATCCTCAGGCGCGTCGTCGGGCTACGGCCACTTGCCGTCGGGCGTCACGGTGGGCGGCCTGTCGTTTTCGGCGCTCTCCGCCGGGATTCGCAAGGACGGCCGCGCGGACGTGGCCCTGGCCGTTGCGGATCGGCCGGCCACGGTGGCGGCGGTGCTCACGCGGAATCTCGTGCGCGCGGCGCCCGTGCTCGTCACCGAGGCGCGCGTTCGGGCGGGCAGCGCGCGGGCGATCGTGGTGAACAGTGGGTGCGCCAACGCCTGCACCGGGGAGCCGGGCGTCGCGGCGGCCCATGCATCGACGGAAGCGGTGGCGCGAGTGCTGCGCGTGGAGCCCGAAGCGGTGCTGCCGGCATCCACCGGAGTGATCGGCGCGCTGTTGCCCGCGGACAAGATCGCGTCGCGCGCCGGCGACCTCGTGGACGGTCTACGCCCCGACGGCTGGGAAGCCTTCGCGCGCGCCATCATGACGACGGACCGCTGGCCCAAGGTCGCCGCCGAGACGGTGTCCACCGCGGAAGGCCCCATCACCCTGCTCGCCATCGCCAAGGGGGCCGGCATGATCCACCCCGACATGGGGCCGCCGCACGCCACCATGCTCGGCTTCGTCTTCACCGACGCCGTCGTGGACCAACCCACGCTGGCGTCGGCCCTCGCGGGCGCCGTGGACGTCACCTTCAACGCCTGCACCGTGGACGGCGACACCAGTACGAACGATTGCGTCATCGCTCTCGCCACCGGCGCCACGGGCCGGCACGCCACCCGGGCACAGCTCGAGCCGGCCCTGTTTTCCGTCTGCGACGCGCTCGCGCGGTCCATGGTGGCGGACGGCGAGGGCGCGAGCCACGTCGCGGAAATCCGCGTCGCGGGCCTCGCGAACGACGCGGACGCCCGCGCTATCGCCCGCACCGTCGCGACATCCCTGCTCGTCAAGACGGCCCTGTTCGGCGAGGACGCCAACTGGGGTCGACTGCTCGCTGCGGCGGGCCGCTCGGGCGTGCATTTCGACCCGACGCGCGCCGCGATCGCCATCGGCGGCATCGACATCGTCAAGGGCGGCCTCGCCCTGGGCGTCGAAGCGGAGCAGCGCGCCGCCGTGGTGCTCAAAGCTCGGAGCTACACCATCGATCTTTCGCTGGGCGACGGTCCCGGCCGCGGTCGCTATCTCACCAGTGACCTCGGTCACGGCTACGTGGACGTGAACGCGGGCTATCGCTCGTGAGGCGCGCGCTGCTGCTCGCGCTGGCCCTCGGCGCCTGCGGTCCCGAGAAGGGCACCATCGGCGCCGTGCTGGCGCAGGACCCCCGCGGCCACCTGGTGGTGCACGACGCGCCCAAGGGTCTCGGGGCGGAAAAGCAGGGGCTCGAAGCAGGCGATCAGATCCTGACCATCGACGGCATGGACGTGCGCATGCTCGATCAGAAGCGCGTCCACCAGGTGCTCTCCGGCGCCGTGGACGAGCCCGTGAAGCTCACGGTGCTGCGGGGCGAAGAGGTGATCCGCGTCACCATCAAGCGCACCCCCGCCAAACGCATCAAAGCCGCCCCATAGCGCTGCCTGCGAACCGCGTGGTTCCGCGGCGGACCGACAAGAAATGATCGCCGCGGGTTAGAACGACGCCAAGAAGTCGTCGATGCGCTGGGTGATGCGATCGATGTGCAGCGGGAAGGTCATGTGGCCGCCCTCGATCCACAAGATGTTGGGCTCGCCCCACTGCGTCCACTGCGCCTCGGCCAGGGCAGCGTCGATGTAGACGTCCTCCCGCGCCTGGATCCACAGCTGCCGCTCGGGCGCCAGCTTGGGCAGGGCGCTGGAGAGCCCCAGGCGCCGAAACAAGTCCCGGCGCTGCTCGGCGTCGATACCCCAGCGCTCGAGGTCCGCCTTCATGCGCCATAAGATGGGCGCTTCTTCCACGGCGGCTTCGAGCTCCAAGTGCGAGATGATGGGGACGACGAAATCTGGCGTGGGGGTCAGACAGGCGAGCAGCATGGTGATGGCGCCGCCCAGGCTGATGCCCGTGACGCCCACGCGCTCGTAGCCGTGATTCCGAAGCCACGCCATCAGCGCGCGAGTATCGCAGGCGGCCTGACGCACGCCCTCCATGGAGCGCACCAGATCCGCCGTCCAGAAGAACTCGCCGGAGAACAGCGCTTCCTTCGGCTTGCGGGAGCCGTGGAAGGGCAGCGCCACGTGCAAGATGTCCACGCTGAGCTCCCGGGACCACTTGCGAAACAGCGTGGACTCTTCCGCCCAAGAGCCGGGCTCGAGCCAACCGTGCACGTAGATGAGCGCCGTCTTGCGTTGCTCCCCAGCGGGGCGGATCCAGCGCGCGTGCGCCACGAGGTTCTTCTTGTACTCGCTCTCGTGGCGCCGCCGGTAGCGCGAGCACACCACTTCGTGCGTGCTGGTCCAGGTGAGCGTGGAGGTGCGCATCGCGCGATCGAGCAGCGTGCGCTGGATTCGCAGATCCGTGATCGGCTTCGGTACCGGGAACAGCTGGTCCGGAGCCAGGTCCAGGTACTGATGCAGGTAGCCGATGGTGTTTTCCTTGGCTCCCCGGAGGTGCAGCAGGCGTGACATCGCGCCTGCGAATCGATCCGCGCTGCGCCCGTAGCCCATGCGCCGACTCCTACGCTTTGGGGCCGAAGCCCAAGATCAGGTAGCCCCCTGATTTTTCGTCCTTCTGCAGCTCCAAGAGGCCCTTTTCTTGGGCGTCCTCCAGGAGCTCATTGAAGTTTCGGTAACCGTGGAAGGTCTCGCTGAAGGTCGGCTTCTTGCGCTTCAGCGTCTGCTTCACCATCGAGCCCCACAGCGTGTCGTCGCGCTCGCGAAACAGCGCGTCCACCGTGTCGAGCACCAGCTCGAGCCCTTCCTGCGATCGCTTCTCCTCTTGAGCGTCCTCCGGCGAGGCCTTCTTGCTGGCCTTGCTGGCCTTCTTGCGACCGCCACCGCGGGAGCGGCTCTGCTTGTCCCCGGCCTTGGGCTTCTCCCGCACCAAGTCGTCGTAGTAGATGAACTCGTCGCAGTTCTCGATCAAGAGGTCGCTGCTGGAGTTCTTCACTCCCACGCCGATCACCATCTTGTCGTTCTCGCGAAGCTTGTTCACGAGCGGCGAAAAATCGCTGTCACCGCTGACCACCGCGAACATGTCCACGTGGCCCTTGGTGTAACAGAGGTCCAGGGCGTCCACGACGAGACGAATGTCCGCGGAGTTCTTCCCGGAGTAGGACACGTGGGGGATCTCGATCAGCTCGAAGCCCGCCTCGTGCAGCGGCCGCCGCGCGGTCTTGTAGCGTTCCCAGTCGGAGTACGCCTTCTTGACGACGATCTTGCCCTTGTCGAGCAGACGCTCGAGCACGAGGGAGATGTCGAAGGCGTCGTACTTGGCATCCCGCGCGCCGATGGCCACGTTCTCGTAGTCACAAAAGATGGCGATATTCGGGGCTCTGTCGCTTTCACTCACGTTCCGGGCGTACCACGGAATCGGGGGCGCCGTGTGCCCAGGTTTGTCGGTCCGGCGCGGGACCTCCCGCTCCGCCCACGGATGTTCTACCGTCCCGTTGTGAGCAGCGACTCGGCGGAGCTTTACGAGCTGTTCCTCGCCCTGGCCCCGGCTCGTATCGAGGCGGCGCGGGCGGCGCTCGATCTCGACGGTGCGGACCGCGCCGCTGAGCTCGCGGCGGCGCTGGTGCCCTTCGCCGTGGATGCCGCCTTGCTCGGCGCGGAAGGCGTGAGCGCATTGGCGCGCGCGGCGGCCTATGCGGTGGACGTCGAGCGCGGGGAGCTCGATGCGGCGCTCGACACCTTGGAGTCCTCCGCCGAGGCGCTCGGCCACGGCGACGAGTCCGGCGCGCGCGTGAACGAGACGGAGCTCATCGAGCAGGCGCGTTCCCTCGGCGTCGGGGTCGCCGAAGCGCCGGTCGCGGCGCCTGCGACGACGGACCCCAGCGACGACAGCGTGTGGGAGCCGACCCTCGCCGAGGACATGATCGCCGCGTTCCTGGACGAATGCGTGGAACGCCTCGAGGGCCTGTCGGAGCGCCTGCTGGTGCTGGAGGAGAGCGGCGGCGACAAGGAGCTCGTGGGCGAGATCTTCCGCGACTTGCACACGCTGAAGGGCTCGAGCGCGTTCGCCGGGCTCAAGAAGATGAACCGCGTCGCGCACCTGGCGGAAGATCGCATCGGCGAGCTACGCGACGGAAAGCGTCAGGTCGACAAGAACCTGGTGGACCTGTTGCTCGAGACGCTGGACGTGCTCAAGGCCATCGTGGATCGCGCCCGAGCGCGGGAGCCCATCGACGTGGACGTGAGCGGCGTGCTCGCGCGGCTCGAGGATCCCGGCCGGCCGCGGGTGGTGGCGGCGGCACCGGTGGCGCCGCTGCGGGGCGCGGCCCCCAAGCCACGGGCGGCGGCGGCCGCCCAGGCCACGCTCCGCATCGACTTCGCGAAGGTGGACCAGCTCTTGAACCTCGTCGGGGAAATCGTGCTTTCCCGCGGGCGCCTGGCCGCCGCCGCCGAGGTACAAGGCGCACTCCTGCGCGAGGTCGCAGGTCTCCGCAAGAAGCTCGCCGCAAGCGTCGGCGCGGCGAGCCCGCTGGTGGACGAGCTGCAGCGCACGGAGCGCGTGCTGAGCGAAACCTATGCGGACCTCGACGCCGGGCTCGGCTCCTTGGGCCTCGCCGTGGGGCAGCTCCGCGACACCGTGATGAAGCTCCGCATGGTGCCCATCGCGCGACTCTTCACCAAGTACCAGCGCACGGTGCGGGAGCTCGCCGGCAAGCTCGGCAAGCAAGTGGCGGTGGAGCTCTCGGGACAGGAAACGGAGCTCGACAAGGTACTGGTCGAGCGCCTGGAAGATCCGCTGTTGCACCTGGTGCGGAACGCCGTGGACCACGGCGTGGAGACGCCGGACCGGCGCCGCGCGGCGGGCAAGAACGAAGCAGGGCTCGTGCGGCTGTCGGCGAGCCAGCGCGGCGGACAGATCGTGGTCACCATCGAGGACGACGGCGGCGGCATGGATCCCGGCAAGCTCAAGCACAAGGCCGTGGACAAGGGTCTGTTGACGGCCGACGAAGCCGCGCAGCTCGATGACCGCAGCGCCTTCGAGCTGATCTTCCGGGCGGGGTTCTCCACCGCGGAGCAGGTGAGCGACGTCTCCGGACGCGGCGTGGGCATGGACGTGGTGCGCGACACCATCGCCAAGCTGAAGGGCAGCATCGGCATCGACTCCGAGCTCGGTCGCGGCAGCCGCATGGAGCTGCGCCTGCCGCTGACGTTGGCCATCACCCAGGTCCTCGCAGCGCGGGTCGGCGGTGAGCTGGTGGCGGTGCCGCTGGACGCCGTGGTGAGCGCGCAAAACGTCTCCAGCGGGGAGCTCGAGACCGTGGCGGACGGCGTGTGCCTGCGGGTCGGCAGCGAGCTGGTGCCGGTGGTGGACCTGGCGCGAGTCCTGGGCCTCGAGCGCGAGGCCTCCTTGAGCGACCAGGGCGAGGCCAGCGTGGTGATCGTGGAAGTGGGTAGCGAGCGCCTGGGCCTCTTGGTGCAGCAGGTGCTGGGCCGCCATGAGGTCGTGATCAAATCGCTCGGGCCGCTTCTGTCCCGGGCGCCCTGCGCCGCCGGGGCCACGCTGATCGGAGACCGCATCTTGTTGGTCGTGGACCTGGCCGAAGTGCTGGTCCACGCCAAGGGTCGGACGCTGCCCGAAGCTCCGGTGCTCGCCGAGCGGCGCGCCGTCGCCGAGCGCGGCCGCATCCTCGTGGCGGAAGACAGCGACGTGATCCGCGAAGCCATTCGCCGCGAGCTCACCCGGGCCGGCTTCGAGGTGGTCGCCGCCGCGGACGGAGCAGAAGCGCTGCAAATTGCCCGCGAGCAAGACTTCGACGCCGTGAGCACGGACGTGATGATGCCCAAGATGGACGGCTACGAGCTCACCCGCGCGCTGCGCAAGGAGCCGCGCTTCCAGGGCGTGCCCATCGTGATGGTCACCAGCAAGGACGCGCGCATCGACACGCTGCGCGGTTACGACGCCGGTGCGGACGCGTACATCACCAAGCCTGCCGACGCCGCCGAGTTGATCCGCACGCTGGACGCCCTACTGGCCCGACGCGGAAATTGAGGCGGATTCTCCGCCCCCTTACATTCGAGAGGGTCCGTGCTAGGGTCCCCGCCCGCCTTCCGGGAACGGCGCCGCGCGAAAGCCCGCGCTTCCCTACGTATACGACCGAAATGGAGTCAATATGAGTCGATATCTCTTCACGTCCGAATCCGTCAGCGAAGGTCATCCCGACAAGATCTGCGATCAGATCTCGGACGCGGTGCTGGACGCTGCGCTCAAGGGTGATCCGCGCAGCCGGGTCGCCTGCGAAACCTTGTGCAAGACCGGATTCGTGGTCGTCGCCGGAGAGATCACCACCAAGTCGACCGTCGATTTCGGGTCCATCGCCCGCGGCGTGATCAAGGACATCGGATACACCAGCTCGGAGATGGGTTTCGACTGGGAAACCTGCGGCATTCTCACCGCCGTGGAGCCTCAGTCTCCGGACATTTCCCAGGGCGTCACCGAGGGCTCCGGCATGTACAAGGAGCAAGGCGCCGGCGATCAGGGGCTGATGTTCGGCTACGCGTGCGACGAGACCCCGGAGCTGATGCCCGCGCCCATCATGTACTCCCACGCGCTGATGCAACAGCTGGCAGCCGTGCGCAAGAGCAACAAGGTGAAGTTCCTACGCCCGGACAGCAAGAGCCAGGTCACCATCGAGTACGAGGACGACCGGCCGAAGCGCATCGAAACCGTGGTCGTGTCCACGCAGCACTCGCCGGACGTGAAGTACAAGGCGCTACGCGAAGCGGTCATGGAGCTGTGCGTGAAGAAGGCGCTGCCCAAGGACATGCTGGATTCGAAGACCAAGTTCTTCATCAACCCCACCGGTCGCTTCGTGATCGGCGGCCCCCATGGCGACGCAGGCCTCACCGGCCGCAAGATCATCGTGGACACCTACGGCGGCATGGGCCGCCACGGCGGCGGTGCCTTCAGCGGCAAGGACCCGTCCAAGGTGGACCGCTCGGCTTGCTACTACGCGCGTTACGTGGCGAAGAACATCGTCGCCTCGGGGCTCGCCCGCAAGGCCGAGGTCCAGGTCGCCTACGCCATTGGCGTGGCCAAGCCGGTGGGCGTGTACGTTCAGACCTTCGGCACCGGCAAGGTGGATGACGAGACGCTGCAGAAGTACGTGGCGCAGCACTTCGACTTCCGCCCCAAGGCGCTGATCGACGAGCTGGACCTGCTACGGCCGATCTACCAGGCCACCGCGGCCTACGGTCACTTCGGTCGGCGTGGCTTCTCGTGGGAGAAGGTGAACCGCGCCAAGCAGATGGCTTCCGACCTGCTGGGTGGCAAGCGCGCGTCCGCCAACGGCGCCAAGAAGACCGCCAACGGCAAGAAGGCGACCAACGGCGCGCCCAAGAAGAAGGCCGCGAAGCGCGCGCGCAAGAGCTCGGGCCGCTCAGCCCAGGCCTGATCCCCTCGAGCCGTCTACAGCGCTCGCGAAATTTTTCGTGAGCGCTGTAGCCTTTGGGGACAAAGCTGACAAACGGCGGGGCGCTCGCGTGACAGGGGCCGACCCCGAAGCTACTGTACCTTGCCTCGGGTGCTCGGAAAGCCACCGTAATCGGCGGACGGGCGGCTCCAATGCATCCGAGCGCGGGACAAAACCATGCGCACGACGGCCTCCCTCCTTTCTTCCATCGTTCTCCTTTCCCTGGCCGCTGCTGGCGCGGCCTGCTCCAGCACCAACAGCGGCAACAACAACGGCGGTGGTGGCGGCGCCGCTGCCAGCGGGGGCGGGGGCAACGGCGGCACTGGCAACATCATCAACGTGGGCGGCAACGGCGGTAACGGCACCGGCGGCAAGCTCAACCAAGCGCCGCCCTGCACCAACCTCGACCCCAACTCCGATGGCGACGGCGACGGCTTCACGCCCGCCGCCGGGGATTGCAACGACTGCACCAATCAGATGAACCCTGGCGCCTTCGACTACCCGGGCAACGGCGTGGACGAAGACTGCAACGGCGTGCCGGACGACGAGCCCGTCGGCTGCGACAACCAGACCGTGGACATCGGCTACGGCGATCCGGTGGTCGCCGCCCATGCCATCGGCATCTGCCGCATGGCTCAAGGGTCGAGCTGGGGTCTGGTCAGCGCCAAGTACGTGAAGGCGGACGGCTCGCCGGGCATGAACGACATCAGCCACGGCTTGCTGCCGAACTTCGGTCCGGGCGTGAACCCTCGGGAGGGCACCAACATCCTGGCGCTCTCGAGCGGGACCGCACGGCGCCCGGGGGATCCCGGCTTCCAAAGCCCGAGCGGTGCCGACATGGGCACCACCGGCAATACGCCTCCCGGCTTCCCCAAAGACTCCCCCGCGTGCAACGTGCAAACGGCGTCGGACACCACCGCCAATGACACGGCGGCGCTGGAAATCGTGGTGCGGACGCCGACGAACGCCAACGAGATGGCGTTCGACTTCAACTTCTACACGTTCGAGTTCCCCGAGTACGTGTGCACCCAGTACAACGACTTCTTCGTTGCGCTGGTCAGCCCGGAGCCGGCGAACGCCCAGTCCGGCAACGTCTCCTTCGACAGCCAGGGCAACCCCGTGAGCGTGAACAACGGTTTCGTCGAGGCGTGCCAGCAGCAGACCGCCGGCGGCAAGAGCTTCCCCTGCTCTCTCGGCACCGGAATGCTCCAGAACACGGGCTTTGACGAGCTGTCCTGGACGGGCCCCCACGCAGCGACGGGCTGGCTCAACACGCAAGCGCCCGTGCCCGCGGGCGCGGAGGTCACCATTCGCTTCGCGATCTGGGACATGGGTGACCACATCCTGGATTCGACGGTGCTGATCGACAATTTCACCTGGGATCTGGGCGAGGGGGAGACGCCCGTCACGAAACCGGTTCCGCGCTGATGGTGGCGCCCCCTCTCTTTGTCCAGCGCGGTGCTTCGCGAGGGACTTGATTCAATGACCCGGAGCGGGCGGCCCGCTCCGATTTGCGGCGGCAGGTTGAAGATGAAACGAGCGTATTTCGCAGTAGGTGGCTTGACCTTGGTCAGCGCGCTGGCTCTTGCAGCCGGCTGCTCCAGCAACAACAACAGCAGCAACGCGGGCTTGGGCACCGGCGGCGGCAACACCGGCGGCTCTGGCAACGTGGGCAACGCCGGCAACACCGGTGGCTTCGGCAACTTCGGCGCCACGGGCGGTGGCGGTCCTTTGATTGACGCCGGCGGCGGCGCGGGCACCGGCGGCGGCACCAGCACCTGCAACGCCGGCCCCACGGAAGACTACGACAAGGACGGCTTCACCATCCAAGATGGCGACTGCAACGACTGCGAGCCCAACGCCAACCCCGGCGCCTTCGACGTGATGGGCAACGGCGTAGACGAGGACTGCGACGGCACGCCGGACAACACCGTGGAGCACTGCGACGAGACCATCCCCGACGTCGGCTACACGGACCCCATGGCCGCCGCCGCGGCCATCGGCCTGTGCCACGTGGCCACCGCCGGCGACAAGAAGTGGGGCGTGCTCGAGGCCAAGTACGTGCTGGCGGACGGCTCCCCGGGCATGAACCCGCTGAGCGCGGGCCTGCTCGAGGCCTTCGGCCCCAACGTCAACACGCAGGAGGGCAAGCGCATGCTGGGCCTGTCCAGCGGCACCGCGCGGCAGCCGACGGACCCGGGCTACCAATCCGTTGGCGGTTTCAGTGCGGGCACTACCAGCCCCCAGCCCCCCGGCTTCCCCATCGACACACCGGCCTGTCCCGGCGTCACCACCGGCGGCAACGCCAACGATCCGGGTGGCTTCGAGGTGAAGATCCGCGTTCCCACCAACGCCAAGAGCTTCAAGTTCGTGTTCGACTTCTACACCTACGAATTTCCGTCGTTTATCTGCTCGTCGTACAACGACTTCTTCGTCGCGCTCCAGAACCCACCGCCGCCGAACGCGATCCAGGGCAACATCTCCTTCGACAGCCAGAACAACCCGGTCAGCGTCAACAACGGGCTCTTGGAGGTGTGCACGCCGCAGACCGCGGGCGGCAAGACCTTTCCCTGCAACCTGGGCCCCGGCGAGCTCACCGGCACCGGCTTCGAGAACCACGCCGCCACCGGCTGGCTGGAGACTCAGTCTCCGGTGGATCCCGGCTCGGAGGTCACGCTCCGCTTCATGGCCTACGACGTCGGCGACCACATCCTCGATTCCACGGTGTTGATCGACAAGTTCGAGTTCAGCACCGAGGAGGCCACCGGCTCCACCACCAAGCCGGTGCCCGTGCCTCGCTGAGCAGCGTCAAGGTTCGGTTTCGCGCCCGCGTCGGATCTCCGGCGCGGGCGCTCTTGATTTCAGCACACGCGGTTGCGACCGCCGCCCTTGGCGGCGTAGAGCTGCGCGTCCGCGCGCTCGTACAGCGTTTCTGGAGCGGTGTCCGTGGTCAGCCGCTCGGCCACGCCCAAGCTCACCGTCACCGGAATGTGCGTGCCGTCGAACTCGAAGCGCGTGCCCTCCACCGCCGCGCGCACCCGCTCCGCCAGTTGCCGGGCCGCTTCCAGCTGAGCGCCGGGGCACAGGATCGCGAACTCTTCTCCCCCGACCCGAGCCAGGAGGAAGTGCTGCGGCACTTGCTGCGCCACCACTCCCGCCACCTGGCGCAGCACGGCGTCCCCCGCCGTGTGGCCGTGGGTGTCGTTGATGTTCTTGAAGTGGTCCAGGTCGAACACGATCAAGCTGAGCGGCTTGGGATCCATCCGAGCTCGCCACACCACGTTGTGGAAGGTCTCGTCGAAGTGGCTCTTGTTGTTGATGCCGGTGAGACCGTCGTAGCGCATCAAGCGCTGGATCTCCTCGTGGTACGCGCTCTCCACGTTGGCGCTGGAGATGTACTTGAGCAACACCTTCCCGATCTGGAGGCGATCACCATCGCTCAGGACATGATCCGTGATGCGCGCCTCGTTCACGTAGGTGCCGTTGGTCGAGCGCAGATCCACCGCGTGGTGGTGGTGACCGTCCCAGGTGATGCGCGCGTGGAGGCGGCTGACGCTGTCGGCATCCAGCTGCAGTCCGCAGGCGGAGCCGCGACCGATGTCGATGGTCTGTTCGCCCAGGATCACCCGATGTCCCAGCCGGGGCCCCGCGATGACGACGAGGAACGCCTGCCCGGGCACACTACGCCGCCAGGAACGAGTGAAGTCCCGCGTAACGGTGACTTCTACGGTGGTCTCGAAAAGGTCGTCCGGCACCTTTGGGATCCACGGAAGTTACCACACCCTCTTCCGGAGCGGCGTGTGCGCCGATGTGCGCCCCCATGGAAGCCGGGATTTTCGCGGCCCAAATGCAGCACGGCGACGAAGCCCGAGAGCTTCGTCGCCGCGACTGCCGGCCGAGTGGCCGTCAGATGTCGTAGTACAGGAAGAACTCCACCGGCGTGGGGTGGAGGCGAGTGAACTGCAGCTCGCGCTCGCGCTTGTAGTCCAGCCACATCTCGATGGCGTCCCGCGTGAAGACGTCGCCCTTGAGCAAGAACTCGTGGTCCGCTTCCAGCGCGTTCAGCGCGTCTTCCAGCGAAGCCGGCACCCGCGCCACGTCCTTCAGCTCCTCCGGGGACAGGGAGTAGATGTCCTTGTCCAGCGGATCTCCGGGGTCGATCTTGTTCTGGATGCCGTCCAGCCCCGCCATCATCATGGCCGGGAAGGCGATGTACGGATTGCAGGTCGGATCCGGGAAGCGCAGCTCGAGGCGCCGCGCCTTGGGCGACGGCGAGTAGGTCGAGATGCGGATGGCCGCCGAGCGATTTCGGCTGGAGTACGCCAGGTTCACCGGGGCCTCGAAGCCTGGAACCAAGCGGCGATAGCTGTTGGTCGTGGGGTTCGTGATGGCCGTGAGCGCCCGCGCGTGCTTGAGGATGCCGCCGATGTACCAGAGGGCGATGTCGGACAGGCCCGCGTAGCCGTCGCCGGCGAACAGCGGCTTGCCGTCCGCCCACAGGGACTGGTGGCAGTGCATGCCGTTGCCGTTGTCGCCGTAGATGGGCTTGGGCATGAAGGTCGCCGTCTTGTTGTAGCGGTGGGCGACGTTCTTCACGATGTGCTTGAACCACATCAGCTTGTCCGCGCAGCGGACCATGCTGTCGTAGCGCATGTCGATTTCGCCCTGGCCGGCCGTCGCTACTTCGTGGTGGCTGACCTCCACCTCGATGCCGACCTGCTTCATCTCCAGGCAGATCTCGGTTCGCAGATCCATCTGCGAGTCCTGCGGAGCAACGGGGAAGTAGCCTTCCTTGTGACGGATCTTGTGGCCCAGGTTCGGCTTCTCGTCACGACCCGTGTTCCAGTCCGCCTCCACGGAATCGATGTGGTAGTAGGCTTCGTTGCTGCTGGCGTCGAAGCGCACGTCGTCGAAGATGAAGAACTCGGCTTCCGGCCCGAAATACACGGTATCCGCGATGCCCGTGCTCTTGAGGTAGGCCTCGGCCTTGCGCGCGATGTGCCGCGGATCCCGCGAGTAGTTCTGCCGCGTGATGGTGTCCTGGATGGTGCACTGCAGGCTGAGCGTGGGGTGCTTGGTGAAGGGATCCATGACGGCCGTCTCGGGATCCGGAATCAGCAGCATGTCGCTCTGATTGATGGGCTGGAAGCCGCGGATGGAGGAGCCATCGAAACCGAAGCCTTCCTCGAAGCTCTCCACTTCGAGACGCTCGAAGGGAACGCTGGTGTGCTGCCACTTGCCCGGCAGATCGATGAACTTCAAGTCCACCATCACTGCGCCGTTCTTCTTGCCTAGCTCGATCGCTTCTTTCGCTTTCATCCTGTTCGTCTCCCTTTTGCGCCCGCCGGGCGCCAACTGCGACAATCTCGAAACGGGCGCCTCGAAGCGCCCTCTATCCCGCCCCTCGTTGCCTCAGATCGCGTTGTCCCCGCGCTCGCCGGTGCGAATGCGCACTGCTTCGTCGAGCGGGAGCACGAAGATCTTGCCGTCACCGATGCGACCGGTCTTGGCACTCTTCTCGATGGCGTCGATGACCTGGAGCACCAGCTCGTCGGGCACCACGATCTCCAGCTTCACCTTGGGCACGAAGTCGACGACGTAGGCCGACCCGCGATAAACCTCTTTCTTCCCGCCGGTCCGTCCGAAGCCCTTCACCTCGGTCACGGTCATGCCCTGAATTCCGACTTCGGAGAGCGCGTCCTTGACCTCGTCGAGCTTGAACGGCTTGATGATCGCCTCGACTTTCTTCATGCGTCCTCTGCTTTCGGGGCCTGAGTAGCGGGCGCCGTGTTTCGGGAATGTTTCGCCGGGACGTCGCGAAGAAAAAGACGCATTCTCCCCACACACGAGGGCAATCGATGCAGCGAGCACACAATCCCATGGCCGGCGGCGGGGGGCCGCCACCCGGCGGCTACGGTCCGCCACCCGGCGGCTACGGTCCGCCACCCGGCGGCGCGGGCTATGGACCGCCGGGAGGCTTTGGTCCACCGGGCGGCGGCTACGGCGCTCCGCCCGCCGGCAGCTACGGTGGACCGCCCGGCTATGGACCGCCGCCGGGCCCGCGCACCGACACCTTGGCCGTCGCCGGTCTGGTGCTGTCCATCGTGGCTCTGCTCGGGGCGATCTTGAACATGCTGAGCGGCTTGTTCGGCACCTGCTGCTTCCTGTGCACCCTCGGCTCCACGGTGATCGGCGTGCTGGTGCTGGTGCCCGCCATCGCGGGCATCGTGATGGGCGGACTCAGCGTGTCGCGCATCAACAAGACGCCGGAGCAGTTCGGCGGCAAGGGAATGGCCGTCGCCGCTCTGGTCATCGGCATCATCGCCGCGCTCCTCGGGCTCGCGGAGATCGTGCTGCCCTGGCTGGGCATCGCCTGCTTCGCCGCCGCGGGATCCACCGGGCCATGAACCGCGCTGCTCGCTTCCTCGCGCGATTGGATCGCGCCGAGCTCGGCGGACTTCTGACGCTCGCGGCGTTCGTCCTGGCCGTCTCGTTCGTTCCCTTGGCGGTGTCCTTCGCCGTGACTCCGGAGGACATCGAGTCGGGCCGCGTGCAGCTCTCGCCCCCGTGCCCGTACAAGGCGAGCCACGGACGCGAGTGCGCGAGCTGCGGGCTCACGCGCGGCTTTTCCGCGATGAGCCACGGCCGGATCGCGGATGCGCGCCGTTACAATGCGGGTGCGCCCTGGCTCTACCTCGGCTTCTGGCTCCTGGCCGGCGCCAGCGCGACGAGCGCTGCCGTGGTGGTGCGGCGCCTCGCCGCTCTGGGGAACACGCGAGGTTCCGCGCTGACACCAACATCAGCTGGGAGCTGACTTCCCAGATTTTTTCTGGTCCGGCGCGAACCCCGTCGCGGCTCGACGGCTCGGCATTGGCAACTGACCGCCATCCTTCTGATCGTCGCCGTTCGATGCTACATGTCCTCGCCCGAAGCCGATCAGAAGCTCCGGCTTGGTCTTCGTGTCCCGATCGTTGCCCACCCCGCACAAGCTCGTGCACGCACCCACGCCGGTGCGCCGGCTCGATGCGCTCTGCCAAGCCGGCGTGGAGATTTGGGTCAAGGACGATGGCGTCAGCCATCCGGACTATGGCGGGAACAAGATCCGAAAGCTCGAGTGGCTGCTGTCCGAAGCGGAGCGCCGCGGCGCGCGGCGCATCGTGACCTCGGGCGCGGCCGGCAGTCACCACGTGCTGGCGACCACGCTGTTCGCCGAGCGGGCGGGCATTGCCGTTGCGGCCGTCATCTGCCCGCAGCCGCGCACGCCGCACGCCATCAGCATGCTGCGGGCCACGGTGGGCACGGGCGCCGAGCTGCATGCCGTGGGCTCGATGGCGGGCGTTCCTCTGGGAACGCTCCGGGTGCTGCGCCGCGGCGACTACCTGATCCCCCCCGGCGGCTCCAACGTGCTGGGCACCCTCGGCTACCTGCGGGCGGTCGCCGAGCTCGTGGGGCAGATCCGCAGCGGCGAGGCGCCCGAGCCCGACGTGTTGGTGGCGCCCCTCGGATCTGGCGGGACCGTCGCGGGCCTGCTGGCCGGAGTGCTACGAGAAGGGCTGCGGGCTCGGGTCGTGGGCGTGGAGGTGGCCACCCTGCCCGCCCTCGGCAGCGCGATGGTGCTGGCGCTCTCCGCTGCGGCGCTCCGACGTGATGGCGGCAGCGCGGGCCTGGGCCGGCTTCGCCGACAGCTCGAGGTGGACGGTCGCTTCCTGGGACGAGGCTACGGCGCGCCCACTTCAGCGGGGGAAAAAGCGATGGAGGTCGGCCGAAACCTGGGCCTCGGCCTCGACCCCACCTACACCGCCAAGACCTTCGCACGGGTGCTAGAGCTGGCGGACACGCCACGCCTCGGTGGGCGTCCGCTGCGGGTCCTGTACTGGCACACCCTGAGCAGCGCATCGCTTGCGCCGCGCCTGGCCGCCGCGCCCGCCTTCGAAGCCCTACCCGCGGGGCTCCAGGAGTTGCTCCCGGCCCCCAGATCCTGACGCGCAAAGCCGGGGAAAATCGTGTAGTTGATTGGATCCGAAAGGTGTTTCCGTAGCCGTCCTGGCATACTCTGGCGGCGTTCAGGCTTTTCCCGACTCGTTCATGGTGGTCTCCTCCAACCGATGCTGTGAGCCGCGCCTGCCCCGACAGCGGTGCTACCAGCGCGAGCTAGCCCTCGCTGTCCCGGGCGTGCAGTCGGCCCAGGAGACTGCGTCGTAGATGGCCTCCCCTCAGCCCAAGTCCCACGTTCCCCCCGGCACTGTCGTCGGGGACAAGTTCCGCGTCACACGCGAAATCGGTCGCGGCGGCATGGCGGCGGTGTACGAGGCGGAGAACATCCACATCGGCAAGCGCGTCGCGGTCAAGGTGCTCAACGCCGAGCTCGTGACCTCACGCATCGTTCGGGAGCGGTTCCTGCGCGAGGCTCGAGCCGCAGCGGCCATTCGCAGCCCATACATCTGCGACGTGTACGACTCCGGCGTTTACGACGGGCGCCCCTTCCTGGTGATGGAGCTGCTGGAGGGGGAGAGCCTGTACGACATGATGATCCGCGTCCGCCGGCTGGACGTCGATCTCACCATTCGGGTGGCCACCCACACCTGTCGCGGCCTCGCCAAAGCGCACGAAGCCAGCGTCATTCACCGGGACCTCAAGCCGGAGAACATCTTCCTGACCAAGGCGGAGGACGGCGAGCTGGTCGCCAAGGTCCTCGACTTCGGTCTCGCCAAGTTCTACGAGCCCACCACTGCGGATCCGGATCAGGTGCGGCTCACGCGGGAAGGCGCGCTGTTCGGAACGCCAGCGTACATGAGCCCGGAGCAGGCCAAGGGCAAGGGCGACGTCGACCATCGCGCCGATCTGTGGGCTCTGGGCTGCATCGTGTACGAGTGCCTCACGGGCCAAACGGTGTGGAACGTGGACCAGGGGGTGGCCATGATCCTGGCCCAGATCGCCGGCGCCCCCATTCCCAAACCCAGCAAGCTGCGCCCCGATCTGCCACCCAGCTTCGACGCTTGGTTCGCCAAGGCGCTGGACCGGGACCCCAACAAGCGCTTCCAGGATCCCAAGGAGTTCGCCGACGCGCTGGCGGTGGCATTCCAGAAGGGCAGCGTTCCCTCACTTCACCGAAGCCCCGCCCCCAGCGACGAAGAGGGCGCCGTGGTCGACGAGCTCGTCGGACAGAGCCACGCGGCGATCCCGGCGCCCTCGTCGATCCCTCAGCAGACCTTCGACCTCTCCCCGGACGAAGTGCTCACGGTACGCCCCCCCCCGAAGGGCGGCGGCGCCGGCCGCGCCATCGCGGCCCTGGTAGCCGTCGCGGCGATGGCCATCGGTGGCTACCTGTTGTGGTTCTACGTGCTGCACCCGCCACGGGTCGCGACGCAGACGCCCCCGGCCCCGAGCGCCACCGCCGCGGATGCGGGAGCCCCGGACGCCGCCCGAGCGGAGAAGCTCGAGCCCGTGGAGCAGGAGCCTTATGCGCTGCAGATCGGCAGCGCCCAGAAGCTCTTGTCCGAAGGGCGCCTGGAAAACTCGCTGGCGATGTTCAAGGAGGCCTTCAACAACGGCGGCAACGGCGCGGCACGATCCCTCTTGAGCCACGCGACGGTCGGCCTGCCGAAGAGCGACGGGCCCTGCCGTGTCACGGGGCTCTCCCGCCCGCGCCCCTTCGACGTCGTGGTGATGTCGTCGCGACCGAGCATCGCCCTGTCCCCGCTGGGGCCCATCGCCGTGTGGGTCGACAACCACCAGGACCCCGCCCGCCGGCAGGCGTTCTCCGCGGTGCTGGACAAGGCGCTACGCCGGGTCTCGCCGGAGAGATTGGTGACGCCGGAAGCGGAAAGCGTGCGGCACCCGCAGCTGGTCAGCGCCAACGACAAGCTGGCATTGATTTATTGGGACGGCGCGGGCAACGACCCGGGCGTCTACGTACGCATGCTGGCAGCGGATGGGCGCATCGCGAGCCCGGCCCATCGTCTCTCTGGTGTGCAGCGCCACGAGTTCTATCCCGCCCTCAGCCGCGCCGCGGATGGAAGCTTCTGGGCCGTGTGGGAAGAGAAGCTGGGCAAGAGCTCGGACCTCGTGGCGCGACACCTGAACGCCGAATCGGAACCCCTGGGGGACGCGGTGCGCCTGACGGCTTTCGCTTCGGACACCGACGCCACCAAGCCCGACGTGGCCATCGACGCCGATCACTTGAACATCGTGTTCACGGCGGAAAAGAAGAAGAAGCAGCAGGTGATGCTGCTGCGCATCGCGCTCTCCGATCCCGGACTGACGACGGGCATCGTGGAGGACGAGAAGAAAAAGAAGAAACGGCGGAAGGACGACCATCGTCACCTCGGGGAGATGACCCCCGTGAGCGCCAGCCACGGCAAGAACGCGCAGCCACGCATCGCGTGTGGCGGCGACGGCTGCTTCGTGGTGTGGGACGACGAGAGCGCGGGCGCGCTGGCAGCGTTCATCGATCGCAAGAAGGGCGAGGCCCTTTGGCATCGAGAGTTCGCGCGCAAGGGTTCCCGCCCCGGAATCGCGTCGTCGCCCACGAGCGTGGCGACGACCTGGTACGAAGGCTCCCGGGTGAAGATCGCCAAGCTCACTCGAGACGGCGTGGAAGCCCCCACCACCCTGGCGCGCGTGGGCGGCTACCAGCCCTACCCCGCCATCGTGGCCGGTCGCGAGCCGGGCGAATGGTACATCTCCTGGAGGGACTACGAGGCGGGACACCTCGAGGCCTTCGTGGTGCGGACGGAGTGCCCGTGACTCGCAGCGCCCAACCGAAGGTGCCGCCCACACCGCCCCCGCACATGCTGGCGATCCCGTCCCGGGCCACGGTGCGACGAAACCCGGTGGAGTCGCAGCGGCTCTTGCTGTTGCCCATAGAGCCAGTAGACGGCCCGGAGCTCTGGGACGCCGTGGACGGGTCGCGCTGGCACCTCGAGCGCTGGCTACCCTGGGTTCCCTTCAGCAACACGCCCGAGGCCAGTCAGCGCTATGCGGAAGCGTGCGCCTCCGACTGGGATGCCGGGCGCGCGGTGCGCTTCGCGATCCGCGATCGCCAGACGCGTGACCTGCTCGGGGTGGTGGGCCTCGACTCCTGCATTCATCTGCACCGCTCTTGCGAGCTCGGCTACTGGCTCCGGAGGGAAGCCACGGGCCGCGGCCTGATGACCGAAGCTGCCCGCGCCTGCGTCGACTTCGCGTTCCAGCGCATGGGCGTTCACCGCGTGCGCTGCGCAGCGGCCACCGACAACCACCCCAGCCTGCGTGTCATCTCGCGCTTGGGCTTCCGCTTCGAGGGAATCGCCCGCCAGGCGGAGTTCGTCGGATCGCGCTGGCTGGACCACGCCGTCTTCGCCCGCCTGAGCAGCGATCCCTGAGGCGAGCGTGCGGCGACCTCTCCGGCGCCGGCTCCCCTTCCTTCCGCTGGCCCCGGCGGCGGTCGTTGCGCTGGGCGTGCTCACCGCTGCCGCCATGCTCGCCATCGGCATCGCGCAACTGCGCTCCCAGAGCGACGACGCCGCCGCGATGCGCGCCAAGATCGTCAGCCACACGCTGTCGGCGCGATTGCGCGCGACGCAGGCGGAGGATCGCGCGGCCGTCGTGGATCGCGCGGCGCGGCGCTCCGGCGCAGAAATCCTACTGGTGCGACAAGACGCCAGCATCATCGTCGACAGCAGCCTGGGTGCCCCGCCACACGAAACGCTGCACGACATCTTGGTGGAGGTGGAGGGGGAAGCGCAGACGGAGCTCGGTCGCACGCGCTACCACGTCACGCCCCTCGGGCCGCCGTTCCAGCATCTCTCGGTGGTCACCTTCGTGCGCGCTCCGGAAGCGCCGTTCGCCACCAGCTCGCTGCTCACCAGCGTGGCGGCGCTGACCGCGATCCTGATCGGCGTGGCAGCGCTGGTGGCGTTCGCCATCGCCCGGGACGTCCGAGCGGACGTGGACTACGTGCGGGAACGGATCGTGGGCATGGCCGCCGAGGGCGCGGCACCCGCGGGAAAACCCATCGCCGTTCGCTCGATGGACCAGATCGGCCTCTTGACCAGCGCGTTCAACGCCCTGGTGGACCGCTTCACCGCGGCGGAGCTCGCTTATCGGCAGGATCTGGCCGGCGCGCTCTCTTACGACCAGAACCGAGCCGCGTTCCTGGCCGCCCTGAGCCACGAGCTGCGCACGCCGCTGAACGCGATCTTGGGTTTCACGGAGGTGCTCCTGAGCGAGGTGGACGGTCCCCTCAGCGCGGATGCCCAAGAAAACTTGAGCGTCGTTCGCAACAGCGGCGAGCACCTCCGAGCGCTCATCGACGACATCTTGGATCTCTCCGCCCTGGAGTCGGGCGAGCTCGAGCTGTCGCCTCGCCCCGTCGACATATTTCCCATCGCCGAAGAAGTCGTCCGCGAACTGTTGGTCACGGCCCGCGCCAAGGGTGTGGGCCTCGAGCTCAGCGGCGAGCACGCCGTGGCCTGGGCGGACGCTCGCCGCGTGCGACAGATCTTGAGCAACGTGCTGGGCAACGCCGTGAAGTTCACCAACGTGGGCGAGGTCCGGATCCGAGTGAGCACGGAGCCGGGGTGGGCGGTATTCCGCGTGACGGATACTGGGCCGGGCATTGCACGCGAGGATCAGGGCGCAATCTTCGACGAGTATCGCCAAGCCGGTGACACCGGCGCTCGTAGCATCGGCACCGGACTCGGGCTCGCCATCACCCGGCGCCTGGTCAACATGCACCATGGCAGCATCGAGCTCGAAAGCTCGGTGGGCGTGGGCTCGTCGTTCACCGTCTGGCTGCCGGTGGAGCCAGAGCCATGAGCGCGACGGCGGCGAAACTCGGCTCGCGGGCGCTGGGCTGGCAAGTCACGTTCACTTTGGGCACCGCCGCGGTGGTCAGCTTGGTGCCCCGTTTCTTGTTGCTCCGGGGCGACGTCGCCAACGACGCGACGCGCGGGCTGCTCGCGGCGGTGGCCTTCGGGGGCGTGGTGGCGGTGATTCGCAACGCCATCGTGCTCCGCCGCCACCGTTTCGTGCTGCGTGCCCTGGCGCTCGGCTCGCGGGCGGTCGAGGGCTACGAGCTCCAGGAGCTCAATCAGGACGCAGGGCGCGTGACCGCCGGCTGGTTGATCCCGCCGCTCGTCGCCCTGGCGGCGCTGGCCACGGTGTTTCGACCGGTGCTGCTGGATCTGACCACCGGTATCAGCGTGGCGCTGGTCGGGAGCGTCTTCGTGGCGGCTGCCGCCCTGTCGCTGCACGTGGTCATCCGCTCGCGGATTCTGCGCGCCATCGAGCTGGCGCCGCCGGACGTGCTGGGTGAGGTGGTCGAGCCCATGGAACGCGACGGCCTACCGCGCCGGCGGACGGTGAGGCGGCTCCTGGTTGCGGTGATGCTGCCCGTCGCATTCGTGGCCATCGGCTCCGCGTTGATCGCCAATGCACACGTACGGCGCGCGGACGAGCGCCAGCGCGAAGAGACCGCGCGAGTGCTCGCTCGGGTGGGGCTCGACGAAGTCTTCGGCGTGCTTCCGGACGCGGGCCTGGGCGACGCGCTGGATCAGGCGCACGATTTGGGCTTCGACGCCCGCGTGTTCGAAGCCGTCGCGCGCTACCGGGTGGAGCGCGACGAAAACGGCGTCGTGGAGCTCACCACGCCGCTGGACGAGGGCTCCGCGAGGGTCCGCTTCAGCGGCTCCACCGTCGGCGTGCTGTCCCTGGGCTCGGCTCTGGCAGCGCTGTTCGCGATCGTATTGGCGGGGCTCCTGGGTACGCGCCTCGGGCGCTCGCTGCAGAACGATCTGGCCATCGCCACCCGCGGCATCCGGCTGTTGGGCACCGAGGCCGTGATCAGCGGCGGCACCCGCGTGATGCGTCCGGCGCGCTACCGGGATGTCGAGGCGCTCGGACGCGCCATCGAGCGCCTGGCAGACCGCTTCCGGGTCTTCGCGCGGGCGCAAGAACGGGCAATCGCGGCCCGCGAGCGCGCCGCGCGCATGCGCGGGCTGTTCTTCGCCAGCGTGAGTCACGACCTGAAGAGTCCGCTGAACGCGATCTTGGGCTTTACGGAGCTGGTGCGGCAGTTGGAGCCCGTCACCGCGGAGCAGGCCCAGAGTCTCGACCTCATCGAGCGGCGCGGCCGCGAGCTGTTGGCGCTGATCGAGACCATCTTGGACGCGGCACGCGTGGAGGCCAAGCAGCTGAATCTGGTGCGCGAGCCCGTGCGGATCAGCGAGCTTTTGTCCGACGCCGTCGCCAAGGGCAAGGACCTGGGCGGCGACCGCGCGGTGGAGCTGGTGACGGAAATATCGGAAGGCATTCCGACCCTCGAGCTCGACCGCGTGCGCGTGGCTCGCGCCATTGCGGCGCTGATTGGTCACGCACTACGGAGCGCGGATCGCAGCTTCGTGCGCATGCGCGCCACGCCTTCGCGCACCGGAGGCGCACGCATCGACATCGAGGTCCCCAGCGCCAAGCTCAGTGCGCGGCAGCTGGAAGCGCTGTTGGAGCCTTCCTACACTCCATCGCGGGGCGAACACCGCGGCCTGGTCTTGGGGTTGGGGCTCGCGCGTGCCGTGGTGGATCAACACGGTGGGTCCATCTCGGTTGCGGATCGCGGGGACAAGGGCAGCGTGCTGTCCGTGCGCTTGCCCGCGGGTTGACGCGCTTGCCGCCTTGCCGCCGCCGTGGTCAAACGCGCCATGGACGACGTCGACGCCCTGGCTCTCGCGGAGCTGATTCGAAACAAGAAGGTGAGCTCGAGGGAGCTGGTGGACGAGGTCATCGCGCGCATCGAGCGCGTGAACCCCGAGCTGAACGCCATCGTCACGCCGATGTACGAGCAGGCACGGGCCCGCGCGGCGGAGCCCCCGGGGGACGGGCCCTTCGCCGGCGTGCCCTACCTTCTGAAGGACATCCTCGCCAAGTGCGAGGGGGTCCGCTTCACCTCTGGTTCTCGCTTCTTGCAGGACTACGTCGCCGACGGCGACAGCGTGTTGGTGGAGCGCCTGCGCAAGGCCGGGTTCGTGTTCGTGGCCAAGACGAATACCCCGGAGTTCGGCTTCTTGCCCACTACCGAGCCCGCGCTGTTCGGCGCCAGCAAGAACCCTTGGGATACCGGCCGCACCACCGGAGGCTCGAGCGGCGGGTCCGCAGCAGCCGTCGCCGCCGGCATCGTTCCGGCAGCCCACGCCAACGACGGCGGCGGCTCCATCCGGATCCCCGCCTCGTGCTGCGGACTGTTCGGCCTCAAGCCGACCCGCGGTCGCACCAGCCTGGGCCCGGATCTCGGCGACATCATGAGCGGCCTCGTGGTCGAGCACGCGGTCACGCGCAGCGTCCGGGACAGCGCAGCGATCCTGGACGCGACACTCGGCCCTGCGCCGGGGGATCCGTACTTCGCAGCGCCACCGACCACGCCGTATCTGCAAGAAGTGTCGCGGCAGCCCGGCAAGCTCAAGATCGCCGTCAGCAAGAAGAGCACCACCGGTGTCCCGGTGCACGCCGATTGCCTGGCCGCCGTGGAGGACGCCGCCAAGCTCTGCGAAGAGCTGGGTCACGTGGTGGAAGAGCAGGAGTCGCCCATCTCGGGCGACCTGTTCACGCACGCGTTCATCGTGCTGTGGACGGCCGGCGCAGCCGTCACGCTGGAGGGCGTCTCGATGATGACCGGACGCACCGTGCGCAAGGAAGACGTCGAGCCGCTGAGCTGGGCGCTGGCGGAGACGGGCCGTTCGCACACCGCCCCCGCTTACGTCATCGCGAACACGCTGTTGCAGCGGCTCTCCCGGGAGGTCGCACGGGTGATGCAGCGTTACGATGCCTGGCTGTGCCCCACCCTGGCGGAGCCCCCCGTTCCCCTCGGGAGCTTCGACGCACCGCCGGACAATCCGCTGGATCCGCTGCGTCGCGCGGCGCTGTTCTCTCCCTTCACCCCGCTGCAGAACGTGACCGGCGAGCCTGCCATGACGGTTCCGCTGTTCTGGAACGCCGACGGCCTCCCCATCGGCGTGCAGTTCTCCGCAAACTACGGCGACGAGGCCACGCTGTTTCGGCTGGCTGCACAGCTGGAGCGCGCGCGCCCGTGGAAGGACCGACGTCCCGCCGTCCATTGCTGAGAGCGCTCCTCGTCCTCGCCTTCGTTTCCACGCCGGCGTGGGCACAAAAGCGCGCCCAGGACCCGAAAGAGGTCACCGGAGTGGTGCAAGAGGAACGGCGTCGCTCGGACCCCGGTCGGGACGCCATCAACGTGCTCCTATTCGTGCCGCGCTCCACCGTGGAGCTGCTCTTCACGGCGACGGGTGCAGCGGCGGTAGTCGTCGAAGAAGAGCAGGTCGTGCCTCGGGTGGAGGACATGCTGCACCCTCCGGCCGGAGAGATCCGAGCCTTTCCTACGCTGTTCGTGGAGACCGGCAGCAGCTTCAACGTGGGCGCCCGGGCCCTCGCCCGCGCGGACCACTACGCTGCGACCGTGCGAGGCGGCGTTGGCGGAGCCCACGACTTCGTCGCCGAGTCTCGCGTCGGTCTCAGTCTGCCCAAACCCCTACCCTTCGCGCTCTCCCTCGAGTCCTTGCACGACGAGCGGTCCGCCATCGGCTACCTGGGCCTCGGACAGGACCCCGCCACGGATCCGCGCAATCGATTCACGGGCGAAGCTCGCGGCGCAGTCTACCGGGAGCGCCGCGGTCGCTACATCGTCTCTGCGGGTACTCGCGTCCATCCAGACGTGGAGCTGTTGCTCTCCACCAGCTTCACGCGACGCCACGTGCTCGATCCGCCGGACTCCACCGACACCCTCGAGCGCGTGTTCGTACCGGGGTCGGTACCCGGCACCGGGAGTGAAACGCACTTCCTGTACCAGGAGGCTGCGCTGCGCCTGGATACGAGAAAGACCCGCGGCGGTCCCTCGACGGGCGTGCTGCTGGAGGGCTACGCCGGCCACGCCGACGGCGTGGACGACACGGACGCGGCCTTCGCCCGGGTCGGCGGCCGCGCCGGGGCGTTCGTGTCGGTGGTCGAGAAATCGAACGTGCTGTCGCCCCGTCTGTCGCTGGACGGTCTCGCGCCCATCGACGGCGCAGTTCCGTTCAACGAGCTGCCCCGGCAGCCGGATTTTCGCGGCTTCGACAATCGGCGCGACTACGTGTCCGCGGTGGCGTCCCTCGACTATCGTTGGACTGTGATGCGCTATCTGGCGGCACGCTTGCTGGTGGACGCCGCCACCGTGGCGCCGCAGCTGAGCGAGCTGGCACCGGAAGACGCGCGCTTCGCAGCGGGTTTCGGCTTCGACGTCTTCAGCCGTTCGACGCAGCTCGGTAGCCTCGCCTTCATTGGTAGCAGCGACGGCTTCCGTTTCACCTTCAGCTTCGGCGTGTCGTCCGGCTTCGGCGATCGCCAACACCGGAGCTGACGTGACGCGCGCAGCCTGGCTCGGTCTGGCCCTGGCGGCGTGCACGCCGCACCCGGCACGCTATGCCGACGCACCCGTGGTGACGGCGGTCGCCGACAATGCGCCCATTCCGCTCCCGCGCTCGACCTCCTTCATCGAGCCGGTCGCGTTCACCGAGGCCTACGTGCGGCGACCGATCGTCGACGCTCTCGACGCCTCGCGCACGCCCCGAGCACGAGACGTGAACGCCTTGGACGAGGTGCCGCGCTCCAGCTACTGGCTGGGCGCCGTGACGGAGCCCGAGCGCCTCGCCAGCGCGTACGCCGTGGCGGGACCGCCGCGGTCTCCCCTCGTTCTGAAGAAGGATCGCGGCAGAACCCTCGAAATCGAAGATGGCCGCGGCTACCGCTATCTGCTCGAAGCGGATCCCGACGCCGAGCCCAACACCCGGAGCGCGGCAGCCGCGATCTCGAGCCGCCTGCTGCGCGCATTGGGCTACCGCTCTCCGGAGGTCTGGGTCGTCACGCCCACGGCGAGCCTACCCGAGCTCGGTCGCGCCCCGGCTTGGAGCGCCACGCGCTGGCCCGTCGGCATCGATCTCGGGCCCACACCGGCATCCGAGCGGCGCTCCGACGATCCCAACGACCGCATCGAGCCCACGGAGCGCCGCACACTTCGAGTGCTCGGCATCGTGGCCGCGTGGCTCGACATCGGCGATCTCGGTCCGGCACATCTGCGCGACGTCTACCGGGGGCCGCCGGGGAAGGGACACGTCGAGCACTACGTGGTGGGCCTGAGGACGGCCCTCGGAGTCCGCCATCTGATACACGGCGATGGCGTGGAGACCGCCGCAGGAACGGTGCGCGGCAGCCCGTTGGTCAATCTCGTCACGCTCGGCCTGCATCGACCCGCCACGCAGATCGAGGACGAGCACAGCTTGCGAGCCTTCCCGCTCTCCGCCGAAGGCTTCGACCTGGGCATGCCCTTCGATCCCATCGATCACCTGCTACCGGGCGACGAATATTGGATCGCCGAGCTTCTGACGCATGTCTCCACGAAGCTCCTCGCCGCGGCCGTGCGCGCTGGGTCCATCGCGGACGCTGGAGTGGCTCGGCACCTGCGGCGAGCCCTCGAGGCGAGACGCGCGGCGCTGGTGTCACGGCATTTGCTCGCAGCCACGCCCTGCGCCGTCACGGCCACGACGGAACGGCTGTTGGTGTTCGAGGACCGCGCGGTCGCCGAAGGCGTCGTGAGCGGAGCCGGCGCTCACTATCTCGCCGAGCTGTTCGACGAGCGCGGCCGCCCCCTGGGTCCAGCCCGACGCTTGAACGCCAGCTTGGGCGAGATCGAGCTGTCGCTGCCCCGCGCCGCCCGCGTCCGGAGCTACGTGATCGCCCGGCTCCACGCCGAGTATCCCGAACACGGTAGGCTTCCGCCGGTGGAGGTCCACCTTTCTCGCGCGACCGGCGTTTTGCGGGTGATCGGGATTCGGCGCTGATGACCCATCACGAAGACGACAGGCTCGTCCCGTGCCTGGCCCAGGCGAGCACCCCCGGCTATCTCGCCTCTCCTCTGCCGGCCGTCGACGATTCCGAGGGCGCGAGAGTTCCTGAAGGTCTACCCAGAATCGTCGACGCCCACGTTCACGTGTTCCCGGAGAGACTGTTCCGCGCGATCTGGAAGTGGTTCGACACTTGGGGTTGGCCCATCCGCTACAAGATCCTCGCGCCCGCCGTCATCGACTACCTCCGCTCCCGGGGCGTCGACCACACGGTGCTGTTGCACTACGCGCACAAGCCGGGCATCGCCCGGGGCCTCAATCGTTTCGTGGCGGAGCTGGTGAGCGAGCACTCGTCCTCCAGCGGTGTGGCCACCGTGTTTCCGGGCGAACCGGATACGGAAGCGATCTTGAGGGAGGCCTTCGCCATGGGCCTCAAGGGAGTGAAGCTCCACTGCCACGTCCAGTGCATGGCACCCGACGATCCCGCGCTCGAGGCGGTGTACCGCACCGCCGTGGCCCACGACCAACCCGTCGTCATTCACGCCGGGCGCGAGCCCAAGAGCCCGGGCTACCGCTGCGATCCCCACTTGCTCTGCTCCGCCGATCGCGTGAAAGCCGTGCTCGACGCCTACCCCGATCTGCGGCTGTGCATCCCCCACTTGGGTGCGGATGAGTTCGAGGCCTACGCCCGGCTGCTCGAGTCCCGAGACAACCTGTGGCTCGACACGACCATGGCGCTGGCCGGCTATTTCCCGGACCAGGTGCCCTGGGACCTCGTGCGCCTGCGGCCGGAGCGAGTGATGTACGGCACGGATTTCCCCAACATTCCCTTTGCTTGGGACCGGGAGCTCCGACGTCTCGCGGACGCAGGGCTGTCAGCGCCGGCCCTCGCCCAGGTGCTCGGCGGAGCCGCGACCGCCTTCTTCCGCTTGTGAGGATCCGGACTGTCGGCAATCGGACCCGGACGGGCGAATGTCTCAGCAGCGGCCCGCTGCCCTATCCCCAGTGAAACCCGAGGAGGCAAGACACCATGAAGCTCTATCACCATCCCCTGTCCCCCAACGCCCGCCGCGCCTTGTTGGTCATCGCTCACCTGGGTCTCGACGTCGAAGAGCACGTCGTGAAGCTGTCGGAGGGCGAGACCCGCAAGCCCGAGTTCTTGAAGCTGAACCCCAACGGCAAGGTGCCGGTGCTCGTGGATGGAGACTTCGTGCTCACGGAGTCCCGGGTCATCGAGCAGTACCTCGCCTCCAAGAAGCCGGAGTCCGGTCTGTGGCCGAAGGAAGGTCGAGATCGCTTCGACGTGAACCGTTGGGCGATGTGGGACGCATCCCACTTTTCTCCCGCGCTCGGCACCATCGCCTTCGAGAAGCTGATCAAGCCCATGGTGGGCGGCGGAGATCCGAACGAAGGCAAGATCCGCGACGCCGAGGCGAGCTTCGCGCAGTTCGCCAAGGTGCTCGACGGCCACCTGCAAGGTCGAGATTGGCTCGTGGGAGATTGCATCACGGTGGCGGATTTCACCGTGGCCGCGTCGTTGACCTACGCCGGCCCTTGCGGCGTCTCCCTCGATCCCTATCCGAACTTGAAGAGCTGGATGGGGCGTATCAGCGAGCTGCCGGCCTGGCAGGCCACCACGCCGAAGTTCGACGGCTGATCGCGAGGTTCCGCGCCGAGCCAACATGATTTCCATTCATTGGATGGTCTTGCTGTTGGTTCGGCGCGATGCCCGTCGCGCCCCGGACGTCGAAGATCGTCAGCGGGAGACGACGACGTAGGTCCCCTTGCCCAGCGGGCCCCCCGGTGCAGCCCCATTCCACCCCGCCGGCACCTTGGGATCGGTGAACTCGAACAGGTAGCGGCCGTCGATGGGCGACAAGTTCACGCAGCCGGCGCTCATGGGCTCGCCGAAGCTCTCGTGCCAGTAGGCGGTGTGCAGGGCGAAGGGCGCGTTGAAGTACTGCGTGTAGGGCACGTCGGCGATCCAGAAGCTGCGGTTCTCCCCCTGCTCCGGGCTCATGGTCGCTGCGCGGTGCTTGAACGTGACGCGATACACGCCCATCGGCGTGGTGCTCATCTTCACGGGGTCCTTGCCGGGCATGGGCACGCCGCCGACGCCCGGCGAGACCAGCGTGGCGTACACTGGCTTGTCGGCGTCATAGGCCACCAGCGTGCCCGAGGTGATGCTGATGAGCAGCCACTTCTCACCTTCCGCCACACCGATGGGGCGTTGCTCCCGGCGGCGGACCACGGTGGCGTCGGCTTCGTCGGTCCACAGCACGCGGCCCTTTTCGTCCTTCTCGCGTGTGGCGAGGTAGCGTTTCTTGCCGACCTCGACCGCGGCGGTGCGCGGGTCCAATGAAACGAAGCTACGCACCGCCCACTCCCCGTTAGCGGGGGCGAAGCCTTCGCCGGTCTTCACGTACTTCGGTCGCGCCTTCTCGCGGAAGAACGCGATGGGAAGCTCGACGCCCTTGCCCAACGGCGTGCCGTGGAACTGGCTCACGCGAAACGGGCGCACGCGATCCGCGGGGACCACGGTGCCATCCGCACTGAGCAGCCAAGTGCGTCCTTCGTAGCTGAAGGCGCGGGTGAACGACAGCATGGAGCCGTGGGGGATGGTCCGGCGCACCAGGCCGTGGGGCTTTTCCCGCCCGACGGAGCCGCCGTCGGCAAGGAACCAGGGGACCGAATCCGTCGCGGGGATGGCGCGGACCTCCGCCAGCTTCTCGTGGCCGCGGTTGCCCCAGGACTGCGGGCGAAATGTTCCGGGCTTGCCCAAGAAGCGCTCTTCCTTTTCCCATTCCGCGCGGGTGGGAAGGCGTCGATACATGGGCGCGCCATTGGAGAGCGCGTACTGAAACGGCATCAGCGCCGTGCTCGAGTGTGCGAGCTGCATGCCGTTCAGGTAGCGGCCCTGCATTCTGAGTGACGCCAGGCGATCCGCACACACCCAGCCGAAGGGCTCCACGGGATAGAACCCCTCGCTACAGCCCGGCCCCGGCGTGGGCTCCGCCGACCGCACGCGCACGCCCTCCCCCAGACGGATGTAGCCGAGACGATCGTGCGTCGATTTCCGAGGCGTTTCGTAGATCCACGTGGTGACGCCGCGAGAGTACACGTGGCTCGGCTTCACCGGTTCCGCGTGGGCGGAGGCGGCGATCACTACGATGGCGAACGACACGGCGCGGCGCACGGGGACACCTTAGAGCATCTGCCGTGTAACCGGAATGGGACGACCCGAGACGAAGTTCCACGGGCGTGCTTACTGCCGAAATGGCCCAGTAGTGCTAAAACGGGCGGCGTGCGTGCTTTGGAATGGGCGGCCGTCGCCCTCGCCGCGCTGCCCCTGGCGTCCTGCGGCGACAGCTCGGCAGAGGACAAGAGCGCGCCCAAGTGCGTGCAGCCCCTGCCCGAAAGCTGCGCTCCCCTGTATCCACCGACCTTCGACAACGTGTTCCAGAACACGCTGAGCAAGACCTGCGCTTCCGGCGGCGGCTCGTGCCACGGCCCTTCGGGGGGGAACGGCGGGCTCACCTTCGCAGACGCGGACACGAGCTACTCGCTCTTGACCAGCTCCCGCGTCGTCGCCGGGGATCCGGCCTGCAGCAAGCTCGTGGTGCGCTTGGAGTCGGCTGGAGAGTCCTGGAGCATGCCCCCCGGCGCGCAGCTGGGCGAAGGCGAGCGCTGCGCCGTGGAGCGGTGGATCTACGCCGGAGCCCAGCGATGAGACGCTGGCTGTACGTGTTGCTGTTGGGGCTGACGGGCTGCGGCGGCGACGACGCTGCCCCCGAGGCTTCTACCCTGAGCCGCGCGGAGCTCATGGATCCAACGACGTGCAAACAGTGCCACGAAGACCACTACCGCGAGTGGTCCGGAAGCATGCACGCCTACGCCGCGAAGGACCCGGTGTTCATCGCCATGAACCGTCGAGGGCAGGAAGAGACGAAAGGCGAGCTCGGCGACTTCTGCGTGCGCTGCCACGCGCCCATGGCGGTGGCGGAAGGCGCCACGACGGACGGGCTCAATCTGGACGAGCTGCCCGACGCCTTGAGCGGCGTCACCTGCTACTTCTGTCATGACGCGAAGAGCGTGACGGACGACCACAACAATCCCATCGAGCTTGCCGGCGGCGTCACGATGCGCGCGGCCATTTCGGACCCAGTGAAGAGCTCCGCGCACCGTTCGGGATACTCGACGCTCCTGGATCGCAACCACACGGACAGCGCCAAGCTATGCGGCTCCTGTCACGACATCGTGCTGCCGAGCCCGCCGGCCCCCGCCGCGGTGCATCTCGAGCGCACCTACGCGGAGTGGCAGTCCACGCTGTTCGCGAAGGAGCCGGCTCGAGGCGGCTTGACCTGCGGCGGCTGTCACATGCCGGGGCGGGACGGCGTGGCGGCGGACGCGCCGGGTGTGTTCGCGCGCAAGGTGCACGGCCACGGCTTTCCGGGCGTGGACGTGGCTTTGGACCCTTTTCCGGAAGCGGAAGCGCAGAAGACGGCGATCCAGACGCTGCTCGACACCACCCTTCGACTTCAGATCTGCGTGCAGCAGCTGCCGGGCACCGCCCGGGTGGAGCTGCTGCTCGAGAACGTGAGCGCTGGGCACCGCTGGCCCTCCGGAGCGGCGCAGGATCGCCGCGCGTGGGTGGAGCTTCGCGCCTTCGAGCAAGGCTCCGTGTCGTACGAGAGCGGAGTGGTGGCCGAAGGCGCGCCCGTGACGGAGCTGTCGGATCCGGACCTGTGGCTGCTCCGGGACCGCACCAAGAAGAGCGACGGGACCGACGCTCACATGTTCTGGGAGGTCGCCAGCTACGACAGCAACACCATCCCGGGTCCCGTCACGTTCGACAAGTCGGACCCGGACTACTTCATCACTCACGTGACACGACGCTACCCCCAGCAGGGGTCGATCACTGGCTCGCCGGATCGAGTCACGGCGCGCGTGCGCCTGCGCCCCGTGGGGCTCGACGTGCTCGACTCCCTGGTGAAAAGCGGGCATCTCTCCGCGAGCGTCGCGGACGCCATTCCCACCTTCGACCTCTTGCCCAACGACGGCGACGTGACGCTGGAGTGGACCCCGGAAAAGACGAAGGACCCGAAGCTCGGCTTCACCAAGCTGATCGACGGCGTGCTGGCGGAGTGCGTGACCGGCGCGGCCGCCGTCTCGCAGAAGTGACGCGGTATCAGCCCTCGACGCAGAACGGGAACATGACGCTGTCCGAGCCGCCGCCGGACAGGGTGACGTCGATCGTGATTTCCCAGGGGCCGGGCATCACGAAGTTGACCTTGTCCGCCTCGTAGCTACCACTGCCCTTGGGAGTGATCACGGAGGTCACCGGCGTGCCGTGCCCGTGAACCGGCATGAATGGAGTCACGCTCACCGTAGCGTCGGGGATGGGCGTGCCGCTCGCATCCGTGATGGTGAGCATCCAGGTGTTGTTGCCGACCTGAGGGGGAGCCGGGTCGCCGCTTTCGATGGTGACCTTCACCAGACCTTGGTCCCCGGCCTTCTCGACGCCGGCGCTGAACTGCTCCGTGCCGCTGCAGCTGGCCATCATGCCGCCGCTGCCCCCGGCACCGCCGGTGCTGGCGCCGCTGCCCCCGCTGCCGCTCGCGTCGCTGCTGCTGGAGCAGCCCACCGACAGGGGCAAAGACAACACGACCGCCAGCGCAATCCCACGCATCACCGACTCCCTTCTATCCACGCACCGCCTACGGTCGGCAGGCGCACTTGGTTACAGTAGCAGGTGGAAGCGCGGGGCTCACGCCCTGCACATCGCAGTCACCCGGGCGCGTGTTTGTTGAGCTTTCGCTGCAGCGAGCGGCGGTGGATCTTCAGGCGCCGCGCCGCTTCGGAGATATTTCCGCCACAGTCGCTGAGCACCCTATGAATGTGCTCCCATTCTGCGCGAGCCAGGGACGGTGCCTCGGGAGCGCCATCGGCCGGAGTGCCGGGGTCGAAGGCGGCGATGATCTCGTCGGCATCCGCAGGTTTCGACAGGTAGTTCACGGCGCCGATCTTGGTCGCCTCCACGGCGGTCGCGATGCTGCCGTAGCCGGTGAGCATCACGATTCGAGTCGCCGGGTCCAGCTCCAGGAGCTTCTTGACCAACTCCAGGCCCGAGCGCTCCGCCAGCCGAAGATCGACTACCGCGTGCTCCGGGGGATCTACCTCCGCCAGCGCCACCGCTTCGGCGAAGCTCGCGGCACCGCGCACCTCGTAGCCGCGGCTCTCGAGGGCACGCACGAGCTGGCGCCGGAGCACGTCGTCGTCGTCCACGACGAGGTAGCTCGGAGTGTCTTCGCTCATGCGCTCACTGTACGCCGAGCGGTACGACAAATCGATCCGTGACGCCTCCCGCGCTGACGTCTACCCGGACTTCCCAGTCTCCTGGCATGGTGTAGCTCAGGTGCTCGATTCGGTAGTCGCCCCCGCCGAGCTCCACGGAGGTCGGCGCGACCGGACTGCCGTGGCCCATGCTCGGCATCCAGGGGTCCGCAGCCAAGGTGGCGCCGTCAATCGCCACGCCGGACGCGTCCGTCAGGCCGAGCGCGAGGGCGTTCTCGCCGGTGGTGGGCGGGTCGGGCTCCGGCGTGAAGCTTCCGCGGAAGTGCCCGCCTTCGGATGCAAGCGCTTGGGTGCCTTCCGCAGTTTCGTCCGAAGCGCCGCAGCCGACCAGCAGCGCCACTGCAAGCGCGCCAAACGCCATCCTGTGCATGGCGCTTGATCTAGCGTTCGTCAGGCCGCCGAGGGAGGCGGCAAATTGTCGCATGGCGGCAGGATCAACGTGGCGCGAGTCCCGGCACCGGGCTTGGACTCGAGCTCGAGCTTCCCGCCGATCTGTTCGGCCACGGTGTCGACCAGGAACAAGCCGAGGCCCATGCCTCCGTCCTTCGAGGTGAAGAACGGCTCCGTGGCGCGGGCCAGCACCTCCGCGCTCATCCCGGCGCCTTCGTCGATCACGCTGATGCGGCTACCGTCCACCACGATGCGCACTTCGCCGTCGGTGGCGCGCAGGGCGTTGTCGACCAGGTTGTGCAGCGCCTGTTGCACCGGATGTCTGGGAACACACAGGTCCACTACCGGCCCCGAGACCGCCACGCGCGCCCGCTCCGACACCTCCGCCAGCGCTCCTTCGATCAGCTCCTGGGTGGTGACCGGTGCGGGCGCTTCGCCGGTGGGTTGGCCCACGTCCGTCGCCATGCGATCGAGGATGCGCCGACAGCGGTCGACCTCCGAGCGGATCACGCCGGCGTCTTCCAAGAGCTCCGGGTCTCCGCCCTGCAGGCGTCGCGTGAGCTCCTTGCTGACCACCGCGATGGTGCCCAGCGGCGTCGCGAGCTCGTGCGCCGCCCCCGCCGCCAGAGTCGCCAGCGACGCCAGCCGCGCGCCGCGCTCCGCCGACTCTCGTGCTTGCGCCAGCTGGTCCTCGCGCTCCCGGAGAGAAGCGGCGATGCGATGCATGAAGTACACGATGAACACGGCGGCGACGATCAACGCCAGCCACATCCCCTGCAGGTGGAGGCCGAAGGCGGCGTGGTCGTGGTGAGCATGCTCCACGCGACCGAACAGCGCCCCGGAGCACACCACGGTGAGGGCTAAAAGCGCCCAGGTCCACCTCGGCTCCAGGATGTGCGCCGCCAGCGCGATGGGCACGAGGTAGAGAAAGCTGAAGGGGTTGGCCGCGCCGCCGGTGAAGTACAAAAGCAGCGTGAACAGCACGATGTCGGTCGCCACCAAGGTCGCCACGTGCCGCGGCAACACACGTTTGGTCTTCGTGCCCCACACCTGAGCAAGAGCGTTGGACGTGACCTCCGCCAGCAGCACCACGACGACGGCCGTCATGGGCAGGTGCACGCCGAGAGCAACCAGGGCGGCAGCGATCACCGCGGCTTGCGCGAAGATGGCGCCCCAGCGCACGCGCACCAACCACGCGAAATTGATGCGGGCGGCGTCGGACTCCGTGGTGGCCACGGCCGGAGTGGAGCGGTTTTCCCCGGAGCGGACAAGTCCCTCGCCGCATGCCGTGGACGCGGCTATACAGGGCTTCCGATGGCGAAAGGCAGCGAAACCAGCGACGAGCGCGTCGTGGCGGCAGCTGCCGGCGAGGACGACGAGCGCTTCGACCGGCTGTTTCGGCCCAAGACCCTGGAAGACTTCGTGGGTCAGGCGAAGCACAAGGACAACCTCCGCGTTTACGTCCAGGCTGCTCGCAAGCGCAAAGAGCCCCTGGATCACATCCTCTTGTGCGGACCTCCGGGCCTGGGCAAGACCACGCTGGCGTACATTCTGGCCAACGAAATGGGCGTGAACCTGGCGCTCACCAGCGGCCCCGCGGTGGAGCACAAGGGCACGCTGAACGGCCTGCTGACGCGGCTGGAGCGGGGGGACGTGCTGTTCATCGACGAAATCCACCGCATGAGCGCGGTGGTGGAAGAGGCGCTCTACCCCGCTATCGAGGATTTTCGCATCGACGTGATGATGGGCGACGGCGCCTACGCGGAGAGCATCCCGCTGGACCTGAAGCCGTTCACGCTGGTGGGCGCGACGACCCGCACGGGCCTTCTGACCAAACCCCTTCACGAACGCTTTGGCGTCACCATCCGCCTGGATTTCTACCCGGTGGAGGATCTGCAGAAGATCATCCTGCGCAGCGCGGCGCTCTTGGGGGTTCCCTGCGACCCTGAAGGTGCCCTCGAGCTCGCCAGCAGGTCTCGTGGCACGCCGCGCGTCGCGAACCGGCTGCTCCGACGCGCTCGGGACTTTGCCGAGGTGGAAGGCAGCGGCGTCATCGACTTCTCGATCGTGAAGACAGCGTGTGAGCGCCTGGAAGTGGACGCCGGTGGTTTGGACGAAATGGACCGTCGGCTGCTCAGCATCGTGATCGAGCACTACGACGGAGGCCCCGTGGGCGTGGAGACGATCGCCGCCGCCATGGCGGAACCGCGGGACACCATCGAGGACGTCTACGAGCCCTACCTCTTGCAGCAGGGTTTCTTGGGTCGCACCCCGCGCGGACGGGTGGCCACCAAGAAGGCCTACGAGCACCTGGGCATCGCGCCCGCCAGCCGCGAAGCTCAGCGCAAGCTGTTCTGAGGCAGCGCCGCGAGCTGCCGCGACATAGCCACCAGCGTCCCTGTCTCGTCCCAGATCTCCCCGTCTTCTTCCAAGAGGCCGTTCGCGACCAGGTGCGTGCGGAAGTCGCACCAGAGCCACGTCGATCGCGGACGCGCTCGGACGTGAACGGTGAGCTCCAGCGTGGGGACCCAGCCAGGGCTCACCCAGTGGAACACCGGCGGCGGCATGGCATCTGCGAACAGGACGAGGGAGGGCACGTCCGGCGCGCGACCGTCCGCAAAGCGGAGCCAGGCTCGCATCCGGGCGTGCTCGCTCTGCTCTCCGCGCATCCAGCCGAGGCACGTCGGATCGGGCCGCTGCTCGAAACGCCGAGTGATCTCCGGAAGAGCGTCGACGACCTCCAGCGGAGCGAAGGCCTGGGGACCGTGCGCCGGCGGCTCCCTGTCGAGACGCAGGATCGAGGGTTGTGCCGGCAGCCGGCCGGAGGTGACGAGCATCCGCAGGCACTCGCGATCCCCGGCCCGAAGCCGCGCCTCGGACGCAGTGAACTGCCGCCCCGCTTTGACCACGTCGACGTCGATGTCGACTGCCCCTGGAGGCGTGGGGCGCAAGAAGTGGGCGGTGACGGTCACCGGCTCGGCCTCCACCACGGTCCGGCGCACCGCTTGGAGAGCCATTGCCATCACGTATCCACCGTTTGGAACCGGGCCGATGCTCCAGCGTTCCGTCACACGTCCCGTGAAGGATCCCGCCCTGACTTCATGCAGCTCCGTGTCTTCATCGAACGCGAACACCTCTACCGTGTAGCGCGACTTTTCCAGCCGGTCATCGTTGCTCTTGCTGGGGCGCCGCGGTCACCTCAGTATGAAGGCATGCGGCGTTGGGTGATTGGGGGGCTCGCGCTGGTCGTAGCCGGATGCAGCAACGTCCTCGGCTACGACGATCTGAGCTTTTCACCGGACGGCGGCGCCGAGAGCGGGGGCGGAAGCGGCGGCTTCGCTTTCGATGGCGGCAACACCGGCGGCACCGGCAACACGGGCAACGCCGGCGGCACCGGCAACACAGGCAACACTGGGGGCACCGGCAATGTCGGCAACACCGGCGGCACCGGCAACACCGGCGGCACCGGCAACACCGGCGGCACCGGCAACACCGGCGGCACCGGCAACACGGGCAACACCGGCGGCACGGGCAACGTCGGCAACACCGGGGGCACCGGCAACACTGGCGGAACCACCGCCGCAGACGTCTGCAATCGTTGGACCTCCGACCGCCAGAGCCTCGCAGAAGGCGCCTGGAGCGGGAGCGTGTCGGGCTGTAACGCTGGCGACGTGGCCAGCCCGGGTCGTGCCAACGCACTCAAGCTCGTGAATCTGTATCGCTGGCTGGAAGGGCTCCCGGCCGTCACCCACGACGCGGCCCGCAACGCCGACGCGCAACAGTGCGCGTTGATGATGGACGCCAACAACCAGCTGTCGCACACGCCTCCCTCCAGCTGGACCTGCTACAACGCTGCCGGCGCGGGCGCGGCGGGCAAGAGCAACATCGCGACCACTCCCGGGGTCCAAGCCGTGGACCTCTACATGGTGGATCCGGGCAACGCGACCACTTTTGGACATCGGCGTTGGATCCTATCGAACTCCCTGGGCCCCATCGGACTGGGTTCGACCAGCAGCTATTCGTGCATGTGGGTCATCGGTGGGTCGGGCAACGGCAACAAGACCTGGACGGCGTTTCCGCCCCCCGGCCCCGTGCCGCTCGAGCTCTTCAACGTGTCCTGGAGCTCCGTCGACTCCACGGGCTGGACCATCCAGAGCGACAGCATCAACCTGGCCGGGGCTCAGGTGACCGTCACGGATGGTGGGACCAACCGCCCCGTAGCCCTCACCACCCTGCAGAGCGGCTACGGCAGCAAGTACGCCATCGCCATGAAACCGCAGGGTTGGACCACCCAAGCCGGCCACACCTACTCGGTGAGCGTGAGCGGAATCAGCCAGCCCATCAGCTACGACGTACACGTCGTGGCCTGCAACTGACCGCACCTACATCCACCCACCCACATCTAATCGAAAGACGGACGAAATCTGTCTGAAACATGGCCTCGGCGAGGGTCTCGGGCGGAGGAACCCCCCGCATGAAAAAACTCGCCGCCTGGTCCCTGGCCCTGTTGACGCTGGCTCAGCCCGCGTTGGCCTTCGCAGCCGAAGGCGAAGGACCGAGCACGAAGGATCTCGCGATCACGACGGACACCGTGTGGGTGCTGTTCTGCGCCTTCCTGGTGTTCTTCATGCACGCCGGTTTCTCGCTGTTGGAGAGCGGTCTGGTCCGCAAGAAGAACGTGGTGAACGTGCTGGCGAAGAACTTCATCGTCGTCGCCGCGTCGTCCCTCGTCTTCTACGCCGTCGGCTTCGCGTTCATGTTCGGCAACGGCGGCTCAATCGTGGGTACGACGGGGTTCTTCGTGCCCAACGACGCCAGCCTGTTCGACGCGCTGAGTTGGACCAACGTCCCCGTCACCGTGAAGTTCTTCTTCCAGATGGTGTTCGCCGCGACGGCGGCCACCATCGTGTCCGGTGCGGTCGCTGAGCGCATTCACTACGTCGCGTTCATCATCTTCTCCCTCGTCATGGGCGCCGTCATCTATCCCATCGCCGGGCATTGGGTGTGGGGTGGCGGCTTCCTGGCCAAGGCGGGATTCTTGGATTTCGCCGGCTCCACGGTGGTGCACTCCGTAGGCGGCTGGGCCGCACTGGTGGGTGTCTGGATGCTGGGGCCGCGCCGCGGCAAGTACGACAAGCACGGCCACATCAAGCCCATTCCCGGGCACAACATGACCAGCGCCGCGCTCGGCACCTTCATCCTGTGGCTGGGCTGGTTCGGCTTCAATCCCGGCTCCACCATGGCCGCCAATCCGCAAGCCATCGGACACATCGTGCTCACCACGAACCTCGCGGCGGCGACCGGTGCGCTGGTCACCACCGGCTACACCTGGCTGCGGACGGGTAAGCCGGATCTCGGCCTGACACTGAACGGCGCGCTGGCGGGCCTGGTCGCGATTACGGCGCCGTGTGCCTTCGTCGGTGGCCCGGCGTCGATCGCCATCGGTGCGCTGGCGAGCGTGCTGGTGGTGGAAGGCGTGATGTTCTTCGATCGCGTCAAGCTCGACGATCCCGTCGGTGCCACCAGCGTGCACCTCTTGTGTGGCGTGTTCGGAACCATCGCCTTGGGCCTCTTCGCGGATCCCAAGATCGCCAAGGAGATCGCCGGTGCCGACCTGCAGTCCGCCGGCCTCCTGCTGGGCGGCGGCGCCGCACAGCTCGTCGCTCAGCTCGAAGGGGTGGGCGCCGTCGCGCTCTTCACCCTGGTGTCATCCGTCGTGGTGTGGGGCGCGCTCAAGGCGACGATGGGGATCCGCGTGAGCGAGGAGGACGAGCACGTCGGCCTCGACATCACGGAGATGGGCATGGAGGCCTATCCGGACGAAATGGTCCGGGGCTTCCGCCTCGAAGGGGCCGAAGAAGCGCCCCCCTCGACCGCCAGCAAGCTGAAAGAGGCCCACGAAGCGGGCTGACTTCGCTCGGCCCTGGGGCCGGACGGTTGCTTGCACCGGGTTTTCTGACCAGGGTACCTTTTGTCCCGCGCCCCGGCGCGAAGAGAGGGCACCTCGAACCCGAGCAACACTGGACGAACGCTGGGAAAGTACCGGCTCCTCGCGCGCCTTGGACAAGGCGGGATGGCGGAAGTGTTCCTGTCCGTCGTGGCCGGTCCCGGCGGCTTCTCCAAGCTCTTCGTCGTGAAGGTGATGAAGTCGGAGCTGCTGGAAGAGCCCGACAGTCGCGCCATGTTCCTGGATGAGGGGCGCCTCGCAGCGCGCCTCAACCATCCGAACATCGTTCAGACCAACGAGGTCGGCATCGAGGGTGAGTCGCACTTCATCGCGATGGAGTTCCTCGACGGTCAGCCGCTCCATCGCATCTTGCGGCGCGCCCGCAAGAGCGACGGGATGCCCCTCAACTGGCACCTCTACATCTTGGCAGAGGTACTGCA
Organism: Polyangiaceae bacterium; assembly: GCA_020633235.1. Lineage (NCBI taxonomy): Bacteria > Pseudomonadati > Myxococcota > Polyangiales > Polyangiaceae > Polyangiaceae bacterium. The sequence goes on along the minus strand of JACKEA010000001.1, from coordinate 780,856 downwards.
CGCCCTCGAGTACGCCCACGCGGTGGAGGACTACGACGGCACGCCGCTCAGGATGGTTCATCGCGACGTCACCCCGCACAACGTGTTCGTCACCTACACCGGGCAAGTGAAGCTCTGCGACTTCGGCATCGCCAAGACCATGAGCTCGTCCGTCGAGACGCGCGCAGGCGTGCTCAAGGGCAAGGTCAGCTACATGGCGCCGGAGCAAGTGCTCAGCTCTCAGATCGACCGCCGCGCCGATCTGTTCGCCGTGGGCGTGATGCTCTGGGAGGCCGCCACTGGCGTCCGAATGTGGAAAGACCAGTCGGATCTGCAGATCATGCAGACCCTGAGCCAGGGCCACGTTCCCGCCGCAGTGGAAGCGAATCCAAGCATCGACCCCGAGCTCGCGGCGGTGATCGACCGCGCCCTGGCACCGCGCCCGGAAGACCGCTTTGGGACGGCGTCGGAGTTCCGCCAAGCGCTCGAGGCGTTCCTGTTCGGACGCACTGCTCGCATCAAGCCCCGAGCCATCGGGGAATGGGTGTCTGGTCTGTTCCAGAAGGAGCGCGCGAACCTCCAGGCCGTGGTGCAGGACCAGCTCGCGGGTTCCAACAGCAGCCCGCCGGCACTCGATCCCCCGCGCGTGCCAATGGGGGATTCGAGCCCTTCGCGCTCCGTCCAGCGCCCACCCGCGACCCAGCCGCCGTCCCTCACCATTCCGTCGGTCGAGGTCAAGGCGCCGCCCCCGCGCCGTAACCGGACCCTCGCCGCGGTCATCGGGGCGCTCTTGGCCGTGGTCGCCTTCCTGGTGATTGCCATCGTCGTGGTGCTCGCTCGCTCGCGCACCGTCACTCCGACCCCGACCGTGGAAGCCGCACCGGCGGTCGAAACCGTCACCACGCCCGCGCCCACCTCGCCGCAGCCTGCTGCGTCGCGGGTGCGGGTGCGCGTCGCGGTCAGCCCCAAGAGCGCGACGCTCAGCCTCGACGGCAAGCCCCTTTCGGACAACCCCTGGGTCACGGAAATGCCCGCCGGCCCCGAGGACCACCTGCTCACCATCGAAGCGGACGGCTACGAGACGGAAAAGCGCTCACTTCGCTTCGACGAGAATCAGAACTTGGAGATCCAGCTGCGTCGCGCCCCGAAAACGGCCGCCGTCGTACGCGCCAAGCCGAACACCAAGAAGGAAGAGCCGGAAAAGCCGGAAGACTTCCCCGATCTCGCGCCCCCCACCAAAAAGAAGACCTCCGCCGCTCCGCTGGATACCGCGGATCCCTGGAACCAATGAAACGTCGCTGGCTCGCGTCCCTCTCGTTCTGCTGTGCGCTCAGTGCCTTCCCAAGCCTCGCTCTCGCCGAAGGGCCGAGCGCCGACGACATCGCCGACGCTCGCGCGCGCTACAAGCGCGGGATGGACCTCTACCAGGACGGCGCCTTCGACGCGGCCTTGGTCGAGCTGCAGAAGGCCTACGACACGGCTCCCAGCTACAAGATCCTCTACAACATTGCGCTGGTTCAGCTGCAGCTGAACGACTACGCGGGGGCGAGCCGCGCCTTCAGCAAGTATCTGGAGGACGGCGGCAAGAAGCTCGACGCGAAACGTCGCGCGGAGGTGGAGCGCGAGCTGAAGAAACTGGAAGGTCGCATCGCGCGCGTCAATCTCACCGTCAACGTGGAAGGCGCCGACGTGTTCGTGGACGACGCGCTGGTGGCCCACACGCCGCTTTCCGGGCCCCTCCTGGTGAACTCCGGCAAGCGCAAGATCAGTGTCTCCAAGCAGGGCATGCCACCGGTGGCGCGCGTGATCTCGATCGGAGGCGGAGAGGAACGCGACCTCACTCTGGAGCTCGGCTCCCAGAGCGCTGGACACTCGAGCCCCTCCACGCCCAGCACGCCCAAGACCGAGCCCAAGAAAGACACGCGGAAGAGCGACACCACGGCGGAGAGCTCGTCTTCGGTGCCCTGGGGATGGTGGGCCGTCACCGGAGCACTGGCCGCCGGTACCACCGTGGCGGGGGTGCTGACGCTCGGTGCGCAGAGCGATCTGGACGACGAGAAGAGCTCCCCCACCTCGCGCCAAGAGCTCGACGACGCCTCCAAGAAGACGCGCACTCTGGCCATCGTGACGGACGTCCTGCTCGTCGGCACCGTGGCCGTCGGCGGCTACTCGCTGTACCTCACGCTGGACGGCTCGCCGGAGAAGGACAAGGGCGTCGCCGTGGGGGTGGGACCCGGCAACGTCCAGCTCCGCGGCCGGTTCTAAAGCGCGCGTTAGTTCGGAGCGCCGCCCGCGCCGGCGGCGCCACCGGTTCCGCCCGTTCCCCCCGTCCCGCCCGTGCTCCCGCACGCCGTTCGAGTCCCGGTGACCTTGCCGCCCTGGGAGTCGTAGTACTGACCCGAAGAGGTGTAGACGGCCTGGTTCTTCGAATCGAGCACGATGCACCAGATGTCGATGTCGGAAGGCGCCTCACCCGTGCTCACGTCGAAGTTCAGATGCCCGGACACGCCTTCGTAGTCGATGGGCCCGGCGCTCAGGGCCTTGAACGCTGCGTTGATGTCGTTGGTGCCGGCGGTGATGGTGGTGCCGCCGACCATCTTCTTCAGCCCCTCGTTCATCGCCGCGCCGGACAGGTTCTTTCCGCCCTGCGCCACGATCGCGTAGCTCATCAGGTAGAACGAATCGTAGGCCGTGTCGGCGTAGGCGCCGGGGTCCTTGTTCTGGTGGAACGCTTTGAAGTTGATCTTGAACGAAGAAAACAGCGCCGTGGTTCGCCCCGGAATCGTCCCCAGGACGCGACTTCGAAGGTCGTCGTTACCCTGGCCGGTGATGGCCAGGAGCTCATCCAGGCGGCCGCCATCCGGCACGATGTAGTGGGGCTTCGGCGGCACGGGATTGGACGTGGGCCAATTCGCTTCCACGCCCTGAATCACCTTGGTGATCGCCTCCGTGGTGCCGAGGGGCAGCACGATGTGGGGCTTTTGGCTGACGATCTCGTTGACCAACGGGGCAAAGTCGTAGCCGGGCTGCTCGGCGGGATCCGGGTAGTCCTGGCGTAGGAAGTCGTTGCCGTTGGCGGCGGCGTTCTTGCCGTTGAACTTCAGGTTCGCGAGGACGGCGTCTGCCAGGCCCTTGCCGTACGCGTCGCCCTTCACGGCCATGGCCAAGCGAATGGGATCGGAGGACGTCAGCCCCAGATCGCTGCGGATCGTGTTCTCTTCATCGGCTACCAGGAAGTTCAATGGAACCGCTTGTAGCGCGTCGGACGGGCAGGTGCGCCACACCAGACCATTGTCGTCCAGATCCGTAATCGCCGGGCTGGTCGCCGAAGACGACATGATCAGCGTGCCCTTGGGCACCGTCACCTGCGTGGCCACGTCCAGCGTGATGCCGCTGAAGGCCGGGCCAAAGATGGCGGGAACCCGCACCGTGTTCACCAAGTGCTCGGCTACGCCGATGGGATTGTCGATGTCGTGACAGGCGAGCACGGCCACGTGCCGCCGCTCCGTGCTGCCCGCCACCGGCAGACCCTTGGCGAAGGTCTCGAATTCGTTGACTGCCAGCTGAATGCCTTCCCACTGGGGAACGCCGTTGCTCGCGAACTCGTCCTTCAGCGGGCCCATGAAGCCGAGCACGATGGTGTCGTCGTCCGCAAGCACGTCCGTTGGGTAGACCTCCTGACAGTCGTCGGTCAGAAGCTTCACGCAAGTGCCATCGGGTTGACGACAGATGGCGGGATTGCCGCCGAAGCGATCGAGGCACTGCTGGTTCGTGGTGCAGTCCCCGCCGTGGGAGCAGACCTTGTCGGGCGTGCACACGCTGTTCGCCAGGGCTCCCCCGAGCTTCTGACAGTCCGAGTCCGTCTCGCATTGGTCGGCGCTGGTGTCGACCAACGCATTGCAGGCCGCAATGAGGACGCCACCCGCGAGCACCAGCGCCACCCCGTACGACCGCATCCTGGAAAGCATGTGCAAATACCCCAATCCGGCGCCCGAGCACCGTTTGAGCAAACGTATCATGCTAGCCAAATCGCGGCTAATGCGCCGCTTGATCGCGATCCCTAGGCACTCCCGGGGGGCGGTGCTAGGCCCGGTTCATGACTGACGACATCGAGCGCGGCCGCAACGATCTCATCGCCTGGGAAGGCGGCAAACCCGACAACGTCTTCACCTGGGACGAGAACCTCGGGAAGATCCTCTCGCTCCGCCTGGGCGCCGAGCGCTTCGGCGAAGAGCGCGCCCGCCTCGAGCGCACCGGCGCGATGGTCGCCACCCGCCTTCGTCCGCTCACCGAAGACACCAACCACGACGACTATCTGCCGCGACTCGAGCGCTTCAACGGCGTCGGCGAGCGCACGGAAGAAATCGTGTTTCACCCGAGCTACCACGAGGCCGGCCGCCTGGTGTGGGACACCGGCGTGCTCGCGGACTACGCGACCCCGGGCAAGGAGACCCTGCAGATGGGCATCCTGTACATGCTCGGCGCCCACGGCGAGTACGGCCACCAGTGTCCGCTGGCGTGCACCGCCGGCTTGATCAAGGTGGTGCAGCGCCTGGGCACGGAAGCACAGAAGAAGAAGTGGCTCCCCGGCCTGCTCACGCGGGACTACGACAAGCGCATTCACGCCTCGCAGTTCCTCACCGAGGTGCAGGGCGGGTCCGACGTGGGCGCCAACGCCGTGGTGGCCAGGAAGGACGGCGACCACTGGCGCCTCTCCGGCGAAAAGTGGTTCTGCAGCGTGATCGACGCGCAGCTCTTCTTGATGACCGCCCGCCCCGAGGGCGCCCCCGCGGGCACGCGCGGCCTGGGCCTGTTCGTGACCCCGCGGATGGTGAACGGCAGCGTGAACGAGTTCAACGTCCGCCGCCTCAAGCGCAAGCTCGGCACCCGCGCCATGGCCTCCGGCGAAACGGATTTCCTCGGCGCCCACGCCGAGGCCGTGGGCCCACTCGATCGCGGCTTCAAGAACGTAGTCGAGATCGTGCTCAACACCTCGCGCGTGTTCAACGCGGTGTGCTGCGCCGGCAGCATGATCGGCGCCTACCGGGAGGCCGCCTCTTATGCGCGCTACCGTCGCGCCTTCGGCCAGACCATCGACAACTACCCGTTGGTACAAGACGCCCTCGCCACGCTGCGGGCGGAGGCCTACGCGGCGACGGCCAGCTCCCTGCGCCTCGCGGCGATGGCGGATCGCTTCGCCACCCACAGTTCCACGGAAGAAGAGAAGCTCGCCTGGCGCGTGGGCGTGAACGTCAACAAGTACTGGACCGCCATCCGCAACACCCAGAGCGTGCGCACCGCCATCGAGGTGTTGGGCGGCAACGGCGTGATCGAGACCTTCACACCCCTGGTGCAGCTGTACCGCGACGCCCTGGTGCTCGAGAGCTGGGAGGGCACCCACAACGTGCTCGTGCAGCAGGTCCTGAAGGACGCCTCCCGCTACGCTGCCCACACCGCGTTCATCGCCGAGCTGCGGGAGTCATTGAAGAAGCTCTCGCTGCCGGCCGAGCACGCTCCGCTCCTCGAGCGCGCCGGCAGCGGCCTGTCCGCCCTCGAGCGCGGCTTCGAGAAGCTCGCCGGCGGCCAGGGGGATCAGCGCTTCGGACGCGCCCTCGTCGACCAAGCCGCCGTCTGTCTCGAGGTCGTGGCCATGCTCGAAGAGCTCGCCGCCACCCCGGAGGACACCGTCAAGCGCGCCGCCATCGAGCTCGTGTCCCAGCGCTTCCTGCTCGACGAGGTACCGCTGCCAGCGGCCATCCCCGCCGCCCTGCTCTCGTAGCTTCGGGTGGATGTTGGTACGGCGCGGAAGCTCGCGACCATCCGCTTCCGCGCCGGACCGACAACCTCCCAGTCCGAATGCTGCACAAGCGTCGGCGTCCGCGGGAGCACCACGCCATCAGAGGGAGTACGGTACCGATACGTAGATGGGCAACGAGTAGTGCTGAAAGCCAGCTTCGGCGAAGTAGCCAATGCCGTTCGCTGCCCGAGTGACGATTGCTCGTGGCGCGATTCCGAGCTCCAAGGACAGGCGCTCCGCGATGGGGAATCGATAGCAGGCGCCGAGCTCGAGCACGCTCCCCGCACTACGCAGAGCGGATCCATCACTGGTGGCTCCGGCCTGCCGCGTACGGTCCCACAGGACCGAATACCCCACGCCCGCGAGAACGTAGAAACGGCCGGGGCTGCCCAGACCGAGGAACCTCACCCGAAAGGGCACGACGATGTCCGTCAACGGAACTGTCGGTTCTGAGCGAGCCGGCGCCGTGTCGATGGTGTTCTCGTATTCGACAGCGCCGCTCAGCGTGACGCTCTGCCAGGCGTATCCTGCCTCCATACCCCCTCCGAGCACGGCCAGATGATCGGGAGGAACGTAGTGCCCGTCGTCTCCCGAAGCACCAAGCGCCGCTGAGCCTGCGCGCACGCTCGGCGCGATCCATGCCCCATCGGCAGCGGCGACATGCGTACTTGCGACAGTTGCGGGTGCCACTGCAGTCGCAAGCCGGCGAGCTACAGACACTGCACGACTCCCGCCCGACAATAGCACTCAACCAGCGCCTGGTCCTTGGACTGGCAGACGGAGGACTCCGAGAGCTCGACGTCGCCGTTCTTACACCACACGAGAGACGTCCGACGCCGCTGCTCCGCCCGGCAATCCTCCGACAAGCTTCCACCACAACCGGAACCTGGCAAGGACGCGGAGAGCGCGATCGCAGCCGATCCCACCAGCGACCAAGGTCGTCCGTTCAGCGAGAGCCGCAAAGTCCCCCCTTACAAGCGGTCGAGATCCCCCTGAGCGAAGCCGTAGTGCAGGAAGGAGTAGTTGTCCAACTCGTCAGGCAGCCCGCCAACTTCGCCGAAGCCTTGGTCCGAGTGGCTGTAGTCAGCGGTGGGCGACGCGCTGGTCGTCGTCGGGCATCGTGAGCACGCCGGTCATGCGCGAGAGCGCTTCTTTGGACGCGGAGCGGAGCTCGCCCCCGAGCGTGGTCACCAGCGCATCGCGCGTGTCGGACTTGAGCCGCACGGCGAGGGGCGCGTCTTTCACGTCGTTCCGCACGGTGATGTGCGCCTGACACAACGGCGTGAGGCTTTGGGCATCGTGGATCACGAACCAGGCGTCGAGCACGCCCGCCACCCACTCGGCATGGCGCTTGCCCAACTTGTGAATGCGCTTGGGCACGGAGTAGTAGAGCACGTGATACACGCCCAGAAACCGCCGCGCGCTCTCGCGCTCCACGCCGCGCACGGCTTCGTCGATGACCTCGGGGGTCTGCCCGCGGTCGCCCACTCCCGCGAGCACGTCTTCGAAGTCGGTCCAGCGCGGCACCGTGAGCTGATTCGTGATGCGGAGCGGCAATAGCGACTTCGCCTCGTAGCGGGCGTCTTCCGTCGCGAGAGTCAGCACGCGCGCCGCGCTGTCCGGCGCGCGGCGCTTGAGCTCACTGTCGTCACAGGTCTTTTCGGCGATCTTCCGCGGCCGCGTCGCGTGGCGCCCGAGGTGCGCGCGCGTCTTGCTGCGGGCCGCCGCCACCTTCGCGGCGCGGTCCGCCGCAGCGGGGTGCGGCTCCTCGCGTGGCGGCGCGGGGGCCTTGTGGGGCGGATCGCACGCGCTCACAGCCAGAGCGCACAGGGCCAACACGGCCGGACACTTCATGATTTCCGAGGTCAAACAGCTGGGCGCCGCATGGGCCAAGAATTGTGCGTAAGATCGACCGCCGTGAAGATCGCGCTCCTGTATCCGCCGCCCTGGAAGATCCCGATGCCCGGGGAGGCTCCGGATCCGGAGCACGGCCCGCCCGGGGACTATCAGCCCGGGGACTTGGACCCCGACTTTCATCAGATCCCGTACGGCCTCTTGACCCTCGGCGCCGAGTCCATGCGCGCCGGCCACCGCGTGCAGGTGATGAACCTCTCCGGCTTCGCCTGGAGCCGCGTGCGCGAGGTGATCGCCGCGCTGGACGCGAACGTGTTCGGCATGTCGTGTTGGACGGCGAACCGCCGCGGCGTCGCGCTCGTGGCGGAGCTGATCAAGGAGCTTCACCCGGGCGCTCACGTGATCGTCGGCGGACCCCACGCCACGCCCCTGGCCCGCGAGATGCTCGAGCACCACGCGGCGATCGACAGCGTGGCGCAGGGCGAAAGCGAGGCGACGTTCCTCGAGCTCGTCTCCCGGCTCGGACAGGAGCAGCCCGTCACGGGCCTCGCCGGCGCCCTCACCCGTCATGCCGACGGCTCCATCGTGGAAGGCCCGGAGCGCGCCTCGATCCAGAACTTGGACGAGCTGGCCTCTCCGCACGACTACTTCCCCACCCACATCGTGATGACGTCCCGCGGCTGCCCTTGGCAGTGCACCTTCTGCGGCGCCGAGACCAGCTGGGGCCGCGGCTTTCGCGCGCACTCCATCGAGTACGTGCTCGACGACTTGGAGCGTGCCCTCGACAAGCTCCCGGTGCGCATGATTCAGATCAAGGACGACACCTTCACCACCAACAAGAAGCGCGTCATCGATCTGTGCCGCGGCATGCGCGCCCGGGGCCTCCGCTTCGCCTGGAGCTGCGACACGCGAGTGGACGTGCTGAACGAGGAGCTCTTGCGGGAGATGCGCCTCGCCGGCTGCGAGCGCCTGTCCCTGGGCGTGGAGAGCGGCTCGCAGCGTATCTTGGACGCCATCCAGAAGAAGATCACGGTGAACGACATCGTGGAGGCCACGGAGATGGCCAAGAAGTACGGCGTCCAGGTGCGCTTCTACATGATGCTGGGAAACCGCGGCGACACCGCCGAGACGTTCCGCGAGACGCTGGATTTTCTCGAGCGGGCCAAGCCCCACCAGTACATCTTCTCGTGCCTGTCGATCTACCCCGGCACCACCGACTTCCACGACGCCGAGAAGGCCGGCTGGCTCGCCCGGGAGGTGTACTTCTCAGGGGATTTCCAGGAGTTCAAGGTGCCCTTCGACGCACCGGAGGCCGACGCCGCGCTGATGAACGACTGGTTCGCGGAGCACTCCGGCGTGCGCGAGATGTACACCCCGAGCGTGGAGGACTGCCGCGCGGTGGTCGGCCGTCTCGGGGATCACCCGCCGGCGCTCCTGGATCTGGCCAAGGCGCTGTACGACGCGGGACAGCTCGACGACGCGGAGCGAACCGCCCTACGTGCCCAGGAGCTCGGCCACCCGCTGCCCGGCCTCGTCCTCAATCTGCGCGCGTGCATCGCCCACGCCCGCGGCAACCTGGAAGCGATGAAAGACCACTTCATGACCGCGGCGAAGACGGACCCGCAGCACTGGGTGCTGATCGACAACGTGCAGCGCACCCGCGCCTGGTTCGCCGCCCAGGGCCCCGAGCGCGGTGTGCCCCTGGCGCTGGACGCGAGCCACGGCTTCCGGCTGTTCGAGAAGAACCTGCAGCCGATGCTCCCGGGACCGCTACCGGAGGGCTGGCAAGAGTGGCCCGCGCCCCCCGAGCCCCCGCCGCGGCGCGCTCAGGACCAGGATCGCACGCGCCTCAAGGTGCTCTCGTCACCGTAGGCGAGGGCCGACCAGAGCACGCGCATCGCCTGGGCGATGGCGACAATGTCCTCGTTCTGAGTCACCTCGCCGAGCGCCATGGCCGCCGCTTCCGTCTGCGCCAGAGAGCCCAGCAGCATCTTGTGTGGCGTGGACGCGCGAGAAAGACTGGTCCAGATGCCCCAGTCGCGCTCGAGCTCCTCCGCGGACGCCTCTCCGAGCCCCATGCGGCTGCACAGCGCCGCCAGGTAGTGGAACTGCGAGCTGCCATCGCGCCAGTGCCCCACGGCGGTCTCCACATCCTCCGCCGAGAGACGCTCCGCGAGATCCGGACGCTTGCCCGCGAACACGGAGCGCGCGTCCGCTCCGGTGAGCACCGCATCGGAGATGGCGTCGAGCAGCTGCGCCCGCACCAGGCGCTCGCCGCTCCAACCGAGCAGCGCGACCCAGAGCTTCTCGCTCCCCGGCTTCGCGAACCGCTGCGCGGAGCTCTGGGGCCCCGAACCCTTCTTCTTCTGCTCCGTCCGCTTCAGCTTTCTCTTGGTCGACACGCCGCGAGTCTACCCAAATTTCCAGTGGTTCTGGGCATTTCGCCAAAAGCCCGAGTCCCAGCTAGGATCCGCACCCCGATGCTGGTTCGAGCGACGGCCATCGCCACCGATCGCAGCAATGCGATCGGAACCGTGGAGCTTCAGTGCACGCCCCACGGCCTGGTGATCGTGTACCTCGGCGTCGGCGCCTTCAGCGAAGGCTACGCTCCCGGCGCGCTCACCATGGGCACCCGCGTCACCGTGCCCTGGAGCGAGGTGTACGAAGCCCGCGTGGAGGGCGACCAGCTGTTCCTCTCCTTGGAGCCCGCACGCACCCCACACCACCTGCTCACCCTGGTGAACTTCTCCACGGGGGACAGCACGCACCCCAAGGAAGACACACGCCAGCGGCTGATGATCTGGATCGGCGCCGTGGGTGCCGCTTCCGTGGCCACGCTGGTGAGCGCCCTCACCGTGCCCCGGGTGGCGCCCCACGCCGGCGCCAGCGCGGCGCTCACCATCGGCGGCCTGTCGGCGCTGGCGATCTTGGCCGTGGGTTTCCTCGCGGATCGCCGCGTGGGCGCGCCCACGCTGGCAGGAGACGCAGCCCGCGAAGCGCTGGCCGCGGATCTCTCCCACTACCTCCCCACCCTCGTGCGCCTCGCGCGCGCCCCGGAGCCAAAGCCAAAGCCCTTGGCGCTGCCGGATCTCGCCGGCTTCTTGCCGCGCACCACCGCGGCCATCGCCATCACCCTCACCGCCGGGCTCCTCGGCGTGGTGCTCACGGCGCGCTGGCTCTTGTCCACCAGCGGCGACGGACGCCGCGTGGCTCAGGTGAGCGAGCCCGTGCGCGACGACGGCCCCATGCTCGAGCCGCAGGCGCCGGTGGAGACCGAGCCGGCGTCGGCGCCCGCGCCGCCGCCCCCGGCGTCCGCAGACAAGAAGAGCGAGCCGGAAGAACCTGCGGAGCCCGCCGGACCTCAGGCCTCCGCCAGCGGACACTGCAGCTGTCCGCGCGCGGATTCCGTGCTGTGGCGTGATCCGATCCCGAAGCTCTCGGTGCTGGTGCTCGACAAGAAGCTCGTCAGCGGTCCCGAGAAGAAGCGCCTCGAGCTGAACATCGCTGCCGTCAACAACGGCGACAAGGACCTGCGGGAGCTGAGCATGATGGTCAGCTTCATCGAGCAGGATCCGCCGCCCAGCAATCGCCGCACGGCCGTCTCCCACCGCGCCGTGTTCTACGAAGGCCCCCTCAGCCCCGGCCAGGCCATCAAATGGAACGTGGAAGCCCGCGGCAGCGACTTCGAGGTGGATGTGCCCATCGAAGGCGACATCGGGCCGGGGGGAGATGGCGCGGCGCCCACCAACCTGATCGCCGATCTCTTGAACGCGAACCACCGCCCGGTGCGCCTGCACGGCGCCATGATGCTCGCGTACCTGGGGGACCCGCGCGCGCGCGATGCGGTGGTCAAGCTCAAGGAAGCGCTGCGCGACGACGAGGCGCCCTATCTCGATCGCCTGCTCCGCGCCCTGGGCGACGTGCGGGCCTGCGAGTTCCGCGTCACCGGCAGCGGTCCCCAGCGCGACGTGGAGGCCTGCGTGTTCAACGCCGGCAAGGAGCCGCGGGATCACCTCGGCATCAAAGTGCGCGCCTTGGACGGCAAGGTCAGCCACAGCGAGCCCACGGCCGTACCGCCCAAGGTCATCGCCGAAGCCACCTGGAAAGTCCCGGGCAAGCTCGAGCCTCAGGCCGGCGTGCGCACCCGCGCCAAGCTCTCGCTTCCGGCCAGCATCGGCGAGCCCGCCATGTTCGAGGTGTTCGCCGATCGCGAAGACCTCCTACCGTAGCTCGACGTTTCTCGCCGCTCGCCTCGCGCTCGGCGCGACGGTTCCGCGGCGGACCAACAGAAGGAGGCGTCAGGCGTGGATGAACACGACGGTTCCGCGATCCTTGTTCAGCACCGAGTGCCAGCCGGGGGGCACGACGGGATCCGTCCACTCGAAGAGCCAAGCGGCGTCGATGGGAGAGAGGTTCACGCAGCCGTGGCTTCTGACCTTGCCGAACTCGTCGTGCCAGTAGGTGCCGTGCAGGGCGAAGCCCTTGTGGAAGTACTGCACGAAGGGCACGTCCAAGAGATTGTAGGAGTCGGACTTGTCCTCGTTGCCGTCCATGGTGGCGGACACGTGCTTGGAGTGGACCATGAAGGTGCCGCGGGCGGTGCTGAAGGTCTTTTCCGGATCCCCGAGGCCGCCACGGCCGGTGCTCACGAGCGTGACGTACACCGGTTTGGTACCCACGTAGGCGACCAGTGATTGGTCGTTGATGGAAATGTCGATCCACTTGCGAGTACCGGTGGCGAAGCTCGGAAAGCTGTCCCGGGCCTTGATCACGCGGGTGCCGTCGCCCGCGAGCAGGTGACCGTCGGTGGTCTCCAAGAAGCCGCCGCCGTTGCTCTTGCCCGTAAGCAGCACGCCCTCGCGCCAGCGGTAGCTCCCTCGGGGCACCATGGGGCCGGCCTCACTGATCTCGTAGCGCTGCGAGAAGTGCTGCATCACGAAGGCCAGGGGCAGGCTCTCGCCGTCCTTCAGCTCCACGCCGTGGAACTCCGACGGCTTCACCACGTGGGTGCGATCCAGCGCGATGATGTCGAGCTCCGTCGTGAGCCCGAAGATGCGGCCCTCCCACTCGAACACGCGCTGGATGGCGAAGCCGCTGTCCGGTGCGGCGCGCCCAGCGTGCACGGAGAAGTGCAGGTGCTGCGGCACGCCGTAGGGCTTGGCGATCTCGCCCTTCTGCGGCACGAAGTCCGGCGGTGGGCCGATCTCTCCCAGTAGATCCGTGAGCCCCAAGGGGCCGAGCCGTTGTTTGAAGGCCAGGGCGTGACCGTCCCAACCTTCGCCTTCCACCATCTTCATCTCGGCCTTGGTGGGCAGGCGGAAATAGCGGAGCGGCGGCACGTCCCCGGCGCGCGCATAGAGGTAGGGCAAGCCCTGCCCGCGCACGGGCCGGACGCTGGAAGCGACCACGACGGGGTTGTCGACGTCCAGCGTCGCGCCCTTCCCGACGCACACGAAGCCGCGGGGGTTGATGCGATACCAACCGCCGGCGCAGCCGTCGTTCACGATCGCGGGACCGCGAGCGTCGAGGATGGCTCCCGCGCGCAGGTAGCCGTAGCGGGTGCGTTTGGGCCCGGTGTCCGTGTACACCCAGTTGCGCCACGCGATGGACGCGATCTTGGTGCCGTCCGGCTCGAACGGCAGGTTGTCCCGCTCGGTGCCGATCACGCTCTTGACGGGCGACGCCCCCTTCGGCGTGGTGGACGCCGCCGGCTCCACCAGCGGCTCGCCCGTCGCCGAAACGACCGCGGGCTCGCTCGACGCCTCCGGCCGAGCGCCCGGCGGTTCCTTTCGGTCCACACACCCAGAGAGGGTGAGGACGGCGAGGCAAAGAACGCGGACACGCATGGCGTTTCGAAGGGCCGGGCCTACCACAACCCGACCGCGAAATCCGCTATGGTCCGGGGCGTGAGGATCCCGCGTGGTGCCTGGGCCATCGTCAAGGAAGTCGCCCGCCATCTCTTGCGGCGGCCGGTGGTCGGCATTGCAGCCGCGGCGCGCACCCGGGATGGGCGTTGGCTGCTCATCCGCCGCACCGACACGGGCGAGTGGGCGCTGCCCGGCGGCACGCTGGAGTGGGGCGAAACGCTGCGCGATGGCATCCGCCGGGAGCTCCGGGAAGAAGCCGGGGTGCTCTCGGCGGAGCTCGGCGAGGTCTCCGGGGTCTACTCCGCGCCTGAGCGGGACGCGCGCTTCCACGCGGTGACCGTGGTCATCCTCGCCACCGTGGACGAGCCCTCCCAGCCCCCGGAAAATCCCGTGGAAATTGCAGAGGTACGCCTCTTCGAGGAGTCCGAGCTGCCCACCCGACTGGCCCACGGCATGGGGCCCATGCTGGACAACGCGCGCGCCGGCCGCCCCTTCTGGGAGTGACGCGGGCCCTTGTGCCCGGGGCCTTGGGCGCACAAAACGAGGTTCGATGACCCGCAGGTTCCATCTCTTCTTGGCGCTGACCGCTTGGCTCGTCTCCGGCTGCTCGATCCTGTTCGGAGGCTTGGACGTCGAGAGCGTGGCCAGCTCCGCCGCTCCTCCGAGCAACGTAGCGGTGTATCTCGCCGTCTCGGATGGCAAGGAGCCGGTGACGGACCTCACGGAGCAGAGCTTTCACCTGTACGAAAACGAGCAGCCGCTCGACGGCGACGAAGTGAAGCTCACGCTCCTGGATCGCGACGTCGCCGTGCTCCACCGCGTGGTGCTCTTGGTCGACGTCAGCACCGCCAAGGACGATAACTCCCGCCGCCAGCTGGCCCGCGGTGCCGCCGGTTTCGTCGCCGCCGTGCGCGAGCATCAAGCCGTCACCGTGTTCGCCTTCGACGGCAGCCCGGAGCTGAAGCTCATCGGCGAGTACCCCAAGGGCAACGCGACCACGCCGGAGGAGCTCACGGCGCTGTCGAGCTACCAGAGCAAGGACCCTTCGCGGAACCTCAACGGCGCCATCTTGAAAGGACTCTCGGAGCTCGACGCCCGGTTGATGACCGAGAAGAAGCCGGTGCGGGTGGGGACTCTGGTGGTGTTCGCCACCGGGCCGGATCTCGCCGGCCGGACCAGTGGAGAAGCGCTGTCCCAAGCCCTCGACAACACCCATCACCAGGTGGTGGCGGTGGCCATCGGGGACGAGACCACTCAGGACAACCTCGCCGTGATCGGACGCAATGGAGTCGCGCATTCGCCCTCCGTGGCCATGGCCGGCATCGGTCTCGACGAAGCTGCCGCGAAGGTCAACGCGCTCTACGGCCGCTACTACCTGGTGTCGTATTGCTCGCCGGCGCGCGCCGGCAAGCGCCGCCTGCGCGTGGAGGTGCAGCGCACCACGCTCGAGGGCGACGAGCAGAAGGGCAGCGCCGAGGTCGACTTCGACGCGACGGGCTTCGGTCCCGGATGTGACCCGACGCGGCCGCCCCGTTTCGTGGAGCAGACGGCTACGGAGACGAAGCCCGCCACACCGGCGGACACCTCGCAGCCCGCGCCGGACCAACACAAACCCGACACGGGCACGACCAAGCCGGAGCCCAAGGAGGACGACGACTCCATCGTGCCTCCGCCCGACAAGCCCGGCTTCGCGCCCCTTTCCGAGCCCAAGAAGTGAGCGAGCGCCCCCTGGTGGAGGTGCTCGAGTCCGAGACCATCGTCGCCGGCGGCACGCAGAAGATCACCTGGAAGCTCTTGAAGGAGCGGGTCTGGATCTCCGTCAGCGACACGCCCGGCGCCGTGGTGGAAACGCTGGACGCCGGCCCCGGAACGGTGTGGGAGCGCCGCATCGAGATGCGCCTCGAGCTCGGAACGGAGCTCGAGCGTACCGTCTCGCGTCCCATCCCCCCGCGGCGCCAGAGCGCTCTCGACTACCTCGAGAAGGACACGCGCGGCAGCGGCCGCCGCGTCTCTCGCGCCCGCTATCGCGTCACCGCCCGCGGTCGCTTGGAACGCATCGACCGCCCCTGACGATTCTTGTCGGGGCAACGCGGAACCACGCGGCCCCTATGGTGCGTCTGGGGGCGGCGGGAGCACGGGGATGCATTTCTGCTCGGTGGCCACGGCGCTGAAGGCTTGCGTCGCGGGGTAGGCGTAGCCGAACAGGATGCACATCTCGTTGTCCCCGATGCCCTCGTGGATGAACTTGTCGTAGGTGTTCTTCCAGGTGCAGCCGAAGCGGACGCCGTCCCCCTGGCCCAGATCCACGGCCGGATCGAAGCTGTAGATGTCGCTGGCCTCGTCGAAGCCGCGGTCGTCCAGGAACGCCTCGCCGTCTCGGCTGCCGCCCACGTAGCTCACGGTGAAGCGATCCCCCAGGGCGTGCATGTGGGGCATGGCGTCCACGATCTTCATCTGCTCGTAGAGCCAGCACTCGGTGCTGATGGTGTGCTCGCTCTTGGGCGGGATCTCGAAATCCGTCAGAGCCCAGGCGAAGGGCGCCAGCTCATCCACCACGTCCGCCTCGGGAATCGTGTACCAGTGGTACTGGGGAGATACGGTGACCGGCTGGCTCGTGGTGTTCAGGTAGTGCATGCGGGCCACGATCTCGTAGCCGTCCTTCACGCGGTACGCCTTGCCGTCGGGAAAGCGATGCCACTCGCTACCCACTAGCTGCGTGGAGGAGCCGAACAAGACCGCGCCGCCGCTCAAGATGTCGTCCGCCTCGCCCCCGGCGATGCTGCCGTTGGGGTCGTTCGTGCAATCGCGAATGCCCTCTCCGGTCTTCTTGCGGGTGGTGATGTTGCCGTGGTGCAGGCCTTCCCCCGTGATCAGCTGAGCGGCGGCCACGAAGTGGCTGGGGCCCTGGACCTCGAGGGGGAAAATCCAACAGGGCTCGAGCTCCTCCCCGGGCGCCAGCGTGGTTTCCGGCAGCTGGATCGAAAATCCGCCCACGGCGTTCTCTGGCGCGCTCTGCTCCGGGAGCTTGCCGCCCGCACCGGCAGCCCCCGCACCGTTGCTCTTTGGTGCGGCGCTCTCCCCACAGCCGGCCAGCACCAGCAGGGCGAACAGGATTGTGATGGTGCGACTCGACATGACCCCTCTCGTTCTCTGCATTCTGTATTTGCAGAACGAGGGTACGTGAGGGGCCGCGGCCGCGCAACCGCGCCAGGCGATGGACAAAAAAAATCCGGGGCGATTCGGTCACCCGAATCGCCCCGGAGGAAGGTCACTGTTGTCGGTGGTGGGCGTCTGCCCCGAGCATTTCTGCTTTGCTATTCACCGACCTCCACACTCGACGTTTGCAAACGCCCGAGGTGGCATCGTCATCTCAATGTGAGCTCCCGAAATCCGGACCCGCGCAGTTCGCGCTGGCTTGACCCGGTTCGGATGGCAGAGTCGTTAGCTCGTGCCAGCTTCGGCGAAGAACGTCGGCGGCGAGCCCTGGCGAGACTGCGTTTCCGCAGCCGCGGGCTTCTGACCCCCCGCGTCTACTCGACTGGAGGAGCCTTGACCGTCGAAGCGCCCAGCCTCTGACGTTCTGTGTCGCCCCTCGGGCACCGTTGACGCCGCTTCAATCGACGCCACCGGCTGGAGAACCCCGACGTGACCGCTTGCGCGATTCGTTTCGGACTTCACGTTGACCCGGTTGGCCAGGACCACGCTTGCGCTGAACGGTTTAAGAGCAACGCCGCTCGTGATCCAGAACGCCTTCGACCGTACTCACGGAACCCTACGAGTCTCTCATCGTAGGTCGACGCTCGCCACTTGGTGATTCACGCAAGGGACGAGCTTCGCACACCCGTTCGCTCGACTTGGTCCGCGACAGCTCACCAAAGCTGCCTCGGCTCCCATCGGGCTAGACCGCGTTTGCACGTGCCTTTCGGCGCCATGCGTCCCGCGACCAAAGATGCGTCCGGTCGATCTGTGCAACTCACATTTCAAAGATGAGCACCCTTCACTTGGCGTGGTCCCAGGCGGTGACCCGTCTGGGGAGCGCTCGAGTTCACGGCTACGAGCACTCGCTTCAGCCGGCTTTGTTTACTCCGCCGAACCCCACCTCGGTGTATTCGACCGAGATGAGCGGCGTGAGAGCCAGCCCCTGACGTCTCCGTCATCGTCGGCTCCTCCCGAGGGCTCTCCCCTCGAAAGTCGACCGACGACCAAGACCGCTGCCACCCAAAGCCCCGTGAAGGACTCCGGGATTTCACGACCCGAGACGCCTGCCATCGGTAAGGAGACCTCCTCGGCCCCTTTGCTGATCTCGTGTGGGATCCCACGGACGATTCAGCGCTCGATGCCGTTTCGATCCCGGTGGGCCGAAGCCCTCCGGTTTCTAGGTCCTGCCACTCCCCTCAGCCGCAACCGAGGATCGTGTCCGAACCGGACACCGCTTACCGACTTTTGCTTCCAAACACCAAGTGCGGGCACAACCACGAACAACTGCTCCCCACGCGAGACCGCGCTTTCACGCTTCCCGCTTGCCCACCAGGACCGAAGCCCCGTGAGCTGTGGGCGGCGCGGTACCAGAGTTACCCCTGGCTGACCCCCGAAGGGCCGACCGCACCGGCCGGAGAAAGCCGAGACAGCTTGCGTGCTGCGACGCAGAGGCCGACTCGTACCGTCTCCGAACACCTCCCTGTCGCCGAAATTCTGCTGTACCGAGCCTGAAGATTGGATGCCCAGCAGCCAGATTTCCGGCCAAGGCCCCCGATCCTGCCGTCCTCGCGAAAGGAGCGACAGTGACGAGAGCCGAGGTGTCTGACGACTCCAGAGAACCCCGACGGAGGCGCAATCTCCGCGGAGTCGGGATGTCCTGTTGCCCCCACCCGCGCTCACGCGCTGTTTTTGTGGTGGGGAGGACGATCCGCACGCCTTTTTACGCACGGTGAGCTTGGGTGGCTTTGGTGAGCCGCTCGAAAAACGGGTTTTCGAGCCTGCCCAGCTCTGTCCGGCGGTGGCTGCCGTTTGTCCGGTTGGCTTGCGGCCAGACCGAAAAACCAGCGCGCCACGGCGCCTCTGAGGTTGTCAACGAACCAGGTGCTCGCTGGCGGATGTGCCGCGAACTTCCGAGGACATATATGCCTCCACTCCCCCCTTCGTCGCAACACAAAAGTGCTTTTCAGATGCGATTTACTTATCCACAGGTTGTTCGCAGGTTCGGCTCCGGAGCGCGGGGCGCGAGGTTCCGCGGCGAACCGACATGATATCTAACATTTTGATATCATTAACTTAATTCTTGTAGACGGGCTCCGCCATAGCGACCTTTCGTAGGCTCCGAATCGCACCATTTATCTTTGAAAATGGCATTTGATAGATCCGATAAATGTTGTTTGATTATATCTATTGCTTGAGAAGACTGTCACACGAACGTCCCTGATTTTTCCCCGAGGCAGCTCGCCACAGCGCGGAAATCCTCAAGGGCCGGACGGGAGAACCGTCCATCGAGGCATGACCCCCTCGGCCCTCAATCTGATTGCTGCGGATCCCGCACCTCAGAGCACATCGTCCCACTCGGGTTTGGCCCCCGCCACTTTGCCCCCGGATCCGCGCTCGGAACGGCTCGCCGAGGGCTCCCGCGGCTCCGTGCTGGTGGTGGATGACGACGCCATGGTCCGTCGCAGCA
This sequence comes from Polyangiaceae bacterium, assembly GCA_020633235.1. Taxonomy (NCBI): domain Bacteria; kingdom Pseudomonadati; phylum Myxococcota; order Polyangiales; family Polyangiaceae; species Polyangiaceae bacterium. The sequence goes on along the minus strand of JACKEA010000001.1, from coordinate 761,694 downwards.
TGGCGCGGCTCCTGGCGCAGCGAGGCTACGACGTGACAACCGCCCCGGATGGCGCCGACGCCATTCTGCAGATCTCGAAGGAGCCGGTCGACGTCATCGTCAGCGACATCGCGATGCCCGGGATGGACGGCATCCAGCTGCTGCGCGAGGTGCGAGAGCACGACCTATTGGTCCCGGTGGTGCTCATCACCGGCGAGCCGGCGGTATCTACCGCGGTGGCGGCGCTGCAGTACGGCGCCTTCCACTACCTCACCAAGCCCGCCGCGCCGGACGAAGTGGATCGCATCGTGGAACGCGGGGTGCGCCTACATCGCATGGCGCGCGTCAAGCAACAGGCGGCGGATCTGCTCGGCCTGGATGGCGCTCGGGCCGCGGATCGCGCGGGGCTCGAGGCTAGCTACGACCGCGCCCTGTCCACGCTGTGGATCGCGTTCCAGCCCATCCTCTCGCTGTCCTCGCGTCGCGTCTTCGGACACGAGGCCCTGCTGCGCAGCAAGGAGCCCAGCCTGCCGCACCCCGGCGCCGTGATCGATGCGGCACAGCGCCTGGAGCGCTTGCCGGAGCTCGGGCGGACCATTCGCGACCGCGCCGCAAGCACCGTGGCGAGCGCTCCGGAGTCCGGCAATCTGTTCGTGAACCTCCACGTCCATGACCTGCTCGACCCGGCGTTGTTCTTGCCGGACGCGCCCCTGTCCAAGCTCGCGAGCCGTGTGATTCTCGAGATCACCGAGCGCTCCAGCTTGGAAGAGGTGCGCGACGTCCGAAGCCGCGTCGCGGCCCTCAGAGAGATGGGATTTCGCATCGCCGTCGACGATCTGGGTGCCGGCTACGCCGGCTTGACCAGCTTCGCGCAGCTCGAGCCCGAGGTCGTGAAGCTCGACATGAGCTTGGTGCGGGACGTTCACATCAGTAGCACCAAGCAAAAGGTCATTCGTTCGATGACCTCGCTATGCCGCGACATGGACATGCTGGTGGTGGCAGAAGGCGTTGAAACGCGGGAGGAGCGCGACGCCCTGGTGGAGCTCGGCTGCGACCTGTTCCAAGGCTATCTGTTCGCCAAACCCGGCCCCGCCTTCCCGCTCGTCGCTTGGTGAACCGTGGCCAATGAACCCACTCGCTCGCTGCCGCCCGGCTACTACCGGGTAGCTACGCTCCCCAAGCGGGAAGCGAGTGGCCAACAGCCCGCCATCACTCGACCGGAAATGCCGGCGGTGCGGCCGCCCACCCGGCCGTCGCTCCGACCGGTGGTGGACGACTGGGACGAAGACACCGACGTTCAACGGCTGTCCACGCTGGGTGTTCCGCTGGACGAGGGGTCGGCGGAGGATCACGCGGTTCTGGTGCGCACGGATGGCGCCCACGCGGGGGAGGTGTTCAGCATCGGCCGCGGCGGCGCCACCATCGGGCGCCACGCTGACAGCGAGGTGTGCGTTCACGACGCCGGAGTGAGCCGACACCACGCCCGCATTTTGCCCACGGCAGCTGGCTACCTGCTCGAGGATCTGGGGTCGCGAAACGGCGTCTTCGTTCGAGCCAAACGCGTGGAGCGTCACATGCTGCACGACGGCGACACGGTGCACGTGGGGCCTCGGGTGGGCTTTCGCTTCGCGGTCGTGACGGCGGAGCACGAAGATCTGCTCCGACAGCTCTATCGATCGAGCACTCGAGACGCCCTCACCATGGCCTACAACCGGCGTCACTTCGACGAGCGCCTGCAGGCGGAGATCGCCTATGCGCTGCGGCACCAGAGCGCGGTCAGCGTGATCCTGTTCGACATCGACTTCTTCAAGAAGGTGAACGACAGCTTCGGCCACCCCGCCGGGGATGCCGTGCTGCGCCACGTCGCCAAGACGGCAATGGGGCAGCTGCGCACCGAGGACGTGTTCGCGCGCTACGGTGGCGAGGAGTTCGCGGTGCTCCTGCGCGGAATCGACCGAGCCGGCGCTGCGCGGGCCGCGGAGCGCATCCGGGCGACCGTTCAGGTGATCCCGGCGGTGTACGGCCGGCAGCCCATCGGCGTGACCCTCAGCGGTGGCTGCGCCACCTTGGCGGAGTGCGACCCGAGGACCGGAGAAGAGCTGATGGGCCGCGCCGACGACCGCCTATATCGTGCGAAAGAGGGCGGTCGAAACCGCATCGTGGCCTTCGACTGAACGACGGCCCTGGTCCCACGGCCCGGATCTCTGGTACATCGTTTCGCCGAGGAGACTGCCGTGGCGCTGGACATCGAATCGCTGAAGAAGGAACGGGACACGCTGAAGGACTCGCTCCGGGAGCTGGAAGCCGATCAGCGCAAGCTGGAAGCGGATCTGAAGCTCCTACGTCAACGCGAGATCCAGACGAAACGCGAGATCGAAGCGTTGTCGACGCTCATCGACATCCACGACGCTCCCAAGAAGGACTGACTCAGCCCGCGTCGTCGGCGCTCTGCGCGGCCGGCGCCGTGGCCGCCAGGTAGCCGTCCGTGATGCGCGGGCCGCTCGGGCGCGCGCGGTCCCCCTCCGGACCGTAGCCGTCGACCACTCGCGCCATGCTCTCCGTGGGCTGCGGCTCGGGCAGCTTGCGCGCCGCTCCGGGGGCGGCCACCTGGTCCACGAACAACGTCTGTGTGGGGAACGCAAACTCCACGCCCAGGTCCTTCGCCAGGCGCATGATCTCGAGATACACGTTGTGGCGCTCCCGGAGCTCCATGGACCACGAGTCCACCGCAAAGAAGAAGTACAGCATCACGTCCAGAGAGTGCGCTCCGAAGCCGGACATGTGCACCTCGTAGTAGTCTTTGCGAGTGTGCGGATTGGCCACGATGATGGCGCGTACGCCCTCCACGAAGGCCTGCATCTGCTCCGGCGTGGTGTCGTAGGTCAGGTTCAGGGTGACGAAGGTGCGGCGGTACTGACGCGCACCGTAGTTGTCGATCTTGGCCTCCATGAAGCGCGCGTTCGGCAGCGTGATCACGGAATTGTAGAAGGTGCGGATGCGCGTCGAGCGGAAGCCGACTTCCTCGATGATGCCCTCGGCGCCGTCGACCACCACCCAATCCCCGATCTGGAACGGCCGGTCGACGAAGATCATCACGCTGCCGAAGAAGTTCGCGATGGTGTCCTTGGCGGCCAGGGCTACGGCCAAGCCGCCGATGCCCAGGCCCGCCAGGAGTGACGCGACGTTGACGTTCAGGTTCTGCAGAACGAACAACACGCCCGCGACCACGGTGAAGACCTTCAGGAACTTGCGGATCAGCGGCACCAGCTGGTCGTCCAGCTTGGATTCCGTGGCCGCCGCCTTTTGCGCCATGCGCTCCGCGAACACGTCCACCAGGCGATAGGCGGCCCACACGATGGACACCGCCACCAGCACGCGCACGGCCACGCTCATCGCCAGGGCCGCCGTCAGCGGCAGCCTGAGCTCCGGATAGGTCACCCGCAAGAGCAGCGCCATCAAGAGCGTGGCGCCGGGAGACGCGAACACGTCCACCAAGCGCGACGCCCAGAGCTGGCCGTGCTTCTCCACCAGATCCTTCACGCGGCGCTGCACCACGAACTGGATCGTGCGCCGCAGCACCAATCCCACGAGCAGCACCATCAGGAGCGCCAGGTACTGCCAGGTCTGCACCCCCAGCACCGAGCCGCGCAGCCAGTCCGGTAGCTTCTCTATGGTGCTGTCGCCCAGCAGGGACGACGAATCCTCGAACAGCTCGTCGATGCGATCCAGCGAAGCGCGAGTCCACACCCACTTCTTGCCGTGCAGCTCGAGGGCCACGTCCGGTAGGCCCGAGTGAGGAACGACGACGGCCTTGCCGCTGACCGGATCGCGGTAGCCGGCCTCGTCGCTGATGTCCTCCATGTTCACGTACAGGGCGCGGCCGTCGTAAACCGCCTTCAGGTGCTTGGCCGATTCCTTGAGCGCATGCGGCGTGCGCCCCGCCGGATCCAGGCACATCGTCGCCTTGGCCAGATCGTGGCTCTCGGGCTGTTGCCACGCGAACACCGAGTCCGTCGCCCTCCGGGGCGTGGAGCAATCCTCCGGGGGCGCCGCGAAGGCGCTGGTCGCCGAGAGCCACACCACGGCCCAGCACAAGAACATGTAGAGTCTGCGGACGTTCACGTCGTACCTCCCGTCGTCGCGGACCCGCGAGGGGCGCGGACCCTGTTAACAGGAAGCTCGGACGATCGAAACCCTCACAGCTTGGTGCCGGAGAGCTTCAGGACGCGCTTGAAGTGCACCGCGCTCACCGGCACGACGGAGATGCGCGAGCGCTTGATGAGGGCCATCTCCGCGAATGCGGGGTCCGCCTTGAGCTGCGCCAGGGTGACGGGCTCGGCCAGCGCCTTGACCGGAGCCAGGTCGACGACGCTCCAGTCCCCGTCCGTGGCCGTGGCATCGGGATACGCGGTGCGCACCACCTTTGCCACGCCCACGATCTCCTTGCCCTCGTTCGAGTGGTAGTAGAGAACCAGATCGCCCTTTTTCATGGCGCGCAGGTTGTTGCGGGCCTCGAAGTTCCGCACGCCGTCCCACACGGTCTTCCTGTCCCGCACCAAGTCCGCGAAGGCGTACTTGTAGGGCTCGCTCTTCACCAGGAAGTGGGCCATCACTCCGCGCTGGCGTCCTCAGGTCCGGCATCTCCGGCGCTGCCACCGGTACCGCCCGTGCCACCGCTGCCACCGGTTCCGGCGCTGCCACCGGTCCCGCCATCCGGCGGGCAACCCGGCAGCGGGGTGACGTCCACCGGCGTGCGGCTGAAGCTCGCTTGCTCCGCGCGAAAGCCGATGCCAATGCTGAGGGCGTCGCAGTTCGCTTCCGGACTGACGGAGCCGTTGGCCAGCACGTCCGCGCCGGTGGTCAGGAACAGGTTGATACCGCTGAACAGCGGGTGGCCGTCGCAAACGCCGATCTGCTGGAAGCTGTCGACCATGTCGGTCACCTTCGACCGCCCCGCGATGGTGCCGTCCTCGATCGCCCAGGCACCGTCTTGCTGTTCGATACGACCCGTGAACACGCCGGCCTGGATCTTCAGTGGGAACGCGCGCGCGGCCGACTCTCCCGGGAACCAGAACAGCGCGTCCGCCGGCAGCTGGCCGACGACGTAGCCGTCACGCACGTAGGCGCTGGGGTCGTTCAGGACCGCCGCGGGGAGGTCCCCGGTGGCCGGAATGCTGCCTTCGAAGGACTTCGTTTGGATGGTCCACTTGCTGTCGGCGGTCCAGCACTCGTTGGCCTTCCAGGCGCCCTCGGCGGTGTTCAGGTTGCAGGCCCAGCCCGGCTTGGTCTCGATGCCGGGCGAGGGATACAGGTCGATGCGAACGTTCGAGTCGTTCGCCTGGCCGTTGTAGTCGGAGATCTTGATCAGAAAGTTGTAGTCGCCGCGACACAGGGCACAGTTGAAGCCGTCATTGCTGAGGCCGAAGTCCTTGCCCCCGCCGAGACCCACGGCCTCCCCCTCGAGCTTGCCAAAGCTGTTGTCGCGACAGTAGCGGCCGTCGGGAGGCACCGCACCCTGGGTCTTGCAGGCGAAATTGAGGCCGGGATCCTCCGGACAGGTCTCCGACCCGGTACACAGGCCGTCCAGATCGAAGCCGAGATCCATCCACGCGCCCGGGGTCTTCTCTTGGTTGCGATCCAGGGAGCCAAGGGCCATCGAGCGGACGGCGAAATAGAGCGGATCGATCTTGTCGCTGCCGGTGTTCTTCGGGCGCTGATCCGCGGTGGGAACGCCCGCGCTGATGCACCCGTTCGCCTTCTTGGAAGACCACCAACCCACGCCGCTGCCCCACAGATCCTTGGGAACGTCGCCCGCAGCCTGCTTCTCGAGCAGCGACTCGTCGTACACCTTGCAGGCGTGAGCGCTCACCACCACGCCCGCGGCAGCGGCGAGCAAGAGTCCCCAAGCACGTCGGCTCATCGTCCAGGAGGATAGCGCAAATCGAGCCGTGGGATTCAATCCCCCGCTTTCATGGGCAGGTCGAGGACCACGGGGCAATGGTCGGACAGCGCGTTCTCGGCGGCGGGCCGCTCGCGAGACTCGAAGCGACAGCTCGAATCCGCGCAAAAGCCACTGACTCGGCTCTTGGCGCCGGAAAACCGCAGGCTCCGGCTCAGCAGGAAGTGGTCGAGGAGGGTTCCGCGCGAACCGTAGGCTTCCGAGCACGGAGCATCCGCCGGCACGCGCGTCAGCGTCGTCAGCGCCGCGTCCAGGGCCGAAAGCTCCTCTGGCGACGACACCGACGGAGAGCAGCGGCGACAGCCCATGGTGTTGAAGTCCCCGGCAATCACCACGTCCTGGTCGCTTTGCTCCAGCGTCGCGAGCGCTGCGCCGAGGCCGTCCCAGGACCTCTTGCGGAGCTCGAGATCCCGGCTCTTCGTCCCGCTCTTCAGGTGCAACGACACGAACTGAAAATCGAAGTCCGGGGACACCCGTAGGTGGAGGCCGACGCCCGGCCGGAGCATGTCCTTGCAGGGCTCGCCGTGCGGATTGATCGACGGCAGCATCACCAGCGGCCCCGCCCGGACCCGCTTCGCGTTCCAAAGAAACCCCACGTGCTGCGCGGAAGTGATCTCGCACTCGTCCAGCGCGAGCTTCCACTCGCCGCCGCTCAGGCGGGAGAGCTCCCGCAGCAGGGCCGCGCTCGCCTCCTGGGCGCGCTTCGTGCGCTTGATCTCCTGCACTGCGACCGCGTCCGCGTCGAGCCACGTGATGGCACAGGCGAGCCACTCGACGTCCGTGCCGGGGCCTTTCGGCCGCTTCCCGGGACGCCCATCCGGAAACCACTCCACGTTCCAGGTCGCCAGCCGGGTGCCGGGCCGCGCTCGGCGCAGGCGCTCGCCCGCCTCGACACGGCGCAAGCACTCCCCTCGGGAAGCGAACACGGACCCCACCGCGGCCAGCGCCGAGGGCGACCGGGCCCGGCTGGGTGCCGCTCGCGGCGGCGCGTCTTCGCTGGGGGCCGCCCGCGAGGCGCGGTCGCGGCAGGCCGCCGCGACCAACACCACGAAAAGGAGAAGAAGGCGCCAGCGCACGTGGGCGAGTCTTGTCACGATCGAAGCGAAAATGGCAAGCCAAGGCCATGACCGGAGTCGACCTCGCGCACGCCGACGGCATCGCCACGATGACGATCGAGAACCCGCCGGTGAACGCCCTCGCTCAGAGCGTCGTCGCCGAGCTCCTGGCACGACTCCAGGAAGCCGAAGCCGACCCCTCGGTCGCCGCGGTCGTGGTGCGCGGCGCCGGGAGCACGTTCGTGGCGGGAGCCGACATCACTCGCCTCGAGCGCATCGCCCGCGGCGAAGCGCCCATCGCCGCCTCGCCGATCTTGGGTGACGTACTGGACGCCATCGAGCAATCGCCAAAGCCCGTCGTCGCCGCCATCGACGGCTACGCCCTGGGCGGCGGCCTGGAGCTGGCCATGGCCTGCGCGGCGCGCGTCGCCACGCCCAGCGCGCGCTTGGGTCTGCCGGAGCTCCGCCTCGGCTTGATCCCCGGCGCCGGAGGTACTCAGCGGCTGCCGCGCTTGGTGGGCGTGGAGCGCGCGCTCACCATGATGCTGTCGAGCAAGGAGCTCTCCGGCGGCAGCGCGCCCGGGCTGATCGACGAAGTCGCCAACGCGACGGAGCTTCTCCAGCGGGCACGGAGCCTCGCTCACGCGATCGCCAGCGGCAGGACCCCCTGGCGCCGCACGCTCCAGCGGGCCGAGCTCGTGGCCGACGTCGCCGCCGCCCACAGCGCCCTTGCCAAGGCCAAGAGCGGCCTCAAGACCCGCAACGTGAGCTACCCCGACGCCTGTCTCGAAGCCGTGCGGGTCGGCATCGAGCAGGGCGCCGCACGGGGCCTCGTCCGTGAGCGCGAGCTGTTCCGAGAGCTCCTCGGCTCCCCAGCCGCGCGCGGTCTGATCCACGTGTTCTTCGCCGAGCGGCAGGTCGCCAAGGTCCCTGGCGTCACCGATCGCGCGTCGTCGCCGCGCCGGGCGGAGCACGTGGGCGTGATCGGTGGCGGCACCATGGGCTCCGGCATCGCGACGGCGCTGCTCGCCGCCGGCGTCTCCGTGAGCCTGCTGGAGGTGGACGCCGCCCGCGGGGAGGCCGCGCGCGAACGCGTCACCCAGAACCTGCAGCGGCAGGTCGAACGCGGGCGTCTCGACGAGAGCGCCGCACGAAAGCAGCTGAGTCAGCTGACCACGCATACGGAGCTCGAGGCGCTGGCTTCTAGTCAGATCGTCATCGAGGCTGCGAGCGAGGACCCGGAGCTCAAGAAGACGCTCTTCTCTCGCCTCGACCCGCTGCTCTCGCCGACGGCGCTGTTGTGCAGCAACACGTCCACGATCGACATCCGCGAGTTGGCCGGCGCCACGCAGCACGCCGATCGCGTCGTCGGCTTGCACTTCTTCAGCCCTGCGCACGTGATGAAATTGGTGGAGGTGGTGCGCACGAGCGAGACCTCGAGCGCGGCCGTGGTCGACGCCCTGGGCCTGGTGAAGAGGCTCCGAAAGACGCCCGTGGTGGTGACGAGCGGTCCGGGTTTCCTGGTCAATCGCGTGTTTTCCCGCTACTCCCGCGCCGCGGGGTTCCTGGTGGATCACGGCGTCGATCCCTATCGCATCGACGACGCACTGTTCGCCTTCGGCATGCCCATGGGCCCGTGCCGCATGAGCGATCTGGCCGGCATCGACGTGGGTATCGCGGCCGGTGCCATCCTCGACGCCGCGCACCCGGATCGCAGCTACCGCTCCGCCCTCCGCAAGCTCCTGGCCGAGGCCGGCCGCCTCGGTGAAAAGACGGGCGCCGGACACTATCGCTACGTCGCCGGCAAGGCCGAACGGGATCCGGAGCTCGCGAGCTTCGTGCAGCGCGCGCGGGAAGCTGCCGGAAACCCCGAGCCCATCGACGTGACGGACGAAGAGATCGTGGAGCTGACGCTGTTTGGCGTGGTGGACGAAGCGTGCCGCGCTCTCGACGAAGGCGTGGTGCTCCGCGCCGGAGACGTGGATGTCGCTTCCATCTTGGGCATGGGTTTTCCGGCGTACCGCGGGGGGCCGATGCAGTGGGCCGAGGGTCTGGGCGCGGCGTACGTGCGCGAGTCCCTCGCGAGCTACGCCCAGCGCTTCGGGCTGGGACTGTTCGCGCCGAGCGAGGGGCTCTCGCGACGGGCCGAGACGGGCAGCGTCTTGTCCTGAGGTTCCGCGGCGAACCAACAAGCAGCCGCAGCAGGATGTCGGTCCGCCGCGGAAAAAGCCCGGACGCTCAGCCCTCGGCGGAAGAGGACTCGAGCACGACCTTGGCCTCGAAACGCAAGCCGGAGGCGTGGACGAAATAGGCCCGCCCCGGCGTGGACGGCCCCGGCGGATCGAAGCCGAGGCTCACCGTGTCTCGCGGATTGTCGTAGTCCTCGGCTTCGGCGCCACGACTGAGGCGGACCTCGATGCGGAACACCTCCTTGCCGGCGGACAGGCCCGACGCCAGAGCGAAGCGCCCGGTGCGCAGCAAGAGCACGGTGCGATCCACGAGGTGCCGGAGCGCCGGCGCGAGCTCGTCCTTGCCCGTGTTGGTGGCGCGGATCCGTCCGTCGGCGTCGAGCTCGATCTCGAGCCGCGCGCTGCCCACGAGTCCAATGGGCTGCTCGTCCCAGAACGGATCGCGATTGGTGGCCGCAGTGACGGCGCGGGTGAACGCCTTGGCCAGACGGCGCACGCCGGGCGGCAAGCCTTCGGCACCGTAGCGCGCGCCGCCATCCCCGGAGCCCGTCGCCGCGGTGGATGGCTGCGTGCTGCCTGCATCGGCTCCGGCGGACGCCATCGGCTTCGGCTTGGACGCGCGGGTGCTGGGCTTCACGTCCGGCTCCGCGTTGGGTGCCGGCTCCGCTGGCGGCTTCGGCTTCGTCGTGGGCGCCAGCTTCGGCTTCACCGATGGCTCCACTTTGGGTTGGGGCTCGGTTTTCGGTTGGGGCTCCGCCTTCGGCTCCGGCTCGGGTGGGGTCGGCTCCACACGCTTGGAAGCAGCGCCGCGTCGGGTCACCTCGTCCACCTCGAAGGTGTCCCCGCCCCAGCTCTCCGGCAGCTCCACCGCTCGCTGCACCCGAGCGCTGGAGGCGGGGCGCAGGGCCATGGCGCCCAGGGCTGCGGCGTGGAGCAGCAAGGAAGCCACCAGGGCCAGACGCAACTTGCGGTGATTCATGGGCGCATGGACTGCGACACCAGCCGAGAGGACGGAGTTCCGAGCGCCGGAATCGGCTAGGCTGAGGGGGCGTTTGTCTCCCAGAACCGTGAAATCCTTCCACGTTTTCAGTCTCGGCGCTCTGCTGCTGGTCTCCGGCTGCGATCGCGATGCCCCCAAAGGGCCCGCTGCGAGCGCGACCCCGGCCCCCAGCCCGGCCCCGGCGGCTCCCGCACCAAAGGCCAGCGCGACGCCGCCCGTGGGGCTCTCGCGCAGCGAGCTGTCCCAGCTGTTCCGCCAGCTCTCGGAGCCCGACCGGGAGTTCTTCAGTGACAACCTGATCTCGAACGAGACCAGCTACCTGCAAGTGGCGGACGCGATGGCGAAGCTGCCCCACCGCCGCGGCGCCTACCTCGGCGTAGGGCCCGAGCAGAACTTCACCTACATTGCGCTGCTCCGGCCCGAGCTTTCGTTCATCGTGGACATCCGGCGCGACAACGCCATCGAGCAGCTGCTGTACAAGGCGCTGTTCGAGATGGCTTCGTCCCGCACGGAGTTTCTCGCGCTGCTCACAGGGCGTCGCTACGAAGCCAAGGCGGACCCCGGAGCCAGCGCTCCCCTCGACGAGATCCTGAAGACGGTGCGCGGCATGCCTCACGACGCGCAGGATCTCGACGCCGCCCACGACGGCGTGAAGCGACGGCTGCGCACCTTCGGCGTCGCCTTGAGCGGCAAGGACGAGAAGTCCTTGGAGCGCATCCATCGTGCGTTCTTCGACGGTGGCGTGGACATTCGCTTCGAGCTCAAGGAAAAGAACGGCCGCACGTATCCGACGTTGGCGGAGCTCCTCTCGGAGAAGTCTCCCGCGGGCAAGGCCCTCGGCTTTCTGGCCTCGGAGAGCGCGTTTCGCAGCGTACAGACGCTGCAGAAGGAAAACCGGATCATCCCGGTGGTGGGCGACTTTGCCGGAGAGCACGCGCTGCAGGCCATCGGCCAGGAGCTCGCCAAGCGGGACCTGCCGGTGCTCGCCTTCTACGTCTCCAACGTGGAGCAGTACGTGATGGAGCCGCCGCAGTGGAAAGCGTGGGTGAAGAACGTGGATGCTCTGCCGAGCAACGAGCACAGCTTCTTCATCCGCGCCTACTTGGACCAGGGTCGGCGCCATCCCCTGCAGATGCCCGGGCACCGCACCGCCACGGTGATGACCAGCTTCGACCACTTCAAGTGGCGCCAGCGCGTCCGCGGGTACGGCAGCTTCTGGCAGGTGGCGACCGACGGAATCGGCGACGCCGGGCCCGGTCAGGGCGCGCCGTAGGGCGTGCCGGCCAGCGCCTCGCTCACCGCCCGGAGCTCGTCGGCGTTCTCCAGGAACACGAGCTGGCGTGCCAGCTGCTCCTTGGCGCGGGGCGTTGCGGCGTTCAAGAGGCCGCCACCCTCGGCCACGATCATCTGCTCTGCGCCGCCTTCGCGCAGGAGCTCGGCCACGCGCACGCCGTCGGAAACGATCTTTCTCGCCTGCTCGGTGCGTTCCACGGCGGTGCGCAGCGTGGAGCTCAGACCCGCGGTCCCCGGCACCATGCTGACCGCCATCTGCAGATAGCTCAGGTAGTCCCCTTCGCCGCGCCAGATGCGGAGCACCTGGCGATAGATGGCCGAGGTCGGCAGTCCCGTCATTTGATCGAGCACCACCAAGAGCTGGCCGATCACGTCCTCCCGCTCCCGCTGCGCCTGCAGGAAGCGCTGATACTCGGGACTCGCCGTGATGCGCTTCCTGAGCGCTTGGGCCCGGAGCAGGGCCGCCGCGCGGTCGTCCTCCGACGGATAGTCCGTGGAGCGGGCGCGCCCCAAGGCTTCGGCATCTTCCGCCACCGCGAGCAGCACTTTCTTCAGGTTCACCGCCAAGCTGGACGAGCCCGCGTCCGTGGCCCGGGCGACGAGACCCGTGGCCACCATGGAGGACTCGACCTGCGACAGCCGCGTGCGATCCGTCTCCAGACGATCGAGCAGGAGCGCGAGCACATTTTGGTAGTCCGCGCGGCTCACCTGATAGGGCAGCTCGAAGGGGAGCGCGCCGCCGGCCTCGAGCTGATCGAGCTGACGGCACAGCCGAAACTGCTCGAGCTGCCCTTCGTCGATCGCGTGGCGCACGTGACCCGTGGACGAGAGCAGCCGCGTGAGCGCCCAGTCCAAGCGCCGAACCTCGTCGTAGTCCCGCTGGATGTGATCGCGTGCGCGCTTCCACGCGACAGTGGCCGCTTCTCGCTGAGCCGGCGTCATGTCGGCGGTGAAGGTGAGGCGCTCGGGAACGTCCCGCTCGATGTGGAACGCGGCCCCGCCGGGATCGACTCGGACGTAGAACGGCACTTCCCGCTGCTGGAGTCCTTCGAGGGCGGTGACACCGCGCTGAACCAACACCCTGTAGGCCTCGGTGCTGTCCCGTTCAGACTGGTCTTCCACCTCCGCGTAGGCCTGGGCGTAGTGGGTGTAGGCACCGGTCACCCACTTTTGTCCGTACAAGTGAGCGAGGGGTGTCTCGGGGCGACGCCGCTCACAGCCGCCGAAGGCGAGCACGGCGCCCGCAGCGAGGAACTCACGACGACGCAAGGTCACAGCGGTGTGATACCCGAAAGCCCTTGAAAGCGCTCCGCCACGGAACCGGAGCTCACACGAGCGCTGCCGTTCGGGCCGTCGCTGCCGCGGGACCCGCTCTGCCCTTCGTTGCCCTCGCCGCCGTCTGCCCCGGACGGTGCGTTGTTCATGCCGCTGCCGCCACGCCCCGCACGCCCTGCGGGGCCCGCGGGTCCGGGCAACCCTCCGCGCCCGCCGCTGGTGTCGGTGTGGATGGCGGACGACAAGTCGGAGAAGCGCTCGTCCAACACCACCTCGATGGTGCCGCCCGCTCCGCCGCGGCCGCCGTTGCCGCCGTTGCCTCCCGCGGCGCCTCGCCCGCCGTTGCCGGCCGGGTTGCCGCTCCCTCCGCGGCCGCCGTCGCCGCCGCGCCCCCCGGCGCCGCCCGGGCCGCCATCCCCGCCGGTGGCCACCAGGGTCACGCCCGCTTCGGGATGCACCAGCACGAAGTCGGCGTCGTTTCCCTCGATGCGGATCGCGATCAAGCGGTCGTAGAACGGCGTCTTCACGTAGGTCGCGTAGGCCACCAAGCTCGGGCCGGCGCCGCCGTCACCGCCATCGCCACCACTGCCGCCGCTGCGTCCGTCCCCACCCTCCGTGCCCGGAGAGTCCGTCGAACCGCCGCGCCCTTCTTGCCCTGGCGTGCCGTCGGCCCCGGCGGAGCCAGGGTTTCCCGACGCGCCGGCAGAGCCCGCGTGATCGATGCAGCGGTAGTCGGGCTTGTAGCTCGTGTCGAAGCTGAACTTGTCCGGCCTCCGGCGGTACACCGTCGTGAGCTGGAACTCCCGGCCGGCGGTGGCGAGCACGTCGGAGTTCGGAGTGAACCACCCCTCGGCATCGAACTGCCCTTGCTCGCTGTGGAACGCGAAGGCGTCGAAGTCCATCTTCCCATTTCGGCTGCCGGGGCCGTACCAGGTCTCGAGCTTCTTCGGCTGCTTGTCCCCGGCCAGCACCACGTCCGCAAATATCGCCATCTGCACCCGTTCCCGCGGACAAATGGTCTTGTCTTGCTTGCGGATGTCCACGCTCATGGCGCGCACGTCGGCGCCTTCCAGATCCACGGTGTTGCGCCCCGCCAGCGAGCGCAGGACGCCACAGCCGGCAAGCACGACAGGCAACAGCAGCCACGTACGGTTCATTGCCAGCTCTTGTCGCGGACCACCAGCACGGAGCACGGAGCCTGACGCAAGAGCTCCTCGGCCACGGAACCCAGCACCATTCGGCCCATTCCCTTCCGCCCGTGGGTCCCCACGATCAACAAATCCGCCCGAACGCTGCGGGCCGCCCGAGCCAGCTCGTGCGCCGCCGGACCCACGAGCACGTGGCGGTGCACCTCCACGCTCCCGCCGCCGGACGCCTCGTGGCGCGCGACGAGCTCCGCCACCCGCTCCGAAAGCTGCTTCTTGTCGGCGTCCAGGTTGATGCGCGCGCTGGCGTACTCGAGCTTCTTCATCGGATCGTAGCCGTCGAGCACGGAGACGACGTGCAACACGGAGCCCCGCGTCGCCGCCCGCCTCAGGCCCTCGAGCAGGGCGAGCTCACCGTGGGGCGACTCGTCCAAGCCCACCACGATAGCTCCCTGCGCGGACGGAACCATGGCTGCCATCCTACCATCAGCCGCTACTCGTACCGTCGAAATGCAGCGGAACCGGCACTGCCCCTTCCGCTGTGATGGAAGGTCCGAGCAGCTGCTCCAAGTCCTTCTGCTCCACGGTTTCCTTCTCCAGCAGCACGGCCACCAGCCGGTCGAGCTCCGCCCGCCGCTCGCCCACCACGCGCTTGGCGCCCTCCACCGCATCGGTCAGGAAGCGACGCGTCTCCTCTTCGATGATGTGCACCGTGGCGTCGCTGGTTCCGCCCTCCGTGGCCAGCACCTGTCCCAGGAACGGGTGCTCCGTCTTGTGCTCGTGGTACACGGGCCCCACGCGGTCGCTCATGCCGAAGTGCGCCACCATCTTGAAGGCGATGTCCGACGCTTTCTGCAAGTCGTTCGCGGCGCCGGAAGAGATGCCGTCGAGGATCACGCTTTCCGCCGCGTAGCCGCCCATGAGCACTCGCAAACGAGACTCGAGCTCCGCCTGCGTCATGATGTGGCGGTCCGCTTGTGGCGTTTGTTGCGTCACGCCCAGTGCCATGCCGCGGGGAATGATGGACACGCGATGCAGCGGCTCCGCGTGCGCGGAGAAGTGTGCCACCACCGCGTGCCCCGCTTCGTGGACGGCCACGCGATGCTTCTCCTCCGGATCGAGCTTGGTCTCCCGCGGGTCGCCCAGCACGATCTTGTCGTAGGCGGCGCGGAAGTCCGCGGGCTCCAGGGCATCCGCGCCGCGCCGCGTGGCGTTCAGCGCCGCCTCGTTCACGAGGTTTGCCAGATCTGCACCCGAGAAGCCCGGGGTGTTGCGGGCGAGGTCGTCCAGACGAACGTCGCTGGAGACGGGCTTGTCTTTGGTGTGGACCGCGAGGATGGCCTGGCGCGCCGCGAGCTCGGGCCGATCGATGACCACGCGACGGTCGAAGCGCCCCGGGCGCAGCAGCGCGGGGTCGAGCACGTCCGGACGATTGGTGGCGGCCAGCACGATGGTGAGGTCGTTGCGCGAGAAGCCGTCCATCTCCGAGAGCAGCTGGTTCAGCGTCTGCTCTCGCTCGTCGTGGCCGCCGCCCAGACCGGCACCACGCGAACGACCCACGGCGTCGATCTCGTCGATGAAGATGATGGCCGGCGCGACGCGCTTCGCTTCTTCGAACAGCTCGCGGACCCGCGACGCACCAACACCCACGAAAAGCTCGATGAACTCCGAGCCATTGATGGAGAAGAAGGGCACCCCGGATTCTCCGGCCACGGCCCGCGCCAGCAGCGTCTTGCCGGTACCGGGCGGGCCCACCAGGAGCACCCCGCGGGGGACCTTGCCGCCCAAGCGCCGGAAGCGCTCCGGGTGCTTCAAGAACTCGACGATCTCCTCCAGATCCTGCTTGGCGGACTTGAGCCCGGCCACGTCCTCGAAATTGACGGCGACTTGGGACTCCTGCTCGAAGCGATGGGACTTGCCTTTGAGCATTCCCGACAGCGGACCGCCGGCGCCGCCCATCATGCGCTGAGCACGTCGCGAGAGCCAAACCCACACACCAATGATGAGCACCCACGGCAAGACGGTGAGGAGCAGCTGGATGGCGACGGGTTGCTCTTCGCTCTTGACCTCGACCTTCACGCCCTTCTCGCGCAGCAAGGGCATGAGGTCCTTGTCCTCCTGCTGCGGCAGCATGGTGTCGAAGTTCTCGATCTCGTGATCTTCGATCTTCTGCTTGCTCTTCAGCTTGCCGCTGACCTGCTGCCCGCGGAGCGTGACGGACTCGACCTGGTCCTTCTTCACCAGATCGTAGAAGGAGGTGTAGGCGATGGGCGGACGCGCCTGCTCCCGAGCACCGAAGTACTGCCACGCCATCAGCGAGCCCAACAGCACCGCGAGCATCACCCAGCCTCGCCATGGGCGTTGGGCGTCGGGCGTCCCGCTGCGGAGGCCAGGGCGCGGAGGAGGTGCGGCTTCGGGCATGGCGCTGGCAACTTAACGACGGCGAGGTTCGATGTCGACGCCGCCACGGAACGTCTGACCAGGTCGTTACGCATGGACAAATCTCGGGAATTACACGAGTATTCGCCTTGGTTCGGGCGGCCGCTCAGGCGTGGCGAGCAGGAGCATGCGGGTTTTCGGCATCGGAATCGACTCGGCGCTGCGCGCGCGCATGGATGGCTCCGGCCATTCGCTGGGCTACTTCGAGGACGCCAACTCGGCGCCGCTGGCCGAGGCGGACATCGTGATCGTGTCCGCCGCCGACCCCGCGGAGCCACTTTCTCGGCTGGACGGTGCGCGGCGCCACGGTGTGCCCTACGTGCTGTTCGCAGGCAGTGGGGACGCGCTGGCGCGAGCGCTGTCCCTGGGCGCAGACGATGCCCTGCTCCCGGACGGCAGGGACCTCGAGGCGCGGCTGGCCGTCGCCGAGCATCGCATCGCGGTGCGCAAGACGCGGGAACCGATGGCCACGCTGGCGGAGCACCTCGACGCTCTCGACGAAGCCCCGATGGGCTACTTCGAGGTCGAGGCCGACGGCACCATCTTGCACTGCAGCGACTCGCTCGCGCGCCTCGCCGGATACGAATCCGCCAGCGACCTTTGCGGGCGCCCCGTCGTGGAGCTGTACGCCGATCCCGGTGAGCGCCACCGTCTCCTCGGGCACTTGGCGCTGCGGCACTCGGCCACCTCCTACCCCGTCCGGCTGCGCACGCGCGACGGCGGCGTTCGACATTTGATGCTCTCCACGGTGCTGCACCACGACGTGGTCTACGGCCTGGCCGTCGACGTCTCGGAAACCCACCGCGTGGTGGAGCAACTGCGGCGGAGCGAGGAGCTCACGCGGCGGATCCTGGAAGCCATGCCCGGCGGCGTGGTGCACGTGCGCAAGGACGGCGCCGTGCTCCGCGCCAACGGCGAGGCCCAACGCATCCTCGGGCTGCGGCTCGACGAGCTGACGCAGAAATACGTCCTGGACTTCGAGCCCGAAACGCTTCTGGGGGACGGCTCTCCGTGCTCGGCGGAGGACTACCCCGTCAGTCGCGCGTTGGCCACGGGGGAGCCCCAGCCGCGGACGCTGATCGGCGTGCGGCGGCCGGGCGGAGGCGTCTCTTGGGCGGTGTTCACCGCCGTACCCGTCAAGGACCCGGACACTGGGGAGACGTCGGGCGCCGTCGTCACCTTCGTGGACATCACCGAGCATCGTGCCGCGCAAGAAGCGCTCGCCGAGAGCGAAGAACGCTACCGGCGCTTGGTCGAGCATTCGCCGGATCCGATGGCCATCGTGTCGCAGGATCGCCTGCTGTTCGTCAACGCCGCCGGCGTAGACCTGATGGCTCGGGGAGATCTGGTGGGCACCAGCGCCATGGACCTCGTGCCCAAGGAACGCGTGCCGGAGGTGCGCGCGTACGTGGATGCTGCTCTCGAGGGCAAGCGCGTCGGGACGGTCCAAGCAGATCTGGTCCGCCGGGACGGAGGTCGCGTGGCCGTCGAGCTGAGCGCGGCTCCGCTGGTGTACCAGGGTAAACGCGCCACGCTGGTGGTGGCGCGAGACATCCGCGCGCGGCGTCGCGCGGAGGACGAGCTATCGCGCCTCCAGGAGAAGTTCCAGCACACGCAAAAGCTCGAGAGCCTGGGCATTCTCGCCGGCGGTATCGCCCACGACTTCAACAACCTGCTGTCCGCCATCTTGGGCAACGCGAGCTTGGCAAAGCTCCACTTGCCTGACGACTCCCGCTCCGTGCGCCACGTGGCGGCCATCGAGAAGGCCGCCCAGCAGGCGGCGGACCTCACGGGGCAGATGTTGGCCTACTCGGGCCGCGGACGTCTCAGGTCGGAACCCGTGGACGTGTCGGCGATGGTCGCGGAGATGATCGAGCTGCTGACCAGCGTGGTGTCCAAGAAGGCCGTCGTCGAGACGCGCTTCGACGCCCCTGGCGCCCTGGTCCTGGGAGACGTCTCCCAACTGCGTCAGGTGGCGATGAACCTGCTCTTGAACGCCTCGGACGCGCTCGACGACCATCCGGGACGCATCGTGATCCGCACGCGCTTGTCGCAGCTCGAGCGCCGCCAGCTCGCCGAAAGCTACCTGGACGACGGCTTGGCTGCGGGCAACTACCTCACCCTGGAGGTGTCCGACACCGGCCGCGGCATGGACGCCAACACCGTGGCCAAGGTGTTCGACCCGTTCTTCACCACCAAGTCCACCGGCCGCGGCCTGGGGCTGGCGGCCACCCTCGGGATCATCCGCGCGCATCGTGGCGCCGTGGAAGTCCACTCCAAGGTCGGCGAGGGCACGCGGTTCTCGGTGCATCTGCCAACGAGCGACGGCCTGAGCCAAATCGTCGCGGAGCCCGCGGCGGAGACCACCGTCGGGGACGCGTCGGTCCTGGTCGTCGACGACGAACCGATGGTCCGCGAGGTGACCGGCGCGATGCTGGTAGAGCTCGGATACCGCTGCCAGCTCGCAGCGTCGGGGTCCGAGGCCATCCGGCGCCTGCGGGCGGATCCCGCCGACGTCGACGTCGTGATCCTGGACATGACCATGCCGGACATGAACGGAGTGGAAGCGCTGGCCGCCTTGCGCGCCGTGCGCCCAGATCTGCCGGTGGTGCTCTGCAGCGGCTACAGCGAAGCGGAGGTGAGCGACCGAACGGGCGGCAGCTTGGCCAACGCGTTCCTGCAGAAGCCGTTCACAACGTCCGAGCTCATCGCCAAGCTGCAGACGGCGCTCGGGCGCTGATTCAGTCCGCGGACGCGTCCGTGGATCCGCCGCCGCTGCCCGCGCTGCCCGCCGAGCCACCGCCGGTCCCGCCAGCCCCGGCGCCGCCGCCGCTACCGCCGCTGCTGGCGTCGGTGCCCGCATCCATGCCGGCAGAACCGCCGCCGCTGCCGGCCGCGCCTGCCGTCCCGCCCGTGCCACCGCCCGTACCGCCGGTGTTGCCCCCGCTTCCACCCGTCCCCGCGGTGCCGCCGCTGCCGCCGTAGTTCGGGTTGTTGCAGTCCGGCACGTAGCCATCCGGGCACAGCTTGCCGCCGGCGCACACCGGATCGACGACCTCGCCGGTGTCGCAGTTCTTGCAGAGCAGGCTGAGGCAGCTCTCCACCCCACCCACGTTTCCGTAACCGCCGAAGCCCAAGCCGCCGGTGCCCACGCCGCCCTGCCCGGGGTTATTTCCGCTAATTTCTCCAGGTCCGCAGGCCGCGGCCAGGGAGAAGGGAAACACCACCATCGCCAGTCGCAGCACGCTGAGTCGAGCCTTCATTCGAGCGGGAGCTTAGCGTGAATCGCCCAGCGTGTCGCCGAAGGGAACACTCGCGCACATCGGAGCACACCTCAGCAACGCGCGCCGAGACCACGCTCCAGCTCGCCAAAAGGATCGAACAGCGTACTGAGGATGCCCCGCCAGGTGGGATCGGAGATGCCCTTCGCCGCGCGCCAGCCGAGCAGCCGCGCTTCCCCGAGGACGAGGCCCGCCGCGGGTGTGTAGACGAGGTCCAAACCGCTGGGCCGCGCTCCGTTGGCCTCGAACCCATACTCCCAAACGGCGCTGCCCAAAGTGGTGAACGCCAGGGCCGGCACCACGCCGTGCCGACAGCTTCGGACGCGGAGGTAGAGCTCGCTGCCGAACAAGCCGTGGCCCAGCACGTTCACCGCCCAAGGATCGCCGTCCCACTCGAAGGCGGGCTGGGAGGTGTCCCACTTCGGCGGCTGGGAGAAGGCGCGTTCGTAGCCGCCGGGGTCGAAACGCGCGAAAGGCTCCGGCCAGATGAAGATCTCCGCCGTACGCATCGTGGTCATCAGCCCCACTGCGTGAGTGGTGGGCACGTCCCAACGGGGCGGCTCGGCCGCCGCGCTTCGCGCGACCAGCAGCGTGACGACGACGGCTGCCGCCCGGACAATCACTCGTCCGTGCGCTCCGGATCCTGGCGGCGTTCCGCGACCGGTTCGGACCCCACCACCCACTCCAGCTCGGGGACGGGCTCGTCGAAGGCGATCGCCATGCGGTGCGGCCAAAGCCCGTTGGGATCGTCCGGGTTCGACTCCACGCGCACGACGCGCCCCGTGATGCGCTTGGGCACTTCGCTGTCCGGCATGCGCACCGCAAGCTCGATGGTCGCCCCTTCGTCCACCGTACTCGCCGTCATCACCAACGCGCCCGACGCGCTTGCATCGTGCGTGATCGCGATGCCTTCACGCAGAGAGTCCACCTTGACGGGCAGCCAAACCTGATAGCGTTCGTTCGTTCGACGAGTCATCAGCGCGGACGATACCAAGCTCACGCGCGACTGTGGAGCAGCTCTCTCTCCAGATCCCCGAGTTTTCTCCGAGGTCGTCCCACCGGCCGAGCAATGCCGATGAAAGCCATGCCGGCCTCTTTGATCTCTTCCGGCAACACGTTGTCGAGATACTCGATGGCGGTGCCGCGCAAGAGCTCGTCTTCGCTGAACAGCGCGCGATAGGCAATCTGCAGGGGCTCGCGGTCGAGGATCAGGCTCAGCACGCAGATCGCGTACTCCATGCCGCGGTCGGTCCTGTTCCTGAGGCGCTCGTCCGCGCGTTCCGCGTTCCAGGCCAGAGCTCGATCCGACCACGCCTTTTGGCCGAGCTCGATCTCTCGGCCGGCCGCCGCGATGATCCGTTCTCGCGGCAGCCGCAGCTCCGGGCTCTTCTCCGTGATGCGCAAGAGCGCGAGCGCCGCTTGATAGCGCACGTCGAGCTCGGGCTCGAACAGCGCTGCCAGCAGACCGTGCACCGTGCGCTCGTCGGTACAGGCCTCCAGGGTACGGGGGATGCGGTGACGCAGGACTTCGTCGCGATCCCGATCGAGCAGCGCGTCCACCAGCTGCCCCGGGCACTTCGGCGCCACCTCTCGCAGGCTCGCCAGCGCCGCGCGACACACGTCGTCCCGTGCCAGCAGATCGATCGCGGCGGGCACCAAGGCCGCTGGCAGCGGCTGGTAGCGCGCCAGCGCGAAGCGGACCCGGGCCTCGTCCTCGCTACGCAGATCCGCAAGCGCGCGACTCACGTCGTCGATCTCGTCGCCGGCGAGCTCCCAGCCCACGCCCGAGGGCGCCACGACGAATCCGGCCCCCTCACCCTGCGGCGAAAACTCCTGGCCACCCTCCGGTGGCTCGCTGTTCCGGGCGCTGCCGAACGGGTCCTCGGACGGTCGCACACTGCGGCGTTCTTCGATCGCGCGCAGCAGCTCCTGGCGATCGAGGGCGGCGGTCTCCGCCAGCGTACGCCGCGTCGCTGGATCGATGACACGGGCCGAAGACAGGGCAACGGCACCGGACTTCAAGCTCGTCTCCAGCGCGCGGACATAGCCACCGTGAAGCCGGATCGCCGTGACGGCACACGCCGCCGCCACCAGCATGGCCAGCACGATGAGCGCGGGCTCCACGCCGCGAGGCAGCACCACCAAAAGCGCCATCACGGCGCCGCTGCCCAGCACCGCTCCAATGCGATTGACGCCCACGTCGATCAGCATCTTGGCTTGGCGCTTCTCCGCCTTCGGCACCGGCGTGTAGAGCAGCTCGTAGGCAGCACGATACAGCGAGCTCGCCACCAGCGCTTCGAGTCCTCGAAGCACCACCACCGCCCACAGCGCGCTGGACAGAAGCCCCACACCGCCGCCCAGCAGCACCGACAGCGGCAACAGGCTCACGGTACCCGCGATGCCGGCCCGCTCCAGGGCCACGCGACTGGCCGCGGCTTGCAGCAGAAAGGATCCGACGCCGACGCCCATGTGAAACAGCGCGAAGAACGTCACCAGTTGTTCGGCCCCGGTCAGCGTGCCCTTGGCGCGGGAGGAGAGCACGTAGTCGAGCAGCGCGGCGCCCAAGGAGGAGAGCAGCACCAGCACCGCGATGTGCCGCAGGTAGGGGCTGCGGGCCATGACCAGCGTGCCTTTTGTCGGGTCGGCGCGGGCACGCCGCGCTCGCTTTCGGGAGCCCCGGCTACGTCGCGCCAGCAGCGTCACGGCCAGGGCGCAGCCAAAGCACGTCAGCGCCAGGAGCGGCAAGAGCGCCGTCGCGCCGAGCCGGCCGCCGAGCTGCCAGCCCGCCAGGCCCGCGGCTGCACCTCCGACCGTCCCGCCCATGGAGATGCGGGCGAAGTGCCGCTTCGCGCTGTGGGGATCCAAGCATTCGTTCACCAGGCTCCACAAGCCCGCAATCAATGTCGAGCTGAACGCGGCAACGTGGAGGTAGAGCAGCACGACGACGAGTCGTGGGGACGAAGCGAAGGTCGACCACTCCAAAGCGTAGAGCACCCCGCTCACCACGAACGTGATCGGGAGCGCGCGCGGGGGACGCAGCGGCAAAGAGTCGAGACGCAGCCCACGCTGCGAGCAGAGAGACGGCTGCCGCGAGCAGCATCATCCGCGGCAGGAGCGTGACCTCGAAGCCCGCCAGGAACAGCGCATCGCGCGCAGCCTTGGACGCCACCAGCTGCGCGATGGCGCCACCAGAAGCAACGATCGCCAGCGCGACGATGCCGCGCTGCTCTGTAGGCCTCGGCGTCACGGCCGCGAGTGTAAGCGCCAGCGCCCCGCGCCGTTGTCCAGAGCATGAATAGCGCGGGCTTCCGGCGCACCTCGACCCACATGACAGCCGCCGCGGTGAGGCATGGCCCCTCGCAAAGATTTCATAGCTCGATTCGCTTCGGGAATGTCCAGCGCCGCGGAATCGTTGATGAAGCGCCTTTGGTACGCCCGATGAATGAGAACTGCACGATGGCCACCTCCAGCAGCGAACCCGGCACCCGTCTCGAACGGCGCGCCTACCGGCGCGCGCCGCTGGATCGCCCCGTGCTGATCGACGCCGCCAGCGCGTCGCAGCCGGCCCGCGCGCGAGACGTTTCCGGCGGGGGCATCTCGGTCAGCTCCGAGCTGTCGCTCACCATCGGCAACATCGTCGAGGTCTATTTCGAGCTTCCCATCGGCTTCGCAGTGGAGGCACGCGCCGAGGTCATCCGTACGGAGGACGGCACCACCGCGCTGCGCTTTCTGGATCTGGACAAGGAAGCCGTGGTGGCCCTGCGTTCCTACTGCCGCATCAGCGGCCTGCATCGGCTCGAGAACGCGGCGCCAGCGTCCCGCTGACCGGTCGTGCTTCTTCCCGCGCGGACGCACGTTGACGTCCGACGCAGCCCACTGACCCTCGGCAGCCGAGAGCGTCCATCGTACCTGGAGGTCGCGGGCTACCTCGAGCTGCTCGCCTCCGCTGCGCGCGCCGTCAGCTGCGGGGGTCGACAGCTACGTCGCGGCCCGCCGCCTCGGCTAGCCACGGCGCCTGGCCACGCAGTCCGTGCGCGTGGAGGAGCCCGGCGAGGTCGTGTTTCGGCCGTGGGCTCACGGCGGAGAGGTCCGCGCAGCGAGCAGACGGTGGGGGAGCATTGGGGCGGCAGCACGACGAAATTGGAGGGCAAGTCGGCGAAATCGAGGCTTCAGGCGGACCCCACGGCAGCTCGTCGTGCAATTCACGTTTTGGCTCGAGGGCAATCGGCGCTAGAGATCCCGGAGCCGAGGCGCGGCGGCCAGTGGCACCAATCGTGCATTTGGGCCGGCGCGAAAGGGAGTCTGAATCATGAAGGTTGGATACGTTCTTGCGGGTGCTGTCGTGCTTGCCGCCGTCATCGGCGCCACCGTTCGCCAGCAGCCCTCCGTCACGCCGGAAACCCAAGCGGCAACCCCCGCGAACGCCACGCAGGCTCCACCCCTCACGGGAACGGAGCAAACGTTGCCGCCGAATCATCCCCCCATCCCGGACGACCCGGGAAGCATGCAGCAGGCGCCCTCGGCGAAGGCGGATCTGGCGGGTGAGGTAAAGGAGGCCATCAACGTCTCCAGCTACACCTATCTGCGCATTCAGACAGATTCCGGCGAGGTCTGGGCGGCGGTGCCAACGGCCGAGATGAAGGCCGGAGACCAAGCCAAGGTCGTAGGCGCTATGGAGATGAAGAACTTCACGAGTCCCACGCTCAAGCGGACTTTCGACAGCATCTATTTCGGCACCCTGCAGCAGCAGCAGGCCGCCTCTCCCCACGCGAAGTGAACCAGTCAGGGCCACGGGCAGGTACGAAAGTCCTGCCCGGACGGCCCTGAACAGCGCAGCATTTGCGCACACGTGACGAAGCGTGAGGTTCGAGAATCCGAAGACCTTGCGCGGTCACCCTGGATGCACCGGGTTCTTGCCCGCGTGTACGCGGCATCGAGCAGTGCCTGCGAGCACGAGGCGGGCGGGGATTCTCAGATACCCGGAGCGTTTGCTATTCCTTTGTCAACGCGCGCCGCAGCTTCTGCCGCGCAGAGGGACCCATGTGCAAGCGTTGCGCACTCGATCAGCGAGTCCAACCGACATCAATCAGTGCGCCTGCCTCGGCAGAGCACGAACGCTCGTATGCGCGCTCGACGACAGCGCTGGCTCCATGCCATAAGCCGCGCCCGAGGCACGCGACTTGCAGCCGCCGCGACACCGAGGACGGACGCAAATGGTAGCCACGACGATCCACGACGACAAGGGCATCGCCCTGCGGTTTGCGATCACGTGGCTCAGCTCGTCGACGCAGCCCTCCAGGGGGATCCCACACCTGCCGATCCATCCGGTGGTGAAGGCTGAACCTTGAGCGAACGAACCTCCGATCCTCCCGAACCCGAACCGGGTGACACCAAGACGGACGCGACGAAGCGTCCGTGGTGGACCCGTCTCGCCTACTGGCTGTTTGGGCTGTTGGCCGTCATCACCGTGGCGGGCGCCGTGGGCGCCTACAAGGTGGACCGGATCGCCAAGGACCCGAAGCTGTGCGAGTCCTGTCACACGCCCGCGCTCACCGAGATGCACGGCGGCGCCCACAAGGACCAAGCGTGCACGGACTGCCACCAGAGTCGCTACGACCAGAACGTGCGGCAATGGGCCACCAGCTTGTATTCGTCCAAGGGCACGCCCCACGGAAAGTTCGAGCCGAAGAGCTGCAAGAACTGCCACACCAAGGGCAGCACCGAGGCGTGGCACATCACCCGCACGAACGGCCACCGAGACCACGTGTTGAAGGCGGAGAAACCGCTGGAATGCAGCGAGTGCCACACGTGGAAGGCGCACAAGACGGAGCCCAAGCCGGACGCTTGCGCCAAGTGCCATACGGAGATTGCGGTCTACGGCCCGCACAAGATGGAGGGCAAGCCGCAGAAGATCAGCTGCCTGTCTTGCCACAACTACCTGGCCAAGGTCGGGGGCGGCGCGCAGACGCCGTCCAACGACTGCCGCCGTTGCCACGGTGGGGAGAAGAGCGCGGACCGCAGCAATCGCTTCGCCACCGTGATCAAGGCGGAGGCGGTGCCGGCCACCATGATCCACGGCAGCCTCAAGACCTGCAGCCTGTGCCACACGCCCCACAAGAAGACGGAAGCGGGGCGCACTCCCGGCACCGAGTGCACGCGCTGCCACGTCAAGATCCCGAGTGAGTTCCACGCCTCTCAGCGTCCGAAGGAGTTCACCTGCGACACTTGCCACACCGCGCACAGCCCGCGCGCGAAGCTGATGACCGTGTGCAGCAAGTGCCACGAGAAGCAGGCGGAGCAGAAGAAGACCCTCGCCGTCGCCCACGACCGCTGCGCGCAATGCCACAAGCCGCACGAGTTCAAGGCGAACATGGACGGCTGCAAGAAGTGCCACGAGGACCAGACAAACATGCTGGCGTCGTGGGAGTCGGGAAAGCACTCGGACTGCGTCAACTGCCACAAGCCCCACGTCACACGCAACGAGCAGACGGTGTGCTTGACGTGCCATCGCAAGAACGGCGGGCACAAGCACAAGGAGTGCACCACCTGCCACAACCCGCACCAGTCCAAGCAGGACACCAAGCTGTGCGCCACCTGCCACAAGCCGCAAGCCAACCAGCTGGCGCGGTCCGTTGCCCCGCACAAAAAAGCCTCCTGCGCCACCTGCCACTCGCCCCACGCCCCCAACCTGGCGCCCAAGGCCTGCCCTACCTGCCACAAGCAGGAAAACCAGCTGGTCTCCGCCGCCAAGATCGACAAGCACCAGCGCTGCGCGAGCTGCCACCAGACGCACGTCTTCCGCGCCACCTTCGACGCCTGCACCAGCTGTCACAAGAACCCGACGAGCGGACCCCACACGGGCAAGTGCAGCACCTGCCACCAGCAGCATGGACCGCCCCTGGGCAAGGCCGCCTCTTGCCGCAACTGTCACACCGAGATCTCTCAGCCCGGGGGCAAGCACTCCCAGTGCCAGACCTGCCACAAGGCCGCACACGGAGATCAGCTCAAGTCCAACCCGTGCACCCAGTGTCACGACGACAAGGCCAAGAACGTCTCGGCATGGCCGGCTAAGTCGCACATCAGCTGCAATCAGTGTCACCAGACACACAACCCGACGAAGCCGAAGCAGTGCAACCAATGCCATGCGTCGGAGGCCAAGCAGGTCGCCACGACTCGGCACCAATGCTCGTCGTGCCATGACGCGCACGTTCCACCGAAGAACCTGTGGGGTGGATGCAACAAGTGCCACTCCCAGCAGGTGAGCGCGGTGAAGGGCCGCGGGCCGAAGCACTCCACGTGTAACTCGTGCCACAAGCCCCACGCCTTCGACCCGCCCAAGTGCGCGTCGTGTCACACCACGCTGCAGGCAGCGCACAACGTGAAGGGACACGATCGCTGCACCAGCTGCCATGACACGCACGCCAAGAAGATGCCGGCGCGCAAGGAGTGCCTGACCTGCCACCAGGACAAGCAGAACCACTTCCCGAACGCGCAGAACTGCGCTGCGTGCCACCTATTCCGCAAGGCCAAGTGAGGAGCGCCCGAGATGTCGGAGCAGGACGAAACCCAAGACGAACCCACCCCCGAGCCCGAAGAGAAGGAAGCCAAGGGCTCGGCGGAAAAGGGCGACGAAAAAGCCAAGGGTAAGGCGCGTCCGCTCTACTACAACATCGTCAGCCACCTGGGCGGCTTGGTCGTCGTGCTGGGCGCGGTGTTGATCGCGATTTCCCTGCTGGCGCACGTGACGAGCTCCGGGGGCATCAACCCGTACATGGGCATCTTCACGTTCATGGTGTTCCCCGCGCTCATGTTCGCGGGCATCGTCATGTTCCTGCTCGGCATGCGCTGGGAGGCCGGGCGGCGCCGGCGGGCCGAGTCCCTCCAGGACTTGCCATATCCGCGCATCGACCTGAACGACAAGCACCAGCGCAAGGTGTTCGCGTACTCCACCGTCGGTGGCGTGGTGGTGGCCACCCTCGTGGTGTGGGCGTCCTACCAGGGGTTCCACTTCACGGAGTCCGTGTACTTCTGCGGCCAGGTTTGCCACGTCCCGATGCAGCCGGAGTTCACGGCCTATCAGGACTCGGCACACGCGCGCGTGCCTTGCGTCGCCTGCCACGTGGGTGAGGGCGCCGGCTGGTACGTTCGTTCCAAGCTCTCCGGTGCGCGCCAGGTTCTGGCCGTGATCACCAACAACTATCAGCGACCGATCCCCACGCCCATCGAGCACCTGCGCCCGGCCCGGGAAACCTGCGAGCAGTGCCATTGGCCGCAGAAGTTCTTCGGCGCCAAGCTGCTCCAGCTCCCGCACTACCGGTACAACGAGACCAACGACGCCGAGCAGATCTCCCTCACGCTCAAGACCGGCGGCGGCAGCCCGGCCCACGGCAAGAGCCAGGGCATCCACTGGCACATGGTGGTCAACAACACCGTCACCTTCGCGGCGGCGGACCACAAGCTCCAGATCATTCCCTGGGTCAAGGTCAAGCACGCCGACGGCTCAGAGGTCGTCTACAAGTCCACCAAGACCAAGCTCTCACCGTCGGAGATCGAGAAGCTGCCGCGGCACACCATGGACTGCATGGACTGCCACAACCGGCCGGCGCACTCCTTCCCACCGCCGGACGCCGCGGTGGATCAGGCCCTGCTGCGTGGTCGCATCGCGTCCGACCTGCCGTACATCAAGAAGATCGCCGTCGAGTCCGTGTTCAAAGAGCGCAAGGACTCCGAGATGGCTCACGATCTGATCAAGAAGTACATCAACGACTACTACCAGAAGAACTATCCGGACATTTTCCAGAAGCGCAAAACCGACATCGACAACGCCGTGAAGGTCATGATCGAGATCTTCGACCGCGGCGTGTTTCCCAAGATGAACGTGGATTGGGAGACCTACCCGATGAACATCGGCCACCGCTACTGGGCGGGGTGCTTCCGCTGCCACGACGGCAAGCACGTTACCGAGAGCGGGAAGGTGTTGCCCCACGACTGCAACGGCACCTGCCACTCCAAGCCCGAGCGTGGCCGCGTGATGGCGCTGGGCGGCGTGGATCCGGAAGCCATGGACGACTGGCACCCCTGGCGGATGCCGAAGGAACACCTCGATATCGACGGCCACGACATGGTCATGTGCAACCAGTGCCACAAAGCGGGGCAGCGCCCGAGCCGTGAGTGCAAGGACTGCCACGAGAAGTGACATGGAGCCGAAGCGATGACATCCAAGCTCCTCTACCTCCTAGGCCTCGGTACCGTCCTGGCGCTCGCCGGTTGCGGCCGGGGTGATCGCACTCGGCAACCGCCGAAAAGGGTCGAGCTCCCGGCCGCGCCGGAACTGAAACCGCTCGACACCGAGCCCGAAAAGGTGCTCGCCAACCTCAAGACGTCGGTGCACGCCAAGCTCGACTGCTCGGATTGTCACGCGCCGCACGAGAGCCAGCCGGACAAGGTGGGCAAGGGGCAGTGCACGTCTTGCCACGAAAAAGAGGCCAAGGCCTACGCGGAAACGATTCACGCGACGGTGATCAAGGAAGGCAAGAAGGGCGCGGCCACGTGCCAGGACTGTCACGGCATGCACGACACCAAGGCCGTGGACGATCCGGAGTCGCGCGTCTCTCCGCGCAACACTCCGGCCACCTGCGGCCAGTGCCACGAAAACCCCGAGGTCGCGAAGAAGCTCGGCATCAAAGAGCCCCTCGCGGTGCAGCGCTACATCGAGAGCATCCACGGCAAGGCGCTGGTCATCAACGGCTTATTGGTCGCCCCCTCCTGTGCGGACTGCCACGGCAAGGCCCATCACATCTTCAAGGCAGAGGACCCGCGCTCCACGGTCAACAAGTACAACGTGGCCAGCACCTGCGGCCGTTGCCACTCCGGAGAGAAGAAGAAGTACCTGGAGGGCATCCACGCCAAGGCTTTGGCCGAAGAGAAGGCCAAGAACGGGCACGCCAAGAACGGCGAGAAGATCCTGCTCACGGACACCGGCAAGGAAGCCGCGGATCAGAAAGCGCCCACCTGCCCCACCTGTCACTCCGCGCATTCCATCATCGAGCCCGGCCCGCGCTTCCAGCTGGCCAACGACCGCGTGTGCGGCAAGTGCCATGAGGATCGCCTCGAGCGCTACCTGGAGACGTACCACGGCCGCGCCCACGACCTGGGCGATCCGGACGTGGCCGCGTGCCACGACTGCCACGGAGCACACGACATCTGGCCGTCGTCAAACCCCAAGTCCACGCTCTCGAGCGAGCACCGTCTGGCCACCTGCCAGCAGTGCCACGTGAACGCACCGCCCAAGTTCGCTGGCTTTTTGGCGCACGCCAATCACGCCGACAAGAAGAACTACCCGAACCTGTACTGGGCGTACCTGAGCATGACCGGCTTGCTCGTCGGTACCTTCGGGTTCTTTGGCATCCACACGCTCTTGTGGCTGATGCGCACCTTGGTCGAGCGCTTCCGCGATCCGAAGGCCTTCAAGGAAGCCAAGGCCCGAGCCCGCAAAGAAGAAGGCGCCAAGCTCTACCGCCGCTTCCGGCCCATCGATCGCTTCGTCCACCTGCTGGTGATCGTGAGCTTCATGCTGCTGGTGATGACCGGCATGCCCATCAAGTTCCACACCGCGCCCTGGGCGCACAAGGTGTTCGACTTGATCGGCGGCGCCGCCGTCGCGGCCAGCGTCCACCGCTTCGCGGCCATCGTCACGATGACGTACTTCATGCTGCACATCGGCAGCATGATCGTGCTGCTGCGCCGAAACCGGCACCTGTACCGCAAGCAGGACGGCAGCTTCAGCGTGCGTGGCCTTCTGGGCGCCATGTTCGGGCCCGATTCCCCGATGCCGCGCTGGCAGGACGTGAAGGACGTGCTCGGTCACATGAAGTACTTCATGGGCCGCGGCCCCAAGCCCAAGTTCGATCGCTTCACCTACTGGGAGAAGTTCGACTACATGGCGGTGTTCTGGGGCGTCACGGTCATCGGCCTCTCGGGCTTGGTGCTGTGGTTCCCGGAGCTCGCCACCCACGTGATGCCCGGGTGGTCCATCAACGTTGCCCACATCATCCACAGCGACGAGGCCCTGCTCGCGGCCGGCTTCATCTTCACGTTCCACTTCTTCAACAGCCACTTCCGCCCGGAGAAGTTCCCGTACGACGCGGTCATGTTCTCCGGCAAGGTGACCGAAGAAGAGCTGCGCCACGAGCGCCCGGCCCAGTACGAGCGCATGAAGGAAGCCGGCGAGCTCGAGAACTACACCCAGCTCGGCGAGTGGAAGCAGTGGAAGCTCATCGTGAACATCTTCGGTGCAGCGGCTATCGCGCTGGGGCTGACGCTGTCCGCCGCGATCTTCTACGCCCTGGTGTTCTGAACCTCGCGAACGTCGGCATTTCCGAGAGAATGTCGGACCGGCGCGGAACCTCCGTGAAAGTGGTTCCGCGCCGGACCAACAAAAGAAGACTCTCGAGCGCAGCTCCCAAGCTGCCTGCGAGTGGTACGAGCTGTGCCCGGAAGAGCGAGGAGGGGCGTTACTTGGCGGAGAGCCGCTTGCACGCCTCCAGGTTCTTCTCGGCGACCTCCACGGAGGGCACGCCGTTCATGCCGGTGGTCTTGCACACGTAGGATTTGCCGCCCACGTCCACCAGCGTCATGCCGATGTAGCCCTTCTTGCCGTCGGCATCGAACTGCATCACTGCCAGGCTGTCGCCGTCCTTTTCCCACTTCTTGAAGGGGAACAAGATGGTGTCCTTCTCGTAGCCCTTCTTCACCTCGGCGAACTTCTCGGTGCTGGGCTGGATGTTCAGGGAGGCACCATCGCCGATGTCCACGGTCACGCTCTGCTTGCCCGCAGCGGACATGTCCATCGCGCCCATGCCACCGGGCTTCACCTGGATCTCGAGGGGGAGCGGTTTGAGGTCGACCTTGGCGAGGTCCCCTTGCCCTTCGCCCGCGGCGGGCGCCGCCGCTGCCGTCGTCTCGTTCGCGCTGCCCGCGGCTTTCTGCTCGCTGTCTCCCTTCTTGCCGAGGTTGCACGCCGTGGCCAAAACCAAAACCGGAAACCAGATCCTATGACGCATCGTCGTTCTCCTTTTCCCGAGCGCCGCCTGAGTGCGCTCTGTCCTATGCCCACGACGTACGCGGCCCGGGCAGGTCAAATCCCGTCAAATGGAGGTCAAATCCCCGGGGAATTCCCTGTGATGGGAAGCCTGGCGGGGGAGCTCAGCCGGCTTGGGCGGCGGCGGCGTGAGCGACCTGGGACAGCTCTTCCAGGAACGCGGACACGGCCGCGGGGCGGTCCGCGCGGGAGGACGACAGCGCGCGGGCGAGCACCTGCTCGAGAGCGGGGGGCGAAGCGCCGGGACACACGGAACCGAGGGCGGGCGCGGCTTCACGCAAGAGGCGCGCGTACACCTCCGCCAAGGTCTTGTCGAAGAAGGGCGGCACTCCGGCGATCATCTCGTAGGTGACCACGGCGAGCCCGTAGAGATCCGATCGCACGTCGAGCGGCTCGCCCCGGGCTTGCTCCGGCGACATGTACAGCGGCGTGCCGGCGACGATGCCGCTCACGGTCCGGCGCGAGGCTTCCGTCGCATCCAGGGCCTTGGCGAGACCGAAGTCGAGGAGCATGGCCCGCTCCCCGGTCGGCGTGCGCGCGAGGAACACGTTGGCGGGCTTGAGATCGCGATGCAAGAGACCCGCGCTGTGCGCTGCAGACAGGGCGTCGCCAATCTGCGCGCTGATGGCGAGGGCGTCACGCCAACCCAAAGTGCCCACGCGCTGCAGGCGCGCCTCCAGCGTCTCGCCCTCCAGCAGATCCATCACCAGGTACGCCGTGCGCGCGTCCACGCGACCGAGCTCGTGCACCCGCACGATGCCCGGATGACCGAGCTTTCCCGCCGCCAGCGCCTCGCGCTCGAAACGCGCGAGGCCATCCGCCGTGGCCGCGACCTCCGGCAGCATGAGCTTGACGGCGTACACGCTACCACTCGGCAGATGCGTCGCGCGGAACACGGCGCCCATGCCGCCCTGAGCCACCAGCGCATCCAGGCGGTAGCTGCCGCCCAGCACCTGCCCCACGAAGCCCTCCACCGAGAGCGGCTGCGCCAGAGCAGGCGGAGCGGGCGCGGCCGCCGCAGGCGACAGGATGCGCGCCAGCGCGGCTTGCGGAACGATGCCCAGCTCGAGGGCCTCCACGGCGACGCTCTCGGCGTCCCGCGGCGACAGGGCGAGGCGCGCCGCGAGGTCGTCCAGGGTGCGCACGCTGGACGACGTCACCAACGTGGACAGCCGTCCGGCGCGCGCGGCGCGGCGCCAATTGCCGAGGGCGCGGCGGGCCAACACCAAGGAACCGGCCAACGGAAACAGACCGCCGGGGATCAGCAAGATCAGGCCCACCACCCACTCCCCGGTGGCGATGCCGGCGATGCCCACCACCAGCCACAAGGTGGCGAAGCCCAGCACCCCGAGAGCGGCCACACCGAGCAGCAGCGCGCGGCGGCGACGCGCCTTGCGGAACGCCGACAGATTTTGTCGCTCCGGTCCCAGCGGCAGCGGCGCCCGGAGCGCCGAGCTCTGCACCATGCGAGCGGCACCGGCGCTGCTGGCCACGTTCAGGAGCTTCGCCGCGTGCGCCTCGCTCTCCGAAAGCAGGTGCGCGGCTTCCCCCAGGGTCACATCCCCCCGGGTTTCCGCCAAGATCGCGAGCTGCTCGAGCTCCTCCGCGTCCCGCCGCCGGCGCACCCCCGCCCAGGCCACCAGCGACGCCCCGAGCGTTGGCCCCACACCGCCGAACAGGAACACGATCACGCCGTTGACCAGCCCGACGCCGGTCAAGAACACGATCACGCCCCAGAACATCCAGAAAGTTCCGAACAGCAACCCGAAGATCGAGAAGCCGAACAGCCACGCCCCGCGGCGACCGCGGCGGCGCGCGAGCTGCAGGAGATCTTGCGAGCGCAGCTCGAAGGCGACGTCGCTAGTCATGGGCGCCCTCGACGAACAGCGGAACGTCCCTGGACAGCACGTAGCCATCGTCCCGCGTCACCAGCAGCGATCCAAGACCGAGCTTGCGCAGCGTGGAGATCGCCACCCGCACGCGGTGCGCTCCGGCGTCGCGCACCAGCTTCTCCCCGGGCCACGCCGCTTGCTGCAAGTCCTGCCAACCCAGCGCGGCGTCAGCGCGAGCGAGGGCGTGGAGCATGGCGCTCAGCGGCCGCCGCCGTTCGAGGCTCACGATCTCTCCGCCCGGCACTCGGAACCAACGGCCCTCGGCGCCCACGGCCAGCGCACCCTCCGGCGGCTGGGGGCGCCCCGGATCAGCGGCCCGCGCGAGGCAACGGCCCCAGAACGTGGAGGCATCGATGGCCGGCGCCTCGCCTCCGAGCACTTTCGCGTCGAGCCACTGCGACAGCGGGCGGAGCTCCGCGCGATCTTCGGCGGGTAGAGCGCCGAGCGCCGCGCGCAAGAGCGCGTGCGCGTCCGCGAGCTGGCCGGCTTCCGCTGCGCATGCGGCCCCGAGGGCCAGCGCGAGATCGCCCCCCAGCGCGCGGCACTCGTCCGCCGTCAGCGCGTGACCGCGATCGTGCTCCACCATGGCGGACAGCACTGCCGACGGCGCCCGGGCAAGGACCTCTTCGGCTGCGGCGTGGTCGGCTGCGTCGATGTGAACGCGTGCGAGCGCGTGGCGCACGCGGGTGGCGTCGCCACCCACGGAGTCCAGGAGGGCCGCGGCGCGGGCCAGCACTTCCGGCGCGCGGGTCGCACGTCCCAGGGCGAAGAGCGCGCGGGCCTCGGCGTGGACGTCCCCTCTTTGCGTCGCAACGGCCAGGGCCGCCCGTGCAGCTTCCTCGGCGGCCGCCCGCTCCCGCTCCCCGAGCAGCACTTCCGCCAGATCGATCTGGGCCGCCGCGACGAGGTCGTCCCGCGCGAGCACGCGCCCGAGCTCCGCACCCCGCGCGAGATCACGCAGGGCCCGCGCGGCGTCCCCCGCATGCCCGCGGGCCGCGCCCGCGGCGATCAGCGCCTGCGCGACGAGCACGGGGTCCGCGCCGGAATCGCGCGTCCGTTCCAACACCGGATCGAGCAGCGCGAGATGGCCGATGGGTGCCGCCTCGCCGCGGCCGAAATAGAGGGCCACCAGGACGCGCAGGGCGGGCTCCGCCTCGCGCCGGGTGACGGGCCGATCTCCGAGCACGGAGGTGATCACGGCGTCCAGGTTCGCGCGCTCCAGGGCGATGCGACGCGCATCGGCGGAGGCCGCGACGGACGCGAAGTGCGCGGCGTGCGCGCGCTCCGCGGCGGACAGCTCCGCCGCGTCCGCGCGATCGCGCACGAAGCGCCGCACACAGGCGAGCAGCGCGAGGCGCACCTCGCCGTCGTCCCGCGCTTCGCTCGCCACCCACGACCGCGCGCGCAGCGCCGCCACGCGCTCCACGGCGTCTTCCGCCGGCAATAGCACGGCCTCCGCCGCGTCCAGATCGAAGCTCGCGGGAAACACCGACAGCGCGGCGAGCGTGCTCTGCTCCTCCGACGACAGCGCTTGCCACGCGCTCTCCAGCGCCCGATCCAACGCGCGCCCCACCCCCGTACCCCCGCCGCCACCTTTCACGCCACCCGGCCCGTCCCCCGCCCAGCCGCCCTTCGCGCCGCCCGGCCCCGCACGCGTCTGCCGCACGCGATGCAGCAGCGCGGCCGGCCCCATGACGGACAGCCGCGGCGCGCACAGCTCGATCGCCAATGGCAATGCGTCGAGCTCTCCCACGAGCTCCCGCAGCACCCCCAGCTCGGCCTCCGACGGCTGATACCCGGGCCGCGCGCGCCGCGCGTGCTCCAGGAACAGCTCGAGCCCGACGTCCGCCGACAGCGGCGCGAGCTCCACCACGCGTTCCTCCCCTGCCCCCGCGGCCTGGCGCGCCGTCGCGAGCACGGACACCTCGGGCCGCTCCTCGAGCAACGCCGCCACACCGTCCGTCTCGTCCGTCAGCACCAACACCGGCCCCGCCCCCGCAGTCGCACCCGCAGTCGCACCCGCACCCGCACCCGCCCTCGGCGTCGCACCCGCACCCGCCCTCGCCGTCGCACCCGCACCCGCACCCGCACCCGCACCCGCACCCGCACCCGCACTCGCCGCCGCACTCGCACCCGGCCTCTCACGGCCGTCGCTCTCCGGAACTGCCGTCACGACCGCGTCGAACACCCCCGCGCTCCGCACGTCCTCCGCCACCGCGCGCGCCAGCGCAGACTTGCCGACACCCACCGGCCCCACGAGGGTCACCCAGCGCACGCCCGCCGCGAGCAGCGCGCCGATCTCGCGCCGCTCCGCGTCGCGCCCCAGCAGTGTGCCGCCCGTGTCCGTCATTCCGCGCAGAAGCTTACTTGCCTCACGCTCCTCGTGTCGCCTCTCGCTCGCCCTTCGCGCGGCTCGCGGCGCTTCCCACGTGACAACCGCCGTCTCCCCGCAGTCATCGCCGTCGCTCGTCGCCGTCGCTCTGCGCTCGCCGCTGTCGCTCCGGCCGTCCCCGCTGTCGCTCTGCGCTCGCCGCCGTCGCTCCGGCCGGGGACGCCGGCTGTCCCGCTGCGCCCTGGCGGAGTCCCGCACCGCGATCGTGCTGCGCTGAACCGCGGCGCCTCCTGGGCAGGGAGGTTCAGCGTGGAGCCTGCCGGCGTTACCTTGCAGCTCCCGATCGCGCGCTCGGTGTCGGCACCAGCAGCCAGCGCTGCGGGACTCCGGCAGTGCTCGCGTCCCAGCCAGCGCCGCCCGTCCTGCGCTCCGCACTTGACCAGGCCGCCAAACCGCGCCAGCGTTCCGCCCTCTTTCGCCTCTTTCCGCCCCCGTAGCTCAGAGGATAGAGCAGCGGTTTCCTAAACCGAAGGTCGCACGTTCAAGTCGTGCCGGGGGCGCCCAGAAATCACACGGTTTTCAGCATGAAAGCCGGTGACTTGCAGAACACCCGATCGGACACCACGGGACAGGACAGGACACGAAAACACGTTCGGCCTGGAAACTACGTGGAAACCAGATCCGTTTCCAGCGCCGTCTCGCCATCAGCGACATCGCTTCGCATCGCCGTCCTCGAACACCATCGAGCACGTGAGAACGATGTCCCCGTTGGGCCGCACCTCGCGGGCCAACACCTCGCCCCGCTGTCGTGTCAGCTCACCCATGAACTGCGCTTCCGCGTAGAGCTGCCGAAGTTGGGCAACAACGTCCCCCGCTTCCGCCGTGGTGTGGATCACGCCCGCCGTGAAGTCGAACGTCAGCTCGACGCCGTTCATCGTGGCCCGGAGTTGGTTGGGGTCAGCGAAGTCGGCACCGGCTGCTGCGAGAGCAGATCGGGCGAGAGAGGGATCGCGGATGTCGGTCTGGTAGCGGGTGGTCATCAGCTCTTGTACGCCGATGCCGCCTAAGAGCTGAACCCTCAACCGGCAGGAGGGCGAAGCCCAAGATCAACCTCCGCGGCGAACCAATCTTCAAGGTCAGCACCATGGCCACAGCCCCTACTCAGCCAACGAAAGTACGCGGCCTCCGCAGTTCTGCGTTGGTCCTGCTGCCGAATCCAGGAGAGCGTCTCATCCGGGTCTCGTCGCACAACTCTACTCTCGACCGTGAACACGGGGTTCTCTGCTGACGAAACGCGGAGCTTGTGATTGTCACCCATATCCACGCGAAGACCTTGGAACTCCACCCAGGAGTGGTCGACGCCACCGTCTACGAGCGCCTGACACCAGGTCCACCCCTGGGCGCGACCGCGCTCACACAAGTCGGCGATGATGGCGGTGGCGATGTCGTGGCAGAGCCCCAAACGTTCGGGGTCGTCCTGGATGCGGTGATACTCCGTAAGCACCAGGTCCAACCCCGTCCCCGGTGTCATCAGCTCGTGAAGGACCGCCTTCACTGTTCCAAGCCTCTCGTGCACACCGTCGTTCATACGAGGACCGTACCCTTGTATTGGCTGACCGTCCTCATGGATGCCCGTCCGCGGGCCAAGGCAGCCCCCTCAGTCCGTCCAGTCCGAGCCGGCGCCACACCCCTCGCGCTCCATGGGTTCATCGCTTGCGAAGGCTCTCCTCGGCGTCGAGTGCGAGGTCTTCGTCGTACTTGGGGCGGTACTCACCAAGATCCAGAACGCGAAGCGGCCACGTATCGGGAACGAGGGTCGAGCGCTGGTCGCGGTCGATCTCGGGCCGTGGCGGGAGATGCTCCATCAAGGTTCGACCCGGCGGCAGGGGCAAGGTCAGCGGTTGGTGGAGGAAGTTGGTCTCGTAGTACAGCTCCGCGGCGCCGTAGCCGACAGGAAAGAAGTACGTTGTGGCCTCCTGGTCGAAGACCGATGCCTCCTTGATCCCTTTTGCGGCAAGCACTTGTCTGCGGAGCGCCAGCCCAAGGGCCAACGGCGCGTCGAGATACCACCGACGTGCCGCTGCGACCGACAACGACTGGCCGTCTACGTCCATCAGAAAGAAAGCGGAAATTTCGGCGGTTTCGTGATCCCCTCGAATAGCGCCACCCATGATCTGCCGGTGCGGCAGGATGCCGACGGTAGCCCCATCACCCCGATGCTCCAGTCGTACAGTGCGCTTGGCGTTGCGGCGGGCATGAGTCTCACCGATCGCGTCGAGGAGCGCCTCCGCGTCATTCCGCGTGGCGCCGATGATCTTCGCCACCGCTTTCAGTCCTTTGGTGATGTGGCCGGATGCGGAGTCGGGCTTGATGGCCAGAAGCTCGGCCACATCAGGGATCGCGAACTGGTCCAGGTAGCGCAAGCCGAGCGCTTCACGTTCGCGGGGCCGTAGGTCGTCCAGGAGTTTCGCTGCGAATTGGTCAGGGATATTCATGTCCCCACTCTCTCAAGACCAAAAGGCCGATCTTGCACGGGACCGAAAGAAATCCGACAACGGGCGGCGTGGAAGAGCAACCTCCCGGCACAACGGGCTGGCGCGTCCTCTCGCCCCACGTTCGGCGCTCAACCAGACACCCTGTCGAACGTCGCCGTGACGGCCCCCTCCTCCGCGAGAAGACGACGGCGACGCCTCATGAAGTCATCGAGGGGCAGTGCCCCTTGGAGCACCATCATGAGATCGTGCCCGGTGATGACGAAGAACGTCGGCTGCTTCCCCGACCGGATGGCCGTGTTTGCGTCGGCGGAGATCCCGTTCATCGCCAGGAAGACGCCTCTCGTGAACGACGACTTCCCCTCGATCTTGCCGCGGAAAACCAGCAGCTCCTTCTCGGCGAGCGGAGCAGACTCCCACTTGGCTTCAAGCAGGTACACGTCGTGGTCAAGCTCGAACGAGCCGTCGATCTGCTCGCCCACGACGCGGAACGGCTCTCTCGGCGCGAGGTCGAACGTCGAAAAGAGCGCGTTGAGGAGCTTCTCCAGATCCAGCCCGGCCTTCTGGCGGTTGGTCTCGATGAAGAGCTGCTCCAACTGCCCCCTCATTTCGAGAAGCGTATGTTGCCGCTGTTGGGATGTGGAGGCTCTCGACTCACGGTCCCGCTCGGCTGCCTCCACGTTCTGCTGGGCCCGACTTCGATCATCCGATGCCAGGGCGTTGAGAAAGCTCTCGTCCCACAGGTCGGGAAACTTGAAGCCCACGTCGATGAGGTGGCCGTTGATCGTCTTGATCTCGTCGGGGGTAACAGGGTCGCCCTTTCCGCTTCGGTACCGCAGGCCCTCCCTGACGATCCGCAGGACGAGCTTCTCGAATTGCTGAGGTCGGTGCTGAAGTGTCCCCTCGAAGAGCCGTACCAATCTTGGCACCTTGCTTCCACTGGGGGCCCAGTAGTCGTCGACTCCCAAGTCACGGGCCACCGTTCCGAACGTCACGTGCCCCTTCCACTGCCGAGCACCGCTGCCGGGTAGGAAGTCACGAATTGCCTGCGCCAGCGCCTGAACGCCGGCAGACTGCTTCAGCGAGAGAGCCACAGCGTTCGCCCAAGAACCGTCGCGTCGAGGTTCCGAATCATCACCGCTACACCAGCCTCAAGTTGGGTGCGCTCGTCTTGGCGTCTGCGTTGTCATGCCCACCTTCGACGGAAACGAGCGCGAGCCCAAACACCAGCGTTTCCACTTCCTCCGCCGGGAGGCCCAGTTCCTTCGCGATCGCCTGCTTGGTGATCCCCTCCGCTCTAAGCGCCTTGAGTACCTTGCTGAGCACCTGCGAGGTCTCTCGTTGCGTCCCCTCCGGTTCACGCTTCCGGTAGCCGCGCTGGTTCATGTCAATGCAGAGCTGGCGGTAGTGCCATTCGCTGAGCACACCGACGGCATGTAGGCGATGTGCCAGAGCTGCGACAGACACGTTCCAGTTCTTCTTCAGCTCCACGAGGCGTCGCAAGCTCGGCACTCGCGGCGCTGTGGCGAGGACAGTGCCTCTCGGCATGAGGAAACCGGACGCGAACTGATCAGCTTCGTGCTCAGCCGCTCGCCCGCGTGGGCCTCCATGTCGATGCAGCGTGAGGTGACCAAGCTCATGTGCAGCGTCGAACCGACTGCGTTCAGCCGACTTCATCGTGTTCAAGAAGACGAAAGGCCGGTCGTTACGCCAAAAGGAGAAGGCGTCCACCTCGGCGCATTCCTCGGCGAGTGAGAACACACGGACGCCATGTGCTTCGAGCACGTGAACCATGTTGCGGATCGACCGCTGCCCTAGGTCCCAGTGGGCTCGTAGTGCTTCCGCGGCGGCCTCGGGCTCGTAGCCCCGTAGATCCGGCACACGCACGTCGGGGAGATCGAAGCGCTGGTCGATCCACCCCGACAACTGTATCGCGATCGCCCCTGCCGCAAGCGCGGAGTCACGCTGCCCAGCAGTCATTCGGGTGAGCGCTCGGAAGCTCGCCCCTGCGGGGACCGGCTCGTCGATGTCGGGCATTGAAAAGAACGCAGACGGAAACGCCAAGGCGTCCGCCAAGCTCGCGAGCGTGTCGGCTGTGGGCACGGTATCTCCGCTCTCGTAGGCGCTGATGCTTCGAGCCGTCAGCCCGACGAGCTTCGCGAGCGCGGTCTTCGAGAGACCACGCCGGTTCCTCGCGACGGTCAGCCGTGATGGAGTGAATGTCATCGAGACCGACTACGCTGTGGTTCGCCGGGTCACTTCGATCTCGATTTCGTCCACGTCGTGGTGGGGTTCTACCGTCGGCTCGGGCTCCACGTCGATCAGCTCAAGCAGGATGCGCTCGCTCCAGCGAGCGACGAACCCCTTGGTATCCAGCAGCTCGGGCCGCGACAGCTCAGCGTGAATTCCATCGCCCTCTCGGCGGATCAGCAAGAGCCACGTCACAGTAGTTGGCTTCTCGACGCTCGGCTGGTCGGGAGCGAACAGCTCAAGCTGGTTGCACTCGACCGCCGTCACCGTCGCCGCCCCCTTGGGGTACTTCGTGCTTGCTCCGGCCCCCGCTGTGCCAGTCACCTCGTTTCCGGTTGCCACGGCGATGGCGATGCTCTCGTCAGGCGAGACGACCGTTGCGTACCCTCGATGATCCCTTGCCTTCCAGTTGTCCGGCACGAGTCGATCTCGGAGCCCTCGAACAACGCGGCCCCAAGCGAGAAAGCCAGGCATCTGCACCGGATCGTGGGCTGTGCAGGACTCACGCGCCGCTTCACCGTCGAGGATGGCGTCACGCAGGACCTTCGGCTCGACACCAAGCTCTCGAAGGCGAAGGGCGACGGTTCGGGGCTCGTCGATGACTTTGGACTCGCTGTTCATGTGTTCTCCAGGCTGCTGCCGCGGTGACTTCATGATTTTCTACCTCGTTCGAGGGAGAAAAACAAGAAGACGCGCTGCCGCCTAGAACAAGGTATCAAGAACTTGCAGAGCGTTGCCCGTGGCAACACAACTGGCAACACACATCAGCTTGCGCTGTTGCCGCCGGAACCGCATGCTGAACAAATGCAAGGCACAGGGGACCCTACCACACCGATCGGAGACCGCATCGGGACTCTTCTTGACCAGATCGGCCAGAACCCTTCTTGGCTTGCGGACCGCGCTGGTGTTTCTCGGTCCACCATCTCGCGGATCCTCAAGGCTCAGCGCAACCCGACCCCCGAGACGTTGAAAGAGATCGCACCCGTTCTTGGGGTCGAGCTTGGTCAGCTCGTCGCCGGCACTGACGCGGCTGAGCGTGTGACCGCCGCCGAGCAGCTCGTTGCCCGAGCCGACTACGAGGCCGCCGTGAAGCACGTCATCGAGTTCGAGCGCCAGGCTCACGACCTGCGGGCGCAGCTCCGGGACCTCACCGAAGAACGCGACAACGTCCGTGAACGAGAACGGGAGGCGAAGCGCAACCTCATCGCAGCGGAGCAAGCTCGCGACGAAGCCCTGCGAGAGGCTCGACGCTTCGAGCACGACGCATTTCGCTACCGAAGCGCCCTCGAAAAGGCGGTGGCCGATCTCGCCCAGCTACAGGCCGAGGTTTCGAGGCTGGGATCCGCTGTCGAGGCAAGCCGGGCCACGGGAAGGGTTGGGGCAATTCTCGCGGGTGTGGCGGCTGTGGTGTCCGTCGCGAGCTACCTCGGATCGAGCGACGACGACTTCGACGACGAGGTCGATGAGTAACCGAACAGAAGGAGAACTCTCATGAGCAAGAGCAGTGTGTGGTGTCGGATCTGCAACCGGGTAGTTGCCGTAGCCGTTGAGGAAGCGGGAGGTGCGCTGGTGGCCCCGATCGCCTGTGCGATTGGCGGCGGAGCGATTGGAGCTGCCAACGATGGCTCACGCGGAGCGATGATCGGTTCGGTCGTAGGACTGTTGGTCGGAGCTGCCGTCCGCGGCCTCACTCATCCAGTTCAGCGACTTGTGTGCGGGGAGTGTCACCACCAGATCGCATGAGAAGGCCGTTCAAGATGCGTTCGAGAATCCGACGGCGCGAGGCCCACACTGGCGTCCAGCTTTGCTGTGCCGAGACGAACAACCCGGTTTTTGAACCTATCGGCACGTGAACGCACCCTGTCGGCGGTGGAACCGTTCCCGACGCAGGCGAGATCCCTTACGGTGGCGTCCCTTGGGGGCTCCGCCGGGTGACCCCCAGGTTGCCCGAGAACGACGATCATGCCCCTGACGCTGCCCCAGCTCGAACGCCACCTCTTCGCTGCCGCCGACCTGCTCCGTGGCAAGATGGATGCCTCGGAGTTCAAGGAGTACATCTTTGGGGTCCTCTTCCTGAAGCGGTGCTCCGACGTGTTCGACGCCAGGTTCGAGGAGATCGTCGAGCGGGAAACCAAGAAGGGGCGGTCCCAGGCCGACGCGGAGAAGCGGGCCAACCATCCGAGCTTCTACGCGGACACGTTCTACGTTCCCGAGCAGGCCCGCTGGGCGTACCTCCGCGACGAGCTGCACAAGGACGTGGGCAGCGGGCTGAACAAGGCCCTCGCCGCCTTGGAGGAGGAGAACACCGCCCTCGGCGGCGTCGTCACGCACATCAACTTCATCGCCCAGGTCGGCAACAAGCGGCTCCTCCCGGACAAGAAGCTGCGTGACCTGATCGTCCACTTCTCGGAGCACCGGCTTCGCAACGAAGACTTCGAGTACCCCGATCTCCTAGGCGCCGCCTACGAGTACCTGATCCGCGACTTCGCCGACTCGGCCGGAAAGAAGGGCGGGGAGTTCTACACGCCGCGTTCGGTCGTCAGAATGATGGTCCGCCTCGCCGAACCTCAAGAGGGGATGCGGATCTACGACCCGTGCTCGGGCTCGGGCGGCATGTTGGTGTTGTCGAAGGAGTACCTCGACGAGCACCGGCTGAACTCCAAGAACCTCGGCCTGTACGGTCAGGAGTCGAACGGCGGCGTCTGGGCGATCTCGAAGATGAACATGCTGCTGCACGGCATCCCCGACGCCGACATCCGCCACGAGGACACCCTCGCCGACCCCCAACACACCGAGGGCGGCGAGCTGATGCGCTTCGATCGGGTGATCACAAATCCGCCGTTCAGCCAGAAC
Organism: Polyangiaceae bacterium; assembly: GCA_020633235.1. Taxonomy (NCBI): domain Bacteria; kingdom Pseudomonadati; phylum Myxococcota; order Polyangiales; family Polyangiaceae; species Polyangiaceae bacterium. The sequence continues at coordinate 718,160 of JACKEA010000001.1, read as the reverse complement.
TACACCAAGGAAGGCCTCCCGTTCCCCGAGCGGTTCCGCTTCGGCTTCTGCCCCGAGAGCGGCAAGAAGGCCGACCTGATGTTCGTGCAGCACATGGTCAGCGTGCTGCGTCCCGGCGGGATGGTGGCGACGGTCATGCCCCACGGCGTGCTCTTCCGTGGTGGAGCCGAGAGGGAGATCCGCTCGGGCTTCCTCAACGAGGACATCCTCGACGCGGTGATCGGCCTCGCCCCGAACCTCTTCTACGGCACGGGCATCCCCGCCTGCATCTTGGTGCTGCGTGCCCCCGGAGCGAAGCCCAAGGAGCGGCAAGGCAAGGTGCTCTTCATCAACGCCGACCGTGAGTTCTACGAGGGCCGGGCGCAGAACTACCTGTACCCAGAGCACATCGAGAAGGTCGTCTCGGCGTGGAAGGCGTTCGAGGACATCGAGGGGTTCGCCCGCGTCGTCACCCGCGAGGAGCTTCTCCACAACGACGATAACCTCAACATTCGCCGCTACGCCGACAACGCTCCACCACCCGAGCCGCACGATGTCCGTGCCCATCTCTACGGCGGCATCCCCAAGAGCGAGGTGGTGGAGAAGCGCTCGACTTTCGAGGCCCATGGATTCGATCCGCGGCACCTCCTTGTTGAGCGAGACGAGCGTTACCTCGACTTCAAGGAAGACCTCACGGACAAGGCAGACCTCAAGAAGCGTATCGACGCAGACAAGGGCGTCACGAAGAAGGAGAAGGCACTCTCCGATGCAGTGTCGGGCTGGTGGGACAACGTCCAGCAGGGGATCGCGGACCTGCCCGAGTCCAAGGAACTGATGAAGCTCCGAGCCGACATGCTCACGAGCTTCGAGGAGGCCCTTCGACCCGTGGGCCTCCTCGATCGCTTCCGAGTGTCTGGCGTCGTCGCCACGTGGTGGCATGACATCCAGAACGACCTCAAGACGGTCACCGCCCGCGGGTTCGTCGGCCTCGTCGAGGCGTGGGAGACGAGCATTCTCACCGCGATGGACGACAAAAAGTCCAAGGACAACCCGTTCGACCACCGGCTCGTGAAGCGACTGCTTCCTGAGTACCTCGACGCCATCGCTGAGCTGGAGGCCACGAAGGCCGAGCTGGACGCGACCGTCAAGGGAGCTATGGCTTCGGGGGACGAGGACCACGAAGACGGTGAGCAGGACGACGAGGCAGCGCTCTCCGAGGACGAGCTGAAGGCGCTCAAGAAGCAGCTCTCCGAAGTGAAGAAGCAGCTCAAGACCAGGGAGGGCAACTTCACCAAGCGCCTCACCGAGGCTCGATCAGCTCTCGATGAAGAAGCGGCATGCGAGCTGGTGCTCGGCATCCTGCGAGCCGACCTCGACGCCATCCTCGGGCGCTACGTCGCCGAGCATCGTCAGCACGTCGTCGCCGCCTTCAAGGGCTGGTGGGACAAGTACCGGGTCACGCTTACCGGTATCGAGCAGGAACGAGACGACGCGGCGGAGAAGCTGCGAGGGTTCTTGGGGCAGCTTGGGTATGCGTAAGCCGCTGGTTCCGCTTCCAAACGAAGCTGGCTGGTCGCACGAGCCCTTGGCCGAGGTCTGCACTCTGATCTCGCGAGGGCGGGCGCCCAGCTACGTGAGCAGCTCCCCGATCAAAGCCATCGGTCAACGGTGCATAACGGCGACCGATTTCGACCCTTCCGTGGCACGCCCCCACTCGCAGCGAGCCATGAGCGGCGCGTTGGTGGCGAAAGCGGACGACGTACTGCTCAATTCAACGGGGACGGGCACCATCGGGCGGTCATCCGTGTTTCCAGGCATGGAAGGCTTCGTCGTCGACGGCCATGTGACGGTCCTGCGCCCTCGTCGAGAGACAACCGAGGGCCGCTGGTTGAACGCCGTTCTTCGCACTCCTTGGGGCCAGACCTTCCTCGAAACGGAGTGCTACTCCGGTTCGACGAACCAGGTGGAGCTGTCTCGCACACGGTTGGCAAACGCGATGGTTCCGCTTCCACCCCTGCCCGAGCAACGCCAGATCGCCGAGGTGCTCGACACGGTGGACGAGGCGGTCCGCCGCACCGAGCAGATCATCGCCAAGCTCAAGCAGGTGAAGCACGGCTTGCTCCACGATCTGCTCACCCAAGGCATCGACGACAACGGCGAGCTACGCGACCCAGACCGCCACCCCGAGCAGTTCAAGGACTCTCCGCTGGGCCGGATTCCGAAGGGGTGGGAGGTGCTGCCACTCGGTGAACTCTCGAACGTTGTCCGCGGCTCGACCCCACGACCGGCAAAGGACCCACGATACTTCGGCGGTACACACACGCCGTGGATCACGGTCGGTGAATTGAGTCGTGATGACTGGCCGTACCTCACGAGCACGGCAACAAGGTTGACCGAGCTTGGCGCACGCTTCAGCCGACATCTCCACGCCGGTACGGTGGTGTTGTCGAACAGTGGTTACGGGTGCGGCGTGCCCAAGATCCTTCAGCTCAGCGGCTGCGCCAATGATGGCATCGCAGCGTTCTTGGATCTCTCCGACGGTGTGGTTCCACTCTTCCTCTACTACTTCTTGTTCTCGCAGATCCTGAATCTCCGGACACGAGTAGCAAGAGGCGTGGACCAACCAAACCTCAACACGGATCTCCTCCGAGCGTTCCGCATCCCGATGCCGCCGCGAGCGGAGCAGGAGGCCGTCTCCAATGTCCTTTTTGGGATCGCAGAACGTGAGAGACGAGAGGAGACCGAGGCATCTAAACTCCGCCTGCTCAAGAGTGGCCTGATGGAAGATCTGCTCACTGGCCGAGTTCGCGTCACTCCGCTGCTGGAGGAAGCTGCGGAATGAGCGGTGGCCCCGAGTTCCTGGAGGTCGAGCAGCCCTTCATGGACCAGCTCGCCATGATGGGCTGGAAGCTCATCACTGGGAGCCTCGACCACCCGTCCGTGACCGGCCGCGAGACCTTCCGCGAGGTCTTCATCCTCGACGACCTCAAGAAGGCCCTCAAGCGCATCAACCTTCGTGACGGCAAGCCGTGGCTCGACGACGCCCGAGCCTCCCAAGCCGCCGCCGCCCTTGAACGCATCACGAGCAAGCGGCTCATGGAAGCCAACCAGGAAGCGACCGAGCTGCTGCTCAAAGGTACGTCCGTGGAGGGCCTGCACGACTGGGATCAAGGCAGACCGCAGACGGTTCACTTCATCGACTGGGACAACCCCGACAACAACGTCTTCACCGCCATCAATCAGTTCAAGGTCGACTGTCCCGGCGGCCAATCCAAGGGATCGATCCGCCCCGACATCACGCTCTTCATCAACGGCATCCCGGTGGTGGTGGTCGAGTGCAAGAGCCCCACCGTCTCGGAGCCCATCCCGAGCGCCATCGATCAGCTTCGCCGCTACCACAACGCTCGAAAGGCCGCGGGCGAGGTCGAGGACAACGAGGGCAACGAGAAGCTCTTCTTCACCAACCAGTTCCTCGTCGCGACGAGCTACGACGAGGCGGTCGTCGGCACCATCCGAGCCGACACCCAGCACTACCTGGAATGGAAGGACACCGCGCCCGTCCCCCTTGACCAGGTGAAGGCAGAGCTGAACAAGGAGCAGCTCTCAAGCCAGAACCGGCTCATCGCGGGGATGCTTCGCCCCGCCCACCTGCTCGACATCATCCGACACTTCACGATCTTCAAGCAGGACACCGGCAAGACCTTCAAGGTGGTGTGCCGGTATCAGCAGTTTCGAGCCGTGCAGGCTGCGGTCAAGCGGCTCACATCGGGCAAGACCAGGAAGCAAGATGGCGAGCACGATCGCCGCGGCGGGATCGTTTGGCACACCCAAGGGTCGGGCAAGAGCCTCACGATGGTGTTCCTGGTGAAGAAGATGCGGTCGCTCGCCGAACTGCGTCGCTTTAAGGTCGTGATCATCACCGACCGTAAGGATCTGCAAAGTCAGCTCTCGGACACCGCGACACTGACCGGGGAGACGGTGCAGGTCGGCCGCAACATCGGGCACGTCAAGAAGCTCCTAACCGCCAAGGGACCGGGCCTCGTGTTCGCCATGATCCAGAAGTACCTCGACCGGGATCTCGACTCGCTCTCGGCCGACGACGACGTGGGCGACCTCGGCCAGCTCAACGACGACGAGGCGATCCTCGTGATGGTTGACGAGGCCCACCGCTCTCACACGAGCGCCCTGCACGCCAAGCTCATGCAGGCTCTGCCCAACTGCGCCCGCATCGGCTTCACCGGCACCCCCATCATCATGGGAGCCAAGAAGCGGACCCACGACATCTTTGGAGAGTTCATCGATCGGTACACCATCAAAGAGGCCGAAGCCGACGGGTCGACCGTGCCGATCCTCTACGAAGGTCGCACCGCCGAGGGGGCCGTGTCCGACGGTCGCGATCTCGACCAGCTCTTCGAGGACATGTTCGATGACCGGCCCGAAGAAGAGCTAGAAGCGATCAAGCGGAAGTACGCCACCAAGGCCGCCATCCTCGAAGCACCGAAGTTGGTGAACGCCAAGGCGAGGGACATGCTCCGGCACTACGTCGAGCACATCCTGCCGAACGGCCTCAAGGCCCAAGTCGTGGCCTACAGCCGGCGAGCCGCCGTGCTCTACCAAGGGGCGTTCGAGGAAGCCCGCGACGAGCTGGTGCAAGTGGCCCTCGAACTCGACGAAGCCACCAGGGCTCTCGACGATCTGGAGCTAGCCGACAAGCCGCGGAAGCTCCGAGCGGCCGTGCGAGCGTGGCGAAACCTAGATGTCCTCAAGACCCTTGAGTTCGCCGCGGTCATCTCCCCAGAGAACAACGATCCGCCGGAGTGGAAGGAGTGGACGGACGGCACCAAGATAGCCCTCCGCACCGGCCCCAACGGCGAGTTCAAGCGACCCCTCTTCCACGATGATCCGACCAAGTGCCACCCGCTCGCGTTCTTGATCGTGAAGTCGATGCTACTCACCGGTTTCGACGCCCCCATCGAGGGGGTCATGTACCTCGACCGCTCGATACGCGAGGCCGAGCTTCTCCAGGCCATCGCCCGTGTGAACAGGACTGGGCATGGCAAGACCGCTGGCATCGTCGTCGACTACTTTGGGGTCGCCCGCCACCTCAAGGATGCGCTGAGTGCCTACACCGACGAGGACATCGAGGGGGCCCTCCACAGTCTCAACGACGAGATCCCCAAGCTCCGCGACCGACACCAACGGGTGCTCGCCATCTTCACCAGCCGCGATGTCGACCCCCACGACGACATCGAGGAGTGCATCCACCTGCTCAAGGACGAGAAGCTCCGAGCCGTCTTCGCGGTGAAGCTGAAGCAGTTCCTGGCGACGCTCGACCTCGTCCTCCCTCGACCGGAGGCACTCCCGTTCGTGAACGACGCCGCCCTCTTCGGCGAAATCTACACGCGAGCCCAGAAGCTCTACCGCGACGGACTCCCACCCCTAGGAAAGGCCGTCGGCCGCAAGGTCCAGCGCCTCATCGACGAGCACGTCATCTCGCTCGGCATCGACCCCAAGATCCCGCCGATCGCGATCACCGACGCTTCGTTTGATGGCCACGTCGACAAACAAGTCTCCCCCAGGGCCAAGGCGTCGGAGATGGAGCACGCAGCCAGGCACCACATCAAGAAGAAGCTCGACGAAGATCCCGTCCACTACACGAAGCTCTCCGAACGCCTCGATGAGATCATCGCCAAGTTCGGCGAGGACTGGGAGCAGCTAGCCCTTGCCCTCAAGCCGTTCGTCCAAGAGGTCGTTGGCGGCAGGAAGAAGGACGTTGGGCTCGGACTCGACCCCCAAGTCGAAGCCCCGTTCTTCGACGTGCTGAAGGAGGAGCGAGAGAAGGAGGCCCCCGTATCGGGCGCCGACATCAAGTGGCTCGCCGACAAGACCAAGGAGCTGGTCGAGAACATCCGCCAAAGCGTCAACGTCGTCGGCTTCCTCAAGAACTCGGTCCGCCAGGAGGAGCTGCACGGCCAGCTCTTCGTGTTCCTAACCGACCACGAGATCGTCGACTTCGACAACGCCGACACCGTGGCCGACCGGCTCTTGGAGCTGGCGAAGGCGAACCACAACAAGCTGGTGACGTGATGGACTCCCTGGTCGTCGATGACCTGCACTTTGAGGTCCGCCGCAGCCCGCGTCGGCAGACGGTCCAGATCACCGTCGACCGCGGCGGAGAGCTGGTCCTCTCCGCGCCCGAGACGTGCCCGCTCAAGAAGATGGAAGGCTTCGTCCGGGAGAAGCGGTTCTGGATCTACACGAAGCTCGCGGAGAAGGAGGCGTTGCTCAAGGACGCCCCCACGAAGGAGTACGTCAGCGGCGAGGGGTTTCCCTACCTAGGCCGCGGCTACCGACTCCTCCTCGTCGACCGCCAGGACGTTCCGGTGAAGCTCGACCGAGGGCGATTCAAGATGCGTCGGGGGGTTGCGGCAACCGGCCGAGCGGCGATGGTCGCCTGGTACGCGGAGCACGCCCTCGCCTGGCTGCCGCAACGAGTGGGACGCCTTGCAGGCCGTGTCGGCGTAGAGCCCGGCAAGGTCGTGGTGAAGGACCTAGGCTTCCGCTGGGGGTCGTGCGGGAAGGACGCGACCCTCAACTTCCACTGGCGGACCATCCTGCTGCCGCCGCGGATCATCGAGTACATCGTCGTCCACGAGCTGGCCCACCTGCACGAGCCGCACCACACGCCCGAGTTCTGGCTTCGAGTGGAGCGGGCGATGCCCGACTTCGCAGCAAGGAAGCAGTGGCTCGCAGAGAACGCCCAGGAGGCGATGGGGGTGTAGGTTGAGGGGGAAGCAAAGTTGATCATCAAGAAGTTCGTCAGGATCGCCAACGTCGGAAGGTTCTCCAAGCTGTCTCCAGACGGCGACGTTGAGCTGAAGGAGATCACCCTCATCTACGCCGAGAATGGCTACGGAAAGACGACGATCGCGGGACTCATCCGCTCCCTGAAGACAGGAGAGGCCGCCTATCTCTCGGAGCGGGCCACGCTTGGTGCCACTGGCAAGCAAGGCGTCGACCTGCTCCTTGGATCGGGCTCGGTTGCGAAGTTCCGCGACGGGGCGTGGAGTGAGACCAACGGGAACATCGAGATTTTCGACGCCACGTTCGTGAGAGAGAACGTCTTCGCCGGTGACGCGGTGGACAGCGAGCACCGTAGGAACCTGTACGAAGTGGTCGTCGGAGCCGCGGGAGTGGCTCTCAGGAACAAGATCGACGACATCGACTCGGAGGGGCGAGGCGTTGCCCGCGACATACGTGCCGCGGAGCAGGCGATTGACGACTACATGCAGGGACCGTTCACCAGAGATCGGTTCCTTGAGCTTCAGCAGGATCCGGATGTCGCGAACAAGATCAGCGCCGCCACGACGAAGCTCAACGCGAGTAGGAACTCGAAGAAGATTGTCGGCCGCAAGGGGCTCGACGCGCTGTCGGTTCCGCAGTCACCACGGGGTGTGCTCGACCTATTGAAGACGGAGGTGCAGCAAGTAGCCGTCGAAGCCTTCGCGGCGGTGAAGGCCCATCTCCAAAACCGTCTCGGCGCCGGTGCCGAGGGCTGGATACGCCAAGGGCTAAGCTACGGCGGGGAAGGAGACTGCCCCTTCTGCGGGCAAGACACGAGTGATGTGGAACTGGTCCAGGGCTTCTCAGCCTACTTCTCGGACACGTACAACGAGAAGGTCGTCCAGCTCCAGCAGGCCAAGAATCGGCTCGAACAGGAGTTCGGGGATCGGGCTTGGGCACATGTCCAACAAGTCGCGTTGGAGAACGATGCCACGGTGGAAGCCTGGGCTGACCTGTCGGATCTCAGCGCCGCCAAGCTGTCACTCGGTCGGCTTGAGAAATCGTGGCGGCATCTCGTGGCCGTCGTCGGAGAGAAGCTCAAGGAGAAGTTAGCGAACCCGACCCAGAGTTCGGGTGACCTGACCGACGTGGAGGCCGCTCTGCGGGACTACGAGGATGCGGCGACCGACGTTCGCAAAGCCAACGACAAGGTGCAGGTGGCCAATGACACCATCTCCCAGCTCAAGCGGGACGCAGCGTCTACTGACGACACGGCGGTCGAGCAAGAGCTTCGCCGGCTCCGCAACATCGAGATCCGGCATGACCCCAAAGTCCAAGGGCTCTGCGATGAACTCGTTGCGCTTCGAGCGAAGAAGGTGCGACTCGCCGCCGACAAGGACGAAGCCAAGAACGAGCTAGAGGCCCAGTCCGGGAGCGTGCTTCAGCAGTACGAGGCGACGATCAACGGCTTCCTCGAACGCTTTGGGGCATCGTTTCGGATGACGGGCACGAAACCATCGTTTCCAGGGGGCAAGGCGTCTTCCACCTATCAAATCGCCATCCGCGACGTGGCCGTTGATCTGGGCGACTCTCGCACCAAGCAGGGCACGTGTTTCCGGACCGCGCTCAGCAGCGGTGACCGGAGCACGCTCGCCCTCGCCTTCTTCCTCGCACGACTCGACCGAGACACCGATCTCGACAAGAAGCTGGTGGTCTTCGACGACCCGTTGTCGAGCTTGGATTGCTTCCGCTCAAGTTGCACACAGCAAGAGATCCGACGAACGGCAAGCAAGGCGGCGCAGGTCATCGTTCTCTCGCACGACGCCTTCTTTCTGAAGAGCATGTACGACGACGAGCGTGGAGCGAAGACGCTGCACATTGTCGGCCGGGCCGATTCACACCACATGAAGGCATGGGACATCGAGGAACACTGCGCCTCCCAAGCGTACCGCGACTACTTCTTGCTCAAGTCGTTCCTTGCCGAAGGCGTGCCGACCAAGAGCGACCTCACCGGCGTGGCCTCCAGGGTGAGGCCCTATGTCGAGGACTACGTGCGCCACAAGTACCCCGGCGACTTCCAGGGCTTGATGACCCTTGGTGACTGCATTCGGAAGATCAAGGATGCGCCGGGAAGCGATGGGCCCGGAGCGTTCAAGTCCAGGGTCCAGGACCTTGAAGACATCAACGAGTTCGGGCGGCGGTTCATGCACGGCGGTGGGTCGGTTCCTGCACCGCCGTCTGAGTCCGAGCTGACGACCTACGTGAAGCGGGCCATTGACCTGGTACAAGGCGCCTGACCGCTCGTGTGCCATCACATGCACGGCGGCGACCGACGCCACTACCTGTCCTACGGCATATCCCCCAGCCTCAGCTTGGCCTCGTCCATCGCATAGTGGACGCACGACCACGTGAGCCGCGTGCTCGTCATCGAGTTCGTACTTCGCCAGTTCGTCGTCACCAGCCTCGCCAGCGATCACATCGGCTGTCTTGAGCTTACCCAGGTGGTCGATGAGCGTGGCGACGTTCGCCTGGTTGGCCTCAGCGTCGTTGGCCTTCCAGGTGCTGCCGTCCTTCTTCAGCGTCACAGGCGCGGCACCCTTCACCGTGAGCACGACCTCTGTGACGGCTTTCGGGTCGATGCTGAGGCTCGGCGGCTCGACGCTGGAGGCCGCCACACGAGCGTTTGGGGCCACCGGCGCGGCGTCTCCGCCAACGACCTCTGCAACGCTCCACTTCCCGGAGTCACTCTTCTTGAGGCGTACCTCCAGCTCGACCCCCTCGAAGGTCGCCGGCTCGGGCGGGCATGGCTGGTTCTTACTGCTGCCGCAGTTGGGCTTCTGGGCCTCGCACTTTCCGGACAACCTGAGCTTCGCCGGCCAGTAGCCATCCTTCTCGTTGTGGGCCCCACGTTCGGTCACCTCGACCTTGGTCACCTCGGTGATCTTGCCGTGCATGACCCCACAGTCCGAAGAGTCCTTGCCGGTCAGGGGGTTGAGGCCCCTGCTCTTGACGGCGACCTCTGAAACCGCGGCGGTGATCTCGCCATCGGAGGGCCCGCTGTTGCAGGCCCCTACAACGAGGGTTCCAAGGGCAAGGACAAGTCGCCAGGTGGTCGCAGGTAGAGCTTGCTTCGTCATGGCATCCCCCATGGTGGTGCGTGCCCGTCGGCACCTTCGCTTGGCGCAGGTTTGTGAGCCCGGCCACTCCGGTCAACGAACAAATACCCACTGTAGTGGGCTCCAATAACGTGGGTAGCTTTGCGACACCATCGAGGTGGACCACACCTCCTTCGCCAAGAAGCTCGGAGCCAACCTGCGGAAGGCTCGTTGGCTGAAGGGGTGGACGCAGGAGGATGTGGCCGCTCAGGGGGTGACGCTCCGCTATTACCAGGAGATGGAGAGAGGCGAGCGCAACCCGACTCTTCGGCTTCTTCTGGAGCTGGCGGACATCCTCGGGGTCACCGTCGCCGATCTCGCCAGCGTCCCCGGCGCCCGACCGAGCGATCCGCCGCTCTCGGCACGCAAAGCGCAGCCGCCGCCGAGAGGCAGGAAGCCCAAGAAGCCGAGGCACTGATCACCACCGCGTCACCGTCGCCACGATCTCAGCCGCGGCGTCGTCGAGACGCCCCTTGGCGTGATGGACCTCGGACGCGGTGAGAGCAACACCCAGGAAGACCTGCCGGCCGGCTGCGAGAGCCTCGGCGAGCAGTTCCTTGGGATCGTCACCGACTTCGCCAAGGACGTGGGTGACGTTGGCGACGATGGTGCCGTCGGTCGTGACTGCCATCGGGGAGTCGAGGAACGGGTTTGGGGGGCGGCGGCGTCGGGGCATGGGGGTTCTACGCCGCTGCCGATCTGGAAGTGAACCTAGGCGCTGTCCGACGACGCCTCAGCGCGGACGGGGTACATAAAGGAGAGCATCTTCGGCGTCGCAGGCGGGGTGCCCTCGTGGTGGTCCCAGCCCCCCATGAAGATCATCGTCGGCGAAACCGCGCCGTCCGCGTGCTGCACGTCTTCAGCAGAAAGCATGAGCACATGATCGATCAAAGGGCGGCTCGACGGCTGGCCCAGGAGCAGGAAGTGCCGCTCGCGGCCCGTCTTGCGCTCGACTGCCGAAACCCTTGGTCCGAGCCACCGCCCACCTGGCTCAAGGTTGTCGACGATGTCCCGTTTTCGCCGCCACTCGCCAGAGATGCGGAGGCTGGTACGTTCCTTGTCACGTAGATCGAAGGGGAGCAGCAGCGTCCTCTTGTTCTTCTTCAGAGCGAGCTGCTTGAAGCCGTCGATCCAGTAGACGTGCAGGTCGAATATCCGACCGATGGGGCCGTCGAGGCGAAACGACCTTCGCCGCGGAAGCAGGTCTTGCCCGCCCGACTTGGAGAACTGCACGATGCCGGACGTGTGGTGCGAGAACTTCACGTCCTCGGTAACGACGACGCCATCACGCTTGAGGTCGAGCTTCTTCGGGTTGGGCTGGATCGCCGGGTCGACTGCGGAAAGGACGCCGCGCTTCGTATCCAAGTACGGGAACGGAATGTAGATGCTGCCATCCTTGCCGAAGAGGATCCGGAACAGCTTGTAGCGACCCTTCAAGGTGACGGCGTACACTGTGGTGTCGGCGGCGGCGTGGTAGCGGAGGGGGCCATCCTGAACGACGCTCTGTTGGTCTCCTGAGATGATCGTAGTTGTCATCAAGCACCTCGAAGCCGCGGTGTGAAGGATCTAGCTGACGGCCGGGTGCTCGACCAGTGCTCTACGGAGGCGAGCTTCAGCTCTGCCATCCTCACCTCAGCACGGCTGACGGAGGAGCCCGGCCCTTATGGACTCGCAACAGATCAGCAGAAGTGTTGCGAGCGACCCGCTGACCGTTCCAACATGGTCGGTCGTGAGCACATACCTCCTTGATACGTCTGCCGTGCGTGCTGTCGGTCGTACGCAACTGGAACAAGCAGCGGAGAGCCACGACCTGCTGCTCTCGCCTTGGTCCCTATGGGAACTAGCGAGCCACCTCGACGAGGCGGTTGGGCAAAGCGACGCCAGTGAGAGCTTCATGCGGCAGCGTGGGCAGGTTCTCAAGTGTCGGCTGCTCACGCTGCTGGATGAGCCCTTCGCGGAGCACGCCGACGAGGTAGGAGCCCGGAGCGTCGTAAACCCAACGCGGTTCGACGATCGCCATGTCGCGAACGAATTTCTGACCGCTCTCGGAGGCGCACAACGTGCTGACGACTTCTTCTCGTCCACGATAGAGTACCCGGACGGCACGCCAGCTCGACTGACCGACGTAGCTGCCAACATTCGCCGTGAACTCCAGGTGGAAGAGACGCGCTACGTGGCGCACATTCGCCAGATTGGTCGCCTGCTGGAGGAACACGTTGGTGTGGACCGCTTGAGGGGCGAGACCGCCGACGATGACCTTGTAGAATCAGTGCTCGCACCCTGCCGAAATCTGGCGGCCGGGTATGCCGGCGAAGGTATCGACGATCCGATGCTCTTCGGGAACGTGGTCGCATCGGCGTTCCTCCACCTGGCCTACAAGCACCAGCGGGCCAAGATGAGTCTAGTTGCCGCGGGGACGGCGGATGCCATGAGCGTCGACGCGAACGACTTCGAGGATGGCGCCATCACCTTTCACGTCAACCTGTTCGGGAATCGGACGTTGGTGACCGGTGACGAAGGAACTCGTGGTGCGCTGGTGTCGTCGATCGACGCCTTGAAACGGTCCGTCAAGAGCAAGGGCCTCTCACTGCCAATTGCCGCGAGGGTCATTGGCACGGCCGAGTTCACGGCAGAGGTGGGATAGCGGAAAGCTCGTCTACGACCACACCTTCTCCACGCCTCGACGAACATCCTCGTCCACCAAGCTCGCGTAAACCTGGGTTACGATTGGCGACGAGTGCCCAAGCTGCCGCTGTGTGAGCCGCAGATCCCTGGTCCGCCGATACAGCTCCGTTGCGTAGCTGTGCCGCGTGGCGTGAACGCCCCAAGTCGTAGGAAGGCCGGCGGCTTCGAGAGCCGCCTTCCAGATCCGGTGGACGCCGGATCTGCTGAGGCCAGCACCACGTTGGCTGACGAATAGCGGACCGTCAGCGTCGACCTCCTTTCTGACCTTGCTCGTCCACAGGACGAACTCGTCGAGGTACTCGGCGAGCGTCTTGGGGATCGCAACGAGGCGGGCTCTGTTGCCCTTGCCGCGTCGGACCAGGACATGCCCGGTGTCCAAGAAGATGTCACCAACCACCAGGTCGCAGACCTCAGATACCCGGAGCCCGGTGCTCAAGAGCACCTCGATGATCGCGGCGTCCCGCACCGCCTTTCTGTCGCCACTGCCCCGCCCGCGTCGTCGCCGTAGTTCGAGGTGCTCCCGCAGGCGTTGCACGTGGTCAGCGGTGAGGAATTTGTCTGGCGTCACGAGCCACGTCTTGCGGTGTGTCATCCACCGATGATCATGGTGCCGACGGCCTCGGCCCAGCTCCTCGTGCCCCGCCGGCCACCGACGAAGCACCACAAAAGACAGAAGCCGCCTCGCCGGCGGCCTCGACCCCGCCGCCGAAGCGAACGGGGGTGGTAGGAAGAACCTACGCCCGCCCCTGCCCTCGGACAACCAGGCAAAACTCACTTGCCGGTCGTAACATTTGTGTTACGCTCATTAGTGGAGTTTTCTGATGGCCAGCAAACGCAAGAAGACCGGCTTCGACAAGTTCTTCGACGAGCAGATGCGGGACGCCAAGTTCCGCGAGGGCTACGAGAAGATCCGAAACGAGATCGACATGGTCGATGCGTTGGTCCGTGCGCTGGACGCTGCCCGAGTCGATGCCGGCGTCTCGAAGGCGGCGCTTGCAAGGCAGATTTCTGCCGAGCCCGCGGCGGTCCGGCGGCTGTTCACCGCCGAACGAGCCAACCCGACGCTTGCAACCTTCGCGAAGCTCGCCGATACCCTGGGGTACGAAGTCCAGTTGGCGCGGAAGGCACCCACACCGCGGAGCGCCGCAAAGAAGAAGGCGACCAAGCAAGGTGGTGGCAAGAGGCGGTCCGCTTCCAAGGCCGATGCCGACGAGGCGGTGGCTAGCTGAGCACGCTGCGGGGCGTGCGCTTCTTGTACTCGTCGGCTAGCTCCCGGACGGCCTCGTAGTCGCGGTTGCGGAACGTGGTCCGGAACTTCTTCGACATCCCCGTGATGATCACGATGCTCGGGCCCTTCAGCCCCACGTCCACACCACCGCGTTCGAGTAGACAGAACAGGCGGAAGTGCTCGCGCTTGGGGCCGTTCACGCGGATCTCGTAGTAGCCCTTCATCTCGTCGTGCATCGCCTCCCAGTAGCCACCGCCGGAGAAGCTCGGGGGCGGCGCCTCGGCGACGGCTTTGAGTACCGCGAGCATCGTCTGCCGCACCTTGTCGGGGCAGCCTTCAAGGAAGGTCTTGCCAGGCACGGACTGGTCGGCATCGTCGTCCTCGTGCCGGCGGAAGAACTCGATGAACCACGGCTCCGGCTCTTCGGGCTTCGCCGCCTCAGCCCTCTTGGTGGTCTTCTTCTGCGACTTCCGATGTGCCACACCGCGACTCTATCGGAGCCGGAGGACGGCAGTTATCTGATGTTCGACGACGCCCAATCTGCACAGGTGGACCGGCCATCTGCACAGGTCTTTCGTTACCGATGGCAGGACGTGCGGGAGCCTGCAATTCCAGGTGGTTTGAACGCTGGTGCTCGAAGCTGCACAGGTGGTTGGCCAATTCCTAAACCGTTGGTCGGAGGTTCGACTCCTCCCGGGGGCGCCAAGCTCATTCAGGCTTGGATCTGTACCTGTGCAAGACGGGCTGCTTCGCATGGTTCTGGAGGCGGGCGTGGCCGGAAACGCAGATCGTCCCACCGCTAGGGCACTCGACGCCCCCGACCACTGTGGATCTTCACGTTCGACTCGTTGGCGTCGAAAGCGGCGCCGGACACGTCCGGATCGCTTTGGCGCCCTTTGAGCCATTCTGGCAGCAGCTCGACTACCGTCGGCCGCACCGTCTCCTCTGTTGCGGGCATCCGTTCAAACCCGCGGCTAGCGGCTGGCGGCTGATGCTGGGGCCCTCTGGGAGAGCTGCTCCGCCTTCCGGCGTAGCGCGTCCCGATGGCGGCCCGGCTGATCCGCTGCGGAAAGGACAGCGCGTGCGACCTCGTCGCGACCGGCGGCCACGGCCTTGTCGACCATCATGACGATGGGGAGCCACGCATCCGACCCAAGACGGAAGGCAAGGTGCTCGAAGGCGTCGAACCGCTCGTGGGCAACGAGGAGCGTGGCCCACATGGAGAGCACCTTCTGGTGTTCGTACTCGCGGCCGTTGATGATCAGCTCAGCTCGGGTCTCGGCCAGGATCTGGACGGCGAGATCACCGTGCTCACGAGGCACTGCCTCGAAGAACGCCTCCATTTCTTTCGACAGCCCGTAGTCCTCCCAGCACCCAAACTCGATACCGTCTCGAAGCACGACCTCGGGGTCGATCCCGGCGTGCCACACGTCGGCGCTGTAGCTTGCGACCACAGCATCGAAGATCGGACCCATGTCGCCGTCATCGTCGACATGTTCCATCAGCTCGACAATGACGGTCATCGCCAGACGGTCGAGCGCAATCTTCGCTGCCTTTGAAGCTGCCATCGACCGCTGGCGCTCCCAGGTTGACTCCAGCAACTCGGCTACGAGCGGCGTGGCTCGGTAGTCGTAGTAGCCGCCGGGATGCACGAGCTTGTGGCCCAACACGGCCTCGTGGGTCTTGGGGTTGCTCGCGAACTTCTCCCAGTGCCCTCGCATGGCCCGCTCCCGCAGGATCTTCCTGGGGGTATTGATCATCGAGGGCGAGGGGTAGGCGCCCACATGGCGTTTTAATACCTTTTCGTCCGCTCGATGTCGCAAGCGGTAGTCGATGGTAACGTCGGCAAGCACGTCGTCGTGCGTGAGGCCCGCGGACAGTAGGCGCGTTTCCAGATCGAGAAGGTGGTTGAGCTTGCTCTCTACATCCCGCTTGTTCGAACCGCGGTTCTTGCCTGCTTGGCGCTTCAGCAGATCGACCAACTCCCACTTGCCGTGGGGCAGCTCGTGCATCACGACGACGAACCAGAGATCCCAGTGGGACAGGGCCTCGCCGCGGATCGTCGTCCAAAGCTCAGGGCCGTAGATGTTGGGGGACGCCGACTTGGACCTGCGGGACATTCACCGGGAGGTCTAGTGCATCGATACGCTCGCTGGAACGGCGGCGACGGTGTAGCCTGCTCGTCGCGGATGCGGGCCACGCTGACCGTGCCGATCCAGAACCGCCTCGTGTCGCCGCTCGCTTCCGCGCTGGGGAGAGCCGCCGCAGCGAGATGGCCGTGAGGCCGGCGCCTGCGGGATCGGCGACTTCGATCGTCAGCGGGCTTCCTGGACACCGCTTGGAACCACCTCGATGACGATCGAGACCTCCCGGCCTCGTCATCCGGGCGCCGACCACACCATCTCGACACCCCGCCTCACGTCCTCGTCGACCAGGCTCGCATACACCTGTGTCACCACCGGCGTGCTGTGCCCGAGCTGCCGCTGAGTCGGTAGCGTAGCAATGCCTCGCGGCATGCACTTCCCAGGTAGTTGGCAGTCCAGCGGCTTCGAGAGCCGCCTTCCAAATGCGGTGAATGCCTGAGCGAGAGGGTGATAGCCGTGTTGACTCACAAAGAGCGGGGCGCTGGTGCCGGTCTCTTCCTCGACGAGCACACTTTCCAGGCGATGAACCCGGCACTATGCCGGGCGAGCTTCTTCGAGATCGCGACGAGCCCGGCCTTGTTCCCCTTCCCGCGCCTCACAAGGACGTTTGCCGCATCGAGGAAGACGTCGCCAACGACGAGATCGCAGACCTCGGAAACCCGGAGGTCGGTCCCGAGAAGGGTCTCGACGACGACCGCGTTCCTGACAGCCTTCTTGTCCTCGGTGTCGAGCCCCACCTACCGCTTGCGTTCGAGGTGTTCCGGAGACCAGCGACCTGCTTGCCGCTGAGGAATTTGTCCGGAGTGACCATCAGCACGACGGAACGCTTCTATCCAGCGCGCCCAAGCGTTGCAGGTCCCCCGCGAAAAGCGGGCGCGAGGATGCTGCCCCCTGTGCTCCAAGCGACAATGTGCTCCGCCGGTGCAGAGGGTTGCGCTGTCGCGCTGTCGCAGGCGCCAACCCAGTGCTACGTTCAGCCCTGGAGATTGGCATTCGTGGCCCAAACCGCTTTTCCGCCAACTGTTCGGCCTAGCGTGCTTCCGCTCTGGGACTTTGAAGCCGCCCTTCGGCGCCTTCCGGCAGAATTGCGCGCCACGGTCGCCTGGACGAAAGCCCCGGCGCTGGCAGCGCTCGCCCGCCTGGAAAGCGAACCGCTCACGGATCACTTGCTCGAAGACGTTGGCATGGCGCTCGGTAGGCCGCTCGTCGCCGTGACCAGCGCGCTCTGGAAAGCACTCGCAAGCCGCGACGCCTGGCAGTCGGAGTTGGAGTCTGCTCTTCGTCAGGATACGGCGCTCATGAACCAATTCCTGGCGGACACCGACGCACGTGAGACATTGGCGTGGTGTCTGGGGATTGTGCGCAGTCTGGTCGGGTTGACCAGCATCGTGAACATGGACGTGCTGGAACGCTTGCACGAAGAGGAGCTGGCTTCTGTTGTTCAACAGCCTCAGTTCGTGCTCCTGATGAAGGGACAAGCCGCTCTGCTCGGTGCGCTTCAAGTCGCGCGTAATCACGGCGACCCGGGCCGCGCTGCTGAGCTCCTCGAGGCGGCATTCATGTTCCTATGCGAGCTACAAGACCGTTTGCGTCAGGATGGATTGTGGTTGAATCCCTTCGTGGGTGAGTCTCCAGATGAGCGAGCCGAGCGTACCCTTCGGTATGCGCGTCAGGCACGAGAAGCGCTGTCCGAGGACGACGCCGAAACACTGGACGCTGGGCGGCTTCGAACCCTGCGATGACCGACTTTCTGTTCGACACCAACGTCGCGCAGGCGCTCATCGACCCTCGCGTGGCGAAGCGGTCCCCGCAGATGGTCGCCGAGGTCGAGGCCCGTGTCCGGCAGCAGGGCGGTCTGGTGATCTCCGTCGTGACGGCTTATGAGCTGCGCCGTGGCGTGCGAGTGCTTCGGCTACGTGACAGGGGCCGTCGCAAGGAAGTTCGGATCGAACGGCTCATTCGAACGGCGGATGTGCTCGGGCTCGACGTGCCCGCATTCGGTGCCTGGATGGTTGCAGCGGAGTTGTTCGCTCAGGCTAGCGTCAAGAGGCCGAGCATCGTGATCGATGACGCCGATCTGCTCATCGCCGCCACAGCCAAGCACTACGGTCGCACTCTCGTGACGTCCGATGCGCGACTAGCTGAGAATCTGGAGGCGGTCGGTCAGGGACCGGCAATCGATCTGCTCCGGGTCACCTAGCGCTTCGAATACGGGTGCGTTCGCGAGGTTCCGCGGCGGAACGACAAAATCTGGAAGGGGGGAAGATGGGGGGAGGCAGCGGCATATAATGCCGGCCAACATGACGACGCTTCAGTTCGTGACGACGCGCTGCGGTGCGGCGAACCATCCGGAGATCACGCTCCAGTTCCGCGACCAGCAGCCCGTGCCGGTGGAACGCATGCTGCTGGGCTATTTCGAGAACGGCGTGGCGGCGGGGCGACGATTCCTGCCGGGGCAGACCGTGCAGCTGGGCTGGGCGACGCTGCGGCTGTGCGAGCGGTCGGACGGGACCATCGGGGTGGAAGAACGCGAGGGCGCGGACTGGGTCGAGAGCTGCGACCGCTCACTGATGCAGACCTGGGTGCAGAAGGAAGTGTGTCAGAGCCTCGGGCTCGCCGAAGAGATGTCGTTTCCGCGGCAAGATCAGATGGCCATCGCCTGCGACGAGGCGCACCTCGCGGACCGCTGGCTCTTGACGCGGGATCAGCCGCAGGACGACGGAGACTCCGGCTGGTTCATCGGCTGCTTCAAGGAGCCCGCGCACAACCACGAACGACCCGAGGCGCTGCTGGCTCCCGCGCTCATCCAACTGGTGGAGCGGCTGCCCTTCGTGACCCAGTTCTTGGCGTTGCCTCCGGGCAGCCAGGTGTTCGTGGATGGAACCGCGGAGCGCATTCGGCCGCGAGTATTCATGAACGGCCAGCCGCTCCAGCCGCTGGCCGGCTCGTACCTGGAAGCGCTGAGCAACTGAGGTCGACGCGCGGCGCAGTTGGGCGCTAGCCTTCCGTCGTGCCTCTGATTCTCGAGCCCTACCTGGAGCAACGCGCGCGCTGGCCACAGTCGGGTCGGCACATCCTCGCGCAGTACTCGGACGACGCCGTGGTCGTGTACCAGGCGTACAAGCCGAGCATCGGTCGCTTTGCGGCGGAGCACGGCTACTTCGGGGGCGAGTGGAGCGAGAGCCGCATGACGTGGATCAAGCCCAATTTCCTGTGGATGATGTTCCGCTCTGGCTGGGCGCAGAAGGAAGGGCAAGAGGTGGTGCTCGCTATCTGGCTGCGGCGGGAGGCGTTCGACGAGATCCTTCGGCGCGCGGTGGTGTCGACCTTCGATCCGTCCATGTACGAGAGTCGCGAGGCGTGGCAAACGGCCGTGCATGGCTCTTCGGTGCGACTGCAGTGGGACCCGGATCACGATCCCACCGGCGCCAAGGTGGAGCGGCGCGCGATCCAGCTGGGCCTGCGCGGGGACAGCGCGCGGCGCTTTGCCCGCGAGTGGGTGCTGGGCATCGAAGACGTGACGGAGCTCGTGGCGCGCGAACGCGCGCACGCCACGCCGTCGCGCTACGCCGAGCTCGTCACGCCGCGGGAGGACGTGTATCCGGCGCCCGCGTGATCCCGGGGGTGGCGGCGCGCCGAAACCTCTCGAGCTCCGGGGGTGCACCCGCGTGATCCAGGGGGTGGTGGCGCGCCGAAACCGGCTATCATATCAAGTACTTCTCGCGCAGGCGCGATGGGGCCGGAGAGCCGCACGCGACGGTAGTCTCCGCGCAACCTCGCTGACAGCTCGCCGATGGGGCGCAGGCTGTGCGGACCGTTGAGGTTCTGGTCCGCCAGCTCCAGGGATCGAACCTTGTCCTCACGCGCACTGCAACAGTGGGAAAAGACGGCCGGTACGGCGCTGAACGAAATCGAAGTAGCGCACCGGGCGATTGTCGGGCGAGGGCGTGGTCGCCAATTCGCAACATTGCAGGTAAACCATGCATACGCCGTCTTGCTTTCGTCCCAGTTTCAGGCTTTCAGTCGAAGCCTGCACTCGGAAGCCGTCGACTTTCTAGCAACCGCCCCAGCAGAGGCGTGGCCAGGTGGGATGCTCCGAGTTCTCATGACTCGTGGACGGAAGCTCGACTACGGGAACCCGAATCCTGGCAATCTTGGAGCTGACTTCTCTCGAATCGGCATGCCGTTTTGGGAGCACATCCGACGAGGCGACAAGCGCGCAGAAGCCAGACAGAGGCGCCTCGAGGAACTGAACGACTGGAGAAACGCCATCGCGCACCAAGACTGGGACAAGGTCGGCGGAAACCCCTCCCTGAGGATCGCAACCGTTCGTCGGTGGCGAAGCACGTGCAGCGCGTTGGCGCGCACATTTGACCGGGCTGTTCATGCCTACCTTCTGTCTGTGGTGGGCAGGACGCCTTGGTGATAGGTTTCCAGTGATGAAGCGCGCTCCCAAAAGCGGCGTTCCCGCAGTCGGCTCGAAGGTGCGGCTGACCTTCGGTGGCATCGAGGTTCTCGCCACCGTGATCGAAGACCGCGGCCCAGTGGGGCACCAAGGCCGACGCCTCGTGAGGGTGCGCCTCGATCTGCGGGACGGTAGCGAGCCCCTGGAGTTCGAGCTGCCTGCCGCGGACGTTCGGGTTGCGGCGTAGTCTCCCAACGCAACGCTGAGCACACGGATCCGGGCGTAGTTTCCGGGCAACCTGGCTGGCGGCTTGCCGATGGGGCGCGCAATGACTGAACCTGCGTCCGCGCTTCGTCGATTTCGCTCCGCCCCTGCCGATCCGACCGACACCGACACCCCCGAGCTCCAGCGCGCGGCTCCCGCGGCCCGACGCGCCGCGACTCAGGCCACGGCGCGGTTGCCGCGCGGCGCCAGTGCTCAGGCCGTTCAGGCGCTGACCCAGCGCACGCCGCCGGACCGCATCGGACGCCGGCTCGACCAGTTCATGGCGCGGATGAACGCCAGCTACCGCGTTGGGGGCCAGACGGTGCGCGTCACGCCGCATTTTCGCTCGCGCTACTTCGATGACCAGGCGGGCAAGGCTCAGCAGAAGTACCTGCTGAGCATCCAGCGCGCCGTGGGTCCGGATGCCTTTCGACCCATTGCCATGAACGCTGCACGCGCCGTGAGCTCCCGCGGCCAACCCGAGGACGTGCAGGTGGTCACACAAGCGCTGATCGACGCGGGTGCCCTCGACAAGTATCCCGGCGTTGCACCGGACAAGGCCATCCGCCGCTTGATGTGGGACATGAAGCTCGGCTTCGACTGTCGGGGCTACGTGGCGCGGGCGCTCTTGTACTCGCGGGGGCAGGGAAATCGCGAGGCGGCGGGGGCGCGCTACGGGATCCGACGGGTGGCAGACGCCGTGTTTCCCAACGATGCCCTGGCACGTGTGCCCGTCGCGCAAGCAAGACCCGGGGATGTCATCCACCTGATGCCACCCCGCGGCGAGACGCGTGACCACAACTTGATCCTTCGCTCCAACACCGCCGTCAGAGTTTCGGACCCAAGCCAATTCACCGTTGGCGGACGACGAGTTCCGGCAAGCTTCGTTCGCGCCGGCTGGCCCGCTGGGGCAACACCCAGCGTCCGCGTCTTTCAGGTCGACTCCTCCTGGGGCGGTGGCCGAACAGGCGACATCGGTGGCGTGGAACGGCGCACCTGGCTCTACAACGAGAAGACCCAGCAGTGGGCGGACTGGGATGAAGGAGGGAGCTTTCGCGCCGGCGCCGGCCCCTACGCCCATCCCCTCGACGGGATCTTCCGCCCCAAGAGCGAGCCATGATTTCGCAACTTTCTCGGCTCATCACGTTCGCTCTAGCGCTCGTCGTGTCCGCCTGTAGTGCGTCGTCGGGACCGTCGCCGGTGTTGCGCACCGCGCCCAGCGTCCGCGTGGCCGTCGTGGACAGGGCGGCGACCGGCAAGGTGGCGAAAGCTCCTCCGCGCCGGACGCTGTCAGTGCGCCGCATCCAGATCCAAGATCCCGATTACGTGCAGACCGTATGCGCCGGGCGGGCTCCCGACGCGGTTCATCCGTTCGGAACGATGTTCGCGCACACCGAGCGAGAGCTGGTGGAGATCGATCTGAAGAGCGGAGCCGTTCTGCAGCGAGTCACGCCGCCGGCCGACGAGAACTACCAGAGGAGCGTCGCCTTCGACGGCACGCACGTGTTGCTGGCCACCGGCGGCCTCATGCGGACCGTCCTCCTTCGCGTGTTCGACGCGCGCTTGCGGATGACTCAGGAGCTTCCGCTGCGCGAGGGGTACTTCCCGAGCGTCACCACGGGTGCGGGGCTGGCCTTCGTGGCCTTTGTGGACTGGGGCCGGGAGACCACCACGGCAATGGCCATCGATCCGGACACCGCCACCGTGCTCGCTCACCACACCATCGAAGGAAACCTGCTCAACCAGTATCAGGGCCAAGCCCAGATCTTGTTCCACTTGGATCGTCTCTACATGGCAACGCCCGGCGAGGAGCTGCATATGGCTTCTCTCGAGCCGCGCACCCTACGCCCGGTTGCCGCGTACAAGGAGCACCTCTTCACTCGCAATCTTGACGACATTCCTCCCCAGTTTGCGGCTGCCACTCTGCTGCCAGCGCACGATGGCGTCATCGTGACCCTGGAGAACGATGCCCTCGAGCTCGATCCCGGCCTCCGACCTCGCCGACGCTTGCCGCAGATTCCGGAACCGCACGAGTGGTCCCGACTAGCGATCGATCCGGAGAGTGACGCCGTGCTCACATCTGACGGAATGCTGGCGCCGGGACCCAGCGGTCCGTTTGGCCAGACCGTGAAGCTCGAGACGGGCTTCTTCAATCCAGAGAGCCCCAAGCCGAGCCGGCGCGATCTGCCGGTGGCGGCGTTCTTTCACGGCGGGCGTGGCTTTGTCGTGACGGTGCACCCCGACGTTCGGATCTACGTGGTCGAGGGTTACGCGATGCTCGCGCCGTAGCGTCCGGGACGGGTATCGCGCCGAACCAACAAGCTTGCGGGGAAGAGGGGCATTTCGCGGTGACAAGGGGCGCGGTACCCTGGGTGCATGCGCGCCTCCATCGTGGCTCTGGGCGCGGGCGTGTGGCTTCTCGCGGCGCCTGCATTTGCGGATCCGGTCTCCAGCGTCAGCCAGTACGGTGTGACGTGGACCTTCGCACAGCCGTGCGAGTCGGGGCAGTTCGCGAGCGGCGACTACTGGGTGGTGGGGCCGTGCGAGATCACGTCCGTGTCGCCGGCGCCCACGGGCACGCGCAATGGCTCCGCGGTGAACCCGAAGGGCGGGCACCAGGGCTACGACGACCGCGGCGGTGAGTTCGACACCGCCGAGAACGTGAGCTTTCCGTACACGCTGAAGGTGGACGAATCTCTGGTGTCGAGCGTGAGCAAGACGGAGGGCGCCGAGATCAAGAACGTGGGGTGCTTGCAGTCGCAAGCGGTGCTGACTGCGGTGTCGGCGGCGTTGCCGGCCACGGCGCTGCGGCCTTCTTACGCGGGGACGTTCAAGCAGTATCTGGATACGGGCAACATCCACTGGGACCTGCTGCCCAAGCTACCGCCTCCCAGCAATGCGCCGGATGGCGCGGACCTGCGCAAGATGGCCGAGCGCCCGCGCATCGACCACATGAACTCCTGGACGATCCAGAATAGCTGCGCCGAAGACAACTGGTACAACGGCGCCGGCGCCCACAACTGCTACGGACGGGAGTACTCCACGTTCATCAGCAACGCCGCGATGTACACCATGCTCGACGAACCGGATCGGGACGAGCTGGTGGTGTCGATGATCCAGCTGGGCATCGACAACTACGGCGTGCTGGAAGCGGGGGGCGGATGGTCGCCCAACGGCGGGCACCACAGCGGACGCAAGTGGCCCATCGTGTTCGCGGGCCGCCTGCTCGACGACTGCGATCTGTTGAAAGTGGGCGAGAAGTTCGACGACAGTCACTTCGGCGAAGACGGCCAAACCTACGCGGGGAACAGCGGCAAGGCGCTCTTCGGCTGGGATTGCGGCGGCGGCCAGGGGAGCTACTTCGAGAGCGGCTGCTCCGGCGGCGGCGCGAAGGACTGCCGGGATCCCGCCGGCATGGTGGATGGCTGCCCGGACTACCGCAACTGCTGCACCAGCGGTTACTGGGTCGGCCAGATGCTCTCCACGCTGATGCTCCATGCGGAGACGATCTGGAATCACCAGCCGTATTTCGACTACGTCGATCGCTGGATGACCGGTGACGTGGACGGCGGCGGCAGTGCATCGAGCGCCTTCATCGAGGGCATGTGGACGCAGTACCGCAACGACCTGCCGCCGGGCTCGCCGGCGAGCACCGTGTGCGGCGCCGGGGGCAGCGGCGGCGGCGCGGGGGCCAGCTCCGGGGGCGGTGCCGGCACCGGCGCGGGCGGCAGCGCGTCGGGAGGCGCTAGCTCCGGCGGCACGAGCAGCGGCGGCATGAGCAATGGCGCCGCCGACAGCAGCGACGACGGCGGCTGCGGCTGCCGCACGGCGCCTTCCCCCGCGACCTCGCTCGCCGGGTTGCTCTTGGCCGCGGGAGCGGCGCTGTCCGCGCTGCGCCGGCGCCGGCGTTGACGGACTTCGCGGCACGCTACCGCGCGGCGTACGAAGCGCTGGGCGTCTCGCTCCAAAGCGGCGACGCCGTGCTCGAGATGGAGCTGACCATCGCCGAGCATCGTCTGGACGTCCGGGTGCCGGAAGCGCTGAGGCAGTACACCCTGCTCGCCGGGCGCGAAGCGATCCTGAACGGCGCGCACAACCGGCTGCTCTCGCCCCGGGATTGGTCCGTGGACGACGGGCATTTGGTGTTCCTCGACGAGAACCAGAGCGTCGTCCAGTGGGGCGTCGCCGTGACCGGCGCGGACGACCCTCCGGTGCACCAGCGCGCGGGCGGCGAGTGGTTTTTGGAGCACGACCACTGCTCGGAGTTCCTGGAAGTGATGCTCCACTGGCAGGCCGTAATGGGTGGCGCGGAGTTCATGCGCTCGGCGCTGGTGGACGCGGAGTTTCCGGCGCGCCTTCAAGGCTTCCGGCGCGCGGGCGCCATCAACGAGCTCACGGCGTACTCGCGAGACCACGTGGCGCTGTGCTTCGTCCCCTGGGACGACGGGCCGCGGATCTTCGTGGCGGGCGGTAACGCGCGCGCCGTGCAGTCGCTGGCGGAGGAGCTGTCGTTCGAGTGGGATGCGAGCTTCGACTGAGTCGCGGGCCTTCGGCGGTCGCAGCTCGAACCGGGTGCGGGCTGCTCCTTCGCAAGGGGGGTTGGGGGCGCGGAAAACGGTTGATATGTAAACTGGTTTTGGGGCGGGCGCCCCCCTTGATCTCCTTGGGGTGGCGGTCCGAGGCTCGATGACGAAGGGATCCCCTCGTGAATGTGCCGCACTACCGCCCCCACGTAGGACACCTGCCGGCGGCTCCAAGCGCGGGGATACTGTCGGGGCCGACGTCCGCGTGGTTCCGCGGCGGACCAACAAGCTGAAGACGCTGCGCTGAGCGAAGCCAGCGCCCTGGCGCACTGACGAGCTGATCGCCATCGCTGGCGAGACCCGCGGGCAGCCACTACGCTCGGAGGCATGCGAACCGTGGCCGTGGCTGTGCTGCTCGCGAGCGCGCCTGCCGCGGCTCAGCCGGAGCCCGCGTCCGAGCCCGCCGCGGACTCGGCGTGGTTTCGCGAGGCGGAGCAAGAGCGCGACGATCGCGAGGCGTACCGGCGAGAGCTGGAGGCGAACTACCGGCGCAACAAGCTGGGCCTGTCGCTCGCGCTCCGGCGCGCGAGCGTGAAGCTCCCGCGCACGGACGAGCCGAGCTGGGGCGGCGGCGTGTTCTTCGACTTCTTCATTCCGCTTCAGGATGGCGTGAGCCCAATGTGGCTTTTGAACGCCGGCTTCGAGGCGTACCCGGTGGAGGGCGGAACGCTGGGCACCATGGCCGCGAGCTTTGCCTACGGCTTTCGCACGCCGGCCTTCATGGGCTACGCCGGCGGCACCTTCGGGGCCGCGCTGCCCATCGGCGACTTTGCCAGCGAAGGCGGATACCTGTTCGGCGCGCTGGCTGGCGTCGGCGTGGACTTCGGCCGCGTGAACTTGCGCGCGGAAGGCCGTTGGGAAAAGGGCCTGTTCCGCGCCGGCCAAACCGCCACGGTGCTGAGCATCAGCCCGGTGCTGGGCATCACGTTCTGAGCTCAGCGCGCGAGGGTGGCGCGCACCACGCAACGGTCGAAGGCGTCTTGCTCTGGCGTACAGCTCGGGAACCAGACCCTGTCGCCTTTGCAGGCGACGCCCCTCGCCTGGCACGTCAAGAGCGCGTCGTCCGCGGCCCAGCATTCTTCGGCGACGGTCCGCTTCTCGCAGGCGGACTCACACTCGCTTTCCGTTAGGCCGCACGAGAGCTCCGCTTGTGCCCCGCACAACGCTGCGCACCCCCGCCACACGCTCCGGTGCGGCACGCCGTGCGGGGCGAAGCACTCCGCACCCTGGCAGCGCGGCGGCTCCAGCTCTCGATGGAAGGAGCCGCCAAAGTCCAAGCTGTCTCGATTGAGCTCCACGCCGAAGGTGAGCATGTGCCAGCTCTGCGCGCGCACGGAGCTCTCGTAGATCACGTAGTCGATCACACCCTGGGTCTGGCGGTAGAACGTGTAACCCAGCACCGCGGGGCCGACGCGCAGGCGCACCCCCGTGTCCCAGCTCGGCACCTGACCATTCTCGTCCGCTTCGTGAATGCGGTACGGCGTGAGGTAGCGAAAGTAGGGCGACAGCCCCAAGAGGTGCGGGAGAGAAAGCTCGTTGCCGAGCGGCTGTAGATCCAGCCCCACCGAGCCGCCGGCCACGCGGGTACCGAGCTCCGGCCCGAGCCCCACAGACACGATGGGCGTCTCCAAGGTGAGCACGCCGTAGCTCACCAGGGCCGCATCCACCTTGCTCGTCTTCGAGTTGCGGAATCCAGGGAAGGTCACGCCGCCCATCAGCCCGACGTGCTCGGAGAAGCGATGCCCCCAGCGT
Source organism: Polyangiaceae bacterium (assembly GCA_020633235.1). Lineage (NCBI taxonomy): Bacteria > Pseudomonadati > Myxococcota > Polyangiales > Polyangiaceae > Polyangiaceae bacterium. Next base: position 691,182 of record JACKEA010000001.1, on the reverse strand, counting down.
CCGTCCAAGTTCAGCGGCGAGAAGCCGCCGGCGCTCCCCGGTTTGCACCCGGTCTCGTTGTCGCAGCTGCCACGCTTTTCGGCGCCGACGTGCACTACCATCGCCGCTCGCGCACCCGGCCCTTCGTGGGTGCGATACGGGTGCATCACCGGAACCGCGCAACCGGTTCCCGCGAGCACTGCCATCACCCCGAGACGGCGAATCACCCTCGCACCGTAGCAGAAACGCCCTAAGCTCCGCGCCATGCAAGACCAAGTGATCGTCATCACCGGCGCCAGTGCCGGCATTGGCGCAGCCCTCGCCAAGCTGGTTTCCGACAAGGGCATGAAGCCAGTATTGTTGGCTCGCCGCGAAAAGGAGCTGACGGAAGTCGCTTCCCGTCTGGGCGAAAGTCTCGTCGTCGTGGGGGACGTCACGCGCCGCGCGGACGTGCAGCGCACGGTAGCGAGCGCTCTCGATCGCTTCGGTCGCATCGACGTGTGGGTGAACAACGCCGGCCGCGGCATCTCGCGTGCCGTTTCCGAGCTCACGGATGAGGATCTGGACGAGATGTACCTGGTGAACGTGAAGAGCGCCGTGTACGGCATGCAAGCCGTGCTGCCACACTTCAAAGAGCGCGGCCGCGGCCACATCATCAACGTCTCATCCATGCTCGGGCGCGTGCCCTTCGCGCCCATTCGCTCTGCCTACGCCGCCGCCAAGCATGCGCTCAATGCGCTCACGGCGAACTTGCGCATGGAGCTCCGAGCGGAGTTTCCGGAAATCCAGGTGTCGTCGGTGCACCCCGGCGTGGTAGCCACGGAGTTCGGCCTCTCCGCCCGCCACGGTGGCTTCGACTCCCGGACGCTGCCGGGCGCCCAGAGCGCCGAAGAAGTGGCGGCGGTGATCGCCGACACCATCGAGACTCGCCGCGCCGACGTGTACACGCGGCCCGGCGCTCAGCAGATGGTAGCGAGCTACTTCGCTCACGAGGACATGGGCCAGGCGGAGCAACTGCCGCCCTTCAACTTCGCGGTGCCCAAGCCCTGAGCCTGGCGTGTAAGATGGGGCGCGCCGCGGGCGTTGGGAGGAATCGATGAGCACGCTTTCCGTTTGTTCGAGCTGCGAGGGTTTCGTACCTGCGGGCGCCCGCGCCTGTCCCCACTGTGATGCACCGCACAAGCGCTCGCGTCTGGCGCGCGCTGCGCGGGCGAGCGCCAAGGTCGCCCTGGGCGGCGCCGTAGCCATGACGCTGATGGCTTGCTACGGCGGCCCGCCCCACGCCTATGGTCCCATCGAGCCGCGGCCCAGCGGTCCTTGCCAGAAGAGCGAGCCCGGCCAGGGCAGCGAGCCGAGCTCACCCACCGATCCCGACCGCAACTGTTCCGAGGGACAAGCGCCGGTGAACACCATCGCCACCGGCAGCCCCGACGAAACACCCGCGCCGCCCCCCGGGTCGTGAGCCATCGCCGCCTGCGCGTGACGAGCGACGCGCCGCATCCCGCGTACGTGGTGTGGGAGCTCACCCTGGCGTGCGACCACGCCTGCCACCACTGCGGATCTCGCGCCGGGGTGAAACGCGAAAGCGAGCTGTCCACCGCGGAGGCCCTTTCCGTGGTGGAGCAGCTCGCCGAGCTGGGCGCCCGCGAGGTCGTGCTCATCGGCGGCGAGGCGTACCTGCACCCCGGATTCCTCGACGTGCTCCGCGCCCTTCGGGAGCGCGGCATCCATCGCCAGCTCACTACCGGCGGCCGCGGAGTGACGCCGGAGCTTTCGGGCGCAATGGCCGCAGCGGGGCTCGAGAGCGCGTCCGTGAGCATCGACGGCCTGGAGCAAACGCACGACCGCATGCGCAACGCGAACGGCAGCTTCCGTTCGGCGATGGCGGCGCTCCGGTCCCTGCGCGACGCCGGGGTACGCATCGGCTCCAACATCAACCTGAACCGACTGAACCGCGGCGACCTCGAAGCGCTGTACGAACGGCTTCGCGCGGTCGGCATCTCCGCCTGGCAGATCCAGCTCACCGCGCCCTTGGGCCGCGCCGCGGACCGCACGGATCTATTGCTGCAGCCCTGGGAGCTGCTGGACCTGGTGCCGCGCATCGCGCGCCTCAAAGAGCGCGCCTTCGAAGACGGCATCAGCCTGATGCCCGGCAATAACCTCGGCTACTTCGGCCCGGAGGAAGCGCTGCTGCGGTCCCTCGAGCCGGGCGGCGCCGATCACTTCGGGGGCTGCCAGGCCGGGCGCTTCGTGATGGGCATCGAGAGCCACGGAGACGTGAAGGGCTGCCCGTCGCTCCAGAGCGCCCACTACGTGGGCGACAATATCCGTCGCGCGCCCCTCCGACAGATCTGGGACGAGGCCCCTGCCCTCGCCTTCACCCGCCGCCGCACGCTGGACGACCTGTGGGGCTTTTGCCGGAGCTGCGCCTTCGCCGAGCCTTGCCGTGGTGGCTGCACCTTCACCGCCCACGCGCTGCTCGGCCGCCCGGGCAACAACCCCTACTGCCACTACCGGGCGCGCACCCTGGCCAAGCGCGGCCTGCGCGAGCGCCTGGTGCCCCGCGACGCCGCCCCCGGCGAGCCCTTCGACAACGGCCGCTTCGAGCTGGTGGAAGAGCCGCTCTCCGCGCCAGAGCCGCCCCGCGGCGACGATCTCGTGCGCGTCACGCGCAAGTAGCTTGTCGGTTCGGCGCGGAATCAGCCGCGCAGCCCGCCTATCGCGGGACGAGCAGCGCCAGCGCACGACGCAGCGCACCCCGGACTCCGACACGAAGCAGCACTGGGCACCGTCGCGCTCGTACACCTCGCGCCGGACTGCACGGCCGGGCTCGCCCGGCTTCGTTCCGCGGGAGCGGCGCGGCTTGTCCGTAACGCTCCAGCGCTTCTTCGAAAGCTCGCGGATCAGCGCGTCGAGCGCCCGCTCGACCACGACCTCCAGCTCCCGGCTCACGTGGCGCATCAGATCCTGGGCGTGCTCGAGCTTCGCTTTCAGGCTCTCTCTCCGGCCCAGCTCGAGCTCGCCGATCAGGGGGGATCGGTCGCCCCCAAATCGGTTGCTATGTAAACTGATTTTCCTACGCCAAAGACCCCCGCGCGTCCCCCTTCTGCCCTTCTCGAGCCTGCCGAACCCTGTCGAATGCAACGATCAGGGGCTTCGGACGCGCCTAGATCAGTTGCTATGTAAACCGATTTCCGTGCACCCCAGACCCCATCAATTCCGCGGGTCCACCCCGGCAAGGCCCACGCCCTTGGTCCAGCGCGATGACGTCACGACGAGCCGGGCGCCGGACCCTTTCCGCCAGTGCGCAGCGGCTTCACCTGGTCCGGAACATCCGGCTTCGGAAACCAGCGCGCGAGTACGATCAAGATGTCGGACTTGCCGGCCATCGGCGACCATCTCCAGCGCGACGGGATGCTCTTCGCCGGGTGCGCTTTGGAAACGCTGTGATGCGCTTGGCCCTCGCTCATCCCGAGGCAGCGCACGCACAGATCGTAGAGCGACGAGTAGCCCGCGCACCAGCTGCAGCCGTCGTTTCTCGATGAGCGCGAGATGCACCAGAAGTCGCGCGATGACGAGGTCGCGCAGCCAAATCGCGACGCCCTCGCTCCAACTTCCCATCGCCTAGCCGCGACTCGACCCTTGCTCGATGGCAAGCTCGGCAGTCCGCTACCGGACGCCGCTCTTGGCCTCCTTCCCGATGGCCGAAACCTGGAAACGAACCACTCGCAGCACACCCAACCTTGCGGAGCTCGACAATCCTCTTCGGCCAGGCGCTCTGCGGTCGCGCGAGAAGTCGTGAATTTTGTTGGTGCGCCGCGGAAACGGCGCCGAACGCCGCGCCCTCTCTGCGCGCTGTTTCCGCGGCGGCCCGACAAGAATGAATAGACGTGGTAGTCCCGGTGTCATGAAGCGCACCCTGGAGGACCTGGCGAAGCTGTCGAACAAGGAGCTTTCGAGGTTGTTCGATGCGGGGACCACGCCGGACACGGACAAGCTCGTGGGTTGGGAGCTGCGCGGCTTCAACAAGCCCTTCGTGACCAAGCTCGGCGGCTTTCAGAAGTTCAAGAAGGGCTTCTACCTGAAGAGCGGCGAGGTGTGGGGCTACAACATCCCGGTGGTGCAGGGCAAAGTGACCGAGCCCTGGAAGTGCTTGCCCGAAGACGACGCGCCGAAGCGCTTCGGTTTCTATCGTGTGCGGCGGGCCGAGAGCGGCGACAAGGAGCCGGGCGCGCTGTTGCTCGACTACAGTGAAGGGCATAACCGCCTGTGGGAGGGCAGCTTCTTGCGGGACTACCTGCGGCAGGTGGACGCAAACAACGACGATCTTTATCTCGGAAAGGCCTACTCCGCCCTTGCGGGCGCCCAGATCGCTCCCACATTCTTCATCGTCGAGCGGCACCGGCCGGCGCCGCGCACGCTCGATTGAACGGAGGGTGACGTGAACGCACCGGTGCTGCCCACCAAGATGCCCGGCAACAGCCTGCTGACGACGATTCGCTTCGCGAAGGATCCGCTCACGTTCTTGTCGGAGTCCCGCACTCTGGGAAAGGTCGTGTGGCTGCCGTTTCCCGGCCGAGATCTGTTCGTGGTTCACGACCCAGAGCTGATGGAAGAGGTGCTCATCAAGCGGCATCACGATTTCATCAAGGACAAGTTCACGCGCGCGCTCTCCGATTCCCTGGGCAACGGCCTGTTGCTCAGCGAGGGAGATCTGTGGAAGCGCCAGCGGCGCTTGATGCAGCCGGCGTTTCACAAGCAGCGCATCGAGGCCTACGCCGACACCATGGTGGCGGAGGCGGAGCGTACGCTCGCGAGTTGGAGAGACGGCGAGCAGCGAGACGTGCACGTGGACATGATGCACACCACCAGCGAGATCGCGGCCATCACCATGTTCGGCGCCCACATGGGAGACGCCGGGGCGGAGCTGTCCCAGGGCGTGGAACACGTGATGCGCCGCTACCTCGGGCTGTTCGGCACCGGCATTCCACTACCCGCCGGCATTCCGACGCCCACCAACTTGCGCTTTCGCCGCGCGCTTTCGCGGCTGGACGACCTGGTGCGCTCGTTCATCGAGCAGCGACGCCGGAGTGAAGAGCCCACCTTCGATCTGCTCTCGCTCCTGCTCTCCGCCCACGACGAAGACGGCAAGGGCATGAGCGATCAGCAGCTCCGCGACGAGTGCGTGACGCTGTTCGTCGCCGGCCACGAGACTACCGCGCTGGCGCTTTCCTACTCGCTGCTCTTGCTGGCGGAGCACCCGCAGCACATGAAACGGCTGCGGCAGGAGCTTCGGGAGGTTCTGGGCGGCCGCAGCGCGCGCTATGCGGATCTCGCGGCGCTCCGCTTCACGGACGCGGTGGTGAAGGAGTCCATGCGGCTCTACCCACCGGCATGGGCGATTGGGCGGGAGGCCACCGTAGATACCCAGATCGGCAACTACCGCGTGCCGAAGGGCGCAGAAGTGGCGCTGTGTCAGTGGTCGGCGCACCGGGACCCGCGTTGGTTCGAGCGACCGGAGGCCTTCGTGCCGGAGCGCTGGCTTTCGGAGACGGAGCGCCCGCGCTTTGCGTTCTTTCCCTTCGGCGGCGGCCCGCGAGTGTGCATCGGCAATCACTTCGCGATGACGGAAGCCGTACTCGTGCTCGCCACGTTGCTCTCGCACTTCGAGGTAGCTCCGGCCGTCACGCGCACGCTGCGCTTCATGCCGTCGGTCACGCTGCGGCCCCGCGGCGGCATCCCGCTCCGGGTCTACTCGGCGCCGCTCGCCGGCTCGTAGAGGTTCCGTTTCAGGTAGCCGGTGAGCGCCACCAGCGCGATGCCGACCACCAAGCAGGCCACCACGCTCAGAGCGAGCACGATCTTGTTGGCGGCGGGAGCGACGCTGCCGACCAGGGAGCTCAGCCAGCCTGCTCCCGCGGACGTCGCCAGCCACACGCCCGCGGCGAGGCCGGTGAAGCGCGGCGGCAAATCGCCCACCACGCGACTCATGGCCAGCGGACCGGCGATGGCTTCTCCGACCGCCATGCCCACGATGCTGAGGCCCACCAGCCAGCTGAGGTCGCCCAACGAACTACCGCTCACGGCTGCGATCATCGTCGGCGCCGCGGCCAGGGCGAGGATGGTCACGCCGATGCCCACGCCGTACAGCGTGAGGTCTCGCACCTTGGTAAAGTGCAGCGCCAAGAAGGTGGCGAACAGCAGGAAGCAAGTTCCCATGACGACGACAGGGTTCAGCGTCTGGAGCATTCCATAGCTGGATGCGCCGGCCGTGCGCAGCACGCTGAACTCCATCGCGCTCTCAGCGCTCATGGCCATGTGATACGGAAGCAGCGCCACCACCAACACCGCCGCACCGATGGCGACCTTGCCGGCTCGGAGCGGTGAGCTTGGCGGCGTGTTCGGCTTCACGAACAGATCCACGCCGCCAGCGCCCAACGCGACCACCAGGCCGATGCTGGCGAGCACGATGGAGAGCACGAAGCTCACGCCGGTGCCGCGCACGGCGGCGAGAGCGCCGCTGGACGACGAGCCCATCAGCGCGGCCGAGTTGATGGCCGAGTAGAGCGAGACGAACAGCGCCGCGCGCAGGTGGAAGCGCGGATGCGGGAGCTCCCGAGCGGCGTGGGCCAGCACGGCAGGCTTGAACAGGCCCTGGCCCAGGCTCAGGATCAAGAGCGCGAACCACAAGCTCGCGGTGCTGCCGCTCGCGGCCAAGAGCACGTAGGCGACGATGCCGAGCAGCGCGCCCGCGGCCATCACCAGGCTGGGTCGAAGGACGATGCACAAGGCGCCGCCCACCAGCACCGTGACGATGCCCACGCCGGCGGTGACGGTATACACGCGGCCCGCGTCCGCAGTGGGCATGCCCAGCTCGCTGCTCATGTGCAAGAACAGCATGGCCCGCATGCCGTAGTAGGCCATGCGCTCGAAGGCGAAGGTCGCCGGCAGCAACATGAACAGCAGCACGATGCGCGCGATGGCGCCGGTGCTTTGGGGAGCTTCTTCCGCCATGGCGCGCTGCTTATCCCACGGTCTACTCCGGAGCGCACGCGCATGGTTGCAACCGCGGGAGCGTCGGAATACCCACAGCGAGATGCGTCGCCTCTTCGCTTTGCTCCCGCTCCTTGCAGCATGCAGCTCCGCCCCGCCCAAGCTGCCGCCGACGGCGCCGAGCCCGCTGCTCGAGAAGCCGCTGCCGGCCTTCGAGCGCCCTACCCTCGGTGGTGAGCGCGTCGCCACCCAGAGCTACGCCGGCCGACCCGTGGTGGTGAAGTTCTTCGCCGAGTACTGCAAGCCGTGTCAGCGCACATTGCCGGCCGCCGAGCGTCTGCATCGAGAGCACCCCGACGTGGCGTTCATCGGCGTCTCCGAGGACGAACGCGAGAGCACCGCGCGCGGTGTGGTGCAAAAGCATGGGCTCACGTTCCCCGTCGTGCTCGATCGCGGCAACGTGCTCGCCGGCCGCTTCCGGGTGAGCGAGATGCCCGTCACCTTCGTGGTGGATCGCCGCGGCTTCGTGCGCTGGGTGGGCAGCGCGGATCAGACCGAGGCGGACTTCGAGCAAGCCGTCGGTGCCGTCAGCTCAGCGCGCTGATTCCGCGGCGGACCGACAAGAAATCGAATGATGTTGGTCCGGCGCGAGCCCCGTCGCGTTCAGAACGTCCCGGCGAGGCCGCTGGGGCCGAACATCACTTGCACGCCCGGGTCCTTGCGGGCGCCGGCAGCGGGCAGCTGCTCATGGGTGACGACCTTCTCTTCTTGGCTCCAGAGGAACCACCAGGTGCTGGCCCCGGCAAACGCCAGGAACATGCCGCCGCTGAGGAACAGGAAGCCCGCCGAGGGGAAGCAGTCGTTCTGGGGATCGCTGTTGTCGCAGTCGCTGGTGGCTTGCACGATGCCCCAGGTCGTCATGCCCACGCCCAACGCCGCCATCGGGATGCCGGCGCCGTAGAACGTGAGCTTGGACAGGAACGGACTGCCGCGCCCAACTTGGTACTCCGCGGTGACGTGACTCCCGGGCCGATGGGGAAAGGACTCCGGCAAGCGCAGGCGCGCGGAGTCACTCTCGCGCTGGAGATAGAAGCCGCTGACGGGCGGCACCATCTTCTCGCAGGGCAGCGTGCACAAGATCTCCGAGCGGTGATTGCGGAGCGTCCAGGCTTCGTCGTCCTCTTTCGGAAACTGAATGGCGATGGCGGCGGCGTCGAGCTCTTGGGACGGAGAGCGCGCCGCGGGGGCGCCCTCCGGCTGCAACGGGGAGAGGAACACCTGGATGGGTGATGCGCACTGGCTGCTCGGAGCGTCGTCCGTGGACTCGCCGCAGCTCTCGGCCGTGCCCGCTTCCCGCAGCACGCCCTGGGACGACTGGTGGCTGGCGCCGGCGCCCAAACCCACGACCGTGGCGCCGCCGCCGGCGCGGGCCGAGGCGCCCGAGAGTAGCTTGAACGCGCCGACGGAGATCGCGCTCACATAGTGCGTGGCACGAGCGCACGCGCCACCGGCCGCCGGCAGCGGCTCGGGCAGGCCGTCGGCGCGGAGCTGACCGGCCACCGTGGTGCGCACCGCCAGCTGTCCGGAGCGTTGGAGCTCGCCCTCGAGCCCCACGGCGCCGATGGGCAGCTTGGCGTAGAGCTCGTCGGCATTGGTGATCTCGACGGTGTCCGTCGCGAGCGTGGTGTGCTGCCAGGTGTACTGGCCCGGAAGCCGGCAGCCATCGATGATGCGCAGCTCGCAACCGGTGAACTCGACGGCCACCGTGCGGCTCGAGGCCAGGCTCTGCAGGTGCGCTTTCTCGGACGCGGGCCATTCCGTGACCAGTGGGCTGTCGGAGCTGGCGGCGATCTTGCACTTGGACAGCGGCGTCGGATCCGCGCCGCCGGCGATGGGCGCCGGAGTGGGCGGTTCGCTGTTGCCGAGCAGTCCCCCACAGCCCACGGCCCACGGCGCGCAGGCGATCAGAAGCCAACCGGAAGTGATCCGCATCAAGACCTTACCCTCAGGCTATCACGGCTGTATCCGCCATGCGACGCATTGGCTCGCACAAAACCCAACGATTTCGGCGCGTGTCACGGATGTTGGATGGAGCTTTCGGGCCCTGCGGGAGCACAACGTGGGGAGACGAAAGGAACTGCCATGACCCGCAAAGGTGCCCTCATCCTATCTGCCACCGCCTCCGCGTTCGTGTTGATGCTGCTCGGCGGCCTCGTCGCGCGCGGCTCCGCAGAGCCCCCCGCAGACTGGCAAGCGCGCGAGGCCGAGTACCAAAAGCTCCTCGAAGAAGCGAACCGCCGCCTGGCCGAACCGCCAACGACGGCGGCCGACCCGCCGCCGACCCAGCCGGCGTTCTTCGAGCAAGGAGACGACGACGAGCACCACGAGCGGCGGCGCCACCGCGAGCACGACGAGGACGACGACTAGATGACCGAGAAGCTCCTGGTGGTCGCTACCTCCGTCGCGGCCACGCTGGTCGGCTGGGCGCTGCTGGCGCGCCAACCGCCACCGCCTCGCCCGCTGCCGGTGCTGGTACCGACAGCCGGACGGGCGTCCGTCCGAACCGTGTCCCCCCGCGTACACGCCCGCACGCGCTCGTCGCGCTGAGCCATGTTGGAGCTCGAGACCCACGCCATGGGCAGCACGGTGCGCGTGCTCTTGGAGTCCGACCCGCTCGGCGTGCTTTCGCGGGTGGTCCGATGGTTCGAGCGGTGGGAGCAGATCTTCAGCCGCTTTCGACCGGACAGTGAGCTCAGCCGCCTGAACGCCCGCGGTACGGCGCGGGTGAGTGAAGAGCTGTTCGAGGTGCTGTCCCGCGCCGTTGCCGTCGCCCGAGAGAGCGACGGGCTGGTCACGCCCATGGTGCTCCCGGCGCTGCTCGCGGCTGGCTACACCAAGAGCTTCGAGCTACTGAGCGACGAGGGCGAAGAGCGGCGCGTGGCCGTCGCCGACGTGTCCAGCGTGGAGCTCGACGTCGAGCGCCGCGTCGTGAAGCTCGGCGCGGCGGTGGATCTCTCGGGCTTCGTCAAGGGCTGGGCGGCGGACCGCGCGGCTCGCGTTCTCGGCCGCTCCGGCCCAGTGCTGGTGGACGTGGGCGGCGACATCGCCGTCAGCGGCGCGCCGTTTCGCATCGCCGTGGACCACCCCGACGGCAGCACGATCAGCGAGCTCGAGCTGGCGGCGGGAGGCATTGCCACGTCGGGACGCGACCACCGCACCTGGCGCGGCGGCGCGGCCCATCACCTGATCGATCCACGCCGCGGACTGCCGGCGGACACGGACGTGCTGAGCGCCACGGTGATCGCGCCGAGCGCCTGGGACGCCGAGCACGCCGCCAAGCGCGTGCTGCTGCTCGGTACCCGCGCGGGGCTCTCTTGGATCGAGAGCCGGCCCGAGCTCGCCGCCCTGGTCGTCGGCGAGCAGGGCACGTCCAAAAGCTCACATTTCCCGAGGAGCTCAGCATGACCCCCACGCGAGAAGAAGCAACGCGCATGTCCGCCGAAACCGCGGTGTCCATCGCCCTTGGCACTGGGCTCGGGGTTTTGCTGGCGGCCGCCGTCATTCCCTCTTGGGTACCGAGCTTGCGCGCGACGTTGAGCGGTCCCGAGCCCAAGGCGTTTTGGTACCTGTCGCGGGCGAGCGGCGTGGTGGCCTTCGTGCTGCTCTGGGCCAGCATGCTCGCGGGCCTGGGCATGAGCACGCGGCTGGCCCGGGAGTGGCCGGGGGCTCGCCGCGCCTTCGATCTGCACCAACACTTTTCCCTGGTTGGCTTGGCGTTCTCCGCGGTGCACGCGTTGCTGCTCTTGGGCGACCGCACCGTGCTCTTTGGCCTCGTAGACATCGCCCTGCCCTTCGCCTCCCCCGACGTCGCCGTGGGGCTAGGGCAGCTGGCGTTCTACGCGTTCATCGTGATTTCCGTCTCCTTCTGGCTCAAGCGCGACATCGGTCAGCGCGCCTGGAAGCTGATCCACCGCGCGACCTTCTTGGTGTTCGCGGTCGCCCTCGCCCATGGCCTCTTGGCGGGCAGCGACGCCCTCTTGGGCCTGTACCTGGCGGCAGCCGGCAGCGTGACCTTCCTGACCGTGCTGCGCGTGGCGGCCCCCTCCACATCGACGCGTGCCGCCCACTGAGCTACCGCTCAGGGCTCGATGACACGGCCCGCGTGGCAACCCCGCGATCTCCCCTTTGCGCACCTGAATCTGCGCCACAATCCCTTCGGGGAGCTGCCCACCGACGAACGCGCGCGCGTCGCCGAGGTGGGGGAGCTCAGCTGCCCGCGCGGCAGCGTGGTCCAGCTGTTGGGCGACGCCGGGCGCGGCAAGAGCACCCACCTGTGGGCGTGGCACGCCCGAAACCCGGGCTCGCTGTACGAGTACGTTCCCGAAGGCGCGTGCACGCTCCGGGCGCGGGCGTTGCCCGAGCTTTGCTTCGTGGACGAGGCCCAGCGCCTCAGCCGCGTCGAGCTTCGACGGCTGTTCTCCGACGCGGCGCGCTTGGTGCTCGCGAGCCACGCGGACCTGTCCGGCTTCACGCGGCGGCCGGTGCGCACGCGGATGCTCACCGGCATGAGCGAGGAGCGCCTGGGTCGCATTCTCACGCGGCGAGTGGAGGCGGCACGCCGGAGCACCGGCCCGGTGCCACGCTTCCCGGTGGAGACCTTGCGCGCCATCGTCGCGCGCTTCGGCGACGACCTGCGCAGCGCCGAGAGCCACCTGTACGACGTCTTCCAACGCCTCGAAGGGCCCGGCGATGTCCGCCTGTAACCTCAGCCTGGAGGTGAAGCGGCGCGAGCTCCGCCCGGGCGAGGCGATCGACGCCACGCTGGTGATGCGCGCCGACCGCGACGTACGAGCCGACGCCGTGAGCGTGGTGTTGGGCTGGCGCACCCACGGCAAGGGCAACCGCGACAGCGACAGCGCGGAAACGGTGGAGCTCGGCCCCGTGGAGCTGACGGCGGGCACCGAGCACCGGACGCCAATTCGTCTGTCGGCGCCCAACGGGCCGGTGAGCTATCGCGGCACGCTGGTGAACGTGGATTGGTACCTCACGGCACGGGCCGACGTTCCCTGGGCCCTCGATCCCAAGACGGCGACCGAGCTCGTGCTCTTGCCCGCGCCCCTGGAGGAAGTGCCCGGCGACGGCTATCGCACGCCGCCCACCCTCCGCGCCCAACGCCACGTGCTCGGCACTGGCGTTCCGCAGAAGTCTGGCCAACAGAACGTGGCCATCGCCGGCTTCATGTTCATGGTGTGCGCGATCTTCCTGGTGAGCAGCCTGCAGGGGGGCGGTTCCACCCTGGGCGTGCTGTTCGCCCTGACGGTCGCATTGGTGTTCGGCTGGCGCGCGCTGAAGCCCAAGGTGGCGAGGGCGAGAACGGGCGAGGTCGAGATCGGCGTCCACCCGAACGAAACCCGCGCCGGAGGCCGCCTCCAGGTGGAGGTGCGGCTGCGCCCTCCGCGAGCGCTGACGCTGAACGCGGTGCGCGCCCGGCTCCTGTGCCAGGAGATCGCGGTCAGTGGCAGCGGGACTCGGAAGACGACCCACAGCCACACGGTGAGCAGCCAAGTCCTGGAGCTGTCGAAGCGGCGGCGGGTGTCCGCGGGCGAAACCGTGGCCCTGGAAGGGAGCATCACGGTGCCGGAGGACGCGCCGCCCTCCTTCGAAGCGCCCGACAACAAGGTGCGCTGGACCGTGACGACGGAGCTCGACATCGAGGGCTGGCCGGATCTCGAGGACGAGCAAGTGCTGACGGTCTTTCCGAGCTGATTCCGCGGCGGACCAACACCCTGATGAACGGCACGGAGCGCGTTGCGGCGGCTCCGGTCCGGCGCTATCTGCGGCGCATGAAGAGGGTCTGGTGGTGGGTACCGGCGGCGGCGGCGGTGGCGATGGCGTGCGCCAGCACGGAAGATCCCGCGAATCGGCCGAACCTGAACGGCACGGGCGGCGTGGCGGCCACCGACGGTGGCGGCTTGCCGGAAGGCGGCGGCGGTTGTGATCCGGGCTCGGGTGCGAGCAGCGGCTCCGGCGCGAGCAGCGGCTCCGGTGCCAGCAGCGGCTGCGGCGCCACGGGCAGCGGCGGCAGCGGCGGAGAAGCGGACGCCGGCCCGCCCCAGTGCGACGACAGCCTCAAGCGCTGTCAGCAGGAGTTCAGCTACCCGGACAGCGGCGAGACGAGCGTCGAGCTCCGCGGCTCCTTCGCGGCGAACGGCTGGGACGTGGGCGTGCCGCTGACCAAGAACGGCTCCACCTGGAGCGCCACGGTGGAGATCCCGTACGCCCAGGAGATCCAGTACAAGTTCGTGCTCGACGGCGCGAGCTGGGTCACGGATCCGCAGAATCCCAACACCGTCAACGACGGCCAGGGCGGGCTGAACTCCGTGCTCGCCCCCGTGAGCTGCGCCAGCTGGAGCTGCGTGCCGCCGGTGACGGGCAACTTCGACTGGCGCGACAGCATCTTGTACTTCGTGTTCGTGGATCGCTTCTTGAACGGCGACACCAAGAACGACGGCGCTCCCATCTCCCAGGTGGAGGCCGCCGCGGCCTACAAGGGCGGGGACTGGGCCGGCGTGCGCCAGAAGATCTCGGAAGGCTACTTCACCGATCTGGGCGTGAACACGCTGTGGCTCACGGCGCCGATGGACAACCCCGACGCTGCCGGCATCGGCACGGACGGCAAGTACTACAGCGCCTACCACGGGTATTGGCCCGAGAACCTGGACCAGCCCGAGAGCCGCTTCGGCACGTTGGCAGAGCTTCAGGCGTTGGTCACCGAAGCGCACGCGGCAGGCCTGCGCGTGATCCTCGATTACGCTATGAACCACGTCTACATCAGCTCGCCGGTGTACCAGAACCACAAGGGCTGGTTCTGGCTGTTGGACGAGAACGGCAAGCACTGCGTGTGCGGCGAAGGCTGCGGCTGGGAAGGCGCCGACGGCAAGCGCTGCTGGTTCCGCGACTACCTGCCGGACTTCAACTTCACGATCAAGGAGGCGCGCGACTTCTCCGTGAACAACGCGGTGCAGTGGATCAAGGACACCGGCATCGACGGCTTCCGCCTGGACGCCGTGAAGCACATCGAAGACGCCTGGGTCACGGATCTGCGGGCTCGCGTGAAAGCGGAAATCGAGCCCACCAGCGGTGAGCACTTCTACATGGTGGGTGAGACGTTCACCGGCAACCGGGATGACATCAAGTACTACGTCGATCCGGTGAACAAGCTCGACGGGCAGTTCGACTTCCCGCTGAGGGCGCAGATCGTAGCGACTCTGTTGATCCGCAGCTCACCGCTGACGGAGCTCGAGAAGTTCCTCGCCACCAACGACAACTTCTACGGCGCCGGCGTGATGAGCACCTTCGTGGGCAACCACGACGTACCGCGCTCCATTCACTTTGCCGAGGACTCCCCGATGTGGGGCAACGAATGGGCCGACGGCAAGGACCGCGCGTGGCAGAACCAGCCCGCCCTGCCGGGGAACCTCGCGCCCTTCGAGCGGCTGAACGACGCCTACACCCTCATCTTCACGTTGAAGGGCGTGCCGCTGCTCTACTACGGGGACGAGATCGCCATGGCCGGCGCCGGGGATCCGGACAACCGCCGGCAAATGCAGTGGAGCGGCCTATCCGCCGGACAGAACTTGGTGCTTTCCCACATCAAGGCGCTGACCAAGATCCGCGCGGACCACCCGGCCCTGCGCCGCGGCACGCGCACGCCGCTGTCCTCCGGCACGGACACCATCGCGTACCGCATGCAGTACAACGGGGACGACCTGATCGTCGTCATCAACCGCGGGGACGGACCTGCCAACGTGGGCAACCTGCCCGCGGGCAGTTTCACGGATCTCTTGGGCGGCGGCGCGGTGAGCGGCCCATCGGTGAGCGTTCCCGCACGATCCAGCATGGTGCTCGTCGCCAAGTAGCTCTACATAGCCGGCATGGCCGGTTTCTGGCGTTGGATCGACGGCATGCCGCTGGGCGCGCTGATCTTTGGTGCCATCGTGCTCGGGCTCGCGCCGTTCTTCCCGGAGCCCCACCTGTGGGAGAAATTGAAGATGCTGGCGGCGGGCACACTGAAGCGCCCCATCGACATCTTCGATTTGATCATGCACTCCGCCGGCCTGGTGCTGCTGGGCATCAAGCTCGTGCGCATGGCCCTCGCCAGCTGAATCAGACGCTCATACGCCGGCGCGGCGCTGCCGCGCGGCGCCGCAGCGGCACGACCTTCGCCGGGGCGCGACCGCGCGCCTGCTCCCGGAGCGCCCGCGCGTGGCGCCGCGCGCTATCCGTGATGGTGGCGCCGCCGAGCATGCGCGCGATCTCCTCCACCGACTCTTCTTCGCTCAGGCGCCGAACGCGCGTGAGCGTGCGGCCGTTCTCCGTGGTCTTTTCCACGCGGAAATGCCGATCCGCGAAGGCGGCGATCTGCGGGAGGTGCGTGATGCACAGCACCTGGTGGCCATCTGCCGCCTTGGTGAGGCGCCGCCCAATCGCTTCCGCGACGGCGCCGCCCACGCCAGCGTCCACTTCGTCGAACACGTAGGTCGCCACGCTGTCCCCCGTGGAGAGCACGCCCTTGATGGCCAAGAGCACGCGACTGAGCTCGCCGCCGGACGCCACGCGCGTGAGCGGTGCCAGCGGCTCCCCGACGTTGGCCGAGAACGACAGCTCCACTGCATCCAACCCGCGGGGCGACAGCTCCGACAGCGTTTCCACGACCGCCTCGAGACGGGCGCCGGGGAGGCTCAGCTCCGAGAGCTCCACGCACAGCGCCTTGGCCAAGCGCTTGGCAGAAGCACGGCGGCGCTCCGAGAGCATCAGCGCGAGCTTGCGAGCGGCAGCGTGCCGCTTCGACACCTGCTCTTCGAGCGCCGCGATGGCGTCCTCCGCGCCGTCGATGCCCGCGAGCTCCGCGCGCATTTCATCCAGGCGCTCCCCGAGCTGGTCCACCTCCACGCCGTGCTTGCGCCGCAGCGATTCCAGCTCGCTCATCCGCGCCTCGATGCGATCCAGCTCCCCGGGCTCGATCTCCACCGAGTCCGCCAGCCGCTCCGCCAGGTGCACGGCCTCACCGCAGGCGATGCGCGCGGCCTCGAGCTGACCGGCCATTTCCGACAGACGTGCCGAGGCCTGAGCGCCGCGCCGCGCTTGCTCCGCAAGCACCGAAAGCCGCGCCACCACGCTGTCGTCCGCCTCGTTCAGTACATCCAGCGCGGACGCCGCGAAGGCCGCCCACTGGTGCGCGTCCCGCACCAGCTCGAGGCGCGACGAAAGCTCGGCGTATTCCCCGGATTCCGGCGCCACGCGCGTGAGCTCCTCGATCTGGAAGCGCAGAAAGTCCGCTCGCTGTCCGCCATCCCGCGCGCGCTCTCGCAGTGCCGACAGCTCGTCCACGGCCTCCCGCCAAGCGCGGTACGCCTCGCCGTACTCCGCGACGTCCGCTTCCAGCCGGCCGTAGGCGTCGAGCAGCTCCAGGTGCCGCGCCGGCCGCGTGAGGGAATGATGCTCGTGCTGACTGCACACATCCAAGAGCTCTTCCCCGATCTCGCCGAGCACGCTTTGCGTGGTGAGCTCTCCCTGCACCATCACGCGCCCACGCCCACTGCGGGGCGCCACGCGGCTGAGCACGAGGCCTGCCGCTTCTTCCGCCGGCAGGCCGTGCCCGGAGAGCACACCGCGCACGTGATGGAGCGTGGAACCCTGAAGCTCGAACGCCGCATCTACCGTGGCCGCGCTCTCCCCCGCGCGCACGAGCTCCGCCCGTGACCTGACGCCGCGCAACAACGTGAGCGCGTCGATGATGATCGACTTGCCCGCTCCAGTTTCGCCGGTGAGCACATTGAGCCCGCCGCCGAGCTCCAGAGCCACGTCGTCGAGCAGCGCCAAGCCACGGATTCGGAGGTAGGAGAGCATCTGTTCAGTACTCTAGAGAGGCACTGCTCATCCGTCGAGCTAAATTTTATAAATAGCTGAGATTACTAATGTATTTTTGTTGGTCCGCCGCGGGCACAACCGGCCGCGGTCGCGGGTTTCGTCCCTGAGAGCGTCGCGTCTCCCCACCGAGCGCGGCGCGCCCAGGAGGTCGTCCCATGTCCCGCCTTCATTTCGACGAGTCCGGTCCGGATTCCGAGCTGCGCATCACTGAAACCGGCAAGGCCTTGATCGGTCTCGCCTTCAGCCTCGCGGTGCTCGCGACGCTGGTGATCGCCTTCGTGCTGAGCAGCTGACTCAGCCCCACAGCGACGCGCGCGCTGCGCGCAGCACGTCGATGTAGCTCACGATCCCGGCAAGCTTCATGCTCTCGGGATCCACGACGGGCACGGCTCCGATGCGATGCTCGATCAACATGTCCGCCACGTCTTTCAGATCCGAGTCCGGCGTGGTGGTCAGCACGTCCATGGTCATGATGGTGCTGATCGGATCCGCGAGGCCCGAACCGGCGCCTTCGGGATTCGTCAACACCGACGCGGCGATGCTGCGCAGATCGCGATCGCTCACGATGCCGACCAGCACGCCGCTCTCGAGAACCGGCAAGTGCCGCACGTCGGCTTCGAGCAGCTTCTCGATCACCTCGCCGATGCTGGCGGAGACATCGACCCAAATGGGGTCCTCGGTCATGACGGTTTCGACGCGCATGGAACTGCCTCGCCCGGAAATGTGGCACGGATGGTCCCGCGGGAGTACCTCCATCGACCCGATCTCCCGGCGCTCCCGATCCGGGGACAAAACGCCGCAGTTTGCCGGGTCGGCCGGCCCCCACCAGCCGGTGGGCTGGCCCCCTCCAGCGGAGATCCGACAAGCCCGACCGCAGCGTGGTTTCTTGCGTGGCACGTCAGTTGCTGATCCCTCCTCGCATGAACACCCTCTTTCGTCTCACGGCTCTTGCTTCGGTTCTCGTCAGCGGCTGCGTGGTGCGCACCGGCCCCGCGCCCTCCCGCACTCCAGCGCGCAACCAGGTCTCGACGACGGGTAGCGCCGACGCCACCGTGGAGGCGTCCGCCGGCGCGAACGTCGGCGTCGTCAACGCGGGCGGCTCGGGCGTCACGTCCTCCGACGGCGCGGTGGAGTGCCACGGTACGCAGAACGTCACGCTTCGGGATCGCACCATCCACACACCGGGAGACGCCATTGCCGCCCACGGCGCGTGCACCATCACGCTCGTCCACTGCAACGTGAGCGCCGGCGGCGTGGCCGTGCAGGCCCACGGCGCGAGCCGCGTCGTGCTCGATGGCAGCACCATCTCCGGCAGCGTCGCAGCCCTGGAGGCCCACGGCAGCAGTATCATCGACACCAAGGGCAGCAGTTGGTCCGGCCGCGTGGAGAAGCACGGAGCCGCCCGCGTGAACGATCTCGGCGGCAACGCGTGGAAGTGACGGACAGCGTCCGCGCCGGGCATCGCGCCGAACCAACCAGCGGATGCGGAAGATCCGGTAACCTACGGATATGCGTGGTCCGGTCATCGTCGTGTTCCTGGCGCTGCTCGCCTGCGGCGAGGCCTATCCGTACCTGGACGTGCGCTTGAAGCTCCCCGCCGGCACTGCGCTCGACGACAAGAAGCTGTCCCTCGAGATGGACCTCATGGGCGGCAGCACGCCGCGCTGGGATGCGATTTCCTATCAGGGCAAGAAGACGAGCGACGGTTTCGACCTGCACCTGGGCACCGCCATTGGACCCGAGCAGCACGTGCGGCTGCGCGCTTGGTACGACGACAACGGCAACGGCAAGCGCGACCCGGGGGACTTCGTCGGCGACATGGGCCCGGCGCCCTTCGTGGCGCGGGACCGCGGGCTCTTCTCCGGCAACGACAACCGCGCGCCGGATATCGTGATGCTGCCGGTGCGCTGAGCGCGAAAGTCGCGCCCGCTGTCGATTTCGTCCAGACTAGCAGGGTGAGCCACGCCTCCGTCGTCTCGCGCATCACCCATGAAGCGGGTCCGCGCGAGCCCGCCGTCTCCGATGGGCACGCCTGGTGGCAGGAGCTGCCCACCGGCTTCGCGAGCAGCAGCGAGCGCTTCGAGCTCGGCGCCGCGGATCGCATCAAGGTTCATGCGACGGCGGCATCGGACGTGGTGCTACGCACGCTGGGCGCGTCTTTGGTGGCATCCCTGGCGCTGCCCGTCGGCTATCACCCGCTGGCCCTGCGCCGCGCCCTGGTGGACGAAGAGCTGTACGGCCGTATTGCCGAGAGCGGCGATCCCGATCGCTTCTTCGAGCGGCCGCCGC
Organism: Polyangiaceae bacterium; assembly: GCA_020633235.1. Classification (NCBI taxonomy): domain Bacteria; kingdom Pseudomonadati; phylum Myxococcota; order Polyangiales; family Polyangiaceae; species Polyangiaceae bacterium. Next base: position 671,991 of record JACKEA010000001.1, on the reverse strand, counting down.
GGCGCGTGCTGGTGTCGCGGCGGCGCGCCCGGCTGCCGCTGTTTCGCCCCGGCAGCGGCGCCTGCGAGGACGTGCGCTTCGAGAGCCCGTTCATTCCCGTCAATCCCCGAGAGCGCCGTCGCTACCGCGCGCATCGGGGCAACCGCTACGCCTTCGCGCGGCACTGGCGCCACGACGGCCCCGCGCGACCGACGGTGATCGCGGTGCATGGCTTCAGCGCGGATCTCTACCATTTGAACGAGTGGTTCTTCGCGATCCCCTGGCTGTACCGCGAGGGGTACGACGTGATGCTCGTCACGCTGCCCTTTCACGGCAAGCGGCAGACGCGGCTCTCGCCGTTTTCCGGTCATGGCTTCTTCGCGGGCGGCGCCTCGCGCATCAACGAAGCGCTGGCCCAGGCGGTGTTCGACCTGCGTATCTTCATGGATCACCTGCTCGAAGACCTGGGCGTGCCGCGGGTGGGCATCACCGGCGTGAGCCTCGGCGGCTTCACCTCCGCGCTGCTGGCCGCGGTGGAGCCGCGGCTCTCGTTCGCGATCCCCAACGTGCCCGTCACCAGCATTGCGGATCTGGTGCTGGAGTGGGAGCCCATCGGCACGCTGTTGCGCGCGGCGCTCAAGCTCAGCCATCGCGACGTGCGCGACGCTCGCCACTTGCTGGCCGTGAGCTGTCCCCTCAGTTATCGCCCGCGGCTGCCCAAGGAGCGGCTGATGATCATCGGCGGAGTGGGAGATCGCTTGGCGCCGCCCACGCACGCTCGCTTGCTCTGGGATCACTGGAACCGCTGTCGCATCCACTGGTTCCCGGGCAGCCATCTGATCCACCTGGATCGCGGCTCGTACTTTCGACAGATGCGCTTGTTCCTGGACGCGATCGAGTTTTGAGCCTGAATTTCGCGCCGACGACGGACCGAGTGGACAAAGTTGGAGATGCCTTCGAAGACGCAAGGAATCGAGCGCTCGGGACGAGGAGCCGTGAAATTCAGGCTCACAGCGAGTGGGCGCGGATCGCCTTGCCCACCTTGCGGAGCCGCGCGATGGTGGGGCTCTGCTTCTGGTACTTACTCCAGAAGAACCACTCGCCCCCGCCAAAGTTCGTGAGCCGCGAGTACACGCCATCCGCTTCCCCCAGCACGTCGCGCGCGTCCGGATCGTTCGGATGGGCCACGAGCCAGCGGGTGTAGGCCTCGAGAGCGAGCCAGCGCTCCGTGCTGCGCACCAGCGCGCCCTGGATCTGCTTCGCTTCTTTGGATCCCGAGAGCGACTCCCAGCGGCTGGAGACGCCACGATAGAACGCGGTATTGTCACCGAAGAACAGGCGCCCACGCTGATCTTCGAAGAAGCGCGCGAGCTCGAGCCACGCGCCCTGCCTCGTCAGCTCGGCGGCGTGGCGGTACAGGGCCGCGCGCCCGGGGTCCACGCGATCCATCAGCTTCGCGGCGTCCTTCCAGCGCCCGCTGCGAGCCAAGCGTGCCGCATGCTCCAGCCGCGCGTCCGACGCGAGCTCCAGGTTCTTGGACTTCTGGAGACGGACCAGCGCCACCGTCGGGAGCAGCACGCTCACGATGTAGCGCCGCACGTCCGGCGACAGACCCGGCGTCTTCGCCGCCTGCTCGGCCTGTCCCAGGTCGAGGCGCGTCTTGACCAGGAGCCGCGCCTGCAGCGGATCCGCGGCGGTCTTCGCCAGCGTCTTCTCGGCTTGCCGCGGCCGCCCGGCAGCGAGCAGGGCGATGGCCCCGAGCTTCCCCGCCAGGGGACTGATGCTGGCCGGCTGTTTCGGAAACTCCTTGGGCAGCGGGCCCTTCTGGGTTGCCACCCAGGCCAGGAGCCGTTCCTTCAGATTTTGTTGGTTCGGCGCGGTACCGGCCAGGCGCCACCAACGGCTGAACCGCGGCGGCGTGACGGTGTCGTCATTGGCGACCGCCGCAATCAGCACCGGGTCGGCGAGGGCATCCACCTGGGCCGCCGTGGGCTCGACCCCTTGCACGCGCAGAAACCGCATTTCCGAGATCACGCGGCCATAGTGGCGCGGATACATGTCGAGCAGGATCTGCCACGCCGCGGCGTCGTCCCCGGACAGATAGGCGACGCGCAGCTCCGCGAGCCGCGCGTAGTCGACGAGGGGATGCGTCGGGTGGGCCTTGCGCCACTTCTCGAAGCCCTGGCGGATGTGCTGGAACGTCGACGGCGCGACGTGCTTCTTGATGCTCTCGCGATAGCCGTTCGGGACCTTGTCGCGCAGCTCGCGAAACACCGCCCACAGCTCGAGGGACGCCGCCCGCGGGTGGCCCTTGGTAATGGGCACGGGCTGACTATTCTTGCCGGGCTCCGCTCGCCGGGCGTCGAGCGCCTTGTCCAAGATGGGCGGCAGCGGCGCGCCCGTGGCGCCGCGCAGGTAGTCGCGGCGCGCCGTCGGGCTCACCTTGGCGAGCACCGGCCGGAGCTCCGCGAGCTCCACCGCGCGCCAGAACAGCGTGGCGTGCTCGGACGCGAGAGCGGCGGGCATGTCGAGCAGCTCGCTGACGATGCGGCGCGCTTCGCGGTCGATGGCGGGAAGGTCGTCCCGCGTCATGGCGTCGTCCAGCGGCGCCATGGCCGGCGGCGCCGCCTTCGTCAGATCTTCGTGGGCGAGCTTCCAGGCCAGCTCCGCCTTCTTCGGCTCGGCTTTCTCGAACGGGTACAAGAAGCGCAGCTCCGGCATGCGAGCGTTGCCCCAGCTCGCCCACTCCGCCTCGGGCATCACCAGCTCCGAGAGCGTCGCATTCAGCGGCGCCAAGGCGCCGAAGTCGCCGTAGTCGGGACCGCCACACGCCGTGGCGTCCCGGGGGGTGTCGAGCGCCGCGAACAGCAGCACAGGCAGGAGCAAGAGCCAACGTTTCACGAATCGTCCTCTTTCAACAAACGAGCGACGGCCGCGGGCGCGACCGACGCGGGAAACACGAAGCGACCGCGGGACGCGCCGTCGAAGCGGTCAGCAGCGCGGGCCCAGCAGCCGTGGTCCGTGGTCACTCGACCCTGGCGGCGACGCTCGAAGGCGCCCACGCCGATGCGATACGGCAGGCCGGCCCGGCCGAGGCGACTTGCGAGGCGCGCGACGTTGGTCGCGCTGCACGGCCATCCGGTGTCGAACAGCTGCAGGATGTGGCCGGCGACGGCGCCGCGCAGCCGCTCTCCATAGCGCGGGTCGCTGAGGTGCGCGGGAATGCTCGTCACCCACACCGGGACGTCGAGCGCCGGCGCGACGCGCTGAACGACCTCGGACCACTCGGACAGGCGACGGACCGGAGCGTCGTAGTCGAGCTGCAGCTCGGTGGGCGTCACGCCGGTGGCCCGCGCTTCGTCGACCACGCGGCGGAGCTCGGTCTGGAGCTTGGGCGCGACGTCGAGCGCAGTGCCGTCGTCCCACGCACCGTGGAAGGAGTCGTCGAAGCGCACCACGAGCGCTACCGGCCGCTCGCCGACCAGCGCGGGCGACAGCGCGCGGTGCGCCACCAGGTCCCGCTGCACGGTCGCCACGTGAACCGCGGGCACGAGCGATGGTGTCCCGCGCGACAGCTCGACGAACCCCCGGGCGTCGGCGCGCGTCCAGATCCACTCCCCCACCACCCGCGCTCCAGCGCCCGGCGCCGCCACGGGCGCCGGCTCTCCCGAGAGCAGGAGCGGCAAGAGCAGCCAGGAAAAGCGCGACGACCAGGACATCTGCGATGGAAAACGCCGGCGGCGCGGGCTCCTGTTCCCGGACTGGTAGAGTGCCCGGGATGTCGGACGTACTGGAAGCGCTCGCCGGCCGGGCACAGAGCGTATGGCCCATGCTGGAGCGCTGGGTCGAGCAGAATTCCTTCACCGGCGCGGTGGACAACGTCAACGCCATGGGCGAGCTGCTGAAGGCGGCGTTTCGGCTGCCAGGGCTCGAGCTCTCGGTGCAGCCGGGCAAGGGCGTCGGAGACCATCTCCTGTTTTCCACGCCGGCTTGGCAGGCCCATCGCGAGCGCGGGGTGCTGCTCGTCGGCCACCACGACACCGTGTTCCCGCCGGGCACCTTCGAGGGTTTTCGCGCGGACGGCGATCTGCGCAGGGGCCCCGGGGTGCTCGACATGAAAGGTGGGCTGGCGGTGGTGTGGGCCAGCTTGGCGGCTTTGTCCGATGCGGGCCGCCTGGCCGAGCTACCGGTCGCCCTGGTTTGCGTGGGCGACGAGGAGATCGGCTCGCCGGACTCTCGGAGCTTCACCGCCGAGCACGCGCGCGGCTGCCACGCCGCGTTGGTGTTCGAAGCCGGGCGCGCAGCCGACGCCATCATCACGCAGCGCAAGGGCACCGCCGCGGTGAAGGTCGTGGCCCACGGCAAGGCGGCGCACGCGGGCAACCACCACGCCGATGGCGTCAACGCGATCTGGGCGCTCGCGCGCTTCGTGGACCAGGCCCAAGGGCTCACGGACTACGCAGCGGGCGTGACGTTGAACGTGGGGACCATCTCCGGAGGCACCAGCAAGAACACGGTGCCGGAGCGCGCCGAGTGCGCCGTGGACTTCCGCTTCGAACGCGTGGACGACGGTCCGCGCGTGCTCGCGCGCTTGCAGACCATCGCCGAGGAGCTGGGCGCGGACAGCGGCGTGCGCTTCGAGCTCGACGGTGGCGTGCGGCGGCCACCGCTGGAGCGCACGGAAGCGTCCGCGGCGCTGTGCCAGCGCTACGCGGAGCAGGCGCGGGCAGCGGGCCTCGGCCACGGTGAGCATCCGCTGCTGGGCGGCGGCTCCGACGCGAACAACATCGCCGCGCTGGGCGTGCCCGCCATCGACGGCCTCGGACCTCGGGGCAAAGGCTTCCACACCCACGACGAGGTCATCGAGGCGTCCACGCTGCCCCTCAAGGCCCAGGCCCTCACCCGCTTCTTGCTGGCAGAGCTCGGTGCCTGACAGCGAGGCAGATTTCCTCATGTCGGACCGCCGCGGAAAAAGCCATGCTACCTCGCGCTCATGCCGACCGAGTATCTCGTCGACGCCCACGTACACCTGAACAACTATCACGAGGCCACTCGGCGCCCCACGGTGGAGAACGTCCACGACTTGTTCGACAAGATGGCGGAGTGCGGCGTGGACCACTCCGTGGTGATCACGTCCTACCGCGTCGATCTCGATCGCCCGAGCGTGGAGGAGCTGCTCGACGTCTTGGCCAGTGATCCGCGAACCACCGTGGTGGAGGGCTTGCGCTGGCGCGGAGACGCCCGCACCGACCTGTTCACGATGGAAGAGCGCATCCGCGACGGGAGGGTGAAGGGCATCAAGCTGTACCCAGGCTACGACAAGTATGCGATCAACGACCCGAGCTTGGAGCAGGTGTTTCGTATCGCCGCGAAGCACGACGTCCCGATCCTGATCCACACCGGAGACACCTACTCGAAAGAAGCCAAGGTGCGCCAAGCCCACCCGCTGCTCGTGGACGACGTGGCGGTGGACTTCCCGGACACCAAGTTCGTGATGTGCCACCTCGGCAATCCCTGGTTTCAGGACGCGGCGGAGGTGCTGTACAAGAACGACAACGTCTTCGCCGACATCTCCGGCCTCACCCTCGGAGAGTTCTCGTATCAGTTCGAGCGGTACGTCAGCTTGAGGGTGAAAGAGATGATCACCTACATGGGCGACCCCGGCCGCCAGCTCCTGTACGGCACGGATTGGCCGCTGGTGAAGATGAAGCCGTACCTCGCGTTTCTCGACGACCTGGAGATCAGCGAAGAGAAGCTGGAAAGCGTGTGCTGGCGGACCGCATCGCGCCTGTTCAAGGTGGACGAGACCACGCTGCGGAAGGGCCGAGAGCTGCGCTTGGCCCTGCGGCCGCCGGCCCCAGTGGACTGAGCAGGGAAGGCCACGGCGCGGGGGTGCGTAACAGGAGCACCCCGCCGTGGAGGTTCGTTTTCCATGAACAATACCCGTCGTTCCCTGGTGGTCGCGCTGGTCACCGTCGTTCTCGCCCTGCTCGCCTGCAAGGCGGCTCCGCCCAAGGAGGCGAAGATCGGCGAGACGGTCACTTTCGACGACAGCACCTGGGTGGTGGTGAGCGCCACCAACATCGGCGGCGAGCTGACCGGAATCACCGGCAACAAGAAGACCGCTGGGAAGTTCGTCAAGGTCGAGTTCAAGATCACCAACACTGGAAAAAAGGACGAGAGCATCCTCGACCATCCCAAGGTGATCGACGACCAAGACCGGGAGTTCCGACCGATGGATGACCAATCGTTGTACATCCCTCAGCCCGAACAAACGCTGACTCTGGAGAGCCTCCCGCCCTCGATCATGAAGCGATTCTCGGCGATCTACGAGCTTCCCGCCGACGCCAAGGGCCTGCGCTTCGAGGCGCGGGAGCTGGCCGCCTTCGGCAAGAAGCAAAAGGTCGCGCTCGGCATCTGACGCTGCATTATTCGGCCAGAGTTACCGGGGGTTGCCGCGGTGTAGGGATTGGAAAACACTGTGCGTCGGCCCCGTGACTCAAACCGCGCACCGCATCGAACTCTCGCCGCGGAGCTTCGTCGGCCGAAAGGCAGAGCTCGAGCACATCGAGCGTGCCTTCGACGCGGGCGCTCACGTCGTCACCGTCACCGGCTCCTCCGGGACCGGCAAGACGCGCGTCGCGCGGGAGTTCGCGGCACGCCGGGCAACGCTGGGTCCGGTTTGGTTCTGTGATCTGAGCCAGGTGGAGAGCTCCACGGAGTTGTGCGCGGCCCTGGCCGCAGCCATCGGCCTCAGGGTGGGGCCCAGTGACCCCGCAGATGCCGTCGAGACCATCGGAGGCGCTCTCGCCCGCCGGAGCCCCGCGCTCCTCGTGTTGGACAACTTCGAGCAGCTGGTGGAAGAGGGCGGCCCGCTGGTGGCTCAGCTCGCCGACGAGGCCCCCGAGGTGGAGCTGCTCATCACCTCGCAGCAAAGACTGCGTCTGCCGGAGGAGCATTGCGTCGCCCTGGCGCCGCTGCCGCTGCCCCCGGAAGACGAGCGGCAGGCGGAAGAGATCGCGCGCTTCGACGCCGTGCGCCTGTTTCTCGATCGCGCAGGGCGAGGCTCCCTGAGCGCGCAGGAAGCGCTGCAGGTGGCGGCCATCGTCCGTGAGCTGGACGGACTCCCCCTCGCCATCGAGCTGGCAGCGGCGCGCGTGAACGAGCTGGGTCTCGACGGATTGCGCTCGGCCCTGGGGCAACGTCTGGACGTGTTGGCCGAGCCGGGCGCGGTAGAGCGTCATCGCACCCTGCGCAGCGCCATCGACTGGTCTTGGGCCATGCTCTCCAGCGAGGCGCAGCGCGCGCTGTCGCGGAGCTCGGTGTTTCGAGGCGGGTTCACGCTGGCCGCCTTCGCGGAGGTCACACGGGAAGGCGACGACCCCGATGAGCTCTCGGCGTTGCGAGTGCTGCAGACCCTGCACGACAAATCCTTCGTGGTGGCCTCTCCCACCCCCGGCATCGTGGGGGAGAGTCGCTTCGGCCTGTTCGAGAGCATTCGCGTGTACGCCCGCGAGAAGCTGGAACAGCTCTCGCTGCGGGAACAGACCGAAGAACGCCACGCGGAGCATTACATCGATGCCGCCAGCGTGTGGTTGGCGGAGCTGGACGGACCCCTCGGCGCCCAGATGCGCCGCCGCCTCGAGCTCGAGCGGGAGAACCTCTTGGCCGTTTACGACCGCGCGCTGCGTGACGGCAACGTGCCCGCCGCGGTCTCTGCGATCGTGTCGCTGGAGGTCGAGTTCTCCACCCACGGGCCCATCGCTCGATTCGTGGATCTGCTGGACTCCGCGCTGGTGCTGGCGCCGGAAGGCTCACTCGCTCCGCGAACGATCGCCCAGGCAGAGCTGGCCCGGGGTCGGGTGCGGGTGGTTCAAGGGCGCTTTGGCGACGGCATCAACGACTTCGAGCGCGCCCTCACCTACGCCGAACGCAGCGACGACCGCGAGCTGACGGTGCTGAGCGCCCTCAAGGCCGGGCAGGCGCTGGCCATGGAAGGCCGGAGCAAGCAGGCCGAGGTCCGCTTCGAGCGCGCTCGCGCCGTGCTGCAAACGCTCGACAGCCCGCGCCTCGAGCGTCAATTCTTCGCCGACGTCTCGCTGGTACGGGCGCAGCAGGGCCGCACGCGGGAGGCGTTGGAGCTGTCCGAAAAGGCGCTCGCGCTGGCACGGCGGCTCGGCAATCGCCGAGAAGAGGGCGCGACCCTCGGTAACATCGGCGCTCGCCTGAACGAGCTGGGACGCATCTCCGAGGCGCGCACGCGTTACCAGGAGGCGCTGGAGATCTTGAACGAGGTCGGCGACCGCCGCGCAGCCGCCGTGTTCGAGGCCCACCTCGCGAACATGGACGAGGAGGCGGGCGACCTCTCCGGCGCCGAACAGCGTCTCGAACGCGCGCTGACGGTGCACCATGAAATCGGCGACGTCGCCTGGGAAGGCATCGTGTACGGACTGCTCGGAAACGTTCGGCTCCGCCGCCGGCGCTTCCGCGAAGCCGCCAGCGCCTATCGCGAGGCCGCCGCTCGGCTCCCGGGCAACTACCGCCGCTGGGCGGGGCTGTTCGCCGCGGCGCAAGCCACCGCCGAGGCCGAGGTGGGCGAGCTGGAAGCCGCCAAGACGCACCTGGCGGTGGCCCGACAGACGCTGGAAGCCGTGGGCGCCCCGAGCGATCTCGTCACCTGGGAGGTGCACGAGCGACTGGTGACGCTGGCCCGAGCGCGGCGCAATCCCGATCCCGAGGCCTCGATTCAGGCGCACACCGCCGCCGAGAGTCTGATGGGCGAGCTCGACCGCCAAGCTCGGCGTGAGCCGCTCACCGACGAAGTTCGGTTTCCGCTCCGTCTGCTCGCGAGCGCGCTGTCCGTGGGAGACTCCCGTGTCCCGTCCAGCCCCTTCCGCGAAACCCTGAAGGTGGGACCGGACGCGGAGTGGTTCGCCACCAGCGATGGCGAGCGAGTGGACCTTTCACGCCGCAACGCGCCCCGGCGGCTGCTGGCGAAGCTGGTGGACGCGCAGCAGAACCGACCCGGTGCCGGCGTGTCGCTGGAAGGTCTGTTCGACGCCGCCTGGCCCGGCGTCGCGATCCGTCCCGACTCCCAGGCGGCACGGGTGTACGTGGCCATCGGAACCCTGCGCAAGCTGGGACTGGCGACCATGTTGCTGCGACAGGACGACGGCTATTTGCTCGACCCCGCCATCCCGGTGGTCTTGGCATCTTGAGCCCGCACCGACACGGCATGGTGCCCCGGGAGCGGGGGGCCTTCGTGGGACGGAAAGAGGAGCTGGCCGCCATCGACGCGGCCTTCGAGGACGGCGCGCCCCTGGTCAGCTTGGTGGGCCCGGCAGGGGTGGGAAAGACACGACTGGCGCTGCGCTACGCCGGAGCGGAAAGGGACGCCCTGTCAGGAGGCGTGTGGTTCTGCGATCTGACCGAAGCGCGCAGCGCCGGCGGGCTGTGCGCCGCCGTCGCCGCGTTGCTCTCGGTCCCCCTGCTCAGCGGCGACCCCGACGACGCCGTGGAGCGGGTGGGCTACGCCTTGGAACGGCGCGGCCCGCTGCTGTTGGTCCTCGACAACTTCGAGCAGCTCGAGGAAGCCGCCCGCGGGGTCGTGGAGAAATGGCTGTCCGACGCGCCGCAGGCCATGTTCCTGGTGACGACCCAGCGTGCGCTATCGCTCGCCGACGAACAGGTCGTGGAGATTCTGCCGCTCCCGCCGCCCGCGAACGAAGACGTGGCGACGCTGGAGCAGAGCCCCGCAGTGGAGCTGTTCGTGCTTCGCGCCCGCGCCACCCGCGCGGACTACCAGCTCACTCGAGCCAACGCGCCGCTGGTCGCGGCCATCGTGCGAAAGCTGGAGGGCGTACCGCTCGGCATCGAGCTGTGTGCGGCGCGCATGGGACTGCTCGGCGAGCGTCAGATCCTGGATCTGCTCGAGCAACAGCTCGACGTCCTGGTGTCCGCGACGGGCCACCCCGAGAAGCACTCGGCGCTACGCACCGCCATCGCCCGCTCCGTGGATCTGCTCAAGCCGTGGCAGAGCTCCGCGCTTGCCCAATGCTCCGTCTTTCACGGCGGCTTCTCGCTGGAGGCCGTAGAGAACATCGTGGACTTGAGCCGCCACTCCGACGCCCCGCGTGGGGGTCTGTGGGCGCACGACGTACTGAGCGCGCTGGAGCAGGCTTGCCTGGTGCGCTCGGCGGCTGCGGCCGGCGGCGGCGAGATGCGCTACCGGCTGTTCGACAGCGTGCGCCAGTTCGCGGAAGAACAGCTGCTTTCGAGCGGCGCCGCGGCTCAAACCACGGATCGTCACACGCGTTACTATCTGGAAGCCTCGCGCTCCTGGGCGGATCGCATCGACGGCCCGGGCGGCGTCGAGCTTCGTCGACGCTTGGCTCGAGAAGCCGACAATCTGCTGTCGATCTACGATCGCGAGCTGTCGCACCCTTCGCCGAGCCATGCGGGTCGGGCGTTGGAAGCGGTGTTGTCGTTGGAAGGCGTGTTCGCCACGCGGGGACCGTTCGGTCGCTATGCGGAGCTGCTCGACGCCGCCCTGGCGCGGGCAGCGCAGGCCCCCGGCGGCATTCCCCCCGCTTTGGAATCGAGGGCTTGTTCGTCCCGGGGACTGCTCGCCATCTTGTCCGGACGGCTCGACGACGCCGCGGACGACTACGTGCGGGCGCTGGCCGCGGCGGAGCGCGCGGACGACGGCGAGCTGTCCACGACCTGTAAGGTGAAGATCGGCCTGTGTCGGGGTCTCGCGGGTCACGCTCGAGAGAGCGAGGAGTGGCTCGCGCGCGCCGGCGAGCACTTGGACCACAGCAGCCTGCGCGTGCAGCGCACGTACTACAACGACCTGGGGCTCGTGCTCACCCAGCAGGGACGGACTCGCGACGCACAAACAAACCTGGAAAAGGCCCTGGAGCTCCACCAGCGGACGGGCAATCGCCGGGACGAAGGCGTGGCCCTGGGCAACATCGGCGGTCGCTACTTCGAACGAGGGCTGCTCGAAGAAGCGCGGGATTGCTACGACCGCGGCCGCGCCGTGTTGCAGGAAGTGGGGGATCGCCGCTCGGCGGCGGTGCTCCTCGCGCACCTGGGGCAAGCGGACGTGGAGCTCGGGGATCACGCCGCGGGGCGCCAGAAGCTCGAGGAAGCCCTGGCCACGCAGCGCGAGGTGGGCGACCGCGCGTGGGAGGGCATCGTGCTCTCCTTGCTCGGCAACCTGGAGCTCGAGCTGGGCAACGCGAGCGCGGCCGTGGCGCGCTACCAGAAGAGCGTCGCCACCCTGAGCGGCAGCAGCTATCGCCGCAACGCCGGCCTCGGTTGGGCGGCGCTGGCAGTGGCGGAGGCGCAGCTCGGCCACGGAGCGGACGCGCGCACCGCCGTGGCCGAGGCCGCGGAAATCCTCGAAAGCGTGGGGACGCCGGGGGACCGCGCGGCCCTCGCCATCTTCGGCGCAACGGTGGCGTGGCTCTTGGCCCGCGCAGAAGGCGCCGGTGCCTCCGAGGTAAGCGCGCTGTACGCCGAGCTGGAGAAGACCGAGCGCACGATGGCGGCCGCCGGCGGCGACGGCATCGTGCCCGACGAAGAACGCTTTGCCCTGCGCGTGGCGGCACGCCTGCGGGCGTCGCCGACCGCGATTCAGCCGACGCTCGAGCCGGCGCGAGACCATCTCACCATCGGTCCGGGGGCGCGTTGGTTCGCCCCGCCGCGCGGCAGCCGGGTGGACATCTCCCGGCGCGGAGCCCTGCGGCGCATGCTGGCGCTGCTGGCGGAGCGTCGCGTGAGCTCGCCGGGACGGGGCGCCAGCGTGAACGAGCTGTTCGAGGCCGCGTGGCCCGACGCTTCCTTCGCGGCGAAGGGCGCAGCGGCGCGGGTGTACGTGGGTCTCGGAACCCTGCGGCGCCTGGGGCTGCAGGGCGTGTTGCTCCGAGGCGACGACGGCTACTACCTCGACGACGGCATTCCGCTGCTCAGCGATCCGTCAGGGTGACAGCGCGATCGTGGCGTGCGGCAAGACCGTGTGCCCGGCAATGGTCGTCGCTTCCTCGGACCAGTTGATGGCGTAGCGGCGTCCATCCGCCGTGCGCCAGCGCTCGGGAACCACGTGGGTCGTGGACTGCCTGACCAGGTCGATGAACACGTTGGAGAGGATCTCCGGAGGCGCGTCCGGCACCAGATCCTCCGGCACGGCGGGAGCGGCCGAAAGCGCAAGCTGGGCCCTTTCGGCGTTCAAGCCCCAGCCCTTGCGCTCGTCCGGAAGCACCCGGAGGTCATCCGACAAGAACAGCGCGCCGCCGGCAAAGGCCACGATGCTCGCGCCGGTGTCCACTTCGTCCTGGGTCAGGTCGCGCAGCATCACCGGGTCGGCGTCGCACAGGGTGGCGCGGCACAGCGGCCAGCGGGCGGCGAGGCTTCGACCTTGGCTCGGCAGATAAGCCCAGCGCACGCCGGTGTTCTCCAGCGCGATGTCGCCCCCCAGACGCCAACCGTCCACCCACGGCAGACTGGCCACGCCGGGCGCCCCCACCGCCACCAGCACCGTGCTTTCGCCCGCAGCCTTGCGGATGATCTCGAGCGCCCGCGCGTACGCTTGCATGCCGGTCACGGCCTCCGCCCGCGTGCCCTCCCAAGTGCCGGCGAACAGGAAGTCGATCTTCAGTAGATCGTAGCCCCAACCCACGATGCTGGAGATCACCTGCGCCAGGTGGGCCGCGGCCTGGGGCTGAGTGACGTCGAGCACACGCATGGCGCCGTGCTTGGGGTGATTGTAGCTCGCGCCGCCGACGAGCCAATCCGGGTGCGCCTGGGCCACGGCGCTGCTCTCGGCGACCAACAGCGGCGCCAACCACACGCCGACCTCGTAGCCTTGGGCGTGGAGCGTCGTGGCCAGGCCGGAGAGTCCGTTCGGGAACTTGTCGTTCGGTTGCCAGTCGCCCCACGCCTGCTGCCAACCGTCGTCCACCACGATGCGAAGCTTTCGTCCGTCCGCGTAGCTTCCGAGAATGCCGGAGGCGAGCGCGGCATTTTCGTCCATGGCGCCGGCGTCCACCGTGTCCCACAGCTCGTACCAGGAGTTCCAGCCGATCTGCGCGTCGCGCGGCGTGGTCTGCCGGCGTGATGGGAGCGCCGCGGCGTAGTGCTCGAGAGACGCCTCGAGCGGGCCCAGCTCGACGTGCAAGGGCTCGCCTTCAACGACGTCCCCGGCGGCGACGGCGATCGACTCGCCGGTGTTGCCTTCGCCGACGCGCACCGTCAGGTCGTCACCGTCGTGCTCGCGGTGTACCGACATCCAAACGCGAAAGCGCTGCTCGGCGAGCGCTCCCAGGACGAGGCCGCTGCCCGACCCGCCCACGAAGGTGAAGGCGTTGGAGAGCTCCGATCCTTCGCGGGTGACCTCGCCGTCTCCGCGAAGGGCGAGGGCCGCCTCGAGATCGCTCTCGCTGGGGGCGGGAGCGAGGGCCACCACGCCGCTCTGGGACCAGGACTGGAAACCGTTCGACAAGAAGCCGCGGGCGCCGGGCACGCGTGCGGAACCGTCCAGCGAGATGGCCTGCAGTGCTCCACCGGCGGCAGCGTCGAAGCGCAGCGACACCCGCGTGGCGTCGACCTCGAGGTGAACGGAGCCGACGGGCCCCACGGCGCAATCGACCCCCGCGGCGGCGGGCACGCAGCCGCTGGCGGAATGCCAGGTTCCGTCCATCCGCACCCGCGGCAAGAGCGACAGCGTCGTGCTGCAGCCATCGCTGGCGCTCAGGCCGACATCGCTCGCGCGGAGCGATGTGTGACAGCTTTTCTGCGCGGGCGCGTCGTCGCCCCCACAGCCGGCCAAGGAGAGCGCGACGAATCCGAACAGTGCGACACGGACGACGAGCACGACGCGAGCGTAAGCGCTAAGCTCGACGGCGTCCATGACCCGAGCGCTGCTCCTCCTCGTGCTGATGGCCGGATGCACATCGACGACTTCGCCGCCGCCGTCGACGGCGGTTCGGATCCCGGAAGCGAAGGGCGAAGTGGATCCGGCAACGCCACCCCCCGCCGTGCGGCAGGAGCCGCTGGTGGATCCCCTCGACTACTTCGTGGGCAGCTGGTCCGGGCGCGTGAACGGCACCATCGACACGCTGCTCGAAGTCAGCGCCGACGGCCACTACCGCGTCACCTCCGAGGACAGCTCACGGCAGGCGGGCTGCGAGCTATCGGGACGCTTCAGCGTCGACGGCGACACGCTGCACTTGCAGGTGGCGCACAGCTCCTGCTCGGTGGAGAGCATCGGCTCCACCTTGGAGCGGACGATCACCAGCAGAAATGAGCGAAACTTCGTGGTCGTGAGCCCCGATCGGAGCTTGACGGTGCTCTACCGACGCCGCGCACCTGACGGATGATCGGTGCACGTGTTGACCCCCCCTCTTCTCGTTGGTACCTCCCCGGCGAGGTGGCCATGCAGATCGAGGTTCGGCGCACCAACGCGCCCCGTCCCCGCCCGGAAAGCGAACTCGGATTCGGCCGAATCTTCGCCGATCACATGGTTCGCATGGACTACGCGCCGGAGCGCGGGTGGCACAGTCCCCGCGTGGAGCCGTACGCCCCGATACAGCTGGATCCCACTGCGGCCGTGCTCCACTACGCGCAAGCGATCTTCGAAGGGCTGAAGGCGTTCCGAGGCAAGGACGGCCAGGTGCGGATGTTCCGCCCGGATCGCCATGCCGCGCGCTTTGCCAAGAGCGCCGAGCGCGTGTGCATTCCGCCGGTCCCGGAAGACGTGTTCGTGGAGACGTGCCGCAAGCTGGTGGAAGTGGATCGCGACTGGGTGCCGACGGCGGATGGCGCCGCCCTCTACATTCGTCCGCTGGCGTTCGCTACGGAGCCGTTCCTCGGCGTACGCCCCTCGCTGTCGTACACGTACTTGGTGATGACCTCGCCCGTCGGCGCCTACTACGCCGAAGGCTTCGCTCCCGTGCGCATCGTGGTCGAGCGTCGTGAGGTGCGGGCGGCTCATGGCGGCCTCGGCTCGTGCAAGACTCCGGCGAACTACGCCGCCAGTCTGCATGCGGCACAGGCGGCGAAGAAGAAAGGGTTCTCCCAGGTGCTGTGGACGGACGCCGCGGAGCATCGCTACGTGGAAGAGGTCGGCACCATGAACTTGTTCGTGCATCTGGGCGACGAGATCGTCACGCCCGCCCTGGATGGCGCGATTCTCGCGGGCGTTACCCGAGACAGCGTGATTCAGCTGCTGAAGGCGAAGGGCCTACCGGTGGTGGAGCGACGGCTCGCCTTGGACGAGATCCGCGCGGCTCACGACAAGGGACAGCTCCACGAGATTTTTGGCACCGGCACCGCCGCCGTGGTCTCCCCCGTGTCTGCCCTTGGCGTGGACGACGAGGTGTGGACCATTGGCAAGGGGGACGTGGGACCGCTGGCGCGCTCGCTGTTCGACCAGATTGTCGCCATTCAGCGCGGTCAAGCGGAAGATCGCTTTGGCTGGATGTTTCCAGTCGGATAGAAGCTGCCTGCCGAGGCTCCGGTGTGGGTACTGAACCCGCATGCGAGCGCTTCAGTTCCTCCCATTGGTCGTGGTTTCCGGTCTCGCCGCTGCGGTTGGCTGCCAAGGGCAGCTGGTGGATGCCGGCAACACCGGCACTGGTGGCTCGAGCGGGGCCGCTGCAGGCCCAGGACTGGGAGGTCAGACTGGGGTTGGGGGATCGGGTGGGTCCGCCGCGGGCACGGCCGTGTCCGGGGACCTGCCCTGCGACGTCGCGACCATTCTTGGTGACAGCTGCACCGCGTGTCACTCGAACCCGCCGCTGGCGGGGGTGCCCATGCCGCTCACCAGCTACGCGGATCTGACGGCACCTTCCAAGAGCAATCCGAGCATCTCCTTCGCGGAAGCGTCGCTGGCGCGCATGCAGGATGCGCAGTCACCCATGCCGCCCACGGGGCTCTTGCCGGCGTCGGATATCGCAGCGTTTCAGGCCTGGATTTCCGCGGGAATGCCCCAGGGTACCTGCGGCGCGCCACAAGACGCAGGCCCGCCGCCCCTGGCGCCCTTGCTATGCAGCAGCGGTACGAACTGGACGCAGGGCAATCACGAGTCGCCCCTGATGCATCCCGGCGGGGAGTGCATCAACTGTCACACGACCAGCAATGAAGGTCCCGCGTTCCACATCGCTGGCACGGTGTACCCCTCCGTGCGGGAGCCGGATGACTGCAACGGCGCGCCGAACATCACCGTGGAAGTGACGGACGCCCAGAACAAGACCATCACGCTCACCACCAACGCGGCGGGCAACTTCTTCTACGAGACCAACCAGGGCAGCTTCGTCGCCCCCTACAGCGCGAAGGTTATCGCCGGAGGCAAGGAGCGCGTCATGAAGCAGTCCGTCCCCAGCGGCGACTGCAACAGCTGCCATACCCAAGACGGCAAGAGCGGCGCTCCCGGTCGTATCTACGCTCCCTGAGCCCCAAGTCCTGGCATCTGCAGGACTCAGCGATCTTGCTATCTCGCTTCCGCGGCGCCGGCGTATGATGCGCCGCGGCTGAAGCGAGGGAGCGTTCGATGAGCGACGGATGGGAGTTTCAGGTCAATAGCGGGAACCCAGAGGCGGATCGCCAAGCGATCGCGGGGTACGAGCAGCAGTACCGAGCCCAGGGCATGAGCGTCTCCGCGGAGCCGATGCCCGCGGGTGGCTTCTTGGTTCGCGTCCGGCCAGCGGCACCCGCGGCGGGCTTCGCCGGCGGCGGGACCATGCTGATGCAACAAGCGCCGGAGCCGCAGGGGCCGGCCCCCGTGCCCGGCTACGGCGCTCCGCCTCCGCAGCAACAGGCGCCGCAGCAGCAATACCCGGCTCCGCAGCAGCAATACGCAGCTCCGCAGCAGCAATACGCAGCTCCGCAGCAGCAGTACGCAGCTCCGCAGCAGCAGTACGCGGCTCCGCAGCAGCAGCAACAGTACGGCGCGGGCGGACACCCGGCCTACGCGATGGCGGGAGGCGGCATGGCCGCGGGCGCGGTCGCCATGCCCGGCGTGCTGGGCCAGGTGGCGCCGCCCATCGCCGCGGACCGCCTCAGATACCTGCGCAAGGTGTATGGCCTGCTGGGCGCATCGGCGTTCATCGCCGTGCTGTTCGGCTGGGCGGCGGTCAGCTTGGGGCCGACCATCTCCATGACCTCACCCGAGGGACGTCCGGCGGAGGTTCCGTTCCTGGTCGGCTTGATGCTGGGGAACAGCGCCCTGCTCTATGGAGCCTTTGGCGCCTTGGTGCTGGCCACCTTCGTCGCCAGCTGGGTGAGCAAGGTGCGCTACGTGAACGTGGCGGCGCTGTTCGGCGTCGCCGCGCTGATGGGCATCGAGCTCGCCCCCATGGTGTTCGTCGCCCAGTTCTACGCCGGGTTCGGCGAAACAATGTCCGCCAACCCGGTGCGCGACACTTTCATGATGGTGTTCGCGGTGTTCTTCGCCATCACCGCCTACATCTTCGTCGCGCGCAAAGACTTCTCCTGGCTCGGCTCCATCTTGAGCATGGGCTTCTTCGTCATCCTCACGGGCTGCGTGCTCACCTTCTTCCTGGACAGTGAGCCCTTCGCCCTGGCCGTGGCGAGCGGCGGCGCGGTGCTGTCCATCGGCTTCTTGCTGTACGTGACCAGCTACATCTTCCGTAACAGCGACATGGACGACCCGGTGGGAGATGCCCTGGCGATCCTGGTGCAGCTCCGCAACCTGTTCATGTTCATCCTCCGCATCTTGATGTCGCGCCGTTGAAGGAAGGCAGTCGTGAAATCCGCCCGCGCGGCGTCGGCGTGCGGGCGCGGGCCCTCGATTTCGCCACCAAGGACGAGGTCGAGATCGACGCGAATGAGGCGCGGGACGCGATGGCCTCCGGCAAGTTCGTGTGGCTGGACGTCGACCTCGGCAACGCCGATGGAGCGCGGGAGGCTCTGGAAGGCCTCGGCCTGGTGGACGACGAGATCATCGAGGACGCCCTCACCCGCGAGCCGGCCACGCAGCAGGCCCGCTACTCGGAGTACCTGCACATGGTGGTCTCGGGCTGCCGCCTGGTCGGACGTCACTTCGATCTGGACCGGGTAGATGCGGTGCTCGGGGAGCGCTTCTTGTTGACCATCCATCAGGGCAACGTGCTGTTCTTGTCGGCGCTGGAGAAGGACTACAAGGACGACTTCCAGCAGTTCGCCCAGAGCCCGAGCTTCCTCCTGTACGAGCTGTGGGAGCACCTGATCGACAACTACCTGGACGTCCAGAAGCGCTTCGAGGAACGAGTGGAGGAGCTGCAGCGGGACCTGATCGGGGAGGTGGACGATCGCGTGTTCGGCCGCGTGAGCGAGCTGGGGGCGGATCTCTTGCACTTTCGCAAGGTGGTGCTGCCCGCCCGGGCGGTGCTCACGGACCTTTCCACCCGCAAGTCCCGATTCATCAGCGAAGCCACGCAGCCGTATCTGGCCAACATGGTGGGCACCATCGAACGCGTGCTTCAAGACCTGCTCGTAGACCGGGACATCTTGAGCAACTCCCTGAACCTGTACATGTCGCTCGTCGGCCACCGCACCAACGAGGTCATGAAGAAGCTCACCGTGGTGAGCGTGATCTTCTTGCCGCTCACGTTCTTGTGCGGCGTGTACGGTATGAACTTCAAGGTGCTGCCGGAGCTCGAGTGGAACTACGGCTACCTAGCGTTCTGGCTGGTGGTGTTGGCGATCGTGGTGACGATCGCGATCATCTCGCGGCGCGCCAAGCTCTTGTGATCACTCGCACCAGCATTCGGGCAGCCCGCTCTGCGTGTACTGCCCGTTCTTGGTGGCCGCACACACTCCGCTGTAGCTGAAGCCCTGGGTCTTGCAGCGGTAGTCGCAATCCTGCTGGACCAAGCGACTGTTGGTACAGGCAGCGAGAGTGTCTCCTTGGCAAATGCGCCCGTCCGGAGAGCACGCCGGGTAGCAGGCGTCGGTGAAGCTGGCGCTGGTCGACGTGCCGTCGATCTCGCTGCACGTCGCGGCCTCGAAAGCGTCGGCGCAGCCGGAAGGATAGTGCGCCGCGACGCAGGACTCCTGGCACTCAGTCTCGCTGGTGTGGCCCGGGCACTCGGTCCGGCGGGCGCAGATGCGCTGGCAGTTCTCCGCGCTCTCGTCGGGCTTGGGGTCCACCACGCATGCGGCGAGAAAGGACAACAGCAAAAGCGGCACGGCTCTCATGGCGGGCTCATCGTGGCACGCGAGCGGGGGTGCGTCTCGGCCGAATCCGGCTATCGTCCTCGCATGCAGAGGATGCTCTGGGCCGGGCTGATGCTTTTCGCTGGCTGCAGCCCCGCGGTTGCGCCGCCAGCGCCGCCGCCGACGACGGCGCCGCCGGTAGCGACCACCTCGGCTGCAGCTCCCGTGGCGAGCGTACCGGCCTCCAAGGAAACGCCCGCGGCGCCCGTCGGGTTCATCGAAGACGACGTGAACGCCGCGCTGACCCGGGCGAAGGCCGACGGCAAGCTCGTGTTCGTGGATGCGTGGGCACCGTGGTGCCACACCTGCCTGAGCATGAAGCACTTCGTATTTTCGGATCCCGCGCTGTCACGTTTCTCCGACCAAGTGGTGTTCGCGTCCGTGGACACGGACCGCGACGAGAACGCGGACTTCGTGCAGAAGTACGCCATCGACGTGTGGCCCACGCTCTTCGTGCTCGAAGCGAAGAAGGGCGAGGTGCTCGGCTATTGGCCCGGCAGCGCCTCGCTCCGCGAGGTGGAAAAGCTGCTGAGCGACGCGCTCGCCGTGGCGGAAGAGCAGAGCAGCGTTGCGCCCGGCACGCCGCTGGCTCGATTGCTCGCTGGTAAGCGAGCCCAGGCCCACCAGAAGTACGCGGAGGCGGCCCAGGCCTACGAGCAAGCGGTGCGCGGGGCGCCCGCGAGCTGGCCGCGGCGCAGCGAAGCGCTGGTGGGGTGGATCCAGAGCCTGCATCGCGCTCGCCGCGCCAAGGAGTGCGTCGCCGTGGGCGAAAAACACGCCCGAGAGGTGACGGGCGCGGCGCAGCCGGCGGACTTCTGCGCGCTGTGGCTCTCGTGCGCCAAGGGGCTGTCCACGGAAGCCGAAAAGAAAGCCGTGCGCCGCGCCGCCACCGAGCGGCTGGAGGAAATCGTCGCGTCGCCCCCCGCCGACGCGTCCGCCGACGACATCGCCGACGCGTGGCAGATCCTGGCCAACGCGCGCGTCGATCTGGGGGACAAGAAGGGTGCGCGGGAGGCGCACGAGAAGCGCATCGCGCTTCTCGAAGCGGCGGCAGCCAAGGCTCCGGATCCCGCGGCCGCCGCGACCTACGACTACGGTCGCGCGGTCTCCTACATGGCCCTCGGGCAAGGCGACAAGGCCATCGCCATGCTCGAGCAACGCGAGCGCGAGATCCCGGATTCCTACGAGCCTCCGGCTCGCCTGGCTTCGGTGCTGGTGCACATGAAGCGTTGGGACGCGGCCCTGGGTGCGGTGAACCGCGCGCTCGCCCACGCCTATGGTCCCCGCAAGCTCGACTACCTCGAGCTGAAGGAGCGGATCCTGCGCGCCCAGGGGAATGGGACCGCGCTGGTGGAGGTGCTCGAACAGCAGCTCGCGGGCTGGCAGGAGCAAGCGGGGCGCTTGAAATCCACTCCGAAGGAGTTGAGCGAGGTCAAAGCCCGGCTGGAAAAAGCTCGCGCCGCGAACCCAAAGCCAAAGCCTTAGGCTCGAACCGATGGAGGGCGGCCTCCCGCCGCCGATCGAGTCGAGCCAGAACCCCCTTTCCCCAGCGCTCGACCTCGCCCTCGCGGGCGACGCCGCGGCATCCGGCCGCGGCGTCGCCTCGCGTTTCTTCACTTGGCGGCGATGGGAACCACTGCCCATTGCGAGGCAGTGGTGTTGACGATCAAGAGCTGGAACGGATTCGACGTCCCGCCCAGATCACCGGCAGCGACCGCGAAGGCACGCAGGCCGGCTATCGTGGTGACGTCGAACTCCGCAGCCGTCGTCGTGGTCCCGGTGGCGGCAGCTCCGATCGTCAGGCTGCCGGGTGGAATCGACAGACCCTCCGCTGGCGAGGCGTCGCCAAACTTCACGTTGCTGAGCAGCGCTGGCGTGTCCAACGTGCCGGCGGTGCTCACGGTGCCGACGTCCACCGCAGGCGCATTGCCGGAAGCGTGCACCACACGGACCCGCGAGTTACTCGTGTCATCGAGAGCGAAGCCTTCCTCGAGAGCGATCAGCTGAAACGTCGACGGACTTTGGGTCAGCTCACCCGCAGCGATGGCCAGGTAGTCCTTGCCTGCCTCGAGCGCTGGCGTCGTGGCGGTTGCCGCCGGAGCTCCGGAAGGCTTTGGCGTAGCGCCCGCTTGTCCCGGGAAGAAGTCGAGGGTGTAGCTTCCCGGTGGCACGCGAGCCTCGGCCATGTCGCCGAAGGAGGCGTTGTCCACGAGCTCCTGATCGCCGGCGTAGATGTCCACGGGACCGGCGTCGGGAGAGGCGTGAAGGGCGAACACGCGGGGATTCTGTCGGATCCAAGCCGTGGAAGAGTCGGGGAGGACGGCCAGGAGCGCGAAGCCCGTATCTTCACGGGACAGCTTGCCGAGCTCCCCCGTCGCCACCACGAACAGGTCGGCGCCATCGGGCAAGGTCGGCGTCGTGAAGGCGGTGACCGACGCGCCCGCCGCCACGACGCCGACTTGAAGTGCGGCTCCGGCCGGAAGCTCCACGCCAGCCGCACCCGTATCGGCGAAGCGGTCGAGGGCGGCCACTTCGGGCGCCGAAGGATCGTCGTTGCCAACGTCGATGCCCACTGTCGGCGCGTCGAATCCGGCATGAACGACGCGCACACGCGCGGTCCCGGAACCCGCCGTCCCGAAGTCCTCTTCCAGAGGTATGACGCGGAACTGATCGTCTGCGCTGGTGGAGCCGATGTCTCCCGCCGCGATCGCGGTGTACTGCTTGTCCGCAGCGACCGTCACATCCGGTGTGGTGTAGACCGGCGCATCCGTCGCTGGGCTGCCAGCGGCCCGTACGTCGATCTTGTAGGTCCCGGGAGGCAGCTCCAGGTACGGCGTCGAGGAACCGTACGCGAGGTTCTCCGCCAAGGTGGTCGTGGTGCCCGCCGCGTACAGGTCGACTGCCGGAGCGCCCGGCGCCGCATGAACCACGCGGAGCTTGGCAACGCTGCCCGCGCCGCCGCTGCCCGCCATGCCGCCACTACCTCCCGCGCCTCCAGTTCCCGACGAGCCGCCCGCGGCCGGCGAGCTTCCGTCGTCATCGCTGCCACAGGCCGCAGTCGCCAACGCGATCGCGCCGCCTACCGCAGCCAACCTAATGAAATTGAAAAGATTTCCACTGTGTACTCGGATCATGGGTCCCTCCATGGCGTACCACTTGTGTCTAGGACACATATACGTCAAGCATGATCGTCGTGTCGCAGTGGTGGATCAGGCAAGCTGCCGCGATGCTCCCGTTTCGCGGCTCATTGCTCGCCCTCGCCCTGGTCGGCTGCGCAACTACTCCCCAGACCCCGGCCGCCGCGCCCCTGACGCCACCGCCAGCACCGCCGCCATCCGCGCAGGCGCCGCCGGCGCCGCCGCCGCGCGGCGTGCCGCCAGCCCCGGAGCGGTGTCGCGTCTTTGGCGATCGGAAGCCGGGCGTCGCACCGGAGTGCGCCGAGCCCGCTGCGGCCCGAAGCAAGCTGCTCGCAGCGCTGACCACGGCGGACGCGAGCGCCCGGGACCAAAGCCTCGTCACCCTCGAGGCCTGCGCAGGGCTCCCGGGCGGCGTGGTCCGCGCGCTGCGCGCCGAGCTGGCACCGCCGGAGTGCGGCGACGTCCTGGTGGAGCCGCTGCTGGCAGCACCGCCCACCGGGCTCCGGGCGGACGTGCGGGATGCTCTCACGGGACTGTCCCTCGCAGCCCGTGCCCATCGCCTGGTGCGCACGCCGCCGCAGCTCGCTCCGCCCCACGACAAGGAGCGCGTGCAAGAGTTCGTGAAGACGACCCTGTTCGAGTGGATCACGGATCAGGCGCACGCAGTCCACGCCATCGGCGTGAAGGGCGCCGCCCTCTCCGGCTACGGCAAGGGCGTCGTCGCGGTGGAAGCCGGGCTCGCGGATCTCCGCTTCGTGGACGTCGCGCGCGGTGCGCCGATTCCCGACGAGATGGCGAAGGACCAGGAGCTGTCGGAGGCCTACTACGGCTCGCTGGACGAGGCCCTGGAACCGCGCAAGACCCGCGGGCGCGACGCCGCGTTGGTCGGGCTCGGGGCCCTCTCGTCCGTCGGCGTCTTGGAAGATCCTCGCGTGAATCGAGCCCGCTCGCTGCTCTCGAAGCTGTACGCCGGGCGACGCATCGACGCCCTCGACAACCTGCTGCTGCCGCCCTTGCCGCCGTCGTCACCAAAGACGGTAGAGCAACGTCTGGCCCACGAGCTGCCCACGTTCTACGCGGAGATCCTGCTCTCGGAGCTCGACCCTCGCGACCCGGAGAACCTGCGTCCGTTGCTCGACCGGGGTCTGCCGCCCTTCGCCCGAACGCGCCTCGAGCAGGGACCGAAAGCGTCCGCTGGGCTCTTCGCCCGCGGGTTGTTCGAGCTCGGCCGCCGCTATTGGCTCGCGAAGGCGTTCCAGGAGACGACGACCGTTGCCAAGAAGGACAAGCTCCTGGCAGCGCTTGGGCAAGTGCTCTCCAAGGGACCGGACAACGCTGCCGCGATGATGCTTCGCGGCCCGACGCTCCCGAAGTTGGACGTCGCGCCGCTGGACAAGCTCGCGGCGCAGCCGTTCGCGACGTATGACGCGGCCCGTATCCTCGAGGTCGCCCACCCGGCGAACGCCGCCGCCGACTTCTGGCGCGACGTCGCCAAGCGTTACGAGCGCGCGGCGAAACAGCTCGAAGCCGCCAAACTGCCGCAGGCGAAAGACGCCACGGCCGCAGCCAAGGCCGCGACGGACACTGCGAACGCGCTCAGCTCAGAAGCGGCCGCTGACGCCACCCAGAGCGCCGCCGGGAAGTAGCTGCACGTCCACGCGTGCGCTGTCCGCCGTCGGCTTCTCCGGCTGGGAGGGCGAGAGCCACAGATAGGTGGCCACGCCCAGGGACACCACCCCAACGCCCAGGGCGATATCGCCGAAGAGCCGCTTCTGCTTGATGGAGTCGACGTCCGAGCTGTCGCAGTTGGGCTTGCAACCGGAGTCCTCGAGGTCGCTCTTCTTGGATTCCGCGCCGAGCCAAAAAAAACCTGCTCCAGCGAGGGCCACGACGCCGACACCGCCGAGGACGTAGCTCGCCACCGGAGGCCCTTTCTTTTCCGCTGGTTGATCGATCTCCGGCGCCACGGCGGGCTCCGTCTCGATTTCCGCCGGCTTGTCCGCTTCCGGCTCGCCGAAATGGACCGTGACCTTCTTGTTCCGCTCCCCCGCCCGCAGGATCACCTCTTGCTCGACGGGGTCCTGCCCTTCGAGCTCGAAGCGGAACTGATGCGTGCCCGGATTGAGCTCGATCCCTTCCGTGCCGAGGGACTCCGCGACGACCTCGCCATCCACCGTGACCTTCACCTGCAGGGTCTCGTTGCCCTGAGGGTCTTCCGCCACCACCACCACGGAAGGAATGGCTTCGTTCACTTCGTCGAGCCAGGTGAGGCAGTCCTTCTTCACCGCGGCCATGCACTCGCTCTTGGCACACACGATCAGCTGCTCACGCGCCTTGGTGAGCTCGCCCCCACGCTTGAGCTTCTGGGCCTGTACGTAGGCGTCCGCGCACTGCTTCTTGATCTCGGATTTCTTCGGAGCGGCTTGCGTGCCGAACGCGAAGAGCATCACGACGAGACCGATACGAGCCAACCTCATGTTCACATGCACTCCGGCTTGACGTGCTTGATGCCGTCGGAATCCACGAAGAAGGGCGTGTCGCAACCCTTCGGCTTCTTCTCCGCGGCGGGCTTGTGCTCGACGGGCTTGGCGGCCGCCGTCGGCTTGGCGGCCGCCTTGGGCTCCGCGCTCGGCTCGGGCTCCGCGCTCGGCTCGGGCTCCGCACTGACAGCGACCGTCGCGGGGAGAGCCGGAAGAGCGGGCGCGAGCGTGGTTGCCGGCGGCGGCGGCGCCGTGAGCGTGGCGCTGGCCGTGGGCGCGGCCGGAGCGCTGGCGCCCCGGCGCCACAGCAAGAGCGCCGTGATCGCCATCAAACCGAGGGCTGCGATGACCGTCACGACCGCAACGACGAGCTTGAGCCGGGACTGCGCCGGCGGCGGCGCAGCCACTGCCGATGGATAGCTGAGCTGCGAAGGTTGCGATGGATAGCTGACCTGCGAAGGCTGGGACACCTGTGAGGGCTGCGACGGGTAGGTCACCTGCGACGGATGCGAGGGGCTCGTGACCATCGAGATCCCCGAGCTCGAGTACTCGTGCGGGTTCGGCAGCGGCGGCGGGCGCCCGGGATTGCCCGGCACCATGTGCACCGCCGAGGTGCTCTCCATCTCGCGCACGCGGGCGGCTCGCAGGGCCAGCGCCTCCACTGCGACGGCCTGCACCCACTCCCCCACCTGAAACGGCGAGGCAACGCCCAGGGCTCGCTCGAGCTCGATCGCCATCTCCCGAGCCGTAGCGAAGCGATCGGAGGGACTCGGCGAGAGTGCGCGCATCACGATCGCGTCCACCTCGCCCGGCACGTCCCGCACCAGGGAGCTGGGCGTGGGGAAGCCGCCAGCGAGCACGGCACCGAGCACCTGTCCCTCGTTCTGCCCCTGCACCAGACGACGCCCGACCAGGCCTTCCCAGAGCACCACGCCCGCGGAGTACACGTCCGTTCGGCGGTCCACCGCATCCCCACGGATCTGCTCCGGCGCCATGTACGCCAGCTTGCCCTTGAGCTGGCCGTCCCGCGTGGACTGCAGGCGGCCGGCGGCCTTGGCCACGCCGAAGTCGAGCACTCGGGCCACGCCATCCGTACCGACCAGCACGTTTTGCGGCGAGACGTCGCGGTGAACGATGCCCAGGGGATGCCCGTGCTCGTCCGTCGCCTCGTGGGCGGCGTGCAGCCCGTGCAGCGCGTTGACGATCACTCCGGCGACGATGCGCGGCTCCACCCGCAGGCGCTTGGCCCGGGTCGCCTTGAGCAGCCGCGAGAAGCTCTCGCCCTGAACGTAGTCGAGCACGAGGAACACCTCGCCCTCGATGGCGACGACGTCGAGCGTGCTCACAACGTTGGGATGGTGGATGCGCGCCGCGAGCCGCGCCTCGTCCAAGAACATGGACACGAACTCGGGATCCCTCGCCAGATGAGGATGCAGCCGCTTGACCGCCACGGTCTTGGAGAAGCCGACGGGGCCGAGCAGCCGTCCGAGGTGCACCGTGGCCATGCCGCCGGCAGCGATCTCGTCGAACAGCGCGTAGCGCCCGAGCACCCTCTCCGCTTGCTGCATGGCCTGCATCCGCGCGGTCACCTGAGCTCGTTGGTCCACATGCAGCGATACGGCCGCGTGGTGGTCGACTGGCTCCAAGTGGAGTACGTGTTGTAGAGATCCGTGAACGCCGGATCCGTGCCCTGCCAGCGCACGATCTGTATGTATAGGTTGCTGTTGGTCGTGTTGCTGCCCTTGGACATGTCGCTCGTCCACAGGTGATTGTTGGTTCCGTTGGGCAAGCTCGCGCGGATGGCCTCCGTGAGGTCTCGCTCCGAAGCCAAGTGCCCGCCGGCCTTGCGACAGTCGTCCAAGGCATCCTCGAAAGTCGCCGACGGCGCGCGGTCGAAGCTGTCCAGCCACATCTTGGCGCCGCTGCTGCCGGGCATCGCGAGCTCCGTGCAGCCGCCCGCGCAGTCCGCGGCCTGCGGTCCTGCGTAGCCGGTATCCACCGGGTAGTAGATGCAGCGTGTGAGGCGGCTCGTCGTCTTGTAGCCCGCGCTCGACTCCCCGCTGTAGCTGAGGGAGAACTCCGGCGCCGTGCCGGTCCAACGCACGAGCTTCGTCAGGAAATCCGTGCCGTTGTAGCCCGCCTGGTCCGACGTCCACACCCAAGAGCCAGACCCCGCGGGCAAGCCCTGCTGGATGAGCTCGGTCAGCTCGTCGTCGCGCGGCACGTGCCCGCCACGCCCCCAGCAGGTGTCGTGCGCTTCGGTCCAGGTCTGGGTGGCGGTGGAGTCCACCGCTTCCCCCTTGTACGTGGACAGCGCGCCGACGAACTCGTCCGTGATGCTGGCAGGATGCGTACCTGCCTCGTAGTTCAATCCAGCGCAGCGGAACGCGCGGTTGTTGGTGTTCGTGGTGTAACCACCGTTGCCGATCACCAACGGAGCGGCCACCACGCCTTGCCAACGAATGATCGCGTTCAAGTCGTAGCGGACGCCATCCGCGGTGTGGAGCCAGCTGTTGGTGCTGCCGCCGTCCAGGCCCTGCTGCACGGCCTCCATCAGGGTGACGAAGGTCGGCAGGTGGCCGCGATTGAAGGTGCACTCCCAGATGGCGCTGGCCACCGGCAGCGGAGCGCGATCCGCCGTGTCCACGTTGTAGCGTTTGCCCTCGGAATCCAGCCCGAAGCAGGCCTGTCCCGGAGGTCCGTAGCAATTGTTGCCGACGAAGGCCTTGGGCAGCGGCGGCGGGCACACGCAGCGATAGTTCAGCGCCGAGCTGGTGCTCTGGTTCGCGACGTTCGCGTCGCTCAGGCGTACTCGAGCGCGACTCGTGGCGTTCACCGGCACCATGGACCACAGCCAGTTCGTGTTGATCGTCTGCCCCACGGTGGCCGACTGCGTGGCGCTCACCCGATACAGCTCCGTGGCCGTGGGCAAGCGTCCGCCAATGCCCTGGCAGGTGGTCTCGGCGGTGGTGTAGTCCGCCGCCGCGCGCTCGAGCCCGTCCCACGCCTCGCCCCAGGGGTCGGTGATCTGCTGATTCAAGAGCGTCTTGCAGGCGATGACGCAGCTGCCGCCGGAACACTCTTCGTTCGCACCGCAAGCGGTGCCGCAGGCGCCGCAGTGCTGCGAGTCCGTCTGCAGATCCGCGCAGGTTCCGCCGCATGCCGTCTGACCCGCGGGACAGGTGAGGGCGCACTGACCATTGCCGCACACCTCCCCCGTGGAGCACTTGTTGCCGCAAGAACCGCAGTTGTTGACGTCGTTCTGGAGGTCGTAGCAGAGGCCGCTGCACGCCACCTGTCCGCCGGGGCAGGTGATCTGGCACTGACCGGAGACGCAGGACTCCCCGCTGTTGCAGCTCTTGTCGCAGCCGCCGCAGTGCTGCGCGTTGGACTGCGTGTCCACGCACAGATCGCCGCACTGGGTCTGGCCGGTTTGGCAGTCCGCGGTGCAGCTCCCGCCTTGGCAAGCCTGCTCTACGGCGCAGGAGTTGCCGCAGCTGCCGCAGTGATCGGGGCTGCTGGTGGTATCGACGCACTGGCCGTCGCACTCCACCTGGCCCGTGTCGCAGCCGGCGCTGGTGCCCGCGTCGCCTCCCTCGGTGAACTCGTCGAGGGAAGATCCCAGCACCGAGCACGCGGTGGTGAAGGCGAGGAGCAACATCGCAGCCACCCCGCAAAGCCCCCGCTGGAGCCCTTGCTTTCGGTAAGCCATGAGACGGCCTTCGAGTCTAGCACAGGGGTCTCCCCCCTTCCGAAACTCGAGCGACCGATGTCACCATGGCCGCGTGAAGCTCCTCGCCCCCGCGATCGTGTTCTTGGCGTTCGGCGCGTTCGTGCTGGCCGTGCCCTCGTCCGTCGACGGTCGCGCGCCCCTCGCCGTGCTCTTCGCCGCCCTCGTCGTAGTCCCGCTGGCTGCCTTTGGCGCCGCGCACGCTTCCGGCGCGGATCTCCGGGACGTGCCGATACGTTCCCTGGTGCCGTGGTCGAGCTTGTTCGCGGCGTTGGTGCTCTTGTGCGGCACCATCGGGTTGATCTTCACCCGCGGCGAGCCGTGGTGGGCGCCCTTGGCCATGGGCGCCGCCGTCGCGCTGCTCACCTTCGTCATGTCCGCGTCGCTGTGGCTGTTTCCGTTGCGCCCGATCTTCGCGCTGCGGCGGGCCCTGGCGGATCCCGAACGCGCCGCGCTTGCCGCGGAAGAGCTGGCTCGGAGCTTCGAAGCCGAGAGCATTCCCGCCCGCGGCATCGGCCTTCGCCGGGCGGCGGGCCGCGCCCTAGCGGCCGTTGGCGTGCTCGCCGACGCTCAGCACTGGTCCCGCGCCGCGCGGGTGCTGGACGTCGTTCCCCTGCAACAGCTGAAGGGCGTACGCCGCGCGGCGCTGTCTGCCTCCCGTGCCACGGTCTCCCTGTACCTGCACGACAAGAACCGCGCTTGGGCGGCGCTCAAGGATGCGTTCGCCTACGCCAAGGATCCGAATCTCATCCGTACCTTGAGCATCACCGATGCGCTGGTGACCGCCGTCGATGGCCACTGCGAAGAAGCGCTCACGCGGCTGGATGCCATCGGCAGGCCGCAGACTCCCAGGGTGCAGCGCGCGTACCTCATTGCGCGTGCTCACGCGCTGGCTGGCGTGGGCAAGCTGGACGACGCGCGAGCCTGCCTCGAAGAGCTGTCCAAGCACTCGCCCCAAGGACTCGAACGTGCGGCGAGCCTCGACGGTCCCGCGTCGAAGCTCGCCGAAGAGCTCCGCTCCGGAGCGCGAGCTTCCCCTCCTTCGAACGCGCTTCCCCAGGGGCTCGCGCCGGACCAACAAAAGCAGCCGGATTGAGCCCTTTCAGGCCATTTCTTTTTTGTCGGTCCGCCGCGGAAACGTCAGCTGCCGTTCGGTTGCCCCATGCGCAACGGCCCGCCGCGGGCGGTGGACCAGAGCAGGCAGTTCTCCGCGGAGCCCGGCACGGTGAACACATCCATGCCGTGATCGAAGGTCTGGACGAAGATCTCGACGGCGCCGTCGCCATCGAGATCGCCGATCGCCGGAGCAGCGGGCGCGCCGTTGCCGTTGCCGTTGTGACCAGCGTCGGGAAGCGTCACGTCGTGCAGCAGGCTGCCGTCCGCTCCCAGGATCACGAGGTGTCCACAATCCTTGCTATCGGGATCGCCGTAGGTGGAGAACACGAGCTCCGGTGAGCCGTCCTGGTTCAGATCCGCGACGGTGACCTCGGACGAGTACATGATGCTCTTGCCGAAGGTGTAGTTGAACTTCCAGAGCTCCTTGCCGGTGTGATCGAAGGCGTGCACGAAGCCGTCATTCAGGCTGACCACCACTTCCGGCTCGTCGCCGCCTTGGATGTTCACGGTGGTGGGAGCCGGCACGCCGCCCGGGGGGTAGTCGCCCTTCACCTGGATGGGCGCGCCGCCGCGGGGCAGCGTTTCCCAGCCCGCCTTGCGCATGGCCGAACGGCTGCCGTCTCCGTAAGCGCCTTCGAGCGCCATGATGGCGTACGCCTGCGTCTCGTAGGGCTCGTTCTTCTCCACGTTGGGAACCCCGAGAACCTCGTTCTTGCCGTCGAGATCCAAGTCCACCACGTTGGGCGGAGACGCCGTCCACTGCAGCCACTCCGCGGTGGTGGGGCTTGGCCACTCCCCGGTGTGCAGGTGGTAGTGGTCTTCTTCCACTTGGGGATCCGCCCAGCGAATGAACTGGCCCCAGGTCAGGCGTTGCCCGTCGAACTCGTTCGCGCGATTCGTGAAGTAGTCCGACGAATCGATGGCGACGCCGTCGAAGTCGAAGGCCTGGATGTGATGGTTGTCGTAGGTGGCCAGGATCTCGAGCTCGGGGTCGTCGTCGATGTTACCGATGCCCACGTTCAGGCCGTAGCAGCCGAAGCCGTGGTGGCCGGCACCATTGCGATCTGCGTCGTTCCCCTGCCCGGTCTTGTTGTTGTACCGCGGCCACGCCTGCCAGGAGATGCCCGGCGGCTGGAACAGCTGGCCGTTCGGTGAGTACACGAAGACCTGAGCGCCGCCATCTTCGGTGCTCGCCGTCTGCGTGGTGGTCACCACCACCTCGATGTTGCCGTCTCCATCCAGATCCGCGGCCGCCATGCCTCGAACCTCGGGGGAGTTGCCGGCGGTGGTGGTATCCGCGGGCCACCCGGCCTTGAGCGCGAGCTTCCCGCCCTTCCACTCGTAGGTGTACACCTTCTCGGAGTTGCCGAAGACGACCTCCGTGGTGCCGTCGCCCTCGAGATCCACCACCACGTGTGGGGCGTACACGCGACCATCGCCGTCTTCGGCCTTGTCGAGCAGGTTGCCCTCGGAATCGAACACGAACACCGAGTAGTAGGCGGCGATCAGCTCCCGCTTTCCATCGCCGTCCAGGTCTTGAATGACGGGCGAGGCGTACCAGCTGGTCTGCCCTTGCAGGTGCTTCCAGTAGGTTGGCGCCTGCACTTCTCCGCCGCTGGTGCCCTTGTCGCAGGTGGGGTTTCGCGTGCCGCCGGTGGTGCTGCCACCGCTGATGCCGCCACCGCCGCCGCTGCCACCCCCCGCGGCACTGCCGCCGCCGCCGGAAGTGCCACCCGTGTTGCCGCCGGAGTCATCGCCGCCGCCACACGCCGCGAGCAGCACGCCACCGAGAAACACCAGCGAAGAGAAGATCGAAACCGTTCGCATCCCAAGCCTCCAGCCTCAGAGTAGCAGAGCCAATCGGAACGCGAAGCGTCAGGGATCAACCCGCGGGTGTCGTACCTTGCCCTGCCATGTACGACATGAGCATCTGCACCAGCTCCGCGGGTGGCGCCACTTCCGGCTCTTCCACCGAGTCCTTCTCGTTTTCGAAGCGCAAGATGTCGAGCTTGTCGAAGGCTTGTCGCACGCGCGGCGTGAGCAAGCCCAGGCGCCGCAAATTGGGCACGATCTTGGAGAACATCATCTGGCGGAAACCACGCTGGAAGGGCGTGTTCGTCATCCACGGCACCCAGATGCTCGAGTCCCAGCCCAGGCGCTCGAACACCGGCTGCATCAAGAGGCGCTCGCGCAAGAGCGCCGTCGACTCGATCACGAAGTCTTCGCGCTCTCGGAGCTCCGTGGCGGACAGCTGCCCAGTGTACAGATCTGCCAGGGACAGCACGCCGAAAGCCACGTGGCGCGATTCGTCCTGCATGATGCGACCGGTGATGTCCTGGATCAGCGGCTCGCTCTGCATCACCAGGCGCATCATGCCGAACGCCGCCAGGGCCAAGCCTTCCACCATGATCTGCATGCCGAGATAGGTCACGTCCCAGCGGCTATCTTCGACGATGTCCTTCAGCAGACCCGCCAAGCTCGGGTGCACCTCGTAGGACAGGCCGAGCTTCTCCGTGAGGTAGCGGTGGTACACCTCCACGTGCCGCGCCTCGTCCGCCACCTGATTGGCGGCGTAGAACTTGGCTTCCTCCGTGGGCGCCGTTTGCACGATCTTTGCCGTGGCGATGAGCGCGCCCTGCTCTCCGTGCAGGAACTGCGAGAGCATGAAGGCGTTCATGTGCAGCCGGAACTGAACGGCGGTGTCCAACGTGAACTTCTTCGGCGGGTCCATCAGCGTGTTCATGAACACGTCGATCTGCGCCTCCCGCGCCAAGCGCTCCACGTCCACGTCCGTGGACCAATCCAAGTCCGTCGCGTTCCAGCTCAGGCTCTTGCCCTTCTCGTACAAGGCGAGGAGCTTTTTCTCCTTCAGCGCGTACTGCCAGTCGAACACCGTGTCGATGGTCGCTTGGATGGCCTGCGACGCGCCGGAGGCGGGGAGCGGAACGGGGTTCTTCTGGGGATAGTCCATGGGGCCTCAGTATGGCCCAGCGTGTCCGAAACTGTCAGGAAGACCGCGAGGTGGGTGAACGTATCGTGGTGTGTGTCGTTGGCGACCAACGGAGGAAGATGACATGACTTATCGGGGCTTTGCCGCTGTGCTCGCGCTGGCGGCGACGGGGATCTTGGCCGTGGCGTGCGGTGGGGACGATGGCGGAGGAGGAAGCCCGAATACGGGCGGGGCCGGCGCCACGGATGGCGGCGCTGGCACGGGCGGTGGCGCTGCTGGCAGCGGTGGCGTGAGCGGCAGCGGTGGCGCGAGCGGCGGTGGCGGCGTAGCTGGGAGCGGCGGCGTAGCTGGGAGCGGCGGCGTAGCTGGGAGCGGCGGCGTAGCTGGGAGCGGCGGCGGCGACTGCTCGCAATTCGCTTCGGTTACGCAAGACGCTGCATGCAAGAGCTACGCGGAGGGCTACTGCAAGCTGTACGCGACGTGTGCCCCCGCGTTCTTCAGCCTGTTCCGGGTGAAGGACGAAGCAGACTGCAAGGCGACCTGGGAGACGCTGTGCAACCAGTTTTCCGCAGCGCCAGGGTCCGGAATCAAGCCGGCGGGCATGGCCGCCATCGGCGACGCGCTGAGCAAGACGACCTGCGACCAGCTGTACGCCGGTGCCATCCAGAGCTTCGATTTCGGAGACCCGAGCTGTGGCGTCGACGGCACCGTCGCCACGGGCAAGGCCTGCTACGTGGACTCCCAGTGCGCGTCCACCAACTGCGACGTGCCCGACGGCGCGCTTTGCGGTCAGTGCGTGGAAGACGCCGCTGCCGGCGCGAGCTGCACCTTCGACAGCGACTGCGCCAAGGGTCTGTATTGCGACTTCAACGACACCTGCGCCGCAGAGAAGAAGCTCGGGGAGTCTTGCGCCGGCTTCGCCAAGTGTGAGAGCGGCGCCTTCTGCGACGCGAACGATACCTGCGTGGCCGTGGGTGACGTGGGCGCCGACTGCGGGGGCGACGACGAGTGCAAGCAGCCCCTGGTGTGCGGCGCCTCCGGCAAGTGCAAGGCCGCCGCGTTGGGCACCGCGGGCGCGACGTGCGATCCGAAGGAGAGCTACAGCTGCAACTCGTACCTCGGGTTCAGTTGTGACGACGCCACCAACAAGTGTGTGACCCATCAGGTACCCGGCCCCGGTGAGCCCTGCGGCCTAATCGGAAACACGTTCGTGCTGTTCTGCTCCGGAGGCGCCAGCTGCGTCACGCCCAGCGGCTCCAACGCTGGAACGTGCATGGCCGTCGCACCGGTCGGCGGCGCCTGCAACACTGACACGGGTCCCGACTGCTCCGCCGTCGCAGAGTGCATCAACGGCACGTGTCAGGTTGCGGACGCCACGACCTGTCCCGCGAACTGAACCGAGCGAGCGGAAGCCGGCCGCTCGCGTCGGCTTCCGCTCAGCACCCGTTGCAGCTGCAGTTTCCGCCGAAGCACTGCTGGATGGCGCAGTTCGCTCCGGACTTGCAATCGATGACACAGCCGCCGCCGAGGCACGCCACGCTGCAGGTCGAGCCCGGATCACACGTCAGCTTGCAGCCGCCCGCCGGGCACGAAACGGTGCAGTTGGAGTTGCTCTGACAATAGGTGTCGCAGCTGCCGATGCAGCCCAGCTTGCAGGTGGACGGCGTGTGACAGACCAGGCTGCAGAAGGCAGCACACTGGAGGTCGCAATCCCCAGTCGCGGGGCAGTCGCAGGACGGGAAGCTGCATCCCCCCGCGGGGGGAGCTCCGCCGCCGCCCGGAGCTCCGCCGCCGCTGGGCGCGCCCCCGCCTCCCGGCGCGCCGGCCCCGCCGGAGGTGCCCCCGCTTCCGGAGGTTCCACCGCCGCTGGGACCGCCGCCACCACTGGGACCGCCGCTGTCGCCGCCGCTGCCTCCGCCGGCGACGCCGCTCGTGCCGGCGAAACCGCCGCCCTCGATGATCCCGCCGCCCACGCCGGACACGCCCGCGAACCCCGCCGACGCATCCGCCCCGCCGCCGGGCGGTGAGCTACCTTCCGAGTCGACGGCGCAGCCGATCAGGGCGATGGCGACCACGCCGGCGGCACGGAGGTTCATTTCACGAGCTTACCCTTTGCGTCGAAGAACTGCAGCGGCATCTCGAGCCCTGCCAACGTCGGCTCCACCACGGAGCGGTCGCCGGCGACCACCACCACGTAATCCTTGGCATCACAGTAGCTCTTGGCCACCGCGTTGGCGGCTTCCGCGGTGACGGATCTCACGTTGCCGGGCCAGCGGGAGTACCAATCGTTCGGCCGTCCGTACACCGGCAGCATCGAGAGCTGCGCCGCCACGTCGCCGTTCTGCTCGAAGCGTCCGGGAAACCCCAGGAGCAAGCCGTTCACGGCGTCGTCACGTTCCGTCTGGCTCAGGGGCCGCGGTCCGCAGATCCCGTTCAGCTCCTTCACCACCTCGTCGATGGACGCGCGCGTGGTCTCGCGCTTCACGTTGGCTGCGATGGCGAAGAACCCGGTCTTGGTCCAACGGCTGAACGCGCTCCGAGCACCGTAGGTGTAGCCCTTGTCTTCTCGCAGGTTCAGGTTCACCCGACTCGTGAACGCCTCACCGAAGGCACGGCTGAACACCTTCGCCGGGAAATACTCGGGGGACGTCTCCGCCCCCGCGCGGTGCGCGAAAGCGATGGCGGACTGGGTGGTGCCCTTGTAGTCGACGAAGTACACGCCGTTCTTGACAGGCGCGTCGCTCACCGCGGCCTCGGTGCTCGTGGCCTTGCCGCTCCAATCGCCGAAGCTCTCGGCAAGGGCCTGCTTCACGGGTGCTTCTTCGATGCCGCCCACCACGACGAGGGCGGCACCGTCCGGCACGAAGGTCGCGAGGTACTGGCGCTTGACGTCCGCCAAGGAGAGCTTCTTGAGCGAGCTCTCCGTGCCGGTCGGCAGCCAGCTGCCGTAGCCTTCGCCAAACAGCGCGTGGCGCAGCACGATGGCGCGGCCGTGACCGGGCTCCGACTGCTGCGAGAGCTCCTCCGCCACTCGCTGATCCCGCCGGCGAACGAGCTCCTTGGGGGAGAGCGCGGGACGGCGCACGATGTCCGACAGAAGCTTGGCGGAAGGTCCGAAGTTCTCCGCCAACAGGTTCATACCCAAAGTGACGCCGTCGACGTCCGTGCTGCCGTAGTAGTCCGTGCCCAGACGCTGCAGCTCTTCCGACAGCTCGAGCGCCGTCTTGCCACCCGCACCCTCGTCCAGCATGTCCGTGGTCAGTGCGGTCAGCCCCTCCTTGCCCTTGGGATCCGTGGCCGCACCCCGCGGCAGCACCAAGAGCAGGGACACCAGCGGCGTGGAGCCCTGCCGCAGGTAGTAGACCTTCATGCCATTTTCGAGCTTCCAGGTCTTCGCTGCCTCCAGGGTCCAGTTCGGCGCGGCGGCCGGCTTCGGGAGCTTCGCGTAGTCCGGACCGGCGGGGGCTTGGGCGCTCGCTGCCGGCCCGGTTGCCGTCGTCGCCGGGGGAACGGGGCCCGCGGATTGGGCTCCACCGCACGCAGCGGCGAAGGCGGCGGACACGAGTAGATAGCGCTTCACGGCTTACCTCCTGCCTTGGGGCCCGGGACGATCTCGATGCGTGCGTAGCGCTTGAGATCCAGATAGCGCTGAGCAGCGCCTGCCACGTCTTTCGCCGAGGCTCCGGTGTAGCGAGCTAGATCTTTGCCGATGTAATCGGCGGAGCCGGTGTTCTGGTAGTACGTTGCGAGCGTGGAGGCGCGGGACACCACACTCTCGATGCGCTCGTAGAACCCTTTCTTGTAGCCGTTCTTCGCGCGCATCATCTCGTCTTCCGATGGAGGCGTGGACAGCGCCGTGCCGAGAGCGGCCATCAGCGCCTTCTCGAGCTTGTCCACGCTGACGCCAGGCGCCGCCGTGGCTTGCACCACGTAGAAGCTCGACATCCGCTGGGAGACCTGGAAGGCCGACACGTCCTTGGCGACCTTTTGCTCGTACACCAACGGCTTGTACAGACGGCTCGTCTTGCCGTTCGTGAGCACGCTGGAGAGCAGATCCAGCTCAGCGTCCCCCGGCGCGAACAGCGCCGGCGTGTGCCACGCGAGCATGATGCGCGGCAATTTCACGTCGTCCGTGTGCGAGACGGACACGATCTTGTCGAGCTTGGGCAGCGCCGCCTTGGGCACGTCCGCGCGCTTTCCGCCCGGCTCCACGCCGAAGTACTTCTTCACCAACGCCTTGGCGCTCTCGGGCTCGAAGTCGCCGACGACGGTCACGACCGCGTTGGCCGGCACGTAGTACTCGTGGAAGAAGGCCTTCACGTCGCTGAGCGTTGCCGCCGACAGATCCGCGTGAGAGCCGATCACGGGCTCGTGATACGGATGCCCCTTCGGATACAGCGTCTGGTACAGGTACACCCAGGCCATGCCGTAGGGCACGTTCTCGTAGCGCTGCCGGCGCTCGTTCTTCACCACGTCGCGCTGGTTGTCGAGCTTGGCCTGCGTGAGCGCCGGGAGCAGATGGAACATCCGATCGGATTCCATCCACAGCGCCAGCTCCAGGTAGTTGGACGGCACGCGCTCGAAGAAGTTCGTCCGGTCTTGGTTGGTGGTGCCGTTCACGACGCCACCGACGGGCTCGAAGGGCGTGAAGTACTCGTTGTCGAAGTGCTGCGAGCCCTGGAACATCAAGTGCTCGAACAGGTGCGCGAAGCCGCTGCGGCCGGGGCGCTCGTTGGCGGAGCCCACCAGGTAGCGCACCTCGACGGCCACCACCGGCAGCCGGGTGTCGCGGCTGAGCACCACGGTGAGCCCGTTGTCGAGCTGATACTGGTCCACGGGCAGGGAAATGGCGGTAGAGGCGCCACCGTTGGCCGGAGCCGCGTCCGCGTCTGCGGCTTTCGGCGCGAAGGCCAGGGCTCCCGCCGTGAGGGCCAGGGCCAGACTCATTGCGATTCGACGCATCGGATCTCCTTCAGGATTGTGCGGTGCCTTGGATGGCGGCTCCGTGAGGCGACGTCAAGCCGATGAAACGCACCAGCTTCGCGCAGCGCGCCAAAGCGGTGCAGGGCCAGCAGTGGATCTCCGCAGAATTCGCGTGGCACGCGTCGTGCGAAGCGTGGGGCCATGAGCACGAAATTGGAGCTTTCCGAACGCGCCACGGAAGCCACCGGCTGGCGGCAAGGTAGACCGGTGGAGGATCCTGCAAAAACCAAGAGCTGGGGCTTCGTCGCTGCCAAGCCCAGCGAGTATCTCGTTCACGTTCGTCGCGGTCGTGTACGGCCCAGCTCCGGTCAAGGGGCCACGTGCTTCAAGTGGCCCTGGGATGCGGTGGCGGTGGTCCCCACCAGCTTCCAGCGCCTGTCGTTCAGCGCGGACCAGGTCACGCGCGAGAAGGCGGGCGTCGAGGTGGTCGGCCTCGCCGTCTATCGCATCGCCGAACCGCTCGTCGCCTATCGGGTGTTGAACTTCAGCTACCCCGAACGGGCGCAAGAGAAGCTCGAGCAAACCCTCACTGCCATGTTCGTCGGCGCGACGCGACGCCTGGTGGCAAACCTCACGGTGGAAGAGTGCTTGCAGAAGCGCAAGGAGGCTCTCGCCGAGCACCTGCTGCGGGAGGTCGCTCCCGTGGTGGGCGGTGAGGGACGCCCGGAGGACGTGACGGACCAAGGCTGGGGCGTGGTGATCGACACCATCGAGATCCAGGAGGTTCGCGTGCAGAGCGCGGCGGTCTTCGACGCGATGCAAGCGCCGTATCGCGCCGCCTTGGAGCGCGCCGCCCGCGAGGCGCGGGCGGACGCCGAGCGGGACATCCAGACGCGGGAGGCGGAGTGCAAGAAGACCGTGGAAGAGACCACCATCCGCGCCCAGCTGGCGCTCGAGCAGGAGCGGGCGGAGCTCGCCCGCCGCGCGGAGGAGATCGCCGCCCGAGCCGCGGTCGAACGGCATGCCCGCTCCCGGGAGGTCGCCCGCGCGGAGCTGGAAGTGCACGACATCTTGGCTCGGGCACAAGAGCAGAAGCTGGCCCTGGAACGGGCGCGGCTCACCGGCGAGCTGGAGCAGCGGCGCGCCGAGGCCGAAGTGGCGCTGCTCGAAGGGCGCGCCCGGAGCGAGGTGCAGATGGCGCTCGCCAAGGTGGAGCGCGAGCAGGCCGAAGCCCGCGCCAAGCTCCGCACCGCGGAGCGCTTGCCGGAGCTCGCCGCCGCGGTGGGTCAGCGTTTCGGCGAGGTGAAGGTCACGCACATCGGCAGCGACGGACAGAGCCCGTTCGGGTCCATCGCTCAGGCCGTCGCGTCGGTCCTGGAGCTGGCGCGCCAGGGGTAGCCGGCGAAGGCCACGAAGAAGAGCGGAAGGCCGGCGAGGACGATGATCGGCAACACGGGTTGCAGGAGCGCGCCAACGGCGGACAGCAACGCACACAGCGAAAGGGCGATCAGGCGCAGCCGTGCGTAGCGCCGAGCGCGCTCGAGCCCCAAGAAGGCGAGGGCGAAGTCCGTGGGCCAGAGCACGAGGGCGAGCTCGTTGAAGCGCAACTCCCGAACGCTGCTCACCAGCGCAACGCCCCACACGGTGAGGGCCAGGAGGCCGAGGGCGATGCCCACCAGCGCTCGCGCCCAGCGCCGCTGGCCGAGCGCCGCCGCGAGCGCTCCCAGCGCCAGGCCGGGCACCACGAAGTAGGGCACGTTCGACCCAAGGTCCTTCGGGAAAGCCGGCCCCTGGCGTTGGTAGACCACGCGCGGCGCCACGCCGAAGCGCCGCGTGATCTCCGCGCGCAGCACGTCGGGCAGGAACATGCCGTCGTGGACGTCGACGACCTGATCGGCGCGGCGTCCCACGAGCAGGTCGCCGAACAACAGCGGCACGCGTTCCCCGGCGAGGCGCTCCTTGCCGAGCGTTCGGAACGACGCGGCGAGCGAGCGCCGGCCGTCGGCGGAGAGCCGCCCCGCGGTGCCCTCGTCGATCACGTCCCGCACGCGGGTGGAGCAGTTGTCGTCGAAGTGATGGTAGCGGTAGTAGCGATTCGCGGGCAGCGCGTCGTGCTCCAAACGCGCCGCCACGGCGCGCGCCTCTGCGGCGGAGAGCGGCAAGCGCTGGCGCCACACGGTGCGGTCGTGCTGGCGGTACACCTCGAGCATGCGCGGGAGCGGCCACACGCTGACCCAGAACTTCGCGTCGCCCCGCAAGAAGCGCCAGCCGAGCTCCTCCGGCGGCGAGGCGAAATCCGTGGTGCCGTAGTTGTAGCAGCGCGTGCCCTCCGCCCGCGTGACGCAGATGGCGGCGTGGCCGAAGCGTTCGAACAGGTCGCTGCCCTGCCCCATGGTGTAGACGTCCACCGTGGGAGCCGAGCCCAGGGCGGCGGCGAGCAGCGCCGGCCCGAGGGTCATTCGATCCGCCAGCGCACCACGCGCACACTTCCGCCGAGGGCCGGAGAGTCGAGCTCCGTCTCTTCGAGCGCCGCACCCTCGAGCAAAGCGGCAACGCCGGGGAGCTGCAAGAGCGCCGCGGGAAACGCGACTTCCTCCGCCCCGGCGCACGCCTGGAGCTTGGCGGCAGCGTTCACCGTGCTGCCGAAATAGTCGATGTTGGTGTTCAGCCGCACCGCGATGCAGGGTCCGGTGTTGAGGCTGGCGCGCACTCGAATGCCGATGCTTTCGCGCTCTTTGCCGAGGCGACGCTGAATGCCTTCCGCCGCCCGGATGGCGTCCACCGGATCGACGAAGGCCGCCATTGCCGCGTCGCCGATGGTCTTCACCACCGCGCCGTGGTGCTTCTTCACCTCGTCGAAGATCTCCGTGAAGTGCCGCTTCACGTCGACGAAGGCCGCCGGGTCGCCACGCTCGGCGTACAGCGCCGTGGAGCCGACCACGTCCGTGAACAGGATCGTCTGCTTGCCCACCGACAGCTGCACGTCGGAGGCCACGAACTCCTCCGCGAACAGATCGCGGAACTCCTGGAAGCTGAAGAGGCGCGCCGGCCTGAGCGCGTCGTCCGACCAGTGGGCATCTTCCACCACGAAGGTGGTGTCCTCCGGCGCTTCCAGCACGAGCTCCGGATTGGGGGCCAGGGCCACGGGCCCGTCCGTGTCCTGCGCCGGAGACCACTCGAGAGTGCTCGCCGCGGCGCCTTCGCTCACGTCCAGCACGCGGTGTGCGTCACTCCCGCCAAGGCGCAGGCGATAGCGCCCTGGGTGCAGGCTGGTCCGAACGCTGCGCTTCTCCCCCGCCTTCAGGCTCTGCTGCAGCTTGATGTGGCTGCGGCGCGCGGGCTCCGCGCTGCAGAAGAAGAGCTGAGGCACCTCGCGAATGGAGGGGTGCACGTGGAAGGCGACCTCGATGGCGCTCTCGCTGTCGGTATCGAAATCGATGGCGCACACCTCGCAGCTCCCCCGCCGTGGCACCTCGCCCAGGGTGTGCACTTCCGCGCGCACGCCGCGGCAATGCGGGCACACGACGTCCCAGGACAGCGCCAGGAGACCGGCCCGGGTGGCGTGCAAGAACGCCGACAGCACCTCTTCTTCTTGGAGACCCCACTGCCTTGCCAGGGGCAGCACGCGAATGCGCGCGAGGTCCATCGGGTCGCCCGTCTGCACCAGCTCGAGCAGGCGGTCCGCGGCAGACTTTTCCACCCCCTGCTCCACGATCGAACGACACAAGGCGACGGCGCGCTCGGCGCTCTCCGGCGGCAGCGGTGGGGGCGGCAATAGATAGGGCGACGACGCGGCTTCCCTGGCGGCCGCGTCCACCTGCGGGATCACCTTGGCGTACCCCGACAGGATGCTGCCGACGGCGATGCGCAAGAGCCACCGCTGCCAGAAGCCCCGCGGGATGAAGCCGAAGTACACCGTGAAGTCGGTTCCGCCGTCGTCCCGCGGGTCGAGCTGGTAGATGCCCCGAGCCACCCGCGGCGCGCCCCGATCGTACAGACGAATGGACGTGAGAGTGCGTTCCGCCACCCAGGTCCAGGGCACCTCCACCCAGCTGTGGAGGATGCCGGCGTTGCGACTGCGCCCGTACATCACGCCATCGCGCTCCTCGAAGTGCATGCGCGAAAGGCCAAGAGCGCGGTTGAAGCGCGAGGTGTCGCTCAAGAACGGCCACAGCTCCGCGGGGGACGCTTCGAGGGCGAAGCGGCGAGCGGCCTCCACGGGTTTGCCGTGAGCGAGCAGCTCTTCCGGCCAGGGGTGCCGTTGAAGCAGCTCCGCGAGCGCGGTGTCCGGCTCCATCGGCGGCGCAATGTACTCCACCCGACGCTTTGCCGCGAGGTTCCGCGGCGAACCAGCAAACCCAGCCAAAGCAGGCGAAGAGAGCTACCTTCGGTGGCCATGAAGATCGAACGCGAGCGGAAGTTCCTGGTCCCCGGCACGTTCCCCGAGAGCGATGACGTCTCGGAGATCCGTCAGGGCTTCTTGAGCACGGACCCGGCGCGGGTGGTGCGCGTGCGCCGCCAGGACGAGGAAGCGTTCCTGACCATCAAGGGCAAGTCCGAAGGAGCCGCTCGTCTGGAGCTCGAGTACCCGATCCCGGTGGAAGATGCCGATGTGCTCCTCGGCCTGTGCGTGGGAACGGCGATCGAAAAGCGCCGCTACCGAGTGCGGCACTCGGGCGCGGTGTGGGAGGTGGACGTGTTCTTCGGCGCCAACACCGGGCTCACCGTGGCCGAGATCGAGATCGACGATCCCGAGGAGCTCGACCGGGCCGTCGCCGACAAACCCGCCTGGGTGGGGCGAGAGGTCACGGCGGACGGGCGCTTCGCCAACGCGGCGCTGGCGGACCGGCCGCTGTCGACCTGGCCCGCGGAAGAGCAAGACGCGCTCTACTGAACCAGCTCGCTCATGGTGCGCGGGTAGAGCACCTTGTACTTGGACGTGGCGCCGCCCTCGGTGAAGGGCACGTACAGGCTGAACACCCCGGCCACGGTCTGGAAGTCGACGTTGGCGCCGGAGGTGAGGCCGCTGAACTTGCCGCCGCTCAACAGGTACGGGCTCAGGGACACGATTTCACCCGGGCCTGCGTCGCCGATGCCCACGCCGGTCTCCCAGATGCCGAAGATCTCCGAGGCCGCTTGGGGCTTGCCGGTGACCCCCGCGACCTGCACCAAGAGCGGGCCATGGGTTTGTTCATACGCGGTAACGGTGAGGTCCGAGAGCGTGACGCCGGTGATCGGCGTAGGCGTGGCGCTGCCGACCTTCTTGGCGCATCCGGGTAGCAGGTTGTTCACCTGCACCACGAGCTCGTTCTCGCCTCCGAGGTTGTAGCGCCAGGCCCAACCGAGCACGTCCACGCGATCGCCCACCGCCAGGGAAGAGAAGTAGCTCGCGGCGCTGGACGAAATGCGGAGCTTGATGGCGTGCTTCGCGCCGGCGGTGAAGCTCGCGTAGGTCGCGTCCGCCTGCAGGAACACCTGACACGCGAAGCCCGCAGAACAGGCACCGAACGAAATCCCGGTGACGATCGCGCTCGGGATCCACACCTCGGTCTCGGTCGCGGGGTTGTCGGTCCAGATCTCGGGGA
This sequence comes from Polyangiaceae bacterium, assembly GCA_020633235.1. Lineage (NCBI taxonomy): Bacteria > Pseudomonadati > Myxococcota > Polyangiales > Polyangiaceae > Polyangiaceae bacterium. The sequence continues at coordinate 628,873 of JACKEA010000001.1, read as the reverse complement.
TCGTCTTCTGCGTGGCGCTCGCGGGCTTTGCATCGCACGTCGGCCAGCCGGCATCGGGCCCGGCATCGACGATGGCGCCGCCGCTGCCACCGCTGCCCGCTTGACCCGCGCTACCGGCCACACCGCCGCTGCCCGCTTGGCCGCCGCTGCCCGCCTGACCACCGCTGCCGCCGGTGGCCCCGCCGCTGCCGCCAGCGCCCACCGCACCGGTGCCCGTGTTGCCGTTGCCACCCCAGTTCTGCCCGCCGCTGCCGCCGGTGAACCCGCCGCTGCCGCCGCCACCGCCGGGTGCTTTGTCAGCGCCGCCGCTGGCACAGGCCGCGAGGATGAACGCTCCACACAGGATCGAGGCGAGCTTGGTCATGGGGCGCCCCCGTAGAACAAATTGCTCGGGGATGGAACAGGCAGCGGCGTCACTGGTGGTGGGCGACGTCGGGCACGGCGCGCAGGCGCTCGGCGATTTGCCTGAGGCCCTTGGAGCGCGCGCCCAAGAGGCCACTGACCCGGAACACCTTGGGCAGGTGCAGCCAGAACGGCCCTTCCCAGCCCACGAAACGGAAGGCCCGCTTCATGAACGTGGCTGCCCGGAGCGAGAGCACGGTTTCCGCGTTGGTCATCCAATTGGGATGGCGATCCGAGGCCTGAGCCAGGGTGTCGTACAGCTCGTCGATGTCGAGCTCCGGCGAAAAGTACCAAGACGGGAAGAACAGCGGGTCGTCCGCGTCGAACCAGCCCGTCTCCTTGCACAGGCGCTCCAGCGGCGTGCCCGCGTACACGCGGATGCCCGTGGAGAACAGCACCATGTGCTCCGCGGGGATGTGCTCCTCGCAGAACGCCAGGGTCTCCCGCACGGTCTCGATGGTCTCCTCCGGCGCGCCGAGCATGAAGAACCAATAGGTGGGCAGCTCTGCCTGGCGCAACGCGCGGGCTGCGCGCTCCACGATCTTCTTGGAGAAGCCCTTGCCCAAGGTCCTGAGGGTGGTCTCCGACGCGCTCTCCGGCGTGCACATCACGGAGGAGAACCCCGCGCGCTTCATGCTGGCGACGAGCTCCGGCGTCACGCCCGCGGGGTTCAGGCCCATGGTGGAGAGATCTACGCCGAGCTTTCGCTTTTCGAGCTCGTCGCACAGCGCCCGCGCGTGGGAGAGCGGCAGGTTGAACGTGGAATCCACGAAATCGAAGCTTGTGACACCGTGTGCCGCGGCCTCTTCGATCTCGTCGACCACGTCCGCCGGATCCCTCAAGCGGTAGGCGTGCCCTTCGATGTTGTTGTACACGCAGTACACGCACTTGAGCGCGCAGCCGCGTTTCGTCTGGATGGGATAGGGCGTGCCCGCCTCGCGGTAGCGGGGGATGTCCACCCAGCGGAAAGCGCGGCTCCGAACCGCGCGTTCGAGGTCCTTCACCACGGCGCGTCCGGCGCGGGGCTCTCCCGGAAGCAACCGCCCGGTGTCGAGCACCGGCAAGCGCTCGGGGCTCTTGGTCTCGGCGGACAGCACGCCCGGGACGCGGCCGACGTCCTGGCCTCGAGACAAGGCGGATAGGAACGCAACGAAGGCTTCTTCGCCCTCACCGACCAGGGCGTAGTCCGCCTCGAGGTAGGAAAAGACGTCCCCCGGCGACACGTTGACGGCGCTACCGCCAACCACGACGACGGCCTCGGGCGCGCGGCGCCGAAGGGTCTTCACGATCTGATCCCGAACTTCCGTGAGGAAGAATTCCGGCATCTCGAAGTTGCAGTTGTCGAGGTTGCGAATCGTGATGCCCACCACCTCCGGACCCCACGAAAGAGCCTGGTCGACCTCGGCGGCCAGATCCTTGGCGAACGAGAGGTCGAGCACCCGCACCTCGTGCCCGCCGGCTTCCGCCGCGCTGGCCACGGTGCACAGGCCGACCGGAATCGTCGGCCAGGGCATGTGCTCCCGGTTGGGATTCACCAACAGCACCCTCATCGTCGAGGCAGGGTGCGCGGGCGCTGGGCGGCGGTCAAGCGCGAGTGCAGCGCGCCCGGCCATGCTTTATGCTCGGGTCGTGCGCGTTCGGGTCGTGAAATGCCATGCATGTGGCGGCCACAAGCAGTTGCCGTCCCAAACGGCGTACGTCTATTGCGATTTCTGCGGAGCGCTCTCGGACTGGGACTTTGCGATGGCCTGCTCGCAGGGCAACGCCCTGCCCGGACCGGCCTACGAAGCGCTGCATCGCCGGTTGGCCCCGGCCATCAAGCAGGCCGAGTGGCAGGGGGATCGCGCCACGGTGAAGGCGCTCTACACGCAGCTCTTCACCGAGCACATCCGCCTGTGCCCGTCGTCCTACTCGCCGCGCATCGTGGATGGCGACTACCGCGTGCGCTACCTCGACTACTACACGGACACGATGATGATTCACGACATGGATCCGCGCGTGGCAGCGTGGACCCAGTACATGAATCAGCGGATCGCCGAGCTACGGCAGACCCAGATGATGCAGGGGGCCGTGATGTCCTTCGGGATCTTCGCCGTGGCGCTGGGCGCTCAGCCGCAAGCGCTGCAGTTTCCGGATCAACCCTTTTGGGCGGTGTACCAGGCGTTCCGCAATCAGCTGGCCACGCAGATGCACGCCGTGGAAGAGGCGGGCTCCCTCGCCAAGTATCCCGACGAGGTCACCCGCACCTTGGTGGAGCGCGTCGGCGTTTCCGCCTTCGTGCAGGGCTGGTTGCCGTACCTGTCCGAGAACATGCGCGGGCACCTGATCCGGGACGCGGGGCTCACGGATCAGTACATCGACATCCAGCCGCCGCCGCTGCAGCTCCGCCGGTGCGGCGGCTGCGGCAGCCAGCTGGACGTGGTCACCGGCGCGCGGCGCGTGATCTGCTTTCGGTGCGGTAAAAAGATCGACGTGAGCGCCCACGAGTTCCCGTGCCCCGGCTGCGGCGCGCCCTCCTCCGTGCCCGCCGGCAGCACCGACTACGCCTGCCCCTACTGCAGCGTCAGGATCCAGGGGACGACCGCGCCAACCGCCGGACCACGCTGACGAGACCGCGGGTCACCCGCGCCAGGCGATCGTAGTCCAGGGTCTCCGGCGTGTCCGAGCTCGCGTGGTAGTGCGGGTTGCGGAAGGGTGCGGTGTCCGTGACCATCACCCCCGGGTAGCCCGCTTGCCAGAAGGCCCACTGATCGGACCAACCCACGCCGGGGAGCAGCGCGGGCAGCGCGGCGCCTTGGGAGGGAAACGCCTCCGCTTCTCTAAAAGCGGACAGCGCCTCGCGCACCAGCGCGCGGCTTTGGACGTTGCCCACGAAGGCGACGAAATCGCCGCGGGAGGGATAGAACGCCGACAGCGGCGGAGGGTAGCGCTGACTGCCCTCGGCGTCGGAGTAGTAGCCGATGCTCTCCAAGCTGAGCATCGCGACCACCGTCTCCCCGCGTTCGGCCAGGGAATGGGCGTACACCACGCTGCCCATGTCCCCCGTCTGGAAGTGCGGCGGCTCCTCGTTGGCGAAGGCGACGAAGTGCAGCGTGCGCTCGGGGCGGTCTGAAGCGAGGCGGCGAGCGAGGGCGAGCAGCGCCGCCGTGCCGCTGGCGTTGTCGTCGGCTCCCGGCGTGCCCGACGCGGCGTCGTAGTGCGCGCCGATCACGACGGTCTCGTGCGTGGCACCCCGCAAGGTGGCCACCAGGTTGCTGCAGCCGACCTCTCCCACGCGATAGTCCTGGCGCTCGGGCTCGTAGCCGGCCTTCTGAAGCGCGTCCTCCACATAGCCGCGGGCCTCGGCATAGCGCGACGGATTGCCCACGTTGCGTTGGGCCCGGGTGCCGGCCAACGCGATCACGTGAGCGCGAAGCTCGCCCTCGAGCTCCGCATCGCCCTCCCCCGCCGCGCCGCGGCTGGCGCCGGGCATGCGCAGACACACCGCCCAGAAAGCGACGCTCACCACGAGCACGCCGCCCAGCAGCACCCCGAGCCGTCGTCTTGCGTTCATTTGCGTTGGATCACCTCCGGGATGTTCAGCTTGGGTGAAACGCTCAGCGCATTCGGCGTAGTCCCCGCATTGACGCCGGGCCCGGTCGCGTTCAGCGTTCCCGCATGTCGAGCAAACGCTTCATCACTTGGACCCTGGCTTTCACCTGCATTTCCGCCCTCTCGATGGCGGCGTGCTCATCCGACGACAGCAACGGCGGCGGCGGCTCCGGCGGCGGCGGTAACTTCGGCGGCTTCGGCGCCACCGGCGGCAGCGGCGCCACCGGCGGCCAAGCCGGCAGCGGCGGCCAGGCCGGCAGCGGCGGCACCGGCGGTGGAGCGGACGCCGGCCCCGGTCCCGATCACCTGCTCATCACGGAGGTCGGTATCCAGCCCGGCGGCTCCGAGTACATCGAGATCATGAACCCCACCAGCGCCGCGGTGGACCTCAGCGACTACTACGTGTCCGATAACTCCGGCTACTACACGCTCACCAGCGGTCCGTGGACCTTCAGCGGTACGCCCGGCAGCGACTTCCTGGCGCAGTTCCCCAGCGGCACCATGTTGCAGCCCGGCGCCGTGCTGGTGATCGCCGGCGAGGCTGCCTCCGGCAACGACGGCTTCGAGACCCTGTTCGGCAAGTGCCCGGACTTCACCCTCAACAGCACCGGGACCGCGCTCTCCTGCGGCGGCGGCTCGGTGCCCGCCATGAAGATCCCCGCCAACGGCAGCGTCGGCAGCTCGCCCGGCTTCCTGATCAGCAACGACCGCGAGATGATCGTGCTCTTCACCTGGGACGGCTCCTCGTCCACCGTGAAGGACGTGGACTACGTCACTTGGGGCACCACCTTCGATGTCAACACTCGCATCGACAAGACCGGCAAGACCGGCTATCAGCCGGACACCCAGGCGGACCAGCAGAAGCCCGCCGATCAGGGCGTGCCGGCGAGCGCCGGAGCACCGCTGGCCATCGAGCGCTGCGCCATGGAAACCGGCGAGAAGACCACCGGCGGCAATGGCATCACCGGGCACGACGAGACCAGCGAGGACATGAGCGCTTCCTTCAAGAGCGCTGCCACGCCCTCGCCCGGCACCAAGAACAGCTGCCTGCCCTGAGTCAGTGGGTGAGCGCGGCCCTGCCCGTGCAGAGCTCCACCCGCTCGCCGCTTTCGCGACGCAGCGCGATCACCTCGCGCGCGTCGCGGCTGGCGGCGAGCTCCGCGGACGAGCTGGTGACGATCCACTGCACGCCGGGCAGGGCCTGACACAGGGTCGCGAGCAGTCGCGAGATCACCGCCGGCTCCTGGTGCAGGTCGACCTCGTCGATGCACACGACACCTTCGGCCTGCCGCGGATCCACGCCGGGATAGGCGCCCCACAGCGTGCGCACGGGCAGCGCGGCGAAGCTCACCAGATGGCGCACCCGCGTGGGTAGCTCGTCGAAGCTCAGGGAACGTCCGTCGGCGTCCACGAAGGTCGGCTCGAAGGACGCGGCGTCGAGCCCGCGATAGCGAAACCCCGCGAGCCCCGAAACTTCGCTCAGCGCAGCGCGCATCGCAGCGCCCAGGCGGTGGAGGTGGCGCCCGCGATCTCCGCCCGCCTCGGAGAGCGCCGCGGCGATGTCGGCGTAGCAGATCGCCTGCTTCGTCTCCCGCGCGAGATCCGTCCGAGCTGCGTCGTCCGGTGCCGCCGGCGTGCGCACGTCGTAGCGCGCAATGGATCGTAGGGGCGCGTTCATGCTCATCGGCTGCCGCGAGAACCAGCGGGTGGCGCCGATGGCCAGGAACGCGAAGCCGCCTTGGCGCGCGCGCCGATCGAACAGCGCCTGCTCCTTGCGCCGCACGGCTTCCACGGCGTCCGTGGCCTCCACGCGGAACGTGGGCGTGGGCGTGGCCACCGTGAGCGAGTGCGGGCGCGACGGATCGTCCGCTCCCAGCATCCACTCGCAGATCACCGCCGGCGGCTCGTCCCCCGACGGCACCTGCGGCAGCACCGCGTAGCCCGGCCGCGTGGACGCCAAGGCCGTGAGCATCGTCGTCTTGCCCACGCCGCCGCCGCCGTGGATCACCGTCACGCTGCGGGGCGCTCCGGCTTCGTCCGCGAAGGGAAGCTCCACGTCTTCGAAGGGTCCGACGCCGATCAATCGTGCCGCGACGAGACGCATGGCTGGGCATTGTGGCACACTCGGCGCGTGGAGATCCGGACGGAGGTGGAGATCGCCGCGCCCATCGATCGCGTGTGGGACGTGCTCACGGATTTTTCGCGCTACGGCGACTGGAATCCGTTCATGAACAGCGTGGAGGGCGCCCTGGGGGAGGGCGAGCGGCTACGCGTGGTGCTCACCACTGCGGACGGCAGCGAATGGACCGTGCGACCGCGCCTGCTGCGGGTGGTGCAGAACGCGGAGCTCCGCTGGCAAACACGGATGTTCTTCCGCGGCCTGTTCGACGGTGAGCACTACTTCACGTTGGCCGAGAAGAACGGCGGCACCCTGCTGGTACAGGCGGAGACCTTCACGGGGCTACTACTGGGCGCCATGAGCCGCACCGTCACCGAGCGTGCTCGCGGCTTCGTGGGCATGAACCAGGCGCTCAAGAAGCGCGTGGAAGGGTGACGCGACGGGGCTCGCGCCGCCCCGACAACAAAAGATTCAGTAGCGGGGAGCTGCTTTGGCCCGCACGGCCTTGAGGGCGTCCTTGATGGCGTCGCCCTTGCGCAAGCAGGGGTAGCAGTCCTCGCGCTTGGTGTCGCCGCAGCCGTTCTTGCGGAGCATCTTGCCCACCAACATCAAGCTGCGACGATCTCCATTCTCTTCCGCTCGGGGCAGCACCTTGGCCGAGTCCTCGCAGGTCTCGGCAGCGCGCAGATCGAGGGCCACGAGCAGCGCCGGGGAGGCTTTCTCGCGGATCTTCGGGTTGGACAACAGCGCCTCAGCGAGCTCCGTCGCCGAAGTGCGCCGGGGAGTGCCGGTCCACACTTCGTACAGGAGGTCGGGGCCCGTCGGTCCCGCCATGGTCGCCATCACGTGGATGGCGTCGGCGGCGAGAGCGCTGTCGCGCGAAGCCTTCTGCAGGCGATCGATCTGTTCCTTGTCGGGCTCCTTGCCGGCGAGGGCCTTGCCCATCTCCGCGAGCTCTTTGCGCTCGGCGGCGACGTTGCCCATCATCAACGCGACGGACTCCTCCACGCTGCGCTCCGCCGCGGGCTTCTTCTCGATCTCGGCGATGGCCTGGACGTCCCCTGCCCTGGCCTTCTCCAGCTGAGATTTTGGTAGCGGCGGCGCGGAAGCTTCCGGGGCGGGCTCGCTCGGCGGCGGGGGTTCCGGCGCGCTCGCGGTGGCGCTCGCGGAAGCGGCCGGCGGAGCGGAGCTGCGTGTGACCAGCGCGGTGAACAGCGCAGCGACGCACATCGCGCCCACGGCGAACACCAGCGCGGCGGCGCCCGCCCACACACCCACCGGCGCGGCCGTGGAGCCGAGGCGCGCTTTCTGCTTGAGCACGTGCTGCAGCAGCGGTACGTCGTCGGCGGGAGCGAGGCCCTTGGACGACGGCGGCGGCGCTGGCGCGGCGCTGGCGGTGGCATCGGACGCCGGTGAGAGATCCGGCATCATGGGCGGCGAAGCGACCTCTCCCAACGGCCGGGTACCGGTGTTGTCGTCGGGCGGCGGCTCGGCCGGCGGCGCTTCGCCGGACATCTCGGACGTCTCCAGCAAGCTGTCGGAGAGGGTGGTCGGTGTGGAGCTGATCTCGAGCAACGAGTGGATCGACTCCAGGCTGTCGTACGGCTTGCGAGCCGGACCGAGGCTCGGCACGTTCCGCGAAGCCTCCAGCGGCGGCGGCACGTACTCGCCGGGGCTCGGCGGCGGCGGCGCAGGAAAGCCGCCACCACTCGAGGGCGGCGGGGGCGGCGGCGGCGCGAAACCTCCACCGCTGGGCGGCGGCGGTGGCGGAGGAGCAAAGGGTCCGCTGCTGGGCGCCGGAGGCGGAGCCGAGCGTGGCCGTCGCGAAGGGGGCGGCGGCGGTGGCGGCTGCGAGCCGTGCGCCGACGCCGGCGGCGGTACCGAACGCGGTGGCGGACGGCGCGAGGGGGGCGGCGGCCGATGCGATGGCGGCGGCGGGCGCGACGGCGGTGGGGGCGGCGGGTGCTGGCCGCTGCGCACCGACACCGGCGGCGGTGGCGGTGGCGGGATCGGCGGCGGCGGTGCCGCGGGATCGGGAGCCGGCGCACCAGCGCCGGGCGGCGCCAATCCGACGACGGTCTTGTTGCGTTTGATGGGCACGTTCAGATCGTCGAAACGCTGGGATGGAAGCGGCGCCGTCAGCTCCTTCGAGTCCACGGTGGGATCGAGCACCGTGTCCTCAGGGACGACGGAAGGAACTTCTTCCCAGCCCGAGTCCACCAGCGAGGGCCGGATGGAGGGGCGGCGAGGCGGCTGTTTTCCGCTCATGAGCGGCCTGAACTTTAGCATTTGTCGACATTTACAAGGGACATACCCGGTGGTAGGTGCCCATCGGCTTGAAACATCGCCTCGCCGTGGTCCTGAACCCCAACGCCGGGCGCCGCCCGGTCGATTCTGTGCGCGTGCGCGAGGTGGTGGGATCGGTCGGGCACGTCGCCGAGACGGAGAACCTGTCGGAGCTCAACCGCGTGGTGCGGGAGCTGCTCGACGACGGCGTGGAGGTCATCGCCATCAGCGGCGGAGATGGAACGTTGAATTGGGTCTTGAACGAGGCCCTCGCCATCGTGAAGGACCCTGAGGCTCTGCCGGCGTTCCTACCGACCAACGGCGGCACCATCGACTTCGTCGCCCGCAAGGTCGGCGTGCGCGGCGACGCCATCGGCATCTTGTCGGAGGTCGTGGCGCGCCTGCGCATGGATCGCAGCATCGAGACCCGCAGCGTGGACAGCCTCGAGCTCACCGGTGCCCTGGGAAGCGGCGAGGCCTTTCATCGCCTGGGCTTCGCCTTGGCCGCCGGCGGCATCGGACAGCGCTTCTTCTCCAAGTACTACTCCGAGCCGCGCTTGGGCGCGCCGGCGATCGTGTCGGTGGTGAGTCGAGCGGTGGCGTCCTTCGCCGCCGCTCGCGTGCGTGCTCCGGTTCCCCAGCGCTGGCTCGACTACGGACGCGATGTGTTTCGACCAACGCGGGCTCGCGTGTGGATCGACGGCGAGGAGCTCCGAAGCGACGAGCAGGGCGCCATCCACGCGGGCGCCTTCGACGTTTCCCTGGGGGGCGTGTTCCGCGTGTTCCCCCTGGCCAGCGCCGCCGGCGTCATCCATTTCCAGGCCGGGGCCATCGTGCCGATGGAAATGATCCGCGCGCTGCCCAGCCTGGCCCGCGGCGACAAGATCCCGAGCGACTACCTGGTGGAAAAGGCCGGACAAGAGATGCGCATCGAGGCCACCGGCGAGGAACCCTTGGCGCCCATCCTGGATGGCGAGAGCTTCGAGAACCTGCGCACGCTCACCGTGCGGCCCGGCCCCCGGATCCGGATCGCGCGCATCGAGGCCTGACGCTCAGCTCGCTTCCTGGACCTCGCGGGGAAACGCCCAGCCCAAGACGAAGGCGCCGAGGCTGAGCCCCGCGACCGCCCAGAACACGGACGAGAGCCCGCCGGAGAGCGCCTCCGAAAGCGCCGCCGAGTTCGTGGCGTCACCGTGGGGAGCGCCAGCCAACAAGGCCGCCGCTTCGTGTGCCAGCTCCGGGCGCTCGCGGAGCCGCGCGCCGAGCACCTCGCCGAGCACGCCCACCGCGAGAGCTCCGCCCAACGTTCGGAACAGGAGCGTGCTCGCCGTGGCAACGCCGCGCTCCGCCCAGCCCACGCTGGTCTGCACCGCGATGAGCAGCGCCGTGTTGGCGAACCCGAGGCCGAAGCCGAACGCCGCGGTGGTGACGCGCGGCAGGGTGAGTCCCACTCCCGGGACCAACACCCAGGCCATCGACAGCGCCGCGACGGTGTTGACGGCGAGGCCCACGCGCACCAGCGGACGGAACCCCAGCCGCGGGATCATGCGGCCGCCGAGGGCGCTGGCGATGGGCCAGGCCACGGCCATGGGCGCGATGGTGGCTCCCGCCTGGGTGGGCGTGCCGCCCAGAACACCCTGCACGAAGAGCGGTACGAAGGTGAGCGTGGCGAGCAAGGCCCCGCCGATGAGCGTTCCGGCAGCGCTGGCCACGGCGATGACCCGCTTGGAAAACAGCGTCAGGGGCAAGATCGGGTCGGGGGCGCGGCGCTCCACCACGACGAACAGGCCCGCAAAGACGACAGCGGCCGGCAACGCCCACACCGCTCGCGAGCCGCGCGCTCCGACCAACACCAGCGTCACGGCGGTGCCCAGCAACAGGGCTCCGCCCCAATCCAGTGGTCGTTCGACGCGTTCGACGTTCTCGTGAAGATTGCGCCAGAGGAGCAGCACCGCGCCCAGCCCAAAGGGAACGTTGACGTAGAACACCCACTGCCAGCCGATGGTGTTGACGATGGTGCCGCCCACGATGGGCCCCACAAGGCCGGCCACGCCCCACACGCCGCCAATCACACCCTGCATTCGCGCGCGCTCGTGCAACGTGAAGATGTCTCCCACCAGCGTGAGCGCCATCGACTGCATCGCACCACCACCGATGCCCTGGATCGTACGGAAGCCGATGAGCCACGCCATGCCGGTGGAACGGCCGCAGGCCACGGACGCCAGCAAGAACACGAAGATGCCACCGATCAGGATGCGCTTTCGGCCGTACACGTCCGCGAGCTTGCCGAAGATGGGCACGCCCACGGTGGACGACAGCACGTAGGCGGTGAACACCCAGGCGTACAGCTCCACGCCACCCAGATCCCCGACCACCGTGGGCATCGCGGTGGACACCACGGTGACCTCCAGCGCCGCCATGAACACCGAGAGCATCAACGCGACCACCGTCAGCGGCCGGCGAGTGGTGCGAACGCTGGTCATCTACACGCGGTCTTCTTCGCGCGGAGAGAGCTCGGGGCCGCGCAGCACGGCGGCTACGTCCGGCGGGATGCGCTTGGGCACGTGGGCGTCGTCCACGCAGGCGAGCAGGGTGTGACCCTCCGTCACCAGCTCGGCCTCCCGCAAGATGCGATAGGAGAACTCCACGGTGACCCGCGTGAGCTTCGAGAGCCGACTCTCCACCAACAAGAGCTCGTCGAAACGCGCTGTCTTCTTGTAGCGCAGCCGGGCCTCCACCACCGGTAGATGAATGCCGCGCGTCGCCCACTCGAGGTACTCGATGCCGCGGCGCCGCAGATATTCCACCCGCCCCGCCTCGAAATAGGAGAGGTAGGTGGCGTGGTGCACGATGCCCATCAAGTCCGTCTCGCCAAAGCGGACGCGGACCGAGTAGCGGCTCATGCAGTGTTCGGGTAGCGGGTCGTTCACGGCGCGCGGAGACTATCACTCCTCGGGACTTGCCGCGGCGCCGCGCAGGGGGCATGTAGCGGTCGATGGTCGAAAAGCCGCCCCCGTCGCCGCCCGTCCCCGACACCTACAAGATCGTGGTGGGCATCGACTACGAGAAGCCCTCGGAGCTGGCGCTGTCCACGGCTTTGTCCACCGCCCTGTACCGGGATGGTCAGGTGTATGCCATCACCGTCGCAGAGGGCGACATGCCGAGCCGTCCAGAGGAGCTCAGCGAAGAGCTGCACAAGAAGTTCCTGGAAGAGGCTCAGGCCACCCTCGAGCGTTACCTCTCCGAACAGATCGCGGAGTACGAAAAATCCGGCTTCAAGATCAATCGCAAGCGCGTGGGCGCAGCCGTCGACTTCGGCAAGCCGGCGGACGCGATCTTGGAGCTGGCCCGTGAGGTGGAGGCGGACCTGATCGTGGTCGGCACCCACGGCAAGAGGGGATTGGAGCGGCTATTGGTCGGTTCCGTGGCAGAAGAAGTGCTCAAGGGAGCCCACTGCCCCGTGCTGGTTCTACGCGACAAGCCCTGAGGCTCAGTCCAAGCGCAGCTCCAGGCCTTCTCGCGCGGCGAACACCTTGCTGGGACTGTGCGCGCGACGGGCGCGGTCCTGGCACACGGCCACCGTCGCTTCCACGTCGTCGTCCGAGTGCATCGGGTCGTGGTGAAACAAAGCGACCTGCCGCACGCCGGCCTGGTGGGCGAAGTCCGCTACGGTGGTGGCGCGGGCGTGTCCCCAGCCCACCTTCTCCGGGTATTCGTCGTCGGTGTACTGACCGTCCGCGATCAGGAGGTTCGCTCCCTCGGCGAAGCGAACCAGCTCCGGGGGCAACACCCGCAGGGCGTCGCGATTCCGCTCCGCCTCCGCCTTGTTCACCAGGTCCAGGTCGAGCTCGCTGTCCGTGGCATACACCACCTTCACGCCATCTTTCTCGAAAGAGTAGGCGAAGCTACGGCCGGGGTGGGTCTGCTCCATGTGCCGCACGGTGACGCCTTCGATGACGGTGGCGCCGCTATCCAGATTGCGCGAGATGATCTTCGAGCCGAGGTCCGAGAACGTGACCGGGAAGTACTCCGAGCGCATCTGGCCGAGCAGTAGTCGGTGTATGCGATCGTCCTCGTGGGTGGCGTCGTACACGAACATGCGGTTCTTCTCGGAGTACGCCGGCATGAAGAACGGAAAGCCCTGGATGTGATCCCAGTGCGTGTGGCTGAAAAAGAGGTGCGCCTCCAGAGGCTCGTCGCCGTGCTGCTCCATCAGCGTCTGACCCAGCTCCCGGAGCCCCGTGCCGCCATCGCACACGAACAGCAAGTCGTCGAAGCGAACCGCGACGCAGGACGTATTGCCGCCATAGCGCCGCGTCTTGTGCCCCGGCGTGGGGATCGACCCCCGCGTGCCCCAGAAGCGCACGAAGGCGCTCATCCGCCCTCCCGGTAGATCATGATGATGTCTCCGAGCTGCACGGTGTCCCCGTCTTGGAGCACGACGGAATGCGCGCGCACGCCGTTCACGTAGAAGCCGTTCTTGCTCCCGAGATCCACGCAGCTGTACTCCGGCCCCGAGCGCCGGAGCGCCACGTGCCTGCGGGAAATGAGGCTGGAGTCCACGGAGATGTGCGCCTGGAGCGAACGACCGATGACGATCTCCGACAGCTCCAGCACGAACTGCCGGGGCGCACCCGGCCCCTGGACCTGCTCGAGCAGGAACGGCTTGCCCGACCGGCGGAGCGCCGCCGGGATGGGGGCGCTCTCCAGAGAAACGGTCTCCTCGGGATCGGGGGTGCGGTCCTCCGGTCGCGTCACGATGGGCTCCAATCTACCATGTGTCCCTCGTCCCACTCACGCGCCTACGCATTTCGGGCGGGGTTTTCCCCCTCGAATCTCGACGGCGAGCCCATCGCCCCCTTTCTTGGTAAATAGCCGGCCGCGTCGCCCCCTCACGGGAGGACAGAAACCGCCATGAGCTTTTCTCGCATACTCGTCCCGGTCGACTACTCCGACCACTGTCGCTCCGCCCTGGACTACGCGCTGTTCTTGGCCGGACAGCTGGGGGCCAACGTGGACATCGTCCACATCTGGGATCGCCCGGAGTACGTGCCGGACATGACGGTGCTGGGCAAAGATGGATCACCGTCCCGCTCCCTGGTCGACATGATCCGAGACAACGCCGAGGCGGAGATGACCGACTTCCTGGCCAAGGTGAAGGTGCCGCCGGGCGTCACCCTCACGCACCACCTGGAGTCCGGAGAGCCCGCCAGCGCGATCCTCACCACGGCCCAGCGCACGGGGGCGGACCTGGTGGTGATCGGAACGCACGGGCGCACCGGCGTTCGCTATCTGCTCCTCGGAAGCATCGCGGAGAAGCTCGTCCGCATGTGCTCCACTCCAGTGCTCACGGTACCGCCCAAAGCCGAACCCTGATCCGCATGCTCAAGCGGATCGCCAACCGCGTGCGGCGCTGGGCGAGTGGGCACGCCGTGCCCATCTGGCTCGATCCCGCGTATCGCCTGCCCTTCGCCAGCATCGAGGCGCAGACCGGCTTCGAGCCGCGGCGTTCGGATCTGGTCGCGTTCCATCTCTTGTCCGTTGGCGCCATCAGCGATCGAGATCTGAGGCGGCCGGTCCGCGTCCGCTACGAAGATCTCGCGCGGGTCCACACGCAGGAGTGGCTCGAGCAGCTCAACGATCCACAGGTCTTGGGCAACGTGTTCGCGGTGGATCCTTCCGACGTGGTGGTGGACGAGGTGCTGTCCACCGTGCGCTTGGCTTGCGGCGGCACCCTGAACGCCGCCCGCGCCAGCCTCGGCCGGCGCGGTCCCACCATGAACCTCCTGGGCGGCTTTCATCACGCCGGACCCTCCCGCGGCGGCGGCTTTTGCGCCCTGAACGACATCGCCGTGGCGGTCGCCGCGCTGCGCGCAGAAGGCTTCAAGAAGCGCGTGGTGGTGGTGGACCTGGACGCGCATCCGCCGGACGGGCTCGCGGAGTGCTTCGAAGGCGACCCCAGCGTGTGGGTCGGATCGCTCTCGGGCACCAGCTGGGGACCGATGCCCAGCGTTGACGAAACCGCGTTGCCCCCAGACTGCGACGACGACAGCTACATGGCGGCGCTGTCCGCGCTGCTCGGCCGCATGCCGCCCGCGGGACTGGTGTTCGTGATCGCCGGCGGCGACGTGCTCGCCGGAGATCGCCTGGGCGGGCTGTCACTGTCGCTGATGGGCGCCCGCCGCCGCGACCTGGCCGTGTACCGCGCCATCGTCGACGTCCCCAGCGTGTGGCTCCCCGGAGGTGGCTACAGCTCGCAAGCGTGGCGCGTGCTGGCAGGCACGGCCCTGGCCATCTGCCTCGAGTCCACGGAACCGATCCCGGAGGACGCGGACCCCCTGAGCACGGAGTTCTCGGCCATCGCGCGGGAAATCCGTCGCGACGAGCTGGAAGGCGCGTTGGTCATCACCGAGGCGGATCTCATGAGCAGCCTCGAGCGCCGGGGTCACTTCACACCACGGCTGCTCGACTTCTACACCTCGGAGGGGCTGGAGTACGCGCTGTCGCGCTACGGCGTGCTCGAGCAGCTCCGGCGCCTCGGCTACGGCGCCTTCCGCGTGGCGGTGGATCGCAGCGACCAGGGCGATCGCATGCGCGTGTTCGCCAAGGCCGAGGGCAAGGAGCACCTGCTCATCGAGGTGGTGCTGGAAAAGCGACGGGTCGCCGAAGAAGACGTGCTCTACGTGCATTGGCTCACCTTGCGCCATCCCCGCGGTCGCTTCAGTGACCAACGCCCACGGCTTCCGGGGCAAGAAGAGCCGGGCCTCGGCCTGGCGCGGGAAGCGGGGCAGCTCTTGGCACGCACGGCGGAGCGCCTCGGTCTCGCGGGCATCGCCTTCCGGCCGGCGTGGCTCCACACCGCCTACGCCGCGCGCTACGCCATGCGCTTCGTGGACCCCGGACGCCAAGGGCGTTTCGAGGCCCTGCTGCGAGATCTCGCAAGCGTCCCTCTGAAGGAAGCGACGCTCGCCGTCGCCGAAGGACGCGTGCGCCTGAACGGCGAGCCCTACACCTGGGAAGCCGACGAAATGGTGTACTGGCTCGCGCCCCACGACGCCGACGCCGGCGCCATCGCCGAAGCGCGGGACGCCGCCAAGTTCGAGCTTCTACCCTGAGCGCCCGGACGGGCCCTAACGCGCGCGCGCAAACACCGTGGTCTTCGCGCCGGCCTCGCGCTGCACCCAGTACACGCACTTCGCGTCCAGGCCGACGACCTCGACGTAGTTTCCGTCCGGCACCTTGGACAGTGGCTTCGGTGCGCCCCCGGCCTTGTCGATCATCACCAAGAAGGTCGGCGAGTCGTCGTCCTTGCCCTTGGCCACCATCACCAGCCCCTTGTCGTCCACCGCGAGGGGGGAGTTTTGCACCAGGCCGAAGGCGATCTTCTCCGCCTTGCCGCCGGACTTGGCGATCTTCATCAGATCGCCCTTCTGCGCCAGGGTGAAGTACACGGTGTCCGCGTCGATACCCAGTGCAAAGGGCTTCGGCTGCTTGTTAGCGAGCACTTTCGGCTTGGCGCGTTCGTGTGTGAACTTCAGCACGCGATCACCGCTCGAGTCCGTGACGAAAATGCTCTCGTCGTCCGCAGCGATGTCGCTGAAACCCCGGGGCTGTTCCTTGGTGTCGGGTCGCTCGGACACGTCCAGCTCGTAGGTCTTTCCGTCCGTGGTGTCCGCGCGGATGAGCCGATCGTAGGGCCCGTAGTCTCCGGGCACACCGTAGATGTACTTGTCGTGCGCCGTGATGCTCAAAGACGAAAACTTCGGCGCGAGCACTTTCGAATCCCCTCCGGCCTTGGGCATCTGCATCAAGCGAATGCCGGCGGTGAAGTACACGTTCTTGTCGTCCACCACCACGCCGCGGGGCTCCAGCGACAGGGACGAGAGGTTCATGCCGCCTTTGCCGTCCTTGCGCGCGCGCCGCAAGTCGCCGCGGTTGCCGTACAGCTGCCAGCGGCCGTAGTAGACGTAGCCCGCGTCCTGGGCCAGGTCGTAGACGTAGCCGTCCGTGGTATCGAGCACCACCGGGTCGCTCCCGGCACTACACGGTCCCGCTTCGGGTTCCGCCGGCGGCTCCGCGCTCTGGGTGGTGCTGGGCGCCGGCTCTGGCGTCGCCTGCTCTTTCTTGTCGCAAGCTCCGACCGCCAGCGCGACGCAGAGCAGGCTCGTTCGACGGTCGAGGATGATCGTCCACATGCGGATCCTCCTTCGCGCTTCACCCCAGCAGAGCCGGCCCCGAATGACAAGTGACGGATTCCTTTGTCGGGCCGGCGCGAGCCCCGTCGTGGTCCGCGGCGCGGCGCGTGGCCGCGAGGTTCCGCGCCGAAGCGACATCCCCAGGGAAACGACTCGGGGTACGCTCCCGCGCGGATGCCCTCGCTGCAGAAACGCATGGCCGTGGCGCTCCTGTGCCTCGCGGCCTGGGTGGAGCTCGCGCCCCGAGCCTGGTTCGGCCTGAGCGCGGCCCGCTGGTACGACGGCACTCCGGGGGCGCGGGCGGCCCTGGCGGAGCGCGTGCGCGAGACCGTGGAGCAGCAGCGCGGCCTGCTCTTCTATCACAGCGGGCGATCGCGCTTCGACGGACAGAGCGCCGTCGCCATCTACCAGATGACGCTGCTGGGACTGGGGCAGCTGGTCGAAGAGCAACCGGCGCTGGCCGAGCGTTATCTGCCGGCGATGCGCATCGCCGCGCATCACCTCGCGGACCCGAAGACCCTGGACTACGCGCGCAGCGTATACGGGCAGAACGGCGTGATCGCCATGGCCCCCGGCGCGGGGCACGCCTACCTCGGCTACGTCAACCTGGGCCTCGGCATGCTGCGCAAGCACGACCCCGGCACCGACCTGGCCGCACTCCACGATCGCATCACGGCGCGCCTCGCCCAGCGGCTGTTCGCCTCCCCCACCGGCATGATCGAGACCTATCCGGGGGAGACCTGGCCGCCGGACGTCGCCGCAGTGGCGGGCTCCATCGGCCTGCACGCCGAAGCCACCGGACGCCCGCCACCGAAGGAGCTGTCTGCCTGGGCAGAGCGCTTCCGTACCTGCGCGGTGAGCAAGGAGGGCGACGGCTACCTGGTACAACGCTTGGTGAGCGGGTCGTGCCGAGCGAAGGACGGGCCCCGAGGCTCGGGCACCGCCGTCGCCGCCTACTTCATCAGCTTCGCGGTGCCCTCCCTCTCGCGCGACCTGTACCAGGCGGTGGAACGCCAGCGCTCCACGTTCCTGGGCTTTGGCGGCGTGCGCGAGTACGCCCCGGGGTTTTCGGGCTCGGGCGACGTCAACGCGGGCCCCATCCTGCTGGGCGTGTCCGTGGGCGCGACGGGTTTTGGCATCGGCGCCGCGCGCGCTCACGGCGATCGCGACGGCTACATCGCCCTCACGCGCACGGCGCTTTTGTTCGGCATCCCCACGAGCTCCGGCGATGGCGAGCGCTTCGCCGTGGGCGGCGCCCTGGGCGACGCGCTGCTCCTGGCCATGCTCACCGCGAGGCCGCGATGAAACGATTGCGCTTGCCGGCCAGCGTGCTCGTCGCGGCAGTGATCATCGAGTGGATCCTCGCGCGCACACTGGCGAGCCGCGACGTCTTGGCCAGCATTTTGAACGGCGGAAGCCTCGCTTGGCTCGCGCCTCTGGGCGCGCTCCTCGCGCTGCGACTGCTCGTCACCTTCGTGCTGCCGCCATGGCTGCTCTGGCGCGTGGGGCTCGCGTTGTGGAGCCGGCGTCGCTGAGCGTCAGCGCACCGGCGGCACCGCCACCTGACATTCCTTCGCCGGTGTCAGCCACTTGATGGCGTTGAGCCAGAAGTGTTCCACCTGGTAGTCCGGGTGACCGCTCCACTCGCTGTCGTAGGTGATCCATTCGTCGCCCCACACCAACACGTGGCCTTCGCTCTGCGTGGCGGCTGCGAGCACGTCGAAGCCGCCCTCGCTCGCCAGCACCGTGCCACCCTGCACCGGGTAGCCGTTGTCCACGCCCACCTTCTGCACGCCCGCGGTGACGGGGTGCGTGACCCAGTTGGTGACGGGCACGGTGTTGCCCCCCTGCTTCTGCAAGATCTGTTGGGAGCCGTAGCTCAGCCCAAAGGGCGCGAGCAGCAGGTTCACGTTGGCGATCTCGCTCGGATCCGCATAACCGATGAGGGTCATGACGCCGCCGCCGCCCTTCACCCACTTCTCGAGGGCCGCCACTTCCGAGGCCGAGTACGTGCGGTTCATCTTGCTCACGTCCTGCACCACGATCACCTGGTACTTCTCGAGCAGGGCGTCGGTGAGCACGGCGTCGTTCAGGTCCGTGGCGCCGTTGTCGCTGCGCTGAGAGAGCCACGTGGCGAAGATGTTGCCTGCGCCCCACTCGCCTTTGAGACCCAGGGTGGCGATCAGCAGGCAGTCGCAGATGCCGTCGTTGCCCACGTCCACGTCGTCGATGATGCCGTTGTTGTCGTTGTCGACGCCGTCGCACACCTCCGCCGAGCCGCCGCTGCCGCCGGAGCCGGTACCCGCGCCCGCGCCGCTGCCGCTCGCGCCGCCGATGCCGATGAGCCCGCCGCTGCCCGACGCACCGGAGCCCCCTCCGGCCGCGCTGCCGCCGCCGTTTCCTCCGTTCGGGAGGGTGCTGCCGTCGTCCTCCGAGCCGCATCCCACCGAGAGCGCCAACACCACCAGACTCAATCCGAACGCGCGCACCATGGCCGAAGCATACCCCGGCCTCGGCTCCGGCGCTTCGGCCACCGTTTCCAGCAGGGGGTTGGTCCGCCGCGGAAGCTCGCGGTGCGAACAGCCTCACCCCTGGAGTTGACCCGGGTGCTCGGCGCAGTAGCCTGGCGCGGTGACTCGGCTCTGGGTTCCAACGGTTTGCGTCCCCCTGCTGGTGGGCTGTCCGGATACGTCGTCGACCCCGCGCACTGCAGCGCCGTCCGTGCCGTCGACCACGTCCGTCACTGCCCCGGCGCCTTCCACGCTTCCGACCCCCTCCACGTCTCCACCCGAACCAGCTCTCGCTGCACCGAAGTGCGCCTGGAAGCCGGCGGACGCGCCGTCCTCGCCAACTCACTGGGTGCACGCGGAGAGCGCCGGCTGCGAGCTCGCCAAGAGCTCCGCCGAAAGCTTTCGGACGGTCGTCGCGGTGCACATCGTGGAGATCGACCTCGGCGGACCCAAGGCCCTGGTGCGCGTCGTGCTGCTCGACGCCGACGGCCGGCGCGTGGTTCCGGAGGGCAAGGCCATCGCTTACCAGGCGACCTTCACCCAAAAGCACAAGGGCTCCATCGTCGTCGCTTCGTCCAACCACAAGGACGGGGTCTTCGACATCTGGCTGCCCAAGGAGAAGCTGCCAAAGGCGTGTGAAGCCCAGCTCGCCGTCCGCTTCGACAACGGCTCGAGCAAGCCCCTCGAAGACGGGATGGGCGACTGGATGCACGGCTGCTGAGCCCGAGGTCGACACCAGAGGGGGCTGGTCCGGCGCGGAACCCTCGCGCTACGCCGGCTCACTCCGGGAGCTTCAGGATGTAGCCACGTTCCGGATCCTTCGCGTCGTCCACGCCGCCCCAGATGACGATGAAGCTCCCCTCGGCGGTGTCGACCGCGGTCATACTCGCGCCTTGAAGTCCTGGCGGAGCGCACGCCCCGCTTGGCAGAGCGGACCAGGAATCAGTAGTCACGTCGTAGATGCCGCCGTCGCTCAGCTTCCCTTCGAGGGAAACGCCGCCGAATACGACGAGGCGTTCTCGGTCCGCCGTGACTCCGGCAACTGCCGCAGCTCCCGAATGAGCGAAGGGCGATCCGTCCGTCGACATAGCCTGCCAGCTAGATGATGGAATGTCGAAGCGCCTGCCATCATTGAGTGGTTCATTGCCCCAGACCAGCAGTGAGTTGTTCAGCGGGGCGTACTCGACCAGCGGTGAATACAGTACTGGTGGCGCGTTCCCGGAGGGTAGGGTAGTCCATTCAGTCGCAGCCGCGTTCAACGTTACCCCCGCAGCAATCGTGTTGCCATCTGTCTGTCCTCCCCAAGACAGCGTGCGGCCGTCGCTCAGGCTCACGTCGCCAGCATATGAGTTGACGAACGGCGCGTCTGGGATGGCCTGCCATGAGTCTGTCTCCGCGTCGTAGCGTGCTCCGTTCGCAACCGGTCCAGTTGCGATATCGCCCCCCCAGATCACCCAGGACATCCCGCGGGGTTGGGGGGCGTGCATATACTCGCGCCGCGACGGCTCGCCCTGCGAGCTCATTTCCAGCCACTGGTCCGTATCCAGATCATACCGGCGTCCTTGAGCTTCAGTCAGCTCCAGGTTGTTACCCCAGACATAGAGCGAGTGCCCCATCAGCGCGACAGCCGGGTACTCCTTGCGCTGCGTCGGAGCGCCTTCGAGGGCCAAAGGGCTTACGTGTCCGGTCAGCACGTTCAGGCGCCAGCCGGAGCTCAGTCGCTGCTTCGGTCCTGCACCGAGCCGGGCGTCCAGCCCGCCCCATACGATGACCTCGTCATTGAACCGGCGCGCCGCGTGATACGACCGAGCCGCGTCGCTCGGGGGCGCAATGGTGCGCCACGCGCCGTCGTCACACTGCACCCCTACGCCGCCATCGTGTGTACCGCCGGCACCTCCGTCCTTGCTGGGGTCGGCGCTCGTGCTGCCACACCCACCAGCAGGAACGACGCAGACCATCAATGCACAGGCTGTAGCCTCACGAACGATGCGAAGCTTCTCCGCCGCGGTGAACCTTCGGCGCTTCTTGCGCGGAACGGTTTCGTTGGCGACTCCACTTCCGTTGTTCGGGGTCTCGTAGTGCGACGTACGCATGGGGTTTGGCTTGGGCACGATTCACGACCATTCTCCGCCCTTTGCTACACAGGTTTCCAGAGGGAGGCTGTCTCAAGCCACGTTGGCACAGAGGGACATCGACCAGAGCCGCCGAAACGGACTCGAGTGCACAGCACGGCTGCGGCTCGCCTCAGCTCCGGCGCTTCGTCTCGGCCTGCCGTTCTTCCAGCTCTTCGATCCGCTTCGGGAAGTCTTGGCCCAAGAGTCGTGACAGCCCGCGATCCGCGAGCAAGCGTCCGTCCGTCTGGCAGCGCGGGCAGTAGTCGAGCTCGTTGTCGGCGTAGCGGATGCGCTGCACCAGGGTGCCACACACCGGGCACGGCTGCTTGTAGCGACCGTGCACCGCCATGCCCTCGCGGAACGCCGTCACCTTTTCCGGAAACCCGTCGCCCACTTCTTCTCGCAAGCGACAGGTCCACTGCGTGAGGGTGTCCACCGTGGCGCGCCACAATCGCTCCATCTCGTCGTCCCCGAGCTGGCCGGTGCGCTTGCCCGGTGACAGCTTC
This sequence comes from Polyangiaceae bacterium, assembly GCA_020633235.1. Lineage (NCBI taxonomy): Bacteria > Pseudomonadati > Myxococcota > Polyangiales > Polyangiaceae > Polyangiaceae bacterium. Next base: position 607,150 of record JACKEA010000001.1, on the reverse strand, counting down.
GCGGTGAACAAGATCTCGTCGGAGTAGGCGTTGCCCACGCCGCTTACGATGTTCGGATCCGTGAGCGCGCGCTTCAGCGTGCGATTCTCCCGGCGTAGGGCCTCCGCGAACGCATCGGCGCTCGCCTCCAGAGGCTCCACCCCGGAGCGACGAAAGGGCTCGAGGGCCGCCGAGCCGCGCACCAGGTGCAGGCTCGCGCGCTTCTTGCTGCTGGCCTCGGTCAAGAGCAGCGCGCCGGTCTCGAAATCGAAGGCCGCCAGGCCGAGCTTCTTGGGGACGGCCGCGCCCACGTCGCGCAGGCGCAGGCGCCCGGCGATCATCAGGTGCAGCACCAAGAACAGATCCGAAGAGAGCTCGAGCACCAGGCGCTTGCCCATGCGGCGGGTGCCCAGCAGCCGCTGACCCTCCGCCTCTTTCATGGGCGGGTCGAAGCTCCGCACCAAGAAGGGGGACGCCACCCGCACCCGTTCGAGCCGCTGGCCACGAAACAGCGCGTCGATGCGCTCGAGGTACACCGCGACGTCGGGCAGCTCCGGCACGCTCAGGTCCGTTCGGCGATCACCGCCAAGAGCTTCTCGACCGCGGCTTCGTCCTTACCGCCGTCGGCGCGCACCTCCGGGGCGAGGGGCTCCTCGAATACGATGTCGGCGCCCGGGACGCCGGAGATGCGTCCGGCGTGGACGGCCTTGTACAGCCCCTTCGAGTCGCGCCGCTCGACCTCTTCCTGGCTGGCGTGCACGTACACTTCCACGAAAGACGGCGCCACGCTCCGCGCTCGGTCGCGAAAGCCGCGCAGGTAGGCCGTGGCGCTCACCAGCACCACCAGGCCCTGCCGCGCGAGCAACGCCGCGACGTTCGCCAGCGTGGCGTAGAACTCGTCCCGCGTCTTCGGATCGTAGCCGGGCTTGGGCACCATCGCGGTGCGCACTTCGTCGCCGTCGAGCACACACACCGGCGTGCCCTGCCGTTGCAGAACGCTCGCAACGTGCTGAGCCATCGTCGTCTTGCCCGACGACGGCTTCCCGGTGAGCCAGACCACCACTCCGCTCATGCCAGCACCTCGTCCGCAAATGCGGGATCGAAGGCCTCGGCGTCCAGCGTTTTCTCGATCAGCCGGAGAACCCGGTCCCGGGCGCCCTCGCTGACCTGGGGGTACCAGAGCGGGTTGGCCACCACCAGGCCGCGCCAGGCCAGGAACGGCGCGCACACCCGCAAGACCTCCCGGTCTCCGCTCGCCTGCAGGTACACGCGCCAAAAACGGTGCCACAGCTCGGAGAACACGCCCCGCCAGGTGTCAGGGTGCTCCACCGCGAAGAACACGTAGTTGATGGCCATGCAGGTGACGTCGTCCGCGGCGTCTCCCATGCAGCCGCGGGAGGCGTCCAGCACCGCCGGCTCGCCGTTCTGGAACACGACGTTGAAGGGGTGGAAGTCGCCGTGGGTCCGTCGCAGGCGTTCGCTCTGCTTCTTCAAGCGGCGCCGGTGCTCCACGCAGCGGGTCTCGATGGCGGCGATGCGTTCCGGCGATGCCGCCGGCACGTCGTCCGCGTAGGCGTCGACCAGGCCGAACACGCCTTCACCGCTACCCACCAGGTCTCGGATCGCCCGCTGGTAGCGACGTGGGTCATCGATGCGCTCGGAATGAAGCGCCACCAGGTAGCGCGCGAGCGCCTCCGCGTGCTCACCATCCCGCGGCGTGAGCGAACCGCGGCGCGCGATCTCCCGGAGCTCGTCCGCGTACAGGTGACCCTCCGCGTAGCTGGTGAGCAGATAGAACTCGCCCGCCTCCGCCAAGGAGATGAGCCGCTCGCCGTCCTTCGACACGGCGCCCACGTCCAACGCCGCGACGTGCGCCGGAATGCCGCCGAAGCGATCGAAGCCGAGGAGCATCTCCGCCGCGCGATCCGCGCGCCGGTCGTGACCGAACTGGTCCGCCTTCGCGGTGTGGAACACCAAAGTCTCCTGCCGACCGTCCGCGCGGCGGACCGTGAGCCGCAGCGGCGATCCGTAGCCGATGCCTTTGTGCGTCCCAAGATCCTCTTCGCCCTCGTCCACGCCGAAGGGCCGCACGGAGATCAGCTCCGCCCCCGGCATCAGCCGCGCCACAGCGGCGGCGAGCGCGGGCTCGAGGCTTTTCTCGATGCTCTCGGCCACGGGTCCTCCACGGGTGTTCGACGCCGAACCGCCGGCGCCGTGCCGACGACCGTAGCAAAAGGGCGATCCGGGACCCGCCGGGGATCGCGCCGCCATCAACAAAAACCAACAAATTCCACTGCTTGGGTCCGGGGCCGCTTGTTGGTCCAACGCGGTAACGCCCCGCTCGTGCAAGCTCGGCCCGGCTCTTCCGTTGTCTTTTTCGGTCACGAACCGACGACTCGAATCCACTTCCTAGACGAGCGAGGAGCGGAGCATGGGCGGGCACATGGCGGAAACAGAAGCGACAGTCCCAAAGACGAACCTCGAGACATCAGCGGAGGATCGCGCCATCGGCGACGCCATTTCGAGTGGCGATCACCGTACGGCACTTTCCTTGTGCGCACGCCACCACGGCACGGCCATCGGCCGGCTGTGCATGGCGATGGTGGGTTCGAGCTCGGAAGCCGATGACCTGGTGCAAGAGACACTGATCGACGCCCACGCGGGCTTCGCGGGGTTTCGCGGCGAAGGGTCGATTCGCGCGTGGCTCTTGGCCATCGCGCGGCGCAAATGCGCGCGGCACCTCGAGCGCACGGCGCGACGTACCTCGCGGCTGCGTTTGGTGCACGACTCGGAGCGCGGCGACGGCGCCGAGGAGATGATCGAACGGCGTCGGCGCGCGGAACGGGCGCGTGCGGCGCTGTCGACGATCCGCCCGAGCGAACGAGAAGCGCTGGTGCTCCGCTACGCCAGCGAGCTCTCGTTCCGAGAGGTGGGGATCGCATGTGGGGTGGAAGAAGCTACGGCACGCAAGCGCGTGTCACGAGCCCTGGCGAAGCTCAGGGATGCAGTGGGAAGCAAGGAGTGAGACGATGACCGACACGAACCAGGACGTCCTGTGCGCCGAGGTGGAGGAGCACATGGCAGAGATCCTCGACGGCTCGGCGGCGGATCGCCTCTACGATCACGTGGCCGATTGCGATCGCTGCCGCGATGCGCGGCACGATGCCGAAGCGCTGCCGGCGATGGTGGCGGACGCGGCGCTGGACTACGAAGCCCCGGCGGATCTCGAAACGCGCGTGCTGGCGGAGCTCGACCGACGCTTCCCTCACACGCAGTCGGGGCCGGTGGAGCGCGCTCCGGAGCCTGCCGCGGAGGCCAAGAGCGGCGACACGCTGCCCAGCGTGCCGGCGCCGGAAGAGCCCGCGAGCAGTGAGGAGCTCCCCGCGCCGACGGCCACGGAAGAGATGCCGGCGCAGACCGGGAGCACGCCGGCGCGCACGGAGGACGTGCCCGCGCGCACGGAAGACGTCCCGGCCCGCACGGAGGACCATCCGGCGCGTGAAGAAGCGCCGCCGCCGGTGCGTGAGCCGGTGGACGCGCGACCGCGGGTGCTGTCGTTCTCCAAGCGTCGACGCTGGCTGATCGCCGGTGGCGCGGGCGCTCTGGTGGCGGCGGCGGCGGCGGCGATCGTGGTGATGCGTTCCGGCGGCGGCGTGGGGCTGGGCGAGTCCAAGAGCGCTTGGCGCGGCGCCGTGCAGGCCGTGAGCGGACCGGCGGGGGGCCTCAAGGTGTGCGACCCCGAAGGCGCCAGCTGCACGCCGCTTTCGAAGGACGGCGAGATCGGCGCGGGCTCCGTGCTGGTCACGGATGGCAGCACCCGCGCGCACGTGGAGCTCGCGGACGGCACCCAGGTAGTGCTGGACCGCGCCACGCGGCTGTCTCTCACGGGCGACGAGTCACGGCGCGCCAAGCTCGAGTCCGGCGCGTTGGTGGCAGACGTGGCGCACGTGGAAGGACAGACGGCGCGCTTCGATCTGCCAAAGGGGCACGTGGAGGTGCTCGGCACCAAGCTCGCGCTTTCGGTGGTGGACGACAGCGCCACCGTGGACGTGAGCCGCGGCGTGGTGAAGCTCACCGACGAAAATGACCGCTCCGTGGAGGTGCGCGCCGGCGAAGAAGGCCGCGTGGTGGCCGGGGCTCCGCCCTTCGTGAGCTCCGCGCCCGCCTTGGGTGAAGCCCTGGCCTGGAGCGAATCCACCCTGGCGGAAGATCCGAGTGAAGAGGCGACCTCCCGCGGCCTGGGCCAGCTCTCCGCCAAGAAGCCCGGGGAGAAGCAGGAGCGCGCCGGCGCGGTCACCCTCACGGCGCATTCCGTGAAGGTACGCATCGCGGGCGCCATGGCCCGCACCGAGGTGGACGAGACCTTCACCAACACCACGAACGACGTGCTGGAAGGCATCTACCGCTTCCCGATCCCGCCGGACGCCAAGATCGAGCGCTTGGCGCTGGAGGTGGACGGCAAGATGGAAGAGGGCGCCTTCGTGGATCGCGAACGCGCAGCGGCCATCTGGCGCGGCGCCATCGTGAACGCGGCTCCGCAAATCCGTCGCGAGATCAAGGACGAGATCGTGTGGGTGCCGGGGCCCTGGCGCGATCCTGCGCTGCTCGAGTGGCAGCGCGGCGGGCGCTTCGAGCTGCGCATCTATCCCATCCCGAAGAAGGGCTCGCGGCGCGTGGTGCTCGCCTACACCCAGGTGATCCACCCGACCGGCGGCGTGCGGCGCTACAGCTATCCGCTGGCGCACGACCCGAGCGGCTCCACCCGCGTCGACAAGTTCGACGTGGACATCCAGGTGCGCGGAAACGACCCGACCTTCGGCGTGAAGAGCCGCGGCTACGAGCTGTCCAGGGCCAAGAGTGGCGACGCGGACGAGCTCAGCATGCACCAAAACGGGTTTTCGCCGAGCGGCGACCTCACCGTGGAGTATGCGCTGGCGAATCGCGACGCCGAGCTCACGGCCTGGGCCTACCAGCCGCCGGCGAGCGAAAAGGACAAGATCGCAAAGAAGGCCGGCGAGGAAGCGGACGCCCACCAGGACGACGCCTACGTGGCGCTGGCGCTGCGGCCCAAGCTGCCCCGCGCCCGCGAAGCCGTGGAGCGCACCGTGGCGGTGGTGGTCGACTCCAGTCGTTCGATGTACGGCGAGAGCTACCGGCGCGCGACGGCCGTCGCTTCCAAGACCATCCGCGAGCTGGATCGGCGCGACCACTTCACGCTGCTCGCTTGCGACACGGAGTGCCAGGTGCTGCCCGGCGGCGTGCAGACGCCGAGCGCTCAAGCGGCGGTGGACGCCAAGCGATTCTTGGAAGGCATCGCGCCGGAGGGTGCCTCGGACGTGACCCAATCCATCGCGGCGGCCCGCAAGGCGGTCTCGGGCGCGAACGGTGAGCTCCGCATCGTGTACATCGGTGATGGGACGCCCACCGTGGGCGAGATCCGTCCGGCCTACGTGACGCGCGCCGTGGAGCGTGCGGTGCCTCCCGGGAGCGGCACGGTGACCACCGTGGCGGTGGGCGCCGACTCCGACTTGGACACGCTGGACGCCGTCGCGCGCGGCGGCGGTGGTGTGGTGCTGCCCTTCGTGCCGGGTCAGACCACGGCGGAAGCGGCCTACGCAGTGCTGGGGGCGACCTACGGCACCACGCTGCGCGACGTGGTCGTGGAGCTGCCGCCGGGCCTCACGGAGGTGGCGCCCAAGCGCGTGGGTAGCATTTTGGCGGGAAGTGAAGAGCTGGTCGTCGCCCGCATGGACAAGAGCCAGCTGGACGGCACGGTGGTGGTGCGCGGCAAGCTCGGCAAGGAGAGCTTCGAGCAGCGCTACCCGCTGAAGCTCGCCGCCAGCGAATCCAAGGGCAACGCCTTCGTGCCACGACTGTTCGCTGCCACCCGCATCCAGGATCTGGAGCGGGAGACGGACGCTGAGTCGAAGAAGGAAGCGATCCGCCTGTCGAGCGCCTTCGACGTGGCCAGCCGCTTCACCTCGCTCTTGGTGCTGGAGAGCGAAGCCATGTTCCGCGCCTTCGGCCTCGACAACACGCGCACCTCGCATCAGTGGACCGGCGAAGAGGCGGCGGAGTCGTCCGTCGCGGCGGGCGCCATCGACGTGGACGACGAAGAAGCCGACGCCTTCGACGGCCTTTCGGCCAAGGACGACAGTGGGTACAAGAAGTCCAAGAGCGCGAACGGTCCGATGGCGATTGGCGGCGCTACCGCGTCCGGCGCTGGAGGCCTGAGCCGCGGCCACGCCTCGGCTCCGATGGCGCGCCCCGCGCCGAAGCCGGCGGCAACCTCGGGCGACTTCGCCGCGAGCGAAGCTGCGAAGGCGCCGCCTCAAATCGCCGTGGACGAGGAGCCCCCGATGTGGCGCCAGCCGCGGCGCATGATCCCGATGCGCCGTATCTGGGAGCGCAAGGGCACCATCGAGGCCGGGCGCGTGACTCCCAAGGCGGCGACGCCGTCGGCCATCGCCGCGGCGGAGCGCGATCTCGACCAGAACCCGAACCGGCGCGAAGCCGTGAAGAAGGTGTACACGCTGTATGCCCTGGCCGGCGACGTGGAGCGCGCGTTCACGACGGCGGAGCGCTGGAGCGAGAAGGAGCCCCTGGACCCCGAGGCCCTGACGGCGCGAGCGGATCTGGCGGCGCGCTCCGGCGATCGCGATCTCGCGATCCGCATCCTGGGCAGCGTGGTGGACGTACGTCCGGACGACGTGGCCTCGCAGGAGCGACTGGCACGGCTGCACCGCTGGGCCGGCCGTCCGGAGATGGGCTGTCGTCACTCCTTGGCCATCGCTCAGATCCGCTCGAAGGATCCGAAGCTCCTGGCAGAGGCCGTCAGCTGCGCTCGCCAGACCGGTGAGAGCCGCATGGCCGACGACATGTTGGCGGCGGTGAGCGACAGTGAGCGCACCATCGCGGAGCGGCTGGTGACCAAGGTCGACGCCCGCAAGGACGACCTGTCGGGTGACCTCCGGGTGGAGGCCAACTGGAACGGCGGCGGCGACGTGGACTTGGCGCTGCTGCACCCGGACGGACACCGCGTGTCCTGGCTCGGCGCTCCCACCCGCTCGGTGATCTCGGCGACGGACGTCACCAGCACTCGCCACGAGGGCCTCGCCCTGCGCGGCGCCAAGCCCGGTGAGTACGTGGTGGAGGTGGTGCGCGCCTCGGGCAACGGCCCCATCCGTGGTGACGTGACCATCACCGTGGCGGGCACCCGCCGGACGCTGCCCTTCGACCTGGAGGGCAACCGGGAAACCGTGGGTATCGCCAAGGTCTCCATGCAGTCCCGCCTGGTGCCTGTGAACGGCGGTTTCATCGGCTGGCGCCGGTGACCTGTAAGACCCGGCGCCTCACCCCGTTGTCACCTCAGGAAGGACGAAAGATGAAGCGAATCACGGCACTCGGGATGACTCTGTTGGCGCTGGCGGCGGCCTGCTCCGCCACCCGCGAGAACCAGGCGGTGGCGACGGGTGGGCAGAACCAGGTCGCCAAGGGCGACGGCAATGTGATCGCCACTGGTGACGATCCCGAGAGCGGAGACGACGACGGGGATTGGGGCATCATCGGCGATCCGAGCTACCCACGCGTCGTCTCCAAGGTCGTCGGCATGGTCAACGACAGCGACGTGCGCGCGGGGGCTCAGCGACGTGGTCTCGATGTCCTGAACGTGATGTGGGAGGACACGGGCCGCGCCCAGGGCTCGTCTCTGGGCCCCAACATCTCCGACCTCACGCTGCAGGTGCGCTACCGGGAGTCGGAAGACGCGCGCGACACCACTGCTTTGATGCCGGTGATTCGTTTCCCCAACTTCTCGGATCGTACCGGGGACGTCCGTGCCGACAAGTTCTTCGTGCGCGTCGGCAACCACCGCGACAAGCGTCACCTGAAGAGCGTGCCGCTGACGGACGTGCTCAAGAACATCAAGAAGTTCGCCTCCAAGCCCTGGAGCATCGAGGGCAGCGGCAACCTGCTGGCCAAACGCGACACGCACTTCCTGGTCAGCGCCCAGGCCGTGTTCCTGCCCATCCCCAAGAAGGGCAAGGCGGAGTTCAACCCGGTGGTCTTCAACTACCAGTCCGCTCCGGGCTCTCCCGCCGTGCTCGCCATCTTGGTCACCCGCCAGGGCACCAGCATGAGCATCGTGGAGAATCGTCCGGAGGAGAGCGGCACTCGCGGCTGGGGCCAGGAGCTGTACTTCAACAACGAGGGCATGCGCGCCGCCTTCACCGCGGAACGCCGGAGCGACGTCAAGCAGCGCATCCAGGCCCAAGGCGGCCCCAAGTCCGCCGACGACAAGAGCGCCCTCTCGCGCGGCTCCGACGCGCTGTTCTTGATCCAGGTTCCGCTCAAGCACAAGAACCGCGGCTACCTGGGCGGCCTGCCCACGGACGGCGCCGCGATGGCTGATGAAGAGATGGCCGCGCCCGCCGCGGCTCCTGCGCCCAAGATGGCTGCTGGCGGCTCGATGAAGATGGAGAAGAGCGACGTGGAGCAGGCCGTGCTCGGCCACGGAAAGAACCGCGGCCCCTTCGAAGAGGGTGGCGGCCTCCGGCTCGAGCGCGACGATCGCTTCCCGATCCGGATCACGGTGCAGTTCTACAAGGCCACCAGCAACGGCGTGGTGGACGAGAAGGACCTGGACGGCATCGCCAAGAGCATCGGTGGCGTGTACGAGCACGCCGACTTCGTGGGCAGTCTGGTGCTGCCGGAAGGCGACCCGCGCCGCCCCACGGAGTGGCAGCGCATGCCTCGCGAGTGGTTTCCTTGGTGAGCCTCGCCGAGCGACTGTGACACGCAAGGCCCGCTGGGTTTCGAGCCAGCGGGCCTTGCGCTTGGATACGGGGCGAGCCGGCGAAGCGCGACGGCGTCGAGCGCGCAGGCTTCTGTGGCCCTACTGCTCGATCGCTCCCACGTCGATTGCGTCGCTGCGCATCACGCCGAAGTAGTCGAGCTCGAACCCCGGCTGAAGCACGGCGTTGCCCAGTGCGTTGCCCTTCGGGAAGAGAAAGGTCGCGGAGTTGGGGTCGACGGCGACGTAGATCGCATCCGCGCTACCAGTCAAGCCGCCGGAGCCGCAAGCAGACCCTTGTTCACACAGGTTGTCGTTCGACGTGAAGCCACTCGCGCGGTTCAGCGGATTGACGCCACCGTTGGCGGGAGCCAGCAGGATGTTATTTCGCACTTCGGCCTTGTAGCCATCGACACTCGCGGTGATGGCGTGGCTGTTCAACGTGACTGGAGACGCGTTGGCGTAGTCCCAAACCGTGTTGTTGATGATCTTGAAGTGGGACGCGTCGGCGAGGCCATAGTCCACGAGGGCAAATCCGCCGCCCAGATCCCAGGCGATGTTGTTCGAGATCTCCACGTTGTCGGTGACGCCGCCGCAAGCGCCGGCCGGTTGCACAGCCATCGAAATGCTCTGGTTGCCGGAACTGGCGTAGCCGATGTGGTGAAACGCGTTGCCGTCGACAATCAGACCGCTCGAGTCTGCCCGCGGCTCGATCTGGATTCCGCGCCCGTCAATTTCACGAAACACGCTATTGCGAAACTCCATGTCCGTAAGCCACGTGTCCTTTGCCGAACAACCCGTACCCCCGCCTGCATAAACGCCGTAGTAGCTGCCGGCGTTGTAGATTTCCGAATTGATGAAGCGGAAGTTGTGGATGTGGGTGCCGCTGCCCGCTCCGGGGCCCAGCGCCGGACCGGCAGATTGATTGGCGTCGATTCGCACGCGCCAGAGCGTGATGTCGTCGCTCTTGACCACGAGGGTGTAGCCGTTTTGACTGCCGGAGCAGCCACTTCCCACGAAGCGGAACAGCATGTCCGGTCCGCCGTCGAACACGACATGGTGGGTGCTAGCGCCCGCGATCGTATTCGCGTCTGACACGTTGCAGCCGGACTGGGCCTTCATCGTCGCAAGTGTCGTGTCGTTCGGCCAGGGTCGCACGACGATTTCCTTGCCGGGTGCGCCAGCCAGCTGGCTGTTCGTCAGCTGCAAATACCCATCGCCTTTCAAATGGATGATGGCCGGCCCGCCGTTCGTCCCTGGCTTCCCCGTAACGTCGCTCAGCGACTTGCAGGGCGCTGCTTGCGTGCAACTCGAACCCGATCCGTTCGTCATGTCGACGTAGTAGGTGTTGGACACGCCGGCGGCATCAGGCAGCAGTAGGCTCAGGCAGCGCGGCTTGGGGTAGCCCAACGGATCGGCGAATTGGACGCTGCACTCTCCAGCCCTGGTTCCTCCGGCGCCACCTGTGGCACCGGCTGCTCCGCCGATGCCTCCTCCGCCGGGTGTTCCGCCGCCGCCTCCTCCGCCGACTCCGCTACTTCCACCACTCGTGCTCGTGCCTCCCACCCCGCCGGTCACACCTGCGGCGCCCCCTGAGTTGGAACCGGCCCCGCCACCTTCCGTACTGTCGCCGCAGCCGGCGGACATGAGCAGCACGCCGATACCGATGCACGCGGTCCAAAGCGCTCTTCTTTGATTTTTCATCGGTAACGCCCTTCTCAGAGTGCGCGAGCGCGCCACCCCAACCCCAACAAGTAGCTGTTGAAGCCACAGAGCACCCGACGGTCGCGAGCGTATCACTCCGTTGGACAAGGCGCCGCAGCAACGGCAGCGGTCACGCATCCATCACGTAGCCACGACCGACGACAAGGCGGTCACGGCGCGGGCATCGAGCACGAGGCGCTCGGGGTGGTAGCCGGTGGTGGCCAGGTCGAACGCCTGAAGGCTGCCGTTCGCGGACGCGTAGACGCGCAGTCGTGCCGGCTCGGCGGACCCGTCGGGGTCACCGTGCACCTCGAGCTCGGCCCACAAGATCTGCCCTTGGGGTCCCGACTCCATGAAGTGCCGCATTGCGGCCTCGTGGTCGCTTCGCTCCTCGGGCGAGAGGTAGCCCCCAACCAGGGTCTGATAGATGATCATCAGGCCGTCGTCCTTGGGGGGTCCGACCTCGGCGAGGATGCGACGGAGGCTGGCGATGTTGGCGCGTTCGAGCCGGGGGCGGGGTTCGGGCGCGGAGCGAAACGCCTCGATGGCGGCTTGGAGTCGGGACAACCGCACGTCCTCGCCCGGCCACACGCACGCGCGGAGCCACGCGGCTTCGCGGGGGTCGGCGACGTCGATCGGTGACCGGTCGAGGCCGAGCCGCAGGGGGGCGTCGACGCGACGCGCTGCGGGGACGGGCCGCCCATGCTGATCGATCCACGACAGATCGAGCCGGTCCGCCACGAGGTTGAGCCCGGCGCTGGCCCCCACGTCCAGCAGCGTCACGCGCCGTGCCCCGCCGTCGGCGCCTGCGAGCGCGGCCGGGAGTCTCCAGGTGATGGCGCGGCTGACCTCGTTGGTCTGCACGAAGCGGGTGCGCAGCGACATCCATACCCCGAGTCGGCGCGGGCTGAGCGCATCCATCACCGCCTCTGGTGTGACTGCAGCGGGGTCCGAGGCTCCCTCGCCGAGCGCCGGCCAAAGCGGGTGCGTGGCGCCGTCCGTCAACACGTCGGCACGCACGGACGCCAGCAAAAGGAGCGGGCGCGAGTAGTACGCCTCGAAGCTGCGCTTGTGCCAGGCGGACTCCAGTCGCTGGTGGAAGGCGTTGTCCCTCTTGGGCCCGCTGATGCGCTGCAAGACGACTCGCAACAGCCGCGTGTAGGCGGGGACGCGGGTGCCCAGCAGCTTGATCTGCAGCTGGAGATCGCGCTCGACGCCCTCCGAACCTCGAATCTCTTCGTTCAAATGTGGACCGTACTCGATCTCTCCGAAACCTGGCCAGACGGGGTTCGTCGGAAGCGCTCGGGGCCACCGCCGCGCCGGCGGGGCCGCGAGGTTCCGCGGCGGACCAACCCCCTTCTGCTCCCTCTAGCGGCGATCCGGCCCTGTGGTAGCCTCCGCGCTCGACCCCACATGACCGGCGTTCAGCTCCTCGTGCTCATTACGGTAGCGCTCATCGTCGCCGGCGTCCTCGAGCTGACGTTCCACAAGCGAAACCTCGCGAAGATCCGCATTCGCGTGCACGTGAACGGGACGCGGGGCAAGTCCAGCGTCACGCGGCTGATCGCGTCGGCGCTGCGGGAGAACGGCATCCGCACCTGCGCCAAGACCACGGGCACGCTGGCGCGCTTCATCCTGCCGGACGGCCGCGAGCTGCCCATCTTCCGCCCGGCGGGGGCCAACGTCATCGAGCAGAAGCGCATCGTGGCGACGGCCGCGGCGCACGACGCCGAAGCCTTGATCGTGGAGTGCATGGCGCTGCAGCCGGAGCTCCAGGCCCTGTGCGAGATGAAGATGATCCGCGCGACGCACGCGGTGATCACCAACGCGCGCCCGGATCACCTGGACGTGATGGGCCCTTCGGACACGGACGTGGCGCGGGCGCTGGCGGGCATGACGCCGGTGGACGGCAAGCTGTACACCGCGGAGCAAAAGGAGCTCGAGCCCTTGCGACTGGCCGCCGAGGATCGCAACACCACACTGGTGGCGGTGGGCCCGGACGACGTCGCCGAGGTCACCGCGGAGGAGCTCGAGCCCTTCGCCTACAACGAGCACCCGGACAACGTCGCCGTCGCGCTGAAGGTGTGTGAAGACCTCGGGCTGGACCGCGAAGCCGCGTTGCGCGGCATGTGGAAGACGCCGCCGGATCCCGGCGCCCTCACGGAGTTCAAGCTGGACTTCTTCGGTCGCCACATCATCTTCGTCAACGGATTCGCCGCCAATGACCCGGTCAGCACCCAGCAGCTCTGGAACCAAGCCCTCGCGCGCCACCCCGAGGTCTCCACTCGCATCGCGGTGTTCAACTGCCGCGCGGATCGCCCCGACCGCAGCATGCAGCTCGGCGAGGACTACTCCAGCTGGCAGCCCGCCGATCACGTGGTGTTGATGGGCACTGGCACCTATCTCTTCGCCCGCGCGGCCATGAAGAAGGGAATCGATTCCGGGCGGCTGGTGTTCGCCGAAGATCTGGGCGTGGAAGAGCTGTTCGAGCAGATCGTCGGTCTGGTAAACGGCACCGCCCTGGTCATGGGCATGGGCAACATCGGCGGGGAAGGCTTGCCTTTGACGCGCTACTTCCGCAATCGTTCGCACCCCTCGGAACTCCGATCATGATCGAGCTCTTGCCGCTGAGCGTGGGCATCGGCCTCGCCATCAGCCTGTTCTTCACCGAAATGTTCGGCATCGCCGCCGGCGGTATGATCGTGCCGGGCTACCTGGCGCTGAACCTCACGCGCCCGATAGACGTGGCCCTCACCATCGGCGCGGGCTTCGCGACCTTCGCCATCGTCCACACGCTGTCGTCCTTCACCATCGTGTACGGCCGCCGCCGCACGGTGCTCATGATCCTGGTCGGCTACCTGGTGGGCATGGCGGTGCGCTTCTCCGCTGGCAGCATCGGCCACGTGGATGGCAACGAGCTCACGGTGATCGGCTTCATCATCCCTGGCCTCATCGCCATCTGGCTGGATCGCCAGGGCATCGTGGAAACCCTGGCCGCGCTGGTCACCGCCTCGGTGGTGGTGCGGCTGATCCTGGTGATCATCGTGGGGCCGGAGCTCCGCGGATGAAGCGCGTCTACTGGCGGCCGCCGGGCGTGTCGCGTCCGGCGTTGGTGATGATCGCGCTGGTCGCGGTCATCTCCCTGCTCGCCGTGGAGCGCTTTCCGGTGGTGCGCCGCCAGCGCTGGTACGGAGAGAAGCTCGCGGCTTCGCGGCTGTCGCTGGACGCCATGAAGGCCATCAAGACGGAGCGGCTCAAGCGCGGCTACGTCATCGATCCCGAGGCCGACCCTCATCAGACGGGTCTCCTCGGCTTCCCCATCACGCCCATCACCAGCAACACGGGCTACCTGGACGCCAAGCGCGCCAGCACCAACCCGAACTTTGCCGCCGTGCTGGTGCACATGCTCAAGCGCGCCGGAGTGGAGAGCGGGGACACGGTGGCCGTGGGCGTCAGCGGCTCCTTCCCCGCGCTGTGCATCTCGGCGTTCGCCGCCATGCAGACGTTGGAGCTGCACCCCATCGTGGTGGCCAGCGTGTCGGGCTCCGAGTGGGGCGCCAACGATCCATCGCTCACCTGGATCGACATGGAGCACCTGCTGTACGACAAGGGCTTCTTCTCGTTCCGCTCCGTGGCCGCCTCCCGCGGCGGCATCGACGACCGCGGCTTCGGCTTGTCGAAAGAGGGCCGCGGCTTGATCGACGCCGCCATCGATCGCAACGGCCTCGAGCGCGTGGACTCGTCGTCGCTGGTGGACGCCATCGAGCGGCGCATGCAGATCTACGATTCCAAGGCGGGCAACCACCCGATCAAGGCCTACATCAACGTGGGCGGCGGCTCCGCCTCCGTGGGCACCCACGTCGGCAAGAAGCAGTTCCACCCCGGCCTCAACCTGGAACCGCCCCGCGGCGAGGGCATCGTCGATTCCGTGATGCTGCGCTACTCCGAGCGCGGCGTGCCGGTGATCCACCTCTCGTCCATCGCGCACATCGCCAAACAATACGGCATCCGCGCGGACTCGGACGCCAGCCCCAAGATCGGCGAAGGCGCCGTCTACTCCAAGGCGGAGTACAACCGCTGGCTCGCGGGCGGCGGCGTGCTGCTGGTGCTGTTCGTGATGCTCGCGTTCATCCGCTTGGACGTGGGCTTGCGCATCTTGCGCGTGCGCCGGAAGGACAAGGGCAAGCAGCCGCAACAGATGGTGTGAGGGCGTTTCCGCGGCGCACCGACATGCTGCTGCCCCTTGGGCATTTGGGTGTTGGTCCGGCGCGAGCCCCGGCCCGTTGCGGACGTCAGATGCGGCCGAGGTAGCGTCCATCGCCGGCGTCGAGCACGTCGAGGCGCCAGTCGCGAGCGACGTAGACGCGATCCCCCGCCGGAAACAGCGCTTCCACGTTGGTGCCACGCTCCGCCTGGGGCAGGGACTGCTGCCACGAGATGCGTCCGCTTTGCGCGTCGCGCGCGCCGACGGTCCATGCACCGCTGGCCAGTTGGTACATCACGAAGAGCTCGCTGCCGTCGAGGCGATAAGACAAGCGGGGGCTTTGGTGCGGCTCCTCCTCCGAGAGCAGCAGCGAGGAGCGCCACCGCTGAGAGCACGTCGCGGGATCGTAGCCGACCGCGAGGGGAACCGGGCCGGTGCCGTCCACTGCGAGACCGATCGTGTCCTGCTTGAAGAACGCACTGCCCGACAGCCCCTCTCTGGACTGTAGCTTCTTCTGGCAGCGGCCATCCCACTGCCGGAGAGAACCGAGCGCGCGTGCCGCGGGGCGGCAGTCTGGGGGACGCGACGCGACGACGTCGCCTCCGTGGGCAGCAAGGAGCAGCCCGGGGCGCTTCTTCGACCAAGCGCCCGCGTCCAGGAGCCACACCTCAGCCTCATCGTTGGGCGGCACGCACAGCGAGGCCACCGAGTCGACGCTCTTGGGCTCCCGGAGCGGATGCCCCGTGCGCACGTCGTAGAAATACACGCGGTGCTCGGAGGTGGTCAGGAACAAGGCGCTGCCGCTCTGCACCAGACGGGTGTCCGCGCTCATCCACTGGCTGGGAACGGGGTCGCTGACCCACAGCGGCTCGAGCGATGCGCCGTCGTGGGCGGCGATGGATAGCGCGCTCTCGGGTCTCGACGATTGCCAGCGCAAGCTCACGACGTCGTCCCGACTGTCGTGATTCACGTCGATGAGCAGCGGCGCTTGGCCGGGATACCAGGAGCCCGTGGCGAGCGGCGGCGATGGCAGCGCTACCGCGGGCGGCCGAGTCGCGACCTCGAGCGCGCGCGACGGCGGCTCGAGGAAAGCGGAGAGACCGACGAACAGCGACAGGGAGACCGCGGCAGCGGCGGCGACGGCGTCCAGCCGGCGGAGACGGCGCGCACGACGATGGGCCTGGGCCAGGGACCCGAGGACGACCTCGGGCCGGACGCCAGGGCTGCGGTAGGCATCGCCGGCGTCACGGAGCAGGTAGCGCTCGTCCCCCACGCCGAGATCGACCCGCTCCACGCCGGCGTCTCGCTCGTCGAGCATCGCTCCGGCTCGACGCACCACGGCCGAGAGCGCCTCGAAGCGGCGCCGCCGGAGCAAGACGCCGAGCACGACGCCGGCGCTGGCGCCCGTCGAGACGAGTAGCACGACGTGCGTCGGATGGAACACCACGGACACGACGAACGCCAGCAACACCAGGGAGAGAAAGGCAGCCGTGAGCACCCACGAACGATCCAGCTCCTGGAGCATGGATCCCGCACGCGTCGCCAGCGCTCGGCGGTGCGCGGCGAACACTCCCGCGGAGGCGAAGGTGAGCGCGACGCCACAGCCGAAGGCGATGGGCACGACCAAGACGAGCAGCGAGCCCGCCGCGGAGAAGGTCGCACACGCCACGAGCGTGCCGAAGGCCGTGCCCAGCGACGCCCCCATCACCCAGAACGAAAGCCAAAGGTTGGAGGACCTGAGCGCGACGCCCACGCTCGCGGAGACCAGGCCCGCGAGCAGCGAGGCCGCCAGCGCCCACGCCAAGCGTTCGGCCTGGATCGCGGGGTCGGACCCGAGGATCAGGAGCGGCGCGAAGGTACCCATCAGCGCCAGGGCAACGGGCAAGGGCGAGGATGGGGGCGGCTGCCACTCTTGCATGCCCTGATGCTGTCAGGCGTCCCGGGGAGAAACCGTGCACGCCTCGTGGAGCCTTGGTGATGTCACGGTGTGGCGCGGTACTCGTGCAGCGCGCCGCTAGAGCCGATGGCCCAGAACGTCTTGCCGTCGGGCAGCTGACGCGCGCTCGAGCCGTCGATGTAGCTCCAGCTCTTGGTGTCGAGCTTGAAGAAGCCGTTGCCGCTGCGAGCGTACAGGTTGTGTTGGACCAAACTGCCCAAGATCAGGAGCGGAGAGTCCAAGCAATCCGCGCTCAGCTCCTCCACCGGGCCGAGCAGCGTGCTCTGGGGATCCATGTCCGTGAAGCTCAGCCCGTCCGCGCTGTTCCACACCGCGGGCACCACGTAGTTGGTGCTGGCGCCGTTCACGGCGACCACCACGCCACCCCCCACCGGAGCGACGATCTTCGGATCTTGAGCCGTCACCGCCCACTGCGGCGTGAGATCTTGGGGCGCCGTCCAGGCGCCGCCAGGAGCCTTGCTGTACACGAACAGGTGCCGCGGGCTGCCGGAGGCGTAGGCGATCACGATGCGATCGCTCGCCGTCGCCGTCATCACCGCGTAGGAAATGGTGGGCAGCGACGGCAGCGGCGCCGGTGTTCCCGGGCCCCAGCCGCTCTGGGCGTCGCCGGAGTAGAGCTTCTGGCCGGCCAGCACGTGGTACTGCCCATCGGACGTGCGGGTGATGCCGTACACGTTGCTCAGGGTCGGCATCTCGAGCGGCGCGCTGAAGCTCTGGCCGTCGAAGGCCGTCAGGTAGCGCTTGTTCGAGAGGGTGGCGATGAACAGCTCGCCGCCGCTGGCCAGGGGAACCGGTGCCTTGCCGTAGAGCGTGTCGACGGCGGCGCCGGCGATCGCGCTGGGCCACGGGATCGGCGCTTCGTTCCAGGCTGAACCGGTCCAGTGGAGCCAGGTCTTGGAGACGTGGTTCGTGATGTAGACCGTGGAACCGACGCGGAAGAGCTGCGGAGGGCCGTAGTTGGGGCTCTTCGTGACGGTCGTGATGTGACTCGGCTGGATCGCGCCGGCGCACGTCGGCGCGCCGCCCGCGCCGCCAGTGCCGCTCGCGCCGCCAGTGCCGCTCGCGCCGCTCGCGCCGCCAATGCCGTTGCTGTCGTCACTGCCGCACGCGACGAGCAGCGCGCAGGCCGCCAAGATCACCCAAGTCCGTCGCAACATGTTCGAGTCCTTCACAAGGATGCGCCGCCAAGTGCAATCCACGGGCCAACTCGATCCCGCGACGCCGCCCCCGGGGCGCGGGGCGCGACCGCCGCAGCGACGGACGATCCTGAGGCGTGGGCGCCACACCTTCGTGCTATCCGATGGGCAATGCTTCCGTTGTGGGTGCTGATGGCGGTCCTCGTCGCCGCGCTCTTGGGCGCCCACCACGCGAACCGGCCGCGCCTCGAGTGGCTGCTCAAGCCCGCCGCCGCCTTGACCTTCGTCGCTGCCGGCATCGCCGCGGGCGGCCTGTCCTCGACCTTCGGCCGCGTCCTCGTGTTGGGGCTGGTGCTCGCGGCCGCGGGGGACGTGCTCTTGATCCCGAAGAGCAAGGCCGCGTTCCTGGGTGGGCTGGTCGCGTTCCTCTTGGGGCACGTCGCCTATGCCGTCGCCTTCGCCCTCGCCGGCATGCGGGCGAGCGCGGCGGCCATCACCGCCGTGGCCGGGACTGTCGCCGCAACGTTCGTGCTGCGCTGGCTCTGGCCCCACGTGGAGCGCCCAATGCGCGTTCCCGTGGTCGCCTACGTGCTGGTCATCACCACCATGGTCGCGCTCGCGGCGGGCGCCGCCTCCGAGCACCGGAGCTGGGCGCTCCTCGTCGGTGCCGTCGCGTTCTACCTCTCGGACCTATCCGTGGCGCGCGATCGCTTCGTGGCTCCGGGCTTCGCCAATCGCGTCTGGGGCTTGCCGCTGTACTTCTTTGCTCAGCTGCTGCTCGCCTCCCAGGCGGGCCGCTGACGGGCATCGCGCCGCCCCAACAAAAGCAGACGTCAGCTCTTGGTTCGGACGGAATCCATCATCTGGAAGAAGCCGGCTCGCGCCGCCGCCACCGTGGCCTTGGGACCCGTGAGCTTGAAGAAGTGATTGCCGGTGGGCGCTTCCACGATCACGCCCACGAAGCCGAAGTGCTCCTTCGCCGTCTTGGCCCCCCCGGGCATGCCGCTCTGATACGTGGCGTCGTCGATCTCGACGATGTGTTGCGTCATCCCGTGGATGCTGCGGTCGCTGCGCTTGACGGTGCTCTTGTCCACGTCCGGAAACTGACCCAGCCAGCGCTCGACGTTGCTCTCCACGCTGCCCCCCATGCTGGGGCCGAAGTAGAACACCGCCAGCTCCGCGGGCTCCTTGTCGCCCTTCACCGCAGCGTACTTGTAGCTGGCGACCCGCATGGCGCTCGCGGAGGGCAAGCGCTCGAAGCCCTTGGCATCGGTCCAGGTGATGTCGGCCTTTTGGGTTCCCACTCCGCCGGACGGCTCGGCGGCTGCGGGGCCCGCGGGCTCCGGAGACGGTTTGGTCTCCTTGCTACAACCGACCAGCGTGGCGAGTACCAGGCACAGAGCGAGGGGCGTCTTCACGGCCCCGGATGGTGGCGAAGCCCCGGACTTGATGCAACCCCTCAGCTCGGCAACGCTCGCGCGCTCGGCTGCTCCGCTTGGCGAGGGCCGGTATCCACCGTGCGGTGCAGCACCGCGGGCGGGTGCACGCCGTTCTTGCGGAATGCAAGCAGCACGCGCTTGGTCACGTCCGTCTCGAAGGCCTTTTCGTACTTGGTGTCGAGGACGTACGCCTTGCCGCGCAAGTGGAGCGCCACGTAATCCTCTTTGATCTCTTCTTTCATGATCACCACGACGGGCTTGTCCAAGAACACGTAGCGGCTGCTCAAGATGCCCTCGGTGATGAGTCGCTCCGCCAGCTCGATGTCCTGATCGACCCCGACGAAGAAGTCGATCTGCACCTGCATGTCGAGGGCGCCGTAGTTGCCACAGCTGGACACGTCCGTGAGGATCTTGTTGTTGGGGATGGTCACGGTGTTGTCGTCCAGCGTCTGCATGCGCACCGAGCGGAGGCCGATGGCGGTGATGTCGCCATACTCGCCGGCGTACTGCACGCGATCTCCAACTTGGAACGGGCGATCGAACATGATGGTCACGCCGGCGATCATCGCAGCAACCAGATCGCGCATCGCGAAGCCCACGGCCACGGCGAAGGTGCCGCCGATGAGCGTGAGCACCGTCTGGTTGATCTGGAACGACAGCCCCACCACCACGATGCCCGTGGCGAAGTACACGAAGAACCGCGTGAACGACTCGATCTTGCTGAACAACAGCCGCCGGTGCGCGAAGCGCGCCGAGAGCCGAGTGACGATGCCGCCCAAGAAGCGGAGCGCGATCACGGCGCCGGCCACCACGAAGGCCGAGATGAACACCCCGCTCCAACGAACGAAGCTGACGATCTTGGAGACGTCCGGCGGATCGGAGAGATCCTGCGCTGCCGCCACGCTCGTCACCGTGAGCAGCGCGAGCAGAATCGGCCCCGAGACCCGTAGCGTGCGATTCATCAACCGCTCCCTCGCGCCAGCAGGTGGCGCCGCTGTAAAAATCGCGTGATCGCGCGAAACCAGTTCCAAGCCACGCGGTAGCGTCCGTCCGCTTGCTCCAAGTAGCCTCGAAAGCTCGCGTAGCGTAGCGCGTCGAGCACCTGCCGGCGGCTCAACATGGTGGCCTCCACGATGTCGTCCACGGCAGCGAGCTCGAGCTGCACCACGGCACGCAGCACGAACACCGCCGGATCCGGCAGCCGTTCGAGGTCGCTGGTGTCCGGCGCCGAGAACAGCTGTACGGACACGTCGCCGTCCGGAGACACGGACAGGGACTCCCTCCAGAAGTGCACCGCAACCGCGGGGTTCCCCCCGGCGTAGTCCCACAAGAGGCGGTAGTAGCTGGCCTGGGTGCGAGCCAGCTGCTCCTGCTTCAGCTCCTCGTCTTCTTCCGGCTCGGCGATCAGTCCTTCGAAGCTGGGCTCGATGCCCGCACCGGAAGAGCGCCGCCGAAGCAGCTCCGCGATGTTCTCCTCGGACCAGGGTCGGATCGCGATCACCTCGTCGAACAACGGCCGCGCCCCGCGCGCGCGCTCCACGTACTGCCAGATGATACTGCCCATGCAAAACACCCAGGTCGTGGTCACGCTCGATTCCCGCGCCAGGGCCAGCACCCAGTCGAAGTCGTCCAGACCGCCGATGGTGGGCCGCACCAGGCGGTGGGCGTCGTCGACGAGCAAGGCGTTGTCGTGCTGCTTCTCGTTGAGCACCCGCTTCACGTCTTCGTCACTGGCGTCGGGCGGCAGGTCCAGCGTTGCATACAGCGCTTGGCGGAACGGTCCCATCCCGCCCACGGGGCACTCCACCAAGAGCGAGTCGGGCTTGGCCGCCAACATGCGCCCGAGCAGCATGCTCTTGCCCATGCCGCGCTCGCCCACCACGGCGAACACCCCGCCCCCGGGCGCATCGATGGCTTGCGTCACCGCCTGGATTTCTTCGTCGCCCACGGTGGGCAGCAGGAACGACGCGCCGGCTTCCGGGTCGAGCGCTGCCATCTGCTCTTCGTCCAACGGATGGGTGGCGCCCGACTCCCGATCCCGAGCTTGCTTGGCGACCTCGCGGCGGAACAGATACGCGAGCAAGCGCCGCGTCAGGTTGAAACCGCTCACGTAAGCCCGCACCACGCGACCGACGCCCACGGCGATGAGATACACGCCGCCGGAGGTAGCCGCGGGAAAGCTCACCCAACCCGACTCGTTCCGCTCCACCCACGCCACGAATGCGTTCTTGCGCCGCGTGCCTGCGACACGCTCGAACACCACGGGCTTCCACCAGCGCACGATCACGAGACCAATGGGCAGCGCCGCGAACCAGCAGGTGGACAGCACCCAGCTGTAGATGGTGCCCTGGCCGACGAGCTCGCTGGTGAGCGCCAGCGTGAGGCCCACTGCCACGATGACACGGCCCATGAGCTTCAGCGAACGGAGCCGGAGCTCGTCCGTGCTCTGGCGTCCCACCAGCGAGGCACGGCTGGCAAAGAAGGCGTCTATCGTGTGCACCACGATGACCCCGCCCAGGGTCCAGCCCAGCACCAGCCACAGGATGCGGGTCTCGTACAGCTCCGAGATGGGCGGGCCGGCAAGCCACATCACGAGCCACACGAACAGAAGCCAGCTCGCCGGACGCTCCACGCGTTCGAGAAGCGCGAGGGTTCGCTCGGCGTAGACCGGCACTCGCGCGGAGCGCGACTCCACCACCGTCTGCTGAACGCGCTCCGAGAGCAGCGCCAGCACACCCTTCGCCCGACGCCGCCACCACACGAAGACGCCGATCAGAACCAGGATCTTCAGCAGACTGAAGGTCGCGAGCACCTCCCGCAGGCCCGCGGTGCCGGGATCTCGAAGTTTGGCGATCCAGCTCGCCGACGTCATCACGTGATAGCGAGTCACCAAGGTGACCTGACGGCCCTCGGCCCGCGCCTGGTCGATGCCGGGAGCGCTGAAGCTGGTGAGGGAGGCGCGCTTGTCGCCGGTCAGGTACGGGTACAGCGTCAAACGATCTCGATTGAGCGCCTCGACCTGCTCCAGCAGCGCGCTTGCCGTGCTCCAGCTGAGCTTGTCCTCTTGCTTCTGGAGCTTCTCGGCCTGGGTCTCGATCAGCGACCGCAGCTTGTCGACCTCGCTGCGATCGACGCTGGCCCCGGCGGTGTCCAGACGATCCGGGCCGGCGCGCGGCACGCCGCTGTCGCCGCTCGTGATCTTGGTCAGCGCGGTCGATAGATCCGTGCGGGATTGCCGCAGGTATTTGACGAGCTCGTCGTAGGCGCGATCCGCCTCGTCCGCGCTGGCATCGCCGCTCTTGCGCTCCGCCACCAAACCGGTGACCCGTCGACGAAAGCCGAGCGTGGTCTCCGCGCGCTTGGCGATCTGCTCTTGGGTTTTCGCGAGGCCCGCCTCGAACTTGGCCTGTTCCTCTTTGACACCAAGGAGCCGCACTCGCTCCTCGGCCACCAGCCGCTGAGCCTCGGAGCGCGCCCGACGCGCGTCTTCCAGCGCCTTCTTGCGCTCCTCGGCCGCAGCCTCCACCTTCTTCTGGGCCTGACTGGTCTTGTCCTCCCCCACGACGCTCTTTGCCTGGCGTGCGGCGTGGGCCGCCAAGAGCCCCTTCCGCTTCTGTGGGGGCAACGAGAGAAAGTCGAGGCGCGCGCGGTCGAGCGCGAGGCGTGCCTCCCACAGCGTTTGCGGTGGCGCGACCACGGCGGCGTCCGCCACCCCCGCATCCTTCTCTTTGCGAGGCTTCTTCACCGCCACGGAAGCGTCGGGCTTGTCGTCGGAGGCGAGCACGGCCTGGAGTCGTCGTCGCTCCACCTCCACCACCGCCTCGTCCGAGATGTCGATGTCGAACAGGGACTTCGGCTCGACGGCGACGTCGAGCTTCTCGTCGAGGAGCGCAAGAATCTGTTCGGCCTTGTCGCGAAGCGACTCGGCCAGGCCGTCGGCGGGAATGCCGGCTTCCGCCGCGCCCCCATCCACACCCCCATCCGCGACCGCGAGGCGCGCCCAGAGCGCGCAAGCGGTCACGACCAGGGCGAGGAGCCGGCGGACGCGCGAAAAAAGCATCGGTGGAGTTCCTTAGCCCATAATCCTCGCGCACCCGAGGAGCCGACGAGAAATTTCGAAGCCGTTCGGCCCGCGGGCCTGAGACCGGTAGCCGTAGCCCCCGGCGCGTGTTAGCACCAGCGGTCATGCTGGGCGGCGCGGCGGCGCTGGATTGGGCGGTGTTCGCGGGTGCCGTGCTCGGCACGATGGCGATGGACCTCGCCATCTTCGGTCGCAAGGCGCATCGCGTCAGCTTCCGAGAAGCCACCATCCGCAGCGCGATCTGGATCTTCGTCGCGTTGCTCTTCTCCGGTTTCATCTACGCGCGGATGGGGCCGGAGCACTCCGTCACCTACGTCGTCGCCTACCTGGTCGAAAAATCCCTATCCGTCGACAACCTGTTCGTCTTCCTGGTGATCTTCACGTACTTCCGAGTGCGGGAGAAGCATCAGCAGCGCGTGCTGTTCTGGGGCGTGGGCGGTGCGGTGGTGATGCGCGCCATCTTCATTCTCGCCGGCACCGCGCTGCTGAACCGCTTCCATTGGATGATGTACGTGTTCGGGGGCTTCTTGGTGTTCACCGGCGCGAAGCTGGCGTTCAAGAAGGAAGAGACCGTCGATCCCGAGAGCAATCTAGCGCTGCGGGTTGCGCGGCGCTTCCTGCGCACCACGGACCGTCACGATGGCGACAGGTTCGTGACTCGGATCGACGGCGTGCTGTACGCCACGCCGCTGCTCCTGGTGCTGGTGGTGATCGAGCTCTCGGATCTGCTGTTCGCCGTGGATTCCGTGCCCGCGGTGCTGGCCATCTCCAAGAACCTGTTCATCGTCTACACCTCGAACATCTTCGCCATCCTCGGCCTGCGCTCGCTGTATTTCATGCTCGCCGGCATGATGAGCCGCTTCCACTACTTGGACGTGGGCCTGGCTGTCATCTTGGCGTTCATCGGCGGCAAGATGCTGCTCACGGACTTCGTGAAGGTGCCGAACTTGGTGAGCCTGGGGTTCATCGCCGTGGTGCTCACCATCGCCATCGTCGCATCCTTGCGCAGGCCACAGGAAGAAGCGCCGGGCGAGTAGCGCGCTCGGGGGAATGGTCATGAAGCGGACGCCCGCGGCGCCCTCGTCCAGCTATCGGCTGCAGCTCCATCTGGAGCAAGATCTGTCGGCAGCGACGGCGCTGGTGGATTACCTCGCCGACCTCGGGGTGCACTGGGTGTACACCTCGCCGCTGCTCACCAGCCGCGCCGGAAGCCTCCACGGCTACGACATCGTCGATCCCTCGCGCATCGACTCGGAGCTCGGCTCGCGAGATGCGCTGAACGAGCTCACGGAGCGGCTGCGCGTGCGCGACATGGGGCTGCTCATCGACGTGGTGGCGAATCACATGGGCGCCTATCCCTCCAACCCCTGGTGGCGGGACGTGCTGGAGGCGGGAGAAGGCTCGCCCTTCGCCCGCTACTTCGACGTGGATTTTCCCGAGGGCAAGCTGCGGCTTCCGGTGCTCGGGGACGATCTCGAGGCGGTCGTCGGCCGCGGTGAGCTTTCCGTGGAACGCCACGGCGCGGACCTGTGGCTCCGCTACTGGGAACGGCGCTTTCCGCTGGCCGTCGAGAGCTGGCCGCTGATCTTGGAGCCCGCGGCGGAACGCCTCGACGCCGAGGGTGCCGCCTTGCTCCGCCGCGCACGGCAGCATCAAGAGCTCGGCGATCTGATCCGCTACCGCCCCGGCGTGGGAGAAGCCATCGACGCCGCGGCCAAGACCGTGGACCTGAACGCCGTCTTGGCAGCGCAGCACTACCGCCTCGGCCACTTCAAGGATCCCGCGTCGCTCAGCTATCGGCGCTTCTTCGACGTCAGCGAGCTGGTCGCGGTGCGAGTGGAGGACACCGAAGCCTTCGACGCCCGACACGCCGTCATCATCGAGCTCGGGCGCCGCGGCGCCATCAGTGGCTTGCGCATCGACCACGTGGACGGACTGCTGGATCCGGAAGCCTACCTGCGCCGCCTGGGTCGCGCCCTTGGGGATCCGCCCCGCTACGTGGTGGTGGAGAAGATCCTGGCGCCCGGCGAGCGGCTGCGGCCTTTTCCGGTAGATGGCACCACGGGCTACGACGCCCTCGCGTGGCTGGACGGAGTACTGGCGTACACCCCCGGCGCCGAGCAGGTCACGGCGAGCTACCGCGAGCTGGTGGGGGAAGCGCGTCCGGTGGAAGCGATCGTCCGGGACGCCAAGCTCACGGTGCTCGAAGGCTCCCTCGCTCCGGAAGTGGAACAACTGACGGACCGGCTGCTGCCCCTGGTGGAGGCGGGCGATCGCGAGACCGTGCGCCGGGCCCTGCTCGAGCTGGTGGCGGCCTTCGACGTGTACCGGAGCTACGTGCGGCCGGACGCCACGGTCGTGGACGGCGAGGATCGCCGCCGCATCGAGGACGCGCTCCGCCGCGCCAAGGAGCACACGTCCCCCGCCGTGCTGGACGCCATCGGCCGGGTGTTGCTCCTTTCGGTGAGCGCCGACGAGCTTCCGGCGTGCCGGGCCGTGCTCCTGCGCTTCCAGCAGCTCACCGGCCCCGCTGCCGCCAAGGGCGTGGAGGACACCACGTTCTACCGCTGGTTCCCGCTGCTGGCCCTGTGCGAGGTGGGCGCCCATCCCGGCACGGTCGGAACCACGCTCCGCGGTTTCCACAACGCGATGGCCGAACGGCAAGCGAGCTGGCCGCTGTCCCTCACCTCCACCAGCACCCACGACACCAAGCGCAGCGAGGACGCCCGCACCCGGTTGCTCGCCTTGAGCGAGATCCCCGAGCGCTGGGCGAGCGCCGTGAGCACCTTTCGCGAGCTCGCCCGGGAGCACAAGACACTGGTAAACGGCACGCTGGCGCCCGACGCCAACGACGAGTACCTGCTGTATCAACTGCTGCTCGCCGCCTGGCCCATGGCGGGCGCCCCGGACGTGACGTTCTTCGAACGCGTTGGCGGCGCGCTGATCAAGAGCGCTCGCGAGGCAAAGCGCCACACGGCCTGGGTCGACGGCAACGCGGAGTACGAAAGCGCGCTCACGCACATGCTGCGGTCGCTGCTCGAAAGCCCGCGCTTCCTGGACGCCTTCGCGGAGCTGTTCGCGTCGGTCCGGCAGGCCGGAATGCTCTCCTCCCTCTCGCTCCTGACCCTGAAGCTGGCCATACCCGGCGTGCCCGACTTCTACCAGGGAACCGAGCTCTGGGCGCTGGATCTGGTGGATCCCGACAATCGCCGCCCGGTGGACTTCGAGCTTCGCCGCCGCCTCTTGTCCGAGCTCCGCAGCCAGCCACCCGCGCCCGAAGAGCTCCTTTCGAGTGCCGAAGACGGACGGATCAAGTTGCTCCTCACCTGGCGCGGGCTCTCGCTCCGGCGCCGGCGGTCGGGCTTGTTCCGCGACGGTCGCTACGTGCCCGCGCTTGCTCGCGGGCCGGCGCACGATCGCATCGTGAGCTTTGCGCGAGTGCTCGGTGACGAAGCCGTGATCGCCGTCGCCAGCCGGCATCATCTGCGCTCGACGCCGGCCGCGTCTCCGTGGGAGAAGTCGAACCTGATCCCACCCCGAGCCCTGCCCGTCGGCACTTACCGAGACGTCTTCACTTGGACCGAACACACCATCGACGGAAACCCGCTGCCCCTCGCGCAGCTGCTCGCGCGTCTTCCCGTCGCGCTCTTGGAACGCCTGTCGTGAGCCCCATCGCCAACCTCTCGGCGCGCCGGAGCGGCGTGCTGCTGCATCCCACTTCGCTCCCCGGAGCGCACGGCGGCGGTGACCTCGGGCCGCACGCCCATTGCTTCGCCGAGTGGCTGGCCGCCGCGGGCCAGACCTGGTGGCAGATGCTCCCCGTGGGTCCCCCCGGCTGGGGCGGCTCACCCTACGACAGCCCGAGCGCCTTCGCCGGCAGCCCCTGGCTCGTGAGCTTGGAGGAGCTGGCCAAAGAAGGCCTGCTGGAAGACACCGAGCTGTCCGCGCCCAGCACCTTGGCCCGAGCGAAGCACGCGCAGCACGACGCCGCGGCGCGCTTTCGCTGGGAACGCTTGCAGCGCGCCCACGCGCGTTTCGAGCAACAGAAGGATGGAACCGCGCGCCGGGACCTCGCGCGCTTCCGCGCCGATCACGCCGGCTGGCTCCGGGACTACTGCCTGTTCTCCGCCCTCAAGGAGGCCCACGGCGGGGCGCACTGGAACACCTGGGAGCGCGGCCTTCGCCGCCGTGAGGCCGCGGCCCTCGAGCGCGCCGAGAGAGAGCTCCGAGAGCGCGTGCGCTTCTTCGAGTTCGTGCAGCTCGCCTTCGATCGCCAGTGGCAAGCGCTGCGCGAGCACTGCAAGAGCCTGGGCATCGCGCTCTTGGGCGATGTACCCATGTTCGTGGCCCACGATGGCGCGGACGTCTGGAGTCATCCGGAGCTGTTCTTCCTGAACCGCGATGGCGAGAAGACCGCCGTGGCCGGCGTGCCGCCGGACGTGTTCAGCAAGACCGGACAGCTGTGGGGCAACCCCCTGTTTCGCTGGAAGCGCATGCAGGCTCGAGGCTTCGAGTGGTGGCTGCGCCGGCTCTCGGTCACGCTGTCGCGCTTCGACGCCGTCCGCCTCGATCACTTCATCGGGTTTCACCGCTACTGGCAAGTCCCCGCGGACGCCAAGACCGCACAAGACGGCAAGTTCGTCCGCGTTCCAGGAGAGGCCTTCTTCGAAGCCGCCGAGAAGCACCTCGGAGGGCTCCCCTTCGTGGCGGAAGATCTCGGCATCGTCACCGACGAAGTGTGTGCGCTGCGAGATCGCTTCCAGCTCCCCGGCATGCGGGTGCTGCAGTTCGCCTTCGGCTCCGACGCCAACAACGACTACCTGCCCCACCGCCACCCGCGCGAGGCCGTGGTGTACACCGGCACCCACGACAACGACACCATTCAAGGCTGGTATCGCGGCATCGGCAAGGAAAGGCAGCGCGTGAAGGCCTATCTGGGCAATCCCGGCAAGCACATCCACTGGGATCTGATTCGCCTGGCGTCCATGTCGGTCGCCAACCTGTCCTTGTTTCCGTTGCAAGACGTGCTCGGCCTCGGCTCCGAGGCACGCATGAACGTGCCCGGCACCTCCAAGGGCAACTGGCAATGGCGCGTGCGCGAGAGCGCGCTCACGCCCCGCGTCGCACAGGCCCTCGATGGCATCACCCGGACCTACGGCCGCGCCTTCGGCCCCGCCCGCGGAGATGCCGAAGCGTTCGTCAGGAGCCGGCGCCGGTGAGCCGCGCGCTCACCCTCGGCGCCACGCCGCTCGAAGGAGGTCGCGCGCGGTTTCGCGTGTGGGCCCCGGCGCTCGACTCCCTGAGCGTGGAGCTCGTGGCTTCCAAGACGCGCGTGCCGCTGGAAAAGCGCGTGGACGGCGTGTTCGAAGGCGAGGTCGACGGCGCCCCGGTGGGCAGCGACTACTTCTACGTCCTGGGAGATCGCAAGCGGCCGGATCCCGCATCGCGCCACCAACCCGAAGGCGTGCACGGCCCTTCCCGCATCGTCGATCCCAACGCCTTTGTCTGGTCCGATTCCGATTTTGTCGGTCCGCCGCGGGAACGTCTCGTGCTGTACGAGCTCCACGTCGGTACCTTCACCCCCAAAGGCACTTTCGACGCCGTCATCGAGCGCCTGCCGTACCTCGAGAGCGTGGGCATCAACGCCATCGAGCTGATGCCGGTGGCGGAGTTCCCCGGCACCCGCAACTGGGGCTACGACGGCGTGCACCTGTTCGCACCGGAAAGCAGCTACGGCGGCCCGGAAGCCCTCCGTCGTCTGGTGAACGCTAGCCACCGCGCCGGCATCGCCGTCTTTCTCGACGTCGTCTACAACCACCTCGGGCCGGAGGGGAACTACCTCGGGGAGTTCGGGCCCTACTTCACGGATCGCTACCGCACGCCCTGGGGTGATGCTCTCAACTTCGACGGGCCGGGCTCCGATCCGGTGCGCCGACACTTCGTCGACAACGCCAAGTACTGGGTCGAAGAGTTCCACGTGGACGGCCTGCGGCTGGATGCCGTCCACGCCATCTACGACTTCGGCGCGGACCACGTGCTCGCCCAGCTGTCTCGCGAGGTGCACGCCCATGCGAAATCGCTCGGCCGCAAAGTGACGATCGTCGCGGAGAGCGACCTGAACGACGTGCGGGTGACGGCGCTGCCGGAGCGTGGCGGCTGGGGCCTCGACGCCCAGTGGAGCGACGACTTCCACCACGCCCTTTTCGCCCTGACCAGCGACGACCGCCGAGGCTACTTCCAGGACTTCGGCAGCGCCGCGGCACTGGCCAAGGCCTACTCCGACGGCTTCGTGATCGACGGCTGCCCGAGCACGTTCCGCGAGCGGCGCCACGGCATGAGCTCCCAGGGCCGGCCGGGAGCGGAGCACGTGGTGTTCGGCCAGAACCACGATCAGATCGCCAACGCGTGTCTGGGCGAACGGCACGCCACGTTGCTGGGCGGACCGCGGGAGAAGCTCGCCCTGGTGGCGCTGGCGGCGGCGCCCTGTCCGCTGCTCCTGTTCCAGGGACAGGAGTACGGCGAGACGCGACCGTTCTTCTACTTCACGAGTCACGGCGACGCGGATCTGGTGCGCGCCGTGCAAAGCGGTCGCCTCGCGGAAGTGAGCGCCTTCGGCGCCGCGGAGCGCTATCACGATCCGCAAGCCCCGGAGACCTTCGCCGCCTGCGTGCTCGATCCAGAAACGCCCGGGCTCGCGCCCCACGCCGGCGTGCTGCGCCTCACCCAGGCGTTGCTCGCGTTGCGCCGCGAGGTGCCGGCCCTGGGTAACGCGCGACGCGATCTGCTCACGGTGCGCCACGACGACGAGGCGAAGACCCTCGGCATCCTGCGGCGCGACGTGACCGCCACTCCGGCGCTTTTCGCCTTGAACTTTTCGGAGCGAGCCGCCGCGTGTCCGCTGCCCGAACGAGCGCAGGCGCTGAGCCTCGAGCTCTATTCCCGCGACGCGCGCTTTGGCCACGACGCGGCGGTGCCGCCCCTCGGCGTCGTCGAACCGGGCGCGGAAAGCGTGACCCTCCCGCCGCTCTCCGCCGCCATTTGGCTCTGAGGCGTTACCGCGGCGCCCCGACAAACTCATGGCCGTGGGTTTGGGCTGAATCTCGCTTTGCTCTACTATCCGCGGCATGAACGACCTCGAACGCCGCATCCGGGACCGCGTGGACGCCTTCGTGGAGGAGCTCACGGACCTGATCCGCCAGGCGGCGCTCGAGAGCGTGAAAGAAGCGCTGGGCAGCGCCGAGAGCCCACCGCCGCGCGCGAAGCAAAAGCGCACGGGTCGCGTGGTCGGCAAGAAGCGAAGCGGCGGCAAGCGCTCCGCCGAGGAGCTGGCGCGCTCCGAGGGGGCCATCGCCACGTTCGTGGCCAAGCACCCCGGCGCCCGCGCGGATCAGATCGCGCGAGAGATGGGCGTGCCCACCAAGGACTTGGCGCTGCCCATCAAGAAGCTGCTCTCGCGCGGCGAGCTCTCCACTCAGGGCCAGAAGCGCGCGACGCGCTACTTCGCCGGCAAGAAGCGTTAGACCCACTATTCGCCTGGGTTGACCACAACAGACGCCACTCTGAAGAGAACGACTGACGGTCGCGCTGCCGTTGCCGCGCGTCCTTCGCGGGCGGGCGCGCGCTGCCTTCTGAGCCAAGCGACCGGAAGAGCACAACACGAGACGAGCGCGAACTGACGACAGAATTCGTTCAGTGCCGGATGGCGCGCGGCTTGTCGTGACGTCTGCGCGCTGGACCAAGGGCGTGGGCTTTGCCGGGGTGGACCCGCGGAATTGATGGGGTCTGGGGTGCACGGAAATCGGTTTACATAGCAACTGATCTAGGCGCGTCCGAAGCCCCTGATCGTTGCATTCGACAGGGTTCGGCAGGCTCGAGAAGGGCAGAAGGGGGACGCGCGGGGGTCTTTGGCGTAGGAAAATCAGTTTACATAGCAACCGCTTTGGGGGCGACCGATCCCCCTGATCGGCGAGCTCGAGCTGGGCCGGAGAGAGGGCCTGAAAGCGAAGCTCGAGCACGCCCAGGATCTGTGGCGATGGATCCTCCAATGGTCGGATCTATTGCAGAGGCCACAATTTGAACGCGGCCAAGAAGACCTTCGGCCGCGAGTGCTTCGGCGCGCCCTGGCGCTGCTTGTTCCGCGATAGGCGGGCTGATTCCGCGCCGAATCGACAAGCCACCCGATAAAGAGATCGTCGTTGAGCCGCCGCTTTGCGAGGGAGGACCGACTCAGGTGAGCACTGGGGTTAGTTAGCCCTCGGCGGGCTCGTCGAGCTCGTCCCCCACCAGCTCGAGGCGGGGACGCTCCGGCGACGGCGCCACGGGGCGCTTCTTGGATTTGGGAACCAGCGGCAGCGCGGGTTCGGGCTCGACGACGGGCTCGGGAGGGAGCGCGCTCGCGCGGCCCACGAGGGGCACCGGCGCGTGGCTGATGCGATCCGGTGGCACGCTGCCGGGCGGCGTGTCGGAGAAGGCGGCGAGCTCCTGCGCCAGGGCGCGCGCCGTTGCCGGACGCCGGTCCGGGTTCTTGGACAGACAGCGCCGAACCAGGGCGTCCAATGCCTTGGGCATCGAGCGGTCGTAGGCGCGGAGCGGCTTCGGCGGGCGGCTCACCACCGCCGTCATCACCTCCGCCGGCGTGGCGCCGCGGAACGGCGGGCGCCCGGTGAGCAGCTCGTACAACAAGGCGCCCACGGAGTAGAGATCGCTGCGCGCGTCCACCACGCCACCGGCGATCTGCTCCGGCGCCATATAGCTCGGCGTGCCGAACACGCCGCGCTCGTCTTCTTCTTCGCTCTCGTGAACGCTCTTGGCGATGCCGAAATCGAGCACCTTGATCAGCGGCCGGTCCGGCTCTGGGTGCACTACCATCACGTTGCCCGGCTTCAAGTCGCGATGCACGATGCCCAGACCGTGGGCGACCTCCAGAGCGCTCAGCACCTGGCCCACGAGCTCACAAGCGTAGGCCACCCCCACGGCGCCGCGATGAGACACGACCCCGGCCAGCGTCTCGCCATCGCACAGCTCCATCACCATGAAGGGCACGCCCGCGTCGCGCCCCAGATCGAACACCTTCACCACGTTCGGGTGCGCGATGGTGCTCGCCGCGCGGGCCTCCGCCACGAAGCGCTCCACCACGACGGGATCCTGAGCCAGCTCCGCGCGCAGGATCTTGAGCGCCACGGTTCCGAACAGCTGACCTTCCGCGCGCCACACCGTTCCCGCCGCGCCTTCGCCGAGCAGTCGTGTGAGGCGGTAGCGCCCGCCGACGGTGGCTCCGACTCTTCCTGTCACGTGCCCAAGAACCCTCGGTGAAAAGCAGCGTTGGTGTCCCCCTGGGGAAATGTAGATGAGTCTTCTGCCGGGCACCAGGGAGGCGAGCAAGCGCGCGGCCATTGTTGTAGAGTCGCGGCGTGGCACGCTTCGAAAATGCGTTCGTTACGGGAGCATCCAGCGGCATCGGTCGCGCCATCGCTCTCCGGCTGGCAGAGCGGGGCACGCGCGTGGTGCTGGCGGCTCGCCGAGAGCAGGAGCTGTGCACCCTGAGGGACGAAATCTCCGCGAACGGCGGACGTGCGGAGGTGTGCGTGCTCGACGTCGCGGACCCGACCGCCGCCCTAGAAGCCATCAGCCACTGGGATCGCGAGCTTTCCGGCCTGGATCTCGTGCTGGCCAACGCCGGCGTGGGTGGCACCGGCCCCGCGGAGAAGCTCTCTTGGGACAAGGTGGAGCGCATGCTGGCCGTCAACGTCACCGGCGCCCTCGCCACGTTGGTGCCCGCCATCAAGCCGATGGTGGCCCGCAGCCGGGGCACCCTCGCCGCCGTGACCAGCCTGGCCGGAATGCGCGGCTTGCCGGCCAGCGCCACGTACTCCGCGAGCAAGGCTGCCGTCAGCGTGTTCCTGGAATCGCTGCGGTTGGATCTCGCGAAGCACTCCATCGCCGTCGTCGACATCCGTCCGGGCTTCGTCGACACGCCGCTCACGCAGAAGAACAAGTTTCAGATGCCGTTCATGATGGACGTAGCGTCCGCGGCCAAGCGCTCCGTGGAGGGGCTCGAGCGGGGTGAAGCCGTCGTCACGTTCCCGTGGCAGATCTCGGCTGCGATGACCCTGGCGGAGTCGCTGCCGGATCGCGTGTGGCAGGCCGTCGCCAGTCGCCTCCCCTTTCGTGGATAGTCCCCGAGTTTCGGGTCCCGGAGCCGCCCGTTGAATCGTCGCCCTGAGCCCCCCGTCGAACCCGTGATGCGGCGCCTGCTGCGCACGGCCGGCGTGCTCGTGCTCGCGCTCCACGCAACGCCCGCCTGGGCGCAACCCGCGCCCGAGCCGCCACCCCCACCCCCGGACGACACGGTCGACGACGCACCGCCGCCGCCTCCGCCGGACGGCGCGCCGGATACCTGGGGAACCGGCGCGCCCACGTCTCCTCCTCCGGCACCACCGCGGGTACCGCCTCCGGACGAGGTCGCCGCCAGCGCGGACGTGTCCGGCGCCGGCCGGCCGCTGTCCCGCACCGAGCCGGTGGTCCGCTACACGCTGGAAGCCATCGAGGTGCGGGGCAACCGCCGCACCCGCTCCCGCGTGGTGTTGCGCTACGTGCCCTTCAAGCCCGGCGACGTCATCGAGGTGGACGACCCCGAGGTCGAGCTCACGCGCTACCGCTTGCTGGGCACCGGCTTCTTCCGGGACGTGCAGTTCTCCCTGCGCAAGGGCTCGAGCCGCGGACAGGTCGTGCTCGTGATCGACGTGGTCGAGCGCAACACCATCGTCATCAACGATCTTTGGATGGGCTTGTCGGCGGACGCCGACACGCAAGGCAACGCGCGCCCGCTCACCGCCTACGCGGGCCTGGACGTGGCGGAGACCAACCTGGCGGGCACCGGCATCACCCTCGGCTCCGCCGTGGGGCTAGCCCAAGACCAGCTGGCGCTCCGGGTGCGCTTCTTGGATCCCGCGTTCCTGGGCAGCAACTGGATGACCAGCGGCCAGCTGCTGTTCAACGACGCGAAGGACTACTTCGGCAACGCTGACGTCAACTACGAGGATCCCAGCCAGCTCAAGAGCGTGCCCGACTACGCCGTCGTCAGCTACAAGCGCTTCGGCGGCAACCTGGGCGTCGGCAAGGACCTCAGCGTCACCACGCAGCTCTGGCTCCACTACCGCCTGGAGTCCATCGACGCGGAGCTGCCCCGCGCCGCCAATCACCTGCGGGGCATCGACACCGGGCCCATCCTGTTCGACATCCTCGGCGGCCGCAGCATCCTGTCCACCGTCCGCGGCACGCTGCAGCACGACACGCGCGACTCGCCGTTCTTGCCCACCCGCGGCTGGTTCGCGTCCGTAACCGGGGAGGTCGCGCTGGCGCCCTTCGGCAGCGACTACGGCTTTCAGCGCATGGACGTGCACGCCTCGCGCTGGTGGGCGCTGCCCTGGGATCACGTCGTGCGGCTGGAGCTCTTCGGCGGCGCCATCACCGGGGACGCGCCCTTCTTCGAGCAGTACTACGTCGGCGACTTCAGCGACTTCTTGCCGGGCCGCGTGCTGGGTCTGAACTTCGATCGCCGCCCGCCCCCGAACTTCCTCGACACCTCCATCCAGGAAGTCCGCTACGGCCACTACGCCGGCAAGGTCGGCGGCGAGTACCGCATCCCGCTCTACCGCGGCCACCGCTCGGTGTACGGCATCGACTTGTTCGGCAGCGCCGGCCTCTACGCCGTGGCCAACCGCCGGGACATCGAGCACCCACCGCGCGGCTACTCCAAGCTGCAGCTGATCCCGGTGGATCTGACAGCCAACGTCGGCTTCCGCATGGACACCAGCGCCGGCGGCTTCACCTTCGCGTTCTCCAACGTGCTGGGCTTCATTCCCGTGCGGCGGGAGGGAGGCCCCTGATGCGCCGGCGGCTGCTCGCCTTCGTCGCCGCCCTCGTCGTGCTCTTGCTCGCCGGCTCCGCTTTCGGCCAAGAGAAGAAAGAGCCGCCGCCTCGCGACGCGCGCTACACCTGGAACCCCGCGCGCTCCCTGGTGTACGTCAGCGTGTCCTATCGCGACGTGGTGGACGCCAGCATCCGCAAGAAGCTGAGCCGCGGGCTGCCCACCACCATCGTGTTCACCGGCACCGTGTACCGGGCAGACTCGCCGGATCCCGTCAGCACCACCGCCCAAACCTGCAAGATCACCTGGCACGTGTGGGACGAAGTGTATCTGGTGGAGATCACGCGCCCCGGTGGCAGTCGCTCCAGCGCCGCCATCACGGTCGACGGCGTGCTCCGCCGCTGCGCCGAAGCCCGGCGCCTGGTGATCGGCACGCGGGATCAGATCCCCTTCGGCTCCGCCGTGTACATCCACGCCAAGGTGCAGGTGAACCCCGTGAGCCCGGAGGTGCTGCAGAAGATCAAGCGCTGGGTGAGCCGCCCCACCGGCACCGGAACCGCCGCCCCGGGGGACGCGCTGTTCAGCACCTTCACCGGCCTCTTTCTGCAGCGCATCGGCGACGCCGAGCGCGAGCTCAAGTTCACTACCAAGACGGCGGTTCCCTCCGTTCCACCGCCACCCAAGAAAGACAAGAAGTGAGCTCCACGTTTCTTGTCGGGCTCTTGCTTCAGGGTCGCTCGGTCTTGATTGTTGGCTCGGGCGCGGAAGCGGCGCGCCGCGCCCGCACTCTCGCGGACGTGGGCGCCCAGGTAACGGTGCTTGCACCCACGCCCGGGGCGGAGCTATCCACCCTCGCCGCGTCGGGCAGCGTCCACGTCGAGCGCCGTCCCTATCACGACGGCGACACGGACGGACGTTGGCTCGTGGTGCTCGCGGAGCGCGACGCGGAGCTCGCGCGGCGCGTGGGCGCGGCCTGCGAGCAGGCGCGCATCTTCTACTGCGCCGTGGACCAGCCCGAGCACAACACGTTCGCCCACGTGGCCGTCGTGCATTCGGGCCCCATCAGCGTCGGGATCTCCAGCTCCGGCCGCGCCCCGGCGCTCATCCGAAAGCTCGCCGAGGAGCTGTCACGCATGCTCGCCGCGAGCGACTTCGGCGCATGGGCGGCGCGCGTGGCCGCCCTCCGCGATCGCACGCCGCGGGACGAACGTCGCGCCGTGCTCTCCCACGCCGTGCGGGACCTGCACTTCGACGGCAAGCTCGTGGTTCCGCCCCTCGACGACTGACGCCACGCGCGAGCCGCACTTCGACGCCAAGGTGCTTCCGCCCCTCGACGACTGACGCCGCGCGCTATACTTCGCCGTATGGCCCGCCCGTCTCGTGAGCTCGTCACCGCCCTTCGCACCACTGCCGCGCGCATCGGCGCTGGCGCGCCCTACGCCTGGACGCACCTGGGCGCCTGCAACTGTGGCCACCTGGCGCAGACCCTCACCTCCCGCTCCAAGGAGGAGCTCCGCAAGCTGGCGATGGAGCGCGCGGGCGAGTGGGCCGACCAAGCGCTCGAGTACTGCCCGGGCAGCGGCTACCCCATCGACCACGTGATCGGCACCATGCTCGACGTGGGGCTGACGCAGGAGGACATCGGCCACCTGGAGCGGCTGAGCTGCCCGGAGGTGCTGGCGACGATTCCGGTTCCACGACGTATCGAGCTGTCGTACCGCGACCGCGAGCACGTGGTGGAGTACCTGCTGGCCTGGGCGGCGCTTCTCGAAGAGCGGCTGCCGCGAGCGGTCGCGCCGTGCCGGGCGGCCTGAGCGCGCCAGGCATCGCGCCGCGCCAACATTCCCCGTCAGCTGGCGGACCGGGGGCGAAGCCAGTGCATCATCGGCTTCCACACCGCTTCCGGCGCGGCGCTGCCGGCGATCACGCCGACGTGGCCGCCGGGGACGGCCAAGAGCTCGCGATCCGTGGAGGAAACGTGGTCCACGATGGCGTGGGTGGCTTCCGGCGTCGCGATGTTGTCGGTCTTGCCCGCGAAGGCCAAGAGCGGCTGCGTCACGGCGTTCAAGTCGAACGGCTGCCCCGCAAAGGTGAGCCCACCGCGCACCAGGCGATTGCCGCGCACGACGTCGCGGACCATCTGCTTGAAGGCTTCCTTCGGGTACGGGATGAGATCGTTGACCCAGCTGTTCACGGCGTCGAAGCCCCGGACGAAGCTCTCGTCGTCCAAGTTCGCTATGAGGTCGCCCCACTTGGTGACGGCCCGGGGCCCGCTCATCAACTTGAAGCCGAGGGAGCTCATCTTGCCCGGCACGTTGCCGATCACGTCCATCAACGGACCGAGACCGAAGGCGCCGATGCGCGAGGCGACGTAGGCGGCGCGCATCTTCTTGAAGTTGATGGGCGCGCCGATGGTCACGATGTTACGCACGCGATCGTCACGGTGGGTGCCGGCGTGCAGCAAGGCGAAGATGCCGCCCATGCAATAGCCGGCAAGAGTGACTTGCCGGCGGCCGCTGGCCTCGAGCGCGGCGTCCACGGCTGCGGGCACGTAGTCGATGACGTAGTCGTCGAGGCGCACGTTCTCGTCATCGCGATCCGGCACGCCGAAGTCGACGACGAACACGTCGAAGCCGGCGTTGCGCAAGGTGCGCACCATGGAGTGCTCGGGACGGAGATCGTAGACGTAGGGGCGCACCATCAGCGGCGGGATCAGAACGATGGGCACCGGCAAGCGCTCGAAGCGCACGCGGTGCACGTCGGGCCCCAGCTCGAACTCCACGTCGGACAGGGGCCGCACGCGGGAAACCGTCAATTTTCCCCGAGAAAGCACCACGTCCGCCTGGGCCGCGTTCCTGCCCGGGCGCGCGGCGCCCTCCGTGAGGTACACGACGCCGTTCACCGTCGAGAGCACCGCGCGATCGACGAGATGCCTGAGTCGCATGGCTACTCGAAGAGCTGCGACGGATTGCCCGTCGAAGTGGGAGCCGGGTACGTCGCCGAGATCGCGATCATGTAGAAGCGATACTGGTGCTTGATCTTGTCCCACTCCGGCTTCGGTAGGGACTTGGTGACGCAGGCCGCCGCTTTGCGTGCTTGCGGACCCTTCCACATGCCGCTCGCACCTGGGAACACGTGCAGCCGCTTGGCGTTGAAGTCCACGCTGAGCACGTAGTTGAGGTTGCCCTCTTTGCCGGTCTTCGGTGCGCAGTCCACGTTCTCGCGGATGGCCTTGGAGAGCGCTTTCTCGAACACCTCCAGGCGATCACAGAGGGTGCCCTCCTGACCGCGGGAGCGGGACGAGGCGGCGCACTTCACGCGCTGCGGCGTATCCAGGCGCACGAGCTCGTCCACCAGCGCACCCGCATCCGGGACCGGCAGGCGCTGAATGGTCGGCGCCGCCGACGGCCCGGACGCGGCGTCACCGTTGCCTCCGTCCGTCGGCGCGTTCTCCGTTCCGCTGGGGCGGCGCCACAGGTAGAGCGGCACCGCCAGGAGCACGAGCCCCACTACCAGTGCGACCACGAGCTGCGCGCGCAGCGGACGATCGCCGCCGCCCCCTCCGCTCCCACCACCGCCCACGCCGAGCCTTCGGAGGCTCGGCTCACTGGGTGCTGGAAATGAGGGTCGGGGAGATCCGGCCATGATTCGCTTCGCGCGCTCGCCCTCGAGCGCGACAGGCGGGTCAACCCTCGAGCAACGACTCTGCAGGCTGGCCCGGCTCTGCTTTTACCAACGTCGCAGCCAAATCCAAGGATTCCGGCATCAGCCCCTGCACCTGGGAGACCACCTGCTCGACCACATGGCGGGCTTCGTCAACGCTGGGGCCGGTCATGGCCACTGCAAACTTCAAAGGCGCGATGCGGCCGGCGGTGACCGGGACGATGCTGAGGAGCAGCATTTCCGTGAGCTCGATGACCCGCTGCGCGGCTCTTCGGAGCGCCAGCATCTCCAGGATGGTGGGGCGGTCGCTCACGTGGCGGTTGGGGCCGCGCACGTGGTAGCGGGCCACCGACAGCGGCACGCCGTCCCACTCCGCAAAGCCGATATCGTCCTTGATGGCTCTCACGAAATGCTCCTTGCTGAGCAGCCCCGTGAGCCCGTCCCTCTTTTCCAGGTAGCTCTTGGCCCGCTGATGGTGCGGGGAGCCGTCGTGGAAGCTGACGAGCTTGACCCGGCATTCACCCAGCTGGACCTCGCCGCCGTGGAGCAGCGCCACGGACTTCTTCCGCTCGTAAGAGTGATCCGCGTAGGTGCCGTTGGTGCTGCCCACGTCCTCGACGATCCAGGAGCCGGACTGCCAGCGGAGCACGGCGTGGCCGCCGCTCACGGTGGCCTCGGGCAGCTCGATGTCCTGATTCGAGCGTCGGCCGACGGTCATCACGGGCTTGTCCAGGGAGAACAGCCGACCCGGGGCGTCCGGGGCATTGCTGGCAAAGCTGAGGAGCAGGGCCTGGGCGCCGGGCACGAAGGACTCCGCCACGCCACGCCCGAGGGGGGCGCCGGGAGACAGCCTTTCCCGTGGGATTTGCACCTGGCTGGTGGTCAGCGCCGTGGGGTTGAAAAAGCGCATGTGGCGCGCCGTGGGGCGCAGGCTGGCGTCCTCACTGAGACAGCGGAACACCTGCTTCACCTCGTCCACACTGAGCCCGGCAGGCACGTCGAACATGATCTGCGAGCGCATGGGCTTGGCCCGCGGCCGGTAGCCCGGCTCGGGCACGCGACAGGTCCACATCTCCCACAGCGTGAGCCCGAGCGCGTAGATGTCGTCCTCGGGGCTCGCGCCGCCGGAACGCAGTCGCTCCGGCGCCATGTAGTTCGGGGTACCGCCATCTGGCGGTGCGCCCGGGCGGCGAGCGCTCAGGCGCGCACGCTCCTGCGCGAAGCCGAAGTCCAAGATGATGGCGCGATCGTTGGTGACCATCACGTTGCCCGGCTTCAAGTCACCGTGGACCAGTCCCTGGGCGTGAATGGCGGCGAGACCGGCGCAGGTCTCGCTCGCGATCTTGCGAAATTCGTCAGCGGTGTAGCCGCCTTGGGCCTTGCGACGACGGATGTGGGTATGGAGCGTCTGCCCGGCGATGTGCTCCATCACCAGGATCGGCCCCCAGGGGCTGGGCGCCAAGTCGTGAACGCGACACACGTTGGGGTGGCTGACGGAACGGGCCAGCAGCAGTTCCTGTCGCAGGGCCTCGTCGTCCCCGGGCATGCGCGACTCCTCGCGCACGACCTTCAACGCGACCGGCTGTTGTGTGCTGCGGTCGTAGGCCAGAAACACTTCACCCATGCCGCCTTTGCCAAGGCTCTGGCGGATTTCATAGCGGTCGTTGACGACCGATCCCTGGCCGAGGGGAGCAACGTTGCGAGGGGAGTGAGCCATCTCGGGTCAGGCGGGCGGATTCGCTGGGCTAGCGTCGTCGATTTGCGGCCATCCTGCAATCGGCGTCGCACCCAGATGACCGCCCCCCGGGCCGGCATGGATCCGGGCCCCGAGGCCGTGGTATCAGGCAGCGCCGTCCGGGCGCAGGCTCGGCGGTGCGCCACAGCCAAGGGAAGCCGGTGAGATGCCGGCGCGGCCCCCGCCACTGTAACCGGGGACGACAGTGCGCAAACCACTGGGCAAATGCCTGGGAAGGGCGCACCGAAGGACGATCCGGGAGCCAGGAGACCTGACTTCGGCGCTCTCGCGCCTCCGCTGGTGGAGGAGCGAGCCCCTGAACATGCTCCGCGGGGTCTCGGAGCGGTCGCCCGACGCGCTCCCGCCCCACGAAGCCACCCACCCTGCGGGGACGCAGGGCAAGCGGGAGCCGAAAAATGAAAGCAGAGTGGACGATCGCATGCGCACTGGCGTTGGCGGTGACGGCAGCGTGCAGTGACGAAAAGGTGGTGGACGTCAGTCAATCGACCGGCGGCAGCGGCGGCGGTGGCAGCGGCGGGATGGATGGCGGCCAGGCGGGGAGCGGCGGGGTCGCGGGAGGCGCTGCGGGGAGCGGCGGAAGCGCCGGCTCCGACGCCGGGATGGCTCCTGGCGTGCTGCTCGCCGCGCTGACGGACTTCACCTCCAACACCGAGGTCACGAGCATCGATCTGGCGACCCACACCGTGCTCGGCAGCGCCATGGTGGCGGACGGCGACGCAGTGCCTGCCGCCGGAGCGGGCACCGGCTTCGTGCTGGCGCGCACGCTCTCCCAGGTGCTGACCCTGGGCGCCAACGGCGCCATTGCCGACACCATCGATGTGGGCCGGACGGCCGTAGGCCTTGCCGGCACGAGCCCGACGAATCCGTCGAGCTTGGCGGCCGTCAGCGCGAGCAAGGCCTACGTCACGCTGTACGACGCCAATCGCGTCGCCGTGCTGGACCTCGGGACGGCGGCGGTGGCATCGAACATCGACCTCGCGTCGTACCTCGGCTCGGGCGACGGGGACGGCGCGGTGGACGCCACCGCCGCCGTCTACGACAGCGCGACCCAACGCGTGTACTTCGTTCTGGAACGCGTCGATCGCACGACGATCGCTGCGCCTGCCTACGAGCTCGCCTGTCCGACGGAGAAGGCACTGCTTCTCGCCATCGACACCACCACCGATCAGCTCGCCGACCTGAACGGCAGCGCCTCCGGGGAAGGCATCGAGCTGTCTCTCGTGAATCCCGTCGACATGGTGCTCGACGGCGACAAACTCCTCGTGCTTTCCGCGGGCTGCTTCGCCGCAGCGGACGGGGGCAGCCAGCGGACGGGGTTCGGCATCGAGGAAGTGACGCCCTCGACGGGCGCGACCGCGGTGGCGCTGTCCCCGAGCGATCCCGATTTCTTGAGCCGTCTCCTGCATCTGGGCGGCAGCGACGCCCTGATCGACCGCTTCGACGCGACCTACGCCGAGCATTGGTCGCGCTGGAGCATCGGCTCCACCAGCCTGGGGACGGACCTGTCCGACGTGCCGAATACGCCGGTGGCCGACCAGCAGGGCAGCTTGTGGGGCGTCGGCTTCACTACCGACGACGGAGGCACGACGCCCACCGCGGTGCGCTACGACCTCACGACCGAGACGGCCACCCCCGTGGTGAGCTGGACGTCCAGCCTCGGAAGCGCCGCGGGCACCGCCTTGGTGCGCTGAGCTCAGCCATCGAGCTCGCGCACCTCGCACCACGCCCAAGCGCGGTCGCGCGTGGACGCGGAGAGCTGCGCGAGCTCCACCGCGGGCGACATTGCCGACGGCAAACGCCCCAGCAGCGACGGCAGCCGCAAGCGGCGCGCCGTGACCAAGCGCACCTGTGCCCGCGCGGCGCGAGCTCCGACGCGAGCTCGGAGCTCCGCCTCGGCCGTGTCGAATCCGCCGAGGGCGTCCACCAGGCCGTTGGCGTGAGCGTCACGGCCGCTCCACACGCGACCGCCCGCCAATGGCTCGATGGCGTCCACGCCTCGATGGCGTCCCTTCGCCACGGCCTCGAGGAACGCGCGATAGGTTTCGTCCAGATGGCGGTCGAGCTGCGCGCGCTCGCCCTCCGTGAGGGCCCGCGCCGGCGAGCCGATGTCCGCGCGCTCCCCGCGCTTGACGACCTGCACGCGGATCCCGAGCTTGTCGAGCAGCTCCTCCGCCCCGAACCGCGCGGCGATGACGCCGATGGATCCGGTGAGGGTGGTCGGCTGAGCCACGATGTGGGGAGCCCCCACGGCAATCATGTAGCCTCCGCTGGCCGCGACGTTCGCCATGTAGGCGACCACTGGCTTCTTCTGCGCCAGGCGCTCCACCGCCCGCCGAATGCGGTCCGAAGCGATGGCACCTCCGCCCTGGGAGTTGATCACGACCAGCGCGCCCACAGCCCGGCGGTCGTCCCACACGTGCCGCAGGGCGGCGACCAGCTCTTCCTCCACCGCCATCGGTGCCAGGGCCGGCCCCGCCTTGCTGACGATCGGCCCTTGGACCGCCACCACGGCCAGCGTGGGCGCGCGGAGCAACGGCACGAAGCGCACACGGCGACGGCGAACGTAGTCCCCCAGGGACAGTAGCTCGACCCCCTCTCCCAGCACGTCGGAGAGCTCGTCGGGATACACGACCCGGTCGCAAACGCCGTGCTCCACCGCGTCCGCCGCACACCAGGGACCGCCGTCGACGAACGCCTCCACGCGCGGGCGGTCCATGCCTCGCCCGCTGGCGAGGCCGTCGACCAACGCATCGAACAGGGTGTCCAGGTACGCACCCAGCTGCTCGCGCTGCGCTTCGCTCATCTGACTTGCCGCGAAGGGCTCGCCGGCCGTCTTGTAGCGACCGCGCGCCATCACCTCCGGCCGTACGCCGACCTGGTCGAGGGCGTCCTTGAAGTAGGGCATGCCCGCCGCGAAGCCCAGTGGCTCGACCAAGGCGTCGGGCCCTACGTAGATGCGCTCGGCGACGCTCGCGACCCACAGCTCCTTGCTGCCGCCGCCATAGGGCAGATGCACGGCCAGGGGTTTGCCGCCCGCACGAAACCGGCCGAGGGCGTCCCTCAGTGACGCTGCCGTCGCGCTGCCCGCGCTGAGGCTCTCGATCACGACCACCAACCCGGCAACCCGGGCGTCGCCCAAGGCGAGCTCCAAGTGGTTGCGGAGGGACACCAACGACAGCGGTGGCGAGCGGCGCTCGAACAGCCGCGCTTTGCGGCCGATCTCCACCACGGCGCCGTCGATGGTCAGCTGCAGCCACGCTCCCTTTGGCGCGGCGTGGCGGCTCCGCCACCAGCGCCAGGGGTGGATCAGCAGCAGCGTGGCATTCGCAACCAGGACCCAGAAGAGGCGCAGCACGGAGGTCAGCTCACAGAGCACCCAGGCGCTTGGCGCCTATGGTGATGACGGCGTCTCCTGCCTCGATGGCGAGATCCGGCTCCGGATTCAAATGGGACTGCTCGCCGCGACGGACGCCTATCAGCATGTGGCCTCGATCGTGACACGTCTTGGACACATCGGCGAAGCGTGCCTTCTTCTTGGATTCGTAGCGGGTGATGTAGATCTGCTGTCCCTTGAGGTTCGTCGTGAGCTCTTCCAGGACGTCCTGGACTCCGGGATTGAGCAGCTCGTGGCTCAGGAAGTGGGACTCGAAACGCGATGTGCACACGATCCGATCGCAACCGGCCTTTCGCAGCAGCTCCTGAGTACCCGGGTCACTGCACTCCACGACGGAGTACACGCTCTCGGAGCGCGCTTCGATGGCCAGGGTGATGGCCACGTTCAAGTCGTCGGAGTGCGGGTCGCCCGGCTTCTTGCCCAGCACGACGGCGTAGGCCGCGTCGTCGAGGCTGGCTCGAGTCAGTGTCTCGTCTCGGGTGGGGTTGCCGCGCACGAACAGCACGTTGCGCCGCACCAGCTCCGGCGGGAGCTCCCCCAGGTCCTCGTCGATGAGGACCACGTCCCGCTGGCCGAAGCTCGAGTCCTCCACCAGCTCGTCCAGCAGACGTTCCACCTTGCCGAGGCTCGGGAAGTTCATGACGACCAGATGTCCGGAAAGCTTGTGCGCGCTCATGCCGTGCAACTCCTTGGTCTTGGCTTCGACCAGCAGGCTGGCCG
Organism: Polyangiaceae bacterium; assembly: GCA_020633235.1. Lineage (NCBI taxonomy): Bacteria > Pseudomonadati > Myxococcota > Polyangiales > Polyangiaceae > Polyangiaceae bacterium. The sequence continues at coordinate 562,457 of JACKEA010000001.1, read as the reverse complement.
CGATGCTCAGCACGTAGCCGAGCAGCCCGATGCCGAAGAGCATGAGGGGAACGGCCACCAAGAAGCGCCCCCCGAACGTGGTTGGAAAGTAGTCGCCGTAGCCCACGGTGGTGACCGTCACCACCGCGTACCAAACGCCATCGGCCCAGGAGAGATCCGGGTTCTGCGACAGCTCGAAGTACAAGAACCCAGTGGTGCCGTAGGCGAGCACCGCCACCAGGGCGACCACCACGCGTATGGCGGCCGCGGGATTCTTGATCACGCGCCGGGCGAGGAAACGGAAAAGGACCGCCATCATTCCGCTTGCCCTTGCCACTCCCGGGAGAGTGCTTCGGCGCGCTCGGCCACGCCGGCGTCACCCCACAGCCCGCGCTTGTCGGACCGCGCAGCCGCTTGGGCTTCGAGGTACAGCGACATCGCGGGAAACGGGTAGGGCGTGTACACCAACGACAAGCCCCGCTTCACCAGCGAGAGACCCAAGTCCTCACCGCCCACGACCAGCGTCGCCAGCGTGCGACCGTGGCGGTCCTTCGCAGGAGATGCGAGCAACACCCGGATCGGACCGCTCCCGCCCAACTGACGCAGAGCGTCGACGGCTTGCGCGCCGAACCGTGCGCTCGCTGCCTTCGGCGGTGAGCTCTCGAATGACTTGATACCCAGAATACGAACCACGACGCTGTCGCCAGCGTTCGTCTTCACCACGACCGTGTCCCCGTCGATCACACGATCCAAGTGAACCAGAGCCCCCGTCTCCAAGGACGCCTCCGGCGTTTGCATGGAGCGCATCTGCTCCTGCACTCCGAAACCGAAGTACGTCGATGCGCCCAAGAGCGCGATGATGAGTGCCCAAAACACCTGGGTGCCGCGATCCACCGCGCTCACCCTAGATCATCGACGTGGCCGCTTGGGAGGGGGGCCCGTGCATCTCGTGGATCCGGTGTTATATTGAGGATATGAGCCGTTTTTTTACACTACTGGCAGCGGCTCTGCTGGTCCTCTCGGCATCTGCATGCAGTCATCAGAATGTCGTGGAGCCTGCCCAACCGCCGCCTCGGGCGGTGCAGCCCAGCACCCGGGCAGCACCGGATCGAGGCTCGGAACAAGCCCCGAAGCTCATCGCACCCCCTCCAGCCTATGGAAATCGCGTGGTGATGGCCGCCGGACCCGCAGTGTCGCCAAAGCTCTGATCCCCCGAAACCGCTCCTGCTGAAACTCATGTGGGCGGCTGTCGCATGACGTTTCGGCATTCGAGTACCGGGCGCCGGTATGGGTATACTGAGGGGACTCACGGGGCTTCATGACCGCACTTCACGCCAGCCTTTCGGACCCGGCAGACATCCGCCCGGGTGCACGACTCGGTCGTTACGAAGTGTTGATGGGCGTCGCTGAAGGCGGCATGGCACGCGTGTGGGCGGCCAAGCAGCACGGTCAGCGCGGCTTCAGCAAAGTAGTGGCCATCAAGACCATCTTGCCGGCCCTGGCCAGTGACGACTCGTTCGAAGCGATGTTCCTGGACGAGGCGCGGCTCGCGGCCTGCATCCATCACCCCAACGTCTGCGAGATCTTCGACCTGGGTGAAGAGAGCGGCGTGCTCTACCTCGCGATGGAGTGGGTGAACGGCGAGAGCGTCGCGCGCCTGCTCAAGCCACCACGCAGCGACGGTCAGAAGCCCACGCCGGAGCGGCTCAATCCCCGCGTCGCTGCCCGTATCATCGCCGACGCCGCCGCGGGCCTGCACGCCGCGCACGAGCTGACGGACGAATTCGGCGAACGCCGAAACGTCGTGCACCGCGACGTCTCCCCGCAGAACATCCTGGTCAGCGTCAACGGCAACGTGAAGGTAACGGACTTCGGCGTGGCCAAGGCCCTGGGTGGCTCGCAAGAAGCGACCATGGCGGGTCAGATCAAGGGCAAGACCGCCTACATGTCGCCGGAGCAAGCGTCCGGTGGTCGCATCGACCGGCGCAGCGACATCTTCGCGCTGGGCATTTGCCTGTACGAGATCACGACGGGCGTTCGGCCGTTCACCGGCGAGGGTCAGGTCGCCGTGCTCAAGGCCGTGCTCGACTGCGAGTTCGAGAAGCCGAGCGACTTGGTGCCCGGCTATCCCCGGGACCTGGAAGCCATCGTGCTCCGAGCCATGGCCAAGGATCCGATGCAGCGCTATCCGAGCGCGGATCGCATGCGGGTGGCCATCGAGGAATGGCTGGCGCGCTCCGGCCCCATCGTGACGGAAACCCAGGTCGCCCAGACCCTGCGGGACCGCCTGGGCGCCCTGGTGGACAAACGCAACGTGGTCCTGCGAGACCGCATGCGGGACGCCGGCGCCAGCCCCGAGCCGCAGCAGAGCTTCGAGCCCCAACGGGAAGGCTCCAGCTCCAAGATCTCCAACCCGAGCGCCAGCGCCATCCGCAGCGTGACGCCGGAGTCGGAGGGCTCCATCTCTCAGGTCAGCGCCGCGGGCATCTCGCAGATCAGCAGCGCGGGTGTCTCGCAGCCCAGCGTCACCTCGCAACCGAGCGTCGTGTCGCAGGTTTCCCAGCCGAGCGCCGTGTCCTACCCCAGCGCTCCCAGCGGCCTGTACGCACCGGCCCCGATGCCCCAACCCGACACCACCGCGCGCGGTGCGTTGATCGGCATTGGCATCGGCGTGGGCGTGTTCGCGCTGTTGGCGACGGGAGCCTCCTTCTACCTCCGGGGCCAGGCCGCCGAAGCCGCGCCAGCGCCGACCGTCCCCACCGTGGCCACGACGACCGCCAAGTCGCCGGAAGCCCCGCCGCCCACGGCCACGGGCGCCAACGTCGAGAACCAAAGCCCCGTCATCAAGCTGGTGACGATGATGCCGAAGGCAGGCATTACCTTCCTGCTGGATGGCAAGCCGCTGGCGGGCCTCGAGGTACCGCGTCCCAAGAGCGGCGAGGTGAAGCTGCTCAAGGCAAGCGCCGAGGGCTATCACGACGAGGTCTTGCGGCTCGACGAGTTCACCCCCGACCAGCTCGACGTGCTGTTGGCCAAGGCGGACGAACCCAAGCCGGAGCCCAAGACCGAAGCCAAGGTCGCCGAAGCTCCCCCGGGCAAGCTCAGTGAGGCGCCCACCAAGGTGGAGGCGCCCAAAGAGACGAAGCCGAAGAAGCCGCCCAAGCCGGACATCCCGGATAACCCCTTCTGAGCTTTGGCTGTCGCCGCCCCGAGGCGGTATAGATCAAAGGGAGATGATCCGAAGAGCTTCCTTCTGGGCAGCGGCGCTGGCCGCCGCATGCTGGCTATCCTCGCCCCCCGCCCTAGCCGACGACGACAACGTCGCCGAGGCACGCCGGCTCTACGGCGAGGCCAAGAAGGCCATGGGCGACAAGCGATACAAGGAGGCCGCGCTGGGCTTCGAGGCGGCGAGCAAGCTGCATCCGCACGCGGTGGCGTTGTACACGGCGGCGCAGGCCTGGGAGCTCGCGGGCGAACCGGGGCGTGCCGCGGATGCCTACGCGCGCTCCCTGTCAACGCCGAAGCTCAGCGACAGCCAAGCGCAGCGCTCCCGCGAGCGCTTGGACGCGCTGGAGAAGGACCTCGGCGTGGTGGTCGTGACCGGACCGGAATCGACGCAGGTGAGACTCGACGATCACATCGAAGTCACGCTGCCAGCGCGCCTGCACGGCACACCGGGATCCCACACGCTCACGATCACGCCTGAAGGTGGCGTATCCGAGGAGCGGACCGTGGAGCTCTCTGCCGGCGCCACGACGGAGATCGACTCCGAGGCGACCACGGACGAGCCCGCGCCGAGCCAACAAAAAAAGAAAGAGGTTCCACTTTCGGAGCCGCGCAAACAGCCCGTGCAGGTGGAAACGAAGAGCGCCGGCCCGTGGCAGACCATCGGCTGGGTCGCGACCGGGGCTGGTGTCGCGGCGTTGGGCGGAGGTGCGCTGCTGGGCATCTCGGCAAAGGACGCGGAAGACACCTACAAGGCAGCCCCCACTCGCGAAACCTACGACCACGCCAAGGGCCTGGAATCCAAGACGAACATCATGTTCATCACGGGCGGCGTGCTCACCGCGGCGGGCGTCGGCGTCCTGATCTGGCAGGCCACCAAGGGCGGAGAGAAGGCGCCCGGCAGCGAGGTCAGTCTCGAGCTCGGCCCGCAGGCGGTGTGGGCGAAAGGACGGTTCTGATGAAACGCACCGCATTGCTCTTGGGCGGTATCGGCGCGGGCATTGGCTTCGTGTTCGCGGCCTGCAGCCTGGACCTGGACGAAAGCCTGATCGCGGGCTCGGACGCCGGATCGGACGTCTCCACGGGGGGCGCGAGCGGCAGCGGCGGGGCCGCAGGCAGCGGCGGCAGCGGCGGAACCGGCGGCAAGATCGTCGACTCCGGACCCGCCTGCGACGCAGACCCGCAGTGCACGATCGACGGCGGCTGCATCGAGGGCCGCTGCGCGTCGAACACCTGCGTGTACGAGATCTGCCCGGTGGAGAACAGCTGCGAGGCACGTAGCTGCGATACCGCAACCGGCGTGTGCAGCGCGCCGCAGTCCTACGGCTTCAAGGCGACGTCCATCGATCTGGATTCGGACGTGGGCTGCTCGGGGCAAGCCAGCCGCTGCGTCGCGGGCATGGACGACTACGTGTTCGTGGGAACGGACGCGGGCATCCTCGCCTGGCGCGTGCTGAGCCCGGCCAATCCCGAGCCCATCACGGTGCAGCAGCCCGCCTTCGGCGTGGCCATCAACCGCGTGGTGGCCACCGAGAAGGCCGTCGTGTTCATCGGCCCGCTGAGCAGCGGCAAGCTCTCGGTGGCGTGGGTCAACCTGCCCGCGGATCCGCTGGCGACGCAGCTGCCAATCCAAACCGCGCAGGTGAGCCTTTCCGACAGCTACAGCTACGCTTACCCGGGCGGCGAGTCGTCGTTCTTCCTGGTGTTGAACGATCCCAACGCACCCTTCCCGGCGGCGCACCTGGACCTACCGCTGACGAACAACCAGGACGTGACGCTGTACCCCGCGTCCGGCCTGGGCACGGGCAACAACGTGGTCGCGGCCAGCGGCTCCACGCTGGTGTTCTATCGCACCGACACCACGACGGCGCAGGTGCCCACCTTCAGCTTGGAGACCAGCGCCGGCACCAGCAACGCTCAGTTCAACGGGGAGCAGGCCGATGCCGCGCTCACGGTTCCCACCAGTCTGAGTGCCCACAACTTCACCAGCGCCTACGACGGCTCCGTGCTGTGGAGCACCAACAACCTGGTAGCGGCGGATGGCGGCGGCTTGGAGGCCGACGCCGTGATGCTGCGCTGGCCCATCACCGGCACCTCCACCACGGTGGACACTTCGATCGAGGTGAAGGTGGAGGAGGGCTACACGCCCACGGGGCAGAACGCCGCCCTCGCCGGCCCGAGCGCCCTGATCGACGGCTCGACCGCCATCGTCACGGCAGCCTATCCCGCGGATACCAGCCAGACGCGGGTGCGCTCCGTCACGCGTAGCGGCAGCACCCTCACCGTTGGTAGCAAGGCCAGCGTGCTCACCTTCCCCATCAGCCAGATCGGCGTCAGCGCGAGCCGGCGTTTCGGCTTCGTGCTCACCCCCTCGAGTCAGAATCCGACACTGAAAGCCGCCCTGCACGTGTTCGCGCCGGGCTGCTGACTCTACTGCACGCAGCAGTGCCGACTGCTCAGCGGACGCCCACCTCGGTACGCACCCAGCTCATGCCGCCACGGTTGTCGTGCACCACGGCCCAGATGCTGAGGGTGCCGCTCTTCTTGGGCGCGTAGAACTCCGTGGAGTAGTCGTCGTTGAAGCCTTTTTGGGCGTCGTTTACCAGCTTCACGGGGCTCTTCACGCCACCGCGGTCCACGTAGTAGTCGACCCACAGCTGCTCCGACACCGAACGGTCGTAGGCGAGCTTGGACACTTCGTCGCTCTCGGCGCTCGCCGGATCCACGATGGCGGTGATGTCATAGGCGGGGCAGTCGGGATCGCCGTCCTTGGAGCAGGGGTCGATGCAGGGATCGCCCCCGGCGCAGTCCGGTGTTTGCTGCGGGACCGTGAGGCATTCCTCGTTCTGACAGGACGGCGTGACGCTCACGCCGTTGAACTTGAACCCGGTGATGATGGGGTTCTCGTTGCGGATGGAGTCGTAGCCGTAGACGGCGGTGTAACCGGCGACGAAGTCGTCCGCGCCGAGGGGATCGCCGTCTGCGTCGAAGCAGCCGATGGGAAACGTGGCGGCCTGAGCGCCCGTGGCTGCGGGGCCGAGCTCTCCCGCACACACCGCGAAGAAGACGTAGGCGAGGCCGTAGGGCGGCACCTTGGGATCGTCCGGCGGAGGTCGGCTGCTGATGACGTCCGCCGGCATCGTGAACGTGAAGGTGTCCCCGGTGCCCACGGTGATGCCGGGGGGCAGTCCGGGAATGCCGCCGCTCGATCCGCCGCTGCCGCCCGCGCCGGCGGCGAAGCTCTCCGCACAGCCCGCGTACAGGTCCCCGGGCGGGTTGAAGCACCCCGACAGCCACGCGACCTGCACGGCCCTCGGCGCCTTCGGCGAGCCGTCGTGCCACAGCATGCTGAGGGTGACGTCTTCCCCAGGGGTCGCGTAGGGCGCCGTCTTGTGGATGCCCAGCACCCGCAGCGACTTGACCTCGCTGGGCGGATCGAACTCCACACCGCAGCCCGCGAGGGCGATGGCGAAGAGCGAGCTGACCAGGATTTCGCGACGCATCAGAACTCACCTCTCAGGCCGACGCTCGGAATGATGGGCAGGCCCGTTTGGTAGGACTCCTGACTGAAATTGTAGTTGTAGACGAGGGCTTCGACAGCCTGGTTGTTGTAGACGTTTTGCACGTCCAGGTAGGCGGAGAAGCGCCAGTCCTTGAACTGCCAGCGCTTGTCCACGCGCACGTCCAGCTGGTGGAACAGCGGCAGGCGGCGGCTGAAGGGCTCGCCCTGCAGCGGCGTGTAGGCACCGGCGTCCGCCGCGTACAGCGCCGGGAGCGCCGGCTTCGAGATGAGCGGGGTGGTCAAAGGTCCCGAGACGATGCGGAAGCGCGCGCCGAACTCCCAGCCGCGGCCCAGGCGATAGCTGCCGAGCACGATCAGGTTGTGCGTCTGGTCGTACTGGAACAGGTACTCGGGATCGTCCGGCGATTCCTGCCGTACGCTTCGGGAGAGCGTGTACGCGAGCCAGCCGAAGAAGCGCTTGTCGGGCTTGTATTTGATCAGCGTCTCCATGCCGACCACGTAGCCCTGCCCCTGGTTGTTGTAGTCGAAGCCGCCGGAAGCGGAAGGTGCGCGCGCCACCAGGTTGGAGAGATCCTTGTAGAAGCCCTCCACGCTCACCTCGATCTGCCGCGTCAGCTCCTGCTCCACGCCGAGCGAGTAGTGGATCGCCCGGTTGGACTCGATGCCGGGCGTGCCGAAGATCTCGTCCGTCTCCTGGAACTGAGGCGGTTGGTGGAACACGCCCACGCCGCCCTTGAGGGTGGTGCGGAGCTTCCGCTTGCCGGCGAAAGACGCTTCGTCCTGCCCCTCCGTGGGGGACACCAGGTCGTAGCGAGCGTTGAAGCGAGGCGAGAAGTCGGCGTGCCCGGAGTCCCGCGCGTAGTCGAGGCGAACGCCCGGCACCAAGCGCAAGCGGCGAGTGGGCGTGACCTCCCCTTCCATGTACCAGGCAGGGCGAAACGCCGTGATGGTTCCGGACTGCTCCAACGGCGGACGGGTGGCAAAAGGCCCTGGATCCGGCTCACCCGGCCGGGGCGGCTGGGGTGCGCGCACGGTGAACTTCACGGGCGCCAGCTGGAAATCCATGCCCGCGTTGAGCTTGAAGCCCTTGGTGACCTTGAACCCGAGCTCGCTGCGGGTGGTGATGGGATAGATGTCGAGGTCGAACAGGAAGTTGCCGAGCGAGAACTGGATCTGATCCCGGCCCGCGGATGCCATCGCGGTGAGGTCCACGCTCTTGTTGAGCTGACCCGTGTACACCACCTGAGCGCGATGAGAGGCAGTGCGAAACCGCAGGTTGCCGCCAAAGGCGGGATCGCTCGCCGACGGATCGTTGATCAGGATCTCGAGGCGATCATCGGAGCCGAAGGCGCGCAGCGAGAGCCGCGAGTCGGGCGTCGGCTTGTTGTCGGCGATGACCTGGTAGTCGTAGTAGACCGGCGCACTGGTGACGCCGGCGCCGGCCTCCTCCAGCACTGGTGTGATCCAAGCGTCAATCCAGCTGCGGCGACCCGCTACCGCGAAGGACCAATCCTTGGAGCCGGCGATGGGGCCCTGCACCAGCACGCGGGCGTCGATCAGATCCACCTGCCCCATGCCGTGATAGCAGCCCTTCTCTTCCGAAGGTTTGCCGTAGGGGCCCGTGCAACTGGTGTCCGGCTCGCGCAGGCCGACATCCACGATGCCGCCCATCACCCGGCCGTAGCGCGCGCTGAAGTTGCCCGGATAAAAATCGATGCGATCCAAGAGCTCCGTCGGCACCACGCTGGACAGGCCGCCGAAGTGATAGATGAGCGGCACGCCGGTGCCGTCCACGAAGGTCTCGGTGTCCTCCGGGGCGGAGCCGCGGACGATCAGGAGGCCGGCCAAGCCAGGCGGCCGCGCGACGCCGGGCAAGCTCTGCAGAGATCGCAGGGCATCGCCGCTGGTGCCGGGGATTCGGTTGATTTCCCGGCGTTCCAGCGTGCGGCGGGTAACCTCCCGCGGCGGGCGCTCGCCCTGAACCGTGACCTCGAGCACGCCTTCTTCCGCCTTGGGCGCAAGGCGATAGGTGACGTCCGTGGCTTCCCCCACGGCGACCTCTTCCTTCGCTTCGGTGCTCTGGAACCCCTCCGCAGCGACGCGCACGCGGTACACCCCTGGGGGGAGCTTCTCGAGAGACCAGCGCCCCTGACCGTCCGTTACCAATCGGCGCTCTTGGCCGTCTGGTCCCGTCACGACCACCTCTGCCCCCGCCAGCGGCACGGTCGTGCCCGCAATTTGCAGCGCGCCTCCCAGGTTGCCCGTGGTGGGCGGTGGTGGCGGTGGCTCCTTGGACGGTGGCGGTGCCTTCAGGGTGAAGGAGTAGCGGTACAGGATCCGCGCGGCGACCGGCTTGCCGTCGCGCGTGGCCGGCGCGAACTCGAACTGGAGCGCCGCCTGCTGCGCGGCTTCATCGAAGCCGTGACCCGCGGGCTCGGCGACCTTGGCGTCGGTCACCTTGCCCGTCGCATCGATGGTGAGCTCGAGGACGACGTTGCCCTCCACGCCCTGCGCCTCGGCAGCCGTGGGGTAGGGCGCGTCGACGAACTTCACCAGCTTGGGCATCACCACGACCGGCTTCTTCGCCGGGTCGGGCTTGCCGGGTCGGGCGACCGCGCCCGCGCCACCCCGCGGCACCGCCCCCGCTCCACGGTCCTCCGGCTCCTCTTGCGCGGCGGCGGATGCCGAGCCCAACAGAAGGCCGACTGCGAGGAGACCAGCAACAGGACGGCAGGGGATACTCATGGGATCGGCTGACCGTTGAAGCGTCCCGAGAACTAGTGCGAAGCGTCGGCCGTGACAACACCTTCGACGGGAGTTCGGACAAAGCACCCTGTAACATGCAGCGCTGGAGCCCCCTTGCGACGCTGGCTGGGGGTCGCTATGGCCTGGCCATGAAATACGTCGGTCTGATCGGATTGTCCCTCGTCCTCAGTGCTTGTGGCGGCTCGGCCCCAGCGGCCCCCCCGCCGGAGACCCCGCCACCGCCGCCGGCCGAGACCGCGGCCCCCGAGCCTCCGCCCGAGCCGGAAGCCACCGCGGAGCCGGAAGCCGAGCCGCCCCCGGCGCCCGTCACCGTGACCATCGAGCCCAAGAGCAAGTCCAAGCTGAAGGGCACCGCCACGCTGGAGCAGACCGCCGACGGCGTGAAGATCACCATCGACGTGGAGAACGCCAAGCCCGGCATGCACGCGTGGCACGTACACGAGAACGGGGACTGCAGCGCGCCGGACGGCAAGAGCGCGGGCGGTCACTTCAACCCAGACAAGCACGACCACGGCTTGCCCACTGCCGACGCGCGGCACCTCGGTGACCTCGGCAACCTCGAGGTGGGCAAGGATGGCAAGGGGCACACGGAGATCACGATCCCGGGTGCCAACCTCAAGAAGGACGATCCGCACTCTTACCTCGGCCGCGCCATCATCATCCACGAGAAGAAGGACGACGGCGGCCAGCCCACGGGCAACGCCGGCGGTCGCATCGGCTGCGGCGTGATCGGCGGCTGATCAGGCGGCGCGCAGACGAAACACGACGTCGGGTGCAGGGCCGAGCTCGCGCAGCTCGGCCACTGCCCCGACGGCGATGCGGCCGCGCTCGAGCCAGCGCTCCAGCGAAGGATCCGCTTCGAAGGCCTGACGCACGCGGCAGAGCGCGACCAGGTACACGAGCTCGCGGCCCAGACCTCCACCGCGGTGGACCCGAGACGCGATGTCCACCGCCTCTTCGAGCTCCGCCCCGAGCTCTCGCAGGTAGCGCGCGGTATCCACCCAGGTCGCGCCCTGCCGCACGGACAGCGCCGCCAGGTGACGGCGGCCGAGCTGTGCCTTGCGACGCGCGTCCAAGAGCCCCGCCCGCTCCTCCAGCAGCAAGGCCCGGCCTTCTTCGTCGTCCGGGCCCTGGGCGGTGCCCACGCGAAACAGCCCGTGCTCTTCGTTCCGCGCCGCGAGCCGCGGCAAGGCGTGGCCTTCGATCTCGTGCAGGACCACGCGGCGGACCTCGCCGCGATCGTAGCGGGCACCGGCCCGCACCACGATCACGCCGTCCCCCGTTGCGGCCGCGCAGGGCAAGCGCGGGTTGGTGACCACGCGGAACGGCAGACGCGCTTCACCCACGGCGCGGCGCATTTGGCAGACCAAGCTCTCCGGGTCCGCCTCGTCGTCGCTGACGAAGGTCTCGGCGGCGGGCGCCTCCGAAGCTTCCCGGACCCAGCGCTCCGCCCACTGCTGGGCAACCCGGCCGTGCTCGCCCGGGTCCACCGGGAAGCGCGCTTGGGCCGCGACATGCGCTCGCGGCGTGCCGAGCGCTTCCACGATGGCCGCCTCCCGCGCGAGCTCGCGGGCGCGGTCGGCGAAGAGCCGGTCCCAGCCCTCCGCCGCCTCGCCCTGTTCCGCAACCGACATCAAAGCGGAACGCAGCGTGGCCACGCCGTCCGCAAAGCCGTAGCGCCAGTTCGGGTTGGTGGGCGCGCCCCGACGAAAGGTCGCCAGCAGTCGTTCTCGCTCCGCCACAGCGTTGACCGGGCGGCAGCGTGCGAGCAGGGCGATGGCGTTCTCCGCTTGCCCCAGCACCCGTTCCAGGTCGCGCCGCGGGACGCCCTGGTCCTTCATAGTTTGTTGGCGGCGATGTTCGCCAGCTCGCTGCGCTCGCCCTTGGAGAGCAGCATGTGTCCGATGAGCGGCTCGCCCCGCAAGCGGTCCACCGCCACCGAAAGTCCGTTCGTGGCGCTGTCCACGTAGGGGTTGTCGATCTGGAAAGGATCGCCGGTGAGCACGATCTTGGTGCCTTCGCCGCAGCGGGTAATCACGGTCTTCACTTCGTGGGGCGTGAGGTTCTGCGCCTCGTCCACGATCACGTACTGCTGGGGCAGGCTCCGGCCACGGATGTAGGTCAGCGGCTCCACCTGCAGCTGTCCGCTCTCGAACAGCTCGTCGAACCCGCGAATGCCACGACGCTTGCCGCCCGCCACCAGCAGGAACTCGAGGTTGTCGAAGATGGGCTGCATCCAAGGGTTCAGCTTCTCTTCCACGTCTCCTGGGAGGAAGCCGAGATCTCGGCCCATGGGCATCACCGGGCGGCTCACCAAGAGTCGGGCGTAATTGCCGTTGTCCACCGTGCGGTGAAGCCCCGCTGCCAGCGCCAAGAGCGTCTTGCCAGTGCCCGCCTTGCCCACCATCGTGACCAGGCGCACGGAGTCGTCCAACAACAGGTCCAGGGCGAAGCTCTGCTCCTTGTTCCGGGGGCGAATGCCCGCCAGCCCTTCCCGCGGGGTGCGCAGCGCGCGGATCTCGCCCTTTTCCGCGTGATAGCGGCCGAGGGCGGTGCGGGCCCGGGGGCTGTCGTCCCGGAGCACGATGCACACGTTGGCGTACAGGTGCGGATCCTTGCGCGCCACGAAGCCGGCCTCGAAAAACCCGTCGAGCTCCGCCGCCGTCACCGGAAGCTCCACCACGCCGGTGTCCAGGTGGTCGACGTCCACGGCCTGGTTCTCGTACGCCTCCGTACGCAGACCGAGCGCATCGGCGCGAATGCGGAGGTTCACGTCCATGGTGACGAAGATGGTCGGCTTCTCCGGCTCGGCGTCGCGCAGATCGATCGCGCATTGCATGATCGCGTGGTCCCCCGAGGTGGGCTGCAGCGCGATGCTGAGCTCCGGACGCCGTTCCGGCACGTACACGCGCAGCGAGCCTCCGTCGCCGATCTTCACACCGGCGGACAGGGAGCCGCCTTGCTCTCGAACAGCGTCGAGCACACGCGACACGGTGCGGGCATTGCGACCACGCTCGGTGTTGTCGCGCTTGAACTGGTCGATCTCCTCGATGACGTAGATCGGGAGGATGAGGTCGTTGTCCTCGAACTTGAAGATGGCGTGCGGATCGTGCAGCAGGACGTTCGTGTCGAGGACGTAGCTCTTCTTCATGAGATTCCTTGGGTTTCCCCCTCGGCGCGGGGTGCGGCCTGCGCCAGCCGGCGGAGTGTGGCCCTCGGGTGGGCCTTGCCGCAACGGCAGAACGAGGGGCCGTGACGTCCGTCTCGCGGCGTGTCCGCGGCGGACCAAAAAACATCAAGAAATACCGACACTCTGCGGTATGCACGGGGCGGCGTGGCTTGACCCGAGGGCGTGGCTCGGGCTTGTCTTCGGGCCGATGCTTCGCAAAACCCCTGTGCTCGCCGGGGCGTTGGTGCTCGCCAGCGTCGCGTGCTCGCGAACGGCCCCCGAATCCCAGTGGCCTCCCCCGGGCCCCAAGGCGGGCTTGCCGTACATTCCGCTGCCTTCGAAGGACGAGGACATCTTCGGTCTGGAGGAGGAGGCGGAGGAACCGAGCGCGGCTCCCGCGAAGCAGGGAGCGAGCGCCATCGACGCGGCGCTGCCGGACGCGCCGCCCACGGCGCTGAGCCGCAAGGCCGAGTGCAAGGACAAGCAGTGCGTGTTGAAGAGCTGGCTTCCGGATCCGACGTTCGCCAAGGCGGCGCCCGGCGGCGAGGACTCCAACGCTGCGTTGTGGGGCGAGCAGATCGCGGTGAACAGCAGCGTGGTGCTGCCTCGCAACCACGAGCTGGAAGTGCTCGCGGTGGTGCTCGGCGGCAAGCTGCTGGTCACTGGTGACGACGGCGGCGCGCCCAAGGAGCTCGGCGTGTGGGGCGCGATGCGCGCGCCGGGAGCCGGCGTGAGCCTGCGCGCTCAGGGCGAAGCGGCCACGGTCTTGATGGCGGTGGTGACCAGCAAGGACAGCTTGGCTCAGGCGCTGGAGCACGCCAAGGCAAAGCCCTGGGAAGTGCGCTGGAAGAAGCGCTCGAGCGCGATCGCATCCACCAGCATCAAGGAGGCCAAGGACCATGCGTGGGGCGGCGACGCCTTCCACGTGCGCTTCGCCTTCGGCGGCACGGAGCAAAAGCTACCGGCGAGCCTCGAGAGCCTGCTCACCTCGGCCGACGCGGCGATTCCGGAGCATGCCCACGACGACTGGGAGCACATCGCGATCCTGGAAGGCGCCGGCACCATGAAGGTGGCCGGCAAGAACCATCCGGTGACCGCCGGCGCGGTGTTCGACATGCCCAAGGGCGTGAAGCACTCCTTCACGCCGTCGGGGAAGAGCCGGCTCCTGGCGGTGCAGCTGTACACGCCGAGTGGTGCCGAACGCCGTTTCGTGAAGCTGGCGGAAGCCGGCAAAGTGCCGGCAGACAAAAAGTGATCTAGCCTCCCGCGGTGGCCTCCAGGTTCCGCTCCTTCGTGCCGCCGGCGGCGGCCGTCGTCTACGTCTGCTTTGCAGCGTTGAGCGACCATCGCGGCCCCTGGCCCTGGCTCGCGCTGCTCGGGTTGCCCATCGCGCTGGCGTTGATCTGGCGCCGCACGGAAGAGCCGCGAGAGGGCGAGGACCGCACGGAGAAGAGCGCGCGGCTCTCGATCCGCGCCGTGGCCTTCGGCGCCGCGTTGTGGCTGGCGGCACGCACCGGCAACCCCGGACGGCCGGGCCTGGACGCCGTGGCGAACCTGGGAACGGGCGTGGCCATCGTGGCCGCGCTGGTGGCGCTGAGCCGAATTTCCTCCCGGGGCGGGCTGCTCGCGGTGCCGCGCGCCGCGACCTCGCTCGACGCCGCGGGCTTCGCCGGATTCTTGTGGGGCATCGCCACCGCCCTGCCCGCCACTCGGGCGCTCTTGCCGCCGGAGTCCGTGCGCCTCGATCCGCTGGCCATCGACTACGCGACGACCACTGCGGGCGCCGGCAGCTTGCTGGTGCTGCTCGCCGCCAGCTGGCGACTGCGGGTGTTGCGTAAGCTGGAGCTGGGCGCGAGCGATCGCGCCGCCGGTGCGCTGTCGCTGGCCATCACCGCCATCGCCGTGGCGGTGCCGGCTTCGCTCTTGGACGTGGCGCCGCCGGATCGCGTGCTGCCGGTCGCGGTGTTGATCGCGGCGGCCGCGTGCACCTGGGCCGCCACCACCCGCGAGCCCACCACCGTGTCGAGCGCGCTGCGCGGCATCTTGGCGCTCCTGATCTTGGGCACGCCGGTGGCGCTCGTCACCGGCTTCTTCGCGCGCCACGCCAGCGACCACGCCGGCGCCATCGTGCTCGGTGCCTGCGTGGCTTCGGTCGTCGTCGGGCTCTTGGCCCGCAGCGTGGCGCGCCCTCTCGGACCGGAGCAATCGCGCTGGCTCGACGCCATCGAAGCCGCCAGCCGTGGCGCGCTGCAGCCGGAGCCTGATGCCGCCATCCGCGCGGCGCTCATGGCGCTGACGCAAGCCACCGGCAGCCCCGGGGAAAAGCCCGAGCTGTGGCGCCTTTCCCCCGACGAAGTGCTGTCCGTGGACATCGCCGGCTACCTCCACGTGCAGAAGGGCGAAGCGCCGGAGCGTCTGTTCGAGCTGGCCCTACAAGAGCCGGAGCGCACGCTGCGCGCAGAGGTGCTCGCCGCCCTCGAGGTGCGACGCCCGGAAGTGCGACCACTGCTCGGCTGGTTTCAGAGCCGCCACGCCTTCAGCGCCACGGTGATCCTCGACGACGACGGCCCCTTGGGCTTCGTGCTCTTGCCCGGTGTCGGGCGCTCCAGCGTGATGACGCTGGAAGAGGCGCGCGCCGTGCGCGTGCTGTGCGATCGCATCAGCGCGCTGATCAGCGTTTCTTCCGCGCTGGCGCGCTCGCGCGCGAGAGAGCTATCGGCCACGGATCGCGCCGACCGCGCCGACGACGAAGTGCATCGCCTCGAGCACATCCTCGAGCTCGGTGCCGGTAGGAACGAAGCCGCCGCCGGGCGCCTGGCGCGGGAAATCCGCAGCGCCGCCTTCAGCCCCGCGGCGCGTCTCGCCATCGACGCAATCGATCGCCTCGGTCGCCTCGACGCTCCCCTCACCCTGGTGGTGCCGCCGGGCAGCGACGCGACGGGTTGGGCCGCCATCGCGCACCTCGCGAGCTCACGGCGCGGCGGTCCCTTCGTGGTGGTGGATGGCTCCAGCGGTGCCGAGCACGAGATGTCGCGTTGGGACGATCCCGAATCGTCACCGCTGGCCCTGGCCGACGGCGGCACCTTGGTGCTGCTCGACGTCGCCGCTCTGCCGGAGGCGATTCAGAGCCACATCGCCCGCGTGCTGTCGCGCCAGGCGTCCACGCCGGCGCGCTCCAGCGTGCTGCCGCCGGGCCTGGTGGCCACCGTGCGACAGCCGGTCAACGAGGTCGTGGGCAGCGGCCGCCTGAGCGCGTCCCTCGCCCGCTGGCTGGGTGGTGCGGAGGTCTCCATCCCGCCGCTCTGCGATCGCGCCGAAGACATCCGCAGCTTGGTGCTCGACCAGCTCGCCCGCGCGGGGCTCCGTCTGCGGGGCGAGCCCCTCGGCGTGGACGTATCGGCGCTCCGCGTGCTGACGGAGCACGTGTGGCCGGGCAACGAGCTCGAGCTCCGCGACGTGCTCGACCGCGCCGCCGCCGTCGTCACCGACGCGAACGTGGTCAGCGCCGCGCACCTCGCTCGCGCCGGCTTCGTGCCCGCCCCCGAGCCCTCCGCCAGCGCGACCGCGACACCCGTACCCGTCGCCACCCGCCGTCGTATCCGCCCCCGCCGCTCCCCTCGACGACAATAACCGTCGCCCACCTCGGGACCACCCGACCTCCGTCCCAGCCCGCTCCCGCTCGCTCCCACCGACGACAATAACCGTCGCCCACCAGGGGACCGACCGCCCGGCATCCGCCCCTGCCGCTCCCCTCAGCGACAATAACCGTCGCCCACTGGGGACCGCCCAACCCATCCGCTTCGAGGGTTTGTTGGTGCGGCGCGATCCCCGTCGCGTTCCGCCTCTGCCCGTCCCCACGCGGACCGTCGCCCTGAGCTTCGCCTCCGACTCCTTGCTCGACCCGCCACGCCTCCAAACTCGTTGTCCAGCGGTTCGAGGGGGGGCGCGCCTCGCGAATTTCGTTCGAATCCGAACGGTTCACGTCGCGCCCAGACCCCGCGAACTTCCGCGCGTGTGCGTCGATCCTGCCCGTCCCGCGCTGTCGTCGTCGTTCGGCTGGTTCGAGGGGGGGCGCACCCCGCGAAATTCGTTCGGATCCGAACGGTTCTTGTCGCGCCCAGACCCCGCGAACTTCCGCGCGTGTGGGTGCGCGTGCGTCGTTCGTGCCCGTGCCCATGCACTTCTGCCTGGCCGTGCCGATGCACCTCTGCCTGCCCGTTCTTGTGCTCTTCCGCGTGCTCTTCCGCGTGCCTGTCCCGCGCTGTCGTCGTCTTTCGGCTGGTTCGAGGGGGGGGCGCGCCCCGCGAAATTCGTTCGGATCCGAACGGTTCTCGCCGCGCCCGACACCCCCCGCACTTCCGCGCGTGTGCCCGTGCACTTCTGCCTGCCCACGCCCACGCGGTTCTGCCTGCCCGTGCCAATGCGCCGTGCGCCTGCCTGTGACCGTCCGTGCACCTGCCCGTGCGCCGCGATGTTCGTCTCCGTGCCCGCGCCCCCCGCGCGGCGCGTGTCCGTGTGCGGGCTCGCGACGTCCATCGCGGGCTCGCGACGTCCATCGCGGGCTCGCGACGTCCATCGCGGGCTCGCGACGTCCATCGCGGGCTCGCGACGTCCATCGCGGGCTCGCGACGTCCATCGCGGGCTCGCGACGTCCATCGCGGGCGTGAAGTGCCGGGGGATTGCCGGTCGTGGCGGCGAAACGCGAGGTTCCGCGGCGGGCCGACAAACAAGGGCAGCCAAGGGTGTGGGCGTTGGGGCAAACTGACGTTGGGATGGCTGGTGACGACAAGTTGGAGCGCGCCATCCGCGCTCTCGAAGCGCAACGCTCCGCCCTCGGTGATTCCGTGGTGGACACCGCCACCGCGGAGCTTCGCGAGAAGCTCGCCGAGCTGCGCACGCTCACCAGCGACCACCGCCAGCTGGTCACGGTGCTGTTCGCCGACGTGTCCGGCTTCACGGCACTGAGCGAACGACTGGATCCCGAAGAGGTGCAGGCGCTGCTCACGCGCCTCTGGCGCCGGCTGGACCGCGTGCTGGTGGCGCACCGCGGTCACATCGACAAACACATCGGCGATGCCGTGATGTGCGTGTGGGGACTTTCCGGGAGCAGCGCGGAAGACGCGACGCTGGCGGTGCGAGCGGCGCTGTCCATGCAGCGCGAGCTGATCGCCTTCCGTAGCGCGGAGAACGTCGATCTGTCCATGCGCGTGGGCATCAATACCGGGCTGTGCTCGGTGTCGCGCGTGGAGTCCACCGGCGAGTGGAACGTGATCGGCGACACCGTGAACCTGGCGTCGCGCCTCGAGCACGCGGCGGAAGTGGGCAGCGTGCTCATCGGCAGCACCACGCGCGAGCACGTGCGCGGACGCTTTCGGCTGTTGGACGTGCCGCCCTTCGCGGTGAAGGGCAAACGCGAGCCGGTGAGCGCGTCGGTGGTGGAGCGCGAGATCGTCCGCGGCGAGACCGCGCTCACCGGCATCACGCTGCCGCTCCTGGGGCGCGCCGCGGAGCTTTTGGCGATCGGCGAAGCCTATCGGCGGGCCGCCGGCGGCGGTCTCGCGTGGCTCACGGTGCGCGGCGCGCCGGGCATGGGCAAGAGCCGCCTCGTGGATCAGGCGCTGCTCGACATCGCTCGCGGCGGCGGCCGCCCGCGCATCGTGATGCTGGCCGCTACCCGCGAAATGGCGGCCTTCGGCCTGATCGCGGATCTGCTGCGGGAGCTCGCGGGCTCGCCGTTTGCGCCAGCCCTCGTCGCCGCCCTGGGCGAGAGCCGCGGCAAGGAAGCGGCCGCGTACCTGGGGCAGCTCGTGGGCATCTCCAACGAGCTCGAACCGCTGTCGCACCGGCCGGAGCAGATCCGTGGTCGTGCCGAGGTGTTGCTCACGGAGTACCTCGCGTCGCTGTCGGCGGATCGCATGTTGGTGCTGTCCATCGACGACCTGCACTGGGCGGACAGCGGCTCTTTCGGCTTTCTCACGCGGCTCGCCCAGGTCGGCCTTCCGCGTTGCTTGCTGCTCACCACGGAGCGGCCGTCGGAGCGGCGCAGCAGCGCCCAGGCCGTCGAGCTCGGCCCTCTCGACACCGAGAGCCTTTCACGGCTGGCGCACAAGCTGGGCGCGCCGACGCCGGAGCACCTGCGCTTCCTGATCCGCAGGAGCGACGGCAACCCGGCGTTCTTGCGGGAGCTCGCGCGCTTCGCCGCGGAGCGTCCCTTGGACGAGCTCGAGACGCTGGTGCCGCCGCGCATCGAGCAGCTCCTGCACGAGCGCATTGCTCGACTCCCGCCTTCGGCGCGCGCCGTGCTCGGCGTGCTTTCCGTGACCGGTCCCAGGGCGGAGCCGAGCGCGGTGGCCACCTGTCTCGACGCCGCACCGAGCGAAGCGGATCTCGAGCTCTTGGCGCTGCAAGGTCTGCTCGACCGCGGCGAGGGTCTGAGCCTCACGAGTGAGCTGCTCTCCACCGTGGCGTACGAGTTCTCGCTGCTGCGCGAGCGCAAGGTGTGGCACGAGCGCCTGGCGCGGCGCCTCGCGGTGACCGATGGCAGCGATCCGGCGACGGTGGCACGGCATTTCGATCGCGCCGGCGCCAGCAGTGAAGCTACGGACTGGTACCTGGTCGCCGCCGAGCGGGCGCGCCGGGCGGACGCCTTCGAGGAGGCGGAAACGGCCTTTTCCCGCGCCCTGACGCTGCTCGAAGAAGCGCCCCCAGCGTCGCCCCAACGCGGCCACGCGCTTCGAAACCGCTGCCTCCTCGGCCTGGGGCAGATGCTCGAAGGAAAGGCGCGCTACGACGAGGCCGCCGACAAGCTGGAGCAAGCCCTGGCGGCCGCGCGGCTCGCGGGGGACGCCCTGGCGCAGGCCAAGACCGAGAACGCCGCGGCCTGGGTCGCGAGCCAACGGGGCGATCACACGCGCGCCGAGAGCATCGCGAGCCGCGCCGAAGCCATCGCGCGCTCGGCGCTCGCCGGCCCCAGCCCGGAGGACGCCGCCGCGCTCACCACCCAGCTCGCCGAAGCGCTGCACAACCGTGGCTGGGCGCGCACCCTGCTGGGCGACGGCGACGGTGCCCTCACCCTCGGCCGCGAAGCCCTGGCGGTGGCCGAGGGCGGCGCAACACCGCGCGCTCGCGCGCTGGCGCTGAATCTCATCGGCGTCGCGCACTACCATCTCCTCGGGCGCTTCGACGAAGGCGCGCGACATCAGGAAGCCGCCCTCGCGCTGTATCGCCGCATCGGCGATCGCTGGGGCATCGCTTGCCAGCTCAATAACCTCGGCGATCTGGAGCTCGAGCGCGGCAACCCGAGCGCAGCCCTCACGTTGCTCCAAGCGGGCTTGGACGAGATTCGTCAGATCGGCCATCGCGGACAAGAAGTGGTGCTGCTCGGAAATCTCGCGCGAGTGCGGCTGGCCCAGGGGGACGCCGCCGGCGCGTTGGCCACCGCCGACGAGGCCCTGAACATGGCGGACGGATTTTCACTGTCGGAGTCCTGGCGCACGTCGAGCGAAGCCGCCCTGGCTCTGGGAGATCGCGAGGGCGCCGTCACGCGCGCGCGGCGCGCCCTCGAGCACGCCGGCGGGGACGACGCCGATCGCGCCCTCGCCTTGCGCGCCCTCGCAGGCGCCCTCGGCGAGCACCCGGAGGCGGAGGCCTGCTTCGCCCGCGCCCTCAGCCTGTTCGTGCGCCTCGGCCGGAAGGCCGAGCAGATCGCCACCTATGAGGCCTGGGCCGCCCACGAAGCACGCCTCGGCGCCCACGATCGCCACGCGGAGCTCCTGCAGGAGGCCTCGCGCGTTCGTGGTACCCTGGGCTGATGCGAGGGTGGCTACGAATTGGGCTGAGCATTTTCTTCACGGTGAGCTTTCTCGGCGCTGCCGCGTGTAGCGACGACGAGGTCGACGACGGCAGCGGCGGGGGTTCCGGCAGCGGCGGCGCGGCCGACGCCAGCACCGGTGGCAGCGGTGGATCCGGCGGAGGCGTGAGTGGCAGTGGTGGCACCGGCGGCGGCAGCGCGGGCTCGGCCGGCGCTTCTGGCTCGGCCGGCGCTTCTGGCTCGGCCGGCGCTGCGGGAGCCGACGCGGGGCCGAGCTTTGCCCAGATCCAGGATCTGACGATCACCGTGGACTGCACCATCGACGGCGGCCCGGATCAGGTGAACACGAAGTTCGGCGTGAAGTACGACAATCCCGGCAGCGCTCCGGTGAACGGCACCCTGAGCTCCGCTCAGATCGACATGACCCAGGCCGCCACCAACATGTCCTGGACCTTCAAGCCGTCTCCCGGCGCCTCCGGCCCCATCGCGGCCGGCGGTACGCAAACGGTTCAGCACATCAACTCCGCCGGCAGCGGCGCGGGCACTGGAGACCCGTGTCAGTTCTGCGGCGGCACCGGCACCTTGGTGGTGCAATGGACGCTGGACGACGACGCCGGCAGCGTCGTGAGCGACAGCTTTGGTCCCGCGACCGTCACCTGCACGAACTGACATGCGCGCGCTACTCATCTCCCTCCTTCTCGTTGGCTGCAGCAGCAGCGGCAGCAGCGGCGGCGGCTCGCTGGAAGCGCCGGCATTCACCGATCTGGCAGGCAGCAGCTGGTCGGTCCACGAAAGCGCGTCCGGCAGCAACAGCTGCGGCGTGGCCGCGGGCACGTCCGACGACTGGACCTTGTACGTCGTCTCCCAGTCCGGCAACTCGATCACCTTCTACGACGAGCGCAGCGGCGCCTCGAGCGCCGTCACGGGCACCGTGAGCGGTCACACCATCAGCTACTCGGGCGAGCGCTACCCGGTTCTGGGATGTTCCAGCATGACCGGCAGCTACAGCGTGACCCTCGATGGCGCGGGACAGAGCTTCAGCGGCACCACCACCATTCGCTGCTTGGACAACGGCTGCACCGTCCCGGCGTCCGTCACTGGCCAGCGCTTGTGATCTGAAGCTCCGCGAGAAAGGCGTTCGCGAGCTCTTCCGCCGGCGTGCCGCCAATGTGCGCGGTGGCCTGCGCCAGCGCCTGGAACGCACGTTGACGATCCGCCACCCGGGACAGCGCGCGGCGGGCGAGGTTCCGCCCCATGGGGCTCTCGATCAGCGCCAGCGTCGCGCCGGTCCAGCGAAACGCCGGCGCACTGCGGCCGGCGTTGGCGATGTCCGTGAGCGGCGTGGCCGACAGCCACTCGGCAAAGGCCGCCTGCCACGCGGGCGCCCAGGGTGCCGTGTCCGGTGCCATGTCCGCCACGCGCACTTCCTCCTCCACCTCGTGGACGCGACGCACGCTCTTCCACATCAAGAGGCGCGGCGGCGGCTTGGCGCCGTGGAACGTGGCGCTGCCCACCCACCAGGAGACGCGCGTGTCGATACGCCGCAGCTCGAGCACGCGGCTGAAGCTCGCGTGCCGCGCCACGACCTCGCGCAGCCGCCGCGGCGGCCCCACTTGCCGCACGACGTCGCGAATCATGTCGAGCAGGTGCTTGGGGCGATCCGAGCCGAACCAGTCCGTGATGGTCGGGTTCGTCACCTGCAGCAGATCGTTGAGAGCGAAGGTCAGAAGCCAGTCCCCCGCGCCCAGGTCACCCAGCGCGTCCGCCGGCAGCACGCCGCGGGCCACCCGCAGGCGCCGTGCGCGGATCTCGTCCAGGGCGCCGCCGGTCACCACCACGCCCTGCTCCCCGGCCAGGGCGAGCGCGCGCTCGGAGCCCACGGGCCCCACCGGACGAACCTCACCGCCGGCCAGGAGCGGCAACAGCACGTGCTCCGCCACCGCCCCGGCGTAGTCGATCAACCGTTCACCCCTCGAAGCGCCGACAGCCCGAGCTCGTCCAGCCACACCGTGGGCAAGTCCGTCTCGAATACTTCCTCGAGCTCCGTCACCTGGATGGGTGCCCACTTCTGCGCTTCGAGCAACGCGCTCTCCAGCGGTACGAAGGCCTTGTCCGGCACCGCCACGGCGCTGCCGTCCGTGCGGAAGAAGATGATGCGATCTCCGGGGGCGCCCAGAGCCTCGAACAGCACCTCCGCGCCGACGGCGGGAACCAGCCGCGCGCCGCAGGGCACCAGCACCCGAGAGTGCAAGCTCCAATACAAAAAGCCGAGGGGCACCGTGGCCACGCCGGCCGTACCCATCACGAAAGCCCCCGCGTTGGTGATGGCGATGCGCGTGTCGCGGATGGTCTCGGTGCTCAGCGCGTAGGCCAAGCGCCGTAGCAGCTGCAGCTCGTCGGGCGGGACCAGCACCGCCGTCACGCTGCTGGGCGACGCCGGATCGGGCAGCAGCCGCACCGGGATGCGCACCGTAGGCGATGCCTCGTTCTTGCCGGTGAGCGCGGCTTCGTCGGCCACCACGTCGGCGCGCTGCAAGCTCCGGATGTCGGCCAGCACCGGCAGCTGGCCGAGGCGCAGCGCCGGCTCGCCCCGTCCGCGGAACATCACCAGCCCCTCGGCATCGAACACCGGGCACGCTTCCAGCGCGATCGGGTGATGGTAGCCGTGCTCCACCGCGGCCCCCGGTGTCACCGGCACGAAGGCCGTGAGACCCGGCGTGCCCTTCAGTAGCGGACGCATGCGGGGCGGGAGCTGCTCCACGCGAAACAAGAAGCGCCGCACGGGTTGGTCGTCGAAGCTCGTTTCCGGGGGCCACTCTGCGACGCCCACCTCGGCGTCGACGTTCGAGCGCGCGAAGTACGACAGCACGCTGGGGCCGAGGCCGGATTCCGCCAGGATCCACACCGGCTCCGAGCCGAGCTCCGCGCCGGGATCCGCGTGCGGCATCAGGCGCAGGAGCAAGCTCTCGAGCTCCACCGTGCGCTCCACGTCGTACACCTGCGAGAAGGTGGTGTGGTACAGCGCCAAGGGCTGATCCGTGGCGGTGATCTCCGTGGCATCGTAGCCAAAGGGTGCGCCCGCATCGCGATACTGCACGAAGTGCCGACTGGTGCCGGTGAAGGTGAACCCGCCGGTGAGCCGCGCCACCTCTCCGATGCGATCCATGCGATCGCTACCCCCGGCATCGAAGGACAGCGCCACCTCGCGAGTGCCCAGCTTGGAGCGAACGATCTCGATGCGCAGGGACTCCGCGAGCCCGCCCAGGGTCTGCTGCTCGGTGTACACCGCCAAGAACGCGATCAACCGATCCAGCGACGGCAGCAGCACCAACCCGCGGGAGCCAAGGGCCACTCCGCGGGCGTCGAGTCCCACCCCCGGAACCCGGAGTCGGGTCTGGTGTACCGCAATGCGCTCGAGCACGGCGGCATCATAAGCGACCCGAGGGAGCGCCGGGGACGCTTTTCCTGCCGGCAATTTGGCCCAGCCGAAGCCCGCCCCGTTACCATTTCGCTGCGGCGCGCTTCCCCGCAAGGACCCCAGCATCATGGACTTCTCTTCGCTGCTCTTCGGCCCCCGTACGATGCGACGCACCGCCCGCATCGAGTGCCAGGTGGTTCGCCTCCGCGACTTCACGCTGGTGGCGGATCGCGTGGAAAACATCTCTCACGGCGGCCTCTTGGTCGGCCCCGCAGATCCAGTGCTCACCGGCGAGGAGGTCGTCGTCTCCTTCCAGCTCCCGGGCTTCTCGGACTGGTTCGACGCCGAGGCCGTCGTCGCCCGCGTGATCCACGGCCGCCGCCCCGGCGAATGCCGTCGCTCCCTGGGCCTCGCCCTCACCCACGTGGACAGCGCATCGCGCCGCCTGCTCGACGCCTACGTGCGTCGCCTGCCCCCCGCGCCGCCCACCTTCCGTCCCAAGAGCGAGCGCATACTGAGCTTCACCTCGCTGAATCTCGGAGATTTCCTCAGCACCGCTCCAACCTGATAGGCCCCGCGACCATTCCATCCGAGCCTGCGCTACAGGCTTCACGCCACGGCTCCTCGGGCATTGCCTGATTTTGTTGGTCCGGCGCGGATCCCGACGCGAATCGCCGAGGCTATCTCGGAACTTGAACCGTGTCGCAGCCGAAGAGCACGTCGATGGAACCCTGGTCGTCGGCTTGGATGGTGCTGCAGGTGGCGGGGCACGCGATCACTTGCGTCGGGTTCTGGTCGTTGTCGTAGTACCAGCCGCCCGCGGGAGTGCAGTCCGTAGCGCTGTTCACGTGATAGATGTCGACGGGCGCACCGGCGGAGGGCGTGAAGCGCACGTTCACCTTCTTCGGGTTGATGGTCTCGCCGTTGCCGGGATCGGGAATGCTCCAGGTGCATTCGAGCTTCGATTTGCCAATCACGCCCTGCGCCAGCTTGTCGAACACGGGCTTGAAGTCCTGCAAGCACAGATCTCCGCTGACGCCGGCCTTCTTCTGCACCAGGTCCGTGTACACGCTGCCGGTGGCGGCGGCCGAAGCGCACTGGCTGTAGCAGTGGATGCTGAAGAACGACCACTCCTTGAACAGCACCGGGTCGAGGTTGTTCACCGCGTTGATGAAGGCGTCCGCGGAATTCATTGGCGGCTCGGTGGCGTTGTCGTCGGTGATGACCACGAAGGTCTTGCTGGCGTCGGGGCGCAGCAAGTAGCTGTACGTGGAGTAGGTGTTGATGAGCACGTCCAGGGCGTCGTTGCTCGCCACACCCTGATTCATGTGCCAGTAGTTGGCCGCGGGGTTGGTGTCTTGCTGCGGGCACAAGCCACTGCCCAAGGGTGGATCGATGCACACGCCGGTCTTGATGCAGGGAAAGCCCGGCAAGCAGATCTCGATGGGATAGTCCGCGATCAGGATGATGTGCGTGTCCACACCGGACGCCGCAATCTGCTGCGAGAACTGGTTCATGTTGTCGTGAACCCAGGTGGACTCCTGATCCATGCTGCACGAGGTGTCGATGGCCCACACGATGTCGGCGGGCAGCGCCACCGCGCTCGCGGTCTGCTTCACCGCGGCGCACTCGCCACCGAAGCCACCGCCGCCGCTGGCCGCAGCGCCCCCGGTACCAATGATGCTCCCGCCGGTACCGCCGCTCGCAGAAGCACCGCCGCTGCCCGAGCCCGCGCCACCGCCGCTGCCGTCCTCGCTATTGGCGGCCGAGCAGCCGAACACCGCCAACGCACCCAGAATTCCGCCCAGCACAATCGTCCGCATCGCTCCACGCTCCCGAAAGCAAGCCCCTCGTTCCCGCCGGCAAAGCTTGCCTGATGGCACCCCATGCGTCCAACCTCGTGGCATCCTCCGCCGCGAGGGGACATCAGGAGTACATCGATGAAGAACATTTCTTGGCTCATGGTACTTGGCTCCGCCGCGCTACTTCTCACGGCACCGGCGTGTGGCAGCGACGACAGCAGCGGCTCCGGCGGCTCGGGCACCGGCGGCGCGAACACCGGCGGCGCTTCCGGCTCCGGCACGGGTGGCGCTTCCGGCTCGGGTACCGGTGGTATGGCGGGCACGGGCACGGGTGGCATGGCGGGCGCGGCCGGCAGCACCGGGACGCATCAGACCTGCACGGACGCCGCAGCGAAGGTCAAGAGTCTGGCAGACGCCCTGAGCTGCACCGACACGTCGACGAACATCCAAGCGATGTGCGAACAGCTCTACGCCACCAACACTTGCGTGACGGAGTTCGAGACGTTCCTCGGCTGCGCCGCAACCAAGGCCAACACCGATTGGGAGTGCACCGCCGACGGCCCGGATCTCAAGGCCGGCGTGTGCGACACCGAGGGCACCGCCTTCGCGACTTGCACCGGAAACTGAGCACGGATGCGGCGGCGAGGCCTCGCGCGTCTCGCCGCCGCCCTCAGCCCCAGAAAAAGACGCTCTGGCCGTCTGCCGCGAGGCCACCGAAGCCGGCCCAAGTGCGGCGTGGCGTGGCTCCGTAGCAGGTATCCACGCGATGAAACCAGCGTCCGCCGTCGAACACGATCAGATCCCCGGGGCCCACTCGGTAGCTGTCATGGGGCAGGTCTTGTTGGTGCGGCGCGGCAGCCGCCGCGGCATCGCCGTGGCGGAGCTGGAACACGCTGAGCGCTCCGCCGCGCTCCGGCAGGGACAGCGGTACGTACCACGACAGCTGAGTGCGACGATCCACCAGCTGGTTCAGCTGCTCGTGGCAGGGCAGCGCGTCGTAGCTGTCGCAATGGAGCGGCGCGCCGCTGCCGTCGGGGAACACGTGCAGCGTCGCCGCGGCGTAGCTCCGCCCATCCGGCGCCACGGGCGTGCGCACTGCGCGGCCACCGGCGAGGGCCGAGCGCGCCGCGTCCACCGCGGCCCGCGCGTCCGCGTCCAGGAGCTCCGCCGCAGACCAGCGCTCGGTCGCCGCCAGGTAGTCGTCAAAGCTCGGCCCGCGGGGAGCGCTGGCCGTGGGCGCCAGCATCACGCCCAGGGCGTAGCCGCCCTCGGCGGTGTCCACTCGGGGCGCGTCGGGTTCCATCGCTGCGACGCGCTCGACGGCGCGGCGCAAGAGCTCCGGCGCGAGCACGCCGCGCACGATCGCCCCCAGCGCGCGCTCTTCGTAGATGTCGTCCACCAGGCGGCCGTGGGCCGCCACTTCGCTCGCCGAGATCTCGATGAGCCGCTGCATCCTCCGCCACGATAGCCCGCGCGAAGGGCGCGTGCAGCTCGCATTCGGGCTACACTGGCTCGGCCGATGATCGCCGCCGAGGATCGCCTGCCCGAGCTGCCCGACACCCAGCACCGGGACTACATCCTCACGGCCTACGAGCCACGTTGCGATCCCAAAGGGCGGCTGCACGCGGGCTCCCTGCTCAAGCACCTGCTGCGCGTGGAAGAGCTCGACGCCTGGCCGTTGATCGAGGCCCTCCGCGCTCATCTGGGTCCGGACGAAACGGTGTGGGGCGCCAAGTGGGGTCCAAAGGGTTTCAGTCTGGAGCTCTACTTCTACAACTTCACGGAGAACGCCGAAGGCAACCGCGCCCGGGCCACGGATCTGGCGCGGGTGGTGGCCCCCTGGGTCACGGTCGCCGGCGCGGTGGACGAGTCTCTGCCCTACTTCATGTGCAGCTTCGAGATCTCGGCCAAGAGCCTTGCCCAAAAGACCTGCGAGCCCTTCCGCCTGTACCTGCGCAGCGGAGACCGGCATCGGCGGGAGTGCGGCTTTTCCTACCGCGCCGAAGCGCGCGACCACTTGGTGCTCGAGAATCACTACTGGTTCTACTTCGCCAAGAAGCCCGAAGAGCTGGAGGACGCCGTGCGCCGCGTGCGCTCCTCGCCCCGGAGCGGCGGCAAGAAGTGTTGGAGCGTGCTGGTGCCCCCGGGACTTCGGGATTGCTTCACGGTTTGCTACGCCGTCAAGCCGCACGCCGACGGCCTGTACTACTCGCGCATCTCGAGCGTGCAGCTGGCGCCCTTCCTCGCACGCCACGAGCACCCGCGGCTGGCGGAGCTGCTCACGGAGCACGACAGCGACTTTGCGCACGTGTCCTGGGATCTCGGCTTCGACTTCAACGCCGCGCCGGGGGCCCCGGAGCTGTCCATCGACAAGCTCGCGGTGCATCAGGTGGTGTGATGAACGAAACCCACCTGCCCATCCTGAAGGACGATCCGAACATCACCACGGTGACCATCGCCCTCAACTACCTGTGCAACAGCCGCTGCCGCTTCTGCTTCATCGAGCGAGAGCTGGACATGAAGCTGCCGGACACCTCGGACGAGTACCTCGAGCGCGTGTTCCGGGAGAACCGAGAGCGCAAACGCTACCGGCGGCTGATCCTGGCGGGGGCAGAGGCCACCTTACGGGCGGACCTGCCGGACATTGCGCGCCGCGCCCTGGAGGAAGGCGGCTTCGAGGTGATCCGGCTGCAGACCAACGGTCGCCGGCTGGCCAAGGCGAGCTACTTGGCGCAGCTGATCGACGCCGGCGTCCAGGAGTACTTCGTGTCCGTGCACGCGGGCACGGCGGAGCTGGACGCGCACCTCACCCGCAATCCGCTGAGCTTTCGCGAGATGCGCGCGGGGCTCGAGAACCTGGTGCGCTCCGGCGCGCGCACCATCAGCAACACCTGCGTCTCCCGCGACAACTACGAGCACCTGGGGGAGCTTTCGGACTTCTTGCTCGAGGTCGGCGTGCCGGAGAGCCACTTCTGGGCCTTCATCGAGTTCGGGGACATCGGCCAGAGCGACCAACACGTGCCCCACGCCGAAGCGATCCCCCACGTGCAAGCCGCCGCCCGCCGCCTGCTCGCCGCCGGCCACGAGGTGGTGCTCAGCTGGTTCCCCGAGTGCGCGCTGGGAGACGTGCGCGACCGCCTCGTGGACCACCGCGACGACACGCTGATCCACGACGAGTTCTCGAGCCGGGCCAAGAACCACGGCGGCTTCTCTTGCCCGCACCAGGAGCGCTGCACCCACTTCGGCAAGACGTGCATTGGTCTGCACGAGCGCCACGTGGAGCTGTGCGGCGACGAGCGCGAGCTGCTCACCCCCTTCGAAGGCCCATGACCCGCTCCTTCTACGATCCGAAGACTCTGGAGCTCGAGCTCGCACGCGTGTGGAAGAAGTGCTGGCTGCTCGCCTGTCACGAAAGCCGCCTGCAAGACCCCGGGGACTTCGCCGCGCTCGACGTGGGGCCGCTCTCGGCGCTGGTGCTGCGGGACGCCGCCGGCGGCGTGCGCGCCTTCGCCAACGTGTGCCCGCACCGCGGCGCGCGGCTGTGCGACGGCACGGGCTCCGCGCGCTCGGTCACCTGCCCCTACCACGCGTTCCGCTTCGGCCTCGACGGCAAGCTGCTCGGCGCGCCCAACGTGCAGGAGCCGCCGGAGCTTTCCCTGGTGCCGCTGTCCGCCAGCGCACGCTTCGGCTTCGTGTGGATCGCGTTCTCCCCCGACGCCGAGCCCATCGACCACTTCCTGGCCCCTCTGGCAGGCGAGCTCTCCGCGCGACAGCTCGGCGATTGGGGCATCGAGAGCGAAGTCCGGGTCGACGTCGCCTGCAACTGGAAGCTCTCGAGCGAGGTACACATCGAGGCGCTGCACGTCCCGGTGCTGCACTCGGACATCTCCCACGCCGTGGACTGGCAGGGCGCAGAGCTCACGCGCCTCGGTCGCCACGCGCGCATCGACGTTCGGCCGCGCATCGACGAAGTGGGGCACAACGTGCTCCTCTCGGTGTTCCCCAACGTGCAGCTGAACCTGCACCCGAAGCAGGCGCTGGTGTTCCGCCATCGGCCGCACACCACGGACCCAACGCGGGCGTGGTTCGATCAGATCGCGCTGTCGCCCAAGGGCAGCGGCGCAGAGCCGCGCACCGTGGCGCACGAAGATCCCGCCATCGGCGCCGTCACCACGGCGGATCTGCGCATGGCGGAACGACTGCAGCGGGGTCTCGGCACCGGCCTCTTGCCGGCGCGCACCCTCACCGCGGCGGAGAGCCCCATCGCCTGGTTCCGTGAGGCGCTGGACGAAGCCCTGGCACAGCGCTGATCGCTCTTCCTTGCCTGAAGATGTCGGTCCGCCGCGGAATCAGCCCGGCGCGCCGGCGGCGACCAGGGCGTCGGTCTCCACGCGGCCGTCGTCGAAGTGATCCGTCTCGTGCGCCACGGCGCGCAGCGACAAGCCGTGGCCGCGCGCGAGGTCCGTCAGCGCGGCGACGAGCTCGACGTCCACTGCCGGGTCGCCCAGGGCGAGGAGATCCGCGACGGGCGCTTCGGGACGGAAGATGACGTTGTCCGTGCGCTTCGCGCCGGTTCCGCGGAGCAGCGTGACGAGGCGGTGACTGCCACTCGCAGGCAACGCGCCGGGCGGCGCGGGATGGTACGTGCGCGCGCGCTCGAGACCGCGACGAGTGACGTCCACGCCGATGGCGACGGCATCCGCGAGCTCCACGCCGAGCCGGCCTGCAAGCTCCGGCAGGCCGTCCGTGGCGTACAGCTTGAGCACCAGCTCCGAGGCGCGCACCGCGACGCCACCGTGAACGCGTACGCCCGGGACGTCGAGCACCGGATCCGGGGACGCGCCGAGGAAATCGCGAGCCCAGCTGTGCGCCACGCGGGCGAAGGGCAGCCCCGGGTCGTGGGCAAAGACGTTCAGGCCGAAGCTCTTGGTTCCGCGGCGAGCCAACAAGATGTCGTGGCTGAGGGGTCCCCGGCGCGGCACGGGACCGGCCAGCGCGGCAAGCTCGATCCAGGGATCGAACGCGCCGGGTGCGGGCTCGGTACCGGAGACTTCAGTAAGCAGCGCCACTGCGCCCTGCAGAAACGACTCGAGCACGCGCCCATGATAGCGCACGCGAATGACGCGCTGACGGATCCACGGTAGGTTGGCATCGTGACCATTGGCTTCGAGCAGGGCCGCCTGGTGGACGGTCGCTTCGCCATCGAGCAAGAGGTGGGGCGCGGCGGCGCGGGCGTGGTCTACCGCTGCTTCGATCGCGTCACGCAGCAGACCGTGGCGCTCAAGGTGCTGGCAGCGGAGGCGGGCGTGGCCCCCGAGGAAGAAGTGCGCTTCGCTCGGGAAGGCGAGCTCCTGAGTCACTTGCACCATCCCGGAATCGTGAAGACGGTGGCCTACGGCACGTTGGACGACACCGGGCAGCCGTTCATCGCCATGGAGTGGCTGGACGGCGAGGACGTCGCCCACCGCCAGCGGCGCGAGCCGCTGTCCTTGCGGGCCGCAGTGGAGATGGCGGCGCTGGTGAGCGAGGCGCTGTGCGCCGCGCACGACGTGGGCGTCATCCACCGCGACATCAAGCCGGGCAACATCTTCCTCTGCAACGGGCGGCCGGGCGACGCCGAAGAGATCGACGTCACGCCCAAGCTGGTGGACTTCGGTGTGGCGGCCAACGAAGACATTCGCATCACGCGCACGGGGGACGTGGTGGGGACACCGGCGTACATGGCGCCGGAGCAAGCCCGCGGAGATGCGCCCATCGACGCGCGCTCGGACGTGTACTCCCTGGGCGCCACGCTGTTCGAGCTGGTGAGCGGGCGGCCGCCGCACGTGGGGCCGACGGCCATCGCCACCCTCGCGCGCTTGGTGACGACGCCAGCGCCGCGCCTTTCGGAGCTCCGGCGGGACACGCCGGTGCTGCTCGACAACCTGGTGCACCGCATGCTGAGTACGGAGCCGGAGTACCGCCCCCACGACATGCGTGAAGTGACGCAGGTGCTGCGCGACGTGCTGCAGGAGGCGGGGCGCATGACCTGGCCGTCCGGGGGCACGCCCAGCGAGCCGGTGCTTTCGTCGCGGCTCGGCTCCAGCGCTTCACGGCTGGTGACGAGCATCGTGGCCATTCGCTTCGCCAAGGGCTCGGCGCGGGAGCGCGCCCTCGAGCACCTGCGGCAGCGCGGGGCGGACGCGGTGCCCCTCGGTCAAGATGCCATCGTCGCGCACCTCGGCGCGCGGCGCGCCGTGGGCACGGAAGCCACGGCGGCGCTGGATCTCGGTCGCCGCTTGGCGCGCGCCGGCGCTCGCGTGGGCATCGCCAGCGGGCGGGCGCGAGTGAACCTCACCTCCCCCGCCGGCGAGGTACAACCCGTCGGCGAGGTCGTCGATCGCGCGTCGGCGCTGGCCCGGGACGCGGACGCCGGCGTGGTCTTGGCGGACGCCACCACCAGCGAGCTCGGACGCGGCCGCTACGAGTTCCGCGCGCGGGACGACGGCTCCTCGGTGGTCGGCGAGCAAGTGCGCGGCGCCCGGGGCGAGCGCGCCGGCGGCGCACCCTTCGTGGGGCGCGAGCCGGAGCTGGCGCAGGTGGTGAGCGCCTTCGAGCGCGCCTGCGCGGACACCACTCCGATCTTGGTCAGCATCACGGGGCCGCCGGGCATCGGCAAGAGCCGCCTCCGGCGCGAGGTGCTCGCGCGCATCACGGCGCAGGCCGACAACCCCTTCGTCATACTCCAGCGCAGTGAAGCCTACGGCCGCGGCCATGCTCTCGGTGCCGCCGCCGACGTGTTGCGCGCGATCATCGGCTTGCCCAAGGGCGCCACCGCCGCCGAGGCGGAGAGCGCCATCGTGGCGCGCCTGGGTCCCGCCACCCGCAGCGAGCTCACCAGCGCCAGCCGAGAAATCCTCGCACGCTTGCTCGCCAACGAGCCGCTGCCGGAAGGCCTCGACCCCCGCGGCTCCCGCGACGTGCTCTGGTTGGCGATGACAGACCTGGTGATCCAGGTCACCGCCGGGCAGCCCACCGTGATCGTGGCGGAAGACCTGCAGTGGGCGGACGCCGAGAGCATCGGTTGGCTCGATCACATGTTGGGACGCACCCAGAGCCGCCCGCTGATGGTGATGGCGCTGGTGCGCCCCGGCTTTTGGCAGGAGCACCCGGAGCGCTTCGCCGGGCGCGATCACGTGCGCCTCGAGCTCCGGCCCATCTCCAAGCGCGCCACCCGCGCCATCGCCCGCGCGCTCCTGGGCGAAGAGTTCTCCGACGAGATGCTGGATCGCATCGCGAGCCAAGCAGCCGGCTTGCCGCTGTTCGCGGAAGAGCTGGCCCGCCTCACGGCGTCGGGCCGCACCACCATCCACGCCCCCACCATCGAGTCGGTGATCCAGGCCAGCCTGGACTCCTTGGACGAAGAGTGTCGCGACGCCATCGGGCGCCTGAGCGTGTTCGGCCTCACCGCCTGGGACGGCGGCTTGGAAGCCCTCGGCATGCACGAAGCCGAAAGCGTGATGAAAGCGCTGGCCGCGGGCGAGGTGCTGATGGAGCAGAACGTCTCGCGCTTTCCGGGCACCCGGGAGTGGATGTTCAAGCACGCCCTGGTGCGCGAGGTGGCGTACAGCTCCTTGGGCGAGCGCGAGCGGCGCGAGCTCCACGCCCTGGCCGCCGCCTGGCTCGCGTCCATGGGGGAAGACTCGGCCACCGTCGCCGGCCACTACGACCTGGGCGGCCAGCACGAAGCCGCCGCGGAGCACTGGGCGCGTGCCGCGCAGCGCGCCCTGGCCGCCAACGCGCTCACCGACGCGCTGAAGATGGCGGAGCGCTCGCTGTCCTTCGCCGGTGACAAGCCCACCGGCTTTCAGCGCGCCCTGTACCTGGACGAAGCCTGGAGCCGATTGGATCCCCGTGCGGCGGATCGCGAGACCGCGGTCTCGGCGCTGGAAGAGAACGTGTTCGACGAAGCCAGCGCCGTCCGCGCCCGTGGCGCTCGCGCCCGCTACGACGACGCCCGCGGCACCGGCGTGGACATCACGGCGCGCCTCACGGAGACGCGCACGGAAGCCGCAGGTCTCGGCATCCACGACGAAGAAGCGCGCTGCTCCGCGGCCCTGGCGGCGCGCCTCGCTTTCGCCGGGCGCTTCGCCGAGGCCGAGACGGAAGCCGCCCGGCTCCTGATGCTGGCGGAAGATCGCGGCATCGCCGCCGCGGCCGTGGACGGCTGGCAAACGCTGGCCATCGTGCGGCAGACCCGCGGCGAGCTCACCGCGGCGCTGGACGCCCGCCGCGCCGCCGTCGGCGCCGCTCGCAAGGCCGGCCTCAAGGAGCGCGAGGCCATGCTGATGACGAACCTCGGCTTCGCCCTCACCACCATCGGCGCGCGCCAAGAAGCGCGCGGCGCCTTGGAGACGGGCCTGTCCCTGGCGGACGCCATCGGCAGCTCCGGCGCCGTGCGCCACGCGCAGATGAACCTGCTCGGATGGGCCGCCACCTTCGGCAACGACAAGCAGCTGGAAGCGAACCTGGCGGAGACCCGCGCGGATGCCGACGCCGCGGCCACGGGCTTCTGGGCCTCGCCGGATCGCGCGAACCTCGGCGTGCTGTTCTATCGCGGCATGGAGCTCTTGCGCGCCAAGTCCGAGACCACCTGCCAGCGCGCCCGCTCCCTGCTCGGCATCTCCGCCGAGGGGTATCGCTCCACCGGCAATCGCGACGTGCTGCCGGTGGCGCTGGGCACCTGGGCCGAAGCAGAGCGCCGCTGCGGCAGCCTCGAGCGCGCCGTGGAGCTCGCGAAGGAAGCCGCCGAGCTCCTGGAGAGCGGCGCCCCCAGCTTGCTGAACGAGTCCGCCGTCTACCTCGCCCTACATGACGCCTACATGGATCAGGGCCAAGAAGAAGAAGCCAAAGAAGCCATCACCCGCGGCCTGTTCCCGCTGCAGCACCGCATCGATGGCCTCATGGGCACCGCCTATGCCCGGCTATACCTCACGGAGCTGCCGAACAACGCGCAGCTCCTGGCGCGCGCCGAGGAATACGGCGTGGTTCCAGACCGCATCCATCGCCTGCTCGAAAGCAGCACATAGTCCTCAAGCGGCTGCCGTTCCGACCGTTTTCCGAGGGCGTGGAGAAACACTGGACCATCTCCGGACTGCAGGCTCTGAGCGGCCCGTCCGTCCGGGCCCTGAGGCGCGACGACATCCACGTCGTCTACCAGCCCATCGTGGATCTCAACCGCGGCACCGTCTTCGCAGAAGAGGCGCTGGTTCGCTGCAAGAACGACGTGTTCGAGAACCCGTCGCGCCTGTTCGACCAGGCCGTGAAGGAACAGGCCGCCGGGCGTCTCGGTCGCATGATCCGCGAGATCGCCGTCGAGAACTGCCCGACTCGTCGCCTGTTCTTGAATCTCCACCCGGCCGAGCTCGAGGCGCGCTGGCTGGTGCGCCCGGACGATCCCATCGGCTTCCACGACCACGACGTGTTCCTCGAGATCACCGAAGCCGCCGCCTTCGAGCACCACGAGCTGTGCCTCAGCATATTGGCGGAGGTCCGCGGCCGCACCGGTGCGCGCCTGGTGATCGACGACTTTGGCGCGGGCTACTCCAACATCCTGCGCATCGTGGAGCTCGAGCCCGCGATCGTGAAGCTCGATCGCGCGTTGATCACCGATCTCCATCGCTTCCCGCGCAAGCTCGGGCTGGTGCGCGCCGTCGTGGATCTGTGCGTTCAGATGGGCGCCGAGGTCGTCGCCGAAGGCATCGAAACCCGCGACGAGCTCCGCGCCATCCAGGACACCGGCGCTCACTACGGCCAAGGCTACGTCCTCGCGCGTCCCGCCTTTCCCATCCCGGACGTGGGTTGGCCGGCCAAGGACGATTCCATACGCCCGCGAGACAGCCGTCCCGACCGCGAAGATCCCGTCGATTCTTTTGTCGGTCCGCCGCGGGCACACCCGACCACGCCGCCCTGACGCCCCTCCGAGCCGAACGCGTCGATACGGGCAACGTCACGCCACTGCGGCGTCGCGTCGCGACTCAGATCGGCAGGCACAGAACCTCGTCGCCTTCGGCGAGGCCCAGGTGCTCTCCGGCTTCCCTGCCGATGCGCACTTCCCCATCCCTCACGATGTCGAGGGCGGAGTACACCGCGCGGAAGTACGGCCGCTCCGCCAAGTCCCGACCGATGAGCCCGGACTTCTTCGTCTTGGTGTCACCCTCGACGAAGCCGACGACGCGGCTCCGCCGCGACTCTTGCACGAGCGTGATCTCTTCCAGGGGTGCGGTGAAATGCGGGCCGCCGTCGAAGGGATCCACCCGTTCCGCGTAGCGGAACCCGATGCGCCGCAGCATGCGCTCCACGCCCTTGGTCTGCGCCCCCACCTTGCCGATGACGTCTTGGGCGTCCTTGCTGAGCAGGCTGGCGTAGATGAGCCCCGCCGGGAACAGATCCCGGATGAACTCCTTGTTCTCGCTGGAGAGCAGATCCGCCTCGGCGTAGCTCATGTCCGTGAACTGCCGTCCGAGGGCCTCCCACAGGTGGCTGGTGCCATCGCTCTCGAGCGGCGGCAGGAGCTCCGCGAGCAGCTCGTTCTGGAACAGCTCGCGATGGGTGGCGACGTACAAGAAGCGCACGTACGAGATCTGCAGCCCGAGCTTCTCCCGCGCCGCGCGGTACTCCGGCGCCACCACCAACCCGCCGATTTCCGTCGGCCCCTTGTAGGAAAATCCGATCTTGAGCGCCGTGTGGTGGAAGTGCTTGTCGAGCAAGCTCGAGTACTTCTCTTCTTCGATGACGTCGAAGTAGATGTACGGCGCATCCCGCCGGCCGAGCTGCGCCACCAGCATGGACGTGCCCACCGCAACGTCCTTCTCCAGGTCCCACAGCACGAACACGTACTTCCGGTGCGGCAGGCTCTTGAGCTTGCCGCTGTAGCTGCGATCCGTGTGATCCAGGAGCCTCCGCACGTGGTCGCGATCGTGGGGCAGGTTCACCGAGTCCAGGTGCTCCGCGAGCCGAAGCAGCTGTTCTTCGTCATCCGGCGAAGCGCCGCGGATCTCGTAGCGAACCATGGACCGTCGGTCTTACCACGCCCCCAGGGAGCGCGAGCGGCGAAGCGAAAGCCGTGCTAGATCGGGCCCGTGACCGAGTCTTTTCGCGCCTTCGTCGGGACCAAGAGCTACATCACCGATCCGGCTTTGGAAGCTGCCGTCAACGCCGCCGTGGCGCTGGAACGGCCGCTCTTGGTGAAGGGCGAGCCCGGTACCGGAAAGACCCTACTCGCGGCCGCCGTGGCGGAGGCCATGGGCCACCCGCTGATCCATTGGCCGGTCAAATCCACCACGCGCGCGCAAGACGGCCTGTACGTGTACGACACCGTGCAGCGGCTGTACGACGCGCGCTTCGGGGACGCAGGCCCGGACGGCGTGAAGGACATCCGGCGCTACATCAAGCGCGGGCCGCTAGGGCGAGCCCTGGGCTCCGACGAGCGCGTGGTGCTGCTCATCGACGAGGTCGACAAGGCCGACCTCGAGTTCCCGAACGACCTGCTCCACGAGCTCGATCGCATGCGCTTCTTCATCACGGAGACGAACGAGGAAATCGTCGCCAAGCATCGCCCCGTGGTGATCATCACCAGCAACAACGAGAAAGAGCTGCCAGACGCGTTCTTGCGCCGCTGCGTGTTTCACTTCATCGACTTCCCGGAGCCGGAGCTGATGAAGCGCATCGTGCGAGTGCACCACCCGGAGATCGACGACGAGCTCGTGGATCAGGCGATTTCCGCGTTTTATGACGTGCGCGGAGTGCCGCGGCTGCGCAAGAAGCCGAGCACCTCGGAGCTCATCGACTGGATCGCGGTGCTGGCCAAAGCCGGCATCGGCTCGGATCGCATCAAGAGCGAGCTGCCCTTCGGCGGTGTGTTGATCAAGAAGGAGCAGGATCAGACCACCGTGGCGGAGGCGCGCTCCGGCCGCTCGCGCCGCTGGTAACCCCGCCCTTCCGTCGAGCGGGCGACGGTGGTAGCGAACGGATGTGACGACGAAACACTGGTCTTTCCCCCGCGCCGAAGCCCTCCCTACCTACGCCTTCGTGGCCACGGACGCGGTGAAGAACCGCGCCATTGCCGCGGGCGCCCAGCTCATCGACCTGGGCCTCGGCAATCCGGATCGTCCGACGCCACAGGTCATCGTGGATCAGCTCCATGCCGCGGCGGACGTGGGCAAGAACCACCGCTACCACCCGGGTCGCGGATTGCCGGCGCTGCGCAAGGCGATCGTCAGCTGGTATCACCGGCGGCACCACGTGAGCTTCGACGTCGATCGCGAGGTCGTCGTCACCATGGGCGCCAAGGAAGGCATCAGCCACCTGTGCATGGCGATCTTGGATCGCGGGGACACCGCGGTGGTTCCCGACCCCTGCTACCCGATCCACAAGGGCGCCCCGATGATCGCCGGCGCCACCGTGGCCCCCTTCGAGGTGCGCGCGGATCTCGAGCCCGCCAAGGCCGTGGCGGACGCGCTGGCCCGGGTGAACGCCGCCGGCGGCAGCACCAAGCTCGTGATCGCGAACTACCCGCAAAACCCCACCGGCCAGGTCGTCACGAAGGAGCAGCTCCGCGCCCTGGTGGAGGTGGTGCGGGATTCCGGCGCGCTGTTGCTCCATGATCTGGCGTACGCGGACTTGGACTTTTCGTCGCGCTACGCGCCCAGCATCTTCGACTGTGGCATCGACGCGAGCGAGGTCCGGAAATTCGCCGTCGAGGTGTTCTCGATGTCGAAGAGCTACAACATGCCCGGCTGGCGCATCGCCTTCATGGTGGGCAACGAGCGCATGATCGGCGCTCTCGCGCACCTCAAGACGTACATGGACTACGGCACCTTCATGCCGCTGCAGCACGCCGCGGCGTGGGCGCTCGACAACGGCGACGGCCTGGTGGAGGAGATCCGCGAGCTGTACAAGGGCCGCGCCACGGCGCTGGTGAAGGGCCTGTCGGAGTGCGGCTGGGGGGACGTGCCGGAGCCCAGTGGCACCATGTTCGTTTGGACCAAGCTGCCGAAGGCGCTCACCGGCCTCACTTCGGTGGAGGCCACGCATCGTTTGATCGAGGAGGCGCACGTGGCCGTCGCGCCGGGCACCGGCTTCGGCGAGGGCGGCGAGGGCTTCGTGCGCTTCGCGCTGATCGAGGATCCGCCGCGCATCGCCGAAGCATGCGCTCGCATCGGCAAGATGCTCAAAGCCTGACGCACGCGCTCCTGACCGCACCGCCAAAGTGCTCATGGCTGGCGCGAGCTTCAGAGCAGCCGCGCCGGTCTCACCATTCGCCACGACGCAACGACTCGAGACCGCCCTCTCGCCGCGGAAGCTGCTTTGCATAGCAACCGATTTCCGGGCGCCCTCCCCCCTTGATCGCCCGCGTTTTTCTCATGTTGATGCGGCGCGATGCCCGTCGGGAAGCGCCGAGGCTCAGGGCACGCTGGGAGGAGATTGCATCGCAGTCGTTCGAAGGGAGTCCGAGGGCATCAGGCGTTGCGTCGACGGCGGAGGATCCAGGGCACTGCCAAGAGCAGCATGAGCGCGCCGTGCTGGCCGCCGGAGCCGCCGGCCTGGCGACAGCCGCAGCCGCTGCCCTCGTCGTCGGCGACGACGCTGGAGTGCTGTTGAGTCCCACTCTTGCCGCCGCTGGCGCCGCCGCCGGTGCCGCCGGTTCCGCCGCTGCCGCCGCCGCCGGTAGCGCCGCCGGTGCCACTGCCACCGGTTCCGGGGAACGGGTCGTCGATGATGTCGACCTTGCCGCTCGAATCCTTCACGAGCACGGGCTCGGACCGGACCTTCGGCCCTTCCGTCAAGGCGTACACCTCGGCGGCCGGCTTTTCCACGACGTCACCGAAGGCAAAGCCCCACGCCGCCATGACCGTCGGATCCGGCACGTGGCGGCGCCAGCTGCCGTCCACCAGCCAAACCTCCGGCGTGCCGTCATCCGCCTTCACCAACTCCGGCGCTGCCGGCAGCGCGGCGCCCTCGTCCAGCGAGGCAATCTGCGCGTCGGACAGCGGGAGCAGCTGCCAGAACAGATCGAACTTCCACGCGGCCAGGCTGTCGGGATTGACGACGTGACGGCGAATGCCCTGCGGCAGCGTCGCGGTGCAGGTGAAGGACTTGGGGCTGTTCGAAAGCTCCGGGTTCGTTCCGCCTTGGGTGTCGATGCCGTAGGCGTGCACCTCGTGCGCCTTGCCGTCGAACAGCGAGAGCGGCGGCGGCACGTCGAAACCGTGCTCGCAGGAGCCGATGGCAGTGCACAGATCTTGGCGCGAGACGTTGGCCGTCACCACGCCGGCCTTGGCGCCGCTGCCCGCTGGCCCGTCGAAGTACAGGTGCACGTCGATGGCGGTGTCCGGCGCATCCGGATCTTGCGCCCAACCGCGCAGGCCGTCGCAGTCCGCTGCGTCCAGGTAGCCCTTGGGCGCCGTGTTGCACACGTTGCCCTCGTCCACCTTGCCGTCGCAGTTGTCGTCCTTGCCGTTGCACACCTCGGTGGTGGGCGTGCACGTGTTGGTGCACGAGCCCGCCGCCTTCTTCAGCTGGATGTCGGAGCCGTAGTAGAACTGCAGGATCTTCGTGTAGTCGTAGCTCTTGCCGTTCTCCAGGCAGCGCGCGCCCCACTGGCTCATGCAACCGCGGTTCTGACCAAAGCCCGGCGGCCCGATGTAACCCAGGGACGTCTGCGTCACGCTGGTGCCGGTCTTGCCCTCGTTGTACGTGACGTACTTGCTGGTGGAGCCGGAGTAGTCGTGGCAGCTCGGCGCCGTGGCGCCGGAATCTCCCGCCACGTAGAAGCCGTAGGTGAGCGTGTTGGCGTAGGAAAGATAGATGCCCGCCGTCTCCTTCACCGCCTGGTAGTGGATGGCCTTGGGCGTCGCACCGCAGGAGTACACCTGGCACCCCTGGCCATCGCAGATGGAGCCCGACGTCGCCATGTTGTAGTAGGCCACGGAGCGCGCGGCGATCGCCTGCGCCTTGAGCGCTTGCAGGTTGGCGCCGCCGTTCTCGCACTGGATCACGTGCGGCAGGTAGTCGTCCTCCATGCTCTTCGTGCCTTTGCCGGTCACGGGGATGGAGCAATACGCCTGCGTCGGAGCCGTGACCGGCTCGCTCGCCTGCCCGATGGGCTCCCCTTCGCCGACGTCCGCGCTACACGCAGAGCCGAGCCCCAACGCCACGCTCGCCAGCGCCGCCAGCCGAAGCCACCCAAACGAAACCCGCTGCGCCATGCCCAGACGCACAGCAACTTCCAAGCCAGCGTAAATTGCGGTGGTTTCGCGCGCTCAAGGGCCGCCAAGTGCCAAACAGGGGTTGGCACCCGGCACCCCGCGGTTGGCAGGCGCACCGCGACGGGGTTCGCGCCGCGCCAACATCATCTGCTCTCGGATGCGGCTGCTCACGCCGAGCGCACGTCGTGTGCTCACGCTTCGCGCTGACAAACGCATCGCGCCGGGCCAACACCCTTTGCATTTGGATGTCGGCTCGGCGCGGTAACAGCGGGGCGCAAGGCCCGGCGCAGCAACGTCGCGTCAGCGGATGGGCGGCGGGGGCGGCGCGATCGCCGTCAAATTCAAGCCGCCCGGATACTGGTAGCTCGTGTAGCTGCCGTAGCCCATCACCTGGATGCCGACGGGCTTGTCGGAGTTGAGCACGTGGGCGCCACTGGTCCCCGGTCCGAGCTTGGCGCGGGCGACGGAGAAGCCGCTGCTGATGGGTACGGCCGCGGCGTTGAGCGGCGAGCCGTCCAGCGTGACCTGCGCGCCGTCGGGCAACACGATGTCCACGTAGGAGACGTCGTAGTCGTCGGGGGCGAGGAACACGTACTTGGTGCGGAATTGCTCGACGGCGGTCATCAAGCTCTGCGCCGGGTCGCCCTTTTCACCACCGGCGACGGGCTGCGGATCCACCACGCTCGCCCCGAGCATGAAGGAGCCGACGGCGAACTCGTGATCTCCGGACACCTCGAAGTCCTTGTTCACCACGCCGAGGTCGAACACCTGCCCAGCGTTGATGACCGGCGGCGCGCCGGCGGGGGCACCCCCAGGATAGCTGAGCTGCGTGCCATCCACGTTGCCGAAGATGCGCACGATGTGACCGACGGCGTTGCCGTTGGGACCCGTGGGTACGGTCACGAAGTAGTGCTGACCGAAGGTCTCCGCCGGAAACACGCTCTCTTCGATGTGATCACAGGCGGACTGGCTGAAGGGCTGGTTGATGCAAGGCACCCCGGCGATGACCTGCACGGGCTTGTCCGATTGCACGAGGGTCCCCGCCAGATCCGTTTGCGCGGTACCCACGACCTGAACGACCTCGCCACGAGCGATGGGGAAAGAGATGACCTGACCGGGCCCTGCGGCCTGGAGCCCACCGCCACCGGCCACCTGACCAGTCCCGCTCACTTTCACGGTGACGGTCGTGCCATCTTGAGTGCCGGTAACGGCGAAATATGCCGGCATGCTTATTGGTGGGTTGGTGTTGTACCAACCGGACTGGCCGGTCACTCGGTAGTTGCCTGTGAGGGCCGTGGACGGCAGCAGCAGCGATGCGTCGTTGGAGAACGAGAA
Source organism: Polyangiaceae bacterium (assembly GCA_020633235.1). Taxonomy (NCBI): domain Bacteria; kingdom Pseudomonadati; phylum Myxococcota; order Polyangiales; family Polyangiaceae; species Polyangiaceae bacterium. The sequence continues at coordinate 520,182 of JACKEA010000001.1, read as the reverse complement.
GCAGCCGATGGCCTGGAGATAGGTGGGGCAAACCGAGTCCCCCGGGCACCCCGCCCAGCTCTTGCCTTGCGGGCCGCCCGCGCCTTTGTACTCCAGCGCGTTGAACTGATACACGGTGACGGGCACGCTGCTCGTGAGGTGATAGGCGCCGCCCGGAGCGCGCACCGTGGCGGACACCGGAACGGCTGCGCCGCAGTTGTCGGCATCCGGTCCCTTCAGCTCCGGTACCCACGGCAGGTAGAACTTCTGCAAGCCGTTGGGCGGAACCTGTCCGCCGTTCACGCCTTGGCCGTTGCGCTCGATGAGCACGTCCGCGGGGGTGTCGCCGTAGTTGGCGACAACCACGGCGTAGTCGAAGGTGGACCACACGTTGTTGGCGACCACCGTGGGCCAGAAGTCGCAACCGATGTACGTCTTGGCCTGTTCGGCTTCCTGACAGGTCTTCGGATCCCCGACGAAGCCGCCGTTGCCACCGGTGCCACCGCCGGTGCCGCCGATGTTGATGCCGCCACCGCCACCGGTGCCGGCGAAGCCGCCCTGGGCGCCGGTTCCCCCTGCGCCACCGTTATTTCCGCCACCGCTCGCGCCGGAGCAACCGAAGCCAACGATCAACGTTCCCACTGTGAGCCAGGCCGCAGCCTGGATACGAAGCAAAGTCCCCATGGCCGGGAAGTATGACCGACGAACCCGCCGGATCGCCAGCGACGCGGGAATTTTGCCGAAGAATTCCCGCTCAGCCGGCCACGGGCTCGGCGGCGAGGGCCGCACCGGACTCGCGCTCCGCGCTCCGATAGCCTCGCTCGTCCTTCACCACCTTGCCGTCCATCATCCGCACCACGCGAGGCATGCTCTCCGCGAAGTTCGGGTTGTGGGTGACGACCACGATGGTGGTGCCGTGCTCGCGGTTGATCTGAAAGAACAGATCGTGGATGGCGTCGCTCGTGGCGCTGTCGAGGTTGCCCGTCGGCTCGTCCGCCAGCACCAGCTTGGGTCCGAGGGCCAGGGCGCGGGCCACGGCCACGCGCTGCTGCTCACCACCGGAAAGCTCGCCGGGGCGGTGCGTCGCGCGATCCAAGAGCCCCACCTCCTCCAACAGGGAGCGGGCGCGCTTCTCCATCTCTTTGCGCGAACGCCCCTGGATGAGCCCGGGCAGCATGATGTTCTCGAGCGCGTTGAACTCCGGCAGCAGGTGGTGGAACTGGAACACGAAGCCGATCTCGCGGTTGCGCACGGCGGCCAGGCGCGAGTGGCTCATGGTGGTGAGCTCTTCTCCCGCCAGGCGGATGCGCCCGCTGGTGGGCAGATCCAACGTGCCAATGCAGTGCAGCAGCGTGCTCTTGCCGGCGCCGGAGGGCCCCACGATGCTCAAGATTTGCCCCGGGTAGATGTTCAAGTCGATGCCCTTGAGCACGTTCAGGGTGCGACCCATGTGCTGGAAGCTCTTGTGCAGACCTTCCACCAACACCAAGGGCTCTCTGTTTTGTTCGTCTGCCATGGGTCTCACTCGTAGCGGATGCCATCCACGGGGCGGAGCTTGCTCGCGGCGATGGCCGGATACACCGTCGCCAGCGTGGTTATTACCATCGCGCTGAAGGCGACCACGGTGTAGTCCACCGGGTCGACGGAAATGGGGAGGCGGTCCACGTAGTACACGTCGGGATCCAGCCGCACGCCGAACCACAAGAGACCAAGCACCGTGACCAAGCCGGTGACCACTCCGAAGATGGTCCCGATGGCGCCGATGATCACGCCCTCCATCATGAACACCCGGAGGATGGCGTGGTCGCTGGCCCCCACCGCCTTCATGATGGCGATCTCCTTGCTCTTCTCCGTCACCATCAAGAGCAGCGTGCAGATGATGCAGAAGCTGGCCACGGCGATGGCGATGCTGAGAATGATGAAGGTGGCGATCTTCTCCAGCTTCAAGGCGGAGAACAGGTTCTTGTTGGACTCCTTCCAATCTCGAACCTTCAAGTCTTGCCGGTCTTTCACCAACGCGACCACCCGCGGCGTGACCTCGTCCACCTGCTCGGGGCGGTCCACCTTGACCTCGATGCCGGTGATGTTGCTCTTGAGGTCGAGGAACTCCTGCGCTTTGTCGAGCTTCATGTACACGTGGCTGGAGTCGTACTCGTACATGCCGCTGTAGAAGATGGCGGCCACCCGGAAGCGCCGCGTACGCGGCATCACGCCCATGGGCCCCAGATCCCCCAAGGGCGACACCAGGGTGACCTCGTCCCCCACGTACAGGTGCAGCGTCTTGGCCAGCTCCCGGCCGATGATGATGCCGGGGTAGACGGGATCCGTGGCGTCCGCCACGTCAGGGTCCAGGTTCTTGCGGTTCCAGGGCCGGATGTCCGGCCCTTTCAGGTACTTCTCCCCACCGCGGCCCATGCCGATGACCTCGTCCGGCGGCAGGTGGGTGAGCTTCTCCGGCGAGAGCAGGTAGTCGAACTTGCCGACCTCGATGTTCTGCAGCAAGTCGATCACGGTGCCGATGGTCTCGGGATCCACGCCGCGAATGATGGTGCCGGCGTTGTTGGAGGAGCTCGACGCCATCGCCTCCCCGCTGGCAACCGGTGTCGCCGCGCGCACGCCCGGGACCAGCCGCACCTCGTCCAACAGCGGCTGCCAGTCGGAGAAGCCGCCGTGGCTCGCGGCTTCGATCTTCATGTGGGCGTTGTTGCCCAAGATCTTGCGTTTCAAGTCGGCGCCGAAGCCACCCATGATGCTGACCACGGCGCACAGCGCGAAGGCGCTCACCGCCACGCCGGCGATGGACAAGAAGGAGATGACCGTGAGGAAGCCGCTCTTGCCCGCCCGCACGTGGCGCACCGCCACGAATGGGATGAAGCCGCGGCGCTCGATGCGGTTCAGCGTCCAGGGCAGCGCCAAGGACATGAAGCCGATGATGAAGAACGTGCCCGACAGCGCGGCACCGACGCGCACCAGCTGATGCCACAGGATGAACGCGCTGCCGGTCGGCTCCGGCAGCCGCGACGCCCAAAACCCCAGGCTGGAAACGCCCAAGAAGGAAATCAGCGTTCCGCCCACGAGCAAGCTGCGGCGACCGCGGCGGCCCAGCCGCCGGAGCCCCCACACGACGGCCCAGATGACGATGACCGCGGCGAGCAGGATCAGACCCAGCCGGCCGGGCAGCCCGATGGCGGACCAAGCGCGAGCGATGGCGCTCACCGGCGCCTCGGCGTTGGGCTTCATTCGCTGCCCAGAGCCTCCGGGCGCAATAGCGGGAACGCGATCACGTCACGGATGCTCGCCTGACCCGCGAGCATCATCACCAGGCGATCCACGCCGAGGCCGAACCCCGCGGCCGGCGGCATGCCATGCTCCAGCGCGCGGATGTAGTCCTCGTCGTAGTCCATGGTCTCTTCCGCGCCGCGGCTCTTGCGCTCCACCTGATCGCGGAAGCGCGCCGCCTGATCGTCGGGATCGTTCAGCTCGCTGAAGGCGTTGCACAGCTCCCGTCCATCCACGAACAGCTCGAAGCGATCCGTGAGCATGGGGTCCGCGTCCTTCTTGCGCGCGAGGGGCGACACCTCGAAGGGATAGTCGATGATGAACACCGGCAGGCTCTTGTCCCCGGCGGCGTTCTTGTAGTCCGCCGTGAGGAACGGCTCCACCAGGTACTCGTAGGCCACGAACACGCGGTCTCCTTCGGTCTCGCACACCGAAAGCGCCCGCCGCAGGTTGTGCCAGTCCACCGCCCGCGCGCGCTCGCTCGCCTCGCGGTAGCCGGCCACCTTCTGATCCCCCGCGGCGCGCAGCGCCGCCGCATCCGCCGCCTCGGGATCCGGCAGCGCAATGCTCGAAAGCTCCGCCATCACGTCCGCCGAGAGCTGCGCGGTGGAAAGCCCGCGGTCGATGGCCTCGCGCATGGGGATGCGCACGAAGGGCTCGTCCAGGGTGAAGGCGCGCTCCGCCTTCCAGCGCGCAAACACCTCCCCGTGGCCGCGCTTGGTGAGGCGCCGCTCCAGGTAGCCGTCCACGTGGCGCAGCATGCGCTCGGTGTTGTCCATCAGCGTCTGGTAGGTGGCGTACGCCTGGTAGTACTCGAGCATCGTGAACTCGGGGTTGTGCCGAGTGCTGATGCCTTCGTTGCGGTAGCAGCGGCCGATCTCGTACACGCGCTCGTAGCCGCCCACCAACAGGCGCTTGAGGTACAGCTCCGGCGCGATGCGCAGGAACAGCTCCATGTCCAACGTGTTGTGGTGCGTCACGAAGGGCCGCGCCGCGGCGCCGCCAATCAAGGTGTGCAGCGTGGGCGTCTCCACCTCCAGGAAGCTCTCGCTGTCCAAGAAGTCGCGGATGCCCTGCACGATGATGCTGCGCGCCCGGAGCACCAGCGCCACGTCGGGATTGGCCACCAGGTCCACGTAGCGGCGCCGGTAGCGCTGGTCCGTGTCCGTGAGGCCGTGCCACTTGTCGGGCAGCGCCCGGAGGGCCTTGGTCAAGAGCCGGAGCTCCGTCACCTGCAGGCTGAGCTCGCCGGTCTTGGTGACCATCGGCACGCCCCGGGCCATCACGTGGTCCGCCACGTCGATGTCCTCCAGCGCGGCGAAGGCGTCCCCCATCACGTCCTTCTTGGCGAACACCTGGATCTCGCCGGAGTCGTCCCGCAGGCGCCAGAAGGAGGCCTTGCCGAAACCGCGGCGCGCCACCAGACGCCCAAACGCAGTGGCGGGCTGTCCGGCAGCAATGCCCTCGACCTTGGCTGGGTCGTAACGCATCTCCGCGGGATCGATCAGCGCCGGAGCGAAGCGCTCCCGGAGCTTGGCGATCTTGGTGCGCTCGGCCGCCGGGACTTGATTGCTGAACGGGTTTTGGCCTTGGGCGCGAACGTGCTCGGCCTTCTCCCGCCGCACCTGGATGAGGGCGCCTTCACCGCCGCCGGCCTCGGTGGCCGGCCCTGAACTGCCTTCGTTTCCGCGGGATTCGCTCATGGGGGCCGCGCCGGTCTAGCGCGGTGTGAAGGAGACGTCCACAGCAGGTATTTCGGCTCACGGCGGACGCCCCAGGGGGGATACTGTGGGACCGGGGATGATGGTCGATTCCGAGCTGTGGGATGGTCTGCCGGACGCGGTGCTCGTCCTCGACGGGGACACGGTCCAATCCTGCAATCTCGCCTGCGGCGCGCTCTTGGGCCAGAGCTCGGCAGCGATCGTCGGGCGAACGCTGAAGGAGCTGATGGCCCCCGGCGAGCCGGAGCGCATCGAGCTCTTGCAGGAGCGCCGGACCGCGGGCTGGCCGCTGCCCCAGACCTGCCGCGTGCGCTTCGTGCGCGCCGACGGCAGCGAGGTCGTGGCCGACATGCGGGTGAGCAACGTTGGAAATCGCAAGGTGCTGTGCGCCCGCGACATCACCGACGTGACCCGCGCGGAAGGTCTCATCGCGAAGCTCGCGGAGCTCGCGAGCGACAGTCAAATCTTGGCGGGGGCCGACGCCCTTCTGGGAGTGGCCGAGCCGGTGTTTCGGGCCTTGGGTTGGACCGTCGCGTTTACCGAGGTGTATGCCGACACGACAGAAACCGTCCGCGTGATCGGCAAGGATGGCGACCCCCTCGCCGACTATGGCAAGAGCCTCCTCGGTCGCCGGCTGCCCCTGGCGCGCACGCCCATCGTGGCCCAGGTCGCCCACAGCGGCAGCGCGCTGTTCCTCGACGATCTCCCGCGCCGCCCCGCCGCCCTGGCGGACGCCAAGGCGCTGGTGGCGAGCATGGAAGCCGCGCGCGTCGCCCGCAGCGCGTGGTGCCCGATCAAATCCGAAGGCCGCGTCACGCACATCCTGGGCGTCAGCAGCCCGGACTTGAGCGAGCACGACTTCGTCGCCATCCAGCTGTTCGCCGATCAGCTCGGCGCCGCCGAACGCCTGTGCGCGCTCCGGAACGAGCTGGTCCGCACCGAGCGCCTGGCCGCCGTGGGAGAAATGTCCGCCGTGCTCGCCCACGAGGTGCGCAACCCCGTGAGCGTGATGCTCAACGCCGTCACCACCCTGCGCCGCGTGGCCAAGGACGAAAACGCCGGCGCCCTGCTCGACATCTTGGCCGAAGAGATCGGCCGCCTGCGCCGCCTGGTGGACGACCTGCTCGACTTCGCGAACCCCTCCGCGCCCAGCCTGGAAGCCGTGCCGCTGCCGGATCTCGTCGCCGGCGCGCTGGAAGCCGCCAAGCACGATCCCGCCTTCGAGCAGCGCGCCCCCTCCGTTCACGTCGCCTTCCCGCCCGACCTCCCGCAAGTGGAAGTGGACACCCACCTCGCGCGCCGCGTGCTCGTGAACTTGCTCGTGAATGCCTTCCAGCACGTGACGCCCAAGGGCGCCGTCACCCTCGGCGCCGAGCCCGCCGACGCCACCGTGCGCCTCTCCATCCACAACGAAGGTCCGCGCATCGATCCCAAGCTCGCCCCCCGCATCTTCGAGCCCTTCGTCACCACGCTGCCCTCCGGCTCGGGACTCGGCCTCGCCATCGTGCGTCGCATCCTCGCGAGCCTCGGCGGATCCGTCGCCCTCGCCCCCGAAGCAACCACCGACAGCGCTGGCGACGGCGACGGCGCAAGCAGCGGCGCAAGCGGCGGCGCAAGCAGCGGCGCCACCTTCGTGGTCACCCTGCCCATCGCGAAGCCCCGCTCTTAGCATTTTCATGTCGCCTCGCCGCGGAACCTCGCGGAACGGCGACAAGTCGCTACGCGAGCGCTTCCTCGACGCTCTCGGCCGTCAGCAGCCGCTCCGCCCAGGTGTCCAGCTGCTCCACGCTCGCCGAGCGCAGCCGCTCCTCCGCCTCCGACGGCACCTCACCAAACTTCGCTCGAAGCAGGCGCAAGATGATCTTGGCCTCTCCCTTCGCTTCGCCTTCCTTGCGACCTTCTTCGCGAAGAATATCTGCACCAGTCATGAATGCCTCTTGTGTCTGTGGGCCAAGCGCCTTCAAGAACTCCTTCAAGTCGTCCGGCGGCAGCCCAGTGACTCCCAGAATATAGCTGACCAGCGCCGCCAAGGCAGCCACGCCGTTGGGCAGCGCCGCCACCCGTACCAGCACGTCGCTCCAGCGCCGGAGCTCCGCCAGCATGTCGCTCGCGCTCCGCGCGCGAGCCAGGCTCATCAGCGCCAGCTGCGCGAATTCCGACATCACTCGCGAGCGCAGCTCGTCGTCCCGCGCTCCGGAAACGTCGTCCAAGAGCAGCTCGAAAGACGGGATCTGACGCTGGACCTCCCGATACGTGTCCGCGTCCAGGTCGATGAGCGCCTCGAATGTCGTTGGCGCCGTCCATCCCGTGTCACTGTGGTGCACCACCATCGGCACGATGGCCGGCAGCCGCGTCGCTTCGGGATGCGAACAACTCTCGACCTCGCGCCTTCGCCAATTGCGCCTTTCTCCCGCCGAGAAAATGGGACGTACACATCCTATTTTCCGCGCACCTCACCCCCTTGCGCGGCGCCCCTTCCGCATCCGGAGTCCAGAACGTGCACATGGGCGCCTCGAGCCTGGGAGGTGTCGTGGCGCCTCCCGACTCACACTTTCGTTACGGAAACGCGAGCCCTCTTGGCCGCCACGAGCACACCAATGTCCTTCGGATCACTTGTGAGGATGGTGTCCCCATCCCGTGCCAGCACGACAACCAAAGCATCGACCACGTCATCGCTCTTCGTCTTCGCCAGCAGCTCGCCCGCCCGACGTGCTGCGGCGGCATCTGGTGCATGGATCTCCACGCCAGAAACCAGGCGAGCAAGCAGCGCTTGACGCCGCCCGTCGCGCCACACCTGCCCGACGACCGGTGAGCTCGTGATCACGTCCACGTTGAGCCTGCGCGCAGCCGCCAGATGCGCACGAACCGTGTTGTCGCCACGCTCGAACGCAACGAAGGCGCCCGCGTCGAGAATCAAACGGGTCACCGCCCGGTCCGTCGTCGGACGGAGCTCCGCTTCTTCGCCTTGCCCAGCTGGTCCTGCGCTCGCTCTATGAGCTCTTCCGAGACGGCCCCGAAACGATCATCGGCCTCCGAAAGTGCACTATCGAGCGCGGCCAGGCGGACTTCTCGCTCGATGGCCTGGGTGACGATGCTGGAGACGTTCGCACCCCGCGCCTTGGCGAGCGCGCGGAGCTCGCGGCCGAGCCGTTCCGGAACGGTGACGCTCAAGCGATCGACGGCCATGGCATGAGAGTATGGCATACTCGAGTATTACGCAAGGCGGGCATGAGGACCGCACCTCACCCCGCCCGTTGCGCGCCGCGCACCTCAGAGCTTCGCGAGCACTTCCGCGTGTTCCGGGAAGCGCAGCTCTTTGGCCTTGCTGAAGATCACGGTGCCGTCCACCACCACGTCGAACTGCCCGACTTTGCCGGCCACCAGCTCCGGCACTACGCCCGTCTTCTTCTCGATCTCCGCCGCGAGACTCGCAGCGCGCGGTCTGTAGTTTCAGGGCGTGCAGTAGAAGATCTGGATCGTCATGATGCTGCCTTGTGCGCCTTGTCGGCGTGCTGCAAGAGGTACGCTTCGATGAACGCGTCCAGGTCGCCGTCGAGCACCGCATTCACGTCCCCGGTTTCGTGCTCCGTGCGCAGATCCTTCACCAGCTGGTAGGGCTGCATCACGTAGCTCCGGATCTGGTTACCCCAGGCGATCTGCCCCTTGGCGGCCTCGTAGGCGGCCTTGTCCTCTTCGCGCTTGGCGAGCTCCATCTCGTACAGCCGCGCCTTGAGCATCTTGAGCGCCATGGCGCGGTTTTGATGCTGGCTGCGCTCTGCCCGGCACACCACCACGATACCGCTCGGCAAGTGCTTCATGCGCACGGCCGTCTCCACCTTGTTCACGTTTTGGCCGCCCTTGCCGCCGGCGCGCATGGTGGTCACGTCGAGGTCGGTGTCTTTCACCTCGATGTCGATCTCGTCCTCGATGTCCGGCGTCACTTCCACCGCGGCAAAGCTCGTCTGCCGCCGCGCATTCGCATCGAACGGGCTGATGCGCACCAGGCGGTGCACGCCCATCTCCGCCCGCAGGTAGCCGTAGGCATTGGGCCCGCTCACGGTAAAGGATGCGCCGTCCGTCCCGGCTTCGTCTCCGGGCTGGTAGTCGATCACGTCGGTCTTGTAGCCGCGGCGCTCACACCAACGCAGGTACATGCGCAGCAGCATCTCCGCCCAGTCCTTGGCGTCCGTCCCGCCGGTGCCCGGGTGAATGCTCACGATGGCGTCCGCGTGGTCCGCCTCGCCGCTCAGCATGCGGGCGAGCTCCGTGGAGCGCACGCGCTCCTCCAGCTCTGCCGCCTGCTTCTCGGCATCCGCGAGCACGCCCTCGTCGTTCTCCTCGGCGCCGAGCTCCAAGTACTCCGCGGCATCCGCCACGTCCTTGGTCAGCGACTCCACGCTGGAGAGCTTCTCCATCGCGGCCGCGCGGCGCCGCATGAGCACCTGCGCCTTGGCCTGATCGTTCCAGAAATTAGGGTCGCTCGAGACCTGATCGAGCTCTTCGACTTCCCGCTTCAGAGCCGGGACGTCAAAGAGACCCCCTTAGCGCATCGACACGCCTTTTGAGGTCCTCGAGAAGCGAACGGGTATCAGCCAACATGGTCGGCGCTCTTTACCAAGAAGTGGGCGCGCGTGCCAGACCCGTCACGCGCCCGCTCCGGAGCGCCCCCTCCGGAGCGCCCCTCCGGAGCGCCCCCCCAAGCGCCCCGGACCTCCCGCGTCATTCCGCCTCCCGCACGTGGGCGGAAAACCAGCCGTCCGTGTACACGTCCAGCACCGCCGCCGCATGGGCGGCCTTCACCGCCGCCAGGGCGCGTTCGTCCGGCGCCCGCGCCGGGTCGTCCCGCTCTACCAGCGCCTTTTGCCACTCGAACAGCGCCGAGAGCACCCGCTCGATGCGCCGCGCCTCGCTGTCCGCCCGCGCCATCCGCAGCCGCTCCACCCGCAGCTCCTCGTCGGCGAACACCAGTCGATCCAGCCGCCAGGTGAGCCGCGCTTCCAGCGCCGTGCTGGTCCCCCCGGCCTGGGTGTAGCGATACGGATCGTCCACCGTGGGCGCCAAGCGCAGCGACTCGTCGAAGCGCCGCTCTCCCCGCAGCCGGAGCTCCGGCAGCGCCGCGCTCGACCGCGACCGACTCGAAAGCGACGCCAGCCGCCGCGCCGCCCGCGCGCTCCCCGCCGCCCGCAGCGCCGCGCGCACCACTTTTCGCGCAAGCCCCGGACGCAGCACCAACGGCGCCCCCGCGCTCGTCCCACTCTCCCCCGCCGTGTCCGGCGCCGCATCCGCCCCCGATCCCGGAGACGGTGATGGCGGCTGCGACGGCGACGGCGATGGTGGCGGCGATGGCGACGGCGATGGCGGAACGGTCTCGGCGTCCCGCGTCTGTTTGCGCTGCGCCCGGCGCTTCCCGCCAGCGATCACCCCCGGAGACGCCACGCGCTCCAGCGGCACCGAAAGGCTCACGAGGCCACGCCACTGGCGCGTGCCCCAATACGTGGAGGTGACGCCTGCGCTCACGCTGAGCATCAAGCTCCCGCGCGAATCCGCCTCCCCCGGTGGTGACGCCCGCGCTACGGAGGCGAGCGTGAGCACGAAGATGAGTGTCGTTAGGGTCTTCTGTCCGGCGAGCATGGCCTGCCGGTCGGGGCCCACGTCCCTCCGGTTGCGTGGTTCGTGATCCTGTCGGTCCGCCGCGAAACCACGCGGCAAACCGGTACGGCGCGGACCCACGCGTTCACGCTTCGTACAGCATCATGCGGAGCAGCATGGCGAAGTCGTGCTCGTCCTCCAGCTCACAGGTGAACCGCCCGGGGTTCTCGCGATAAGGCGGAAGCACGAGCTCCAGCGGAAAGCCGGGCACTTCCACGCTTCTCGCATCGAAGTCCGGGTCAATGAGCCCGAACAGCGGCCCGAGGTACGGCGATCGCCGCTCCACGCTGACGGTCCACTCCTGGGGCCAGCGGCAGACCGCACCGAAATCCCACTTGAAGGTGACGGTCACGTGCTCCGTCACGAACGCGACCACCGGCATGGGCAGGCTTTCTTCCGGCGGGGGCGTCTTGACCATGTGCTGCCCGACGACTCGGACGTCCTCGATCTCGAACTTGCTTTGCAGCATCTGGACGCTCTCCACGAAGTCCCACCACGCCTTGCCGTACTGAAAGTGGTTGGGCGGTTGGTGGTCGGAGGCCCAGAGCGCGAACTGCGTCGGCGTGTACGCCTTACGCTCCTTCGGCTTGGCGCCAAGGTTTTGCAGGAACTCGTCCGCGTCCATCGGCTCGTCGTCTTCCCACTCCCAGAACGTCTCCTCCACGACTTCTTCGATGCGCAGGCCCTGGTGTGGTTCGAGCCCCGCGAGCGGGACCACGATGGCCGGGGCTCCCTCGACCAGCGCCGGCACCTCTTCGCCATCACCCGGCGCATCGATCTCCACACGTCCCCCTGCGATGCGGCCCCTATATGAGCTCATGTCATCCACGTACCACCGAAGGCACCGATCGGAACCTGGCGCAGGCGACAGGCGGGGAGCGGCTCACGCGATGGTCACGTCATTGCTTGTCGCCGCATCCGGGAGATTCAACGCTGCCGCAAGTGAAGACGCCCGCCATCCCACTGCCCCGCCACTGGTCCGACAACGTGCAGCGTGGCTGGCTCTGCGCCATCGCGCTTGCCCATCGCGGGATGACCTTCGTCCGCGCTTGGGCCGAGAACAGCCCGCTGCCGCGCGTCCGCCTCGCCGGGGAGCTCGCCGTCGCAAGGATGCAGCTCGCCCTCGCCGAGCGGGAAAACCGTCTCCTCCGCGCCCGCTTCGAGCGGGTTCCGCCCGCCAACCGGCCGCACTTCGCGCCGGCTGAGCGCCTCGAAATCCTGGCCATCAAGTCCGAGACCGGCTGGTCCGCTGCCGAGCTCGCGCGCAGGTTCCTTGTCACGCCACTGACCATCGCTCGCTGGTTGCACCGTCTGGACGATGGCGGGCCAAGCGCACTGCTCACTATGCAAGCACCCGTGAATCGTTTTCCGGACTTCGTCGCCCAGGTCGTGCAACAACTCAGGGCCTCTTGCCCCACCATGGGCAAGAAACGCATCGCTCAGCTCCTCGCTCGGTGCGGCCTTCACCTCGCGGGTAGCACCGTGCAGCGCATGCTCAGGGATAGGCCGAAGCCCAAACCCAGGCCTTCCGCGCCGGTATCGGCGGACAAGCTCCGGCCTTCGGGAAGAACCGTCGTGGCGCGCTACCCCAATCATGTCTGGGGCATCGATCACTCGACCGTTCCGACCGGCATTGGCTTCTGGGTCCCGTGGTTCCCGAGCGCGATGATCCCCGTCTGGCCCTTCTGCTTCTGGCTCACCGTGGTCTTGGACCACTACTCCCGCCGCGTGCTCGCCATCGGCGTCTTCATCAAAGAGCCCACCGCGGAGCAAACGTGCCGCCTCCTCGACAGGGCCTGCCGCCGCGCCGGGGCAGCGCCCAGGTACACCATCACGGACCATGGCACGCAGTTCCAGGGTGTCTACGGCGCTTGGTGCCAGCGTCACGGCGTCACGCCCCGCTACGGGGCCATCGGCAAGTACGGATCCATCGCTCGCGTCGAACGCTTCTGGCGATCGCTCAAGGACGAGGCCTTCGGACCGCGGCGGCGACTCGTTCCGCTGTCGCTTCGCGCCATCGTCGTGCTCTCTGGCCACTACGTTACTTGGTACAACGAGATGCGGCCCCACCAGGGGCTGGCGGGCCGCACGCCGCACGAAGTCTTCTACGGCAAGCGTCCCGCCCACCAACGACCACGAATCGAACCACGCGCGCGCTACCCTGACGCTGCGCCCTGTGCGAGTCCGCAGGCGCCCGTTCGGGGACGGCGTGGCGGAGCCTTTCGAGTGGTCGTGAGCCATCCGCCCGGCCTCCCTCATCTCCCCCTCGTCTCGCTGCGCAACGCGGCGTGAGCGGAGTGCACTCCGGCACCGCAGCGCCGAGGCGCACGTGCGCCCCCCGGTCCCCGGGCTGGCAATCCGTACAGCATCGACGTGTGCTCGTCCGCGTTGGAAGTCGCCCAATTGCCGCGGGAACATCTCGGTGGACCAGTTCAGCGGGACCCTCCCACCGCTGTGGCCTTGGGATAGCGCGGCCCGACGCGCTCTGCGTCGTGAGCGCGGATGTGCGCGGCCGCCGCTCTGGGCCGCCGGCTGTGTAATGTTTGCGTTGGGCCAGCCGGCGCCGGGGCGTCCGTGATCGGGTCTGTCTCCAACTCGTCGGCGATCACCGTCGCGTTCTGGCGCGCGCCGCAGGCCAACGAAACATTACTCAGGCCTATCGCCAGTGCGCGCTCTCCCGCTGGGCAGCGGCCCGGGTTGGGGCGGACTAAGACAACCACTTCAGGAGTCTTGCGCGAGAGCCTCTTTCAGCTCCGTGACCAGCGCCGCAGCTCTACCCTCCCCGTGTTCTGCCGCTCGCTCAAGATGGTTGAGCGCGTCCTGCTCTCGCCCCGCAAACTGCGAAAGAAACCGGCCATACAGGTAAAGCGTGTGCGGATCGTCGGCACGCAGCAGGAGTGCTCGTCGAAAGAGCTTCTCAGCCTCGTCGTCCTGGTCGAGCACGGACAGCAACGTTGCATACTTCCTGAGAGCAGAAACCTCATCCGGATCTACCCGTAGTGCTTGTTCAAAAAGGGAACGAGCCTCGTCGATACGGTTCTGCCCTGCCAAGAAGTCGGCAAACAAGCTCAATGCCAGCCCGCTTTCGCCGCAATCCTCACAGATCCTGCGGTAGCTGGCCTCAGCAGTTTCAAGTTCCCCCCTGGACTCCAGAACAAAGGTGGCACCGAGTCTCGAACCGAGGCGGTCGGGCTCCAGAGCCAAAGCGGCGTCAAAGCACTTGGACGCTTCTTCGGTCACGCCATCCCGATACAGCTCAAGTCCGAGACTCTCCCAGGATGCCACATGATTTGGATGCGTGCGCACAAGGTCTCGAAGCATGCTTAGACCCACTTCTCTGCGACCAGACTCAATCATAGCCATCGCTGCGTCGTGTCTTTCCCCAGCATCCCGTCGGTCACTTGTCATCGCTTGCGTCTTTGCTCGAACCATCGCCACCCGCATCCTTTCGCGCACCAGCATCGTGTGGCGTGTCATGTCCTGAGTGCTCGCGCGCCCAGTTGGTGCGCTCATTCTGCTCCGTCTTATCAGTATGCTCAATGAACTTCGGCTTCTTTTCTTGAGCCTTCTTGATGCTGTCAACTCTCTCACTGGGCGTGCCACGCTCGAACGGCCGGGGTCGGATCTTGGGAGCTGCATTGGGGTCGGGCAGCTCATCTTCTTCGTTCTCCAGCGGATCGTGCCGATGGGTGCCACCGTCGCGTTTCGCGCCTTCCGGCCGACTCTTCGTTGCCGTCTTGGACGCTTTTAGCTTCGCCTCAAGACCCCGATTCTTCGCCCTCTGCGCCGCGAGTTTCTGCTTCGTTGCGTTGATCTGCCGTTTCAATTCGGCGATTCGCCGCTTCTCTTCTGCGGCCCGAGCCTCGGCGGCCTTGATCTTGTCCCCATACAGGTGCTCGCCGGCGGCGTTGCCCAGTTCGAACCCGAGCACCCCGGCACCGACCACTAGTTCTGCGAGCGGATTGCCCGAAGCCGCTGCCTCGGCGAGAATGGCCCTCCGTGTGGCTTGGGATGCCAGCCACCAACTTGCTGGCTCCAATCCAAGCGGATCGACTGCTGCTAGTACGCGCGCGTTCACGTACGCATACACGTTCAGGTCCGCCCCGAACGCATGCACGGCGAGTGGATCGGGCGAAATCCACCGATTCAAATACGGCGACAGATACCGCTTTCCGAAGTACGTGAGGCCGACGTCGATGTCCTCTTCCTTCCCGGTGAAGCCGTAGTCTTCGCGGAAGAAGTCCCAGCGGTCGGGCCGATAGTCGCTCTCGCGCGAGCCGTACGCTTGGTACGTGCTTCGCTCGACGAGCTCTCCTGTCGCTTGGTCGAGCACCATGTTCGTCGAGCCCAGGTGGTCGCCCAGCTCGAACAAGACGTGTGTTTCGGCCCCGCCGATTTCCGGATTTGAGTCGTGATAGTGGACGCGGGCGAGACGCACGCCGTTCACGACGAGGTACGGCACCTCCGTCCATTTCGTGCGGTCGTAGGTGGCGTGCGGCGGGTCGCCCACCTGGATCCAGGCCGCCTTCTTCAGCTCCAGCGTGTCGAACACGTACGCCCAGATGCGTGCGCCCCCGGCGGACCACATCTTGAGCACCCGGTCGTCGTTCGCGTTGTACGTGTACGTGTACTCGCTCTGGAATGCGCCCGTGGGCAGCGGGTCCGAAGGCGCGCCCAAGTTCGCTTGCGTCACGTCGTAGCGGCGCGCCTTTTGGAGCCGGCCCACTTCGTCCCACTGGTAGTAGAAGATGTGGTTGCACGGGCCGTAGCCCAGACAGGTGCCGTTGCGCTCCACGTGCATGCGCACCAGGTTGCCCATCTCGTCGTACGCGGTTTGCACTGCGCCTTCGCGCGTGCCTTGGCCGGTCTTGTTGCTGGCCGAATCGAGCTGGTATGGCTTCGCAGTGGAGTTCGTGATCGGACCCAGCGAGCGATCGTAGAAGCCGTGCTGGTCGTCTTGCGTCTCGGAGGTATTGCCCTTCCAGTCGTAGTCAAACGTCTGCCAGCCGACTCGAGTGTCGTACTGGATCTGTTGCATCGGCCGCATGTGCCGCGGGTCCGTCGGCGCGCCGCCATTCGCGATCTCCGCGTCGAAGGGCGACTTCCACGTATTGCTGCCGTTGTACGTGTAGTCGATCCGCTTGAGGCGATAGAAGTCGTCGTACTCCATCGCGCGGTCTACGGGCTTCGCGTCGTCCGGCCAATCGCTCGCGGTGCGGTTGTCCGCTATGCTGAGCGGGTTGCCGACAGCGTCGTACGTGAAGCTGTCGTCCTGTAGCAGCATCTGGAACGTCGGCAGCGCCGTGCCTTGGGCGGGCGGGGGCTGATAGTTACCGGGCGGCGAGCTCCAGAGCTCCGGAATGGAGCGGGTGGTCACCTGCGTGCTCAGCCGTCGGCGGTCGTCATAGGTGTTGGTCGTAGCGGTGTCGGCTGCATCGCCATACTGGACCTTCATCAACAGGCCGTCGGCGTCCCGCTCTACCTTCTCCACCAACGTGTCGTAACTTCCCCCGGCGCTCGCCACGGTACCGCGATGCGAGTACTGCGTCGTGATCCGACTCTGACCATCCGCCGCCCCCATGAGCTCGGTGATGGCCGCGCCGGTCGTCGTCTCCACCTCGCGGTCGGCGCCGTCGTAGGCGAACGTCTTTTCGTACCATTCCGGCTGGTAGCGATTGCCGATCCAGCTCGCGAAGCTCCCGGGATTCGATAGTCGGATCTCGTGGTGCGTCACCCGCCCGCGGCCGTCATACTTGGATACGGAGATCTCGCCACGGTCGAACACCGTCACCAATCGACCCATCAGCCAATTGGTGTTGTACGGCGTGCCAAAGAAGCCCGCGGGCGCGTCGTTCGTGACGAGATTCGGCGGCGCGTCGTAGACGTACAGCACCTCCGCACCGCTGGTACCGTTCGCGTTCGGTGCGCCGTAGGCGAGGTGGTACGGATACGCCCTGCACGGCGAGTAGTCCTCCCACTTCAGCCGGCCCACCCCGTCGTACGCAAAGTTCTCACCGCAGCCGCGGGCGTCGCTGGTGCCCACCAGATCGCCCGAGTCGTTGTACACGTAGTGCCAGGTCTTCAGCGTCCCCGGCACGGGGTTCACGGTCTCGTTGTCCGTGAAGCCGGTGCTCGTGTTCGGCTCCACGTTGAGCACCATCCGGCCCAGCGAGTCGTAGCGCATCCAGCGCTTCACGGTCTCCGTGGTGTTGTCCGCTGACCGCGTGATCGTCCACGGCTCACCCGTCGGCAGGTACTTCGTGGTCGTCGTGCGCTTGTAGACGTTGCCGCTACCACCGGGGTCGAGGAAGCGCTCGTCGGTGCGCGCCGTGCGGCCATGCCCGTCCTTGGTCTCCGACGCGTAGGTGCCGTAGTGGCCGCCCAAGTCCTCGGCGTCCCACATGTCCGTGGAGAGCGCGTGGTACACGTTCCACAGCGTGACGGTGCCATCCAGATCCGTCGTCACCTTGCCGCGCCCGAAGGCGTCGTACGTCTGCTCACCACAGTTCGAGCTGGGCGCCGCTCCGAACGGGAACGCCTGCGGCGTCCCGGTCCAGAACTTGTCCAGGCACTTGCGTTGCACGGCGCCCTTCGCGTCGAAGGACACCTGCCCGCTCACGACCCAGTCGCCGCCGTCCCCCGCGCTCACGTCCGCTTCGGACAGCGTCACGAGCGTGCGCCCCATGCCATCCACGAAGCTCCAACTCTCGATAAACGAATCGTCGCTCGGCGACGGCCCGTCTTGCGTGCGCGTGTGGATGATCGAGTGATACGCCGGCGCCTGAGGCGTCCCCAGATCCGGTGGCAGCAGGTACTCCACCTGCACGCTGGGCATGAGCGACGCGCCCACGGCGTCAGGGTCGGGTGCGTAGGTCGCCGCCAGACGTCCGAAGGCGTCGTACTCGATCAGCGTCGGCTGAGCTTGCATGTTGGTGACCTTCGTCACCAACCCGAGCCCACGATCGTAGAGATCTGCGGTTGTCGTGAGTGGAGAAACTCCGCACCCTCCGCGATACGCTTCCTCCGTGACGGGTAACATCCCGTACGTCGTGTCGTAGCCCATGCCGCGACAGCGCCCGTCCGGTCCCGACTCTTGCGTCAGATTGCCGAAGTCGTCGTAGCTGCTGGAGGACGTGATCGTCCCGTCTTGCGAAGCATCCGCCGGCGTGGCCGCTACCGCGGCGCCCGCAGTCTCGTGAAATCGGTCCAGTGCTAATGTGTGGTGCAGATGCGCCGTGGTGGTCGTCGGCACGCCACGCGCGTTGTACGTGACGTCCGTCTCCTTCAGCTTCCCTTGGAAGTTCTTGTACGTCTGCCCTTCCACGTTGGAGCTCACCGTGCGCCACAGCCACCCGGTCGGATCCTGAGTCGGCCTTCCCGGCGTGGTGGTGGTGACGATGGTCTCATCCGTGCTCGAGCAACCCTGCACGCAGCCGAACGCCGTCGCCGTCCGCTGGTTGCCGTATATGTCCACGGTGGACGCCGACTGGATCACGGCAAGGTTGTTCGACCGCGCCGTGACGTTGACCATCACCTCGAGGCCCGCCACCGTGGCCGTCGATCCATCCACGTGCGGATCCAGCTCCACTTGTACCAGCGGCAACGGGAACGTCTGGTCTGCGGGCACGAAGTTGTCCGTGTCGTACAGGACGGACGTCTTCGTTTCCTCGAAGGCGTGCCGCACATCGCGCCCGTCCAGCCCCTTGTACACGCGGCGCAGTCGATATGCGGTGAGCTCCGTGGAAAGGTACCTCCCCGTCGCGTCCCGCTTCTCCGTGATGACCGGAAGCCCCTTCAACGCCTCCCGCGGGTTGTCGCGCCAGCGCTGGTCCACCGCGCAGGCGTCGATGCCGTCGCCCGCGTCTTCGTCCACGCACTCCCCGAGCAGGAACGTGCTGTCCGTGATGTCCGTGGGGCTGTTGGCGTCCCCCAGCCGCGTGGCGCTCGCGTGCTTGAAGCCGCGGAACTCCCGCTGCCGCCCCTCGAACACCGGATCGGCGTAGCTGTACTCGGTGACGTACACGCCCGGCCCCACGCCCGCCACGCTGTGGTTGTCCGTCTCGGTCACGCGTTTCACCACGTGCACCACCGTGGGCATGCGCGATTCCCAGGGCGTGCCGGCGGTGTCCGCCGCCAGCATCTCCTGGGTGCTGGTGGAGTATTCCAGGAACGTGCTCTTGCCGAGGCCGTTGTCCACCCGCGTCAGCACGCTGGGCCGCTCGCCCCCGGCGAGATCCATGTACTGGTACTTGTTCGCGTTGCCCCACAAGATGTCGCGCGTGCCGCTGCCGTTGATGTCGGCCAGCCGCACCCGGTTCGCGTAAGAAGGGCTCGCCGGCGTACCGGTAATGATGTGGCGCTTGGTCCAGCTCGTTCCCGCCACGTTGAGCCACACGTCCACGTCGGAAAAACGGATCTGCACCAAGTCCGTGAGGCCATCGCCGTTCACGTCGTCGAGCCGCAGGGAGTCCCCGGACACGTCGCTGTACTGCGGGCTCGCGTCCATCAGCACGTGGCGGTTCGAGCCAAAGCCACCCGCCGGGCAGTCGTCCCGCTTGCCGGTGCCCCAAAAGCCGTTGCCGCGGCCCGGCCAGTAGCGGATGTCGCCCTTGCGCACCCGCACGATGTCCGTGATGCCGTCGCCGTTCATGTCGGCGAGCTTCACGTCCGGGTCGCTGAAGCGCACCGGTGTGGCGCTCCACGGCACGCAGGTGCGCACCGGCTCGTTGGAGATGCTCGCGGTGGTGGCCCCCGTCCAGTACGCCTGGCCAAACTGCCCGTCGCCCCCCGGGTAGCGCCCCAGGGAAAAGAACGTCTGCACCTCGGTGCCGGTGGTGACCACGACGTCCACCAGGCCGTCGAAGTTCACGTCCATCACCTGCGTGTCCAGCGTGTCCTTGCCCCAATCGATCTTCGGGCTCTGGCCGCTGGCCGTATCGATGCTGCGACCCTTCCACCACCACTTCGCGCCATCGAACACCGGCTCGTACACCGCGTAGGTCTTCACCTTCGGCATGTGCAGGAGGTTGATGGTCGCGTCGCCGTCCAGGTCCAGCGGCGCCACGTTCAGGTTGCCCAGGGTAATGGTGCTGGCCCCCGCGCCCAGCACGCCCTGGATGCCCATGTTCTGCACGGCGCCAAAGCGATCCGCCGTGCCGCCGTCGCCGTTGAAGAACACGCCGTGGCCCGCGCCGTACAAACCAGCTGCTGTCACAAGAACATCTGGAAGGCCGTCGCTGTTCACGTCGAACAGATCGGTCTGCGCCTCGTCCACGGAGTGCGGTGGGCTCTGGTTGATGGTCTTGATGCGCTCGTCGAAGCCGTCAAACCCCGGCAAGTCCGCCACGCCGGCGCCACCACTGGTGGTGTACGGCGTCACGTGCCCGTACTCGAAGGTCATCGCCGGCAGCCGCGGGCAGCTCGTCGCAGCGGGCAGGAGCTCGTTGCTCTCCGCCGGCGCCGCCGCTTCCGCCCCCGAGCAGCGCCCCTCCACCTGCACGCTCGTCAAGAGCGAGAGGTGCGACAGTGGATCATAGCTCAGGTGGTAGCGCCGCACCTGCCGCCGCGCGCCCGTCGCCTCCCACGTGGCGCTCGCAACGTCCACGCGCACGAGCCGCAGCGCCTGCTCCATGCGCCACCCACTGCGGTAGCTCACGGTGCTGTCCGCGCGCTGCTCGTACACCAGGTGCGTGTGGTGCGCGTAGCTCGAGAGCGACGCCGTCGTCGTATTCGTGATCGGCGGCGTATCGTAGATGTCCGAGATGTACGCGGTGTTGCCGTCGCTGAAGTAGCGATACACCACCACGTTGTTCGGCGTCGCCCAGCCGCTGCTCGGATTCGCGGTGCCCCAGGTGTCGTACTGCCGCACCAGGGACCAACGGAAAATCTCCTCGGGCTTGTCCGGATTCGTCTCCAGCGCCCCCATGTAGTTCGAGCCATCCCACGGAACCCCGAGCTCCATGGTCACGCCGCTCTTGTCCTGCACCCGCCACGTCTGGTGATTCGAGCTCCAAAAGAAGCGCAGGAAGGATCCCTCCACCCGCGGCCTGAAGTACTGCCAGCCCTTGGCCCACACCGGCATCACCTCGGGCGCGATGCCATCGTCAATGGCGCCATCGCACACGCCGTTGCCATCCACCACGCAGATGGGCACCAGCTCCTGCCCACCGTTGAACACGAAGTGGTCTTGCTCGGGATCCCACCCCGCTGTGTCGCCGTAGTGCGGCACACCGCGATCCGTCTGCCGCGAGATGAACGGCACACCGATCTGCCAACCCATGCCCGCCAGCCCCGAGCCCCCGCTGGAGCTGTAGGAAAGCCCCAAGCTCGGCTGCGCTCCACCGCGCGCCGCCGGCAAGCTCAGCGGCACACTGAAGGTGGCAATGCCCGTGGAGAGCTGCGCAGAAAAGCTCTCCTCCATCCCTTTGATGGTGCCCGCCCCTTTGGGCACGCTAATCGTCTTGCTGGTGACTCCGCTCTTGTCCGCTCCTGTAGGTAGGGATGTTGGCTCGGCGCGGGAACCGCCCGGTGCGCTGGCGGCAACCTTGGCGGCCTCTTCGTCGACCTTGGCCGTCGCGTTCGCGCCTGCGGCCTTGCCCGCCTGGGCAGGCGACGCACTCTCCGGCGCGTCGGCCGTGTCCACGTCGTCGTCCGCCTCATCCGCCGGCAGCACCGCGTCCACCGGCGCCTGCGTCGCGGTGTCGTCCGCACCTTGAGCGCCACCGGCGGTGTCCTGCGCGCGCGCATCCGGAGATGCCAGCGCCACGCCAACGGCAATGATTCCAGTTCCGAGTACGACGCGGCGAATCATTGGCCTGTCCCTCCGTCGAATGCGGGCAAACGCACCACCGGAACCGGGATCAGCTCGCTGACCACGTCCCAGTAGCTTTGGCTCGGCACGAGGCTGCTGCCCCGATCCACCCACGCCGCGGCGATCTCGCCTCCCGGACCCAGCGGCGTAGCGGCCAGCGCGGGATTCCGCTGATCCTTGAGCTGATGATCCGAGCTCCGCGGCAGCGGGATCTCCGGCGTGGAGAGATCGAGCGTCACCGTCGCGCCGGAGCTGCTCCAGGTGATCTCCTTGAGCCACAGCTCCTCCCCCGTGGCGCTCGTGCTCGAGAGGCGCTCCGAGCGCCAGCTCACGAACACGCGATCTCCCGCGCGCACCAGCGCGGGGTGCGTCTGCGTCAGCGTGGCGTCGCTGTCGTAGGGCGCCACCATCGGCGTGATGTCAAAGGGCGTCGCCCACCCGGGAGCACCCATGTCCAACACCGCACCGCTCAGACGCGTCGTCGTCAGGCTGTCGTGCGTGAACACCACCAAGAGATGCGTCGCGTCGATCTCCGCGATGCCCGGCGCGTCTTCCACGCCGCCGCTGATGCCCACGGGCACCGTCCAGCTGGTGCTCCCCGCCTTGGCCCCCAGGCTCTCGTTGCCACCGCCGCCCATGCGCCACACCGCGGCCCAGCTCCCAGCAAAGGGCGCCAGCGCCACGCGGGACTCGTTCTCCTTGGTGGCGGCGAGCTTCACCTCACCGCCCTGCGGAACGCCCGTCGCGCTCAACTTCCGCATCACGATGTCGTTGAAGTACCCGTTGGTGAGCTGGGAGTTGTCCACCCACGCCGCCCACAGCTCGCTCCCCGTCCAGATCAGATCGGGATCCTTCTGACTCTGCGTCGTCGTGGTGTTCAGGCGCACGCTCGCGCTCGCCTGCCCGGTCGCGAGATCCACCGTGCGCAACACCACGCCCCGCGCACTGCCATCCACCCCCAGGTCGGACCACGCCACCGCGAGCTTCCCATTCGGCAGCGCGGCCACGACCGGCGCCGCGTTCGCGTCGGTTGTCGCTTCATCCAGTAACACCACGGGGCCGGGCACTCCCTGGGCGTCGAACAAGCTCACCCCGACCTTGGCTGGCTCCGGCGTGGTCACGAACGCAACGCCGTACCCCTGCGCCCCCGCCCCAACGGGATGTCGCCCACTCCCCAGGGAACGGTACACCTTGCTCGTCGGTCCGCCATCCCACGAAGGATCCGGTGGCACCGCGAGCACGTCGGTCACGCGGCAGTCGAGAGAGCACGAATCCGCCGGCAAGCTCCCAGTGCCGTCGTCACACTCCTCGGTGATGGGATCGCGAATGCCATCGCCACAAAATTGGGACACCGGCGCGTCCACGGCTGCGTCCATGCCCGCCTCCGCGTCCGCCGACGCGTCCACGCTCGCGTCCACATCCACGTCCGCCCCCGCATCCACGGCTGCGTCACTGTCCGGGGCTGCGTCTGCGGCTGCATCACCGCCCGTCCCAGTTCCGGCTGCGGCTGCGGCTCCACCACTGCCGGCACTGCCACCGGCTCCACTCATTCCGGCCGCGCCCGCGGCGCCACCGCTCGCCGTCCGGGTCGCGTCGCTATTCTTCGATCCGCACCCCACCGCGATCACGCCCCACGCCGTAGCCAAAGCTACGGCGCGGAGCGCGCGAGGCAACCGTCCGTCGCTGGGTCGACTCATGGCTACGCCTCCCGGTGACCTACCTCCTCGGTCACTTGAACCGTGTCCAGTACCGATACTCCAAGGCGAGCTGTACGTCCTCGAGGGCGTCAAAGTTCATGCCCGGCTCTTCCCAGACCCTCAGCACGAACGTGCCATCCAAGGGTCGGCCTTGGAACTCACGCCTCATGTAGGTCTCCATAAGCTCCTTGTCAGCGCCAGACATCGGGTTCGTTAGATATCGTTCGGCTGCGAGGCCTCGGGCGTGTTCGATGTTCCCGGCAAACAGCTGCACGTCAACATCCTGACCGGTGTAATTTCGGACGTGGTACGGACCGCCGTGCTGGAGCGAATACGTCCAGTACCCGGACCCGTAGCAGGAGAGCGGGCTCGAGCTATCCTCGCAGCTTCGCAGGCCAGTGCCGGTGAAGTTCACGCCGATCCGCTCGATGCGATAGTTGAAGTTGCCCTTTGCAATGCCCGAAGCGCCGAACACAGCTCCGGTGTCAATGTCAGCCTGAGAGAACGAGACGAGGGTTTCTCGATAGCAATACGTTTGGGCTGCGGCGCCATCGCAGGACGCATTGAACCCGTTGGAACAGAGCTGCACGCATCCCCGGCGCCATTTCGTGGCGCGGAAAACTGCACCGTCGGTGTCTACACATGTCGGCAGTGAGGCGGTGAGTGTGTCCCCCGTGTTCGCGTACGTCGTTGGCAAATCGCTATCGATCGCTCCAGGCGCGACTTCCAGCATCACAGCAGCGAGGTCCACGGCTCCACCCGCAGAGCCAGCCGGTCCAATCAGCACGCCGTACGTTCCTGCATCACTAGCCTCGAATAGTTGCCAGTGTCGGGACCATCCGGACGGATCTACGTCGGTTCCCTCGCTACCGAGCACCGTGACGGACGGTCCGCTGAGTATCGCGAGCCCAGCACCGTCGAGGGCAGGGACGGCCGTCACGGACGGCTGACGGGCATACCAGCTGAGACGATACCTGCCGGGATCGAGCTCAACTTTCTGTGCGAGATAGGCGCCGGCTTGGTACCCACAATATGCCGGGTCGCAAGTTCCGCTGTCCGGCCCGTACGTCACGCGGAAGCCTCGAACTGCTGATAGTGCTTTCACACTTGGCTCGAAAGGACCGTCGTCCTCAGCCAACGGAGAGATTCCCACGCAATCTGGGAGTCCAGGCGAGCACCCCGCCAATGCCCACGCTTCGTCGGGCAGACTGGCAAGGTCATTGGCCGCGCTGCCGATCGGGTAGTTGCCCGCGCCCGAGAAATCGCCGGCGTGGAAGAGCTTGTTCCCTACCGGGGTTGCGCAGAACTTCTTCACCCGATTGAAGTCGTCCTTCAACGAGACGATCGCCGTATCGGTACCTTCATGGAAGTTGTTGACCAGGCGGTACGACTCCACCACGTTTTCCAGCTTGTCGACGTAGTCGCCGACATACGCATCAGCGAAGTCTTTCGCGCCCCCTTCGCGGACCACATCGTCGAAGCTGACTCCGCTCGACGTACACACCGCTGATTCCCAGGACGCGGGAGCGGCAACCAAGGGCAGATCCTCCTTGAGCGACGACAGCCTCACCCCAAGGCGAGTCTCGACGGCACGCTTTGCTATGAACGCCGCGAGCACAGCGTTTTGGCGACCTGCCTCGTATCGCCGTTGGGCGGTAGCGAATCGCGCCTTGCTCACCGACAGAAGTGCGGCCTGCTTCTTCCCTACGGTAGAGCTATCAATCACCGCCTTGTACAACGCCTTTCGAGCACGCTCCCGGAGCGTCTGAATCTCGGCTAGCGCGGCCTCAATCTCATTGGCAGCTTTCGCTTGCCGCGACGAGTATGTTTGAAGGTTCGTCGCGTGGGTCTCAAAACGCTGCTTGAGCTCGAGCCGCGCTTGCTCCGCCTGGATAGACGACTGCTGGTCGTCATACTCCTTGAGCTTGCCCGCGAATTTGATCTGGGCGAACGAGTTCGCACACGTCACCGCTGCGGCCGCAACCTGCCCGGGATTGATGGCCGACCCGAGCCCCGCAGTTTGCGCGCTTGTCGCGAGGCATTGCGCGGTTTGGTTTGCGACCGTCGCCTCGAACTGGACGTCGTTCTTCTTCTTCTGGATGTCCGTCAGGGCGATTGAGCTCTCCGCCAACTCGAAGTCCGTACCCAGAGCTCGCAACTCCGATGCGATCAACGGAGTGACATCCGAAACGTCTACGAGCGCCGAGCGCAAGCGCGATATGGCAGCGCCGTACTCCCCGCCGAGCGCAGGGAATGCCCCAACGGTGGATTCTTTCCTTAGCGCATCGATCGCCTTTGTCGGGAAGTCCGCATAGATGGTGAGCGCGCCGCTTCGTTGGATCTGGTCAGCCGCGCAGTTCAGGAACCTCTTTGCAGCCGACCATCCCTCCGCCGCAATGTTTGGCGGATGGGAGAGATCGCAGCCGCCCCCGGCCGATTGGTGGGCAACCTCGCAAGCAAGCTCAAGGGCATCGAGACTGGAATTGTAGTCCTCACCAGTGGCACGAACACCGAAAATGGATGGGGCTGCCTGGATAGCCGTGGGAAGCCCGCCGGGATAGAAGCCGAACACCGAGCACTTCGCACCAGTGTAAGTCGGCTTGTCAAACTTCGCGTACGTGAAGAATGCTCGGAACGCTCCCGAATCCATGATCCCCTTGCCCTTCTGAGTGGCAGAGGATAGTCCGCCAAGCCACGCGCTCGCGCAGGCAGGCGCGGGGCTCGGACGTTCTTCGACAACCGCGAATCCGTAGCCCGGCGCAACGCTGAAGTTGTCATAGTAGCAGTTCTGCGAGCCGTCGCACTTTACGTCGCGCCAAGCGATGAGATCCGCATATCCGGTGGGAGCGTCGACGAAGTTGAACGTGAACTTGCGCGGGTCGTTCTTGACCGTCACTTCGTGCACCTCGACAGGCGCCAACCCCGAGACGGTGCGGGAGCGAGCGAACTTGTTGACCGGCTCGACCTTTGCCGAGTCGTATGTCCCGAACGCTGGGAACATCACACCCGGCAGGTCCTCCACATCAGCCGGCGTCACCATCCCGCGCAGGGCGACAACAGCATTGAGCAGGCGTCGATTGATTGGTGCTCGCAGTATTGGGTCATTGCAGAGGGCTGCAGCGCCTCCGATGCATGCAAGCGAGGGGTCCCCACTGCCAGTGCACTTCGCGCCTTCCATTGGTGCACAAGGCCATTGCGAGGATGTGCCTGCCCAAGCATCCCCGGTCTGGAACACGGGCGTGCCGTTGAGCATCACGGCCGAGTGCGAGTCGAATCGCGGCTCAAACGATATGCTCGCGGCGAACGAATCAAACGTGGCGGGATGGAAGAACTCGGAAGATAGTATTGCCGAATACTCGGACGGCTTCGGGTGAGACCGTCTCAGCGCGCGGATGCTCTCACAAACACCTGCATTAGGAAGTCCCGCGGATTCGTTCTGGTAGTCGAAGTAGCCCAGCGTCGTCTCGATCCGGACCTTTTCGTAGGTGTGACCTGGAAGATCTGGGGGCACCAGACTGTCGCAACCAGCGATGCCGTCCACATTGGGATCGGCCGTTACCGGACACGGGTACCCGGAACTTTGGTCGGCGCACAATTGCGACAGCTGGTGGTCCCTCGTCCAGACGCAGAGGTCCTGCGACCCCGGTGTCACAAAGTCCTGCACTGTTCCGGGGTCGACGCATTCGGCGATACGCTCCAGCTCTGGGTACTGCTTGGCGGCCGTGGCAATTGACCCGAGCAGATCGCCGACGCAGTAGCCTCCCCCACAGTGGTACTTCATTTCCGGAGCACCCTGGGGAGGCAGGTTCGCATTCGTTGCGGTGTCGCAGTCAGCGTCTGTCGTGCACGCTTCGTTGGTCCGCAGATACTCTAGGCCGCCGCTCTGCGCACCAAGCATGGTACGCAGTTGTTCAATGTCGACGTTCGCGCCACAGATCTGTTGCACCTCTTCCATGGCGCTCTCGGCACGACCAGCGATGGCCAGCTCGTTGGAAGTCACTTCAGACCCCGCATTGAGCACGGCTTCCCCAAGCGCATCCGCGTCCTCCGCGGCACGGTGGGCAAGATCAACATAGTGGCGCCACGAGTTCTCGACGCCATTTCCGTCGTCCGAGAGTTCATCTTCCAGGGGAACACGCGCGTCCATGTCGACGCCGGCGCAGGACACGCGTGTGCGCGAACACCAGTTCCGGTCTGGCGCCAGCAACTCTCCGGCGCGACGCTCGGCATCGAGCACGATTGGATAGGACTCGATGTCGTAGTCGCCCGAATAGCCGAACCCAATCAAGGGCTCGAACGTTTTGGCGCCAGTCGAGGTCGACTTGCGGCGCACTAGATAGAAGCGCTCCCCCGCATCCGGTGGCCACACCTGAAACTCGAAGTACCCGTATACGAATTTCGAGAATGCGCCGGACGTCGGATACTCCGTGCTCAGCTGGGCAACGGTGATGCCCGGGGAGTCCACATCGCAGACAGCGCCCTCGATCGACCCAGTCGTTGCACACGCGAGTCCATCCTCGCCCTGGACCAGTCGGACTTGGTCGGTCGTTCCAAGGCCGTATGCATATAGATCGATTCCCCCGGGGTTCGCTTCCAGGTACAGCCGACCCAGTCGCTCGTTGCTAGCTTCAGCGACGAGCCCGGCAATTGGGTCCAGGAGCTCAGACGGAAGTGCTGGGGAGAGGCTCAGGCCTTGCTTGAGTTCCTCGGAAGCTGAGCTCACTGCCCAGTCGGTGAACACCGATACGTCGAGGTCGTATTGATCTGCTACCCACCCCGTTGGAACCTCTTCGCGAAGGGTCGCAGACGGCTTTGCAAGTGCTGCGAAGTACTGCGGTGGTCGCGCGGGCGGCGGTGTCGCCACGCCCGCAAACAGTGGGACATTGGTCGGCACTCCTCCTGCCTTTGGCGGTGGAGGAAGAACGGCCGTCATCGACCGCGAGAACGCCTTGATCTCGCTGGCGAGGTACTCCCTCGCGGACGAGAAGTCCGCCTTGCTCAGATTGAAGTAGTCGAAGAGGTTTGGTGTGGATGCTTGGAGCAGCGTGTCTTCCTGTCCCCATCTGTCGGCCAAGCGTTCCCTGACGCTGAAGTTCGGGGCAGCGCTGTCCAGTTGAACCGCGGGACAGGTCGTCGAGCAGTCGCTCAGGTTCTCCAAGAGGACCGTCAGCGGGAGTTCCGACTCGGCCTTCAGAATATCAGCCGGATCTGTGCCGGCCTCTCGAAAGATCTCGATCGCCGCGCGCACGGTCGGCGTGGGCTCCGGGACGGTACACCAATCCGTCCCCCCCGCTGAGGTCGATCCGAACAGCCCCGGGTCGCCCCCCACCAGCGCATGCGCGGCAGCAGCGCGAGACAATGCACTAGCAGTAACCGCGTAGGAGGTACCTTGCGTCAGCGACCCTGTCGTCGAGAGCTGAGCGTCGGACGAGGCCACCGTGTTCTTCACGAACGTGTCGACCGCTTCGCGGTAGGTGGCGTAGGCGTCGACAAAACCACTCCCAATTATCTGGGCAGCGCTCATCCCAGGCGCCATCTCGAATTGCAGGGTGCTACACGTTGGCGAAGCACTGCCAGTCGCCTGGCGAAGAGCTCCGAGGTACTTGGCAAACGCATTGCGCGCTTTGGCAGCGGCGTGACGAGCCAGTGCTGCGTTCACTGGCGTAGCTTGAGTCCCAACCTTGTAGGTGTATGTACCAGTGTCCGCAGTGACTGGCTCGGCGCGAACCGTCGCCATTTCCAAATAGACATTTGCCGCGCAGAGGTCTGAGGCCGCGTCTTTCGCCGAGGTGGTGCAGGCGTCTGTCGTGCTAAGAAAGAAGCTGTCCAGACACTTGACACGAACGACGTTGTATAGCGGCGAAAGCTCCACCTGGCTGTAGTCAGTCATCGCGAGTTCGTATTCAGTCTGTTCCCCGGACGAGTCATTGGTCTCGACCATCTTCAGAGTCTGCAGTTGGCGAAGGCGTGCTTGCTCAATGTCGTTCGCGCTATCACCATTCAACAGATGCGACTGCACGTCTTGGCTACTACCGCAACCTGCTATTGCCATCATTGCGGCCCCAACTGCCAGGAGCGTCGCTCGCATCGTGATCAGGGTCTGCATGGTCTTCTCCTATCGATTCGCAACACGGCTCGATCGCCGGCGTCGCGCTCCCGCAACAATCAGGCTCAATGAGAACAAGCACGCAACGCCCCAATCCAGCCTTGCGAGCCGAACGTGTGTGCACGTGCAATTTGAAACGGGTTCGATTTGCTCGTCGCGAGCGCACACCTCAAGGCTGTCGACCGACGCGCAACTCCACCCTTGCGGGCATCCTTTTGCGCACAGTCGCGTGCATACGGGGTGCGAGTCGCCCTGTTGGATGCACTGCTTGCCGAGGCAGTCGTCGGGCGAGTCGCACGGGTCACCGAGTGCACCAAGAGTCGGTTTGCAGTACGCTGAGCCGGCCGTGGTCGTCGCGCACTCGCCGTTGAGGCAACCGCCGGTCGGGCTGCACCCTTGGACGCACGTCCCTCCGACGCATTCGTGCGTCGCGCAGTCGGCGCCAGTCACACACGGATCCCCAAGCTGAGCAACACCGGAAGCGCAGCTCCCGCTGGGAGCGCAGCTCTCTTCACATACGCCGTCTACGCACTCAAACCCTCCCGGGCACCCCGCCTTTTCGCATGAAAGACTAGGGTAAAGGTGGCAAAGGCCGGCGACGTCGTCCTTACTCAGCGTGGCCTGTTTGGGCTGATATTCCGGATACATCGTGGTTCCGATCGCCCCCGAAACGTCGGCGCAATCGGGTGCGGAGTCCCCCCCCCCGCCACCTATCTCACACGGATGCAAGAGGCCGAGCGCGTGCCCCAGTTCGTGCACGACCACAGCGTCGATGTATGCCGGCATGTTGGGATTCGTGCTCCACTTGAATAGCTCGGCATTTAGGTAGATGTCCGCCTCCACGATTTGCCAGACGCCGTCCTTCTTCTCGTAGAGGACATCCGTCGCGCCGGGTGATGTGGCCGGGAAGCCGCGTTTCACCCAATCCGAATACACCCACTCGATGGAGTTGCGACCGTCCCCTGAAGCAGCTGGCAGAGCGGTCAGACCGCCAACTTGGACCGCCGGAGCACCACAGGGTGCGGCACCCCACGTACTGCCGTATCCGTTCGGTGAATCGCGTCAGTGACAGCGGCGGCAGCAAGTGCTAGCCGCCGGCGGCTGTGCCGCCGAGCAGCGTGAGGCGGCGGTAGACGTTGTCGTCGAGCGCGCGGTCCACTTCGGGCAATGCTGACGTCGCCGCCCAGTGCAACGGCGACAATTCGAGCAGGCGATGCGCTGGCCAGTCGGGCAGCAAGCACAGGATGTCGCGAAGGTAGCTCCACGGCTCCACGCCGTGCATGCGGCAACTGGCGAGCAGTGAGGTGAAGGCCACGTTGGCGGCGGCGCCATCCTCGCTGCCGACGAATAGCCAGTTCTTCCGGCCGATCGCCTGGCGACGGAGATTCAGCTCGCTGATGTTGTTGTGGATGGGAAGCCGACCATCATCGAGGAATCGCTGCAGCCCCTCACGCTGGTTGCGTGAGTAGCGCACGGCCTCGTACATCGGCGAGTCTTCGTGCAGAGACGGCCAAAGCTCGTCGCACCAAGAGAAGAATCGCTTCAGAATCGGCTTGGAGTGTTTCTGTCTCAGGCGCTCCTTCTTCTTTCGGGGAGCCGTTGCGAGCGAGCGCTCGATTTTGAAGAGCGCACCGATGTGTCCGAGCGCGACTCGAGCGTGTTCGGGGTCGGAGCTGAGGGCCTTGAAGTAGTACCTTCGCGCATGCGCCCAGCAGTTGACCTCGGTTACGGAGCCATCTTCGTAGAGGTGATCGTAGACGGTGTGCGCGTCGGCAACGAGATAGCCAGAGTAGCCTGCAAGGAGATCGTCGACGGCATCGCCGTCGTGGTGCTTACTGAACTCGAACAAGACGTGGCGTTCCGGAGCGACGAGCACCCAGAAGTGCCCGTTGCGACACTTCTCCTTGGCTTGCACGAGCACGCCGGTTGCGTCGGTGCAGAGGTAGGGCTGCTCGAAAGCATCCTGGCGCATCGCCGCGACCAGGGGCTGCACGAGCGGTGTCAGCTGGTCATGCCAGCCGCAGATTGTCGAGCGTGCGAGGGGAAGGCCGTCGCGCTCATAGATCCCTTCCAGGCGGTGGAGCGGCTGGTGATCCTGCCAACGTCGGACGATGGTATCAGCGAGCATGCCCGGGCCAGCAAGGCAGCGGGCGATGGGCAGGGCGGGCGTTGCTCCCACGAGAACCTGCGTCGAGTCGTTCCGGGCGCGGTCTTTGGGGACGAACTTGGGCTTGATGATGCGAGCGACGACGAGGGATGCGGGCCGTCGCTCCAACACTTCCGTTACTTCTTGCCCGATCCGCTCGAACGCAGCGAGACCCTTCTCCTGCACCTCGGGCGGTAGGATCTCGATCTCGACGCGCGGGAGGTGCTCCGGGATTGGCTTCCGACCGTGGTTGTTCCTGCGACGGTGAGCCTTGACGTCGGTGTCTTGCTCGAGCTCGCTGGCGGGCGAGCCCAGCGCCGTTTGCAGGATGGACAGCGTGAGCTGCTGCTCGTTTTCGGGCAGCCGCTCTGTCTTCTGGCCGAGGATTCCACGCTCGAGCTTGCGGCAGCGCTCCAGCGTTTCGAGGTACAGCTTGTGGTACTCGTCGCGCGCTTCTTCCGCCGCGCGGCGCTCTTCCTCGGCGCGGGTCAGCTCATCGCGGATGCGGTGTTGCTCCCGCTCAAGCTCGTCCAGGCGCTGCAGAACGCTGGCGTCGACCACGATCGCTTCGTGATGATCCTCTCGCGATCGAACGTCAAGCGTGAAATGGACATCACCGCGAGTTTTCTACGCCGCGTAGGAGCGGGCCGAGCTTGGAGGGATCGAGCGTACGCGAACCGGGCACCTGGAAGCGAGCGCGATGCAAGCGCTTGTACAGGATGCAGTAGCCGTTGCGATCGAACCACAACACCTTCAGCCGATTCCTGCGCTTGTTGATGAACGCAAACAGCGCGCCGCTCTGGGGATCCTCGCCGAGGTGCTCGCGAGCGGCGAGTGCAAGGCCGTCGAAGGAGCGCCGCATGTCTTGCGGCTCAGGGCAGACGAAGATCCGCGTGTTTGCGGGAATCATTTCAGCTTCTCGGCGAAGTCGAACGCGCGGCGGACGAGATCAGCAGCAGCGGTCTGAGGAACGCGCACCGTGACGCTCCTGACCATGATCTCCACGGGCTCCGCCGGCGGTTCGGGAGGCGCGGTGACCACCTCCATGAACGTGGGCTCCGCCGCCCGCTTCTTCGTGAGCGCACGTTTGCGCGGCGTGTGCGCCGCGGGCACTTCCGACTTGGACTCTACCCGTCGGGGCCGCTTGGCGGCGCTTCCCGCAGCCGGCGCAGCATCCTTCTGGAGTCGCCAGCTCCAATACTTCAGCGTGCGCGGATTCACGCCTACCTCAGCACAAAACTCGCTACACGTCAGGCCGCTGTCCTTCCAGCGCTCTACCCGCTTCGCCCAAACATCACGCTTCTCGCGCCCGCGCTTGATCGGATCTTCCGGCACGCCCCGATCGAGCCACGTCTGTGGCCCCTACGTCAGGAACGCGGTTGGCCGAACGGATACAGATCTTGCGGCGATGACCGCACAGACGAGCGGCCGATGTGCAGTCCACCGGACGGTTCGCAACCCGTCACCGCTGAAGCGGGCTCAGCGCTCAGCGCAAGCGGTACGTCACTCCAAGCCGCCAGAAACGCTGCGCTTCACGCACCTATCCGTCGCGCTATTCCGGGTTTCCCGCAATTTCGTCATGGGCAGCTCAACGGGGTGTCCGATCGCTCGACGGTGATGTTGCGCATGGGAGCGTCGGGGTCGTCGGTTGAGAAGTACATGAATAGCATGAGGTCCGTCGACGGCGTTACGCACCCTGACGCACCCACGTCATACGTACATGCCGAGCCGTTGTCCGTGGTGCCAGTGTAGATCCGCCATGGCGGGCCCACAGAAATGCGAAAGTACTCCGTGGTCCCGTTCGACTTCGCCCAGAGATAGTACGAGAAAGCGGACACGGTGCTGTCCGTGCACTGGCAAGGCGCAGTCGTGCCGGGGGAGGCAGGCGTGCGGATGATGAGGGGAAAGGGCGCGACTTCATTGACCTTGTCTGGTCCCTTTCCGCACAGTGCGAGGATGCAGCCGTCGGTCTTACAGGTGGAGGAGCAGTCGTTGTAGATCGCACCTGTCGGACACGGGTCATCCACGTACGTCACGGCGCCGTCTCCGGCGTCGGAGCCGGAAGCACCCGCGGCGCCAGTGCCGGCAACCCCCGCACTACCACCCGTTGCTCCGCTGGAGCTATCCGGGGCCGCACCACCACCGCCACCGCCGGCTCCGCTCGCGCCGGAAGTGCCACCACCGCCAGCGCCCGAATCCGGCGCTCCACATTCGCATGTGCCGTAGCCGGTGCCGTCCGCTAGACACGCTTGCGCGCCATCGCACTGCCCAGGGCCAAGACATGCCCGCGTGTCCCCGACGGCGCAGGCCTTGGAGCTTGCTCCGCCGCCGTCGTCCGACCCGCAAGCTCCCGCGAAGACAGAAACCAAGAACCCGGCCAAAGCCATGCGCAGCATCCGCCGGTTGTTCTTCACTAGGCTGCTGTTTGACATAGGTCCCCGTGTGCTGTGGTTGCGCTCCAACCTTACTCCGTTCCAGTTGGCTCGCGACTGTGATTCGCATCGGCCAACCCGCCGCCATGTTCTTCCCCGCCGCATCGGCGCCTGTAGCCTACCTCGTTGCGACCTGGTCTGGTACATCGGAAATCGGGCTGCGCACAGTCCGATGTACGCCGGACACGCTGGACTGAGGGCGCTCACTCCGCACCCACGCATACCCCGCCTTCGTGGTCGCTAAGTACGACTTGTACTGTCCGAGCTTCTTCTTCAGCAGGCGGACGAGCTGAGCCACGGAGTTGCTTCCCGGCGACGGATCGCAGGCGTAGCCCAGGCAACTCTTGTAAAGGTCCGCGGTCCCTCGTGCGCCGGGATACGTCTCGGCCAGCCCCCGAGCGATGGCGTGTTCCTTGGGTGTGAGCTCCACCAGGTCGCCGTCCACGTCCATCCATGGTTGGTCGAGAAAGACGCGAACAGCACCAAGATCGCACACGGTCCGCCGTGCCCGCCGCTTGGCCACCAGCGCGGCCGTGCCAAACCAGACGGTGGAAAGATGCGCACTTGGCGGGTAGCAAAGGTCCGCGCCCGCGGTCATGCATGCGGTCGCCGAGGCCATTTCTCGGGCCGTTTCGCCAAAGGCGAAGGCCGCAAGATCTGGAAAGCACTTGCGAAGCTCACGGAAAAGGGCTGGTGCGTCAGGCCCTTCGGCGGCGGCATACGAGCCAATCCAGCACGCCTCGGCGCCCAGTCCGTAAACGGCCGCGAGCAAGTCCGCCGGAGTGGCCACGCACGCCACCTCCGCGTCCACCCGCGCGAGCAGTGCCAGGATGCGCTGGCAGAGAACCGGATCCACCTCCAGTACTACGACTGTGATCGTGCCTGCCATGGTTCCTCCCCGCGGTTTCCAATCCGCGTCTGCACGGCACCCCCCGACCCACACGCCCCCACACTCGCCAAGAACGCGAGTGCCACGCCGATAGCTCCGAGCCGAGATGCCATCCCTCCACCCATCTCGCAGGTTGGCGAATCGCGGAAGGGTACGTTTTTGGTACGACGGATCTGGACGCAGGCGCGGGGGTTCCGCGGCGAGCCAACATAGAAATCGAGAAAACGTCGGGGGATCGCGAGATCGCGCTGGAACGTGCGGCGCGCGAGAACAGTGAGCGCGTGCGGTGTCAAGGAACGAAATTGGTACGTTTGGCACAAAATCACTGTCCTCAGGACGCGCGTGAATTTTCTGAGCTGGCGAAAAGCGACCACGACGCGGGCCACGCAGGCAGGTGCGCAGCGGCGGCAGCGCGCGCTCGTCGCCTCGAGCGAGCCGCACGCGCGGGGCAGTGCTGCAACCGCGGCGCTGCGCTACTCGCGTTGCTTCTTCGGCTTGCCTGCCGGCCGCTTCGACTTCGGCTTCGACTTCGACGTCTGTCTTGCGTCGGGCTCGGCGGGCTCGGCGCCGCGGTCCACCTTCGGCATCGTGTCGGACTTCCGGCACAGCTGGGAGGTATGAATGAGACGACAGCCGCCCCGGGTCTCGAGGATGTCGCCGAAGGGCGTGAGTCTCTCTCGCACTCGACGGAAGGCTTGTTTCAACGGGCTGAACTCGGACGAGTACTCACCCGCGTAGCCCATGAGGTCGTGGAGGATCGGAAGGGATAGCGTCCCGGGATACACGCCGCCCACCAGCGCGAGCAGCTGATGCGCGACGGGTCCCACATCCCGTTCTTTCCCGTTCACGATGACCATCCGGGCGATCATCGAGATCTTCACGTCACCGAGATCCAGGATCTGCGCCCGCTCCCGGCGCCCGTGCACGAGCGAGCTGACCGCGAACCACAGCGCCTTGGCGTTCACGCCGCCCGGGAATGCCAAGTCCGCGCCCGCCTGGGCATGCTCCGGGGAGGGCTCTTCAAAGGTGTGGGACAGAACGATGATCCCCGTGCGCGGCGCTGCTCGGCGTAGCGCACTCACGAGAGAGAGGGCCCACGCGTCTTCCTCTGCCCCTCCCCGAGACCACAGCACTACCGCTTCCACGTCCTTGGAGACGACCTTTTCCAGCGCGGCCTCACGGCTGTCCGCCTCCTGCACCACGGCACCAGACATGGAGAAGCGCTGGAGAAAATGCGCCCGACGCGTCGAGTCAGGATCCGCCACCAGCAACCCGATCCGGCCGCTGATGGGCACCGGAGCTCTAGTCACCGGCGTGAGGCCGGGACTGGACGGTGTCCTGGAAGACGACGGCGCAACGCTGACAACCTGCCCAGCCCGAAGCTCACGGACCTCCACCCGGTGTTCCAGCCGCACGCGGATGCGTCTCTCGAGCTCCTCGCCGGCCACCGGCTTCACCAGGTAGTCGTCCGCGAAGGCATCGAAGGCGCGCGCCTTCTCCCCGCTATCGTCCTCGGCGCTCACGATGATGATGACGCCGTCAAACCCCCGCGCGCGCAACTGGGCACACAGCGTGATGCCATCCATGCCCGGCATCACGAGATCGAGCAGCATCACGTCGTAACGTTCGAGCGACCTCTTGTGGAGCACGTCGTCCGCACTGTTCGCCGTCTCACAGTGCATCCCGAAGGTGCGCACCAGCCGCGCCAACGTACGCGCCGCCGCCGCCACGTCGTCAACGACGAGCACCCGCGTCATGTTCTGTCCCCTACCCGACTCCACCGTCTCGTGGGCTGGATGTTAGCAGAAAGCGACCGTCGTGGACGTGCGTAATCCCGAGCCATGACGACGTGTTCGGACTGTCATCTGTGACAGTTGCTTGGGAATTTCTTGGCAGGTAGTGCTGTCGGCACAGGCCGGCACACTTTGGCGCTGCGGGATCCACATCCACGCAGGATGTGGGTGCGGCGCGTTTTGTCGCGCCTTCGCCATGACTTTGTCGTTCCGCCGCGGAACCTCGCGCCACGCGCGTCCCCCCCCGGTCGAACCATGAGTGCGAGCTGTGCGGCGGCGCCATCACAGAAAATCCGCCGGAAATGACGGCGGCTGTTCGGAGCAAATGCCGGGGGCTACTCGATGCCGGAGTGCGCCAGCACGAGCAACCTCAGCGTGCGGTTCATGAGCACCGCCCGGACGAGGGAGTGCACGAGCAGGCCGCGGCGCTCTACCTGTGTCAGCGTCAGGAGCAGTCGTCGCTCACGCTGGCCGGCCTCCGCAAACTCCCCCCCAACGCTTGTTCGGTCACGAGCACGAGCATGTTCGTGGGGCGGATGAAGGAGCCCACCCACGCAAGCGCGGCGGCTGCGCCGAGGTCCATATTCCGGACATTTTCGGCTGCTCACTTCTCTGACAAGCCGTTCATGTCCGGAATACGGACCTCCGCCGGGCGGAAGGCGTCGCACGCAACCGCCACCGCGAGCCGTCGAAGTGGACACCATGACGCAACCCGTTTCGCGCAACTTCACGTCCGTCCACGACAACCAGACGCATCCCGAGGACTACGAGCCGACAGCGCGGCCGGCCGCGTCGTCCGCCAAGACAGCGGGCTCTGGAACACCCGCGGGTCAGACCAAATCGGCTGGCCCGGGGCCGAAGCACCTGGTGGCCACCAAGCAGCCGAGCCGCGCAGCCCAGTTCGTCGCGGCACGCCGCCCGCCGATCCAAGAAGCGGGTGCCGTTTCCGACGCTGCGAAGACCTTTGGCAGGAAGGCGCTGGGACCACTGGAGACGCCGCTGGATGTCGCGGCGTACTGCGCTCGGAACGCGACGGCTTGCATGGCGGTCGGCGCGGGCTACCTCTTGTACGAAGCCGTGTTCGGCGCCGAAGCCGGCCCGCTCCCGCCCCCTCCCGGCGGAAGTTGCCAGCCGGAACCGCCGCCCACCACTCCCGAGCCCACCGCTTCGAGCGACCCTTGCGCGCGCGAGAGCTCTCTCGCGTGCCTACCTCCGGCGTATCGCGATGGAATCCACGAGTAGTCCGCGCGTCTTCTTCACGCGATCGCGCTCGGGCGTGCCGTGGTTCCTGTGGGCGGTGGCGCTCAGCGCGGTGGCGTGGCCCGCAACCCTGTTGGCGGCGGCGGGCAAGCTCGCGTGCGCGGTGTTCGTGGACGATCGCTACGCCGTCGTGCGGGTCGGTAGTCGCCTGGAGCTCGCACACCGACGCGGTCGCGGAGCCTGGAAACGGGTTGCACGCTTCGAAGCGCCGGACGTGGTCATCGTTAGCGCGCTGCGCGGTCAGCTCACGCTCGCGATGGGCAACGCCGCGTGGCACATCCGCTTTCGGTCGCCGAGGGAGTCGCGTCGCGCCGCGTCCGCGATGTGCCGCGCGCTCCGCGGTCTCGGCCTCACCGTCCGGCGCGACGACTCCGTCGCGGTGCTGAGCGCCAGGCCCACTTTGGACACGCGCGCCGCTGCCTCGGAGTGGACGTCCCTCTTGCTCGCGGTGCCCGCAGCCGCGCTGCTGTGGCTCGCGGCGGGACCGCTCGGATTCGTGGCCGTGGTGATCGCGGTCGCGGCGGTCGTTCAGCGGGTGGTGGCAGCGTTGTCGGCGCCTACGCTTGCGCGCTGACATCAGGGACGCTGCTGGACTCTTGGACCGCAGCATCTCGATCCACTCGTCCGTGTCGTACCACCGCCTCTGTCGGGCCAAGTACATCCAATGGTCGTCGAGCCCGCTCGGGTGTCTGAACATGCAGTCATTGATCTCCTTGAGCGGGTAGTACCCGACACATGGATAGTCCGGTACACCCCCGCCCGGACACAGTCCGGATCCGGTCCGCGTCGTCGAGTAGTCCTCGAGGTTCTCGGCAGATGGGCAGGAGTGCTGCTCGCGATAGTGAGCGCGCACGTAATCCGACAACAGCTCGATCTTGGCCTCCGCCGCTTCGTCACGTGGAGGCGTGCCGACTCGGCTTGCCAGCACGCCTACCGCTGCAAGGAGTGCGCTTGCCCCGATGGCCAAAGCTTTCGCGAGCTTTGTCGGCGACTTCCTACGTCACGTCCTCGACCCGCTCGTACTGCCAGTAGTTCACGGACTGCCCCTCGCACTGCAGCCACAGCCGTGCGCACTTGGGGCACAAGAGGACGTGACGGCTCGCCGCGTCGATGCGGTCGATCAGCTCGGCGGCCGCATCGGTGCTCGCGACAGCGTCCTCGAGGATGGACTCGGGCACTAGTGCATGTTCCGCGGCCGTCGTCCTCGACAGATTGAAAAGGAAGCCACAGGTACATCTCAATTTCGGCATGGCAGATCACTTCGGGAGATGGCACGAACCGGCTCGAGTATGCCAGCCCGGATCAATCTTCCTTCTTCTCGACGAAGCTCGCAATTGGAGCCCCGTCCCGAGCACGCCGGGTGGAGACGGAGAGCTGCCCGAGAACGCCCATGTGGAGGTTTCTGTCCTCCACTCCCATGTTCTCGACGGAGTATTCGCCGCCGGCCACCAGTGGCAGCTGGAACGCCAGATGTTGATCAGGACCGCAGCGCAGGCCCGCGTCCAGCGCGGCTCGCAGCATGTCCATGTCCACGATCGATGGAGAGGCGCCCAGGACTCTGTTCATCAGAAATTCGGCCAGCTTCGGCGGCACGCAGCCCTCCATCTCCCCGCCCTCGCAGTAGAACTTCGCGAGCCGGGCGCACGGCGCATCGAGCGCGTACCCGTACAGATCTCCGAAGATGTCTTCCGCGACGATCACGAAGTGGTCGAGCAACGAACCGTATGCCGTCGCCCACGACGATGCGTTGTGCGTTTGGATCGCGTCGACCCGGAAGAAACGAAAGACACCCCCCACCGTCGTGAAGCCGTCGACAACTCGAGCTACCTCCCAGAACTCCCCTGGCAGCGCGGAGCCGCGGACTCGGAGCTCGTCCCCACGGTACGGCGGGCCGTACTCACATCCGTGAGCCTGAATTGAATGAAGCAGCGAAGCCACTCTCCGCGCATCATCGGAGAATTCGAAGCGTCAGTCACGTCACCAAACTAGGAGCACGGCTCCACCTGTTCCACCGCGAAGATCCACATCCGATGCGCGTGCCGCTCGTGCACGAGAAACAGGCCTAGATCAGCATCCGCGTCCCAGAAGTAGTCGGTGACCTGGGTACGGAACCGCTTCGCCCGGGCGGCATCCGCCGCCGAATCGAGCTCGATGGCGTCGCCGTTCACGCGCCGCACGACCCCGGGCGCGAAGCGATACTTGGCGAGCACGGCAAGGGCCTCGTCGTCGAGCAAGTGGCACCCGTCGTAGCGCGGAATCGGACCCGCTACCGGTTGCTCCAGCGTTACCTGGTGCTGGTCGCGCCCCGTGTCCGTTGCCAAGAGCGCCGCCATGCTGGAGTGCCACTCCGCCCGCACGTGAAGGCCGAGCTGCCAAATCAGGAACGCTCCGCCGAACCGTGGATTGACGAACCGAGTCAGCGCGGCCGCATCGTGACGGTTCCAGGCGGAGATCACTTCCGTCGCGGCGCACAGCTCGTCGCACGGCTCGTACGCTTCGGCCTCCAGCGGCGCCGACTCGGTCGTCATCGGAGACGGCCCCGGCGGCGGCGCCCCGACCAGCTGCCGGTCTTCCAGTTGGCAGCCGGCCAACAGCACACAGGCTGCCGCCGGTATCGTCCGCAGACGACTCCAGAGAGTGGTGTCCAAGTAGCCTACGAACGCTGGCCAAGCGCTCTGTGTTCCCGCACCGCGTTTCCAGCCCTGGTCTCGGCGCTTGGACGGGCCTTGCCCCGCGAGGCATCAGAGGGAGTCTCTCGTCTCGCTCGTCACCTTCTGCGGGCACGCGCAGGAAGCGAAATCCCCACTCACTGTGGAAACAAGAACAGCGGACTTCCCGTAGCATGCCAGCGAAGTGACCTGCTTCCGCCCCAGCAAGACCGTCGACCAGTAGCGTGCCCCGGGCGGTTCTGCCGCGCAGCCGTCCCAACTTGGAACACTGTAGACGCGAACTGAACAACCGCGCTGGGCGACCGTGCCGTTGGCCAACACGAGATCGGCGCGAACCACCTGCACTGGCTCCTGCAGTCGTCCTTGGAATCCCCACCGCTCAGCGCGCGACAACTCACCCCGCTGGAAGTTGTATACGGTCCAATCGGTTCCCGCGCCGCTGCTTGCGCCAACGACCGCAACCCCGCTGTCCAAAGAGCGCAGGTGTGGCCGCGTGTCGAGAACCGAGCTCCATGCAATGCCGTGCAGGCCTCGTCTGCCCAACTCGTCGCCTGAGTGCGCGTCAAACGCACGAATCGAGACCGTGGGCGACTGCGGCCCAACCACAAAGAACTTCCCTCCGTACGCGGCCAGCTCAACGGTCTGGCCTCCGGCTTCGACAGCGGACAGCTGCAGGGACTCCAGGTTTCGCTCCCACAGAAGTCTCCCGTCTTTCACGTCGAATCCCTGCATGACGCCGTCGTCGTGGCCATCGTCTTGCTTTCGCCAGAACGCGATTGCTGCCACACCATCGGCAACTGCCGAGCTCGCACCGCGCCCCGCGGAGGTCACTGTCCAGCTTCGACGCACCCGCGCGTCACGATCGACGATCGCGGCATCGATCTTGTAGAAGCCAACTTCCAGTGTCTGGCTCGCGACCACGACTGTCACATCCCGGTCTGCGCTCACGTCCCAATAGTCTCCACCAAACCAGAGGGGGACCGTGGAGATCCTGGTGCGCCGACCTCGGCCATCAACGCCAAGCATCGCCGCTCCCTTGCTACTGAACCCCGCGAGAAGAGCTGACCCAGCGACCGAAGCCACATCAGTAACAGTAACGTCCTTGATCGGAAGCCACTGCCCCGACTCGGCCGACCAACATGCCGTTGGTTCGACGAGCGGACGTGCTCGCGGCGAGGCAGACGTAGAAGCGGGCGCCGCACACCCGACAGTGGTGAGCACGAAACACAGACACAGTGCTCGCGCGCGCACAGATGTCGAGAGCCTCCGAGTAGTTCTCCCCGCCGCGGTGCACAACCCGCAGCGCCTTCCGCAATGCACGTTGCAGGACATGTCGCGCGCCGAATCGCGCTCTGCAACCCCGGCTGGCTCCCCGCCCGCAGCGCGGTTTGTCCTCCGCACCTGCGCACAAACCCGACAATGCACTCCATCAGGCTCTCCGTCGTGGTCAATTCGCAACTCGCTCGGCGGACGGCGCAGCGCAATCCGACTCGCAGCGAAATTGCCGACTCTGCGCTGCTCGATGCCCGTATTCCAAGAGTGTCACAAGCAACAGCGAATGGCAGTGTCGTACGTACCGCTGTGCTTGCCTTCAAACTTGTTGGCCTTGCACGACGAAGTCATTACGGCCGGCTGAGCCAGGTGGCCCATGAGCATGCAGCCGTAGATTGGGTCGCAATAGTCAATCCACTCGGACGGCCTACCGACCATGTCGTAGACTTGGTCAAACGGCGACACGAGGCCCCTGCAAACCGGGTGGGTCTCAACTGCGCCTTCGTCCACGCCAATGGCGCAAGTCCCCACCTGCGACGTGTCGCCGTACGGATAGTTCGTTTGCCCGCCATTGCTGCACGCGTACCCCCACTGGCTCACGCTGTAGTCCTCGAAGTTCTGGTCGTTCAGCGGACCGCCGCCAATGTTTCCGCACAAGTGCTTCCCCGCCCACTTGCAGTACGCGTACGCGTCGCACCAATCGACGCAGTACACTGCGTAGTCCGGCTTGTTCTGAACATCGAAGCCGGTCGAGCAGTGCTCGTTCGGGTGAAAGCTCGCGTTGAACTCGCAACCGGTGGGCTGTGAACCCGGAGCGGGCGTACCGACCGCATCGAGGAACTGTTTGTACTCCGCGTTCGTGGCCTCGTGGCGGTCGATGCAGAACGGACCAACGTCGACCATCGGGGATCCGGGCAACCCCGAGCACTTCGTGCTTGCGACATCACTTCCGGCATCCGAGCTGCCGCCGCCAACGCCAGCGTTACCCGCAATGCCGCCGGTCCCGCCAACTCCCGAGCTCCCCGCGGAGTTGCCAGACCCGCCGACGGCGGCGTCTGCTCCAGCCTGTCCGCCGCTCGCAGCGCTTCCGCCAACTCCTGCGGCGCCGCCGCCTGCCCCTCCAGTACTCCCATCGGGAGGGCTACCGCCCAGTCCGGAATCCGTCCCACCACAGTCGCACGCCGTCCACCCGCTGCGATCGAGCAGGCACGACTGTGCACCAGAGCACTGTCCGGGCCCGAGACAAGCGCGGGTATCGCCCACGGCACATGCTGGCGCCTCGGCGGGATTGCTGTCGGAGCCGCACGCGCCCGCGGCCACTGCCAGCGCCATCGCCAACCATCGAGCCACGTGTCTCCACCCATGCTGCGCGCGCACTTCGCACGAGTACTTTGCGTAACCCCTGATACTTCCGCTCATTGGTCGGCCTCCGCTACAAGCAGCATCGGATCCCCGTCGTCTCGCTCGCCGTGAGCTTCAACGCGTAAGTGTTCGCCGTGCAGGAGCTGGGCTTGTCGTTGGGCGTATCCAGCCGTCCCATGAGCGCACAGCCTTGGTTCACGTCGCAGTAGTCAATCCACTCCGCAACGGAGCCCACCATGTCGAACACTTGGTTGAACGGAACCGCCAATCCCGTGCACTGCGCATAGCTGCCAACCGGCGCCGAATCCACGGTCGACATGCAGTTCTGCGGTTGGAGGGTAGCGCCGTACGGATAGTCGGTTTGCCCACCGTTGCTGCATGCATAGCCCCACTGGCTCGCCGAGTAGTCCTCGAACGTCTGGGCGGTGAGCACCTGCCCCGAAACGGAGCTACAGAGGTGCTTCCCGGCCCATTTGCAGTACGCGTAGGCATCGCACCAATCCACGCAGCCCACGGCGTGGTTCCACTTGGTCTGCGGCTGGAAGTAGCCGGCGCAGTGGTCGTTGGGATGAAAGCTCG
The DNA here is from genome assembly GCA_020633235.1 of Polyangiaceae bacterium. Taxonomy (NCBI): domain Bacteria; kingdom Pseudomonadati; phylum Myxococcota; order Polyangiales; family Polyangiaceae; species Polyangiaceae bacterium. The sequence goes on along the minus strand of JACKEA010000001.1, from coordinate 476,539 downwards.
AGTTCGCCTGGCAGCCCACTGGCTGCGCGCCAGATGGCGTCGTGCCCACGGCGACCAGGAACTTCTCGTACTCTTCTTGCGTCGCCTCGTGCTTGTCGATGCAGAACTCGCCAAGATCCGCCATCTGCGAACCCGGCAAGCCGACGCACTTCGGGATTTGAGCGTCGCTTCCGGCATCGCTTGGAGCTCCTGCCGCAGCGGCACCACCTCCAGTGGCTGCACTTCCTGCAACGCCACCTCCCGCGACCCCGGCCTCTCCAGCCGCACCGCCCGCACCGCCCGCACCGGCCGCGGCATCACTACCCGGGAGTCCCCCACCACCGGAGCCGCAGTCACACAGCCCCCATCCAGAACGGTCAGGCAGACAACTCTGCGCCCCCGCGCATTGGCCGGAACCGAGGCAAGCACGGGTGTCGCCCACCCGGCACGCGTGATCCGTTACCGGATCGTCCGCCGACCCACATGCCCCCACGCTCGCAAAGAACGCGAGGACCGCACACAAGGATCCCACCCGCGACGTCATCTGTCGTGATGATCCCGCAAAACGCGCCCACGGGGAAGTGACGTTTGAGTGTGCGCACGCGCGACGCGACGGGGCTCGCGCCGCCCCAACAATACGACCTGGAAGCGGGTGGAGGGTTTGTAGGCGAGGCGGCCCGCGGCGCCGAGGTCCATGTTCCGGACATTTTCCGGTCGCTCACTCGTCGCAAGGCGCCTCCATGTCCGGAATTTGGACCTCGCGGCCTCGACGGCTGAGCTGCCAGATCATGTCGGTCCGCCGCGGAACCTCGCGCCGCGGACACGCTTGCACGGCCGCGTGCCGCGGACCCGCGTTGCGCTTGTGTCCGAAATCCGGACATTTCGAGCCGCTCACTCGCGAGACCCCCTCCCCATGTCCGCTTTTCGGACATCGCGACGCGCCCCGGCTCTATGTGCGGCGCGCGAGCGCGCGGCCCTGGGCGTCAGAACCAGGTGGGAGTCTTGGGGGACAGGGGCGCGAGGAGCGGACGCGCTTGGGCGATGTCTTGCTGGATCTGAGCGACCAGGGCGTCCTTGTTCGGGAACTTGCGCTCGTCTCGCAGGCGCGCGACGAGGTGCACGCGCAGGCGCTTGTCGTACAGGTCGCGGTTGCCGGCGTGGTCGCGGTTGCCGTCGTGGTCGTGGTTGCCGTCGCGGTTGCCGGCGCGGTCGCGGTCGCGATCGCCGTCGTGATCGCGGTTGCCGTCGTGGTCGTGGTTGCCGTCCCAGTCGAGCAGGTGCGTTTCGACGCTGAAGCTCGCGTCGAAGGTCGGGCGCTGGCCGATATTGGTGACGGCGGGCGCGAGGGCGCGCGGGGCGGCGGGATCGGTGATGTCGTCGACCACGCAGGCGTACACGCCGAAGGGCGGCAAGAGCTCGGGGACGGGGGCGATGTTCGCCGTGGGGATGCCGATGGTGCGACCGCGGCCGTCGCCCCGGACCACGCCGCCGGAAAGCGCGTGGGGGCGGCCGAGGATGCGCGTGGCGGTGGGCAAGTCGCCGCTGCGCACGGCGTCGCGAACGCGGCTGCTGGAGTACGGACCCTCGGCGTCGCCCTCCAGCGCATGCGTGTGGGCGACGAAGCCGAGCTCCTTGCCCAGCGCGACGAGGGTGGACACGTCGCCGGCGCGGCCTTTGCCGAAGCGGAAGTTGTCCCCCACGATCACGACGCCGGCGCCCAGCTCGCCGACGAGCAGCTCTTCGGCGAACTGCCGCGGGCTCTTGCCGGCGAGCTCCCGCGTGAAACGCTCCACCACCACCCGGAGCTCCGGGGCGGCGCGACCAAGGAGCTCAATCTTGTAATCGAGCGGCGTGAGCACCTCTTGCTTGCCGCGCCCGAGCACCTCCGCGGGATGCGGATAGAAGGTGAGCACCAGCGGCGCGAGGCCGTTCTTCTGCGCTTCCTGCACCGCGGAGTGGACCATGGTGCAGTGCCCCAGGTGCACGCCGTCGAAGTTGCCGATCACCACCAACGTGGATCCGGGCGAGGCAGCGAGCGACGCGGCTCCATCGATGCGGCGGGACGACACGGCGCGGCGTGCTTACTACAGCCGCGACAGCAGGGCCACCGCCAGCGGCTGGCATTCTCGTGTATGCTCCCGGCCCGCTGCCCATGACCCCGGACCAAGCCCTGAAAGAAGCGCGCGCCGGCGAGCTTCGGCCCGTTTACTTGGTGACGGGGGAGGAGCGCCACCTGCAGACGCAGGTGACGACGGCGCTGCGGCAGGCCGCGCTGGCAGGCGCCACGCCGGGGCTGAACGAAGATCAGTTCACCGCCGGCGAGGCCACCGTGGACGCCGTGCTCGGCGCTGCGCGCACGCTGCCGATGTTCGCCAAGCGGCGGCTGGTGATGGTGCGCGCCCTGGAGCGCTGGGAAGCCAAGGGCACCGAAGCGCTGGAAGCGCTCCTCGAGTACGCCAAGGATCCGTCGCCTTCTACCGTGCTGTTGCTCACCGCCGCCAAGCTCGACAAGCGCAAGAAGCTCACCGCCTACGCCTTCAAGCAGGGCTTTGCCGTGAACTGTGAAGCGTTGAGCCGCGGGGATCTGCCGCGCTGGATCGCCGCCACCGCCAAGGAGCGGGGCAACTCCATCGCCGCGGGCGTTGCGGACTTGCTGGCGGAGCTCGCGGGGCCGGAGCTCTCCACCGTGGCGGACGCGCTGGAGCGCGTGTGCCTGTACGTGGGGGAAGGCGAGACCATCACGGAAGAAGCCGTGGCGGAGTGCGTGGTGCGCGTGCGGCCCACCACCGTGTGGGAGCTGGTGGGCGCCGTGGGCAAACGAGACGCGGGCAGCGCCCTGGCGGCCCTCGAGCGCGTCTACGATCCTCACGATCGCGGTCTGCGCTTGGTCGGCGTGCTCGCCTGGTCCGCGCGGCAGCTATTGCGCTTCGAGTCCGCCATGCAGAGCGGCGCGCGCCCCGAAGAGGCCGCCAAGCGCGCCGGCGCACCGCCCTTCAAGGCCCGCGAGCTGGCAGCGCAAGTGCGCAGCATCCCTCGACAAGATCTGGAGCAGTGGCTCGAGCTCCTGGCCCGTGTAGACCTCGCCCTCAAGGGCGGCTCCAAGCGTCCGCCCAAAGCAGTGTTGGAGCACGCCATCCTCAGCCTCTGTCACCAGAACAGTGCACGTCCAGGACAACGACAAAACAGGGGAGCTTGACCTGCTGCGTCGGCGGCACCATCCTTCTCCGTGACTCGATAGGCTCGCGAGGGGTGGCTCCGCGAAATTATTGAAGTATTTCCTCCTACCTCCCCTTGGGCCATGAAAGAATACGAAGCCTTGGACCCTCCGACGGTGCTCCCGGCACTCGACCACGCGGCACACGCACCGCTCCCGACCAAGTACGGCACTTTCGAGCTGCACGTTTATCGGTCGAACGAGGCGCCCTCCCATGGTCTGTCCAACGAGCACCTCGCCCTGGTGATGGGGCAGGTGCACGGCAAACGCGGTGTGGCCGTGCGCGTGCATTCGGAGTGCCTCACCAGTGAGGTGTTCGGCAGCCTCAAGTGCGACTGCAAGGGTCAGCTCGAGCGCGCCATGGCCGAGATTGGCCGCCGGGGTGAAGGCGTCGTGCTCTACCTCCGGCAAGAAGGCCGCGGCATCGGCCTCGCAAACAAGATCCGCGCCTACGCCCTGCAAGCCCAAGGCGCCGACACGATCGAAGCCAACGAGCTCTTGCACCTACCGGTAGACGCGCGGCAGTACGACATCGCCGCCGCCATGCTTCAAGATCTCGGCGTGCTGTCCATCGAGCTGATGACCAACAACCCCGAGAAGGTGAGCTCGCTGCAGCACCTCGGCATCATCGTCGAGAAGCGGATTCCCACCTTGGTGGCCGCCACGCCCTTCAGCGCGGAGTACCTCGAGGTGAAGCGCCGCCGCATGCAGCACGAGCTACCGAGCGGCGTCTTCCACCAGAAGCCCACCAACGACAGCGGCGACGACGGCGGGGATTCTTCCGATCCCGCCGCCACCCACTGATCAGAGCAAGTCGAACCCGAGCCGCAGGGTGAGGTTCGGGATGAACCCGTAGCGCTCGATCTGCTGGTCCACCGTGTTGGTGGCCTCCGCTGTGAGCGCCTGGGCGGTGGTGTTCTGCGAGGGTTCGTCCACCTGCGTGCTCGAGCTCATGGTGCCCATCAGGCCCACGCCGAGCCCCAGCACCACGCGGTCACCGACGTGCCCTTGGTAGCCGAGCTCCGCGAACCACATGTCGAGCGTGGTCGTCACCCCCGAGGGGTACAGCGTGACGCCGGTGATCGTGCCAAAGCTCGCAGGATCCACCGATCCATTGAGGGTGACCTTGGCGTAGCCGGCATCCAGGTAGAAGCCGAGCTTCGGGATCGGTCGCATGCCGATCTGCGCGCGCCACACGTGTCCGCCATCGAAGATGGAGAGGTCGCTGCCGGACGCGTTGGATGCAGCGCCGGTGACGACGTTCACGTACGCGCTCGGGATGGCGCCGTAGCCTCCACCGAAGCGCAAGCCGATGGGCGTCTCGAAAATGATCTGCCCACCCACGTCCACGGGAATGCGCGTCACGCCCTCCAGCGAGAGCATCCACTGGTCCGACGCACCGCCGGACTTCGCTTCTTCCGCCGGAGCTGTATCGCGCACCGGATCGCTTTGTACTGGTGCTGGAGCGAACACCGGCTCTGGTCTTGGGTTTGTTGGTTCGCCGCGGTCCACGACCGGCGCCGGAGCTTGCGCGGGCGTGGGGGGCGGCGCCGGAAACGTCTCGGCGGTGGGGGCCGGCTCGGGGATCAGCGCGAAGCTGGCAGTGGCGGGACTCTGAGGCTCGGCGGCGTAGGCCCAATGGGGCAGTGCGATGATGGTCAGGGCGGCGGCGCCCAGAAGGGCGCGCGACGGTGCTGGCATGTGATGGGTCCGATGCCCCCCATGCTTCGGACGTTCAGAACGGCAGCGATCGCGGGTGGTCATCACATTGGGAAGCGACCGTTTTCGGAAGACCTTGAGTGATGTAGTGTCCGCGCGTGATCGATCGCAAAGAGCTGGAGAGCCTGTCGCGCGAAGCACTCGTCGATCGCGCGCGCCGTCTCGAAATCGAACGCCCGGAAGTGATGACCCGGGTGGAGCTGGCAGACGAAATCGTGCGGCGCACGATCACTGACGAAGTGGCACGCCGCCGCGCCCGCGGCTGGCTGGGTGTGGCACGAGATTTGGTGGCGGAGCTCATCGAGCAAGGGCTGCACCTTCCCGACGCAGCCGCCCTGGTCCGCCGCACGAGCCTGGCGCCCACGGTGATCCGTCACCAGCCGCCGGTGGCCACCGTGACGCTCTCGGAGATCTACGCCGCCCAGGGCCATCACAAGCGCGCCCTGTCGATGCTCGACGAAGTGCTGAAGAAAGAGCCGGACCACGAGATCGCGCGGTCGCTGCGCAATCGCCTTGCCAAAGAGAAGGACGCGCCGCGGACGCAGCGGAGCTTGGGGGACGCGCCGAGCAGCGCGAGCGCGACGAGCAGCGCGAACGCGACGGACAGCGCGAACGCGACGGACGCGACGGCGGGTGATGCGACGCCCGCGTCGGACGCCGTGCCCACGACGCGCTTTGACGACGCGACGCCCATGTCGGACGCCGTGCCCACGACGCGCTTCGACGACGCCGTCGCTCCGACGAACCTCGCCGACGCCGTCGCTCCGACGGAAGCTGCGCCCGCGACGGAGCTCCACACTTCCGGTCCCGCGACGGAGGCCGCTGTCGCGACGCCGAAGGACGCCGCGCCAAAGGACGCCGCGCCAAAGGACGCCGATCACGTGGCATTGCTGAGCGACGCCACGGGTGCCCTCACCATCGTGTGGGCCCTGCGTCCTGAGACGGTCTCCCTCGCGAGCCGCAAGGACCGCGACGGCCGCCCCGTGCTCCGCATCGCCTGCATGGTTCCGAACCACGCCGGCGCCGAAAAACACGAGCGCGACGTCGAGCTCGACCGCGCCGAGGGCAGCGCCCGCGTCAGCGATCTCCCCGAACGCTCCGTGCTCCGCGGCGCCCTCGGCTATCGCGATCCCCGCGGCTTCCGCCCTCTCGCCCTCGCGACGGAGCTCGCTCGCCGCGAGGGAGGCCTCCGCGTCGTGTGGTCGCCCCGCGCGACCCAGCGCGACCCCGCCCTCGAGCAAACCGTCACCCGCCTCTGCCCCCAGTAGCGGCCACCCGCTGCGATGCCGAGACGAAGGCCCGCACCCCGCGCCCTGCAGCCCCCCTGGCGCGTCCCGCCTATCGCGGAACGAGCAGCGCCAGTGCACGACGCAGCAGCTCTTGGAGCGAGAGGGTGCGGGCTTCTCCAGCGAGCGTCTCCGTCGCCCTCTTGGCTTCGCCCTTCTTGAAGCCTTGGCTCGTGAGCGCCAAGAGGAGCTCGTCTCGCTTCTCCCGCGCCTCGGCGTCGATGGTGCTTTCGGTGTCCTCGGCGTCGGTAGTGTCCTCGGCGTCGGTAGTTTCCTCGGCGTCGATAGTTTCCTCGGCGTCGGTAGTTTCCTCGGCGTCGGCAGTGTCCTCGGTGTCGGTTCAATCGAAATCGTCTTGGGAATGTCGATTTTTGTCGTGCGCACAATGGAGCGCCAGGAGCGCTATTGTCTCGGGGGTGTTGGTTCGGCGCGGAACCACCCCGCACTCGAGCTCACGCGTCCGCGAGTCGGCCCCGCGCGCCGCTTGTCGGCCCCGCGCGGCCGCTTGTCGGCCCCGCGCGCCGCTTGTCGGCCCCGCGCGGCCGCGGGGTTTCGTGGCTCGGCGAGAGCCCGCGTCCTCTCGCCTCCATCAGCGAAGGCGCAGCTCTGGCTCGGCGACCTGGCACGCCCCGCGCGGCCGCGAGGTTCCGCGGCGCAGCGACATCATTCGTCAGGAGCTGCCTTTGAGGCGTGCTCGGAGCCGCGGCTCAGCGAGACCTAGCGAGACCTGTCGTCAGGAGCTGCCTTTGAGGCGCGCTCGGAGCCGCGGCGCGTAGCCGAGCTTGTTCTCTTGCTTCGGTCGCGCGATGGCCAGGGCGTCGGCGGGGACGTCCTTGGTGACGGTGGTGCCGGTGGCCACGTAGGCACCCTCGCCGATGGTGATGGGCGCGACCAGCTGAGAGTCGCTGCCGATGAAGGCGCGCGGGCCGATGGTCGTCGTGTGCTTCTTGAAGCCGTCGTAGTTGCAGAAGATGGTGCCCGCGCCGACGTTGGCGCCTTCGCCGATGTCACCGTCGCCGAGGTAAGCGAGGTGATTGGCTTTCGCGCCCTTGCGCACGCGGGTCTTCTTGGTCTCCACGAAGTTGCCGATGTGCGCGTCGTCCTCGATCTCGCTGCCGGGGCGGAGATGCGCGAAGGGACCGATCTGGGCGCCGGGGCCGACGCGGCTGTCGGTGATCACCGAGTACGGCTTGATCAGCGCGCCGGCGCCGACCTCGGAGCTCGTGATGACCGAGCCCACGTCCACCGTGGCGCCGCTGCGGATCACGGTCTTTCCGCGGAGGGTGACGCCCGCTTCCACGGTGGCGTCGGGCTCCACCACCACGCCGGTCTCGATGCGCGCGCCGCGCTTGACGCTGGCGCCGGCGCGGGCGTGAGCTTCGGCGATGCGCGCGAAGAGCAGCTCTTCTGCCTCGGCCAGCTGCGCGCGGTCGTTCACGCCCAGCAGCACGGACGGATCACCGAGCTCGGCGATGGCGGCGCGGGACTTCGCGGCGATGGCTACCACGTCCGTGAGGTAATACTCGCCTTGAGCGTTGTTGGGCGAGACTTGCGAGAGGGCCTCGCGCAGGAAATCCGCGTGGGCGGCGTACACGCCGGCGTTGATTTCACGAACGGCGCGCTCGGCGTTGGTCTTCAGATCGCGATGCTCCCGCACTTCGAGCACGCGACCAGACTCGTCGCGGAGCACGCGGCCATAGCCGGAGGCGTCGTCTACCTCGCAGGAGAGCAGCGCCAGCTTCGCCTGCTCGCGATCGAGGGCAGCGGATAGCTCGGTGAGGGCGGCCGCAGCGAGCAGCGGCGTATCGCCGCACAGCACCAGCACGCGATCGCCCGTGAGCCCTTCGAGACCGACACGCGCGGCGTCGCCGGTTCCCCGCGGCGGATCTTGTACCTTCGCGCTCACGCGGTCGCCAAAGTCCTCGCGCAGCGCGGCGAGCACGTCGTCGTGATTGTCGGGGCTCACCACGCACACCACGTGGCTCGCGCCGGCGGCGAAGGCGGCGGCGACGGGATAGTGGAGCAGCGCCCGGCCGGCGACGGGGAAGAGCACCTTGGAGCGGCTGCTCTTCATGCGTTTGCCTTGACCAGCAGCCAGCACGACGGCAACGAGATCGGACATCGCGCACCCGATTACCGCGAATGCGCCCGGACGGGAAGCTGACGCGATGCGTCAGCCGGGCTCTCGTGTCGTGATCGTGACGGGCGCGATACACTTCTCCGTCATGCGCTCCGTGTCCTACTTGGTGAAGTCCGTGGTGCTGGCCAGCCTCGCGGCAACGCTCTCGATTTCTTGCTCGAGCGATTTCGACACCACCCGTCGCACGACCGAGCCGGTGGGGACTCTCGGAGACGACCTGTACTCCGCCTTGTGCGATCGCGTGGGGGCCAGCGTGCTCACCGAGGACCTGAGCGGGGCGTCCTACCGAGGCGTGTGTCACCGCGACAAGTTCGGGAGCTACGCGGACAGCGTGGACGAGAGCAAGCTGCCGCCGGTGGCCGGGAACAGCGCGTTCGCGCGCACCTTGGCCGTCGCCAAGCTGAACGCCATGGTGCGCCGCCGGGGTGATCTGATCCTGGCGCTGAACAAGACCTTTTCGGACGATCCCATCCCGGTGCCCTTTGGCCAGCCAGGCGAGACCATCAACGGGCACGCGGCGCTCGACCAGTTCCTGAAGCGCATCGCGCCCCTGTACGACGGCAACCCCATCGACCACGAAGGCTCCGGCGCCCGCGAAGGGCTGATGCCCAGCGTGACCCGCTCCGTGGGACGGCTGTTCGCGGCCCTCGGCGGTCCCGGCAGCGATCCGATCTCGAGCATCGGCGACACCCAGAAGGCCCAGGCCGCACAGCTGGCCCTTTCCCGTTTGTCCGGTCGGCTCGGCTACCGTCCGTTGCGCGTGGCCCTGGGCGCGATGCGTCCATCTTTGGCCTATCCCGAGCTGCGACAGTTGGCGCAGACCTTCACGCCCAAGCTTCGCCCCGGAGGAAACCTGCGCAGTGGCTTCCAGAACGTGCTCGGCATGGCGCAGAACGAGCTGACCACCTCGGAGCAGAAGGCGTTGCCGCTGCCCTTCGACGGCCCGGTGAACGTGGAGTTTCCCCAGCGCCCACGGACCAACACGGAGATCGCGCAGGCCATCATGCTGGCGACGGATCCGGCCTTCGCCGGGCCCGCGTCCACGCCCCGCTGGCTCGTGGTGCGGGACACGCGGGGCTACGCGGTGCCGGCGGGCAACACGCCGGGCACGGCGGGCTCGGTGCCGGCGCCGTTCTTCGATGGCGACAACGACGGCTTCGCCGACGTGGACGAGCTCGGTCGCTTCTTGAGCGGCCCGGGCACGCTGGCACCGGTGGACACGCCCTTCGTGGTGCCCGGCGTTCCCCGCCAGTTTCCGGCCGACGCTTTCGGTCGGGCTCTCGGTTCCAATGGTCAGCCGCTGTACGCGTACCTGAACACCAGCGAGACCTTCATGGCGTCCACCATGCGGGACCTCGATCCGCTGCTGGACGTGGACGGCGGCAACGAGTCCATCGCCGATCTGCTCTCCGGCGCCTACATGCTGTACGGCCCGCCCATCCAGGTGCCCGCGACCTGGGCCGAAGGCGGCGTGTACCCGAGCTTCGATACGCAGAGCTCGCCAATAGTGAACCTTCTGTATGCCACCGGCTGGATCCTCGCCCACAAGAACAGCGACGTGCAGCTCAAGTTCCTGCGCACGCTGTTCGCGGAGCACGAGCAGGTGGTGGCGCGGGTGATCGGCGCGGCGCTGAAGGTGCGCGAGGTCTCCAACGCGCACCCCGAAGCCAAGCTCGATCCGAGCGACACCTTCTGGGACGAGATGGCGGAGTTCGTCGCCAACATGAGCAAGGACGCCAATCTCACGAAGGACTTGCTGCGGTCCCTCGCGGATCCGAACGTGCAGGCGTACCTGGGGACGGCCTACGGCAACTACAACCGCTACAAGGACTTCCTCACCTACGACAGCAAGAACCTGAACGGCACGCCCATCAACCTGACCACCGGCGGCACCGCGGACCCGAGCGTCCCGCCCGACTACTCCCAGCCCGACGCCGGCGACAACCGCAGCGAGTTCGCGCGCATCCTGCAGATCATCCACGACGTGAACGACGTGAATGCCTGCAACAAGCCGGGCGCCAAGGTGCGCATCAAGCTGGGCATACCGATCACCTGGCCCGCCGGCTCGGGCTACAAGGAGTGCGAGCTGTTCGTGTTCAAGAACATGGGCCTGTTCTACCTCGACTCCATCCTGGGCCAGGCGAAGCTCGATATTCGCCCGGATACGCTGAAGCTCATGATGGACGTTGCGGGGATCTTCACCGATCCCGACGCCGTGTTCCAGACCTCGAGCGGAATCACCGGCATGGGCCTTTCCCCCACCCCGCAGGCGCTGAACCGCTTGGTGTACTTCGGCGCCGAGACCAGCAAGTTCGACCCGCTCTTCTCCGGCGGCAAGCTGCCGGATCGGGACGCCAATTTCAACGGCTCCAACGGCGACACCAACAAGTTCATCTCCAGCATGGTGGACGCGATCTCCCCCGCCGTGTGCCCCGAGCGCGCAGTACAGGATCCGCGGCCCCCACCAAATCTTGGCACCATCTGGGTCAGCGACTGCAGCCCCAACGTGAAGTGGGCGCACAGCGGCCAGGCCGGCAATCCTCAAGACCTTTTGCGCGTGCGCGACAAGGGCACCATTTTCACCTGGGAGAAGTACGAGTTCTACAAGGCGATGAAGCCGATCCTGCAGGCGTTCAAGTCGAACGGGCAGGCGCAGCTGTTCCTCGATCACATCGAGATCCTGTATCGCCACTGGGCCACGGAAGCGCACGGTCCGGAGTGCAACTCCGACGGCGATTTCTCACAGCGGCCCTGGGAAAAGTACCTGTCGGACGCCGACCGCGCCGCTCACAAGGTGAACCCGGCGTACAACCCCCGCTACTGCACCGGCAGCGGGCTCTCACGCTACGAGCCGATCTTGGCGGAGGCGTTCCAGGGCGATCTGATCCCCGCGCTGGGTGAGCTGGTCACCACGGTGGACGCCATGACCATCAAGGACCGCAACGGCGTCGACCACAAGGGATTGGACATCTTGCACGAGATGACCCAGGCGATGTTCGACCCGGACTACGCCGCCAGCGTGGGCATGCGGGACCGCTTCGGCAACAAGACCACCAAGTGGGCCAACGGCCTGATCACGAAGCCCCAGCTCACGCCCTTCGACCTGTTCGCCGACGCTCTCAAGGGCATCGACCAGGCTTTGGACGGCAATCCGCGGCAGGACCGCTGGCGGAGCGCCCGCTCCCATCTGGTGGATCAGTTCCTGGGCGTGGAGGGCAGCGGCCCGAGCGCGCACTTCGTGAACGAGGGCTTCGCCAAGAGCGTGCCCATTCTTGTGGACGTGCTGCGCGCTCAGCTGAACGCCAACTGCCCGGATCGAGAGACGAACCCCATTTCCTGCAAGTGGGCCACGAAGGATCTGGCGGACAAGGCCGCCGACACCCTGGGCGGACCCATGTTCTCCACGGCCATGACGCTCATCGATCAGATCAACGAGGACCCCGCGGCGCGCCAGGCGCTGGAGAAGCACCTGCGCTACCTGGTGCGGCTCGCGAGCCAGAACGACGCCCTCTCGTCCACCCTCGCCAGCGGCAGCGACATGATGCAGATCCTGGGGGACGACGTGAACATGCCGCTCATCTACAACGCCATCGCGTTGGCGGCGGCCCCGGAGAACGCCACGCTGGACGGCAAGCCCGCTCCCGGCACCGCGGACCGCGTGCTGGAGATGATGGACGCGCTGACCAAGGAGACCGATGCCAGCGGCGCGCCGGCCCAAAACCCCTACGACCCCTACCGAGTGCTGGACACCATCCTGGTGAACCTGGTCACTCCCATGGATGCCTCGAACCCCGAGAGCCAGACGCCGCTGGAGGTCTTCCTGGACACCATCGCGGAGGTCAACCGCTACGACGCGAGCCAGCCCCGAGAGCAGCCCATGACCCCTCAAGACCTGCAGCTCACCTTTGCTACGCTGCGGGACTTCATGACCGGGCCTACCCGAGGTATGGAGCAGTTCTACGAGATCATGAGCCACAGGGACGGCAACTGACTCGTTAGGGGCTCCTCATCGTGGTGACGAAAAAGACGCTGGCCATCCTGGCCGCCGCGACAGTAACGGGTGCGACGGCCACCGCCAGCGCGGGTGGCCTGTACTTCACGGACCGCGGCGTGAGGCCGCTGGGGCGAGGCGGTGCCTTCGTCGCCGGCGCGGACGACGCCGGCAGCATCGCCTACAACCCGGCGGGGCTCGCCTTCACGGGCAACCAGTTCTTGCTGGACGCTTCCTGGCTGCAGTACTCCGCGACGTACCAGCGCAAGGCCATCCTCCGGCAGGTGGATCCCAACACCGGAAAGCTCACCGGGCAGGAGTGGGAGCAAACCTACGACTCCGTGGACGGCACCACGCCGGTGCTGCCGATCCCGACCATCGTGTACGCCGACAACTTCGGCCAGGAGAACTTCAACTTCGCGATCGGCATGTGGGCGCCCTACGCGGCCATCGTCAGCTTCCCGGAGACGGTGCGCGGCCAGCCCGCTCCCCAGCGCTACTCGATCATCTCGCTGAACGGCTCCGCCCTGGCGATCCCCGGCGCATACGTTTCCTGGCACGAGCCCAACTCTCCCATCGCCCTGGGCGCGGGCCTGGAAATGCTCACGGGTTACTTCCAGACCAGCGTGTACTTCAGCGCCTGCGTGCCGGAACGCTTCATCTGCGCTCCCGAGCAGCCGGACTACGACAGCTACGCACGGCTGCGCGTGGGCCCCATCTTTGCGCCCTCCGGAACCGTGGGGGCGATCCTGTTGCCGAGCGACACGGTGCGCATCGGTGCGTCCTTTCACCTGCCGTTCTGGGTGAACGCCCACGCCACCCAAGACGTGCGGCTGCCCAGCGCCGCGGTGTTCCAGAACGCGAGCGTGGAGGGCGATAGCGCGACGGTGAAGTTCCGGCTGCCGTGGACCGCTCGCGCCGGCATCGAGCTCCGCCCCACGGAAGACATCCGCATGGAAGCCGGCGTCGGCTACGAAGCGTGGAGCATGCACGACACGATCCACGTGGAGTCCGACGAGATCGCCCTGGTCAACGTCGCCGGGTTTCCGCAGCGCTATCGCATCGCTCCGGTCGACATCCAGCGCGGCTTCCAAGACAGCTACTCCGCGCGCGTGGGCGGCGAGCTCGGATTTCCCGTGAGCAGCTATCGCCTGGTGGGCCGCGCGGGCGTGACCTACGAGAAGAGCGCGGTGCCCAAGGAGTATCTCAGCGCCGCGAGCATCGACCTCGACAAGATCGTGTTCGCGGTGGGCGGCAGCTTGCATATCGGCAAGTGGCGCTTCGACGGCGTGGTGGCCCACGTGCTAGCCAGCAGCGCTACCGTGGGCGTGAAAGAGCAACGGGTGGAGCAGGTCAACCCCGTGGTCGCCAATCCGCCGGCGAACCCGAACTACATCAACGCCGGCAGCTACTCGGCCAGCGCGAACGTGCTCGGCCTGGGGCTGGCCTACCAGTTCGATTCCCCCGACGAGCCGCCCACGCGCCCTTCCGCCGCCGCCCCCGAGAAGGAGCCGGAGACGCGCACCCAGGCGCCGCAGGCGGAGAAAAAGGCCGCAACGCCGGAGGGCGACGAAGCGTTCGAGAAAGCCTTCGAAGAGCAAGAGGGCGACAAGAAAGAGAAGGGGAAGAAATGAGACGGCAGCCGGGCAGAGCGCGCGGGTCGTGACCCGCGAAGACACGTCCTTCGACGCGAGCCAACTGGGGGAAACCATACTGGAGGCCCTCGATCACGCGGGCATCGGCGTCACCATCATTGGCGAGCGGGCGGGCAAGCTCGAACGCTTGTTCATCAACGCCGCGGGCGCCCGCGCGCTGGGCTACGCGCCGGACGAGATCAACGAGATCCCCCCGCTGAACGTGCTGGCGCCGGCAGAGCGCGAGCGCATTGGCGCGATGGTGGGCACGGACGAGCGCCCGCCGCTGCTGGAGACCGAGGTGATCGCCAAAGATGGCCGCCGGATCCCGCTGGAGGTGGGCCTCGCGAACACGGAACGCGACGGCACTCGGCTCATCGTCGCGTTTTTGCGGGACATCACCCGCCGCGAGGAAGTCCAAGCCGCTCTGCGACAATCCGAGGCGCGCTTTCGTCACCTGGCAGAAGCGGCGCCGGACGTCATCGTGGTGATCAGCCGCGGGCGGTTCCTGTACGCGAACCCCGCGGCCGCTCGCGCGCTGCGCCTGTCGTCCGTGGAGGAGTTTTTGCGGCTCGAGCCCAAGGATTTCCTACCTGCGGAGGAGCTCGGCGCCATGATGGCGCGCATCCGCAAGGTGCGTGAGGGCGAACGCCTCACTCCGCGGGAGTACCGCGGCGTGCGCCGGGACGGCAGCAGCATCATGCTCGAGATCTCGTCGCTGGCAGTGGAGTTCGAGGGACAACCGGCCGTCTTGGCCTACGGCCGTGACGTGACGGAGCGCAAGGCCCTGCAAGCTCGCTTGGCGCAGCACGACCGCCTGGCCGCCGTAGGCACCCTCGCCGCGGGCATCGCTCACGAGGTGAACAATCCCATGACCTACGTGCTGCTCCATCTCGAGCAGCTCCGTCGTTCACTTCCCAGCCTGGTCCCGGAGGAGCACCACGAGCGCATCCTCGGCTACGTGAGCGAAGCGCTGGAGGGCGGCGAGCGCGTGCGCGTCATCGTGCGGGATCTCCTCGAGTTCGCCCGCCCGCGCGGTCCCGAGCGGCGCTTGTCGGACATCGCCGACGTGTGCGAGGCGGCCATCAAGCTGGCGCGCCCGACGGTGGAGCGCCACGCACGCCTTTCCACGGACTTGCCACGCGGCATCTTTGCGCGAACCAACGCCGCCAAGCTCGGGCAGGTGGTGCTCAACCTGCTGGTGAACGGCTCCCAAGCCGTGGCCGAGCGCGGCTCCGAGGGTGAGGTTCGGCTGCGCGTGTACGAGAGCGAAAGCAGCGTGGTGATCGAGGTTTCCGACGACGGCCCCGGCGTTCCACCGGAGCATTTGGATCAGATCTTCACGCCGTTCTTCACCACCAAGGGCGTGGGCGGTGGCACGGGTCTCGGTCTGGCCATCTGTCACGCCATCGTGGAGTCTCTCGGAGGCACCATCGCTGCGGAGAACCGCGCCCCCCGTGGCGCGCGCTTTCGAGTGGAGCTTCCTGTCGAGGTCGACAGCGAGCGCGCCGCGCCCTCCGTCTCGGAGCGCTCGCCCGAACCCCTCTCTCGCCTATCCATCGCCATCATCGACGACGAAGCCGCCGTCGCCCGCGCCCTCGAGCGAACGCTGGAGCACGACCACAGCGTGAGCGTGCACCTGAACCCCAGCGAGGCCCTCGATGCCCTGAGCGCCGGCACCGTGCAGTTCGACCTCGTGCTGTGCGACGTACTGATGCCCGAGCTACGCGGCGACGAGCTCTACCGGCGGCTATGCGAGCGCCACGCGCACTACCAGAGCCGCTTCGTGTTCATGACCGGCGGAGCGCTGCCCCCGGAAGCCCAAGAGCTGGTGAGCAACAAGGCCATCACCCTGTTGCTCAAGCCGTTCGAGACGCAGGACCTGGTCGAGGCCATTGCCAAACAGCTCCGACGCGATCGCGCCGCCCGAAGCCGACAAGCGCCGCCCCGCGGCACGTGACGGGCATCGCGCCGGACCAACAAGAATGGGCTCTCCTCACACATTCGTGGGTGCCTGAATGCGATGAGGAAGGCTCAGAGGGACGTGCCACTCGACTGGGCAATGGTTTTTCTGGTCCGGCGCGGCAAAGGGCCGAAGCGTTCCCCCTGCGCGGAACTACGGACGACATTCGCCAGGGAAGGCTGGCGAGCTCAGCGCTGCGTGAGTCTGAGCAGGGCATCGCGGATCAGCTGGTCCAAGGGCAAGCGTTCGGCCTCTGTGGCGAGTGCCGCGACCACCTTGCAGCACTCGGCCTTCTTGAAGCCCATGGTCACGAGCGCCACGCGGAGCCTTTCGCACTTGTCCTTCGCAGTCTGAGCCGCGCCACCTTGCTCCGCCCTTGATCGGGCGCGGCGGATCTTCTCGTCGATGATTTCGCTGCCATAGGCTTGTCGTGCGTGGAGATCGTTATGTGCCGCGCACAGAAGGCGACCGTTGCGCGCTTCTCCACCGCCACCCTTGCCGAGCGGGTCGACGTGGTCGTACTGCAGGAACGCGCGCGCCGTGCAGCGAACGCCCGACGGAGAGACGTAGGCGCACTGCGCTCCATCCCGTTCGTAGACTTCACGTTTGTCCGCACGGCTCGGCCTTCGGTCCTTGCGACCCCCGGAGCGTCGCGGCCGCTCGGTCTTGCCCCACTGCTTGTTCTCGAGCTCGCGAATCAGCGCATCGAGAGCCCGTTCGAAAACGACCTCGAGCTTTCGGCTCACGTGGCTCATCAGGTTCTGGGCGTGCTCGAGCTTCGCCTTCAGCTCCGCGCTGCCGCTGAAATGCACGAGAAAGCGCTCCTCCGACAGCGGCTCCACGCGGGAACGTGGCGCACCGTCCAGGCCCAAGTTCCCTTGTTCTCCGCCACCCGACCCGTCCGACACCGGCTCCACGCGATCCGGAACATCCGGCTTCGGAAACCAGCGGGCGAGCACGATCAGGATGTCGGCTTTGGTCTTGCCGGCCACGTCTTCAAGCAGCTGAGCGTGGTTCTCGGGCGTGAGGCGCTTGGCGATGAGCGAAAGACCGGTGAGGTGCAGCCGGCCATCGGCGATCATCTCCAGCGCGAGAGGAAAGCTCTTCGCCGCGTGCGCGCCGGAAACGCTGCGGTGCGCCTGGCCCTCGCTCATCCCGAGGCAGCGCACGCACAGATCGTAGAGCGACGAGTAGCCGCGCACCAGGTGCAGCCGCCGCGTTTCGATGAGCGCGAGATGCATTAGAAGTCGTGCGATCGCGCGCCGCCGAGCAGCGTTCGCCGTCAGCGTACTTTGCCAGAGCGCGTCGTTCGAGAGCGCATCGAGCTCTTGCAGACCATTGGATTCGTGACGTTCGTGGTTCTGGTTCGACATGAGTCCCCCTTGGGTTCTCATCGACATACCACGCGAAATTTGGGCTCTTTCGCTGCCTCGCTGGTGCGCGTTCAGAGCGCTGGATGCTTCAGAAATCGAAACCGAACCAAAACGCGCTCAGCGCGCGCGGACGTGCGCCCCTGCGCGCATCGTGACGCGAGACGCAGTGGCGAGGCGTTGCGCGCCGAAATCCTGTCTACAAAATTCGACATCGGGCTGCGATTTTCTTCGAGGAGCTCACGCCACGCGCTGCGCGCGTTCCATTCGCTGGCGAAGGTCACGCATCTGAACGGCGACGACCTCTCTTGAACGCTTTCTACGTTTTGCGTCAAAGAAGCACCGGACTCAATTGCGGAGCTCGACAGCGCCTCGCTTCGCCTCTTTCCCGATCGCCGAAACGTGGGGACCGGCGCACCAAGGCCAACGATTTCTCAGCCGTGAAGATGTCCGGAGAGCCCAAGAATGATCAGCCGCCGGAAGTGGCGGCGGTGCTGGGTCGCGCGGCGCTTTCGGCGGAAGGCACGGCGGGCAGCGCTTCCGGCGCCGGCGCTTCGGGAGCGGGGAGCGGCTCCGGAGTGGTCTCGTCGATTTCGCTCGAGCCGCGCGTGCCCTTCTTCACGTAGACCACGACGCTGTCGCCCGCCTTGAGCTTCTTCCGGCGCGACTTGCGGTTGATTCGCTCCATCCAACCGCTGCTCACGCCGTAGCGCCGGCCGATCTTGGAGAGGGTGTCGCCATCTCGCGCGGCCACCACGATGCGCTCTTTGCCGTTGAGCCCCTCGTAGTACTCGATGAACTCCGGCGTGCCCGCCACCAGCACGCGGGTGTCGGCGTCTTGAAAGTAGCGCACCGACGCGAGGCGCGCGGCGTCCGCCACCCACGCCTGCAGCGTCATGCCCGGCTGCAGCCGAGCGTTGGGATCGATGGCGTTCCAGCTCTCGAGATCCGCAGCGGTCACGCCCACGGCGGAAGCGATCTCGGTCAGCGAGTCTCCCGGGCGCACGACGTAGAAGATGCGCTGGCGATCCGGGTAGTCGAAGCGCCGGGGCGGCACCACGACCACGTCCGGGGTCTCGGGCTCTGCCGGTTTCCTTTGGCTGGCAGACCGCGGAACCAACAGGACCGTCCCCGCGTCGAGGACCTCGTCCTTGTCGATGTGATTGAGCGCGCGGAGCTGCACCTCGGGGAAGCGCAGGGACTTGGCGATGGCCTCCGGCGTGTCACCGAGCTTCACCACGTAGGAAGCGAGGCCGGAATCCGCCGCCCACACCTTGGCCATGCGGCTGGTGGTGCTCACGCCGCGGCCCTTCGGCACGCGCACGTGCCACTTGAGCTCGCGCCGCCCGGGCCCGCGCGGCGGAGCGCGCGACGCGAGCAGCTGCGGATTCAGCGATTCTATCGTGCTCACCGAGGTTTCCGCGGCGGCGGCCACCTGCTCCAGCGAGGTTCCGGAGCCCACCAGCACGCTGTCGAAGCTCTCCGGCGGATCCGGCTTCACGTCCGCGATGCCGAACGCCTTCTTGTTGTTCATCACGATGGCGATGGCGAAGATCTTCGGAACGTACAGCGTGGTTTCCCACGGGATGCCCGCCTCGTGACGACACAGCTCCCAGAAGTCGTTGGTGTTGAACTTCTGGATCGCCCGCGTCATGCCGCCGTGGCCCATGTTGTAGGCGCCCATCGCCAGCTCCCAGTTGCCGAAGCGGCGATACAGATCACTGAGGTACAGGATGGCGGCGTCGGTGCTGCGCTTCGGGTCGAGGCGCTCGTCCACCCAGCGGTCCACCGTGAGGCCGTACATGCGCCCGGAAGCGGGCATGAACTGCCACAGCCCGGCGGCGCCCACCGGCGAGTAGATGGTCGGGTTGTGTCCGCTCTCGATCAGACTGAGCCACACCAGGTCCGAAGGCAGACCGGCCTTGGCGAGCTCCGCCTTGATGGCAGGAACGAAGCGCCCGCTCTTGCGCGCCCACACCTTGGCGATGGCCCGGCCGCGGGAGTTGTCGCGGTAGAACTTCAGGTAGCGGACGACGCGAGCCTCGAGGCGAACCGGCAGGTTCGGCATCGTGAGGCTCCGGAGCCACTCTGCGGTGACGGCGTCGTCCTCCGTCCCGGTGGAGGGCGACACGCGCGCCTCCGGCGGCAAGCCCGAAGCGACCACGTCGGGGCTGCCGCGACGCGCGGGCGCCGGAAGGTTCCAGTCGAACCCCGGCGTGGCGCCGTGGAGCGGCCGCGGGAACAGCACGCGGTCGGCTTCCTTCAGGGCGCGCAGCTCCGGATCGTCCGTACCGGCGCGCAGATCGTCGAGCGTCTTGCCGCCCGCGATGGCGCGGCGCACCGACTCCTTAGGTGAGGAGCGCTCGGCCCCCTTGGGCAAGGTGGGGCTCGGCTTCCGAGGTCGGGGCCCGCGGCGATGCGACACGGGCTTGTCCTTCTTCTCCTCTTCCACCTTGGGCTTGGGCGGCTCCTTCGGCGGCTCCGTCTTGGGTTTGTCGTTGCCCTTGTCGGCGTCCACCTTGCGAGTGCCCGCGCCGGCGCCCGGTCCCACGTCGGGCTTGTCGTCCTTCTTCGGCGGGTCCGGTTGCTTCGCGTCCGCCTTCTTGTCCTCCGCCTTCTTGGAAGCTTCGGCAGAGGACTTCTTGTCCGTCTTCTTGTCGTCGAGCTTCGCGCTCTCGGCCTTCTTGGCCTTGGGCTTGGCGCTGCTCACCCCGCTCAGGCACAGCGCCGCAAGCAGAGCGGGAAGCGTGAGACGGAGCCCGACCATGAGCCGAGTGGTAGCGGGCCGTCACGAATCGGTCAAATAGCAGGGAAAAAGCCTCGCGATCTTGATCCCTCGGGGCATTCCATGGAAGGCCCGTTGGATGACGACGAGGACCGAAAAGGACTCCCTGGGACCCGTGGAGGTGCCGGCAAACCGCCTGTGGGGCGCCCAGACCCAGCGCAGCCTGGAAAACTTTCGCATCAGCGGTGAGCGCCAGCCGCGGGAGCTGCTGCTTTCGTTGGCGATGATCAAGAAGGCCGCCGCCGAGGCCAACACGGAGCTCGGTGAGCTCGACGCACGGCTGAGCAAGGCCATCGCCCAGGCCGCCGACGAGGTGCTCGCCGGCCAGCACGACGACGAGTTCCCCCTGGTGGTGTGGCAGACGGGCAGCGGCACCCAGACGAACATGAACATGAACGAGGTGCTCGCCAACCGCGCCAGCGAGATCCTGGGCGGCCCCCGCGGCGAGGGCCGTCTCGTGCACCCGAACGATCACGTGAACCGCGGGCAGTCCTCCAACGACGTGTTCCCCTCCGCCATGGCGCTGGCCAGCGCGACGGCCGTACACGATCGCGTGCTGCCGTCCGTGCTCGCGCTTCGCGATACCCTGCTGAGCAAGGCGAAGGCGTTCGACGACGTCGTCAAGATCGGTCGCACCCACTTGATGGACGCGACGCCCCTCACCGTGGGGCAGGAGATCGGCGGCTGGGCGGCGCAGCTCTCTCACGGCGCCGAGCACTTGAACAGCGCCCTACCCCACTTGTGCGAGCTGGCCCTGGGCGGCACCGCCGTGGGCACGGGCCTGAACGCCCACCCCGAGCTCGGAAAGCGCGTCGCCGCGCGCCTGGCGCAGGCCACCGGCGTGCCCATGGTGCCCGCGCCCAACAAGTTCGAAGCGATCTCGGCCCACGACGCCATCGTCTTCGCTCACGGCGCCCTGAAAACGCTCGCGGCATCTTTGATGAAGATCGCGAACGACGTCCGCTTTCTGTCGAGCGGGCCCCGGGCGGGCATTGGAGAGCTGAACATCCCTGCCAATGAGCCGGGCAGCTCCATCATGCCGGGCAAGGTGAACCCCACCCAGGGAGAAGCCATGACCATGCTGTGCGCCCAGGTGTTCGGCAACGACGTGGCCGTGACCTTCGGCGGCGCCAGCGGCAACTTCCAGCTCAACGTGATGAAGCCGCTCATCGCTCACGCGTTCCTGATGAGCGCCCGGCTCATCGCCGACGGCAGCGAGAGCTTCCGGAAGAACTGCATCGAGGGCCTCGAACCGAACCGCGAACGCATCGCCGAGCACCTGGAAAACTCCTTGATGCTGGTGACCGCCCTCAACCCGCACATCGGCTACGACGCCGCCGCCACCATCGCCAAGCGCGCCCACGCCGAAGGCACCACGCTGCGCAAGGCCGCCGTCGCTTCCGGCCTGGTCAGCGAAGAACAATTCGACCAATGGGTCCGGCCCGGGGACATGGTCTGACCGTTCTCCTCCGCTGGTTTTTTGGTCCAACGCGGAACCTCGCGACACGTCGGGGCTCGCGCCGGACCAACAAGAAAACGAACCCCTAGCGCTTGGGGAGTAGCCAGCCCGCAGCGCCGGCGACGACGCTGGCCACGACGCCGAACAGCGCCCAGCCCGGCCAGGCCAGGCCGGGTGCGGCGCGCAACACGGCGAGCTGCCACATGAGGGCCAGCGCGCTCTCCGCGGCGAAGGCGGTGACGCCGAACACCAACGTGCGCCGCAGGCGATCCCCCACCTCCAGGGTGCGCGGCGTGTTGCGCCACACGGACGTCATCAGCCAGCGCACCCACAGCACGGTGGGTGTAGAAAGCAGCACCAGGGAGCCCACCACCGTGAGCACCAGCTCCGCGTCGGTGGGGCCGAGCTCCTTGCTGAAGGTGCGGATCAGCGAGAGCACGCCGACCACCACCAGGGTGAGCACCCACATCCACGCTGCCAGGGAGAACGCCACCAACGTGGGGCGCGCCAGGTGAGCGCGGCGGGAGGCGTCGCTCACCACCGGAGGTCTTACCGCGATGAGCGTTTCGGCCTCCACCTTGACGGGCGCATCGAAGGCGGCGAGCTCTTGGTCGAGCTCGTCCATGGTACGGAAGCGATCCCCCGGCTCCTTGGCCATGGCGCGCTGGATCACGACCTCCAGGGCTTCCGGCACCATGCCGTTCACGTCCCGCGGGCGCGGCGGCTCTTCCGTGAGCACCGCCGTGAGGGTCGCCATCTGGTCGAGCCCTTCGAAGGGACGGCGACCGGTGAGGGCGCGATACAGGATGGCGCCCACGGCGTACACGTCCGCGCGGGCGTCCACGTGATCCCCGCGGGCCTGCTCCGGCGCCATGTACGCCGGCGTGCCCATGACGACGCCCGTGCGGGTGAGATCGTCGCCCATCTCGGTCACCTTGGAGATGCCGAAATCCAGCACCTTGACCGTGGGTCCGCTGCCCACCAGGCACACGTTCTCCGGCTTGACGTCGCGGTGGATGATGCCGCGCTCGTGCGCCGCGATGAGGGCGCGGCAGATTTGCCGCACGATGGGCACGGCGCGCCCGGGCGAGAGCCGCCCTTCACGATCGAGCACGTCGCCGAGCTGCTCGCCTTCCAGGAGCTCCGCCACGATGTAGGGTCGGCCGTCCGGCGTGCGGTTGACGTCGTACACACCGACCACGTTGGGGTGCAAGAGAGCGCTGGCGGCTTCCGCTTCGCGCTGGAAGCGCGACACCACTTCCGGCTGCCGGGCGAGCTCGCTGTGCAGCACCTTGATGGCGTAGCGCTTGTTACGCAGGCGCTGGTGGCGCGCCTCGTACACGCGGCCCATGCCACCCTCGCCGATCACGCGGGACACCTCGTAGGTGTCGGACAGCGTGGCACCGATGAGCGGATCTTCGTCGGCGGGGGCTTCTTCCAGAGGTTCTGCGTCGCGAGGACAAACCCGGAAGTCTGCCGGGTAACGCCCGCCGCAGGTGGGGCAGCGCTTGGGCAGCGACGCCGCGTCCCCGTATTGGAACGCGGCGCCGAGAGGCAGCGTCTCGACCGCTTGCGGGGGGCTCACGGCCGATATCGTAGCGCCCTCCCGGGCATGTGGATACCGGCCGCCGGGTCAGCGGTGAACGGCTAGAAAAAGCGTGTTGCCCTTGCGATTCACGAGCAGGAGGAGCTGCCCTTTGCCGTCCTTGTACAGCTGCTCGAAGCGCTGCACCGTGGTCACCTTCTGACGGTTCACCTCGAGCACGACGTCACCCGGGCGCAGGCCGGCGCGCGCTGCGGTGCTGCCCGGCTCCACGTTGGTGATCACCACGCCGCTCGAGACGTTGTCCGGCAGCTGGAAGCGCTGCTTGTTCTCCTTGGTGAGCCCTTCCAGCGTGACGCCGTCCAAGGCGCTCGAGGAGGCACCGCCGCCCGACGAGGGCTTCTGCGCGAAGCGACCGAGATTGTCCGGCATGGTGCCGAGCTTCACGTCCAAGCTCACGCTCTTGCCCTTGCGGTTGACGTTCACCTGGACCGTCTGCTCCGCGCCGGAGGAGGCCACGACGTTGCGCAGCTGCCCGGTGGAGTGGGTCGGTTGCCCGGCAATGCTGAGCACCACGTCCCCCCGTTGCAGGCCGCCCTTGGCGCCGGGGCCGTTGGGCTGCACGTCCGCGATGAGCACGCCGTCCGCCTTGTTCAGACCGAGGGCGCTGGCCATGTCCTGATCGATGTCTTGAATCGTCACACCCAGGTAGCCGCGGTCCACGCGACCGTTCTTGATCAGCGAATCCACGATGGGCTTGGCCATGTTGGACGGGATCGCGAAGCCGATGCCCACGCTGCCGCCGGAGCGCGACAAGATGGCCGTGTTGATGCCGACCACGTGGCCTTCCATGTCCACCAGTGCCCCGCCGGAGTTGCCGGGATTGATGGCGGCGTCCGTCTGGATGAAGTCCTCGTAGTCTTCGATGCCCACGTCCGCGCGGCCCTTGGCGGAGACGATGCCCATGGTGACCGTCTGCCCCACGCCAAAGGGATTGCCGATGGCGAGCACGACGTCGCCCAGGCGCAGGCGCGCCGAGTCCGCGAAGCTCACGGGAGTGAGGGAGCTGGTGTCGCCCTCCACGCGAACCACCGCCAGATCCGATTTCGGATCCGTGCCCACCACCTTGGCCACCAGCTCTCGCTTGTCTTTGGTGGTCACGCGGATCTCGTCCGCGCCGTCCACCACGTGGTTGTTGGTGACCACCACGCCGGGCGCCACCACCACGCCGGAGCCGAGCCCCTCTTGCCGGAGCTCGCGCTGCCCGCCACCACCGCCGCCAAAGGGACCGAACCCCGGGATGAAGGGATGCTGGGGGAAGCGCTGCACACGCGTGGACGAGATGCTCACCACCGAGGGGAGCACCTTCTCCACGACGTCCGCGATGTTCGCGTTACCGCCCACGCGCGCCAAGGCGGGCGTGGGCAGTGTCTTCAGGGTCTTGACCTTCTCCGCCTTGGCGCCCCCCGCCATGCTGGCTTGTCCGGGTTCCGGGCCTGCTCCGGGATGAACCCGGGTGCAGCCGGCAACTGGAGCGAGTGAAAGCGCGAGGATGACGGGGAGCTTGCGACGGGTTTTCATCTTCTCCGGAGCAACCGACGAGGTCCGGTCCTCATTCCCGATCAGCCGACTCGCACCGGAATCGTGCGGGGCTTGAGGGATTCGGACTTCGGCAACTTGAGCCGGAGCACGCCGCCTTCCAGGTGGGCGTCGATCTTGTCCACGTCGATCCCGCCGGGCAGCACGAAGGAGCGCCGGTAGTCCACCGGACGCAGCTCGAGGGCGAGGGCCGCGCGCTCCTGGATGTCGCTGCGCCGACCTTGGAGCGTCAGCTCGTCCTTGTCCACGCGGATGTCGAGGGCGTCCTTGGGGACGCCGGGCATGTCCGCAAGGACCAAGAACTCCTGCTCGTTCTCGAAGATGTCCACGCGCGGAGCCACGGCGGGCCGCCGCGACACGCGCTCCGAAAGGCGATCCTGTTCACGCTTGTCGAGATCCTTTGCCATGGTGTGCCTCCTTCAACCGACCTTCACCGAGATTTGACGCGGCTTCACTTCTGGCGCCTTCTCCAACGTGAGCGTGAGCACGCCATCGTTCAGCTTGGCGCCGACCTTCTCCGGATCCACCTTGGCGGGTAGCGAATAGCTGCGATTGAAACGGAAGGGCGCGCGCTCTTGGCGCTGGACGCCGTAGCCTTCCGGAGCGTTCGTTCGCCGTTCCCCGGCGATGGTGACGACGTCTTGCAGCAGCGTGATTTTCAGGTCGTCCTGCTTCACGCCCGGCAGCTCTGCCTCGAGCACGAACGCCGCGCCGGTGTCGTACACGTTGGTGCGGGGGAACGAGGCGTCCCAGTCTCCTTCTTCCAGCATCCGGTCCATGCGACGACGGAGCTGGTCCATCAAATCGAATGCTCCTTCGTAATCCCTGGTGTAGCCAAACATGGTGCTTGCTCCTGGTGACAGGGCGTGGCTGACCCCACGGCGACAGCGCCGCCGGCCACACACGAACCCCGGTTGGATGTTTGCCCGACGGGATGGCCGCGTCGGGCAGGCAAGAACCTGTCCACCCGGAAAAAGTCTGTCAAGGGCGTCAGCCGCCCAAGCCGGCCACGAAATCCGCGATGCGATGGATGGGCAGCGATCGGGACACCACGCCGGCGCGCACCGCCGCCCCCGGCATGCCGTAGACGACGGCGGTTTCCTCGCTCTCGGCGATCACGGTGCCGCCGGCATCCAGGATGTCCCGCGCCCCGAGCACGCCGTCGTCCCCCATGCCGGTCAGGATCACGCCCACGGCGCGGGGCCCCACGGCCTTGGCGACGCTGGAAAATAGCCGATCTGCGCTGGGAACGTAGCGGTCCGAGGCGTCCGGGTCGACGACCCGGACGGCCAGCTCGTCCCCGTCCGAGCCGAGCTCCATGCAGCGCCGCCCGGGGCAGATGAGGGCCATGCCCGCGGTCACGGCGTCCCGTTCCAGCGCCTCGCTGACCAGGATGCGGGCCCGACGATCCAGGCGCTGCGCGAAGGTGCGGGTGAAGCGCTCCGGCATGTGCTGCGCGACGAGCAGCGCACTGTCGTAGCCATCGGGGATGCGCGCGAAGATCTGGATCAGCGCCGTGGGGCCGCCGGTGGACGACGCCACGGCCACCACGCGCCGCGGCGGCTCCGTGCGCTTCTGGCGCACGATGGGCGCGACGTGCATGCCGCTCACTGAGTCGATGCGGGGACGAGAAGCCAGGCTCTTGGGGCGCAGGCTTCGAGTTTGCAGCACCTTGGCCACCAGCTCGCGGCGGATGCTGGCGAGCTCGGCGTCCGTCTGCCGGTCCGGCTTGGCCACGAAGTCCAGCGCGCCCAGCTCCAGCGCCTTGAACACGTTCTCTTTCTGGCTGTAGCTGGAGACGACGATCACCGGAGTGGGCTGCCGGCTCATCAGGATGCGCAGGAACGTGAAGCCGTCCATGCGGGGCATTTCCAGATCCAGCGTGATGACGTCCGGCTTGAGCAGCAACGCCAGCCGCAGTGCTTCTTCTCCGTTGGCGGCCTTGCCGACGATCTTCACTTCCGGCGTGGACGTGAGGGCTTCGGAGATGCTCCGGCGATTGACGGCCGAATCGTCGACGACGAGCACTCCTACCGGGGGCTGCTGCGGTTCGGTCATCCTTTGTCCGTCACGTCCCAGCGCTCGGAGGCGAGCGGCTTTCTGTACACCAGATCTTCCTTCAAGTGCACCAGCTCGAAGGCCGTGGATACGTTCAAGAGCGACTCGCTGTGGCCCAAGAGCAAGAAACCGCCGGGCAAGAGCCGCTGGTAGAGGCTATCGATCACTCGGCGGCGCGAGCGCACGTCGAAGTAGATGAGCACGTTGCGACAGAACACCACGTCCACCCGGCCGACGATGCTGGCCTTGGTCGCGTCCAACAGATTGAGCTGCCCGAAGTGGCACAGCCGCCGCACGGATTCGTTGACCGCCGTGCCGTCTCGCTGCTCAGTGAAGTAGGTCTGGCGCACGTCGTTCGGCGTGGTGCGGAACGACGCCGGCCGATACACGCCCCGCCGCGCCGCCGCCACCGAGGTCTTGGAGATGTCGCTGCCGATCACCCTGAGGTCCCAGCCCTCGAACAACTTGGACTCCAACAGGTAGATGGCGATGGTGTAGGCCTCTTCCCCCGTGCTGCAGCCCGCGCTCCAGATGGCGAGGCGCCGGCGGCCGGCGTTCTGCTTCGCCAGCTCCGGCAGCATCTCGTCGCGAAAAGCCCGGAACTGATACTCCTGCCGGAAGAAGTACGTCTCCTTCGTGGTGAGCAGATCGATGGCGTCGTCCAGCTCCGCGGTGCCGCGCACGTGGAAGCGAAGGTACTTGTAGTATTCGTCGAAGCTCCGGAGGTCGAGCTCCGCCAGCCGTTCTCCCAACCGCCGCTCGAAGGTGTAGATCGCGCTCTCGTCGAAGGTCAGACCGGCGTGCTCGTTGATCAGATCTCGGATCAGACGAAACTCGTCGGGCCGGAGCCTGGCGCGTACCCCCGAGCCGCGGCGAATCATCATTTCGGCGGCCCCAGCGGCGGCGGGGGTGTGGTGCGGCGCAACCCGCCGCCGGCCTCCAACAGCTCCAGGGCCCGCGCGACGGCCTCCCGGACCAGGGGCTCCCCCTCCGTGGATAGCTTCGCCCGGAGCAGGCCCATGGCGCTGCCGTCGCCGATGCGGCCGAGCAGATCCGCGGCCAGACGACGGACGTCCCAGGCGTCGTGATCGAGACACGCCCCGAGGTGCGCCACGGCGCGCGGATCGCGTTCGAGCGCAAGGCCGCGCAGGGCCGACTTGACGACCTCCGAGTCCGGGTGACTCGAAGCGTCGATCAACGCGTCGATGCGACGCGGATCGCCGGTGCGAGACAGCGCATCCACGGCCGCCACCGCGGCCAGACCGTCGGCGGAACGCGCGATGTCCCGAAGCACGCCGATGGCGCGGACGTCACCAGTTTCGCCCAGGGCGCGGATCGCCGCAGCCGACAGCTCCGGTTCCTCGGCGTCGTCCACCAGGTCGAAGAGCCGCTGGGTGGCGACCGCGCCGCCGAGACGTCCGAGGGCCCGTACTGCGGCCAGCCGCACCTCGGGTTCTTCGTCGCTGAGGGCGAAGGCGACGGCCTCGACGCCGAGGGGGCTCGGAAGGGTTGCCAGGGCGTCCAGCGCGACGCGGCGCAATGGAGCCTGCTCGTGCGAGAGCAGGGACGAGAGATACTCGACGTCCTTTTCCGCAGTGCCGAACACCGGCGCCGTGCCGTTGGCGATGATGGTGGCCACCGCGGCGGCGCTTTCCGGACCCGCAGCCGCCGCGAATTCCCGAGCGACGTCCGGGTGGCGCTCGGAGAGGCGAGCCAAGGCGCCTTCCGCGAGCTTGCGGGCGGCGACGGGCTCCGACGGATTGAGCCAGCGGGCCACCAAGGGCAGCGTGCTCGCGTCGCCCAATGCCGCAGCCGCCGAGAGCGCGGCGCAGGCGACCTCGACGTTGGCATCTCGAAGCGCGGCGCGAACGACGCTCACGACGTCCGCGCTCGCCTGCTCCGAAGCGAGCTCGCCGATGAGCTCCAGATACGCCGCGCGCTCGCTGGCCTCGCCGTAGGTCGCGCGTCGCACCAGCTCCGGCGCGACGTCCGCACCCAGGGCCTCCAACGCTTCTTCCGCCTCCAGCGCCACGGTGTCGTCGGCCAGCGCATCGAGCACGACCTCCGCCGCTCGCGAACCGGCGAGCAAAGCAGCGGGCAAGAGTGCCAGGCGCCGGAGCTCCGGCCCGGCGTCTCCCGACGCGAAGGCCAGCACTCGATCCACACTGCCGGCGGAAAGCCGATCCGCGCTCTCACGGATGGCGCGCTTCAACGCGCCCTCCCCGCGGCCGAGGTCGGCAATACCCGCGAGCACCTCGCCGAAGGCTCGGCGTGGAGCGGCGTCCAGGGCGCTGACGAGCACCGCCGCCGCGCGCGGGTCCGCGGAGCTCCCGGCAGCGACCAGGGCGGCACGCTCCAGCACCGGATCCGAGAGCAGCGGCTCGATGCGATGCCACGGCATGGTGACGGCGAGGTTGTTCAGTCCCTCGAGCGCTGCCAGGCGCTGCAGCGCGTCGGCGGAGTCGAGCCCGCGATCGAGCACCACGATGGCCTGCGTGGAGCACGTGGAGGCGATCTGAGAGACCGCTTCCATGGCCGCGGCCCGCACGTTGGGGTCGTCGTCGCCCAGCGTTGCCTCCAGGTAGCGAAGGGCACGCGGACGGCCCGTCTTGGCCAAAGCCTCCACCGCCAGCTTGCGACCGTCCGCGTCCAGCGTGGCGAGGGCGTTGCCCAGCGCTTCCACCGCGACTTCTCCGTAGCCGGCGATGGCCTCCACCGCAGCGTTGCGCAGCCCGACGTTCTGCCCAGGTTCGAAGGCGCTGCACAGCGCGTCGAGCACGGCGCGGGACGGGCGCAAGGCCACCGCGGCGGACGTCGCTTCTTTGCGTACGCGCCAGTCCTCATCGCCCAGCGCGCGCATCAAGAGGGCCACGCTCTTCGGCCCCGCTTCGTTCGCGAGGGCCGCCGCTGCGCGGCGGCGAAGCTCCGGATCTTCCGACAGCAGGCCTTGCTCGATCTCCTCGACCTTCACGGCTCGCCCCCCAAGAGCCCCGCCTCCGCCAAGGGTGCCGTCAACGAGTCGAAGCGATCCACGTCGAGCACGAAGACCATGGTCTCGTCGTAGCTGGTGACTCCGGCGATGCCGCGCACGTCGTCGCCGGTGCCCAGCGCCGGCGCCGGGCGGAGCTCCGCACCGCCGGTCCCGAACACTTCCGTGACGCCGTCCACGCTGAGGCCCACGGTGCGGCCCGCGATGTCCACCAGGATCCACTTGGAGCGCCGCGAGTCCGGCGCCGCGGGCAAGCCGAACCGCACGCGCAGATCCACCACGGGCACGACCTCGCCGCGATGATCCGCGACGCCCACCACGGCCGAAGGCGCGTGAGGCAAGGTGGTCACGGGCAGCGGGTTGACGATCTCGCGCACGGAGCTGATCGGCACCGCGTAGTGCACGCTACCCACGAGAAAACCGACCAAGCTCTTGTCCGGATCGGGACGATGGCGTGAGCTCACCATTGCGCACTCTCCCTGGTTTCGCCGACGACGGAGCCGAGATCCAGCAGCACCAAGATGCTGTCCGAGCTGGGGCGGCCGACAGCGAACACGTGCTCCGACACGTCGCCGCCCAGCACCGACGTGGCCACCTCGATTTCCGTCTCGGACAAGCGCACCACGTTCCTGACCTCGTCCACCAACAGTCCGACCACCTCGTCGTGAGGGGCGCTCGCAAGCAGAATGCGCGTCCGGCGCGTGGGCGGGCTCTCACTCACGCTCATGCGACGACGCAGGTCCACGACCGTCACCAGCAGACCTCGGACGCTGCACACGCCGATCACGTCTCGCGGTGCGCGGGGGACCTCGGTGACCGGCGGCGGGCTCAGGATTTCGCGGATGCGCGTCAGCTCCACGCCGTAGAGCTCGTCCGCGAGGGTGAACACCAAGAACTCCCGAACGGGCTTCTGAGCGACGACCCGCTGATCCCGGACTTTGGCGAGATCAGCCATGCAAGCTCCCCCCAGCGGTGATGGTGGCGTCGATGCTGGCCAGTACCTCTTCGATCAGAGCACCGGCGTCGAGCACCAGGCCCACGCGTTGATCTCCGAGCTCGGTGGCGCCCGCGAAGCCGCGCACCGACGACAGCGAGTGTCCGAGCGGCTTGATCACGATGTCTTGCTGACCCACCAGGCGATCGACGATCAGCCCCAGACGCCGGGCGGCCAGCGACGCGACGACCACGAAGCGACGCCGCGGCGGGGGCTCCTTCTCCGACAAGCCGAGCAGCTGTTCCAGGCGGCACAGCGGCAAGGTGGTGCCGCGCAAGGTCATGGTTTCTCGCCCATCCACCACTCGGCTGCCGCGTCCATCGAACACGATGGCTTCCGAGACGCTGCTCATCGGAATCGCGAAGGTGTGACCGTACACCTCGACCACCAGCGCGCTGACGATGGCCAGCGTGATGGGCAGGGTGATCATCATCTTGGTGCCGATGCCCTGCTCGCTCTGCACGTCGATCACGCCACCCAGCTTGCCGATGTTGGTCTTCACCACATCCATGCCGACGCCGCGGCCGCTGAGCTCGCCGGCCTCCGCACGGGTGCTGAGCCCGGGCACGAAAATGAGCCCGAGCACCTCCGCGCGGGTGAGCTCGCCCACGTCCGAGGTGGACAGCTTGCCCAGGCGCACGGCTCGATCCACCAGCGCGCTTTCGTCGATGCCGGCGCCGTCGTCCTCGATCTCGATCATCACGTGATTGCCCTTTTGGTAGGCGTTCAACGCGATGGTGCCCGCCACGGGCTTGCCCACGGTTCTGCGTTCTTCGGCGGCTTCGATGCCGTGGTCGATGGCGTTGCGAATCATGTGCATCAGCGGATCGCTGAGCTCTTCAACGATCAGCTTGTCGATCTCGGTCTCGGCGCCGGTGATCACCAGGCGGATTTCCTTGCCCAGCTCCCGGCTGATCTGCCGCACCACTCGCGCCAAGCGGTCGAAGATTTGCCCCAGCGGCACCATGCGGACTTCCAAGATGGCGTCCTGCATCTCCGCCAGGCGACGATCGAAGCTGCGATGCAGTCGTTGGAGCTCGCTGCCCAACTGCCGATTGCCCTCGCCGCGCACGCGTTCGCCGATTCTGGCCAGCGTGCTGCGCACGATAGCGAGCTCGCCCACGATGTTCATGAGCTGATCCAGCTTGCGAATGTCGACGCGCACCGTCTGGCTCACGGCGCGGAGCGATCCCGCGGGCTCCACCACGGCGGGCTCGGCCGCCAAGGACTCGGAGACCGACGGCGTCACCATCATCTTGGGACTGACGCTGGTACCGGTCGGCGCCATCGACGGCGGGATGGTGCCTACGCCGGCGCGACGCCGCGGCACTTCCTCGATCACCACGTTGTCCGCACCCAGGGAGCCGATCAGCATGGCCAGGTCGTCCCGCGACGCCATCAGCAGATCGAGCTCGATGGCGTCCGGAGACGGCGACTCTCCAGTAGGCAGGTAGGTGACGATCTCGCCGTGCTTCTTGGCGCGGGACTTCATGTCCTCCAGCGCCTTGTCGATGGTGGCCAAGTCGAACTGGACTCGCAGCCGGTAGAGCCGCAACCCCTGCTCGATGTTCGTGCGCAGGCGATGCTCTTCGTACTCCGTGAGCACCGCCAAAAGGCCGGGATCCAGCTCGTACTCGATGGCCGGGCTGCTGCCACTGTTGGCGTCCGCCCCCAGGTAGCCGAGCTGATCCACCAGCTCGTCCACGGAGCTCAGAGGGTCGTCCAGACCGTGCTTTTCCACGGCCAGGATTTGCCCGTAGACGTCGATGGCGGAAAACAGCACGTCCAACACGCGCTCGTTCAGGGTCATGCGCCCGAGCCGCAGGTGGTCGAGGACGTCTTCCAGGCGATGCGAGAGCAGCCCCATCTTGCTCGCGCCAAAGAGGCCCGCGAGGCCCTTGAGGGTGTGCACCGCGCGGAACGCTTCGTTCACCAGCGCGGGGTCCTCCGTTTCGGACTTCATCGCGGCGTCCAGGGCCAGGAGGTTCTTGCTGAGGCCTTCGATGATCTCTTGTGCCTCGGAGAAGAACTCCTCGCGGGCCTTGTCCGTGACGTCAGCCATTCGACGATGCCGCGGGCGTGAGGTGCCGCGCCGTTTCCTCCCGCAGAGACTCCGGAGTGAAGGGTTTGGCCAGATAGCCGTCTGCGCCCAGCTTCAGGCCCCGCTCGCGGTCCCGCTCGGAGGACTGCGTGGAAATGAGCAGGACGGGAACGCCGCGATGCTGCTCGCTCTTGCGAATGAAGGACAACAGCTCGAGGCCGTTGATGTCCGGCATGTTGATGTCGGTGATCACCAGATCCCAAGGCCCGCGGGGCAGCAGGCGGAGGGCCTCGAATCCACTCTCGGCCTCTACCACTTCCGTGGGGCCGAGCTCGGCATCTGCCTCCAGGGCATCGCGCACGAACGCGCGCATCGCCATGGAATCCTCCACCACCAAGATCCGCGGCATCAGTGCTTGCCCTTTTGGCGAGCTTGTCGCTCGACCTGCTCGGCGTTGAAAACCTTCATCAGCCAATCCTCGAGGTCGTCCCACAGGGCCGGGTTCGCCTTCGCGATGTGTCCCGCCGAGTGTACGGCACCCGGGTAGCGCCGCACCGTTCCGTTTTTCGCCATCTTCTCCAGGGCGTCCAAGGGTGCTTGGCTGATGGGATCGTCCGCGCTGCCCGCCAGGAAAGTGGGCAACGTCCGGACCTCCGCATAGGGCTCGTAGATGTCCATGCCGCTGATGGCCGCCCCTGGAGACACCAGGGCCAACGCGAGGACCTTCGGCTCGTCGTCGGCCACGCGGCTGACCAGAGTGGCACCGAGCGAAGAGCCGACCAGGACGTAGCCGCGGGTCGCCCCGCCGGTCGCCTCCTTGACGCGTGCAATGGCGGCCTTCACGTCCTTCGTGAGGCGGGCCACGTCGTCCGGCTTGCTCTTGTCCGGAAGCTTGGAGTTGCCATGGCCGGCGAGATCGAAGGAAAGGACCGTGTAGCGCTTCTCGGATTTCCGGAGCCGTTGCGCCAGATCGGAGAGCTCCGCACGGTCTCCATACTGCCGATGAACCAAGATCACGCTGGGAGCCGACTTGTTCGGCGCCACGTACAACACCCCAGCCAGGGCGGCGCCGTCCTCCGAGGCGAACGTCACCGGACCGCCCGGCGTGGGGGGCGGGGGGGGCGGCTTGGGAGCGGACGACGCCTGCGGCGGAGGCGTGGCGGGGGTCGCGGGACCGGCATCCCCCGAGTCACAGCCTGTCGCGACCCAGAGCGCGACCAGCAGGCTCACTAGACGTCGGCTCATTCCACCGCATCGTAGCAGCTTGTCGCCGCCCCTGGGAGCGCCCGAGGGCCGAGCAAGCATTGGTATTCATTCAGCTAAAAAGACCCGGGTCGGACGGGACGAGGAGCGCCGCCTTCGGGTATCCTTGGGGCTCCATGCGCACCGTGCCCGGCATGCCGGCCCAGGCCGACGACACCTCCGAGACCGTGGACTCGGCGTGGACACCCCCGGAGCTCACGGCGAGCGAGCCGGAGGCGCAGGAGCCCAGCGAAGAACACGTCCGAGCGGCACTGGCCGCCAGCTCCCGAGCGGAGGCGAGCCTCAGCGCGCTGCACCGCGCCATCCAGCTCGTGACCGCCAATGTGAGCGGCGCCCGCGAAGCCAACTCCCAGCTCAACCAGGAGCTCGCGCGGGTTCGAGAGATGCTCGGCTCCAGCAACGAAGAACGCCTCGCGCTGAAGAATCGAGTGGAGCTCTTGGAACGCGCGTTGGTCGAAGCGCGGGACCAGGCGGACGCGGAGCGTCGCTACATCATCGACGATCAAGATCGCTTCCTCGCTGGCTTGCTCGACGAACACGAGCAAACACTCGAGCGCGTGGTGCGGGAGCGCGAGGCGCTGAGAGCCCAGCTCGAGCAGATGGCGCGCAGGGACGCCGCGGAGGAACGCCGCTCGAACCTCACGCCACCGGATCGCCCCATCACGGATGCCGCGCAGGAGCTGGTCGAAGCTCGGCACGTGATTGAGAAGCTCACCACCGAACGCGACCGTTCGCGCGAGGTCCTGCGCCGCTTGCAGGCCCAACGGGACGACGCCCAAGCCCAGCTCTCCCGCCTGCTGCGAGAAAACGCCGACCTCATCCAGGAGCTCGAGACCCTGCGCGAGCCCGTCCATACCCCCCGGGACGCAAAGCGCACCCTGCCCGCCCACCCCGCCGCGGCCCAACCGGTACAGCCCATGGTCTCGGAGCTCGAGCTCGATCCGGGGGATCGCCCCACGGTGGAGGCCGGCGTCACGCAGCGTTCCACGCAGCCCCCGGCCCGGAGCCAGCTGGAGTGGGCAATCGCTGCCTCGCGGCCGTCGCCACCTGGAAACTCGCTGGAAGCCGTGGAGCCACCGCCCAAGCCGTCCCCGCTACCCCGCAAGCCGGATCCCATCACGAGACCGCTGGGTGGATATGCGGTAAGCGGTGAGGAAGTGACGACGGAACACGCTCCCCATCCTTCCTCCAAGCCGCCGCGGCGTTGACCACTGAAGCAAAAGCCGGCGCCAACACCTCGAGTTGGCTGGGCGGTACCGTGTTGGTGCTGCTGCTCGCCGCGGTCAGCATCCTGCTGCCGAAGCTGTCGCTCCCGGCCGGCCTGGCCACGCTTCTGACCTTCCTGTCACTGCCGGCCGCGCTGCCCCCCGCCACCCTACGCAGCTGTCGCTACGTCCTGGGCGCCGCCGCCATCCTCGCAACCGTCGCCGTCTGCCGCTTCGTGGCGACGGAAGCCATCCCGGGCCTGATGCAGGGCGGGAACTCGGCCACGGCGACCACCGCCGTTTCGCGCTTGCGGGACATCTCCTTCAGCCAGGACGTGCTGCGCAAGCGGGGCACCATCGACCCGGATGGAGATCATGTCGGTTCCGCCGCCTTCATCACCGGCCTTTCCGGAGCCAAGCCGCTGCGCAATGGCGAGCATCCTTCGCCGCCGCTACTCGAAGCGCACTTCACGCATTTGGAAGACACTCCCCAGGGACCCGCTGCGAACGTGGGGCGCTATCTTTTCTTGGTTTGTTTGCCCGGCGCGGCAGGCGGCCTGACCGCGCGCCCCACCGACCCAGTGAACGAAGAGCTCGCGGAGCGTCGCTTCATCGCCTACGCCTGGCCCGTGGCAGCGGGTGGCGGCCCCATGCACGCCTTCGCCATCGACGAGCACGAACGCATCTTGGTCTTCGACAACGCCGGCGAGAGCGGGCAGCCTCGCTACGCGAGCCCCAATTTCCCGCCGCCTTGCGACGCAGCACTGAGCGGTGCCTGGAAGCCGTGGCGCGGCAAGAAGCCTCGGGCCACGCTTCCCGGGGACCACCCATGAAGGACGACGATATCGAGAAGGTCGGCAGCACCCAGGTGGAGCACTCGGACGAGCCGCCGGTGGTCGCTCGCATGGTGGTGGAGATCCGCTCGGACGGCACGCGGACCATCGCCCGCGGCGCCCTGGAAGACGCGGAGAACGGCGAACGCGTCGCCATCGTCGCTCATGGCTCCACCCCCATTGCGCTTGCAGCTTCCCTCGCGAGGAGCATGCTTTCGGCACCGATGCTCGCCCGCCAGGCGGTACGAGCCCTGCTGAAGAGCAAGAAAGAGTGACCGAAGCCTCCGCGCGCGCCGAAAAGCCGCCCCTTCGCTCCCGAATCACCCGCTGGACCCTGGAAGCGCTTTTGTTGGTGGCCGTGTATCTGGCCGTCACCACCTGGCAAAAGCGCAACCTGCTGTCCTCGGGCAGCACGGAAGCCCCGGCCTTCGTGCTCATGGACCTCGAGGGCAAGCCGGTGAGCCTCGCGAGCCTGCGCGGCAAGACGGTGCTGGTGCACTTCTGGGCCACGTGGTGCGGCGTATGCCGTCAGGAGCTCGGAACCCTGAATGACATCTACGCGGGGCTCGCCTCGGATCAAGCGCTGATCGCCGTGGTCGCGGACTCGGAGGATCCGGCGCGGATCCGGAGCTTCGTCAAGGAGCACGACATCCGTTATCCGGTGTTGCTCGGGAACGACGCCGTGCTCGCCGCCTATCACGTGAGCGCATTCCCCACGAACTACGTGATCTCGCCAAACGGCCGCGTCAGCGACACCACCGTGGGCCTCAGCACGGGCTTCGGCCTGAGCACCCGCATGGGCTGCGCCAAACGCTGATCAGGGCTTCTTCGCGACCACGACCTTGGACACGAAGCAGGGCTCGGCGCTCTGCACCTGGAAACCCGTCTCGGTCAGCATTTCCGCCATGTCGTCCCGCAGGTAGTCGCGGTGGAACGGCTCGTGGAATTCCTCGCTGAAGCGTTCGAGGAAGAACGCCACTTCCCCCGCCTCGGCGTACTGCGCCGAGTCCTCGAACACGACCGTGCCCCCGGGCTCGAGCACGCGAAAGATCTCGCGGCACACGTTGCGACGCGCGTTTCTCGGCAGCTCGTGGAACAAGTACACGCTGGTGACGGCCTGGAAATAGTCGTCCCGGAACGGCATGTTCTCGGCATTCTCCGCCACGAAGGAAACGTCCGGAGAAACGTCCGTGACCAACTCCCGCGCCGCTTGCACGTAGTAGGGCGAAAGATCCAGTCCGTACAGCTTGGCGCCCGGCATGGCCAGGGCCATCTGTCGCAGGGCGCGGCCGGTGCCGCACGCCACGTCCAGGATGCGCGGCCGGCCCTGGCGGCCGAGGTTCTCCACCAGCGGCGGGATCACCTGGCGCCGCATGATGTCCGCCGTGCCCAGGAACAGGAACTCCACGCCCACGTCGTACAGCTCCGCCGAGCGCTCACTGAAGTAGCCGTCCGTCTGCCAGTGGAAGTTGCGGCGGAAATAGGGCGGATAGTCGCTCAGCTGCACGTCGTTCGGCAGGTCTTGGTAGTTCTTGCGCCGCGCGCGGGCGATGGTCCGCGGGAAGTCTCGCACCAGCTTGGGCAGCTGCCGCGCGTAGTCCGCCACGGGAAACTGGAACAGCAAGCTGCGAGGATAGACGCCGCGCTCCACGTTGGAGAGATCACAGTCCAGGAGCTCGTCGTAGCGGCGGCGAACTTCGAGCAGCGCTGCTGGGCTCGGCTCGATCTTGAGCCCGGACACGGTCCGCAGAAATCGGTGCGCCGCCAGACAGTTGAGAAGGAACGTCGTCTGTTGGGCCCGGTAAGCGGTGCGGTAGGCACGCGTGGGGATCAATGCACTCATGGCTTTCGTCTTGCATCGTAGCATCGACGGGAGGGCCCTCAAACTCCACCACAGGCAGGCGCGTCAGCGATATGGTGCTCGCTCGATGGCCAAGTGCTTCAAAGTGGCGTTCATTGGTAGCCACGGCGTGGGCAAGACGACGCTCTGCTACGGACTGGCCGCTCGGCTGAAGGCGCGAGACGTGGTGTTGGAAGTGATCCACGAGGTCGCGCGTCGTTGCCCGCTGCCCATCAACGAAGAAACCGGCCTCGCGAGCGAATCGTGGATCCTTCACACGCAGATCGCCGAGGAGGTCATCGCGGCACATCGCCATCCCGTGGTGATCTGCGACCGCTCCGCCCTCGACAACTACGTGTACCTCTTGCTCGCCTCCGGCGGACAAGAAGGCCTGGACGAGCTGGTGGCCTACTGGATGAAGACCTACGATCTCTTGATCCATGTGCCGGTGCTCGAGCGCCCCGCCGCCGACGGCGTCCGCGCCACGGATCCCGAGTTCCAGCGCGCCATCGACGCGCGCCTCTTGCGCGAGCTTCGGGACCACGCCCTCGAGTTCCTGAGCCTCGCCAGCATTCCCCGGGAAAGCTGGATGGACGAGGCCGAGAAGGTGGTGTGGTCCCGCCTCGAGCCGCCTCAGCTCAAGCTCTTGTGAGATCCACGAAGGTATTGCAGACGACGCAGCCGCGCGCGTGCAGCAGCGCTCCATCCCGCGGGCAGCGCTCTACCCGATCGGGTCGCGGCAAGGGCCACTCGGGGGGCCGCGGGTCGATGCCGTCCGCCCTCAAGTGCTGAATCATGAGCCTCAGTGCTCCCAAGTTCGGGAACAGCCGTCTCGGCGACGAGGGAACGTCGCGGCCGAGCGTCAGGTCGACGATCAAAGTCATCAGCGCCTTCTGCTCGAAGAGACTCCCCTCGTCGAAGCCGAGCCGCCCGAGCTCCAGTATCGGCAAGCTCCCGATGGCCGCGATGTCATGGCTCGCGAGCAGGCGGAGTACGTCGGTTGCCCAAGGGTCATCGTCGATCACCTCGGAGCCGACCCACACCAAAGATGCCACGAGCGCGGACATTGCTCCGTTCGAGAGCGGCAGCCGCAAGCACTCCCCGGTGCCAAAGGTGAGCGTGATCGCGCTCGCCATCAGTAGCAGCAGGTCTGCGTGGACCAGAGCGCCGTGCTGCCCTGGTAGATGACGACGTTGCCGTCGTCTTGAGCGACCAGGTACGCGCCGGCGTGGTTGGCCGTGTTGGAGTTCCAGTACGGGGTGTTCCCGGCGTACACCACGAAGTTACCGTCCCCCTGCATGACGGCGACGTTCGCCGGAGTGTTGGCCGTGTTCGACGACCACAGCGCGCCGGGAGGCCCATAGAGCACCAGGTTGCCGTCGCTCTGCATCACGAGCGTGACGTCGCCGTCGCAGCTGGTGATCGACTCGCCGACGCCCAGGGCCTGCCCCGGCTGGAGCGTGTCGTGGCACACGCAGCTGCCGCCGCTGCAGATCTTGCCACCGCTGCAGCTGCCACAGCTGCCACCGCAACCATCTGGGCCGCACTGCTTTCCCGAACACTGCGGCACGCACACGCACGCACCGTTCTGGCACGTTTGTGAGCGCGAGCAGCTGCCACAGCTACCGCCGCAAGCATCTGGGCCGCACTGCTTCCCCGTGCACTGCGGCACGCAGCTGCAGCTGCCGGAGCTGCAGGTCTCCCCCGCGGCGCAGCTGCCACAGCTACCGCCGCAGGCGTCGGGGCCGCACTTCTTCGTGCCGCACTGGGGATCGCACGCGCACTGGCCTCCGCTGCAGCCTTGGCCCGACGGACAGGTGCCGCACAGCCCGCCGCAGCCGTCGGAACCGCAGCTCTTGCCCGAGCACGCCGGCGTACATGTGGCGTCGCAGCTCCCGGTCGTCGTGTTGCAGACCTTGCCCACACCGCAGGTGCCGCAGGTGCCGCCGCATCCGTCCGGCCCGCAGCTCTTGCCGCTGCAGCTCGGGCTGCAACTGGAATTGCACTGGCCGTTCACACACGCCTGCCCCGCGGCGCAGCTGCCGCAGCTGCCCCCGCAGCCGTCGTCGCCGCAGCTCTTGCCCGTGCAGCTCGGCGTGCAGGACCCCGAGCAGGTGCCGCCCACGCAGTACTCTCCCGCGGCGCAGCTACCACAGGAGTTGCCGCAGCCATCGTCGCCGCAGCTCTTGCCGTCGCAGGATCCCACGCAGGTGGGCGAGCACAGAGTCCCGTCGGGGGTACAGAACGCGTCTCCCCAGCAGCTGCCGCAGTACTTGCCACAACCATCGGGGCCGCAGGTCTTGCCCAGGCAGTCCGGCGTACATGCCGGCCCGTCCGCGCCGGCGTCCCCTGGGTGCGACCCCGCGTCGTGCTGCTCTCCCGCAACGGACGGCACCTCGGAGCTGGCGCAGCCGACGAGCGTCAGCAGCGCCAAAAGGAGCGCGCCTAAGACCCTGCGAAGCACGCAGAAATTCTACGCTCGGCTGGGGGTCAAGCCAAGCTCAGGGCAGCGCGGCGGGCAAAGTCACCGTGGCGAGGCGCGTCGAGTATGCTTTCGGGGCGGCCTCCCGCGCCCCCGCGGCCAGAGTCGAGACGGCGTAGCTCACGCGCAACGTCGTCGGGGATGGCTGGTCGACGATCACCGGCGACGCGCAGAATCCGCCGCTGGGCACGTCGCAGCGGGCGGCCTCGTAAGGCTTGGACCAGGGTCCGAGCGGTCCGAGCCCCGTGCGCATCAGCAAGCGATCGCCGAGCGGTTTCGCGTAGACCACGACGACGCGATCGCGATCGGCAAGCCGGCTCACGGACGGAGCGCCCCCGCGAAACGCGATCGCCGCGGCATCGATGGACGTGGTCTCGTGCCCGCCACCGCTGAGGTAACGGTAGGCGCTGAGATCGTCGACCTTCGTCTTGGCGACCCGCGCCACGTAGCAGTCCTCTTCCGGATATCCACCGCTGCAGCCGTACAGCACGACGTCGTCTCCCTCCACCAGGGCGCCGCTGCCGAAAGCAGGACGATCCGCGGTCCACAGCAGCTGCTCCGTGGGCTGGTAGCGGCCGCTGGTGGGATCGAAGGCGGCCACGCCATAGCCCTCCTTCGCGACGCCGAAGGGCTGACTCGAATCCGAACGGTACAGCGCGTAGAACAGCCATCGCGCGCCATCCAAGCTCACCGGTGATAGCGGCTGGGGCGGCAGGGTTTCGGGTCTCGGTGAGTCGTTCACCAATTGCTCGACCACGCCCTCGGTGCCGCACGGATCCGCGCCGCCCGCGATCGTCACCCCGGCGTTCACCTGCTCTTGCCCGGCGCTGGAGACGCTCTCGCACAACCACGCGTCGCCGATGGGACTCGCTCGTCCCCAAACGTGAGCGAACGAAGGGAACAATGGGCAGGACGGCGCCAGCGGCGAGCTGGGCGCCGGCGCCGGCTCGGGCGTCTCGTCGAGGCGCACACCGCAGCCGCCCAGCAGCAACGCGAGGAGCAGCCAGGCTCTCATGGCGCGCTCTCCAGCGAGAGGCGCACCCCGAGGGACAGCGAGAGCTCCTGGCGGTTGACCAGCCAACCCTTGCCGTTACCCGCCGCTGCCGCGACGAACGGCGTCAACGTGCCGGCGGCCCCCGTGAAGCCC
This sequence comes from Polyangiaceae bacterium, assembly GCA_020633235.1. Taxonomy (NCBI): domain Bacteria; kingdom Pseudomonadati; phylum Myxococcota; order Polyangiales; family Polyangiaceae; species Polyangiaceae bacterium. The sequence continues at coordinate 435,005 of JACKEA010000001.1, read as the reverse complement.
GCGCCGAAGAGCCCGCGTACGAGCACGCCGGCCTTGGCGCTGTCGTCATGGGGCACCAGGGCCTCGCCGTAGACGGACACGACGGGACGGAGCCACGGCGCGAGCTTCCAGCGCAGGGACAGCTCCGCGAAAGGCATCTGACTCGAGCCCTCGCGCAGGAAGTCCGCGACGTAGTCCGACTCCTCGCGCTGACCGACGAGCGCGGGGAAGAAGTTGGTATACAGCCGGTCACCGAGGCGCGACGTGAGCTCGACGCTCGCAGTGACGCCCGAGCGCAACGCGATGTCCGGCGCGACGAACCAACCCCCTCCCCCAAAAGGGATGTCGGTCGGGCGGTAGGCATCCGGAGGTCGATCCACGGCGAAGCTCGCTTCATGACCGAGGAACCCCGCGATCTCGAGGTCGCCGAAAGCGTGGGCCACGAACGCTCCCGCGACGTCGCGCCACAGCGGCTGATCCGGCACCACCGGCGTGGTGTCTTCGTTCTCGAACGCGAGCAGGGCCGAGAATCCAACCACGAACCTCCCGCGACCCGAGCGGTGCGCGTAGAGCGCCGGCTCCAAGCCGATGCTGCCGTAGCTCCTGGGGCCATAGGCGAGCTCCAGCACCGGAGCGTCCCGCGAGGCCGACGTCGCCCGCGAGAAGCTCCGCCCCTGGGCCGGCAGCCATTCCGCGCGCGCGGGAACGGCCCAGGCAAGCGCCGCGAGCAGCACGAGCTTCCGGCGCATCAGAAGCTCACCCGCACGAAGTGAGGAAAGTACAACCGATCTTCGTCTTCTCTCGGAACGTCGGCGAAGCTGCTGGGCACGTAGGTCGCCACCAGATCGGCACCGAAGAGCTCGGGGTGAGCCTTGCCGGCGTACACGAAGGCGTCGGGCTCACTCGATTCCGGTGGACGCAGGATGTCTCGGGGCGGCGTCCACGGGCCTTCGGGTCGGTCCGCCGCACGCAACGCGAGAGTGGTCCCTCCGTAGCCCTCGGTGTGCACCATCAGGTAGCGATTCACGTGGTGGTCGTAGTGCACGGAGAGCTCCGGAGCGCCGAAGTCCACGACGGACTCTGGTGCGTCGGTCTTGGACCACCCGGCAAGGGTCCACCACTCCAGGCTCCGCAAGTCCCCCTCGCGCGCTGCGCCGGTGCCAACGCGCGCGAGATACACGGAGTGACGCTGGCCTCGCGTGCCATACAGGTAGAGGAAGTCCTCTTCGAGGAGCGCGGCCTCACCCAGGATGACGTCGTGACTGCTCTTCGGGAGCAGCGCTCCCCTGGGCGTCCACGCGGAAATCGGCGCTTCGGGATGGTCCACCACCAGCGCGCTCCAGCCGTCGGTCTGAAATCCGTCCGGGTCCCCTGCCGGCGTGCCCAGCCGCTCGTAGAACAAGAGCAAGCGGGAGCCCACCACGACGCCGTGCATGGGCCAGAACCAAGACGCTCCGTCCTCCGGCACGAAGGACTGCGGCTCGCCGTCCACTTCGGGCCAATGGAACTCCATGAAGGCGTTCGCGGGATCGAGCCCCGTCTCGAGCGCGACGCTGTTGCGCACCATGCGGGAATGCGAGCGATCCAGGACGGGTCCCTGAGCGATGAAGGAGTCCCCGAACAGCCACAGCACGCGATCGCCACCAAGGGGAACCGAGTAGGCGCCATCACCGCCGACCCAGCGGGGCTCGCGATGGAACAGCTGGTCGGCCTCCGGCCACAGCCGACCACTCGCTGAAGGAGCGCGCTCCGTGCAGCCGAGGAGCCCCAGCGCGATCACGAGCGCGGCGAGCCGGGCCATGTCAACGCGACTCGAAGCGCGCCTTGAGTCTCTGCAGGTGGCGTCGCGCCACTCCCGCCGCAGCGGCCGCCCGCGTCACGTTGCCGCCGTGATTGGCCAGCAACTGCTCCACGTAGCGCGCTTCGAACTCGTCCACGATCTTCTGCCGAGCCTCCGCCAGGGGCAGGTCCATGGCGATCACCTGGGCGATGGGATCCCCCGAGGCGCGGGCGCCCAGCGCCAGGTCCCGCGCCACGCTGGGCGCATCCTCACTGCTGGGCGCGTCGTCCGCCAGATCCCCCAGGGCCACGCGACGCATCACCGCGTTGCGCAGCTCGCGCACGTTTCCGGGCCAGGCGTAGTCCTCCCAGCGACGCATCAGGTCCGGCGGTATGGAGTCCGCGTCGGCGTGCAGCTGGGTGCAGAAGTAGCTGGCCAACAGCCGTACGTCCCCTGCGCGATCGCGCAGGGGCGGCAGCTCGATGCGCGTCACCGCGATGCGGTGGAACAGATCGTCCCGGAAGCGTCCGAGCTGCACTTCGTGGTCCAGGTCCCGGCGCGTGGCGGCCAAGACTCGCACGTTCACCCGGATCGGACGCTCACCACCCACCCGCGTCACCTCCGAGCGCTCGATGGCGCGCAGCAGCTTGGGCTGCAACGCCAGCGGCAGATCGCCGATCTCGTCGATCAACAACGTGCCCCCGTCCGCACGCTCGAACACGCCGCGCCGCGTGCCCGTGGATCCCGTGAAGGCTCCCTTCTCGTGACCGAACAGCTCGGACTCGATGAGATTGGGCGCCACCGCGGTACAGTCGAAGACCACGAAGGGACCGCCGGACCGCGCGCCCTCCTCGTGCAGTGCTTCTGCCAACTGCTCCTTGCCGGTGCCCGTCTCCCCCTCGATCACCACCGGGACGTCGGCCTTCGCCAAGCGCGCGCACAGCGGATACAGCCGCCGCATGGCCACGCTAGCGCCGATCACGCGACCGAACTGCACCACGGTAGGCAGGGTGACTTCCCGGTAGGGCCCGGTCTCGTCCACGCGAAGCGCGGTGCTGCCCATGCGCACGACCTCTCCGCCGCGCAAATACGCATCCACGATGGCGACACCGTCCACGAAGGTGCCGTTGGTGCTGTCGTGGTCGCGAATGCGGATGCGCCGCCCGACCAGCTCCACGCTGGCGTGGCGTCGAGAAACCTGCGGATCTTCCAGGCGGGCGTCGCAGGCCGGGCTGGTCCCGATCAGCAGCCGGACCACCGCGTCCCCATCGAGCTCGAGCGCCGTTCCGGCGTCGGGCCCTTCGATCACGCGCAGGGTGAACGCACTGGCGGCGAAGCTCGTCTCGAGCTCCACGGCCACGGTCGTGCTGTTGACCTCGGTGCGCGCCATCCGGAGGCGACGAGTTTAGTGCCGGCTCTCCCTCGTTCGTCTCGGAATTTCTGAAACAGTCGCGAAATGCGTCACGCCAGGCCAGTATTCGTCGGCCGAGTGACCAGCTCCAGGGTGCGGCGATTTTCGGGCACGCCCTCGAGGAAGCTCTCTCGCAGCACCGGATCCGACAGCTCGTCGGCCTGCTCCAGGAGCAGCGTGTGGGCGCGCGCCAGCGCGCGCTCGGCGCGGGCTTCGTCACCGCTCGCCCTGAGCGCCTCCACGTGCACCAGGCGAACCAATCCGCCGCCGAACTCCACACCCACCGACGCGGAGAGCTCCATCGCGCGCTCGGCGAGAGTCAGCGCCAGCTCCGACTCGCCCCGCGCCAGAGCGGCCTTCGCCCGCACGGCGAGAGCGACCGGCACCATGGGCGGAGCGGCGTCCGAGAGCAGCTCTTCCGCCTGCGCCGCCTCCCGCGTCGCCAGCGCCATGTCGTCGGACCACAGCGCGATGAGCGCCATGGACACGCGCACGCCGCCCTCCAGACGCTTGTCTTGGCCATGAAAGACCTGCAGGGCACTCCGCTCGAGGTCGAGCCCCTCGGCGGTGCGCCCCAGGCGCGCGACCGCCAAGCCCAGGTTGTGCATGGCGCCGGCCCGGGCGTGCGACAGCCCCAGCCGCTCCGCTCGCGCGAGCGCTTCCCGCAGCATGGTCTCGGCTTGGTCGAAGCGACCGAGCTCGACGTACACGCTGCCCATGTTGATGGCCTGCTCCAGCGCGGGCCGCTCGTCGCCCACTTCCAGATGGTGACGCCGCGCCGTGCGCGCTTCGACCAGGAACGTTCCACGGTCCCCCTCCTGCAGCGCCGAGAGCGCGCGGAAGGCATGGCTCCAGGCGCTGACCAAGGGCCGAGCGTCGTCGCTCGGCGACAGCGCGGCGTTGGCCAACCGATTCGCGTCGGCCACGTTTCCGGTGCGGAGCAGCGCGATGGCCGCGCGCAGCCGGGACAGCGCCAAGCTCTCCCCCGCTCCGCGGCGAGCCGTGGTGGACAGCAGCACTCGCGCCAGGTCCGTGAGCTCTTCGCCCTGGGCCAAGCGCTGCAGCACCAACGCCTGCTCGCCGGCGGCGGCGCACCAGCGCGCACTGCCGGGCTCGAGCAGCGCCAGCGCCTTCGCTCCCATTTCCACGGCGTCTTCGGCGCGCCCCAAGAGCCGCAGCGCCTCCGCGTGGCTCGCGACCAGCCCTCCCAAGCCATCACTTCCCGCCGCCATCTTCTCGCCGCGTTCGGCGTGAAGCTTGGCCTGCTCGAAGTCCCCCGCGTCGAGGGCCGAAGCCGCCGCGCGTTCCAGCCAGGGCAAGGCTTCTCCGACGGCGTCCCCGAGCTCGTAGTGATCGGCCAGCGTTCCCGCGTCCGTCTCCCCCACGCGCGAAAGCCAGGTGGCCGCCAGGCGATGGCCCAGGGCGCGGTCTTCGTCGGTGAGCATGGCGTAGGCGGCATCGCGCACCAACGCGTGACGGAACGCGTACTCGGGCTCGTCGACGAAGCGCGTATCGCGGACCTTGCTCACGACCTCGCGAGCGGCCAGCGTCGAGAGCCAACGCGCGACCTCTTCTCGCTGAGACTCGCCGCCGAGCAACGCGGCGATGCCGCCGAGCCAAGCACTGTTGCCGAACACGCTGGCTGCCCGCAGCACTCGTCGCGCCTCGTGCTCCATCGCCTCCAGCCGCGCTTGCACCATGGCCAGCACCGTGTCCGGCAAGGCACGCCCCTCGACCTCCGCCCGCGCCAGCTCCTCCAGGTAGAAGGCGTTGCCGTTGCCTCGTCGGACGAGCTCGTCCAGTCGCTCCGCTCCGATCTGGTCGCCCAACGCTGTACGGAGCAAGCGTTCACCCGAGCGCCGCGTGAGCGGGCCCACCACCAGCTCCTGGGCGCCGCGGTCCAGCAAAAGCCGCGGAAAGTAGTCAAAAAGCTGAGGGCGGGCCACGACGAGCAAGAAGAACGGCAGCTCCGGGAGATTCCTGAGCGCGGCGTCCAGCAACGTGACCGTAGCCACGTCTCCCCACTGGAAATCCTCGAGCACCAGCAGCACCGGGCCGCTGGCGCATTCCTCCACCAACAGGTCTTGGAACGCCGCGCGGAGCTGATCGCCCATCAACACGGGATCGCTCCGGGCGGCATCCAGCTGTGGGGACGACCCTCTCGACACGCCGCAGAGCTCCGCCAAGAACTCGCTCCGAGCCCCGATGGCGTCCCGCAGGCCAAGCCCGCGGGCAAGTGCGTCCCCCAAGATGCCGAAGGGAGCTCCGGCCCGGGTCGCGTCCCCGCGACCGATCCAGACGCGCGTCTCCGGGCGTTGCTCCGCGACGGCGCGCAGTAGCTCGTGCCGCACGCGACTCTTGCCCACCCCCGCCGCGCCCGTGAGCAACACCACCTGCGAGCGAGGAACGTCGAAGGCGTCGTCCACCATGGCGTGCAACGTTCGGAGCTCTCGTTCACGGCCGATGCAGGGCACCACGCGTCCGAGCAAGCGCCGCGTGGGCTCGCCCTCGCTCTCGCCGGTGACCCAACGTGCTTCGTCCGTGCCTTCCGTGCGAAAGCGCGCGGGCAAGAGGCCCCAGGTCACCGAGTCCACGCGCACGCCTTGACGCGCGCCCGGCTCCGCCAACATCACCACGGCCTGGTCGATGAGCTCGCCGGTGGACAGCTCGCCGCCCTGTCGCGCCCAGCCGGTCGCCACGGCGACGGGCAAGGGCCGAAGCTCCAGGGCCGCGCGCACGGCGCTCACGGCGTGATCCCGGGCCGTGCCCGCGCCGGACCAACCCAAGGCAACGGCCCCATTCGGCAGCGGCGCAGCCACGGCGGAGTAGCGTTCCGCGATTTCTCGAGTGCGCGCATCCGGCTCCGTGCCGGGCTGCAGAGGCAGCGTCAGGTCCCCCGCCAGCACCACGCTGGCGACGTGGCGCTCCGCTCGCGTGATCGCCTCCACCGCGTGCGCCGGCTCGCCCTCCAGGGCGCGCGCCACCTCCTCCGCGCTGCCCGGTCGCGCATCCGGGTCCTTTTCGAGCAAGCGCCGGATCAACCGTGCGAGCCCGGCGGGTGCTTCCGGCCGAAGGCTGCGAACGTCCGGCGCCTCCGCAAGCATCAGCTTGGCGAGCACGCCCAGGTAATGCTCCGCGCGGAACGCCGGCTGCGCAGTGAGCGCCTCGTGCAGCACGCAGCCCAAGGAAAAGAGATCCGCGCGCCCGTCCACGTCGTCGGCGCTGCGCACCTGCTCTGGCGCCATGTACCCAGCGCTGCCGCGCAACACCCCCGAGCGTGAACGCGCACCGCCCACCAGCGCGAGACCGAAGTCGAGCAGACGCGCGCTCTCCACGCGACCGCCCGCGAGCAGGAGATTTCGCGGGGAGAGATCGCGATGCACCACGCCGCGGGCGTGGGCGTGGGACAGCGCCGACGCCAAGCTTTGCCCCAGGCTGACCACCTCCGCGATGGCGAGAGGGCCGAGCGCGAGACGCTCCGAAAGCAGCTCGCCGTCGAGCCATTCCATCGCGACAAAGCCCTCGCCGTGGGCCACGTAGCGCACGATGACCGGGTGATCGAGCCGAGACAGCGCCCGGGCCTCGTCCGGAGCCGGCGCTGCCTTCAGCGCGACCCAGTCCCCGGTGTGCTTGTCCCGCGCCCGAAATACCGCGCCCATGCCGCCTTCGCCGGCACGCTGCTCGATCTCGAAACGATCTAGGAGGACGTCGCCTGTCTTCACGGGGGTCCGAAGGCCCCGAGCCTACGCTGGAGCGTCAGCCGCGAAAATGCTCGATGCTGAAAACCGCAGCTGCCGAGAGCTTCGCCAAAGACAGCGCGTCGGTTTGTCGAAACGGATGATCCGCGCGCCCGAGCTCCATCATGGCGATCACGTTCTTGCCGGAGACGATCGGCACCAGCGCCACGCCCGCCGGTGCGTGCCCCGCGCTCGAGCGATGCGCGATCTGCCGCTGCGCAAAACCGTCTTCCGGAGCTCCGATCATCACGCGGCCGCGCCGCGCCAGATCCACCACGGCGTCGCCGCCATCGAGCAAGAGCCCGAGCATCTCGCTCATGCCGGGCCCCTGCGCATACGACGCCACCGGCGGCCCGAAGGCGCGCCGCGAGCGATACACGAGCCCCGTCGTGGCGCCGGTGAGGCTCATCGCGGAGCTCAGGGTGAACAGCAGCACCTCGCTCGGATCACTGGCACCCACCAAGAACGCGCCGAAGTCCGTCTGGCGCTCCGCGGCGTACGAGCGCCCTTGGCGAAGTGCGCGAATTTCCCGCACTTGTTCCAGGGTGCGCCACTCCGACCAGCGCGATTCCCGCACCCAACAGTCGTCCGGGACACGGCCGTACCAAACGCCGCGCAGGAGCAAGTCCGTGCGTACGGGTCCCACGGTGAGCTCACCGTTCGTGACGTACCAGAGCGGCGGCGGCCGGCGACGAGCTGAGATTTGCTGAAGCATGTTCCCTCCACGAAACGACGTGATTCGGTGCGCCGCGAAATTGTCGCGTGACAACTGCCGAGTGGGCCAAATATGCCGCTGCCTGTTGGTCCGGCGCGATGCCCGGCGCGGTGTGCCGGCGCGGCCCAGGGCGGCGGCATCGCAGCGTGAATCCAGCGCACGGCGCCCGCGCGAAACGGCCGGTATCCGCGCGGCGCACCGCGGCACGCCGATTGCACTCGAGACGGCTCATGCGCGCGCTCGCCGTCCTGGTTCTTGTCGCAGTGGGCTGCGCGCCCACGCTACAGTCGCAGTCGAGCCGCTTGGTTTCCGTCGAGCGCGAACCGACCCAGAGCTGCGAATGGCGCTCCGGGTTCAGCGCGGCGCGCCGCGGCGACGTCATCGAGGTGGTGGCGCTGGAGCAACGGGAGTGCACATCGGGCGAGCGTGAGAAGCGCACCCTGGAGGTCACCACCGAAGAGTATCCGGATCCCGTAGTGCTCACGCTCGAGGCTACCATCGCAGCGGCTGGCGTCTGGGTGATGGCGCAACCCGACGAATGCGAAAACCGCGACGTCGGCTGCATGTACTCCGGCCTGGACAACTTCGCTGGCTTTCTCGTCGCCGTGCCCGCCACCATCGCCACGGCAGTGGATCTGTTCGACTTCGGATCCAGCACGCGTACGCAGGTCGAGTACACGCGCACCCAGGGCGCGACCACGCAGAGCGACGCTCGCGCCCGCGCGGGCCTGCCGGTGCGCCTCGTGCTCCAGGACGGCGACACCGTGCGCGCCATCACCGACGCTCGAGGCCGCGCGCGATTGCCCATCGTCGTTGGCATGGAGCCCAGCGGCGAATACGTCGAAGGCGAGCTGTGCGTGGCCACGCAGTGCCGCCGCGTGCGCTTTCGTCCGTGACGGGTATCGCGCCGGACCAACAATCAGATCTCGAGGCGAGTCCAACGGCCGGCGAGAAAGACGCCGGAGAGCCACACCGTGCGCACCATCCAATCGACGGCGCTGGCGATCCACACGGCGCGAACGCCAAGGCCGAGCTGAGCTCCGAGCCACCACGCGAGGCCCACGCGCACCGCGAAGCCGCCGACCACCGCGGCGACCACGGGGGAGCGCGTGTCGCCCGCGCCGCGGAGCGACTGCGCGAGCACCACGCCGATGGCCATGAACGGCTGCGACAGGGCGAGCCAGGGCAGTGCGCTGTGGGCCTCGGCCACGAGGGCGCTGCCGTCCGCGCCACGGGGCACGAACAGGCCGAGGGTGACGGAGCTCGAGCCCCAGATGGCGAGCCCGAGCGTGGTGAGCGCCGAGATGGCGAAGCCCGTGGCCACCAGCGCGCCGAAGCGCGCCTGGCGCGGATCCTTGCGACCGAGGGCCTGACCCACCACCGTGGCGGCGGCCACGCCGAAGCCATCGGCGCTCAGAAAGCAGATCGACTCCAGCGTGATGAGCGCCTGATTGGCCGCCATGACCACGGGGCCGAGGGAGTTGATGACGCTGGCGTAGGCGAGGTAGCCGACGTGGATCACGACGCGCTCGAACAGGGCCGGCGTGCTGACCCGCAGCAAGTCTCGGCGCGCGGCGGGCCCGCCGCTCTGGAACAGCGGCACGAGCCCGAGCGTCCCGGAGGGATCGCGCAACGCCCGCAGCAGCAGCACCGCTTCTACCGTGAAAGCCAGCGCGGAGCCGATGGCGGCGCCGGAAACGCCGAGCGACGGAACGTGGAACGGACCCCAAGACAGACCGAACACCAAGAGCGCGCTGGCGGCGACGTTCACGCCGTTGGAGAGCAAGCCCACCACGAAGGGCGTGCGGGTGTTGCCGGTGCCGTGCAGCACGAAGGCGGCGGTGGTGGCCACGAACATCTGTGGAAAGCCGGCGAGGGCGATGACGACGTAGCGCTCCGACAGTGCTCGCAGCTCCGCCGAGTCGGGACCCAGCACGCCGACGATGGGCCGCGCCAGCACGCCGCACGAAAGCGACACGCCGAGACCGAGCACGAAGGCGAGCAAGAGCGCGGCGCGAGCGACATCCCGAGCGCGCGACAAGTCTCGGGCGCCGACGGAACGGGCTACCAGCGGTACGGTGCCCACTAGCAAGCCAGTGAAAATGCCCCACAGGGACCAGAGCAGCGGCCCTTGCACCTGCATCGACGCCAGGGCCGCCTCGCTGTAGCGACCGAGCAGGATGCGATCCACCAGGAACACCAGCGTCTGCAGGAAGCTGGTGAGCACCGCGGGACCCGTCAGGCGCAGCACCTCGCGCACCACCGTGGTTCGCTCGGTGTCGGTGGGGCGCATCATGGGCGGGCGAGGATAGCCCTACTCTGTCACGTGTGGGTCGAGCGCCCGCAAGGCGGCTTCGGCGAGCACCGAAGCCGGCGGTGAGCTACCCTTGGCCTCGCCCATGGAGACCGTTCGCATCGATCGCTGGCTGTCTGCCGCTCGCATCTACAAGTCTCGGACGTTGGCTACCGACGCCTGCGTCGGCGGGCACGTGCGTGTCAACGGCAACCCGGTACGCGCGAGCCATGCGGTGAAGGTAGGGGATCGCGTGGAGGCCCTCGCTCCTCGCGGTCCGGTGGTGCTGGACATCGCGGGACTGGCGGAAAAGCGGCTTTCGCCGCCGGCGGCGCGGGAGCTGTACGAAGACCACTCGCCACCTCCGCCGCCGCGCGAAGAGCGCATCGCGGTGCGACCGCGGGGGAGCGGTCGTCCGACCAAGGCCGAGCGTCGCGCGCTGGAGCGCGCTCGCTACCGCTGACTCACTCGCCCTGATCTGGATCGTCGTCGGATGGCGGCGGCGGCGGTGTGCGCGTCGCAGGCAGCATGCGCAGCGGAGACGCGAAGCGCTGGGGCACGACCCGCGTGGGCGGTTGCGGCGCGGGGTCCTCGGCGCCCTCTTCGTCTTCCACGTCTCCCTGCTCGTCGGCCTGGGGAGCCGGCGGCGGTGGTGGAGGCGGAGGTGGCGGAGGCGGATCGGGCTCGCGCTGAGGCTCCGGCTCGGGCGGCGGCGGCGCCGGCATGGGGGTGGGCGGCGGCGTGAAGGTGCGCGGAGGCGAGGTGGGCACCGGCAGCGGGCGGCGCGTGGGCAACGACGGGGTCGTTGGCATCGTCGCGCTCAGCGGCGATCCCTCGTCCGCCGCCAGCGGGGCCAGCGCTCCGCTGGCAGAGTGCTTGGGCATGTCGCCCACGCGCGACGGGATCGCCACCACCGCGATGAGCACGTACAAGAGCGCACCGCTGACGATGCCGATGCACGGCGCCCAGCGCCAACGCAGAAGCTCGGCCAAAGCCTTCAACGCCTGCATCGATTCCTGCCTCCCGCCGGAGTCTACCTCAAGGTGTTGGCCCGGGCGACTGGGGCAATCAGCCCCCGCTGAAGGCGTCCTCGGCACCCGCCTCGGGAGGTGTCGCGTCCCAACGGTCGTCCAGGTAACCCTCCGGAAGGCTGACCTTTTGCGTCCCCGAGCTCTTCCCTCGGGGCACCCGCATGGCGGAGGGAGGGAACGGCTCGTCGCGCCGAACGCTGCTGAGCACCTGGGACAACCCTTGTAGATCCGTCACCTGCATGAAGCGCTGCCGGAGCTCCGCGCTGCCCCGAAATCCCTTCGTGTACCAGGTGGCGTGGCGCCGGAACGCGCGCAGCGCCGGGCGCTCTCCCATCCACGCCGCCAGGCGCTCGGCGTGCTCCCGCATCACGTCCGTGACCTGCCCCAAGTTCGGGGGATTGGCGGGCTCTCGCCCGTCGAACACGTCCGCAAGATCTCGGAACAGCCACGGCCGACCGAGACAGCCGCGGCCGACGATCACGCCGTCGCAACCTGTGGTGCGCATCATGCGCAGGGCGTCCGCCGCCTCCCAGATGTCACCGTTGCCGAGCACCGGGATGCTCACCCGCGCCTTCAGCTCCGCGATGGCCTCCCAGCGCGCATCGCCGTCGTACAGCTGCGCTGCGGTCCGCGCATGCAAACCGACGGCCGCGCAGCCCTCTTCTTGTCCCACGCGCCCGGCGTCCAGGTACGTGAGCAGGGTATCGTCGATGCCCATGCGAAACTTGATGGTGACGGGAATGCGCTCCGCATTCCCCACCGCCGCGCGCACGATCGATGCGAGCAGCCGCGGCTTCACGGGAATGGCCGACCCGCCGCCCTTGCGCGTGACCTTGCGCACCGGGCAGCCGAAGTTCATGTCGATGTGATCGACGCGTCCTTCGCCCACCAGACGCTTGACGGCCTCCCCCACGTAGTACGGATCCACACCGTAGAGCTGCAGCGACCGGGGGCTCTCCTCCGCACCGAAGTCGCTGAGCTTGAGCGTCTTTTCCCGCCCTTCCGACAGGGGCCGGGCGGTGATCATCTCGCTCACGTAGAGCCCCGCGCCGAAACGACGGCACAACGAGCGGAACGGATAGTTCGTCACGCCGGCCATGGGTGCCAGCACCACCGGCGGCCACACGGACAGCGGCCCGAGGGCCACCGCGCGAAACTCCCCGGGCCGCGCCAGCGGCACATCCCGGTTCAGCTCGCTCTTGTAACAGGCGTCCATCGCGCCCCAGCGTTTTGGCCGCGTTTGCTCGCGCGTCAAGGCGAATTGCCCGAACCCGCGCGGATACCGCTCTCCGCTATGCTCACCAACGTGACCACCTGGGCGATGAGTGGCGTTACATCGGGGCCGCCGGCGCACGCGAGGTTCCGCGCGGCACCGACAAAATCAGACTCTGCCTCACACTGAGGCTACGAAACGGACTCGACCCAGGACTTGAACGCGCTCTTGGGCGGCAGGCCCGTCTGGCGCGCGGCCTCCTGCCCTTCGCGGAACATCACGAACAGCGGGATGCCCTGCACGCTGTGGCGCCGTGCGGCGTCTTGGTTGGCGTCGGTGTCGAGCTTGAGCACGACGATCTCCCCGGCCTTGCTGCGAGCGATCTCGTCGAGAATGGGCGCCGCCATGCGGCAGGGGCCACACCACGCGGCCCAGAAGTCCACCAGCACCGGCACCGGCGCGCCCTTCACTGCACGCTCGAGCTCGGCGCCGGTCACCTGCTGCGGCGCACCGCTGACGTCCAGCTTCTCCTTGCAGCGGCCGCACACCGGCGACTTGCCGTCCTTGTTCTTGACTCGGTTGAAGGCACCGCACTTGGCGCAGCGGAAGTAATCCATAGCGGGCGTAGCTTGCGCACGCGCATGCCTCGGCGCAATGCCCCCACTGACCCCTGGCAGTCTCAAAACCAGCCGTACAGGCCGAGGCCGAGCTCTCGCTCGCTGGCCTGCGGAAACACCGTGATGGTGGTGCCCGCCACCTGCCGAGTGGGCGCGAGGCCGCGGTAGTGGAGCAAGAGCGGCAAGCCAAAACCCCCGCCAAAACCCAGCACCGTGCCCACGATGATGTCGCTCGCGTAGTGGCGATCCGCGGTCATGCGCATCCAACCCGTGGCCAAGCCCAGACCCACGGCGGTACCGCAAGCGGCGATGTCCGGTGCACCGCCTCCGTACAGTGGCACGTTGAGATGGTGCGCGCAGATGAGCCCCGCCGAGGTCATCGTCGCCGACGAATGGCCTCCGGGAAAGGACGCGTTGCTGCCGCCAAAGCACGTCGGGTCGTAGTCCGGATCCTTCTCGCACTCCGCCACGTCCGGCCGCTCGCGGGCCACGAATCGATGCCCCGACCGCGTGAGCAGCCCCACGAAGCTCAGCGCTTGGAGGTTCATGGCCGTCATCTGCCAGGCGACGTCCAGATTGAAGTCGTCCGTGAGGGTCGGCACCAAGATCGTGTCCGCGAACACCATCACCTGCGGCGTCACGGCGAACACGTCGCTCAACGTGGCGGCGTTCTCTCGCGCCTTCCGGGATTCTCCCCGGAGCGCGCTCCGCACGCCGTCGTCGAACAGGATGGGTCCGGTCCAGTTCGGCTCCGTCGGGCTCTTCACCCCGAATTCCACGTACAGGTAGCCCGCCGCCACGGCGCCCGAGATCACGTACTCCAGCGCGTCGAAGCGCCGCCACTCGGAACGCCATTTCAGGCGATGGTGCGGAGGTTCTTCGAAAGGCTTGGCTTCTGGGGGTTGGCTCGGCGCGGCCACGGCGCGGCCCGAAAGCACGGCGAGGGCCGTACACAGGACGATGCAGAGCGGCGCGCGCATGCCGTCGGTGGTAGCACGCCAGCATGTCGCGAGACGACCGGGACGCGATCCTCGCGCGGCGGCGGCGTCTACTCACGCTGGGCCTTGCCACCCTCGCGTGCAGTCCCGCCCCGGCGTCACGATCTGCCCCACCCGCGGCGCCGCACGCTGCCCCGGCCGTGCCCGACAGCGATGGCGACGGCTTCAAGGACGACGTGGATCGCTGTCCCGAGGTCGCCGGGACGGAGAACCGCTACCCGGACGAGCTCGGCTGCCCACCGCGGCCGTGTCTCAGCATCGTGCAACCCACGGAGATCGAGATCACGCTTCAGCTCGAGCTCGCCGAACGGAGCGCGGAGCTCGGCCCCGAGACGGCGCCCATCATCGACGAGCTCGCCCGCACCCTGAACGAGCACCCGGAGCTCGCGCACGTCGAGGTGATCGGCCACGCCGACGCGAAGGAACCCAAAGGGCTTGCCCTCGCGCGGGCGGAGAACGTGCGCGCGGCGCTGATCGCTCGCGGCGTGGACGGCGCTCGGCTCACCCCGCGAGCCGCCAACGGTGACAGTCGCAAGGTGGAATTCGCGGTGCTCAGCGAGCGAGAGCCGCCGCCGCCGTGACGCCGCTCTCGAAGATCTTCATGCCGTCCCCTCGAGCGGGCACCTCACCCACGGCGCGGCGCCGCGCCCACTGTGGGTGCTGAAACGGATACAGGAACGCGTCCGGATGCGGCATCAGCCCGAACAGGCGGCCGCTCGGATCGCAGATCCCGGCCACTGCCTTGGGCGATCCATTGGGGTTGTCGGGCCACTGCTCGGTGGCCGCGCCGGTCTCGTCCACGTAGCGCGCGGCCACCAGGTGCTCGCCCTCGAGGCGCTCGAGGATGCCGCTCTTGGCGATGAACTTCCCCTCTCCATGGCGCGTCGGCAGATCCATGCTCTCCACACCGCGCGTCCACAAGCACGGCGACTCGGCGTCGAAGGCCAGGCGCACCCATGCGTCGCGGTAGCCCGGGCGGTCGTTGGGCGCGAGGGTGGCCAGCGGGGTCCGGTAGCTTCCGTCGAGCCCCGGCAAGAGCCCGAGCCGTGTCATGGTCTGGAAGCCGTTGCAGATGCCCAGAGAGAAGCCGCCATCTTCGATGAAGCGGACCAGGTCGTCGTACAGGCGGTAGCGGATCTTGTTGGCGAACACGAAGCCCGCGCCCAAGTGATCGCCGAAGGCGAAGCCGCCGACGAACGCCAGCACCTGGAAGTCCCGAAGCTTCGGTCCGCCGGTGTCGAGCAGATCGAGCAGGTGCACGCGCTCGGGTGTGGCCCCCGCCATGCGAAACGC
Source organism: Polyangiaceae bacterium (assembly GCA_020633235.1). NCBI lineage: Bacteria > Pseudomonadati > Myxococcota > Polyangiales > Polyangiaceae > Polyangiaceae bacterium. The sequence continues at coordinate 419,938 of JACKEA010000001.1, read as the reverse complement.
GGCTTCCGTCTCCGCTTCGCAGTTTAGGCCGAGGCCCGTGAGCACCAGCACCTTCACCCGCTTCTTGAGCTCGGCCTGCTCGCTCTCGGGCAGCGCGCGGAAGGCGTCGATGCGGCTCATCACGCCTCCCCCAAGGTGTGCTTGAACGCGTGCTTCAAGTCCCCCACGGTCACGTCCAGGACGTCCTCGATGACCAACCGAGGCTCGGCCGTGACCCGGCCGATGCGCGTGCAGGCGAGGCCGGCGAGCTTTGCCTCGAAGGCGCGCTCGTTCTCTTTCGCCACGCTGACGACGAAGCGCCCACCGCTCTCGCTGAACAGAAGCACGTCGGTGGGCAGAGCGCTCTTGGGCAGCCGCACGGAGAGGCCAAGCTCCGCGGCCATGGCCATGCGCGCCAACGCCAGGCCCAAGCCTCCCTTGGCCGGCACCGCTGCGGCGCGCACCAAGCCTTCGGCAATGGCCGCCTCCAGTGCGCGGTACAAGGGGAGCTGCGCGGCGGGATCGATGCGCGGAACGCGGTTCCCCACGTAGGGCGCGGCCTGGCCCAAGGGTGCGCTGGCTTTTGCACGCTCTCCGCGCCAGCGGAGGTACTCGCTACCGCCGGTCTCGTCGCGCGTGTCGCCCAAGAGGTACAGGACTTCCCCCGGCTCTTTCGGATCGAGCGTGACAGCGCGCCGCACGTCGCTCATCTGGCCGATGGCGCTCACCAGCAGCGTCGGCGGCACGCTGACCCGCACTCCACCCATGGTGGAGTCGTTCTTCATGGAGTCTTTGCCGCTGATGAGCGGCGCGCCGAAGGCCACGGCCGCTTCATACAGGCCGCGACAGGCTCGCACCAGCTGCGCCATCTTGTGGGCGCCGTCCGGATTTTGCGGGCTCTCCACTGGATCCGGCCAGCAGAAGTTGTCCAGCAGCGCGATGCGATCCAAGCGCGCGCCTGCGGCGACCTGCCGGCGCACGGCTTCGTCCACGACCATGTGGGCCATCGCGTGGGTGTCGATGTCGGAATAGAACGGATTGACACCTTCGCTCAGCACGTAGCCGTGCAAGCTGCCGTGCCGCACCAGGAACACCGTGGCCTCCGCCGGCACGTCGGCGCCCACGCCCACGAAGGGCTTCACCACCGTGAGGCCCTTGACCTCGTGATCGTAGTGCCGAGCCTTCTGCTCGCCGGAGCACAGGTTCAGCCGCGCCACCATCTCCGTGAGGGCTGCCCCCAGATCCTCGGGCGGCGAGTCCTCCGGTTCTGCGTGCGTGGGCGGCGCAAAGCGCGCGGGAATGCGAAGCCGCGGGTCGCCTCCGTGCAGGAACTCCATCGACAGGTGCGCCACGGTCTCGTCACCGTAGACCACGTGGAACACGCCGCTGTCGGTGAACTCGCCCACGTCCGTCGCTTCCACCTCACGCCGCTCGGCCAGCGCCAAGAGCTCGTCCAGCTGCTCCGGCGCCACTGAGAGCGTCATACGCTCCTGCGCCTCGCTGACCAGGATCTCCCAGGCCGCGAGCCCCGCGTACTTCAAGGGTGCGCGCGAAAGATCCAGCCGCGCGCCGCCGCTTGCTTCGGCCATTTCCCCCACGGAAGAAGAGAGGCCTCCGGCGCCGTTGTCCGTGATGGCGGTGTACAGGCCGCGCTCGCGGGCCTCCAGCAGGAAGTCGAACATGCGCTTCTGCGTGATCGGATCGCCGATCTGCACCGCCTGGATCGGCGCGGATTCGTCCAGTGCCGCGGACGAGAACGTGGCGCCGTGAATGCCGTCCGCACCGATGCGCCCGCCCACCATCACGATGCGATCCCCCGGGCGCGCACCCTTCTCGTGTCCGGGGCGGCCGGCCACCGTCACCGGCAACAGGCCCACGGTTCCGCAGAACACCAGCGGCTTGCCCACGAAGCGCGTGTCGAAGATCTCCCAACCGCGGCCGTAGGGAACTCCGCTCTGGTTGCCCCCGTCGATCACGCCATGATGCACGCCGTCGCGAATGCGACGCGGGTGCATCAGGCCGCGGGGCAGGTCACCGTCGTAGAACGGCGACGCGAAGCAGTACCCCCACACGTTGCAGGAGAGCTCCGCCCCCAGACCAGTGCCGAAGGGATCGCGATTGACGCCCACGATGCCCGTGATGGCGCCGCCGTAGGGATCCAGCGCCGATGGCGAGTTGTGAGTCTCCACCTTGTACACGAGGTGAAACTGCTCGTCGCACTCCACCACACCGGCGTTGTCGTGGAACACGCTGACGAGCCAGGACTTGCCCTCGCGCTCCGTCACCGCGCGATCCACCTCTTTGGTGGCGCCGCGAATGTACGTGGAGAACAGCGAACGGATCGGCTCCGGCTCGCCTTCGAGCCGCACCTCGGCGTTGAAGATCTTGTGCTTGCAGTGCTCGCTCCAGGTCTGCGCCAGGCACTCGAGCTCAACGTCCGTCGGCTCGCTGCCGAGCCCCAGCGCCTGCCGCCCCTGGAAATGCGAGCGAATGGCGCGCATTTCCTCCAATGTGAGGGACAGCAGCCGCGCCTTGCTCAACGCCACGAGCCTTTCGTCGTCGTCCGGCAACTCCACGCGCTCCACCGGCGGCCGCGCGTGATCGAGGACCCGGGGTACGGACACGTCCGGTGCCGAGGCGCGCCAGGCCTCGTGGCTCTGGAGGCTGATGCTCTGGATCACGGGATTCGCCAAGAGCTTCAAGGCCACGCGCTCGGCGTCCGCTTCGGAGATGCCATCGAGCAGGAACAGCGTGGAGGTGTACACCGCCGAGCCCTCGGGCAACGCGCGCCCCAGGGTGTCTCGCACGGCCACCAGGGCGCTCTTGCCCACCGGATCCGTGACGCCGGGCTTGTAGGCCACGGTCACCGCCACGCCGAAGGGGCCGTCTTCCAGGCGGCCGAGGGCGCCGGTCTGCAGCACCGGATCCACCAGCTCCGCGAGCACGCGCTTCGCTTCATCCGTGCTCAGGTCGCTCTCGATGCGGTACACGTCCCGCGTCCGCACCTTGTCCACCCGAGCGCCCAGGTGACGCCGCACGTCGCGGGCCACGCTCTCGCCCCGCGGGTCGCGGTACTCGGAGCGAATGCCGATCTCGATGCGATGCACGCCCAGCGCTGCCATGAGAGCGGCGGGAGACTACCAGTTTTCCAGGGTCGCCAAGCGTCGCGTGTTACCACCCAATGAAAAACACTGTAGCGTGGCCGGGATGCACGCTCAGCCGTATCCGATCCTGCGCAGCAAGCTCGACAAGAAGGCCGAAACGTTCCAGCAAAACTACGAGCAGAATTTGAAGAGCCTGGAGCGTTTGGAGGCGGCGCTCGAGAAGTCCCGCGCCGGTGGCGGCGAGAAGTACGTGTCCCGGCACAAGGCCGCGGGAAAGCTCCTGCCGCGAGAGCGCGTGGAGCTCTTGATCGATCGCGACTCGCACTTTCTGGAGCTGTGTGCGCTGGCCGGCCACGACGTGGACGACCACGCGACGGGGGCCAGCAGCGTCGGCGGCGTGGGCATGGTGAGCGGGGTCGAGTGTCTCATCACCGCGAGCGAGTCCACCGTGCGCGGCGGCGCCATCAACGAGCTGGGGGTGAAGAAGACCAAGCGGCTCGCGGAGATCGCGGAGCAGAACCGGCTACCCGGCATCAGCATCATCGAGAGCGCCGGCGCGGATCTGCCCAACCAGCACAAGATCTTCGTACCCGGCGGCCAGGGCTTTCGCGATCTGACGCGGCGGAGCGAAGAGCGCATTCCGACCATCTGCGTGGTGTGCGGCAGCTCCACCGCGGGCGGCGCCTACATCCCCGGGATGAGCGACTACGTGGTCATGGTCAAGCAGCAGGCGCAGGTGTACCTGGCCGGTCCGCCGCTGGTGAGGATGGCCACCGGGGAAGAGACCGAGCACGAAGAGCTGGGCGGCGCGGAGATGCACTCCAAGATCAGCGGCGTCAGCGACTACCTCGCGGAGGACGAGCGCGACGCGATCCGCATTGCGCGGGAGATCGTGGCCCACCTGAACTGGACCAAGGCCGGACCCTCCCCCGCACGCCGGGTGGAGCCGCCGCTGTACGACGCGGACGAGCTGCTCGGCATCGCCAGCCCCGACATCCGCGTTCCCTTCGAGGCCCGCGAGGTGATCGCGCGTATCGTGGACGGCTCGCGCTTCAGCGAGTTCAAGCCGCTGTACGGCGCCACCCTGGTGTGCGGCTGGGCCTTCATCCACGGCTACCCCGTGGGCATCCTGGCGAACAACGGCATCCTGTTCTCGGAGAGCGCCAACAAGGGTGCGCAGTTCATCGAGCTGTGCAACCAGAGCGACGTCCCCCTGCTCTACCTGCAGAACATCACCGGCTTCATGGTCGGCAAGAAATACGAGCAGGAAGGCATCATCAAGAACGGCGCCAAGATGATCAACGCGGTGAGCAACTCCACGGTGCCCGCCATCACCATCATGATTGGCGCCAGCTACGGCGCCGGCAACTACGCCATGTGTGGCCGGGCCTACGATCCCCGCCTGCTCTTCACCTGGCCGAACCATCGCATCGCAGTGATGGGCGGCAAACAGCTCGCTGGCGTGCTCGAGATCATCCGCCGCGAGGCCGCGGCCAAGCGCGGCCTGGAAGTGGACGAGCAACAGCTCGAAATGGCCAAGCAGATGATCGAGATGAAGATCGATCAGGAGAGCGATCCCTTCTTCGCCACCGCGCGCCTGTGGGACGACGGCATCATCGACCCGCGTCAGACGCGGGACGTGGTGGGCATCGCCCTGTCCACGGCGCACAACGCGAGAGTACGCGGCACCCAGAGCTTCGGCGTCTTCCGCCACTGATCGCCATCCCCGGCTTGATATTTTCGGTCCGCCGCGGTCACACCGCGCCCCGAACCCGCGGGCTGGACCTGAGCGTCGCGCCGCGGGACGCTACGGGGGTGCGGTCCTGTTTCGCCTTCGCGCTCGTGCTGCTGTCGGGATGCGGCGCGCGCACCATCGGGCTCGACGAGTCGGAGCCCGCCGCTGAAGGCGGAGCCCCGCACTTTCCCGAGGGCACCTGGAGCCATTGCACCGAAGCGCTGGAGAACCCCGATGGCAACGTGTTCCTCAACGGCATCGGGGCCGTCCCCGACGCATCGCTGACGCTGACGGAGAGTGGCTCTACCGTGACCGCCGACTACGAGCGAGCGCCCGCGCTGTCGCGCATCTTGGATTTCACGGTGAGCAGCGCGGCTTCGGCGCGCCTGTCGCACGCTGGTCAGACGCTGTCTGGCTACTCGGGCTTGTGCGTCCAGGGCATCGGTTTCAGCAACGAGGTCCCGTTCCCCGCGAGTCTCGAGGCGAACGGCGGCGCGTTGATCGAAGCGGGCGGCACCCTGTTCCTGTCGGCGGCGGGCACCCTGAGCGGGGTCGCCGGCCCATGCGGAACGCCGTCGACGCCCGCTCGTGCGTGGGTCGTGTGTCAGGACGGACCGGCATTGGACCCAGTGCTGGCGCCCAACGTCGTCAACGGAGTGCCAGGGGGCACGCTCTCCTGTCACTCTCAGATCGCAACCGAGTATCAGGGCGGCGCCACGACCTGGTTCATCGGCAGTGGTGGAACCGGCGGCACGCTCACCATCACGCAGGTCGGAACGGAGCTCACGACCCTCTACGCCGGGGATCCATCCGTCAGCGGGACGCTGCACCTGACCGGCGTCGCCACCGACGCCGCGCGTTCGCTCGATACCGAGAGCCTGCTCGCGCCTTGCGAGGTCCCGAACCTGGGAGACGACTCTCTGGCGCCGCTGAGCGTAACGACGGCATCCCTCGCAGTGCTCGGCTCCGCGGTGCTGCTCTCCTTCACCGGCAGCCTCGGGACCGGCTCGCCGTGCCCCGGCGCACGCAAGGTGGTCACCGTGATCTGCCCCACGTCGTGACCGCGGCGCACCGACAAGAAACCTGTCGAAACGCAACCTTTGGCTGGACTTTTTTGACGAATGTGTGACGCTGAGGTGACAAGGAGGTGGCCATCGCCCACCGTGTCGTCCAGCTCGAGCCCAAGAATTCTCCCGTAGTTTCGCTTCCTTCCCCCACTACTCCGGGGAACGAGCGGACCACGGACTGGGGCTCGCTGGTCGCCGACCTGTCACGGCGCGAGGAGCCCACCTTCCACGTCCACGACCGCACCCACGTGGAGTTCGCCATCGACTACCGGCTGACGGCAGGGTCGTCGCGGGAGCAATACGAGTGGCAGGCGTTCTTCTTCGCCCCCGAGAGCCTGCGGCTCGATAGCCGCACCTACGACAAGAACGACATCTACTCCGACCTGCAGAGCTACGTGCGCTTCGAGGTGCCGGAGGTCGAGTTCGGCGCCCTCGGCGACGACGCGATGGACGACGTGAAGCGCGCACTCGCGGACGGCTCGGCGGAGCACGCCATGAACGAGCTCCGGCTGTACGCCTGTCGGGTGCGCGCCGCCGGCGTGAACGTTCGGCGTCAGATCTTCGACGCACTATCGAAGAACACGCCGGAGCACGCGTTCGACCTGGCGCTCGGCCTGGCTCGAAACGCTCGTCGAGTGAGCGCGGAGCTTCGTCAAACTCTCCAAGGCGTCGGCGAGCGTGGGGATCCGCTGGCAACCGCTGCATGCTGGGTTCAAGAGGACGTGTCGCGCCTGTTGGAAGCGCTGCTCGCCCATGTTGGGCAGCGCCTCGAGCGCGCCCAGGCTCCCCGCCGCGTGGTGCAAGAAGTGGAGGACGCCGCCCTGGCGGAAGCGCGCCATCGCTCGAGCCAAGGCCTGGGCGGCATCGGGCGTCTGGGCATGAAGCGTAGGGACATCGAGACCATCGAGTTTCGCCGCCACATGCTCAAGCGTTTCACCGCCAGCGTGCTGTGGCTGTCGCCGGAGGTGCGGCCGGCCTCGCGCTGGGTTCGGGAGCTGCTGTTCGCCGTGGCCGCCAGCGTGGCCATGGGTTTCGCCATCGGCGCCGGCATCTTGAACGGCTTTCAGGCCGAGCCGCGGCGCTGGATGGACTGGATGCTGATCGCCGTCGTGGCCTACGCCGCCAAGGATCGCATCAAGGCCTCACTCCAGCACGTGTTCTCCAGCGTGCTCGATCGGCACTTCCCCGACCGCCGCTGGCGCATTCGTGATCGCGAGCGCGGCGTCACCTTGGGCACCATGAAGGAGCAGAGCGGCTTCATCGGCTGGGACACGGTGCCCGAAGCGGTGCTCGCCTCGCGACGAATCACGCGAGAGCATCCCCTCGAAGAGCAGGCGCGCCCGGAGACGGTTCTGTTCCACCAAAAGCAGGTCACGCTGTTCGCGGATCGCGTGGTGAAGGCCGACCCGCGCCTGTCGGCCCTCACGGAAATCTTTCGCCTGAACCTCGGCCCCTGGCTGGCCCACACGGACGACCCCAAGCGCGACATCGTGTTCGCGGATCCCGTCGCCGGTCGCGTGGGCTCGGCCCAGGCACCTCGCGTCTACAACATCGCCGTCGTCTATCGTCTGCGCCGCGTGGGCGACGACGACGCACCCTGGCACCGCCTACGCGTCGTGGTCACACGCAAGGGCATCCGCCGCATCGAGAACATCACCTGAGCCGATAGCTACGGTATCTGGTTGGTTCGGCGCGATGCCCGGCGCCGACGTCGGAGGACGAGCAGCGCGAGGCCGAACAGATACGCCGCGCCGTCGGCCCTGCGCGAGCCCACGGCGCTGCAGGCGCAGGTGCCTTCCACGTCGCCCGGCCCGTCGAGGCCGAGCCCGCCGTCGCTGCCCGTCGCGCCGCCAAGGCTCGCGCCGCCGGTGTTCGTCGCGCCACCCGTGCCCGTCGCGCCACCCGTGTTCGTCGCGCCGCCCATGCCCGTCGCGCCGGCGCTGCCACCCGTGTTCGTCGCGCCGCCGGTGCCCGTCGCGCCGGCGCTGCCACCGTGTTCGTCGCGCCGCCGGTGCCCGTCGCCGCCGCGCTGCCACCCGTGTTCGTCGCGCCACCCGTGCCGCCACTGCCCCCCCGTCGCGCCACCCGTGCCGCCACTGCCCCCCGTCGCGCCACCCGTGCCGCCACTGCCCCCCGTCGCGCCACCCGTGCCGCCACTGCCCCCCGTCGCGCCACCCGTGCCGCCACTTCCGCCGGTCCCCGTCGCGACGCACTGCCCGGACGCGTTGCACGTCGTTCCGCCGCTGCAGCTCCCGCAGCTGCCGCTACAACCATCCGGGCCACACTGCTTCCCTCCACACTGGGGCGTACACGCGCCACAGCCCGTCCCCATCGCTGGGCGCGTGCTGTTCCAGTCTGCGCAGCTGCCCGCCGGACCGATCCCGAGCGACCCACTGGACGGATAGGTCACGGTCGCATTGCTCGCGTTGGTGAACACGAAGTAGTAGCGGTGGCACCCGCTCCCCACGCCGCTCACCTTCGCGGTCCAGGCGCCGTTCGTCGCGCTGCCGCGTCCCAGGCTCATCGAGGTGCAGCTGCCATCCACGTTCACCAGAGCCTGCTTGGGGCCCGCCGCGGAATACCAGTTGGCCCACGCGTCCACCGTCGCCGCTTGCCGCGGGTAGTGCGAGCCGGAAGGGATCGCATAGGCCGTCCCTCCTCCGGAGAAATCCCCCACGGAGCGGCCCGTCGAGCCGAACCCCACGGCGCCGGTGGACTTCAAGAGCAGCCAGCGGTGACCGTTCGCCTGCGAGAAGGCGCAGGTGGTGCTCGACGAATTCTCGTACAGCCACTGGTAGAAGGCGGAATTGGGATCCGTCGAGCTGGCGATGATCTCGCCCGTCCCGCTGGGCCCGAACAACTTCACGCGGGCGGAGAAGCTGCTGCACGTGGGGCTGCACGTCTGGGTGCCTCCCACGCAGGCGCAGCTGGCAGACCCGTCGCAGCTCGCCGGCCAGATGGACGCGATGTTGTTGACCACGGTGCAGGCGGAGTCGTGGGCAAAGTAGCCCTGCTTCACCATCTCGTCGGAATGGAAGCGGGCGGCGCGATTCAGCCCTTCCAGGTAGTAGACCGGCGCGAGGGGCGAGTAGCAGGCCTTCTCGCCGCACGGAGCGCCGCACTGGGTCATCTCCAGCTGCGGATCCACGCGGGCGCGATTGGTCCACTCGTGCATCACGCGTTCGGCCCAGTTCGGGAACCCGTCACTCGTGCTCTCGCCCACCGCCAGCGCCGGTGTCGCCACGAGCAGGCCCGCCAAGAACGCCAGTGCGCTCCGTCCCGCCATGACGAAAGCATACACCCACCGCGCGCGGCTGGCGTCCCCACCCCGACCTACATTGGCGCTCCAGCGAAGATCGCCACGTTGCGCGAAGACACGTCGAACGGGAACAGCGCGCGCACGCTCACCTGATAGCCGCGCTCGGACAAGTACGCCGCGCGGTCGAACACGATGAAGAGCTCCGCCATGCGCGCGAGGCGATAGCGCGGCAGGTTCAGGCGTCGCACGCGGCCGTGCTCGCGCGCCGCCTCCCGCTCCGCCCACGACAGCTCCGCGGCGCTCGGCGGCGCGAGGCCGCGACGTCGAAACGCGATCTCCGCACAGGCCGCGAGCCCCTTGCCCACGCGCCGCCGCGGCACGCCGTACAGCTCGTGCCCCGCCGGCTCGTGGACGTCCCGGCGCTCGAGCAAACGCCGCAGCGCGAAGCGCTCGCGCCGCCCCGACATCACTCGATCCATGTCTTCGACCCGCTGGAGGTGCGCGATGTTGGCGGCCCCCAAGGCGATGCGCGAGAGGCCCAGGCCGGCCCCCTCCCGAGAAATGGAGCGTCGCTCCGCTGCCGTCGTCTTGTGCGGACAGCAGGAGACCAGGAGCACGTCGGCGCCGTGAGCGGCCGCACGCTCCACCAGCGTGTCGCCCAGGGCGCCGCAGGCGTGCAGGCCCACCACCAGGTCACCGGCAGCGAGGGCCACCTCAGCCGCGTCCGCCACTCGAAAGCGGGCTCCGCCCAGTCGCTCTGCCGCCGCCACGCGCACTGGATCGCACTCCACGCCCACAGCTTCCACGTCGAGCTCCGACGCCAGCGCGCGGGTGAGGTGCCCGAGGCCCGCACCGAAGTCCACGATGCGCTGCGGCGGCTTCGCCGCGCGGCACTCGGCCAGCAGCGCTTCGATCTGTGCCGACTTGCGCAGCTTCACGCCCCGCTGGACGGACGCTGGTGCGGTCGTCGTCCCACGGTACGGCGCCGCGAGGGCTTCCGTCCGCGCGCAGAACGCCACCAGGTTCTCGGGTTCGCTCGCTCGCAGCCCGACGAGCTCGGCGCGCAGCAGCTCGGCGTCGCTCAGGGAAAGCAGGGCCTCGGTCCAGCCCCGACGCTCACACCACGCGGGCACCGCCGCGTCGACCACGCGTCCCTCGAGCACGTCGGCGAACTCGAACAGCACTTGGCGCACGGCGGCGAGGCTCAAAACACTGCCTCGACGCCGATGCTTGGTACCGTGACCGGACCCACTTCTTCATTTTCGCAGCGATCCCCATCGCAGGAAACGTTCACGACCTCCTTCGACAACGTGGCGTTCAGGACTTCCAGCACCGCGGCCCAGTAGCCCGACTGCCCCAAGCGCCAGCGCTTCTCGATGCGGGCGTCCACCCGATAGAACGCGGGAATGCGCGACGGGTGCGCGGAGCGCAGGCGATCCGGATCGGCGTCCTGCCCGGGAAAGCCCGTGTAGTAGACGAAGCGCGTGCCGGCCCGCCAGCGTCGACCCAAGTCGTACGCCAGCGCGAAGTTCAGCACATGGGTGCGGTCGAAGGACGACGGGAAGTGCTCGCGACCGATGCTGCGAGTGGAGCGCGACAAGGTGTAGGAGAGGAAGCCCCCGAGCTTCTTGGTGAGCGGACGCTTCAGGAACACCTCCGCCCCCACAGAGGAGCCCAAGCTGCGCTGCTCCAAGACCTCCGTGCCCCCTTCACTGCCGCGGGAGGCGCCCAGCGCGTCAGTCATGCGAAAGAACGCGTTCTGGAACAGCGTGAAGGACGCCGTCACGTCCCAGGGCAGGTCCGTCTCCACCCCCGAGCTGTACTGCACGCTGCGCTGCAACCCAGCCTCGAGGCCCGAAATCTGGAACCCGGGAACGGGCACCACGAAGCTCGGTGGCTGGTGCGCCAACCCGAACGCGTGCAGCAGCCGCCACTTCGGCGTCACCTCGAAGCGAGCCGCGATGCGCGGCTCCACCGCCCACGCCGCGGAGCCGTCCGAGGCGTACAGATCCACCCGCACGCCAGGGGTGAGGGTCATCCAAGGCTCCGGGCGCAGCACCACCTGGCCCCAGACCCCGGTCGCGAGATCCGTACGGGTGGGGAACAGTCGCTGGAACGCTTCGCGGTCCTCGGGATTCTCTGGATCCAGCGCAGGCGCGACGACGTCATACGTGTCGGTGGTGACGTCGCTGCCGGCTTGAAGCTCCGCGGTCTTGCTCTGACGGTGCCGCACGCTGCTGCGCAGCGCTACCGAGCGATCCCGCACGAAGACGTCGTCCTCGGAGCCCCGCGTGCGATCCAATCCCACGGTGACCGCCAGCTTGGTGCTGGTGCGTGGAGTCGGCCGATGGGTCCACGAGAGATCGACGCGATGAAACTCCGTCGAGAGCAGCGTCTTCACCTCGCCCCCGGGTCTCTTCTCCCCCAGGAAATCGTAAGCACCGAAGGAGAAAAGAGAGAGCGTATCCCGCGGCGTCACGTCGTAGGAGAAACGCGCCTGGTAGTCCCAGTAGTCGAGCACGCCGTCGGACAAGAGCGAAAGCAAGAGCCCGGTGTAGGAGTAGCGTCCGCCCAGGAGCACCGTCCCGCGGTGATTGGCGATGGGCGCTTCCACCAGCGCGCCCGCGTCCACTAGCCGCAGGTTGGCCTCGCCGTGGAAGTCCGCCCGCGGCGGAGTGATCTCGCCGGCCACGATGCCGCCGGCAAAGCGTCCGTAACGCGCGGGGTAGCCGCCGGGGTACAGGTCGACGCGATCGACGATGGCCGGATGAACCACCGAAGGTCCGAGGCCCACGTGGTAGAGCAGCGGAACGCGAATGCCGTCGAGGAAATAGCCCACGTTGCCGGGCGGTGCGCCGCGCACGAAGAAGTACGGCACGCCAGAAATGATGGGGGTGACGCCGGGCATGGCTTCCACGGCGCGAAAAGGGTCACCGAAGCTGCCTGGGATCTCGCGGACCTCGGCTCGGGTGAAGGTCGTCACGCCCGGAGGGCGTTTGTCGCCTTCCACCGTCACGTCGATGGGCGCCTGCACGCTCACGCGCTTCGGCTCTGGAGCCACGGGAGGGGGAGCACTGCTGGGCTCCGGAGCCGGCGGCGGAGGCTCGGTGAAGCGAACCTCGAAGCGGATGCGCGCTGCCATCGGCTTTCCATCCCGTTTCGCGGGGCTGAACGTCCAACGCCGAGCAGACGCCAGGGCCACGTCGGAGAACGGCGGCGAGCCGCTCACGACAGTCACGTCCCGCACGGCGCCATCGGCGTCGACCACGATCTCGAGCACCACCACGGCGTCGCCCTGGGCGCCCTGGGGGTAGTCCACCCGCGTCTCGCCGACCGGCGTGGGGCGCACGATCTCCTGGGCACCCGCGGGCAGCGCGAGGGCCAACACGAGGAGAATCAGCCGCCACCGCTCAGGTCGCGACAACAGCGGAAACCGATCTCGTAGAAGCGAAAGCCATCACCGTGGGTGGTCACCGCGCTCTGACAGGTGCGTGGTTCGGCCCAGTATCGCCCCTTGAGACTACCGTGGAAGTCCTGGGTGCCGCCGTCCCGGCGTCGAGTCCACTCTTCCACGTTGCCTTCCAGGTCGAAAACCTGGTCGGGCCCGGTGCACCCCGGGCTCTCGCCCGCGGCTTCTCCCTGGTACAGCCACTCCACGTGGTCCGCGGCCACGGCCGCCACCTGAGAGACTTGCTTCGCCGTGGCGAGCAGCTCCGTTAGGGTTTCCACCTCCGGCTTGGATACCGTGATGGGCCAGCCGTTCAGCTTCTGCTGATCGTAGAGCTTCCACAGCTTGTCGTCGTTGCAGATTCCGGGCTCGTGGGTGTCCCCGTAGGGGTACTTGCTTTCAGCCACCCCAGCGCAGCTCCGAGTCCATTCGTCGTCGAAGCACAAGCGCTTGCCGCGAGCGGCGCACCAAGCCTCGCTCTCCACGAACGTGTACATCACCAACGCCACTTGCCCAGGGACGTTGGGCGCCTCGTAGCGATCGATGCAAAAGTCGTCCACGTGCACCATGTCGTCGCCGCAGGGCGGCGCGGCCTCGGGCGGCGCATCGACGCCCGCGTCTTCCACTTGCACGTCCCACGACGCTTCGACCACGCCCGCTTCCTTGGCCGGAGGTCGCTGTGCGTCCTCATCGCTGCCGCTGCAGGACGACGCCAGCCCGAGAAGCAGAACCGCGACGACCGGACGCCCCGCCACCGTCACCTCAGCGCTTGCGGCGGCTCTTCTTGTGGTGCGTGGCGCGGCGCGCAGGCTTCACGTAGTGCGCCCGCTGCCCCGGACGGGAGACGTCCACCCAGTAGGTCTTGCGGTCCCGAGTATCCAGATGGACGTGAAAGGAGTTCGGGTAGTACCCCACGCCCACCAGATCCAGGGTGAGCAGGTAGTCCCGCACGGCCCAGTTGGGCACGCCCTCCACCGTGAAGTCCAACGCGTGACCAGTGGAATGCTTGGAGTGGGTGCCAGGGCGGTAGCCGCTCACCACGTGGATGGTGCGACCCCCGAACACGTCGCTGACCTGCGCCACCAGCTGTATCAGCCGGGTGTCGATGTCCTTCTCTTTCTTCGTCCTCCGAGAAGACAAAACGTCGTTGAAGGCTTCGCGAGCATTTCCGATGACCTTGCCGCCCTTGCCGACCGCGTAGCCTTCCCACTTGCCCGTGTAGCCGACGAGCTTCACGTAGCCGGGACGGTCAGGCGTCTTCTTGAAAGACTGCCAGCTCTCACCGGACTTCTTGGCTTCCGACTTCTTGGGCGCGGACGCACCGGGAGGGAGTGGAACGCCGATCTTCTTGCCCGGCGTGAGCATCGCAGTCTTCTTGATCGCGTTCCAACGACAGATGCTCGCCACGTTGGTGTTGTACTTGGCCGCGATCGACGAGAGCGTCTCGCCCCGCTGGATCGTGTGCCGCACGGCCTTGGCCTCGGCGTGGGCCGACGGCACGGACAGCGTGGCCGCAAGCGCCAGCAGCATGGGAAACATCCACCGCATCAGCGTCGCGACCATGACATCCATCCGCCGGCCTCGCAAAAGCCAGCGGAAATCGCCGAAATTCAGCTGTGGCCGGCCACCTGGCCGCTGACGCTGGCGCTGGCCTGGATGCTGACGTTGATGCGTGCCGACGCTTGCACGGAGGCTTGGGCCGCCGCCGCCACACAGGCAACGGCTTGGGCACCGGCGTTGCCGATGATCTTCGGCAGCTGTGCGCCGACGTCCACGACGACCTTCGCGTCCGCAGCCACCCGCCGGCCGAGGCCGATCTCCGCTTTCAGGAGATAGGGCAGGTTCGCGCGCAGCGTGGTCGCCAGGCGCATGGCCATCTCGGTGTTCGCGTTGGTCTGCACGTTCACCTGCGCCGGCGTGCACTCCGCCTGCAGGTTCGCGGTGGCGTTACAGCTCGCGTTGCACTCGGCGTCCGCGCTCGGGGGAGTGATGCTGCCCTCGCACTTGGGTGCCTGCCACTGGCCCTCACACTTGGCGTGGCAGGTCGCCGTGCAGCCACCGTTACAGGTTCCATTGCACTGACCGTTGCACTGCCCCTGAGCATTCATCGCGGAACACTGACCGTTGCACTGGCCCTGACACACGCCCTCGCACTGACCCTCGCAGCGCCCTTGGCAGTAGCCACTCAGCTTGCCGGGCTCGCACTGCGCCACGATCTGCCCAGGGTCCACCTGCGCGCTGCAGGCACCCTCGCAGCGCGCTTTGGCCTGGAAGTTCGCTTGACACTGAGGCGGCGAGACCTGCGCCTGGATCTGGATGCCCGCTCTCAGGATGGCGTTGATCTGTCCCGCGACGACCGTGCAGGCGGCCTTGGCCGAAGCGCCGGGCTCGTCGTTCTGAGCCGTCATCGCCTGGTCCGGAATGCCCAGATCACGCCCCATGTTGCGACACGCCTGGGTCGCCAGCGCCTCCATCTTGGTGGAGGTCTCCATCAGCGATCGCGCGGCGAGCACGAAAGACTTCACCTTGCCGTTGGCACTGGCGTTGGCGGAGTAGTTGAACTGCAATGGGTCCCCGGAGCCCAGCGCGGGGCACGCCGCAGCGCCCAGGGCACCAAACTGCCCTCCCATGCAGCTGGAAGCCAGGATCAAGAGGGCGCCCCCCAGCGCCGCACGGAACACCGTCGTCAATCCGTTCACCGGTTCACCTCGATGGGACCGATAGCAAATGCCGGACCAATCCACCAGCGTCCCCCGAGCGTTCCTCCAGGGTGACCGTCCCCTCGCTTTCGCGCATCGCGGTGGCTCGGCGTTGTGGCCGGAAAACACCATCGAGGCGTTTCGCGGCGCGCTGGCCCTGGGCGTCACGCACCTGGAAACCGACGTTCACCGTACCCGTGACGGAGAGATCGTGGTGTTCCACGACGCGCGGTTGGATCGCACGACGAATGGCCACGGGTACATCGCGAACTTCACCTTCGACGAACTGCGACGGCTGGACGCGGGCTATCGCATGTCACAGGACGGGCGCACGTTTCCCTTCCGCGGCAAGGGCCTGAGGATCCCGACCTTCGCCGAGCTGTGCGAGCTCGATGCGTCGGTGCGAATCAACGTGGAGCTCAAGGCCGAAGGCGTGGACCTTCCGCGCGCCATGTGGCAATTCATCGAGGAGCGCTCGCTGCAGGACCGCGTGCTGATCGCCGCGGCAAAGCACTCGCTGGTGGCGGAGTTTCGTCGCGCTTGTGGCGGCGCCGTGGCGACCAGCGCGAGCGCCCGGGAGGTGACGCTGTTCTGGGCGGCGGCCCGCGCCGGCGCCACCCGCGCCCTCGCCATCGACTACGACGCGCTGCAGGTGCCCGTCGCCCAAGGTCCCCTGACCGTCGTCACGCCGAGCTTCGTGTCCCAAGCGCATGCGCGCGGCGTCCAGGTTCACGTGTGGACCATCGACGACGCCGAAGAGATGCGGCGACTCGCCGCCCTGGGCGTCGATGGCTTGATGTCGGATCGCCCGGACGTGCTGGCCAGCGTGTGCGCAGCACTCTGGGCGTGATAACCAGATCTCGATGCAGCCGCCCCCGCCAGGCGCTCCTCCCGGTGGCCCCCAGGGTTGGGGCGCTCCGCCTGGAGCACCACCGCAAGGACCGGTCGGGGGTTGGGGCACGGCGCTGCCCCCGGGCGTGAACCCCTACACTCCCGGCAACCCCACCGGCGGCACCCAAACCGAGCCGATGGGCATCATCGCTCTGGTGCTCGGCATCGTGAGTGTGCCTGTCTACTTCTGCTGCGGTCCGGTGGCCCTGGCCGCCAATATCGTCGGCCTGGTGCTGGGGTTCGTGTCCATCAACCGCTGCAACAACGAGCCGCAACGCTACCAGGGCAAGGGGCTGGCGATCGCAGCGCTGGTCATCAACGCGCTGTTCTTGATCCTCAACTTGGTGATGATCGTGTTCTTCTTCGGACTGATGGGCGTCGGACTTCTGTCCGGGCCGTGATCAGTACTTCTCGGTCACGATGCGTTCGCTCGTAATGCCGTGCTCGGACGTGAGGCGACCCACGCAATCCGTGACCATCTCCGTGAGCCCGCACACGTAGACGTCGGGCTCGGCCAGCGTGGCCACCAGCTCCGCGAGGTGCTCCTGCACGTAGCCGCGACGCCCGGTCCAGCCGTTGGTCGGACGGGAAAGCGTCGGCTCGAAGCGAAAGCGCGGGTGCTCTTCCGCCAGAGCCTCCAGCTCTGCTCGCCACAAGAGGTCCATCTCGCTGCGGCAGCCGAACAGCAGCACCACATTGGCGGAATTGCCGTTCTTGAACTCTTCCTGGAGCATGGCCCGCACCGGCGCCACGCCCGTTCCGTTGGCCACGAACAGCGTCGGGGTGTCCGCCGTCGAACGCCTCAAGAACGCGCCCCGTGGTCCCCGCACCTCGAGCTGGAGACCTACCGGCAGCTCCTCCACGTCTCCACCGCGAGACACGGCCAGCTCGAACTCTCCAGGCCGCTCGACGTTGGGCGCCGACGCGATGGAATAGGGCTGGGCCTGGGACCCAATGGACGGAATGGAGAGCTCCACGTGCTGTCCGGCTTGCCACTCGAAGGGCGTTTCGCCCACGGAACGCAGCACCAGGTGTTTCACTCTGGGGGACAGGCTTCGCGCCGAGATCAGCTCCGCAACGACTCCGGCTTCGTCAGCCACCATGCGCGCCCCTTTATAGCACGCAGCGACCCAACGCAACGGGGCCCCGTGGTAGCCTCCGCCGCGAAATGACAGGCGCATTCACGCTCTTGATCGCGAACCGGGGCGAGATCGCTGCGCGTATTCAGCGCACGGCTCGCGCCATGGGCATCTCCACCGTGGCGGTGTTCTCCGACGCGGACGAAGGCGCCCCGTTCGTTCGCAGCGCGGATCGCGCGGTGCGCATCGGCCCGGCCTCCAGCGCCGAGAGCTACCTGCGCATCGACAAGATCGTGGACGCAGCCAAGCGGACGCGCGCCAACGCCATTCACCCTGGCTTCGGGTTCCTGGCGGAGAACGCGGAGCTCGCCGAAGCCTGCGCCAGCGCCGGCATCACCTTCGTCGGGCCGTCGCCCCGCGCCATCCGCGACATGGGCCTCAAGCGCGAGGCGAAGGCGATCGTCGCCAAGGCCGGTGTTCCCGTGATTCCGGGAGGAAGTGCCGAGGATCAGACTGTCCAGGGCCTGTCCGCGGAAGCACGACGCATCGGCTTTCCGATTTTGGTCAAGGCCAGCGCGGGGGGTGGGGGCAAGGGCATGCGCGTCGTGCACGACGACGCCGAGCTGGAAGCCGCCATCGAGGGCGCCAAGCGCGAGGCCAAGAGCTCCTTCGGCAACGACACGCTCCTGATCGAGAAGTACATCGAACGTCCGCGCCACGTGGAGATCCAGATCCTCGGGGACGCCCACGGCAACCTGGTGCACCTGTTCGAGCGCGAGTGCAGCATTCAGCGACGGCATCAGAAGATCATCGAAGAGACTCCCTCCCCCGCGCTGGACGCGGCGCTTCGTGACGAGATGGGGCGAGCCGCCGTGGCCGTGGGCAAGGCGGTGGACTACCAGAGCGCGGGAACCGTGGAGTTCATCCTGGGGCCGGACCGCAAGTTCTACTTCCTGGAGGTCAACACGCGCCTGCAGGTGGAGCATCCGATCACCGAAGCCGTCACCGGTATCGACATCGTGAGGGAGCAGCTCCTGGTGGCGCAGGGCCACGCGCTGTCCTTCCGTCAGGAAGACCTACGCATGAACGGCGCCGCCGTCGAATGCCGCTTGTACGCGGAAGACGCGGACAACGGCTTCTTGCCCACGACCGGCAAGGTCGTGGACTTCCACTTCCCCGAAATGCCCGATTTGCGGGTCGATACCGGCGTCGAAGCGGGCACGGAGATCGGCATCCACTACGACCCCATGATCGCCAAGGTGATCACCTGGGCGCCCTCTCGACCGGAAGCGATCCAGAAGATGCGGGGTGCCCTCTCGAAGCTCAGCCTCCAGGGCGTGGTGACGAATCGCGCCTTCTTGCTCCGTGTTCTGGGGCACGAGGAGTTCGCAAGCGGCAACACCCACACCCATTTCATCGACGAGCACTTGTCGAGCCCGGAAACCGACGCGCCGGATCCCACCGCACTGGGCGCCATCGCCGTGGCGCTCGAGGGCCGCCACGCACGACAGTCGAGCCGGGACGTGCTGCCCGCCCTGTCGCCGGGCTTTCGCAACAACCGCTTCGCTCCGGAGTGGGTGGAGCTCCGACGTGAGTCCGGCGTGCAGCGCGTGGAGTACACGCCGCGCCCCGACGGCAGTCTGAGCGTCCACGTCGGGGAGCTCCACTCCACGCTCCGCAACGTCTCCGTCGAGGGTCCCGAGGTCAGCTTCGAAGACGGCGACGGCGTACGCCACACGTGGCGCGTGATTCGCGCGGGAGATCACGTCTACGCCCACGGCGTGGAAGGCTCCGTCGCGTTCCTCGAGCTCCCGCGCTTTCCGGAGCCGGAGATCGAGGTTGCCCCCGGTGCCTGCGTCGCTCCCATGCCCGGCAAGGTCGTGAAGCTCGCCGTGGCCGAGGGCGATGCAGTGGAAATGGGGCAGGTCTTGGTGGTGCTCGAAGCCATGAAGATGGAACATTCCGTCAAGGCTCCGGAGAGCGGCGTCGTGCGCCAGCTTCTGGTGAGCGAGGGCGAGCAGGTCGAAGCAGACGCCGTTCTCGCCGTGGTGAGCAGCGAAGAGTGAGCGTACACTTCGCGCCATGAGCGTTTCGCCCCGCTGGCTCGCGCTGGCGTTGCTTGTGGCCGGATGCGGCGAAGACGAACCGATCGCGCCTCCGGAAGTGCCGATCTGCGATCGCCTCACCGAAGCTTGCGGCGCAGCGCCTTCCGCCGGCCCCGCCTATTCACCACCCATCACCGTCGTGCCGAACTCCGGGATGCCGCCGCAGGTGGTGTCTCAGGTGTCCCACAACAACCTCGACATCGCCTGGTACCGCGGTCGCTTGTACTTCGCGTTTCGCACGGCGCCGCACCACTTCGCGGGCACCGACACCGTGCTGTACGTGGTCAGCAGCGAAGACCAGCTGCACTGGCGCTTCGAGACCAAGCTCGCGATGGACACGGACTTGCGCGAGCCGCGCTTCTTGGTGGTGGGTGGCCGGCTCATCCTCTACTTCGCCGTGCTCGGGACCAACGCCCTCGCCTTCGAGCCCCAGGGCGCCAAGTACACCGTGTGTGGCAAGCCCGGCCATTGGAGCGTCCCGAAGGACATCTTCGAGCCCGGATTCATCCCCTGGCGCGCCCGCAACATCGACGGCACCGGCTATCTCATCGGCTACACCGGCGGCGAGAACATCTACGAGAACGACCAGGAGCGCATCGACGTCTACTGGCTGAAGACCGAAGACGGCGAGCACTTCGAGCCCGTGGTGAAAGATCAGCCCATCGTGCTCCACAGCGGAGGATCGGAGACGGACTTCGCCTTCCTGGACGACGGCAGCGTGGTCGCCGTCAGCCGCAACGAAGCGGGGGACGAGCTCGGCTGGGGCTCGCGCATCTGCCGTGCGGAAGCCGGCGCCTGGGGAGACTGGAAGTGCGCCGCGGATCCCAAGAAGTACGACTCGCCGCTGTTGTTCCAGAGCGGGTCGGACGTCTATCTCATCGGCCGGCGTCAGCTCGCGAACGACGGCAACTACGATCTCTTCCACCGGAGCGACCCGATACCCGACCAGTCCGCCGAGTACGAAGCCACGTACTGGAAGACTCCCAAGCGCTGCTCCCTGTGGAAAGTGGACCCCGTAGCGTTGACGGTCACCTTCGTGCTCGATCTCCCCGGCCGCGGCGACACCTGTTTCGCCAGCGCGCTGCCCCTCGAGGACCGGAGCTTCCTCGTCTACAACTACACGTCGCCGCTGGATGGTCCGGATCGGAGCTGGCTGG
Source organism: Polyangiaceae bacterium (assembly GCA_020633235.1). Classification (NCBI taxonomy): domain Bacteria; kingdom Pseudomonadati; phylum Myxococcota; order Polyangiales; family Polyangiaceae; species Polyangiaceae bacterium. The sequence continues at coordinate 399,415 of JACKEA010000001.1, read as the reverse complement.
ACGGGCAGCAGAACCCGACGTTGATCTATCGGACCACGTTGAAGCTACCGTGAAGCCCTCCCGTCCGCCCTTCGCCGCATTTCTTTTTTGTTGGCTCGCCGCGGCCTGCGGCACGGACGAACCTGCGCGTCCCGCGGCGGCGGGAGACGTCCCCTGGGTGCCCCCTCCGGAGCACTGTGCGGCTCCGGATCTGGCGCACCCTGAAACCCAAGTCGCGTGCACCACCGGGAGCGGCAGCTTCGGTCAGTGGAGCGTCGACGCGCGGGGCCTCGTGGCCTACGACTACCAGCTGGACCAGCACGCCGACCCGCGCGCCGCGTGGCCCCTCACGGAGACGGACGAAGCCGGAAATCCCGTCGAGCGCCGAGACCACTTCGCGGCCTTCGGCAATCGTCGCGTCAACGCCATGCTCTCGAACGACGGCATGGTGGAAGTCGTGACGCAGGACCGCGGGGTGGAGTACTTGAACGAGCTCGACGAGTCGCAACAGGCGTGGGCCGGTGGCTTCGGCTGGCTCAGTGACGGCACGGAGTCGTGGTGCACGGCGTACCGCTTTCGTCCCGACGGCGCGCGCACGACGCGGCGCTTCGGCATGGGCTACGGCGAGACCAGCCTCGAGTACCGCGGCGTCCGCGCGCGCCGCGTGACAGCGGCGCCACCGGGCTCGGCCCCCGTCGTGGTGAGCGACGTCACCCTGGAGAACACCGGCGACACGCCAAAGACGCTCACTCACTGGGAGTACTGGGACGTGGCGCGGCGGCCGATCGAGATCAACTGGCTGGTGAGCGGCTCCTCCTTGAAGCTCGCGCCCCAGAACGCCCGCGACACGCGTGACGGCAGAAACGCCCTGTTCGACGAGACCGTGCGCTTCGACGCCGGCGAGCGCCGGCTGATGGTCACCCGCGCCTGGGCCGGCTCGGAGCCGCGCATCCCCAAAGGGGAGCCGAGCGCCGTGGACCACTGGGCGAATTCTCCCTTGTTGCTGGCGGCCCTCGGGGACGTGAGCGACGTGTTCGTGGACAAGGCCGCCTTCTTCGGGGGCGGCGGTCCCGCCGCCCCCGCGGCCGTGGAACAGGACCTCCCCGGCGTGGGGCTCGCTCAGGGCATCGTCAGCGAAGCAAACGGTCTGGGGCAGCCGCACCTGTTCGTGATGAAGAGCGTGCTCACGCTGGCGCCGGGAGAGTCGAAGACGCTGCGCTTCGTCTACGGCTACGCCCGCGCTGGAGACGACCCGGTGGACGACCCGCGTTTTTCCGATCCGAGCTTTCACGCGGCGGACGCTTACGCCGATGCACTGCGCCCACGGCTGCTCTCCTTCGCGGCTCCCGATGCACCGGAGCTCGGCCGCGAGCTCGCGTGGCACGCGTACCAAATGGAGACCAGCGTCGGCTATCGCGACTACTGGCAGGGGCACGTCGTACCGCAAGGCTCCGCCTACCTCTATCTCCACGGCGCGGATGGCGCCGCCCGTGACCTCGGCCTGTTCGCCCTGCCGCTGGTGTACACCGACCCCGAGCTGGCCAAGGACGAGCTGCGCTTGTTCATGGGCATTCAGTACGCGGACGAGCGCTTCAGCTACGCCTTCCAGGGGTACGGCATGCTGGACAGCGCCCTCATCCACAGCGCCCCCAGCGACTTGCCGCTGTTCTTCGTCTGGGCGCTGGGTGAGTACCTGAGCGTGACCGGCGACCTCGGCTTCCTCGACGAGCACGCGCCGTACTGGCCGCGGGAAGCTCGGCCCGACGCGCGGGTCGAGAGTCACTTGGTGGGCGCCCTCCGACATCTGTTCGACGTGGTGGGCACCGGCGAGCACGGCCTGATCCGCATCGGCACCGGAGACTGGAGCGACGGCATCGTCCAAGAGGCGAAGGACCGGAACCTGGCGGTGGAAAAGGGGGAGAGCGTCCCCAACACGCAGATGGCCGTGGCCGTGCTGCCGCGCATTGCCGATCTCCTGGACGTGCGCCAGCCGGCACTGGCCGCGGAGATCCGCGAGCGGGTCGCGGGGTTCCGCGCCGCCCTGACAAAAACCTACAACGGTAAATTCTTCTACCGGGCCTACTTCGGCGACGGCAAGCCCGCCTACGAAAACACGATCAACCTGGAGTCACAGATCTGGGCCCTGATTGGCGACACCTTCGAGAACGACGTTCAGCGCGACACGTTGGTGAGCACCATCGCCGAGAAGCTCGACGATCCCTCGCCCATCGGTGCCACGCTGCTTCCCGGCGGCCAGGTGTGGCCGGCGATCAGCGCGCCGCTCACCTGGGGCTACAGTCTATCCGACCCGGAGCGCGCCTGGCGGCACTTCACGCGAAACACGATGGCGGCCCACGCGCAGGCGTTCCCGGACGTGTGGTACGGCATCTGGAGCGGCCCGGACGGCGTGAGCGCCCAGAGCGGGCGCACCTGGAAGAGCCAAGTCACGCCCATGACCGACTTCCCAGTACAGAACGCAAACGCCCACGCGATGCCGCTCTTTGCCGCGATTCGCATCGCGGGCGTCGAGGCCATCAGCAGCGGAGTGAGCATCACGCCGCGGGAAGGCACGCATCCGCTGGCGCTCGCCACGCGGCTGGTGAGCGTGACCATCGACCACGGCCGCGTGAGCGGCAGCTATCGCCCGTCGGGAAGCAGCGCGCGCAGCCTCACTCTCACGGCGCCTCCCGGGCGCGCGATTGCATCGCTGTCAGCCGGGGGGCAGAACGTGGACGTGAGCGGCACTTCCGTGACGCTCGAGGTGCCGCCCGGCGGCATCGATTTCGAGATGGAGCTTTCGCCATGAAAGAGTTGATCCTCAACGCTCCCGGCAAGAACGCCCTCAGCACCGATCTGATGCGATCCGTGTTGGACGACCTGAAACGAGCCGGCGGTGCGCCCCTGCTCGTGACCGGCGCGGGCGACGCCTTCAGTGCCGGGCTCAACCTGAAGGAAGTGCTCTCCCTCACCGCCAGCACGGCACCGACGTTCTTGGCGCTGCTGGAAGACATGGTGGAAGCGCTGTACTGCTACGAAGGCCCCATGGTCGCGCTGGTGAACGGCCACGCCATCGCCGGCGGCTGTGTCGTGGCCCTGTGCGCGGACCATCGCGTGATGAAGAGCGGCACTCGCGCGCGCATCGGCCTGAACGAAACGGCCATCGGCCTTCCCTTCCCGCCCCGGGTGCTGGCGTTGGCGGAGGCGCGGCTTCCCCGGCAACAGCGGGAGCGCATTCTGCTCGGCGGCGAGCTGTACGACGCCGAGAGCGCGCTCACGCTCGGCCTGGTGGACGAAGTGGCGGAAGACGCGAGCTCCGTCGCAGGTGAGCGACTGGCGGCACTGGCGACACGTCCGCCTCAGGCCTACGCCGTCAACAAGCTCGCCCTGCGCAAGGGCAGGCTCGCGGCGAACGGTGGTGCCAAGGCGCTGTTCGACCGGGTCGGACTACCGCTGTGGTACAGCGATTCGGTGAAAGACATCATCCGCGGTCTCTTGTCATGAAACAGCCCGTCGTGTTCCCGGGCGCGGAGGGTTCGGAGCTCTCCGGTACCCTCGAGCTGCCGGAGCAGCGGCCGCGGGCCTTCGCGCTCTTCGCGCACTGCTTCTCGGAGCAGGCCTTTGGCGAGACCGCCGCACGCATCAGCCGCGCGCTGGCGCAGAAGGGCATTGCCACGCTTCGATTCGACTGCACGGGGGACGACTTCGCTCTGAGGCTCGCGCAGCTGCGCGCCGCGGCGACGTTCATGGCGGACACGGGCCGCGCCCCGAGCCTGCTCTTGGGCCACGGCGTGGGTGGCACCGCGGTGCTCACGGTGGCCCGGGAGCTGGTCGGCGTTCGGGGCGTCGCCACGCTGAACGCACCGTACTCCGTAGGGGATGCGGCGCCGCCGAACGTCCGCGACCTGGGCCGCGCGCTGTTGGTGCTGCACGCGCCCACGAACCAGTCCGTTGGCATCGACAACGCGCGGCGCATCTTCGAAGCCGCCAAGCACTCCAAGAGCTTCATCGCGCTGGATGGCGCAGACCACCTGCTCAGCCGGCGTGAGGACGGCCTGTACGCGGCCGAGGTGATCGCCGCCTGGGCGTCCCGCTACGTGGCGGAGCTCGGCGACCGGCCCGAGCGTCCGGGGGAGACGGCGCAGGGGACCGTGGTGGTGGAGGAGACCCGGGAGAGCCGCTATGCCCAGGCCGTGAGCCTGGGGCGCCACGTGCTCACTTCGGACGAGCCGGAGGCTGCCGGCGGCGCGGACCTCGGTCCCTCCCCGTATGACCTCCTGCTCGCCGCCTTGGGCAGCTGCACGTCCATGACGCTCAGGATGTACGCCGAGCACAAGGGCCTGCCGCTGGAGAGCGTGCGCGTCACGCTCAACCACGCCAAAGTCCACGCCAAGGACTGCCGGGACTGCGAATCCAAGACCGGAAAGATCGATCGCATCACGCGCACCATCGAAGTGACGGGAGAGCTCACGGACGCCCAGCGGCAGCGGCTCCTGGAAATTGCCGACCGCTGCCCCGTGCATCGCACGCTGCACTCGGAAGTGAAAATAGACTCCAGGCTGGCCCAGTGAACTTCTTCGGTCATGCCACGGTCGCCAGCTGGGTTTCGAACGCGCCCGCCGTGGTGCTGGGGGCGATGCTGCCGGACTTCGCCACCATGATCCGCGCGCGGCCGCCGACCGCAAAGCAACCGGAGCTATGGCGTGGCGTGCGTCTGCACCACGACACGGACGCGGTGTTCCACGACCACCCGGTGTTCCGCGAGCTGTGCGCGGACGCCGTCGCGGCGCTCTCGGAGCTGGGCCTCGCTCGGGGGCCAGCGCGCGCCACGGCGCACGTGGGCGTCGAGATCCACATCGACGGCGTATTGGCTCGCGACGACAGCGCGCGGAAGAGCTACCTGGACGCCCTGGGCGCAGCGCCCGCCCTCGCCGCCAAGCTCGACTGGCGCGCGGCGGAAGAGAGCGCGCGCTTCGATGAGCTCGTCCAAGCCCTGGCCGAACGCGGCGTTCGTCCCGAGCACAGCGCGCCGGAAGTGGTCGCCCTGCGCGTGGCACGTGCTCTGTCCGGGCGGCCGCGGCTGTCTCTAGCTGCGGGAGACGAGCGGCGCGTGGCCGAGTGGTCTCGTACCGCGAGCGCCGTCGTGGCAGATCGCTTGCCGCCCTTGCTCGCCGATCTCGCTCACCACGTGAGTTAGGCGACGGCGCGGCCCGGCACCTGGACGCCGAGCTCCGCGCGGACCTTCTTCACCGCAGCGGAGTGCAGCTGACACACGCGGGACTCCGTCACGCCGAGCACCTCGCCGATCTCCCGCAGGCTGAGCTCCTCTTGGTAGTAGAGCGACAGCACCAGCTGCAGCCGCTCCGGAAGGCCGCGGATCGCCGCCGCCACGGTGTCCGTGAGCTCGGCCTGGGCGGCTTCCACCTCCGGGGAAGGCATCGCGGCGCGCTCGTCACCCGTGAGCTGAGCCAAGGACAGGCTGGCCTGAGCCAGCTCGCTCTCGAGGGCGCGGTACTCCTGCGGGGTGGTGCCGAGGGCCTTGGCCATCTCCTCGTCCGTTGGGAGGCGCCCTTCACGTGCTGCAATCTCCCCAGCGAGCTGGGTCAGCTGGCGGCGCGCTCGACGCTGGGAGCGGGAGAGCGGATCGAGGCAGCGGAGAAAATCCAAGATGGCGCCCCGGACCCGGCGGGCGGCGTAGGCCTCGAAGTGCTCGTCGTCCATGTCCGCTTGGCGGCGACCGAGGGCTTCCGCCATCCCGAGCCAACCGGCGGAGAGGATGTCCTCGAAGGCGATGCTGGCGGGGACCGAGCGAGCCGTGCGTCGGGCAATGCGACGAACCAAAGGTGTGTAGGCCTGGATGACGTCGTGCTCGCCGAAGGGAACCGGAGCATGGATCCCAGCTCGGGGGCGCATCGATCGGGTCAGGCGGGCCTCATCCAAGGTTGTCACGGAGCTCATGGCTGCCCCTTTCAGCAGCTTCCGTACCAGCGTCCGGAGACGCGCCGCGAACGCCGAAAATCTGCTAATTTTTGCAGTATATTCAGCCACTTAAACCCACAGGCCGGCCGCCCCGCCGGCAACTCGGAAAGAGGTCAGCGGGCACCCATGCGAGGTCGCGGGCGACCCGCAGCAGAATTCGAGACAGCCGAGATCCCGAGGTCTTCGAGCACCCACCCCCGGTGTCTCAATTGGATCCCTCAAGTCCCTGATTTTTCGACCGTTATTGCTAAGCGAGGCAAGCGGAGCATGACGCCTGAACATCGATCTGACCGAGCCACTCCCCCACGCAAGGCAGGTAGCGGTAAGCCCCGCACCGTGCGCATCAACGCCGTGAAACGAGCGATCGCATCGGGCGAGTACCGCATCGACGCCAACGCGATCGCTCGCCGCATGCTGCGCGACGTCAAGGTCCAGTAGTACTGCACCGCTTACGCCAGCATATTTTTTCGGTGTCGCGGTTGCCCCACGCGCGATCCGAGGGTACCCCTCCCTCTCTCTTCGGGAGGTTGGACAATCATGAAACTTATGACAGAGGGGTGGACGGCTGCGCGCATCTCCGCACTGGGAATCGTCAGTGCGGCGATTGTGGGCTTGGCACCGACGGGCTGCGGCGGAAGCGACAGCAGCACGAACACCGGCGGCACCGGCAACACCGGTAACGTTGGTAACTTCGGTGGCACCGGCAACACCGGCAACTTCGGTGGCACCGGTAACACCGGCAATACGGGCGGCGGCGGCACCGGCAACACCGGTGGCGGCACCTCATGCGGCAATCTGACGGATTGCGGCGGCGGCGTCTGCGCCGACACCAACAACGACCCTGCGAACTGCGGCGCCTGTGGCAACGCCTGCCAGCAGGGCGAGTTCTGCTCGCAGGGCGCCTGCGGCTCGAGCTGCGGTGGCGGCACGATTGCCTGCAACGCCAAGTGCGTGGACGCCCAGATCGATCCCTCGAACTGCGGATCCTGCGGCAACGTCTGCGGACAGGGCGAGGTGTGCTCTCTCGGCCAGTGCGGCGTGCTCTGCTCTGGCGGCAGCACCAAGTGCGGCGCTGCCTGCGTCGACACCCAGTCGGATCCCGCCAACTGCGGCGCCTGCGGCACGGCGTGCAACGCCGGTGACGTCTGCGTGAGCGGCGCCTGCGTGGGCACCTGCCCCAGCGGCACCACCCAGTGCGGCAACCAGTGCGTGGACATCTCGGGTGACAAGAACAACTGCGGTTCTTGCGGCAACGCCTGCCCCAACGGCCAGGACTGCCTGAACGGCACCTGCGGCACCTGCGACAGCAGCACCACGGACTGCGACAACGACGGCTGGAAGGCCGCCGATGGCGACTGCTGCGACAAGCCCGGCCTGTGCGGCGCGAACCCCGCGCTGGTGAACCCCGGCGCCTACGAGGTGGTCGGTAACGGCATCGACGACAACTGCAACGGCAAGATCGACCTCTTCGACAAGGAAGACGCTCTGTCGTGCGACACCGGGCTGACCAGCAACTCCACCACCGGTGCGGACTACGCCAAGGCGCTCGGCATTTGCCGCTCCACGCAGGAAGCCCCGGCCAACCTCAAGGACAAGACCTGGGGCTTGATCGAGGCGGAGCTGCTCCGGGCCGACGGCACCCCCTTGGGTGACCAGCGCGCCAAGAGCATCCGCGACAAGTTCGGCAACAGCATCACGCCCATCGAGGGCAACAACATGGTCGTGCTGTCCAGCGGTATCGCCGCGGACAACTCCCAGACCAACCCCGGTCCCAACGGCGGCGCCCCCGGCGGCGGCAACGTTTCGACCAGCCACACGCCGAGCAGCAGCGTGAGCCTCAGCACCTGCACCAGCCCCAAGTGCCTCAAGGACTGGTACTCGGCGGCGAATGGTACCCTCAAGGCAGCGAATCAGTTCCCGTCTGCCCCAGGCTGCGGCACACCTGCAGGAGGCAACGCGAACGACAGCGTCATGCTGCGCGTTCGGCTGCGCGCGCCGACCAACGCCCGCGCGTTCAGCTTCAACAGCTACTTCTTCTCGGCGGAGTACCCGGAGTTCGTGTGCACGAGCTACAACGACCAGTTCGTGGCCATCGTGGACACGCCGACCGGCACCCCCTCGCCGCTGCCGAACCCCGTCGACAAGAACCTGATGACCTATCTGGATCTGACGACGCAGAAGAAGTGGCCCATCGGCATCAACGTCGCGGGAGGCACCAACCTCTTCGCGGTGTGCGATCCGGCCGTGTCCCAGTCCGGCAGCTCCTGCTACGACAGCTCCGTCGCGGCGGCCTCCTGCTCCCTGGGCATCGGCGACCTCGCTGGCACCGGCTTCGAGAAGTCCGGTTCCTGCGTGGTGGGCGGCGGCACGTTCTGGCTGACCACGGCCGGCAACGTGATCCCCGGCCAGGTGGTCGAGCTTCGCATCTCGATCTTCGACGTGTCGGACTCCGCGTACGACTCGCTGGCGCTGCTCGACGGCTTCAAGTGGCTCACCAACGCCACGCTGCCCGGAACGGGCTGAGAAGCCACGGCCAAACAGCCTGCCTTCCACGGCGGGCATCGACGGGCGCACTTCGGTGCGCCCGTTCTTTTTTGTCGGTCCGGCGCGAGCCCGTCGCGGCCGCGGTTCCAACCGAGGGAAAGACGCTTTAGCCTGCCGGCCATGTCAGCCACGGGACCGACGTACTGGGACTATCTGGGCCTCGACAAGCTGCTCGCACTGCAGGGCGGCTTGGATGGCGACGACCAGGCGCTGATGCCCGACGAGCTGCACTTCATCGTGGTGCACCAAGCCTTCGAGCTGTGGTTCAAGCTCAGCGTTCGCGAGCTGCGCGAAGCGCGGGATCACCTGGCGTCACCCAAGGTCCCGGAAGAGAAGGTGCCTCACGTGGTGCACCACCTGCGCCGGGTAAGTGAGATCCTACGCTTGGCGGTGGACCAGTTCCGCGTGATGGAAACCCTCACGCCCCAGGACTTCCTCGCCTTCCGCGACAAGCTCATCCCCGCCAGTGGCTTCCAGTCGTTCCAGCTCCGAGAGCTCGAGATCCTGCTGGGCCTCGAAGACGGCGACCGGCTCAAGTACGGCGGCGAGGATCCCCTCGATCACATCAAGAAGCTGGCAGCGGACTCTCCCGCCGGCGAGCTCGCCTGGAAGCACATCTCCCAAGCGCGCCAGGAGCAGAGCCTGAAGTCCGCGCTGGGAGAATGGCTGTATCGCACGCCCGTGCACGGCTCGAGCCCCGGAGACACGGGGGACGACGACGTGGTGCTCGAGTTCGTGGGCGGCTACCACGCCGCGCTCAAGGCCAGCAACGAAGGCAAAGCGGAGCGCATGGCGGAAGCCTTGGGCAAGACTCCCGAGCCGCTGCGGAAGCGTCTGGCCGAGGCGGAGCTCGCCGCCGAGCAGTTTCTCTTCGCCTACGACGTACCCGAAGCGGACCGCGCACGGCAGCGCCGCATCCGCGCCGGCGTGCTGTTCATCGAGTCGTATCGCGAGCTACCGCTGCTCGCCTGGCCGCGCTTGCTCATCGACACCATCGTGGAGCTCGAAGAGCAGCTCGTGATCTTCCGCCAGCGCCACGCGCGCATGGTGGAGCGCATCATCGGCCGGCGCGTGGGCACCGGCGGCTCGAGCGGCGTGGACTACCTCGACCAGACGGCGCGCTACCGGATCTTCCACGAGCTGTGGACGGTGCGCACGATCCTGCTCGAGAAAGCGCGCCTCCCCGAGCTCACCCACGCCGACGCCTACGGCTTCGCGAAGTAGCTGGGGCGCGACGGGGATCGCGCCGAACCAACATAGAAACCGTTGATGGCGGCATCCCGGCGGGGCTGAGCGGGCGAGCGCCGGGCGGCCGAAAAGCGGGCAAAGACGCTTTCTTCTGGGCGTGGGCACCCAGTTCTGCGAGTGAGGGAGCGAAAAATCGCTCGCCGGCTTGACTTACTGGTTGAACCAGTCAGAATTGGTTCAACCAGTAAGCTTCCGGCCTTGGTCACCCACCAAGGGGAACTCACATGGACGACGCGCCGCAGGTTTCCAACATCGCAGTCACCATCTTCAAGGAGCTGCGTCGGCAGATCTTGAGGGGGGAGCTCGCTCCAGGTGAGCGGCTACCGGGGGAGCGCGAGCTGGCGACGACCTACAACACGAATCGCAACACGCTCCGCGAGGCCGTGCGTCGCTTGGAGCAATCACGGCTGGTCACGGTACGCCACGGACAAGGCGTGACCATCGCGGACTTCCGCAAGACGGGCACGATGGAGCTCTTGCCCGCGTACCTGGAAGCGGCGCCGGATCTGGGAGAGGTCGCGCATCTGCTGCAAGACATCCTGCCGGCACGCTTGCTGGTGCTGGAGTTCGCCACGCAGCTGGCCATCCACCGCTCCACGAAAGAAGACGTGGAGCGCCTGCGCGACATCACGGATTTGTTGATCGCCGCCTTCGAGCGCGGAGATCCGAAGGTGGTCGGCCATGGCTTCCAGCGCTGGTTGGACGCGCTGATCGACTCCAGCCACTCCGTGAGCATTCGCTGGATCGCCAATCCGTTCCTGGAAGCCTATCGCGACATCATCGATCGCTTCCCTGCCCTGTGGGTGCTGGAGCCGAGCTTCCCCAAGCACCTGAAGGACTTCATCGTCGCGCTCGAGAGCGGCGACGAGGAAGCCGCGATCCAGGTGACGCGTGACTACTACCACCGCGTGGACGGCGCCTTCATGAAGGCGCTGGAAGCGGTGCTCGCCCACCGCAGCGCCGAGGACGCCCGCCTCGAAGCTGCGGCAGAAAACGCCGAAAAACCGAAACCCAAGAAACCGGACAAGCCATGACCTCGATTCCGCCCGCCGCCGAGAGCTCGCACACCCGACTTGCGCTGCCCGTGGAAAGCTCCGCGCCCGCGCTCCGTCGCCACCCCGAAGACTCCTGGCAGCTGGCGGAACCCTACCGCATGGGCAAGGGCGCGCGCCGAGCGCTGCGCGCCCTGATCACCGCCATGCTCCCACCGCCTCCGGCGCCCAGCGGAGAGGAGATGGTGGATCGCATCGAGCACAGCATCCGATCTTGGATGCCGTACATGCACTTCTTGGCGGCCCGCGGCCTGTGGCTGAGCATCCTGATCTTGGAGTGGGCACCGCTGCTCCTCTTGTATCGCTTCGGCCGCTTCCACACGCTCACGAAGGAAGACGGCGGCAAGCTGCTCTCGGAGATGGTGCATGGGCGTTACAGCTTCCTCCGCATGCTGGTGGTCGCCCTGCGCGGTGTGACCCTCAGCGCGTACTTCGATCAGGAAGAAGTGCACCAGGCGATGCAGTACGCGCCGGTGCCCTTCATGCGTGAGCGCATCGTTCGGCGTCAGAGTCTCTTGAGGCCGGCACACGCCAAGGCGGGTTGAAGGGGGCAGTCATGATCCTGAAGTACGTCGATTACGAGGGCCAGAGCGAGTTTCAGGCGGACGTCGTGGTGGTGGGCACCGGCGCGGGCGGCGCCGTGGTGGGCACCGAGCTGGCGGAGGCCGGCAAGAACGTGATGTTCGTGGAAGAGGGCAGCTGGATCCCGACGGACAGCTTCAATCCGTACACCGGTGAGAGCATTCCGCGGCTGTACCGCGACGCAGCGGCCACCATCATCATGGGCAATCCGCCCATCCCCTACGTGGAAGGGCGTGCCGTGGGCGGCAGCACGGTGATCAACGGCGGCATGGCGTACCGCACTCCGGATCGCGTGCTCGCGGAGTGGCAGAAGGAGTCCGGGGCGGACCTGAGCGTCGGCGCCATGGAACCCTTGTTCGAGCGCGTGGAAGAGCGTGTCAGCGCCAAGTACCAGTCGGACGAGAGCATCGGCGAGGACAGCCGCATCATGACGGACGGCGCCAAGAAGATGGGCTGGCGCTATACCGTCAATCGCAGAAACCAGGCGGCGTGCGTGGGCGCCAACAACTGTGCGCTGGGCTGCCCCACGGGCGCCAAGCAGTCCACCCTGGTGAGCTACATGCCGCGGGCGATGGCCGCCGGCGCCCACTGCCTCACCGAGGTGCGCGTGGAAAAGCTCTTGATCGAGGGCGGCCGCGCCGTGGGCATCGTCGGTCAGGCGGTCAATCCGCACACGCGCAAGGGCGACCGAAAGGTGGTGGTGCGCGCGCGCGCCGTCGTGATCGCCTGCGGCGCCGTGCAGACGCCGCTCTTGCTGCTGCGCCACAAGCTCGGGCGTCCGAGCGGCCAGCTCGGCAAGAACTTCCTGTGCCACCCCAACGCCAAGGTGCTGGCCGTCTACCCCCACGAGGTGCAGGGCTGGAAGGGCGTGAGCCAGAACACGCAGATCCGCGAGTTTCACGAGGACGGCATCCTGATGGCGGAGAACTTCGTCGCCCCTGGGGTGCTGGCGGCCTACCTGCCGTTCCACGGTCAGGGCGCTTGGGAGCTGATGCAGCGCTACAACCAGATGGTCCTCTCCGGCGTGCTGGTGGAGGACTCGAGCTCCGGCCGCGTGAGCCGCGGTCTCTTCGGCATGCCCTACGTGCGCTACGACATCACGCCCCTGGATCACCGCCGCTTCCTCCGTGGCGTGAAGCTCCTCGCAGGCATGCACTTCGAGATGGGCGCAGAGAAGGTGATGCTGCCGTTCTTCAATCAGCCGGTGGCCAACGGTCCGGACGACCTCGCCAAGATCGACGAGCTGCAGAAGAACCCCAGCACGCTGGAGCTGTTCACGCCGCACCTCATGGGCACCGCCCGCATGGGCGCCCGTCCGGAGAGCTCCGTCGTGAACCTGCAGGGCGAGGTGTGGGACCTGCCGGGCTGCTACGTCGCGGACGCCAGCTTGTTCCCGACGGCCATCGGCGTGAACCCGCAGATCACGATCATGGCGCTGGCCACCCGCGTGGCAGAGCGCATCGAGCTCGCGCGCATGGCGGCGTAGCTTCAGCTCGCGCGAATCTTGTCCGCGAACTCGCGAATGGTCGCGTACTCGTCGTAGGCGTGCTCGAAGGACGTCGCCGCGCGGAAGCTCTTGCCGTCGATCACGACGGGATACTTGATGTGCGCCAGCGCCCCCGGCGGCAGTCGCGGTAGCCCGAAGCGGCCTATCACGAGGCGAAACACCGGCTCCGGCACCAGCACCGGCGAGTGCCCCGCCTCGCGAACGAGCAGCGAGAGGGGGAGCGGCTGCGGCCCGGCCACGTTGTACACGCCACGCAGGCGCGCCGACAGCGCCGTGACGATGGCCCGCGCCACGTCGTCCTCGTGCATGAACTGGAACAGTGGGTCGTAGCCCAAGATCATGGGCACCCGTGGCCCGTGCAGGAACGCCGCCAAGGTCCCGGAGCGCGAAGCACCCAGGGTGTAGACGATGCGCAGCACAGAGGTGTCGATCTCGGGATAGCGCCACAGCGCGGTGCCCGCGAACAGATCGGCGGCGACCAGATCCGCCAGCTCGGGAAACGTCTCCAACGCCAGCGGAGGCTCGTCTTCGGTGTGATACAGGGGCGAGTCCGACGCGGCGCCGTAGTACGTGTGACGCCCCACGAAGATGGCCTGCTTCACGCCGTAGCGGTGACAGAAGTCGAACACCGCCTTGGTGCCACCCAGGTTGATGCGATAGCGATCCTCGCTGTGAGCGGTGAGGTGCGTGACGGTGGCCATGTGGATCACCGCGTCCGGCCGCTCCGTGCGGAATACGTCTTCCGCGGCGCGCTTGCGAATGTCCGTCTCCGTCACGATCACGCCGTCTGGCGCGTCGAGCCACGGCCGCCGGTCGATGCCCACCACCTGGTGATGCGCGGCCAAGAGCCGCCCAGCGACCAGACGCCCGATCTTGCCGGAAATGCCGGTGACCAGAACCTTCATGTCGGCTCGTAGCTCCTGCGCCCGCGATCGATGAGGTCGCTGATGCGCTGTTTCACGTCGTTCACCTTTTGCAGGATCTCGGTGTCGTCCTCGTTGCCGGTGCCCTCCAGCATCATGGGCTCGCCGTAGTGGAGCTCCACGTGAACGGGCAGCGGCACCGGAAGCAGGTATGGCGTAACGGGGACGTAGGGCACGTTCAGGAGGCGCCCGATGCGCTCCAGATTCGTCACCGTGGGCACGGCCTCTCCGCCGCCCAAGAAGGCGACGGGAACGATGGGCGTTCGGGTCTCCAGCGCCAGCCGCATGAAGCCCGTCCCGAAGCGCACCAAGGAGTAGCGCTCCGTATAGAGCTTCGCGGTGCCCCGCGCGCCTTCGGGAAACACCATCAGCAAGCGTTCGTCTTCGAGCAGCCGAACTGCGTGCTCCGGCAAGCCCGTGACCTGCCCCGCCATGCTGGTCCACTGCGCCACGAAGGGCATGCGCATCAAGAACTTCTCCACCATGCCCTGAGCGAGGCGCGGGGGATCGAGCTCGAAGAAGCACGACGCGATCACCATGGCGCCGTCGATGGCATAGCCACCAGAGTGATTGCCGACGAGCATGGCGCGACCCCGCGCCGGAATGTGCTCCGCCCCGTGCACGGTGCAGCGGAAGTAATGACGGTAGAAGGGGTACAGCGCGGAAAAGATGCGACCGAGATGCTCTCGCGAAACGCCATAGGGATCGAGACCATCCCGATTGAACGGGAGCTCCAGGCGAGCGAGGCGCTCTTCGACTTCCGGAAGGACGAGGGCAGACAACGGCGCCGAGTCTACACTGGTCGTCGCCGGGCGAGGATGGCACCCTGCGCCGCATGGGCCGCGTGCTGATTGCGGGAGCGGGATACGTCGGAATCGAGCTGGGCCGGTCGCTGGCCGCGGCGGGCATGCAGGTGGTCGCCCTCCGGCGCCGCGCCGAGCTGGTGCCGGCTCCGCTCAGGGCGGTGGCGGCGGATCTGAGCGACCCAGCGAGCCTGAGAGCGCTGGAAGGGCCCTTCGACGCCATCGCCTACACTGCCTCGGCGGACAGCTCGAGCGACGACGACTACGTGAAGGCGTACATCACCGGCCTCGAGAATCTGCTGTCCGCGGTCGCGGCGCCCCGAGTGGTGTTCACGTCCAGCACCGCCGTGTACGCCCAGACGGATGGCGGCTGGGTGGACGAGAGCTCGCCCGCCGAGTCGTCCCACTTCACCGGCAAGCGCCTGCGTGAGGCCGAGGCGCTGGTTCTCGAGCGCGCCACCGAGGGCGTCGTGCTCCGCCTCGGCGGCATCTACGGACCTGGACGCCAGAGCCTGCTCGGCCTGGTGCGCGAGGGTCGCGCCTCGGTGGCGGACGGCCCGCCGGAGTACACCAATCGGTTTCATCGCGACGACTGCGCCGGCGCCCTGGCGCACTTGCTCACGCTGGACAATCCAAAGTCGCTCTATCTCGGCGTGGACGACGACCCGGTAGATCGCCGCACCATGATCGAGTGGTTGGCCCAGGAGCTCGGCGCGCCGCCGCCGCAGGTGAAGCCCGCGGGACAGGCTCAGGGCGGGCGACGGAGCCTCAGCAACAAGCGCTGTCGGAACGCTCTGCTCAAGGCAAGCGGCTATCGCCTCCTGCATCCGTCCTTTCGCGATGGCTATCGCGCGCTGCTCACAGCGCCTTGAGGATCACGTCGATCTCGCTCGAGGCGTTGGGCCAGTGCGGCGAGAAGCGTAGGAGGCCATCGGGCATGGAGCAGGAAACTCCGGCGGCCGTCAGGCGCTGATGCAGCGCCGTCACGTCCACGCCCGGGGGCGGAAGCAGGCTCAGGGTGCCCGAGCGCTGCTCCGGGCGTGCGCTCCTGCGGCTCTGAAAGCCGCGCTCCACCAGCGCCGGCTCGAGCGCATCCAGCCAGGCGCTCACGTGAGCGAACACCTGGGGCACGCCGAGCCCTGCGATGAGCTCCACCGCCGCTTCCAGAGCCGCAAACCCCACGGCGTTCTGGGCGCCACCTTCCAAAAAGTCGGCGCTCTTGCGGATCGGTCGGTCGTAGCGCAGGTGCCCGGCCCCGGAGAACAGGAACTCGAGCGGCTGTTCGTGGCTGAGCCAACCCGCGACGTACGGACGTAGCGCAGCCACCCGCTCCGGCGCGATCGCCACGAAGCCCGCGCCCTCGAGGCCCATCAGCCATTTGTGACTGCCGCAGGTGAGGTAATCGATGCCTTCTTCGCGCATGTTCAAGGGCACGACGCCGAGAGCCTGGATGGCGTCGACGAACAGCTCCGCGCCGTACTCGTGGCAGAGGGCCGCAAGCTCCTGGGTCGGCATGCGCAAACCGGTGGAAAACTCCACCACGCTCACCGCCACCAGCCGCGCGCCGCCTTCCAGCTCCGCCCGCACCGCCGCGAGCCCCGCTTCCGGATCTTCTTCGAAGCTCCGCGTGGAGAGCATGCGCACCTCGAGGTCGAACAGCTCCGCGGCGCGCTGCCATGGCGTCACGTTGGCCGGAAATTCCCCCGCGAACACCACCACGCGGTCCTTCGATCGCCAGGGGAAGCACAGCGCCACGTCGGTCACGCCGCGCGTCGTGTTGCTCACCAGCCCGACGTCCTCCGCCTGCATTCCGATCAGGTCGGCGAGCCGTCCCTTGAGCCGCGTTCGTTGCGCCACCCAGTCGTGCACCGCCCCGACGCCGCGGCGTGCCACGTCCGAAAGCGCGCGCTGGGCCGCCGCCACCACCGGCGCCGACGGCGGCGAGACCGCCGCGTGGTTCGCGTACACCTTCGCCTCCAGGTCCGGAAACAGGCTCCGGTCCGACAGCCGCGCGGTGCTCACTCAGAACTGCCCGACCACGCCCACCTGACGTGGTGAAAGCACCGGCACGATCCGCGTGCGCGCCTCGGCGGTCGGGTTCTTCTTCCCTTCGCCGGAATCCGCCGTGAGCAGGAAGAAGGCACCGAGGCCCAACCCGATGCCGCCCACCACGAAGCCCGCGGTGGCGATGTTCGCCTGCGTCTTGCCCTTGTCGTAGAGGTCGCGCTCACTCTCGCTGCACACGTCGTTCTTGCAGCTGCTGTCGAGCTCGTTCCGCGTGGACCGCGCCGCCAAGCCCATGGCGGTTCCCACCACCAACCCCGCACCGCCCACGGCGAGGCTCACGTAGCCGAGGGTCTTCTTCGCGCTCGACGACTCGGTGTCTTCCTTCACCTGAGGTTTGGGCTCGGGCTTTTCCGGCGGGGCCTCCGTGAGCAGGATGGTCACCGCTTTCGTCTCGCTCTCGGCGACCTCGAAGCTCTCCTTGTAAGGCAGAAAGCCGTCTGCCTCCGCGCGAACCTGCCGAGTCCCGGGGTTGACCGCCACCGGCTCGCCGAGCTCGCCCTGCCCAATCTCTTCGTCGTCCACCCACACGTGGCCCTCGAAGCTCGCGGGCACTTCCAGATTCAGCGTGGGGATGCGCTTCTCCAGCTTCTTCAGGTGAACCTTGGCGGCGCGCCGCTCTGCCCATTTCAGCTTCTTGCTCTTCAGCGCCTGCTGCAGTTGGTCCGCCGCTTCGATCAGGTGGCCCAGCTTGTCCTCCACCTTGGCCAGTCGAATACGCGTGGCGGGCTTGTCGTCCAGCCCCAGCGCCTTCTCGTAGGCTTCTCGAGCGGCTTCCCAGTCCTTCTTCCGCTCTTCCCGTTTGCCTTGCACCACGGCCTTCTTGGCGGCCACCGCGTCAGCGCTGGGCTTCGCGCTCACGGGTGGAGCGGCCACGAGCACCAGCGAGAGCGCGAGCAACGTCGAGCCGAGGAAGCGCATGTCGTCCTCGAGTTTCCTCGGTTTTGGAGACGACTGCAACTTGCCAACCGACGCGTTAGCGAGGACGCTACCAAAAGGACGACCCATGAAACCCGCGCTCCTCTTCATGGCTTGCGTGTCGGCCGTCCTCGTATCCGCCAGCGTGCGCGCCGATGAAGGGCAATGGATGCCCAGCCAGATCTCCAAGCTGGATCAAGGTCGCCTCGCAGGGTTGGGCTTGCGGCTGGGCCCCGCGGACCTGTGGAACGAGAGCGGCGGGTTGATGCGCGCCGCAGTGAACCTTTCCGGCTGCACCGGAGCGTTCGTCTCCGAAAAGGGCCTGATCGCCACCAACCATCACTGCGCCTATCGCGCCATCCAGGGGCAGAGCAGTCCCGAGCACGACTACATTTCAAACGGCTTCTTGGCGAAGAAGCTCGATGGCGAGCTACCGGCCAAGGGCTACACCGTACGCGTCTTGAGCCACGTGAAGGACGTGACCCAAGACGTCGTCAGCGCGTTGAAGGGCGCCTCGGACGATCGCTCTCGGGCGGAAGCGATCGAGAAGAAGAAGAAGGAGCTGGTGCTCGCGTGTGAGACGAAAGATGCGAGGCGCCACTGCGAGGTGAACGACTTCTACCTGGGCAAGCGCTACGAGCTCAGCGAGTACCTCGAGCTCGAGGACATTCGTCTGGTGTATGCGCCCCCTGCGGGCATCGGCGACTACGGCGGCGAGATCGACAACTGGATGTGGCCGCGCCACTCCGGTGATTTTGCCCTGCTTCGGGCCTACGTGGGCAAGGACGGCAAGCCGGCGGAGTACTCGAAGGACAACGTCCCCTTCTCGCCGGCGGAGCACCTGCGGGTCAGCGCCGAGGGTGTGCGACCCGGTCAGCTGGTGATGGTGTTCGGCTACCCCGTGCGCACCGCTCGCTACCTGCCGGCAACGGAGGTGAAGCGCCAGCTCGAGCAGGTGCTCCCCGCCACGGTAGATCTGTACGGAGAGTGGCTCGAGCTCCTGGCCGCGCAAGCGAAGCGAAGCCCCGCCGTCGCGATCAAGGTGGCCGCGCTGAAGAAGGGCGTCGCCAATCGCGAGAAGAACGCGCGGGGCATGTTGGAAGGTTTGCGGCGCCTCGGTCTCGCCGAGCGCCGCGAACAAGAGGCCGCGTCCCTGGCGGAGTGGGCGAAGAAGCCCGGGCGCGAAGCCAGCGCCAAGGCGCTCGGCGAGCTCGCCGCTCTCAGCGCCGAGCGGGAGAAGCGTTTCTCGCGCGCTCTGCTGCTCGACAACGTTCCGCGTGCCAGCAACCTGATGGGCCTCGCCGTTCACCTCGTGCGTCTCGCCCGCGAGCGCCAGAAGCCGGACATCGAGCGCGCCGTCGGCTACATGACGCGGGACGAGCCGGAGCTATGGAAAGCGGCGGAGCGCCGTCTTCGGGATTTCGATCCCGAGGTGGACGCCGCGCTGCTCGCCACCCTCGTGGTGCGTGCCAAGAAGACGAATCCGCCGCTGCAGGCGCTGGCTAGCCTGGCCGCGGGCCCCAATGAGGCCGCCATTTCCCGAGCCCTGGCCCCCAAGCTCGCAGCGTCTGCGCTGAAGAACCCCGAGCGCGCCAAGAAGCTCTTCGACGCCAAGCCCAGCGAGGTGGATGCCTTTTCCGATTTCTTGTTTGTCGCGGCGCGGAAGCTCGCGGACGCCATCGAGGCTCTGGAAGCCGAAGAGCGCACCGACACCGGCGTGCTCGCGCGCGTCGGGCCGACGTATTTCGAGATGCTCGAGGCTCAGCGCGGCGGTCCCGTCTATCCCGACGCCAACGGCACGCTGCGTCTCAGCGTCGCTACCGTGGGCGGCTACAAGCCCCAAGACGGATTGCTCGCGCTGCCACAGACCACGCTCATGGGCGCCGTAGAGAAGGCGACCGGCAAGGCGCCCTTCGCGTTGCCCCAGAAGGTGCTCGACAAGGCGGAGCAGGCGAAGAACACGTTCTGGGCGGACTCGGAGCTCGGGGATCTCCCGCTCTGCTTCCTCTCCAACGCGGACACCACCGGCGGCAACTCCGGCAGTCCCGTCGTCAACGGTCGCGGCGAGCTGGTCGGCCTCAACTTCGACCGCGTGTGGGAGAACATCGCCGGAGACTTCGGCTACAGCAAGGCGCGCTCCCGCAACATCAGCTCGGACATCCGCTACATGCTCTGGCTCCTGGATCGAGTGGACGACGCGTCCCCGCTCCTCCGAGAGCTCGGCGTGGCGAGCTTCCGTGGGCTTCCCGCTCGGCGCCCGCGCCCCGCGTCGGTGATGCGCAGCGCCGATGGCGGCCTCCGCGGCGGGCCGGAGCCCACGGACAGCGAGCGCTCGAGCTGCGGCTGCCGCAGCGGCCCAGCGGCGCCGGGATCTGCCGCTTTCGGTGGCCTACTGCTGGGAGCGCTGCTCTGGCTTCGGCGTCGCCACTGAACACTCGTCACGCTTTCAGCGGACGCTTGGCCTGCCCTGCAGAGCAACGGACCTGAAGACCTGCGCTCCCGTCGCGGATGTTCACTGTTTTTCTGTTCACATCCCCGATCCCCGATGGTACGGCTTTCGACCATTCAGCAAAATGGCGAAGACAAAGCGCAGTAGCGGGGGCCGGACCACGAAACAGCGGCTGCACACGCGAGCAGTGAGCCGCACCCGCCCCGCCGCCAAGAAGGCCGTCAAGGCGACCCGCGGAAAGACGGGCAAGGCGAAGACGTCGAGCCCGCGCAAGACAGCCAAGACGAAGACGTCGAACGCGCGCAAGACGACAGCGCGCAAAGCCGCCGCGCGCAAGACGGCTGTCCGCAAGACCGCCGCGCGCAAAACGGCTGTCCGCAAAGCCACCGCGCGCAAAACGGCTGTCCGCAAGACCGCCGCGCGCAAAACGGCTGTCCGCAAGACCGCCGCGCGCAAGACGGCTGTCCGCAAGACCGCCGCGCGCAAGACGGCTGTCCGCAAGACCGCCACGCGCAAGTCGGCTGTCCGCAAAGCCACCGCGCGCAAGTCGGCTGTCCGCAAGACCGCCGCGCGCAAGACGGCCAAGGCGAAGACGTCGAACGCGCGGGCGACGACCGCGCGCAAGACGACCAAGACGACCAAGGGGAAGAGCCGGCAGCGCGTGGCGACCGCAGCGCGACGCCCGGCCGCGACGAAGGCAGTGACGCCGAAGGCGACCGCAGCGCGACGCCCGGCCGCGACGAAGGCAGTGATGCGGAAGGCGACCGCGACGAAGGCAGTGACGCCGAAGGCGGCCGCGTCGAAGGTCGAGCGTCGCAGCGCGACGGCGACGGCCCGCGGGGTACCGGTGCCGTCAGCGCCGGTCGCCCCGGGTGCTTCCGCGGCGGACCGACAACCATTGATCGGAGTTCGGGTGGGACGGCTGCCCCCGCGAGCGGAGAGTCGGGCGGCGCTGCCGCCACGCCCCGGGTTTTCGTCGCCCCACATGACCCGCCTCGCGGTGAGCCCCACCCTCCGGCGCGAAGAGATCACGCAGCACATTTGGAAGCGCGTGGACGAGTTGGCCGGCGCCCTCGGCATTTCGGCGCTGCGGACGGAGCAACGTCGCGCCATTCGCTCCGTCCTCGAAGGCAAGGACACGCTGGTGGCGCTGCCCAGCGGCTTCGGCAAGTCGGCTTGCTATCAAGTCCCTGCGCAGCTCTTGCCGCAACCGGTGGTGGTCGTCTCCCCGCGCGCGGCCCTCGGGCGCGAGCATCATGATCGACTGCTCCATCGCCGCGTACCCGCCGTTCGCTTGGACGCGTCGGTGCAGAACGGACAGCGTAAGAGCGCCCTCGCCCGGGTGGCGCAGGGCGGGCCGCTGATCGTGCTGACGACGCCGGACGAGCTGGCCGGCGCGGAGCTTTCGGAGGCCCTTGCGCGCACCGGCATTGCGCTGCTGGTGGTGGACGACGCGCACACCGTGTCCGAATGGTCCGACGAGCTGTGCGGCGCAGCCACGCTGCTCGGAAGCCTCATCGCACGGCTCGGGTCGCCGCCGATGATGGCGCTCTTGGGCGCGGCGCCACCAGCGGTGCGACACGACGTGGTGGACGGTCTCGGCCTGCGCGCGCCCACGGTGGTGGACGACGTCGCCCTGCGCGACAACATCGTGTTCGAGACGCTGGAGGCGCGCGGCGAAGTGCGGCAGCGCGCGCTGGTGCAGCTGGTGATGCGGCTCCGACGCCCCGGCATCATCTACGCCGGCACGCCGCGCGAGGTGGACGCCATTCACGCTGCCCTCGGGGCGGCGCGAGTGCCGGTGCATCGCTATCATCCCGAGCTTCCCGCCGGGGAGCGCGTCGGCGAGCAGCTGAACTTCATGCTGCCGGGCCGTCGCACCGTGATGGTCGCCACCAGCGCCTTCGCGCCCCACGCCGGGCTCGTCGGACTCGGTGAGGCGCACCACATGGACCGGGCGCCGGATGGCTTCGGGTTGGGCCTCGACAAGCGGGACGTGCGCTTCGTGATTCACTGGGGTGCGCCTGCTTCCCTGGAGCAATACGCCCGCGAGATCGGCGCTGCCGGGCGCGACGGCGAGCTCTCCCACGCCGTGATCCTGTTCGAGCCCGGAGACTCGAGCCGCAATGCGGCCACCCTGGCTCGGCATCGCATCGCTGCGCAGCATCTTTCGTCGTTCGTCCGCGCCTTGGAAGCTCGCGCGATGGAAGCGACGTCCATCGCCGTCGAATCCCTGGCCTTGGAGAGTGGTCTCACTCGAAGCACCGCGGACACTCTCGCGCTGGTGCTCGATTCCGCGGGGCTCGTCAGCTATCGCGCCGGCTGGCTCACGCCTTCGGTGCCCACGGCGTTGCTCATGGAGCAAGCGCGGCGCCTCGCCACGCGCATCGGAACGCTCCGCGCCCAAGACGAAAAGCGTCTCGAAGCGGTATCGCGCTACGTGGGCGGCAGCCCCAGCGAATGTCGCCGGGTCGCCCTGGCGCGCTACTTCGGAACGGCGGGCCTCGCGCGCTGCGGCAAGTGTAGCGCCTGCGGTGAGCCGAGCCTGGTGACGACCACCGACTCCGACGCGCCCCGTCGCCGCGAGCCCGCCCGCGACTTCAGCGTCACCCGCGTGGACGACAACCGGGGCTACGACCGCTACCAGCGCTTCGAGCACGGCTACAGCTCCGACCGCCAGAAGGAGTCGCTCACGGCCAAGCTCGGCGACTTTGGCGACGCCCTGGCCCGCGCCCGCTAGGCCTTCCGCGAGTCCGTTCGCGAGGTTCCGCGGCGGACCGACATCCTGTTTGCGATCTTCTTGTCGCTCCGGCGCGGAACCTCACGCCACGACGTCGCGAGTCAGCCGCTGGTGGCGGCGCGCCGCGCACGCTTTCTGCGAGGCCGCGCGTCAATCGCGCTCATGGCAATGCGCTCCAGCAAATTGCCGACGCGGTCCGGCCCTTCGACGCCGTCGAGGCGCCGCGTAGCGCGCACATAGGCCGGCACGTAGCGCAGGCGCGGGGGCACCAGCGGATAGGTCCGGCGCAGCGCCGCGATGGACGCCGCGTACAGCGCGCGATCCCGCCGCGTCCAGCTGAGGCCGAACGGCGCGCGCAGGCGCTCCGGCATCAGGCCGGCGGTCATCACGCGCAGCCAGGCGAACAGCGGCCGAGCCGACGGCTTCGGCGTGCTGAACAAGAAGCGTCCCATCTCCCGCGCGGGTCGCCCGACTCGGATCACGTCCGACGCGAGCATGCGACGCATGTACGCCTGAAACGCGTCCCAGTCTTCGGGCAGCACCTGCTGCGGAATTCCGAAGAGCCGCGCGAAGCGCCGGCTCTCCGCGTAGTACTGGCGTCGGTCCAGCGGGCTCAACGGCCCCAGCACCTGCTCGTAGGCCAAGATGGCCGAGTCCAGCAGGGTGGCGTGAACCCACATCAGCGCGTTTTCGTCGTTGGCCTCGTAGAAGGAGCCGGCCGCGAAGGCGCCGACGTTTTCCGCGATGTGCCCCTGGATCCGCGTATGGATGGCATGCACGCGCCGCGCCGAGCGCTCGGCTTGCGCGAGATCGCCGAAGACCATGGCGAACACGTTGTCGAAGGTGCGTTGAAAGCGCCCTAGCGGATCATTTCGGGTGTCGGAGTGTTGATCCACGGCGTGCGCCACGAACGGGTGGGCCAGCTGCAAGAGGGCCGCGCGCCCTCCGGCGAGGAAAATGATGCTTTCCCGATCCACCTTCCAGGAGGCGCTTCCGGGACCGTAAATCCCGGCCTCCGGCCGCTGCACCTCGGCCTCGAGCCGGGCCAGCTCTCCCTCGATGTCGGCGCGGGAAACGGTCATGACTTGCTAACCCCTCCGTCCGAGTTATTTCTCCCACTGTCGGCTCGCGGCGGCAAGCTGCCGTCGCGGAAGGATCTTCATGGGCTACTGCCTTCACCATCGAGAAACGCTGGATGTCGCCATGCGGCGCATCGCGAGCGAGCAGCTCGACGCCGCCCTGCAGGAGCTGCTCGTGGAGGGCCCGGGCGCGGACGAAGCCATCCACGAGATGCGCAAGCGCATGAAGAAGCTCCGCGCCCTGGTGCGACTCCTCCGGCCCGAGCTGGGGGACGAAGTCTACGCCTTGGAGAACGCCTGCTACCGAGACGCCGCCCGCGCGCTGGCCAGTGCGCGCGAAGCCGCGGTGGCCGTCGCCACTTTCAAGGGTCTGGTCGAGGGAGCTCGCGAGCAAATCGAGCCCAGCGCCTTCGACGACATCGGCCAACGCCTCGGCCATTTGCACGGCCACGCGGTGCAGCAGAGCCACGGCATGAATCGGGCGGAGGTGATCGAGTCCCTCGAGGCCGCGCGGCAGCGAGTGGACACCTGGCCGCTCAGCCACAAGGGCTGGCGCACCATCGGCCCCGGCTTCCGGCGCACCTACGGTCGCGGCCGTGACGCCTTCGGCCTCGTGCGACGAAAGCCCACCACGGAGCGCTTCCACGACTTCCGCAAGTGGGCGAAGTACCACTTCTATCAAGTCCAGATCTTGGAGCCGATCTGGCCCGCAGCCCTCGAGCAGCGTCGCCAAGCCCTGAAGGATCTCTCCGAGCTACTGGGAGACGAGCACGATTTGGCAGACCTGCGCGCGGTGCTCCTGGACACCCCGGCACAGGAAGGTCAGTTCGGCGCCCTCGGGCCGCTGCTCACGCTGCTGGATCAACGACGCGAGGCCCTCAGGGATCGCGCCCGCGCCCTGGCGATTCGACTCTACGCGGAGTCCCCCAAGGCGATCGACGATCGCTTTCACACGTTCTTCCGCGCGTATTCCGCAGAAATGGTGCCGGAGCCGCCGCCGGAGCACCCGTCCGACGCGCCGCCGCCGCTCACCCGTTCAGACGTTCGATCACCGCCTCCGCAAACCCAACCGTCGTGAGCTCCCCACCCAGGTCTCGCGTCTTCTTTCCGTCCGAGAGCGCCTGGTCGTAGCCCTGCTTGATCTTGGTGGCCACGTCCCGGCAGCGGGCGTCGCTCCGCGTCTCCGCCAAGTGGTTCAGCATCATGGTGGCGCTCATCAGCAGAGCGAGGGGGTTCGCCACGCCCTGGCCGGCGATGTCCGGCGCCGATCCGTGCACGGCTTCGAACACTGCGTCGTCGTCCCCGATGTTGGCT
This sequence comes from Polyangiaceae bacterium, assembly GCA_020633235.1. NCBI lineage: Bacteria > Pseudomonadati > Myxococcota > Polyangiales > Polyangiaceae > Polyangiaceae bacterium. The sequence goes on along the minus strand of JACKEA010000001.1, from coordinate 374,237 downwards.
CCGGGTGACACGCCCAATCCGCCCACCAAGCCGGCACACAGGTCACTCACGATGTCGCCATACAGGTTTTCGCACATGAGGATGTCGAACTGCCCCGGATCCTGGACCAGCTTCATGTGGCCGGCGTCCACGATCACCTCTTGGTAGTCGATGTTCGGGTAGTCGACCTCGTGCACCCGGCGAGCCTCTTCCAGCAGCATTCCATCGCTCATCTTCATGATGTTCGCCTTGTGGAACACCGTGATCTTCTGACGCCGGCGGTGCGTGGCGTAACGGAAGGCCCAGCGGGAGATGCGCTGGCAGGCCACGCGGGTGGCGACCTTCATGCTCACCACCACGCCGTCCGTAATCTGATTCTCGATACCGCTGTAGAGCCCCTCGGTGTTCTCCCGGATCACGATCAGATCCACGTTGTCGTAGCGGGTCTTCACTCCACCAATGCTGCGAAACGGGCGAACGGCCGCGTACAGGTTGAGCCTACGACGCAGCGCGACGTTCACGCTGGAGTACCCTCGCCCCACCGGCGTGGTGCACGGGCCCTTGAGCGCCACGTGATGCTCGCGAATGGTGCTCACCGTGTCTTCCGGCAGCACGTCTTCTCCGCCACGCTCGAGCGCCGCTTCCCCCGCGTAGCGCGTCACGAAGGTCACCGGCGCCTGGGCCGCCTCCAAAACGCGCTTCACCGCCGCCGCCACCTCCGGGCCGATGCCGTCCCCCGGAATCAACACCACCGTGTGATCAGCCATGCCTCTTTCCTACCACGAGGGAAATCAAGCTTGCTGATACTTCGCCCTTTCGCCAAGTAGACCTGAACATGCATCCCCTCCGTCGCCTGTGGCGCTACGCGGACCGCCGCCGCCGCAGCATCGTCTTGGCCACTCTGTTCTCCGTCGCCAACAAGATGTTCGACATCGCGCCGGAGGTTCTCATCGGCATTTTGGTGGACACCGTGGTGAAGCGCGAAACTTCGCTCCTCGCCCGCCTGGGCGTGGTGAACGTGGAGCACCAGCTGTTGCTATTGGCCGGGCTCACGACGCTGATCTGGATCCTGGAGTCCACCTTCGAGTACCTGTACGCCGTCCGCTGGCGAAACCTCGCGCAGTACATCCAGCACGATCTGCGCCTGGACGTGTACGCTCACGTGCAAGAGCTTCCGCTCTCGTACTTCGAGAGCAAGAGCTCGGGGCAGATCCTGAGCGTCATCAACGACGACATCAATCAGCTCGAGCGCTTTCTCAACGGTGGCGCCAACGACCTCATCCAGGTCGGCGTCTCCAGCGTGGCGGTGAGCGTCATCTTCGTGGTCCTCACACCGCAGGTGGCGCTCGTGGCGCTGCTACCGGTTCCGCTCATTCTCCTGGGTGCCTTCTATTTCCAGAAGAAGCTCGAGCCCCGCTACGCGGAAGTGCGTGATCGCGCGGGCGTGTTGAACGGCGTGGTGAACAACAACCTCTCGGGTCTCGCCACCATCAAGGCGTTCGTGGCCGAGAAGCACGAGATGGCCATGGTGATGGGGCGCAGCGAGGACTACCAGAACGCCAACGCCCGGGCCATTCGCGTCGCCAGCGCCATCACGCCGGTGATCCGCATGGGAGTGCTCAGCGGGTTCGTCGCCACGCTGTTCTATGGCGGCATGCTCACGCTACGAGGCAGCCTGGCGGTGGGCGCCTACAGCGTGCTCGTGTTCCTGACCCAACGGCTGCTCTGGCCCCTCACGCGATTGGCGGACATGACGGACCTGTACCAGCGCGCCATGGCCTCCACCCGCCGCGCGCTGGATCTCTTGGAGGCGCCCATCGACGTGCGCGACGGCACGGAGTGCTGGCCCGCAGGGGAGCTCCCCGGAAGCATCGAGCTCGAGGACGTGTCCCTGAGCTACGGCGATCACCCCGCATTGCGCGGAGTGAGCCTGAACGTGGCTCCGGGCACGACGCTGGCGCTGGTGGGCTCCACCGGCTCCGGCAAGAGCTCGCTCACCAAGCTGCTGCTGCGCTTCTATGAGCCAAGCGCGGGGCGGATCCTGATCGACGGAGTGGACATCTCCACGTTGAAGCTCTCCGAGCTGCGCGGCGCCATCGGCTTCGTGAGTCAGGACGTGTTCCTGGTGGACGGCACGATCGCCGAGAACGTCAGCTACGGCAGCTTCGACGCCACACGAAGCCAGATCGAGGCGGCCGCCCGAGCGGCGGAGGCTCACGAGTTCGTGGAAGCGCTACCTCTCGGCTACGACACCCGGGTGGGCGAACGTGGCCAGAAGCTCTCCGGCGGACAGCGCCAGCGCATCGCCATCGCCCGCGCGATCCTGAAGAACCCGCGCATCTTGGTGCTGGACGAGGCCACCAGCGCCGTGGACAACGAAACCGAAGCCGCGATTCAGCGGAGCCTCGCCACCATCACCAAGGAGCGCACCACGGTGATCGTCGCGCACCGCTTGAGCACCATCCGACACGCGCACCAGATCTGCGTGCTCGAAGGCGGGCGCGTCGTCGAGCAAGGCACCCACGAAGAGCTCGTGGCACGCGGGCAGCGCTACGCCGCCCTGTGGCGGCTGCAAACGGGCGAAGTCGATTAGACCCACTGTTCACCTGGGTTGACCACCATCGGTGCCACTCCGGCGAGAGCGACGGACAGGTGCCGCCGCTGCCGCGCGTCGTTCGAGGGCGGACCAAGCGGCCGGAATGTCTGCAACGATGGCGATCCGAGACGAGTGCGAACGGACGACAGAATTCGACACCGCGAAGACGATTTCAGTTGACGAGCTTGCGGCCGCTCCGCGCTCTCATTTCGTCGCTCTCGTTCGCACAGCGTCCGCGCAGCGCACGTGTGCCCACTGGGCGCGCGTTCGAAACGAAATCGATCTTCGAAGTGCCCGCGTGCTCGAAAGCGCCTCGAGGGGGCGCTGAAGAACGCGAAATTTCCCATGGTATGCCAGGGGAAACCACGGGGGTTTGTCATGTCATCATCCAAAGCCATTTCCGTAGAACTGTCTGCCACCGAGCGCACTGCGCTCTCCGCACTTCAAGACCTCTCCAATCGCGATCTCTGGTCCAGCGCGGTCGTTGCCAACGCCGGTCGGCGCAAAGCGACCGCGCACTTGGTCGCGCACCTCGCCGAAATCGACCGACGTGAGCTCGTGTACGACCAGGGCTACTCCTCCATGTACGACTTCTGCGTGCGCGGCCTGGGGATGAGCGAGGGCACGGCGTATCGGAGCATCGCCGGGGCGCGGGCGGCGCTCTCGTTTCCGGTGGTGCTTTCGCTGCTCGCAAGCGGAGATCTGCACCTTTCCGGGCTTTCTCTGTTGGCTCCGCGGCTCACGGAGGAGAACCACGCGGCGCTGCTGGAAGAAGTCGCCGGCAAGACGGGCGCCGGGATTCGCGTCGTGCTCGCGCGCTGGTTCCCGAAGCCGGACGTCCCGGACCAGGTGAAGCCGCTGCGCACTGGCGGAAAGGGTCCAGCGCCCGGCGTGGAACCGCTTTCGGAAGGGCGCTTCGAGGTGCATTTCAGTGCCGGAGAGAGCCTGAAAGCGAAGCTCGAGCACTCCCAGAATCTGATGAGCCACGTGAGCCGGGAGCTGGAGGTAGTGGTCGAACGGGCGCTCGACGCGCTGATTCGCGAGCTGGAGAAGAAGCGCTGGGGCAAGACGGACAAGCCGCGCCGCTCCCGCGGAACGAAGCCGGGCGAGCCCGGCCGTGCAGCCCGGCGCGAGGTGTACGAGCGCGACGGTGCCCAGTGCTGCTTCGTGTCGGAGTCCGGCGTGCGCTGCACGGCAAGGGCGTTTCTGCAGTACGACCACATCGAAGCCACCGGCATCGGTGGTAGCGATGGCGCCTCCAATGGTCGGGTGTACTGCAGGAGCCACAATTTGAATGCGGCCAAGAAGACCTTCGGCCGCGAGTACGTTGAAGAGAAGATTCGCCTTCGTCAGCGAAGGCGTTCAGACACCGGGGACACCGGGGACACTACCGACGCCGAGGACACCGAGGCGCGGGAGAAGCAAGACAAGCTCCTCTTGGCGCTGACGACACAGGGCTTCAAGAAGGCGGAAGCCAAGAAGGTAACGGAGAAGCTCGCTGGAGAAGCCCGCAGCCTCTCGCTGGAAGAGCTGCTCCGTCGTGCACTGGCGTTGCTCGTTCCGCGGTAAGCGCGATGCGCGCGGGCTGATTCCGCGCCGAACGGACGCCGGGCCGCAGCTTGTGAGAGAGGACCGACTCAGGTGAGCACTGGGGTTAGAGCGCCGAGTATTCCTTCCTCGCGCCGCCTCGCAGCTGGCACCGCTCGCCTCGAAATCACGACCCTCGAGGCTGCGAGATACGCTCTAGAACCGATGCAGCACGGAAACGCTGCCGGCTCCTGGAATCAACGCGGTGGTGGGGCGCTCTTTCTCGTCGCTGGAGAGCACCAGGTAGGCGCCGGTGGCCAGCGCCACGCTGCCCACGATGAAGCTCACGCCGCTGATGGTGCCCAGGGTTCGCCCCGCGTCCGCGGCATCCGCGCCTTCCGCGTTGCAACGCTTCTGCGCGTCGCAGTTGTCGTCCACGGTGGACTTCTTTCCCAGCGTCATGATGCCCGTGACGGCACCCACGCCCACGCCGGCAATGCCCAAACCGCCGAGCACGTAGCCGAAGGTCTTCTTGCCGGATCCCGCGCTGCTCACCCCGACACCCGGCGTTGCCGCTTCCTCGTCGGTGACCGCACCCGCATCCAGGGCAACGCGCTTCTTCTCGCCCTCCGCCATGGTGACGGTGAGCTCACGCCGCGCGTGGCCCGGGGCCTCCACCGCGAGCACGTGCTTGCCCGGATCCACCGGTAGCAGCGTGTCGAGCGAGGCAGCGCCGAGCACCACACCGTCGCGGTACACCTTGGCGCCGGCGGGCGCGTCCGGTGATAGCCGCAAGCTGAGCTTCGGCAAGCGCGGTTCCAAGGCCGCAGCGCGTCCCTTGGCGATACCCTGACGTTCGTCCGTGGGCGGGAGCTGCTCCGCTACCTGACGGAACAACGTCCACGCGGTGGCCAGGTGGCCGAGCTTCTCTTCGCAGTCCGCGATGTTGAGCACGGTGCCGGCGGCGGGGTCCAGGCGATTGCTCTCGTGGAACTTCTCGCAGGCGAGCTTGTAGTCGCCGGTCGTCACCGCTTCCCGCCCCTGGCGAAACAGTGCTTCGGCGGCGGCTGGATCACGCCCTGCCGCTCCTGCGCTCGCCGAGAGGAGCATCACCGCCAGCGCCCAGCCGAATCGCTTCATGTCGCCAAGATATCCGTTCACAAGCGACGATCGAAAGGATTCGTGCTCGGGGGCTTCTGAGTGAGCGCTGCGGGAGGCGTGGGGTTGGCCGGCGGCGGGTTCTTCACGGTGGGCGGCCGCACCTTCACCGTGGGCGGCTGCTTCTTCACGGCGGGCGCCGGCTTTGACGAGGCAGAGGTCGGCGGAGCAGGGGTGGACGCCACGGGAGGCGCCGTTTCAGCGGTCTTGATCACCGTGACCACCACCGTGGGGGCGGGCTCCGGCGGCGCCGCCACCACCTTCGCCTCGGTGCCGGTGACTCGCCACACCACCACTCCACCGATCAGGAACAGCGCCAAGGCAGCCGCAGCGACGACGATGCCACGGGAACGCTTCCGCACCCCCGTGATGGACTCCACCGCGTTGGTCACCGGCCGCGCGGTGGTGTAGCTGCGACCGGTAATGGCACTGGTCACGTCCGCCGGCGCGATCAGCGTGGTCGACTCGCTGAGCCCCGGCGACGACGGCAACGGCAGCGTGAGCCGAGCCTCGCCGTCCGGCGTTGCCAGCGTGTCACGCAACGCGCTCTGCATGGATCGCGCATCCGGCCAGCGCTGGAAGCGATCGAAGCTCAGAGCACGGTCGATGATCTCGCCGAGCTCCGGCGGGATCTCCGGCACCAAGCTGCCAATCGGCGGCGCCTTCGCGGTTGCCGCCATGATCAGCTGCTCCTGCACCGTCTCTGCCTCGAACACGAAGCGCCCGGTGAGCAGCGTGAAAACCGTAGCGCCCACGGCCCAGATGTCCGTCCGCGCATCCACGTCGTCCCAACGACCGCGAGCTTGCTCCGGCGCCATGAACGCGGGCGTTCCCAACAAGGATCCCGTTCGCGTCTGGGAGGCGCTCGAGGACATCTCTCGCAAGCGCGCAATGCCGAAATCCAGCACCTTGAGCTCGCCGGACGTGGTGAGGAACAGGTTTTCGGGCTTGAGGTCGCGATGAACGATGCCCTTGTCGTGCGCCGATGCCAGCACGTCCAACACGCGAATGGTGAGCGCCAGCACCTCCGACACCGGCAGCTTCTCACCCTTGCGCGCCCAGCGGGCCTCCAGCGTTTCCCCCTCCAGCAGCTCCATCACCAAGAACGGAGCTCCGGTCTCGTCGACGTCGTCGTCCAGCACCTTCACGGTGCCGGGGTGGTCCACCATGTTGGCGACGTAGCCCTCGCGCAGGAACCGCGGCGTCACTTCCGCGTCGAGGGCGATCTCCGGGTGTAGGATCTTGATCGCCGCCCGGGCGTGGTTGCGATGAGTGGCGGCATACACGGTGGCCATGCCGCCGACGCCCAGCACGCGATCCAGGCTCCACTTGCCGCAGAGGGTGGAGCCGACGCGCGTCTTGGCGCGCTCGCTGACTGAATCGCTAATGGCCATCGGGGGTCGAACTGCTCTGACGTACGGCTAACGCTCGGGGTTCGTGAATTCTTACGGAAAAGTGATACGCGCCCAGATCCCCGAGCTTTCCATACTTAAACACCTTTAAGTGCGCCTGCGTGCGCCGCTTTCATACACCCACCCTCATGCACCGACGTGCGTCACGCGCACATCCACGTCCCCGTTCATACCTGCACCGACACGAACCCACCAAACTTCGCGGCGGCAGGGAAGGCGAAGGAGAGATCGGGCAGTATCATCGGTCGTCGCGCCGCGTGCTGGCGCCCTAGGAGGTTCATCGACATGCAAGGTATCCGGCGCCGTTTGCTGATCACTGGTTTGGCGGGATTGGGTCTCGCGGGGTCGTTCTACGCGGGCGTGGCCTACGCGGCCGACGCTCGCCTGGATGCGGCCGACCAGAACGTGACCAAGGCCATCGCCCTGCTCCAAGCGGCGGAGAACCCCGGCGTCAAGCCTCCCTTCGGCGGTCATCGCCTGAAGGCCATCCTGTTCCTCAAGAAGGCGCAGAGCGAGATCGCGAAGGCCAAGACCTACGCGGACAACCCGCCCAAGAAGAAGGACAAGCACGAGAAGCACGAGAAGCACGAGAAAGACGACCACCACGGCAAGAAGAAGTAGCGCTCGTGGCTAGGGCCCTCGGGGAGATTCTGATAGACCGGAAACCTGAATGGCCCTGAAACGCGGTGCTGTGGTGCTCCGACTCGCGGCGGCTTCGGTCGCCGCGTTCGGTTTTGCGGCGTGCGTGGTGTCCTTCGATGGCTACGAGCTGGCGGCCGACGGCGCTGCCGGCTCTGGGGGCGACACAGACGCATCTGCGGGGGGTGTAGGGGCGACGGGGGGTGAGAGCGGCAGCGGCGGTGTCGGGAACACGGGTGGCGCCGCAGGATCAGGTGCGACCGGCGGCAGCGCGGGAACTGCCGGCACGGGCGGCAGCGCCGGAACGGGAGCTACGGGCGGAACCGCGGGCACGGCAGGCGCTGGCGGCACTGCGGGAACGGGCGGAACCGCGGGAACGGGCGGAACCGCGGGAACGGGCGGAACCGCGGGAACGGGCGGAACCGCGGGAACGGGCGGAACCGGCGGCGTCGCTGGCGCGTGTCCGACGACCGGAGTGGACGGCCCGGCGCTCGTGAAGGTCGAGCTCGCCGGCGGGGGCTTCTACTGCATTGATTCCACCGAGGTAACTCAGCAACAGTACTCCGCCTGGCTGGGTAGCAGTCCAAGCACCTCGGGACAGCCCGCTGGTTGCGGTACCAACAGCAGCTTCGTGCCGAATTGCTCCGAGTACAACCCGGTGAACAAGGCCGGACATCCCGTGCTGTGCGTGGATTGGTGCGACGCCTACGCCTACTGCAAGGCAGCAGGCAAGCGCCTGTGCGGCAAGATCGGGGGTGGAAGTGTGACCCCAGCGAACGCTTCCAACGCCAGCGTCAGCCAGTGGTACAACGCCTGCTCCGCGGGGGGCACCAAGCTGTATCCGTATGGCAACGCCTACGACTTCGGCTCCAAGTGCAACGACCTAGACTACAACGCTTCGGCGACCCTACCAACGGGTGGCCAAGCGTTCTGCCAGGGTGGATACCCGAACCTGTTCGACATGAGTGGGAACGTCCGGGAGTGGGAAGACGACTGTGACACTTCGGATCAGTGCGCCCAGCGCGGCGGAGGCTATCTCGATTGGGACAAGTCCTCGCCATCCGCCAAGTGCACCTCCGCAGAGCTCGCCCCGCGCATGAACAAGAGCAATGAACGGGGCTTCCGCTGCTGTTGGGACGGGACTTGACGATTTCCTTGTCGGGCCGGCGCGGAAACGCCGTTACCGCGGCGCACCGACACAAAAATGTAAAGGGCCTACGCGGTCCGTAGGAATGCGAGGGCGGCGCGGGCAAACGCTTCGCGAAACTCCTCGAAGATGGGGCCGTGCCCGCCGCCGGGAATCACGAACAGCGACGCCCGCGGAAGACCGCGAAACAGACTCACGGAGATTTCGACGGGGTAGAGCGGATCGCGGTCGCCGTTGACGACCAGCGTCGGCGCGATGACCTCGGCGAGATCTGCCGCGCTCAGGTTCATGTCGTCGGTGCTGTCGGCGAAGTCGCGGGCGTGCTGCCACAGGGCGCGGATCTGAGCGTCGCCTCGCGGGTGGCGCGCACGCATCGTCTGCCACTCGCTCTCCGACATGGCGTCGGGGTTCACCGAGCGCATGATGGCGCGGGCCTGCTCGGGAAAGTGCGTGGTGGCGGCCACCAACACCAAACCGGCGGCGCGCTCCGGGGCGGCAATCGCCGCGTGCAGCAAGGTGTTGGCGCCGAGGCTGAGGCCGATGCCGTAGTAGCGCTCGACGCCCAGGGTATCGAGCAGCGCGAGCAAGTCGCGGGCGCCCTCGCGATGACTGAACCTGCCGCTCGGGTTCGTCGAGCGGCCGTGCCCGCGAGCATCCAGCGCCAGCACGCGGTAGCTCCTGGCGAGCTCGTCGAGATCGAACACCAGCTCCCAGTCGGCGTGGGACCCCGTCATTCCGTGGAGCAGCACGAGGGCATCGCCCTCGCCACGCTCCGTTACGAACAGCTCGAGATCGCGAACGGCAACGACTGATTCCATGCAGCGAGGGTGCGCGGTGGCGCGCCACGTTGATAGCTGTCGTGTTTTTGGCTTAGAATGCACGAACCTAGAACGGGGGTGGAGCCGGGGGCAACGCGCTGCGTTACGGCTGACGCTTTCGCGAAAGCGGCCTTATGCTCCGGGCCATGACGACGAACGCGGTACTGCAGACCGTACCCCTCGGCTTTCCCTGGGGAACGGTGGATCCGTTCCTGTTCTGCGTGCATCACGACGACGCCTACCCGGCGGGTAACGACAAGCTCGGTCCCGCGGTGTCGCTCGCGGGGCGGCAGCTCGGGATGGACTTCGAGGTGCGTGACGGTTTCCGCATGTACCACGGACACGTGGTGCCCGGCTTTCCGCAGCACCCGCATCGCGGCTTCGAGACCGTGACCATCGTCCGGCGCGGGCTCATCGATCACTCGGACTCGCTGGGCGCGGCGGCGCGCTTCGGCCGGGGAGACGTGCAATGGCTCACGGCAGGCGGCGGCATCGTGCACTCGGAGATGTTCCCGCTGCTCGACAAGAGCGGGCCGAACCCGGTGGAGCTGTTTCAGATCTGGCTGAACCTGCCGGCGGAAGACAAGCTGGTGGAGCCGCACTTCGCGATGCTGTGGGGTGACGAGATCCCGCACGTGATGTCCACGGACGGCAAGACGGAGATCACCGTGGTGGCGGGAGAGCTCGACGGCCGGCGCGCACCGAGCCCGCCCCCGCGCTCGTGGGCCGCGCGCAAGGACACGGACGTGGCCATCTGGACCATTCGCATGGACGCCGGCGCAAGCTGGACGCTGCCGCCGGCAGGTCACGAAGACACGCTCCGCACGCTGTATTTCTTCGCCGGCCCCTCCCTCCGCATCGGCGAGCGGAAGCTCGACGAACACCTCGCTGCCCTGGTGCGTGCGGACGCGCCCATCACCCTGGAAGCGGGAGATGGCGAGTGCGAGCTCCTGCTCCTGCAGGGGCGCCCCATCGCGGAGCCCGTGGTGCAGCACGGCCCCTTCGTGATGAACAGCCGCCAGGAGATCCAACAGGCGATGCAGGACTACCGGCGCACGGGCTTCGGCGGTTGGCCTTGGCCGAGCGACGATCCCGTCCACGGCACGGACGGCGTGCGCTTCGCCAAGCACGCGGACGGCAAGATCGAAAAGAAGGAAGGAGACGCAGCGTGAGCAAGCCCCTGGCAGTGGTGGTGGGTATCGGCCCCGGCAACGGCGAAGCCCTCGCGCGCCGGTTTTCCAAGGCGGGCTACCAGCTCGCGCTTCTGTCGCGCAGCACGGATCTCTCGTCCAAGCTCGCGGCGGAGCTGGGGGACGCCCGGGCCATCGCCTGTGACGCGGGCGATCCCGCCTCCGTGGAGCGGGCCTTCGAAGAAGTGCGCACGCTCGGCACCGTGGAGACGCTGCTCTACAACGCCGGCTCCGGTGCCTGGGGCAGCGTGGAGGACATCACGCCTCAGGAATTCGAGAACAACTGGCGCGTGAACGCGCTGGGAACGCTCACCTCAGCGCAGCAGGTGGTCGGTCCCATGAAAGCGGCCGGCAAGGGCAACATCGTGCTCATCGGCGCCACGGCCTCCCGCCGCGGAGCTGCCGGAACCGCGGCCTTCGCTCCCGCCAAGGCCGCACAGCGCTCCCTCGCCGAGTCCATGGCGAAGCACCTAGGGCCCGCGGGCATTCACGTCGCCCTGATCATCATCGACGGCGTGGTGGATCTGCCCCGCACACGAAAACGCATGCCCGACAAACCGAGCGACTTCTTCGTGAAGCCGGACGCCGTCGCAGAGACGGCGTTCCAGCTCACGCGGCAAGATCGCTCGGCGTGGTCCTTCGAGGTGGAGGCACGCCCCTTCGGCGAGAAGTGGTGAACCTCAGGGCGTGGAGCCGGCGGGTGCCGGATGCCCCGGAGGCATTGCGGTCTTGATCGACCCTGGCGGCAACCGGATCGGTCGCATGCCGCCACCGGGACCACCAGGACCACCAGGACCGCCAGGACCGCCAGGACCACCAGCACCCGGCCGCGGACCGCCGTGGCCCATGCCGCCCATCAGCGCACCTTGCTGCTCGATCATGCGCAGCTGCCCCACGACGGCGTCGTAGTTGTCCATCATGGAGCGGCAGTTTTCCGGCGTCATGCTCTCGGTCTTGCGCTTGACCAGACCGCAGGTGTTGGTGTCCGGCCCGATGTCCTTGCACAGCTTGTCGACCAGCGTGGTGCACACCTCGCGCGCCTTCTTGATGCGCGTGATGGTGCCGGGCACGTCTTCCAGCGCCGCGCCACATGCTGCAACCGGCAGCAGCTCCGCGGCCGACTTGGCCTGGTTGCAGCCTGCAGTCGTCTCGCCGGCCTCGGCGCAGATCTTGTCCTGCCACGACTTGCACTGGGCGCTCAAACCGCTGCCCGCGGCTGCCGGCGCCTTGAACGGCGCACGTCCCTTCGCCTTTGCATCCCGCAGGAACCAGCCGCCACCAATGCCCGCCGCTAGCGCCAGCACACCGATGAGCACGAAGTTCGTCGTCGGCGATCGATTCGAGCCTTCGGCAACGACGCGAGCCTCCGCGCTGCGCCGCTTCACGGGCGCGCGCTTGGGCTCCGGTCGCTTGCTCTTGGCAGCGACCTTCTCCTCTTCTTCTTCGTCGTCGTCATCGTCGTCGTCCGACTCGCCCTTGGCGTCGTCGTCGTCGTCATCGTCGTCCGACTCGTCCTTGGCGTCGTCGTCGTCGTCGTCGTCATCGTCGTCATCGTCCGACTCGTCGTCGTCCGATTCGCCCTTGGTCTCCTCCTTTTCGGATTCCTCCTCGGACTCTTCTTCGTCTTCTTCCCGCTCGACCTTGGCGTCGTCGTCGCCCTTGTTCTTTTTCACGCGCGCACCGTAGAGGGGTTGCCCTTCCAAAGCCAGACAATTGGGCGAGATTCCGCGGTCATTCCACTCCCACGCAAACCCGCCCGAGGCCCCACGGGACTGGCAATTTGGCGTTGGATTTCGGGTTGATTGTCGGTCCGCCGCGGATCCCACGCGGCTCGTCGCCGTTTGGCGAATCGAAAACTACCCGCACGCGCCGGGGGGCCAGCAGCCGCCCGTGTTCGGCGCGTACTTCGGACAGATGTCCACGACCTTTCCCCCGGCGAAGTCGGCAGCCGCTTGGCAGCTCGGGTAGCCGAGCAGCGAAGGGTCGGAGCCGCACGTGCAGACGTCCTTCTGGCCGTCGTTGTACTCGAAGCAGCAATTGAGTCGATTCGTGCACACGCCATTGGCAGCCAGGGACGCCGCGTCAGCGCAGTCGGCAGCATAGATGTTTGCCGAGGGAAACCAGTCCTGGATTGGGCTGCCATTCACCGCACAGCCGCATTGCATCGGCAGCCCCGGCTTGGCTGTGCACGAAAGGCTGAATGTGTTCGCTCCCACCGGGCAGGAAATCTCGCACGGAGCCAGGACCCCGGGCCCGTAGCTGCAGGTGGCCTGGCTGCCGGTGACCGACGTCCACGGATCGTTCCCGTTCGCGCAGGCCTTCAACGCGAGCTTCTCCGACTTGCAGGGCTCGTCCGGGCTGCTCGAGAGGCTGCCGGGATTGACCGATTGGCACTCGCTGAGGGTGTCGTACGTCGCCGTCGTGCCGCAGGCGACGGCAGACTTCCACTCGGCGTCGCAGCTCGCGTAGAGGCCGAGGTAGTTCTCGAGCATGTCCTCCTCGCAGCCCACAACGAGCTCCGCCGCGGTACAGACTCCGGAGGCGTGGACCCAGGGCGTGGGTCCTCCGTCTTGCAGCGCCGGGCATTGCTGGACTACGGACGCACAGAAGTCGTGGATCAGCTGGGCGCGCGCAATCTGCTCGGGAGTCGGATTCTCGATCGGCTGCGGTGACGCAACATTGCATCCACCACCGGCTCCCGCACCGGCAACGCCCCCCGCTGCCGGCAGCCCGCCCGTGCCCGCAGCGCCACCGAGGCCGCCGGTGCCCGCGGCGCCCCCTGCGACGCTGGCACCGGCGTGCCCCCCGTTCGCGCTGGTACCGCCGCCGCCGCTACCGCCCCCGTCGGCTCCAACTTGACCGCAGGCAACCGCAGCGACCGCGAACAAGGCGCCGTAGCGCTTCATGAAGGCCGCCATGAACGACAGTGTAGCACCACGGTTCCGGCCGCGTCGGGTCTTGTCGCTCCGTCAGGGCCACTTCTTCCCGCCTCGCGCGGCAGCGTCGCTGCGCGCGAGCAACCCGCGTCGTGGTGCTGCGGAACGCACGCTGTAGGGTGACGCTGTGGAGCACCTCGCCTTGGATCTCCCACCGCACCGCAACACGCGGCCGGGCTCGATGCCTCCTGTGCGGAGCGAGACTCGACCGCGCAGGCGTGCCTTTCCGCCTCCGAACCCGACCCCACCGCCTTCTCGATTTACATTATGCGCTTCAGCATTATGCTTGTCTGCATAATGTTGTGGGTGGACCGTGAGTCCGAGCTGGGACGGCTGAATCGCTTGCTTCAGGGCAGAACGAGCGCCCTCTCCGTAGTCTATGGCAGGCGCCGCATTGGCAAGACGCGCCTCTTGGTGGAGTGGGCCCGCCAGCATGAAGGCGTGTACACGGTCGCCGACCAGTCGACGCCGGACATCCAGCGCCGCTACTTCGCGTCCGCAATCGGGCAGCGCCTCGAAGGGTTCGGAGAGGTCGAGTACCCCGACTGGACCGTGCTCCTGAGTCGGCTCGCGCGCGAGGCGCGAGCCGCCAAGTGGCGCGGGCCGATCGTGTTCGACGAGCTTCCCTACCTCGTCGCTGCCTCCCCCGAGCTCCCGAGCGTGCTGCAACGCTGGGTGGATCACGAAGCCAAGGAAGCCCAACTCGTCGTCGCGCTGGCGGGTTCGAGCCAGCGAATGATGCAAGGTTTGGTCCTTTCAGCGAGCGCGCCGCTCTTCGGCCGAGCCAAGGAAATCCTACCGCTCGGTCCGCTACCTGCGGGTTCCATACCCGAGGTGTTTCGCGTCCGCAGGGCCAGTGACGTGATCGACACCTTCGCGGCATGGGGAGGAGTGCCCCGTTACTGGGAGCTCGCGAGTGAAATGCAGGGCTCCGTCGTGGATCAGCTGGAAGCGCTGGTGCTCGATCCCGTCGGCGCACTCCATCGGGAACCCGATCGCCTGCTGCTCGAGGAACTGCCACCTGCGATCGAGCTGCGGCCCGTGTTGGACGCCATCGGCGCAGGCGCTCACCGGGTATCGGAAATTGCGGGCCGGCTGGGGCGTCCGGCCACTTCCCTCCCGAGACCGCTGGATCGATTGCTGGGCCTGGGGCTGGTAGCAAAAGAGATCCCGTTTGGCGACAGCGAGCGCAAGAGCAAGCGCTCCCTGTACAAGATCGTCGATCCGTTCATTCGAATGTGGTTCCGCATCGTGGCCCCGCATCGCGCGGCGCTCGCCGCGGGAACCAAGGCGACCCGCAAGCTGCTGCTCGAGAGATACTGGCCTGCCCTCGTCTCTACGGCTTGGGAAGATCTCTGCCGTTCGGCTGTTCCTCGGCTCGGGGACTGGGGGCCCGCCTCGCGCTGGTGGAGCAAGAACGACCCGGAGTGGGACGTCGTGAGCGAGTCGCGCGATGGCAAGCGGCTACTGTTGGGTGAGGTCAAGTGGCACCGCGAGCCCATGTCGCGCTCGGAGCTGCGCGCTGCAGCGAGCGAGCTCGACCGACGCCAACCACCGCAGCTGTCCAAGAGCTACGATGAGATCGTCCGCATGCTCTTCGTTCCCGAAACCACGCGTCGCCCCGGCGAGAACATCGTGGTGGGGGCTGAAGTGTTGAACGCGCTCGGGTGACACTGCCGCGGCGGCGGAACGTGAGGTTCCGCGGCGGACCAACAGGATGCTGCCCTATTGAGGGCAGGGAGTGCCGAGGGCGGCAGGCGCGGGCACCACGGCTACGCCCGTCTTCAGGAACGTCTCGGCGAAGCAGCCGTACTGGTACTTCACCTCGTCCCGCTGCTGGAAGATGTAGTGCGGGTCTTCGATGCCGTCGCCTTCGTACTGCACGACGATGGCGGTGAAGGGCGTGCCGTCTGCGGAGGTGACGTTGTTCTTGGCGGGGTAGCTCTGGATGCCGTCGCGGCCGACCAGGGCGAGCGCGTCTTGCATGTCGGCCCACACCACGTCCCCGGCTTGCTCGGTGCCGTAGGCCATGGCCATGGCGTTGTAGATGGACGTGGTCCAGAACTCGTCGCCCTTGCCGGCGGGCTCGTAGATCGGGCGTACGGGGTGACCTGGAAGCGGTCGAAGACCGATGCGCGACACGGCCACGTCGGCGTCTCCCGGCTCCCAAGCGGTGAACAGCAGGTGCAGGGCCGGGTGCAGGTAGGTCAGATTCTCGGGATCGACCTCGAGCAGATTGGCCGCCAGGTACTTCACGCCGTTGAAGAGCGGGCTCTCCACCATGAATTCGCTCCACATGCCGCCAGCGCCCGTGGGGATCACGGCCTTCACCAGCGGCTCCACGGGCGCCACCAGGTTGGTGTACTGCCCGCCCATCGATTGGCCCATCAGCAGCAAGCGATCGGTGTTGAAGTGGTAGCTGGTCTCGCCGCTGGGCAGCGTGGGGCCGGTGCATCCAGCGAGGATCGCGGGATCGATCTGGAGCGTGCTGAGGGCACGGATGAAGAGGCGCTGCTCGAACACGCCTTGACGGAACGTGGACGCGAACGGCCCCAGGTTCATCAGGTTGATGTAGGCGAAGTCGCTCGCGCCGGGCAGACGCTCGGGGTTGAGGGGCATGGCGGAGCCGGCCATGGCGTAGCCGTGGGGCTCGAGCACGAAGGCGGGGCCTTCACCCTTGGTGGGCGGCCCGCCGGTGACGGTGATCTTGCCGCGATCCACCAGCTGCGTGGACAGGCCGCCGGAGCCGTGGATGTAGACCGCGAGGGGGTAGCCGCCCGCCGGCATGGGTCCCTTTGGAATGGTGATGGCGACGGGCGAGACTTCGTCGCGCAGGCGCTCGGGAGTGCCGTCGCTGCCGAGCACCATCAGGCCCTCGGTATCGAAGGGGGGCGTGCCTTGCTGGAACTGCGGCACGGTCATGCTGCCGTGCAGCTCGCAGAAGCGCGGCTGCGTGGCGCCATCGTCGGGATCCAGCGCCAGGCCTTCGATCTTCGCGTCGTACGCTGCGAGCACTTTGTCGGACAGGGACAGAGTCTCCGCAACGACGTCGCCCACCGTGAAGACGGTGGCGGCAGCGACCTCTTCGCGATCCAACTGCAGCGTTTCGAGGGTTTCCCACAGTGGCAGATACAGCTTGGCGAGGTCGGCGCCGTGACTGCCGGCGGGCGTCCTCCCCGCCTTGAGCTCCACCATGCTCAGCGGAACTCCCAACGGCTCGCCCGCCGCGTCTTTCAAGGATCGCATAACGACGATGGCGTAGGTGCGATCCGTCGGCAGCACGATGCCGGGATAGGCGCCAACGGCCAGGAGGTTTTCGGGATTGAAACCATCCTTCGCGTGGACGTGGGCCGCCGTCGGATACAGCTTGCCGCGGTCCGGCGAGTCGGGATCCACGTCGACGAGGAGCACCGGTGAGGCCGCGTCGGCGGCGATCGCCGTCTCGGCGTCCAGCTCCGGCAGCGCGCCGTCGAATCGGAAGTACGCCGCCGGCGTGGCAGGGAACCCCGGGCGCGCCTCCGCCGCTGCGGTCAACGTCGCCGCCACGGAGTCGGCGGCTTGCGGCATCGCGCTCACGTTCGGGGTCCCGGCTTCCGTGAGACGCAGATCCGAGGGATACGGGAGATCATAGAAGCTCGCCGAAGACGAGAGATCGGCGTCAACGTCGAACACGACGCTGGTGCCTTCCACCGGAACGAGCTTCTTCGGCGCCGTGGTGCCGCTGTCGCTGTCGCCACAGCCACCAAGGAGGAGTGCCACCGCGACCGCAAGGACGAGCTTCATGGGGTGAAAGCGTAGTCCAGTGCGCAGATTAAGCGAGGCTAGAGGCGCTGATTCCAGTCTTCGAGGTCGCTTTCGATGGCGGCATCGAGCGCTGCCAAAGCCTGGGCGCGCACCCGACTCTTGGTGGCGGTGTGCGCGTCGCGCATGAGCTTCGCCAGCGCGAGCGCACGCTCCTGCGCCACGCGCGAGAGATCGGCCGCGGGCACGACCTCGTCGAGGAACCCCGCACGCACGGCCTCGTCGGGAGGAAAGACGTGCGCGAGGTCCAGCGCACGCTGGAACGCGCTGGGGGTCAGCCGCTGGCGGCACAGCTCGACGGCGAAGTGCGGCACCGTCAGGCCGATCTCGACTTCGTTGGCGCAGATCCGCGTGCCGGCTTCGCTCACGCCAATGCGAAGATCCGCCGTGGTGAGCAAGAACGCCGCCATGGCGATGGCGTGGCCGCTGGACGCGATCACCACGGGGGCCGGAAACGCGAGCAGGCGTCGCGCCGTCCGCGCTCCCGCGAGCAGCATCTCCACCGACGCCTCCCGCCCCCGGCGGAACACGCCCAGATCGAAGCCGCCGGAGAAGCGCCCCGCCCGGCCGGTGATCAGCACGACGCTGCCGTCGCTCTCGGCGCGATCCAGCGCGGCGTTCAGCGCGCCGAACATCGCCGGTGACAGCGCGTTCACCTTGCCGTCGTCCAGGGTGATGGTGGACACCGCGTCTTGCTTCTCGTAGCGAACCAGGGGATCCGTCATGGTCCTCTCAGGGTAACCGCAACCTCCACGGTCCTCCGCCGGCAATTACGCAGGCACAGCCGGCGAAACTGCCGCCTTGTCACCGGGATTTCGGCTTCTCTTGTTGGTCCGCCGCAAAACCTCGGGATTGGCCTTCGCACGTCGGGCTGGAGCCCGATCAGTTCGCCATGCTTCAGTTCACTGGCGATGCGCCGGGGCCTCGGGCTCCGGCGGCGTTGCCGGGCTGGGCGGCTCGCCCGCGCAGATGGAGTGCAACGGCGGCGGCGCGAGCCTCATCAACGGGCTGTCGGCAACCCGCACCCTCGCCGCGTAGCGTTCGCGCGAGCCTCGGTCCTTGCGCGTTCAATGCCCCAGTGACGCGAGGGTGGTGCTGTCTACACGAACGGGGTCTTCGCCGTCACACCACCGTAGTCCTGACCGTCGTTCAGGTCCTCGGTGTGCAGTACGCTGCAGCCCAGTGCCCGTGCCGCTTCTATGATGGCCGCATCGCAGTACGAGATTTGAAAGCGCTCTTTGCTCGCCAACGCAGCCTTCATGACGGCCAGAGTGAGCTCCTGCGCGGGGAAACGTAGAAACGACTCGATCAGCAGTACAGCTTGCTCGTGCGTGAGGGCGTCCGACCGACCTACACGCGTTGCTTGGACGTAGAACTCCTGCAGCACCTGCACCGAGAGGCAAAGATCGTCCCGATCGAGTAGCGCTCGTGCGCGCTCCGCTTTGCTGTTTTCGGACGGATCCCTGCTCACGGCGTAGAGCAAGACATTGGTGTCCACGAACTCCATCAGCGCCGGTGCACCTGGTCGCGGCTGACGCGATCCCCCGCGCGGAAGGTCTTCAGTGACGCGATCACCTCCGACTGCAGCCGCTTGCGTCGCTCGAAGTCCGACTCCTCCTGCGCGAAGCGAGTCAGAAACTCGCGGACGACGGCGCTGACAGAGGTGTCCAGCTCGGCGGCCTTGATTCGGGCGCGCCGATACAGATCATCTGGCAGTGTAACTGTGATGTTCTTCACGGTTTCACAGTATCGTCGAGGGGGTTGAGCTGCTACGTGCTTTGGCACCAGAACGGGTGCCGGCCCGGCGCGGCGACGAAAGGGGCGTCCACGCGAGGTGTGTCGCCGCGCCGGACCAACAGAAATTCGCTCACGCTGCGGCAGCCGCGGCGGCAGCACCTCCCTTCTCCGTGATGCGCCCGGCGGTGCTTGCCAGGCGCTGGGTCGTCGCGGTCTCGAGGGAGCCGAGGAGCTCCGGCGTGGCGAGCAGCATCTCGCGCACCTTCTCCCGGCCTTGCCCCAGGCTCTTGCCGTCCACGCTGAGGTGCGAGCCGCTCTTCTCCACGATGCCCAGGCGGATCGCCGTGTCGAGCAGGTCCCCCGCGGCGTCGATGCCGTGGCCCCAGCGCACGTCGAACTCCGCCTCGGCGAACGGCGGCGCCACCTTGTTCTTCACCACCCGTACCCGCGTGCGGTTGCCCACCACGGCGTCGCCCGACTGCACCTTGCCGGTGCGCCGCACGTCCATCCGCACGCTGGCGTAGAAGGACAGCGCCTTGCCACCCGTCGTGGTCTCCGGATTGCCGAACACCACGCCGATCTTCTGGCGCAGCTGGTTGATGAAGATCAGCGTGGTGTTGGAGCGAGAGACCGAGACGTTGAGCTTTCGCATCGCCTGGCTCATCAGCCGCGCTTGCAAGCCCATGTGCGGGTCGCCCATGTCGCCCTCGATCTCGGCGCGGGGCACCAACGCCGCCACGGAGTCCACCACGATCAGGTCGATGGCGCCGGAGCAGGCCAGGTAGTCCACGATTTCCAGCGCCTGCTCGCCGCAGTCCGGCTGCGACATGAGCAGCTGGCCGGGGTCCACGCCGATGGCCTTGGCGTAGCGCAGATCGAAGGCGTGCTCGGCGTCGATGAACGCCGCCACGCCGCCGAGGCGCTGCACCTGGGCGATGGCGTGCAGCGTGAGCGTGGTCTTGCCGCTCGCCTCCGGCCCGAAGATCTCCACGATGCGCCCGCGGGGATAGCCCCCCACGCCCAAGGCGTCGTCGATGGCGATGGAGCCGCTGGGTATGACGGATACGGCCACCTGCGCATCTGCGTCCATGCGCATGATTGCGCCGCGACCCATCGCCTTTTCTATCTCGTTGATGACGTCCTGTACGGCGTCGTCACGTTCACTCTTCTTGGCCATGAAACGGTTTCCTTTGCATTGGGTTGCTCCGAGGTACTCGGCAAACGCGCCGAGCCCAGGAAGACTCAGGGCATGATTTCGCGGTCGAGCATCCGTCCCTGCAGCGCCTCGACCACGTGCCGCTCGCGCACCCGCGGGTGTCCGTCGAGATCGGCGAGGGTGCGGGCCACGCGCAGCACGCGCACGTAGGCCCGGGCGGACAGCGAGAGATCGCTCATCGCCTTTTCGAGCGTTCGAGTGGCCTTGCCATCCGGCTCGGCGATGACAGGCAGCTCGCGCGCGGGGAGCTCGGCGTTGTTGCGTGCGCGCGTCAATCCAGCCTCACGCCGCGCGGCCTGCACCGCGCGGGCTCTGAGCACGCGCTCGCGCACCACGCCGGAGCTTTCGCCAGGTGCACCACGCGTGAGCGCCGTTACCTCCACCGGAGGCACCTGCACGTGGATGTCGATGCGATCCATGAGCGGTCCGCTGAGCCGCGCCAGGTAGCGGCGGCGCGCCTCCGGCGAGCAGCGGCAATCCCGATGCGGATGACCGTAGTAGCCGCACGGGCACGGATTCACCGCCGCGGTGAGCAGCGGCCGCGCGGGGAACCACGCGCGCGCTCGGGCGCGGGAGATGCACACGAGGCCGTCTTCCAGCGGCTGCCGCAGGGACTCGAGGGCGCTACGCCGAAACTCCGCCAACTCGTCGAGGAACAGCACGCCGTGGTGGGCGAGGCTGATCTCGCCGGGACGCGGAATGTCGCCACCGCCCACGAGCCCGGCGTCGCTCACCGAGTGGTGCGGCGCGCGAAACGGCCTGGACGCAACCATGCCTTGATCCGGATCGATGAGCCCGGCCACGGAGTGCACCGCCGTGGCCTCGATGGCTTCCTCGTAGGTGAGCGGCGGCAGGATCGACGGCAACAGGCGCGCGAGCAGCGTCTTGCCGCCGCCCGGGGGCCCCACCATCAGCAGGTTGTGACCGCCCGCAGCCGACACCTCCAGCGAGCGGCGTGCCTCGGATTGACCCCGTACCTCGCTCATGTCGCCGAAGCGCACGGCGTCGCCGGGCGAGTACACGGTAGGCGGAACCCGCGGCAGCTCGCGGTTTCCGCGCAGAGCCTCCACGATCTCGGCCACGCTGTCCGCGGTGCGCACGGTCATGCCCCGCACCAGTCCGGCTTCCCGCGCGTTGCCACTGGGAACGATGGCGAACGCCACACCCCGGGCTCGCGCTCCCTCGAGCTGGGGAAGCACGCCGGAAACGGAGCGCAGGGTGCCGTCCAGCGCGAGCTCCCCGAGCACCAGCACGTTGTCCAGGGACTTGGCCGGAAGCTTGTCGAGGGCGCCCAGCACCGCCAGGGCCATCGCCACGTCGAGGGCCGCGCCGCTCTTGCGCAGATCGGCGGGCGCGAGGTTCACCGTGATCGCGTGCTCGTCCATCAGCACGCCGATGCCCGCCAGCGCGCTGGCCACACGAACGCGCGCCTCGCGTACCGCCGCGTGGGCGAGCCCCACGAGCTGAAACATGCTGGGCCCGCGAGTGGCGCACACCTCTACGGCAATGGGCTGCGTTTCCAGCCCGATGAGCGCGCTGGTGTGCGCGGTGGCGAGCCCCAACGGCTTACCGCAAATGGTGGCGGAGGTTTGAGCGGTGGCGACCATGCCCCTCCCCACAGCAGGACGCATGCCGCGCGGATTGCCCGAGAAAAGCCCAGCTTTAGGGGGTGGCGAAGGGTGGCCGCCGGCGGCGGTTCGCCACCTGACGCCTGCAATTGCGAGCGCCAGGGCCGATTGCTAGACGTGCGCCATGAGCTATCGCCTGGCTTTGGGGTGCGTGGCCGCGCTGGTGGTGTTGGGGTGCTCGGGCTCGGACGACGAAACGCCATCGTCGGCTTTGGCGCTGACCTGGGTGACCGCGCCGCCGGCAGAGGCAACGAGCCAGTCTGATCTGACGCTCGAGGCGCGCCTCACGAAGGGCGGCAAGCCCGTCGCGAACGAGCCCTTCGAGATCAGTGTCGACCTCGGCGGTGGCTCCGTCGACGCTACCTCCGCGACCTCGGACGCGAGCGGCGTGGTGCAGATCGCGTGGACGCTGGGCATTCCGCCCATCGAGAACAAGCTCACCCTCGCGGCTCCAGGCCGTGATCTCCAGCTCGGCGCCAGTGTGAGCGCGAAGGTGGACACGCCCTACTCCCCGGAGCCTTTCGGCGACGTGAACGCCTACCTCGAGGCGCAACAGAACACGGTGAGCACCGAAGATCTCGCCTTCATGGGCGGTCGCCTGCTCCTGGGCGTGGGCGCAGACATCCTCTCCCTCGACGAAAACGCCAACATCGAAGCCTGGACGCTGAGCGGCACGCCCATCAGCCGCGCCCTCGGCATTGCCGCGGATGGCCAGGGCAACCTGTACGTGGCCGACAGCGACGGCGGTGCGCTCTTGAAGGTCGCGTCCGACAAGACCGTGAGTCTGGTGACGGACACCAACGGCAGCGAGCCGCTGCAGCTGGTGAACTACGTCGCTCTGGCGCCCAACGGCGACGTGCTGTTCAGCGACTCGTGCTTGGGGGACTTGGTGCGCTACGACCCCAAGACCTCCAGCGTGGTGGCCACCTTGCAGCTGGATCCTTCGAAGGAGAGCGGCCCCAACGGCATCGCCGTCGATCGTGAGGGCCACTACGCCTACGTGCTCACCGAGAACACGCGGCTGTTCTGCAACTTCACCAACGTGGAGGTGACGGACAACGCCGCGCTCTACCGCGTCGACATCAGCGGCGGCGGCCTGGACACTCCGGAGCAAGTGGTGGGCGGCCTGGGCCTTGCGGGCGACGGCCTCGCCTTCGACGCCGAGGACAACCTCTACGTCATCGTCGACAAGCAAAAGGGCGGTTCGCTGGAGGAGAGCGCCGTGCAGGTGCTGCCGGCGGGTGGGCAGGAGCTCCGCCCGTTCATCTCCGTCTCGAATCGCGTGATCGCCAACATCGCCTTTGGCCAAGGCGCCTTCGGCGAGACCACGCTCTACGCCGCCCTCCTCGCCGTGGTGCCCTTCACCCCGGCAGATCAGCGCGGCGTCCAGCGCCTGGAGGTGGGCGTGCCCGGCCTCCCGCTGCTACCCGCCGGCCCCTGAGGTGTCGGCAGCGTGCTGTCCACGCGATGTTTCCGCGGCGGACCAACATCCTGCTGCTCCAAAGCGTGCCTGCCATTTGCAGTCTCGGTCCACTAACGGGACATGCGGCGATGGTTGGCGTTGCTCTTGGCTCTTCTTGCGGGTGCGTGTGGCGGGGGTGAGGGCGAGGACCAAGCATCCACCACACCGGATCCCAGCTGCGCCAGCGGCACGCGCTGGACCGGAGGCAACGCCGAGTCCGCGTTGATGCAACCCGGGCAAGCGTGCATCGCCTGTCACGGCCAAGGTGAAGGCCCGCAGTTCGAAGTGGCGGGGACCGTGTTCGCCGGTCAACACGAGCAGAACGGCTGCTTTGGCAGCGCCGGAGCCCAGGTCGTGGTCAGCGACGCCGACGGCCGCACCTTGACGCTGGAAACCAACGCCGCCGGCAACTTCAGCTACCGCGGCCCCCTCACCTTGCCCATCCACGCCGAAGTCCGTCATCAAGGGGCCACGCGCGCCATGGCGGCGGCGGTGCCCAGCGGCGACTGCAACGCCTGCCACACGGAGAACGGCACGCAGGGTTCGCCCGGCCGCATCCTGCTGCCGTAGCTGCCGCACCCTTTCCATTTTGATGTCGGTCCGCCGCGGAAACACCGCGTGGCGCGGCGCGGCCAACCAAGTATGAAGACGACGATGACCAGCGAAGACCGCATCTTGATCCACGAGCTCGTGAACCTCCACGGACATCTAACCCCAGTGCTCACCTGAGTTGGTCCTCTCTCGCAAAGCGGCGGCTCAACGACGATCTTTTTGTCGGGTGGCTTGTCGATTCGGCGCGGAATCAGCCCGCCTATCGCGGAACGAGCAGCGCCAGGGCGCGCCGAAGCAGCTCTTCTCGCGAGAGAGTGCGCGCTTCTCGAGCGAGCGTTTCCGTCGCCTTCTTGGCTTCGGCCTTCTTGGAGCCTTGGCTCGTGAGCGCCAGGAGGAGCTTGTCTTGCTTCTCCCGCGACTCGGCGTCCTCAGCCTCTGAACGCCTTCGCTGACGAAGGCGAATCTTCTCTTCGACGTACTCGCGACCGAAGGTCTTCTTGGCCGCATTCAAATTGTGGCTGGCGCAGTACAGCCGACCATTGGAGGATCCATCGCCACCACCGATGCCGGTAGCTTCGATGTGGTCGTACTGGAGAAACGCCGTCGCCGTGCAGCGCACCCCGGACTCCGACACGAAGCAGCACTGGGCACCGTCGCGCTCGTACACCTCGCGCCGGGCTGCACGGCCGGGCTCGCCCGGCTTCGTTCCGCGGGAGCGGCGCGGCTTGTCCGTCTTGCCCCAGCGCTTCTTCTCCAGCTCGCGAATCAGCGCGTCGAGCGCCCGTTCGATCACGACCTCCAGCTCCCGGCTCACGTGGCTCATCAGATTCTGGGCGTGCTCGAGCTTCGCTTTCAGGCTCTCTCCGGCGCTGAAATGCACCTCGAAGCGCCCTTCCGAGAGCGGCTCCACGCCGGCCCGCGACCCCTTCCCTGCTCTGGGCTCGACCCGGTCCGGGACGTCGGGCTTCGGGAACCAGCGCGCGAGCACGACGCGAATCCCCGCGCTGGTCTTGCCGGCGGCTTCTCCCAGCAGCGCAGTGTGATTGTCCTGCGTGAGTCGCGGAGCCAAGAGCGAAAGCCCGGAAAGGTGCAAATCTCCGCTAGCAAGTAGCGAAAGCACCACCGGAAACGACAGCGCTGCCCGCGCCCCGGCGATGCTCCGATACGCCGTGCCCTCGCTCATCCCCAGGCCACGCACGCAGAAGTCGTACATGGAGGAGTAGGCTTGAATTACGTGTCCAGACCGACAGCGCCCCGCGCCTGTGCTCATTCGATGCCAGTCGGCGCCGGCCCCGCCGGCATTCTCGGTGGGGCTGCGCCCCACACCCCGCACGGGGGCCCAACCCCGTGCCGCGACCATTCCAACCGGTTGCCTCCTCCAACACCACGTCGGTCGATTTCGGCGAGGTGCGCGACCAAGTGCGCGATCGCTTTGCGCCGCCCGGCGTTGGCAACGACCGCGCTGGACCAGAGATCGCGATTGGAGAGGTCTTGAAGTGCGGAGAGCGCAGTGCGCTCGGTGGCAGACAGCTCTACGGAAATGGCTTTGGACGATGACATGATGAACCCCCGTGGTTTCCTTCCGGCATACCACGGGAAATTTCGCCTTCTTCAGCGCCCCCTGGCTGCGCTTTCGAGCGCGCGGACACTTCGAAGATCGATTTCGTTTCGAACTCGCCACCACTGGGCACACATGCGCTGTGCAGGCGCTGTGCGAACCAGATCGGCGAAATGAGAGCGCGGAGCGTCCGCAAGCTCGTCAACATAATTCGCTTTCGCGGTGTCGATTTCTGTCGTCCGTTCGCGCTCGTCTCGTGTTGCGCTCTTCCGGTCGCTTGGCTCACAAGGCCGCGCGCGCCCGCCCTCGAACGACGCGCGGCAACGGCGGCGCGACCGTCAGTCGTTCTCTCCAGAATGGCGTCTGTTGTGGTCAACCCAGGTGAACAGTGGGTCTAATGGACAACGGAGAGCTCGATCGACTGGGCGAGCTCTTCACGGACGACGTCATCTACGACGTGTCCGCGTTCGGACTCGGTGAACTTCGAGGTAGAGAGGCGATTCGCCGCGCGGCCCTCGAGTTGGGCGAGAAGAACCCGCTGGGGCACCACGTGACCAACGTGGTCGTGATCGGGATGGTGAACGCGGACGTGCAGGTGATCTCCAAGGGGCTGGGCGTGCGGAGCGACGGCACTTGCGGCACCGTGACCTACCACGACCTGGTGCGGTCGACGCCCGCTGGGTGGCGTATTGCACGGCGTCGAGTCGTTCCCCGACGAAGCCCGTTGACTCCGTGATCACGCGGAAGCCGCCGCGCGGAGCGCAGTGGCGCGAACTACCACTGGATTTGGCGCGGCCCGTCAACGGCGGATGCGGCGCGGTGCTCTACGCTGGATCGCATGCGAATCGCGATCAACGGAGTGGGCGTCGGAGGCCCGACCCTCGCCTATTGGCTCAGGCACTTCGGGCACGAGCCGGTGCTGTTCGAAAAGGCGCCGGAGCTGCGCACCGGTGGCTACGTCATCGACTTTTGGGGTCTGGGTTACGAGATCGCGGAGCGCATGGGCGTGCTACCGGAGCTTCGAGAGCGCGGCTACCGCATGGAGCGGCTCAGCGTCGTGGACGAGCACGGCCGGGAAACGGCCGCGATGCCGCTGGCTCCGCTGCGGGACGAGCTCGAAGGACGTTTCGTGAGCCTGGCGCGAGGAGATCTCGCGGCCACCCTGTACCGCGCGTGCGAAGGGATTCCGACGCACTTCGCGACGTCCGTCGTGGGCCTCGACCACGACGGCGACGGCGTGAGCGCGACGCTGTCCAACGGAACCCGGGAGCGCTTCGACCTGGTGATCGGCGCGGACGGCCTGCACTCGCAGGTGCGACGCATCGTGTTCGGGCCGGAGTCGACCTTCGAGCGGCACCTCGGCTGCCACGTGGCCGCCTTCCGCATCCGCGACTATCCGCATCGCGACGAGCTGGTGTACGTCTCGCACACCGTTCCCACGCGGCACGTATCGCGCATCGCCCTGCGCGGCGGAGAAACGCTGGTGCTGCTCGTGTTTCGCTCGGAGCTCTTGGACGACGGCCCGGAGCAGGATGCCAAGGCCACCCTGCGGCGCGTGTTCGGCGAGCTCGCGTGGGAGGTCCCGGAGATCCTCGACTGCATGGACCACGAGGACGTGTACTTCGACCGCGTGAGCCAGATCCGCATGGACGGCTGGACGCGCGGGCGCGTCGCGCTGGTGGGGGACGCCGCCGCGTGCGTCTCCCTGCTCGGCGGCGAGGGCACGGGCTTGGCCATGATCGAAGCCCATTTCTTGGCCGGCGAGCTGCACCGTGCCCAGGGCGATCATCAATTGGCGTTCCGCGAGTATGAAGCGAAGCTCCGCCCGTTCTTGGAAGAAAAGCAGGCGTCCGCGCTGCGCATGCTGGACTTCTTCGCGCCCAAGACGAGCCTGCGGCTCACGATCCGAGACCTGAGCATCCACGCGATGGCGATACCCTTTCTGGCCAACGCCATCTTGGGCAGCACCGTGCGCGACGACCTCGAGCTGCCGAGCTACTGAGTCGCCTTCATCCACGCCTTGGCGAGGCGCACCACCGCGGCGGTCTTCTTCGCCATGTCGGCCGGCGTCGCGAAGGCGACGACGCCCCGATCCGCCGCCGCCCACTCGATGAGCCCGCTCGCGTCCTCGAACTCGAAGCCGCGAGTGGACTTCACCTTGGCGCCGCGGTGGAAGATCAGCTGCACGCCGCCCTTCGGCGGAAAGCGGAAGGTCACGCGATCGTCCCCGGCGTAGCAGAAGCTCGGCGCACGCCACTTGATACGCTCCGTGACGCCCGGGTCGGACGCCAGGATCGCAGCGCGAAGCTTGTCGACCTTGGCGCGCCAGGCTTCGTCCACGGTGGCCACGAAAGCGTCCACCTCGTTCGCGGTCTTCGTGACTTTCTTCGCCTTCTTCATGTGTCTTTCGTCTGGGTGGTTCCGCGGCGGACCAACATCAAGATGTGGAGGGGGAGCTCACGGAGTACTCGAGGTGGGTGACGCGGGGGGAGCTGGTCACCTCGGCGAGCTGCAGCTTCACGCGCTGGGGGTCGACGGCGTCGAACAGCCGGAGCCCAGCGCCGAGCAACACGGGGCTCAGATCCAGGCGCAGTTCCTCGACCAGGCCGGCGTTCAGGTACTGGGCAACGATGTCGCCACCTCCGGAGATGCGCACGTCCTTTTCGCCCGCGGCTTCACGCGCCTTCGCCAGCACCGTATGAAGGTCGTCGTTCACGAAGTAGAAGGTGGTGCCGCCGGGGCGAGGCCACGGCTTGCGCTGCTCGTGGGTGAGCACGAACACCGGGTTGTGGAAGGGAGCCTCTTCCGGCCAGCTCGCTTCGCCCTCGTCGAACATGCGCTTGCCCATGATGTTGGCGCCAATGCGCGCGAAGGTGTGCTCGAGGAGGGCATTGTCCGCGCCGGTTTCGCCCCCATCGCCGAGCTTCAGGGCCTGCCGGAACGTGCGCTGCTCGAAAACCCAATCGTGGATCGCGTGGGCCCCCTCACCCATGGGCGTCGATACCCCTCGATTCGGACCCGCCATGTAGCCATCCTGGGACACTCCCAGGTGCACGAAGACAGTGCTCATGGCGCCACCGGTGTGCCGTCGAAGTCGACGATGGGACGGAGCTCGAGGGTAGGCAGGGTGCTCTCGCCGATGAAGCCCGCGGCGATGGCGATGGCGTCGTCCAGATCGTCCGCTTCTATGATGGTGTAGCCACCGAGCTGCTCGCGCGTTTCGGCAAAGGGCCCGTCCAAGACCAGCCGCTTGCCGTCGCGGTTCTTGATCGTCGTGGCGGTGGTCGTAGGGTGGAGCGGCGCGCCGGCCAGCAGCTTCTTCTGCTTCAGGAGCTGCTCGATGTGCGGCGCGCAGGCGTTCATCTGCCGTTCTTGCTCCTCGGGAGAGAGCGCGAGCCAGGCGTTTTCGTCGAGATAGGTGAGGATCATGTACTTCATGGTTGGGACCTCCGCCTTGGGATCGAATGGCAGCAAGGCGGATCGACAGCGGTCTCACATTTTTTCTATGCTCGGCCATGGCCAAGGGGATAGACCCTTTGATTTCGGATATTTACCGCGCCGAGTGGGGCCGCTTGGTAGCCCGGATCATCCGCCTGACGGGTGATTTCGACCTGGCCGAGGAAGCGACCCAGCAAGCCTTCGAGGCGGCGGTGTCGCGCTGGCGGGAACGAGGCATCCCCGAGCATCCGCGGGGCTGGCTGACGCAGACGGCGCGCCACATTGCTCTCGACAAGATCCGTCGAGGCAAGGTGCTGCGGGCGAAGGTTGAGCGCCTCGACGCAGAAGACACCGCGGCGCCCGGAGAAGCGCTGGAGATCCCGGACGATCGCCTGAGGCTGATCTTCACCTGCTGCCACCCGGCCCTGGCGTTGGAGGCGCAGGTCGCCCTCACCCTGCGCACGCTCCTGGGTCTGGAGACCGACGAGATTGCGCGGGCGTTCCTGGTTCAACCGACGACCATGGCGCAGCGGCTGGTCCGCGCGAAGCGCAAGATCACCGACGCCGGCATTCCCTACGTGGTGCCCGAAACGGGCCAGATGCCGGAGCGGCTCCACGCCGTGCTGACGGTCATCTACGTGGTGTTCACCGAAGGATACGCGGCGACCCGCGGCGAGTCCTTGCTGCGGACCGACCTGTCGAGCGAGGCCATTCGGCTCGCGCGCCTGATCCTGGAGCTGCTCGACCCCGCTCCGCCCGAAGCGAAGGGGCTCCTCGCGCTGATGCTGCTCCACGACTCGCGACGTGCTGCCCGCTTGGACGCTGCGGGCGACGTCGTGCTCTTGGAGGACCAAGACCGGAGGCTCTGGGATCAGCGCGCGATCGCCGAAGCCTTGCCGCTGGTGGCAGGCGCCGTCGGCCCCTTTGGCCTGCAAGCGGCCATCGCTGCGGAGCACGCGCGGGCCGAAAAGGCGGGCGACACGAACTGGCCCGCCATCGTGGCGCTGTACGATCGCCTCCGGCAAGTGGCGCCGTCGCCCGTCGTGGAGCTGAACCGCGCCGTCGCCGTGGCCATGGTGGAGGGGCCGGGGGCAGGTCTCGAGATCATCGAGACCCTGGAGGAGCTCGAGGGCTATCACTTGCTGCACTCCGCGCGGGCTGAGCTCCTGCGCCGCCTGGGCGACTCTGCGGGTGCGAAGCGGAGCTACGCTCGTGCCCTCGAGCTGGTCGGCAACGACAGCGAGCGGCGCTTTCTCGAGCGGCGCCTGGCCGAGCTCAGTTGAGGTGTCCGGCGAGAGCGTCGGCGATCCACTCCATCACCACGCGAACGCGGTTGGGGGCGCGGCGACCATGGGTGTGCAGCAACGAGACCGGCATCGGGGCACAGCGATGCGCGGGCAGCACCTCCACGATGTCGCCGCTCGCGATGAGCTCCCGCATACCGAGCAGCGGCACTTGCACGATGCCGAGGCCCGCCAGGCACGCGGCCTGATAGGCGTCCGTGCTGTTCACGGTCACCGACGACGCCATGGTGCGATGCTGCGTCTTGCCCTCGGCCTGGTACTCGAACGAAGGCGTCTCGCCGCCGAGGCGGGAGGCGTAGTTCACCAGCAAATGCGCGTCGAGCTCCTCCAGCGATCTCGGGACCCCTCGCCGCTCGGCGTAGCCTCGGGAAACGCAGTTGACCATGCCGAGCTCGCCCAGCTTGCGCTGGGTGAGCTCCATGTCCGGCAGCGCCCCCACTCGCAGCACGCAGTCGAAGCCCTCCCCAACCGCATCGACGATGCGATCCGTCGCGCTGACGAACAGCTCGAGATCCGGGTGGCGCTGTAAGAGCTCTGGCAGCGTCGGCAGAACGAAGCGACGCGCCAGGTTCTGGGGCAGGTCGAGGCGCACGCGCCCCCGTAGCCGCCGCCCGCCTCGAAACAATGCCCCGATCTCGTCCGCCTCCCGCACGATGGCGCGCGCTCGAGGCACCAGCGTCTCGCCGTCCGGAGTGAGGCGCACCACGCGGGTAGAGCGATGGAACAAGCGCGCGTCCAGGCTGGCCTCCAGTGCCCCGAGCTTCCGCGAGACATGCGCCTTGGGCAGCCCCAAATGCTCACCGGCGCGGGTGAGGTTTTCGGTTTCCGCGACCTTCAGGAAGATCCGCAGGGAATCGACGTCCATTTCGGGATTGTCTCACATTTCGAGACAATCCGTCTGACCCTTGGCCTCTACTGATACCTGCGCCGAGCGCCTAGGTTCAGCGTCGAAAGGACGAGACATGGCCAACTCACAACGACCCATCGCACTCATCACCGGCGGCAGCCGCGGCTTGGGCCGCAGCATGGCCGAGCACCTGGCAAAGCAGGGCGTGGATCTGATCATCACGTACCGCTCCCGCGCAGACGAAGCCGACGCCGTGGTGAAGCACGCTCGCGAAGCCGGCGCCCGCTGCGCTGCCCTGCAGCTGGACGTCTCGGACGCTTCCACGTTTGGCAACTTCGTGGAGCGCCTGCAGAAGGAGCTCCGCTCGAGCTTCGACAGCGATCGCTTCGACTACCTGGTGAACAACGCAGGCACCGGCCTCCACGCCAGCTTCTTGGAGACCACAGAAGAGCAGCTGGACGCGCTGGTGAACATCCACCTGAAGGGGCCGTTCCTGTTGACCCAGAAGTTGGTCCCCTTGCTGCGGGACGGCGGTCGCATCCTGAACGTCTCCAGCGGGCTCGCTCGCTTCACGCTGCCCGGTTACGGCGCCTACGCCGCGGTGAAGGGCGCCATCGAGGTGCTCTCGCGCTATCAAGCCAAGGAGCTCGGGGAGCGCAAGATCACCGTGAACACCCTGGCCCCGGGCGCCATCGCCACGGACTTTGGCGGTGGAGTGGTCCGCGACAACCCGCAGGTGAACGCGATGGTCGCGGCGGCCACGGCGCTTGGCCGCGTGGGTCAGCCGGACGACGTGGGTGCGGCCGTCGCCCTGCTGCTCTCCCCCGGCTCGGCGTGGATCACGGGTCAGCGCATCGAGGTGTCCGGCGGGCAGAGCCTTTGAGGAACGGTCGGGGCGACGCGAGGTTCCGCGCCGCCCCGACATTCCCTCTCCCACGGGGCGGAGCAATTTGCCGCGGGTGAGGCCATGTGCCTCCGGAAGGTGCCAAAACCGCTTGGCGTTCAGCGGCACAAATGCTGCAAATTGACGCACCCTCATGGAGGGTTTCGAAGTTCTCGAGCGCGACACGTTCCTCGCCGTCGGACGCACGGACCAGCAATCTACTCGCTTCTGGTTTCGCGATGGCGGAGGCCGCGTGCGCACTCTGGAGATCACCGGACCGGGCGGCGGTGCGCTGTTTCGCGGGCCGGTTCCGAAAACCGATGCGGCCGCGGATCACACCGCCACGGCGGCTTATCCCAACGACTTCCCGAACGCGTCCGCGCTCTTCCCAGGCATCGGCTACCGAATGCGTCTCCTCGATCGGAACGGCCAGGCGCTGGAAGCCGCACGCTTCGAAACCTCCCCCGCGCCGGGAGCGGCTCCGGAGCGGTTTGCCATCGGCGTGGCCAGCTGCCACCAACCCTTCGACGAGGACGGCCGGGTTTCGGAGAAGGCGACCCGGCTGCTGAACGTCCTGGTCGACGCGCTTCGAAGCCACGGCGTGAAGCGCATGCTGCTGATGGGCGACCAGATGTACACGGACCTGCCGGAATCGCGCTCGCTGTTCGACGCTTCGTACTTCGAGACCATTGCGCCGTCTGGACGCAAGTCCCTCTTGCAGTGCACGCGAGAAGAGGTGCGGCGGGTCCTTCACCAGCGGCATCGCACCTACTGGAGCGTTCCCGGTTTCCAGCGCCTGCAGTCGGCCTTCCCCTGCTACCCCATGCTCGACGACCACGAGATCGCCGACAACTTCGGCACGCTGGAAGAGCACTCGAACCCCGAGTGGCAGCGGGTTCTCGGTGGCGCCCTGGATGCCTTCCACGATTATCAAGCTTGCCGAATGGCGCCGCTGGACGCCGCAGGAACTGCGTTCGACTACGGCTGGGAGTACGGTCCCATCGCCAGCTACGTGATGGACCTGCGCTCCGAGAAGCGAAACGTCGGCGACCGGATCGAGATGTACGGCGAAGCGCAGCTCGCGCGTCTCCGTGACTTCCTGACGGAGCACGGTGGCGCCCCCGTGTTCATGCTGGTGCTCACGGTTCCGCTAGCCCACGTTCCGGATCCTGCGGCGCACGTGGCGGGTGCGTTGATCCCATCCGGCAACGACATCCAAGATCGCTGGTCGTATCCGGCCGTTCATCACGCCCGCAAACGACTTCTGGACCTGCTGACCCAACATCGGCAGCGCCATCCCCGACAGAAGCTGCTGCTGCTGGGTGGAGACGTGCACGTGGGCTCCGTAGCCCGCGTCGGCGGGATGGTTCAGCTGGTGTCGAGCGCCCTGACCAACCGGGAGAGCGAGATGGTCAATCGCGCCATCGCGCTGTTGCCGCGATTCATCGGCAAGCTCGGGAAGCACGACCTCGATTTCGAGCTCCTGCCGGGTGTCGGGGGGCACGACACGAACCCCGTCACCACACTGAATGCGGGCGTGGTGGAGCTGATCCGGCGCGAGCAAGAGTGGGACGTCGTGTTGCGCCTGCTGACGGCGGATGACGACGGCAACGTGTGCTGCAAGTTCGAGAGCGAGCCGCTGTGAACGTCAGTGCTTGCCGTAGTTCAGCTCTTTGCCTTTGCGCTGATCGAGGATGTACGCCTCCAGGGCGCGCATCTTGGGGTCGTCGGAGCTGAGGGGCTTGCCGCGCACGGGGTGCTCGATGCACCAGTTGATCATGACGCGAAGCAACGCCACGCGACCGAGCTGCGCCTGGGACTTCGGGTACGTCTCCGCCTCGCCCTGAGCGGGCTCGGCGCCGCCGGGCGCCGCGCCGGAGATCCGTGGGCCCAGTACGTCGGCTTACCGAACACCCAGCGGGCTCGAGCTGTTCATCTACGGTGTCATCATCGCCTCCTGATCCTTCACCGCGAGCGCGCCGTGGCTGGGATCGGCGGGCGCTGCGCCGCACAGCGTTATGGACGCCGCTCCCAGGAGCAGCCGATGAGTCCTCGTGATAGCCTCCACGTCGGAAAGCCCCCTTCTCCCTCTCGGCGTTTCCGAGCAATTTCGTACTGGCGATGGCGCGATAACGTGAACCTATCGGCACTCACCATTCAGCAGCTTCGCTACTTGGTTGCAGTGGAGCACCATCGCAGCTTTCGCGATGCTGCGGCGTCTTGCCACGTCTCCCAGCCCGCCCTCAGCACGCAGATCAAGAAAGTGGAGGAGCTGCTCGGCGTCGCCATCTTCGACCGCTCGCGACAGCCCATCGTGACGACGGCGCGCGGCGTCCAAGTCGTGGAGGAAGCGCGCATCGTGCTCGAGCACGTGGAGCGCATCGGCGCCATCGCCGCAGCCGACACCGGCCTCTCCGGTCCTTATCGCTTGGGCGTGATCCCCACGCTGCTGGCCACCTTCGTGCCGCTCTTTCTGCGACGCTTCACCGCTACCCATCCGCGCGTGGAGCTGTCCATCGAAGAAACGCCCACCGACAGTCTGCTCCGCCGCTTGCGAGAGGGCACGCTGGATGCTGGCCTTGCCGCCACGCCGCTGGAGGTTCCCGGCGTGCACGAGATGGTCATCGCCCACGAGCCGATGTTCGTCTACTTGCCGCCGTCGCATCCCCTTGCGGAGCGCTCCCGAATTCGACAGCGAGATTTGGTCGGGGAGCACGTGTGGCTGCTGAGTGAGGGGCACTGCTTTCGCACCCAGGTCTTGCACCTGTGCAGCGCCGATCGCAGCTCCAGCTTCGAGAGCTTCCGCGTCAATCTCGAGTGCAGCTCCTTCGAAACACTGATTGGCCTCGTGGACTCCGGCGTCGGCATCACGGTGCTGCCGGATCTCGTGAGCCGCACACTGTCCCTCTCGCAGCGCGCGGGCCAGCTGCGCCGCTTCGCCACCCCGGAGCCCGCACGCCAGATCGGCGTGGTGGTGACCCGCGAGCAGGCTCGCCGCGAGATCACCGACGCCCTCGTGGAAGCGCTACGCAGCGGATTGCCCCCCGAGCTGCAAGCCCCCAAGAACGTGAGCGTCCTTTCCCCAGTGAGCGACGAGGCGCCCCGCTCCCACCGCCGTTCCGCTCCCTGATTTTGTCGGTCCGCCGCGGAACCACCTTCGCCGCCCTGCGCTGGTTTTCAAGCGCACCTCGGCAAGAACCGCGGCGGGGCGGAGTGGGGCCCA
This sequence comes from Polyangiaceae bacterium, assembly GCA_020633235.1. NCBI lineage: Bacteria > Pseudomonadati > Myxococcota > Polyangiales > Polyangiaceae > Polyangiaceae bacterium. The sequence goes on along the minus strand of JACKEA010000001.1, from coordinate 339,186 downwards.
TTACAGTTCGCCCTTGATCGAGCTCGAGGGCATGCCCACTCGGCGGAGTGGAGATGGGCGGAGAGCGGCTCTTCGTCCCTGGGATACTGGGTCGAGTGAACCTCTCCGCCTACTCGGACGACGCCACGGGTTCGGAGCGTATCTCGGCATCCACCACATGTTCGTCGTGAATCGCATCAGCCCGCTGTATGGCGTCGGCTAAAGCTTCTGAGCTCAGGGCAACGACTTCGGCGGCCGGACACTACACGTCTTTTCCTCTTTCGGAACGCACTTGCCGGTACAGCTCAACGACTCGCACTCCTTGGACTCGGAGCAGTCGGCGCCGATCGCCTTGACCTTCCGGCAGCGGTTCTTGTCGTCGCAGAAGGAGTCGATCTTGCAGCGTCGGTCCTTGCACGACTGCCCCGTGGAAGCGGCTACTGCGCACTTGTGGTCCGCGCACTCCCCATCCTTGCCGCACTCGCTGTCGAGCCAGCATTGCTCTCCGACCTTCTTGGCCCGAGCGCAGGCCCCGGCATCTTCGTCGCAGTACACGTCCGCGCCCACGTCGCACAGCACGGCCGTCGCCATGACGTCGTCCTTGAACGTGCGCGACGTCGACACCCCGAGTCGATTGCCGATGCATGGGCCGTCCCCCACCCTGGAGCTCACGACCTCGACCTGGCAGTACTTCATGCGAGTCGCGGACGTGCGGGTGCACACCGCTTTGCAGCCGCTCTGCGCCTTGCAGTCCCAATCCTCCTCGCAGGGAGGAGCCGACTTCAGCGCCGAAGCCGACGGCTCGACCGCCGTCTTGCCGAGAACGGCAGTGCTGGAAGACGGCGCCGGCGCGGTCGCGGACGGCGCCGAGCCGCTCGCCGGGGATTCGCGTTGCTGGCAAGCGCCCAGAACCAACAGCACACCGACCGATACTCGGAAGCTCGACATGCGCGCTTCATAGCTCGCTCACGTACCTTCTCGCCCAAGAGGAACCGGTCACTGACCGACTGGGGCGGGATTCCAGGGCGAGATCACGTGAAGTTGAGGATCTCCTCAGGGTGCGCTCAAGCGAGCCCCGTCGCCGTTGCCTAGCTTGTACGGGCTTCGATGAAACCGCCCGGAACCTCCGGGCCTTTGCACAGGGAGACGCGACGATGATTTCCAGGGGCCTTCTTCACAAGACGTTGATGCTCGGTGCTTTTTTCGGGATGGCCGCGGCCGCATCGGCCCCGGCGGAGGCAGCGCCGACCGTCAAGATGCCCAAGCCGAAGGTCTTCACCATGGCGCACACGGTGAAGCTCTCCGACATTCAGAAGCCCCTGGTTCCCAACGAGCTGCTCGGTGGTGACCGCGAGTTCGGCGGCAACGGCCCGCGGGTGGACTCCAGCGTGACGCTGGCCATCTCGGGAGACCAACGCAGCATCGTGGCCAAGATCCGGTTTCACGCCAAGGAGACGAAGTCCGATTGGAGCGAGACGCGAGGCTCCTGGGATCGCGTGGTCTACACTGCGCCCGGAGGGAAGAAGATCGCGAAGATCCTCGACTCCACCTACTCCAGTGTGAACTTCCTCAGCAAGCCGGCCGGGTTCCAGCTCCTCGCTCCGTCCGAGGATTACCTGAAGTTCTTGCAGACCTTCCAGAAGGTGACGGAAGCCGTGCTCATGTTCGGCAGTCCGACCGCCGCCATGGAAGCCAACACGCCGGAGAAGCGCGCCATGCGCGACATGGCCAACCGCGTGATCCAAGGGACTGCGTACCTGATCTCGCAAGGCAATCACGTGCACGTCGTGGCTCCCAAGTCCGGCCCCGTCGCCACCTTCGCCATCGTGGGCGACACCGGCGGCCCGGACATTAGTGATGACCTCAATCCGAAGGACGACACGCGCATCGAAGGCATCCGCTTCAAGCCCCTGCGCATCACGTTCAAGTAGCCTTTTCGGCTTCTTTTGTTGGTCCGCCGCGGCCACGTCACCCCGCGAGCCCTCTAGGGCCCGCGGGGTTTTCTCGTTTGCGGGCTCAAAGGACGGAATCCGTCCTCAATTCGTGGTTTCCTCGGCTGGAACCAACACTCGAGGAACACCCAATGAAGCTCTACTGGTGCCCGAAAACCCGCTCACTCCGAATCCTGTGGCTGATGGAGGAGTCCGGCCTCCCCTACGAGCGCGTGGTGCAGAACATCCGCGACGCCGAGGCCAAGAACGATCCCGCGTTTCGCGCGATCTCGCCCATGGGCAAGGTGCCCGCCTTCGAAGACGGGCCGGTGCGGCTGTGGGACTCCGGTGCCATCGCCACCTACCTCGCGGATCAGTACCCCGAGACGAAGCTCGGCATCTCCGTCGGCGATCCGAACCGCGGCGCCTACCTCCAATGGCTGATGTTCACCAACTCCGTGGTCGAGCCGGCGATGGGCGAGAAGTTCGCGAATCTGCCGTCGAACCCGAGCTCCTACGGTTGGGGCAGCTGGGATCTGATGTTGGAGGTGTTTCGCGCAGGGGTGGAGAAGGGCCCCTTCCTGTTCGGTGAGCATTTCACCGGAGCGGACGTACTCATGGGCATGAGCGCACAGTACATGCGCGAGTTCGGCATGCTGAAGGATGACCCGGTGCTGTTCGGCTATGCGGCTCGCTGCATCGAGCGCCCGGCGTACAAGCGTGCCATCGAGCTCGAGGCGAGCACGAAGCTCTGAACGTCGGTGTCACAGCTCGGCACAGGCTGGCACGCCGGATCTTCGAATTCGGCGTGCCAAGGGGTACGCATTCACCTCCGCCATGACGACGAAACACTTCGGGGTGGCGCTATCCGTTGATGCTCGCGTTTTCGTGCTCCCCGGCGACCAATGACGTCCGCGGCGCGACGGGATTCGCGCCGCACCAACAATAGTCAGTCGATGCAGTCGATGGTCCAACGGCCGTCCGCGCAGGTGGCGATGTTTCGTCGGCAGTCTTGGCGACCGCTGGGGTAGGTGCACACGCGATCCCGAGGACGGTGACACTCGGCGCCGGCAACGGGCGATGAGTGCGGGCACTCTTCCACCACCAGCTCCAGATCGTGGATGCCTCGATTGCTCATCTGGCGCCGGAGCACCTTGACCTGGATCGTCACCTTCTGACCGACCTCGAACTGCATGGGATCGTCGGCGAAGACGATCACGTCGGACTGGTCGATGTCGTAGGTCTCGTGCGGCTCTGGATCGTCGGAGAGCACGAAGTTGTTACCCATGCAGGGCTTGCACAGGGCACCGGGCGGGCACGGCGGACAGGTGTAGCGCATGACCACGTAGCCCGTCAGCGTGTGGGTGGTCTCGGGGGCGGGCTCCAGCTTGCGGAGCGCGGTGACGGAGAGCGGCCCGCTGCTGGGCGGAGCAGGCTCCACCGCCACGGGCGCCGACGCCGAAGGGGGCGGCGGCGGCGCGATCGTGACGGGGTTTGCTTCATGATCCGCGGTGGGCGGGGGCGCGGGGCTGCTCGTTTGGGGACAGCCAACGAACAGCAACGAAATCGCAAGCCAGCGCATGGCGCCAGCATGGCACGCGGCACGGGGTCGGCTCAACGCTGCGGCGGCGGCGGACCGCCTTGGGGACGACAGGCCAAGGTGTCGCCTTCGGGGCCCTTCTCACAGGTCCCGGTCACCGTGTCGTCGTGCATCTTGAAGCTGCACTCGTCGCCTTGCTTCCGGCTCTTGCAGGCTTCCACCGCCTCCTTTGGAGGGCCGTGGTGCGGGCCGCCAGGACCGTGGGGTGGGCGATCCCCCTCGGCCTTGGGCTCGGGCACGTGCGAAGAAGTGCACGCCGTGGTGGGTAGTGCGGTGAGCACGGTCATCGCGCCCAGGTACATCGCAAGCAGCTTCACGTTCATGGACGGGGCTCCTGGATCTCGCGTTCGAGATCGTCGAGATGGTGTTCCAACTGGTCGGCGGTGAGCTCGTCGTCGGCAACGGAATCGCAGGGGTCGCCGGCGTCGCTCCGATCGCAGGTCACCTCCGTGGAAGGCTCGCTCCCGCCACACGCAGCGGCGAAGGCGAGCACCACGAACGGCAGCCATCGAAGCTTCATGCACCGAGGACAGCCGAGGTCGGTGCGGCGTTAGTCCGGGGGGGGCGGTGGAGGTGGACCGCCGGGAGGACCGAAACCACCTGGCGGCGGGCCGCCGGGAGGCGGCGGTGGGCGGTGGCGCTTCAGCTCGTCGAGCTTCTTCTGCTGCTCGGCGGTGAGCACCGTCCGCAGTTCCTTCTCCACTTCGTCGTTCACGGCCCGCACCTTGGGGAAGCTCTCCTTCAAGATCTTCTCGAGCTCAGGCCGGTGCTTCTCGACGATGGCGCGGATCTTCGTCTGCTGCTCCGACGACAGATCCAGTTGCTCGAGCGGGAGCGGCCCGAACATCGGCGGCCCGCCTCTCGGATGGTGCGGTGGCGGCGGCGGGCGGCCAAAGTAGCGCTGGATCCCGGCCCCCGTGACCGTGCCCGCGGCGAACGTGCCCACCAGCAGCAGCGCGCTCATCAGGCGAATGTTCCTCGGCTCACTCATTGCTTCCCCCCAGCACGCTCAGCATCTCGGGTGTCTCCGGCAGCTCGCCCCCGGCGGCCCAACTCGCGAGCTGCAACGCCGGAGCCGTGCTCTCGGCTCGAGCCTGGGTCGCGGGGCGTTCCGTCGACCAGGCGAGCGCCCAACTGACGATGGCCAGGGCTGCCGCGGCGGCCAGCGCGGGCCGACCCCAAGCGCTCAGCTGATGGGCCAAGGTGTTCTTCGCCTGGTGCGCCGAAAGAGCGCGACTCGCCACGCTCTGCACCATGCGATTCCAACGTTCGGGATCTCTCGCCGGATCCAGCGGCGATAGATCGACCTTCTCTTCTTCAGCCATGTTTCCTCTCCTCCGAGAGACCGCCCTCGAGCTCCGCGCGCAGCTTCTTGCGAGCGACGAACAGGTGTTGGCGCGACATCACTTCCGAGATGCCCAGCGCCCCGGCGATTTCGCCGTGCGTCCAGCCTTCCAGGTCGTGCAGCAAGACCACCTCCCGCTGCGCTTCCCCGAGTAGATTCAGAGCCGCGAGCAGCGGCTCGCGCAGCGCCCCCGTGTCCGGTCCATCGCCCTCGTCCGGCTGCTCGGGGGGCGAGCTCAGTCGAGACACGTCTCGGAGCTTTCGCTTGGCGAGCCAGTTCCTCGCCTGGTTCTTCACGATCGTCAGCAGCCAACCCGAGAAGCGGCCGGGGTCGCGGCAGGTGTCGAGCTTCTCGAAGGCGAGGCAAAACGCGTCCTGGGCGATGTCTTCAGCGTCCGCGGGTCGCCCCACGATGGCCAGGGCCACCGCGTAGGCGGGCCGCAAATAGCCGCGCACGAGCTCGTCGAACGCGGCGGGATCGCCGCGTCGGGCACGGGCCACCAGGGCCGGGGCTCGCTCGTCGATGGGCAAGTTGCGCTCGGTTCCTACCTGAAGACAGCCCGCGTGGACCCAGCGTTAGAAAAATCGCAGAACAAGCCTAACGGCACGTCCGGTTTGACTGGTCAGCACAACCATGAGCCATCTCCCCCGCTTGCTCCAAGACCTCGAAACTCTCGCCCGAACCGCCCCGCGGCGACAATTCCTGAAGCTCGTCGGCGGACTCGGCCTGATCCCGCTGATGGGCTGCGGCAGCTCCTCCGCGGCCGCGGGTTCCGGCGGCATGGCGGGAACCATTGGCACGGGAGGCGGCGCAAGCGGCGGCTCGGGCGGCAGCGGGACCTGCACCCAGATCCCCCAGGAGACCGCCGGGCCCTTCCCGGGTGACGGAACCAATGGCCCCGATGCGCTCTCGCTCTCCGGCGTCGTGCGCAGCGACATCCGCAGCAGCATCGCCGGCGCCAGTGGCGTGGCTCAGGGCGTGCTCCTCACGGTCACGCTCACGCTGGTGGACGCGAGCGGTTGCGCCCCCCTGGCCGACCGCGCCGTGTACCTGTGGCACTGCGACCGCGACGGCAACTACTCGATGTACTCCCCCGCCGCGGCCAGCGAGAACTATCTCCGTGGCGTGCAGGCGTCCGACGCCGGCGGCAAGGTCAGCTTCACGACCATCTACCCCGGATGCTACGCTGGCCGTTGGCCCCACATCCACTTCGAGATCTACGACAGCTTGACCGCCGCCACGGGTGGCGCGAACGCCGTGAGCACCTCCCAGCTCGCCTTCCCGGAGTCGACCAGCAACGTCGTCTACGGACAGAGCGGCTACGAGCAGAGCGTCACCAACCTGAGCCAGATCTCCCTCGCTACGGACAACGTCTTCTCCGATGGCGTGGCTCACCAGATGGCAACGCTCAGCGGGAGCCCGAGCGCCGGCTACCTCGCCGAGCTCACCGTCGCTGTTTGATTGGTTTGTTGGTCCGCCGCGGAAACGCCCCGCTCTGTCAGTCTGCCTCGCTCACTCGAGGGCGCGGATCGCTCGCACGAGGGCGTGCTTGTCCATCTTGGAACGTCCGTCCACGCCGAGCTCGCGCGCACGATTGCGGAGCTCGTCCACCGTCCGCTCTTCAAGTCGCTGGTTCGGATTGCCGGTCCCTTGCGACCTCGCGTTCGGCGTTCGTCCTTCCTTGCGGCGCTGCTTGTTCACGGTTCGCGAGGCAATCTCCTTCGCCACGTTCGGCGACTTGCCACGACCTTCCGCGCTCTTCTTCACTTCCTGATACTGCCGTTCGTCCTTCGGCGACCACGCTTGGGGCATTCGCCACCTCCTGGCCCGCGTGACATTCAAGTCGTATGCCACTGCCACGAGGTGCGCGCGGACATTTGTCACTCGAGGCGCGGCGCCCCGTGACGACCCGTCCCACATCGCCCGAGAAGACCGCCGACTCCCGAGTGGTCTGGTCTTTGCCATCTCGTTGGCAACGCCTTTCGTCAGGCAAGGAGGTATCGTGCGCAGCATCACATGGATCAGCTTGGCCGGGATCGTCGCCTTCGGTTGTGGAGGCGTCGCGGGGCCGGAAGCGCCACCCCACGCACCTGCTCCCGGGACGGCGCCGGCGGCGCCGACGCCCACCAGTGAACACGCGGATCCGCGTGCGCCGCACAAGCTCGGTGAGCTGTGCGGAGGCTACGCCGGCTTCATGTGCATGGAAGGACTCGAGTGCGTGGACGACCCGTCGGACGGCTGCGACCCCAAGCGCGGCGGTCGCGACTGCGCTGGCGTGTGTCAGGAGCCCGAGGCCGGTCCGCCTGCAATGCCGGCCGGCGAAGCGTGCGGCAAGGTCACCTGCCCCGCGGGGCAGGTGTGCTGCAACGCAAGCTGCGGGATGTGCACGCCCCCGGGCGGCGTTTGTACTCAGCAGTTCTGCGAGAGTTGACTCCGGTAGCGTGCGTGGCGGCTCCAGTGCGTGTTTGGCTCACCGGGCTCGAACAGTGTTGCGTCATCACGCACCAGCGCTTCCACCGCGGATCGGTAGCACTTTGACTCGCTCGGGAGGGCGCCGCCCACCACGTGCTCGAAGTCGGTGGTGATGACCAGTGCTTCGGCAGGAAACGGCAGCGCGTCCGACAGCACCTCCGAAACCGGCGGCCAGAGGGCGCCGGGGTGGCGCTCGAGATATGCGCGGATCGCGTTGCGACGCAGACGCCAGACCGTGTTGGGCTCGCTGCTGAGATCGGGTTGCAGCGACGAATGTTCCAACTGCTCGGTGCTCAGGGCGAGCTCTCCCGCAGGGCCCACCACGCGCACGCGGCCGCCGGCATCGTCCAAGATATCGAGCGGTACGTTCACCTGTTCGACATGCCCCCCGAAACCGCTCAGCTGACGCCGCTCTACGCACAATGATTCCGGCGCAGCTCCTTGCAGTCGCTCGAGCACGATGGCCCAAGCGTCGCCTCCCTGCTCCCGGACGACCAGCAGGCGCAGACCGAAGTACTCGCCGCGATCGTCGTCCCCGAACGAGAAGCGGGGCCAGAAGGCCGCATTGTCCACTGCGCGATCCAGAGCAGCCAGGATCTTCTCCACCGCGAGCTTTCGCGGTAGCTGGAAGCGGGCGAAGACGCGCTCGGCCTCGACTTCGCCGGCCTCGCGCGCGATGCGGGCGAAGGTCGAGCCCGGCGCCGCGTCCGCGAGGATGCCCAAGAGCCACGCGTACAGGCCTCCCTCCCCTTCCTCGATCTTCGCCCGCTCGAAAATGGGAAGCGTTGAGACACGGGGATGGGCGCTCACCCAACGGCGGAGCAAGGTGTTGCGTTGCTTCTCCGGAGGGCGCGGAGAGTCGCCCGCGTATCCCTGGAGCCCGAGCAGAAAGTCCAAGACGGCGGGCTCGGACATCTCCAGCAGGCAGTCTGCCACGCACGCCGGGTCACCTGACAGCACGCCATCGTCCACGCGCGTTCGGATCCAATCTAGAAGCGCGTCGCCGTAGCGGTCCAGCAGTGCGAAGTTGGGATTGCCGCGCACCAACCCCGTCCAGCTCAGCTGAGCGGTCGCTTCTATCAGCTCGGGCACGTCCGCCAGGGAAAGCACGCTGGCCCAGATGCGATCGGCTTCCTCTGAATCGCGTGGGGTGCCGAGCGCGGCCTTCAGCGCCGCCCGGGCACTCTCCAGCGGCAGTAGGCCGCGCTCGTCGAGCTCGGCGCGAAACGGCCGCAACGCTGCGGTGATGTCTGAGCTGTCCGCGAACATCCCGAGCACGATCGCACACCGTGCTCGAGACAGCGAGTCAGCGCTCGCTGTCCAGGTGGGCCATCTGCGCCTCGTGATAGCGGTCGCCCGCGATGGCGCCCGGAGCCACGATGCCCTCCGCGGCGCTCACTTCGTCCGCGGAGAGGGGTCGCTCCAGCGCGCCGAGCAAATCGGCCAGCTGCTCGCGGTTCCGTGGCCCAATGAGCGGCACCAAGCGCGGCTGCTTCGCGAGCACCCATCCGAGACAGAGCTGGGCCGGCGTGCGGCCACCCTCCTTCGCCAAAGCGCCGAGCCGCGCCACCGTCTCCTCGTTCTTCCGGCCCGCTTCCCCGGCAAACCGTGGCAAGAACGCTCGAAAGTCTCCCTTTTCCGTCGGCTTCCGACCGGAGAGCAGGCCGCGGGAAAGCACACCATAGAGCGTGGCGCTGACGCCCAGCTCCTCGAGGGCCGGAAAGATCTTCTGCTCGGGGCTCCGGCTCGCGAGGGAATACTCTATCTGCAAGTCTGCCACGGGATGGGTGGCGTGAGCGCGTCGGATCGTCTCCGCGCCGACTTCCGAGAGCCCGATGTAGCGGACGTACCCCTTGTCGATCAGCTCGGCGATGGCGCCCACCGTCTCTTCGATGGGCACCGCGGGGTCGAGGCGCGCCGGACGGTAGATGTCGATGACGTCCACACCGAGGCGCTTCAAGCTGTAGCTCGCGAAGTTCTTCAAGGCCGCAGGTCGCGTATCGATGCCATTGAACGCGCCATCGGGCCCTCGCAGCGCGCCGAACTTCACCGACAAGAGCGCCTTGCCTCTGCGTCCCGCGAGGGCGCGCCCGACCAAGAGCTCGTTGTGCCCCATGCCGTAGAAATCGCCGGTGTCGATCACGTTGATGCCACGCTCGATGGCTTCTTGGATCGTGGCGATGCCCTCCTCGTCCGTGCTGTGACCGTACACACCCGACATACCCATACAACCGAGGGCGAGCGGAAAGACCTCGGGCCCATGCTGACCCAACCGTGTGCGCTTCATGGCGAAAACCTAGCGCCGTCCCCTTCGTCATCAAACTGGCGAAGGGCACGGATACGACGCGTGAAAATGGATTGTGGACGCGCGCTGGACCTGAGGGAGGTTCCGCGCCGGACCAGAAAACATTCTCAGGGGCAGTTGCCGGAGGTGACGGTCTGGCCGGTGGTGGGCACGCCGTTGCCCGAAACGTCGGCGAAGCTCAGGGGAATGGACTGGCAGTTGGCCACGCCGCAGTTCTCCTCACGCATCACGTGGGCGTGGGGCCCGGTGGAGTAACCCGTGGAGCCGGAAAGCCCGATGGGGGTGCCGCGGGGAACGAAGTCGTTCAGCGATACCAGCACCTTGCTGAGGTGCTTGTAGATGGACGCGGTGCCGTCACCGTGGAGCAGCACCACGAGATTGGCGTACGGGTAGCACGATGAGCCGCCGCCGTCGTAGCAGGGATCCCCGGGCTTGGTCTTGTCGTACACGTGGAGCACGACGCCGTCCGCCATGGCGACCATCGGTGTGCCCACGCCCAAGGAGAAGTCGAACGCGTATGCCGACTTGCCCGCGTGGCTGAAGCTGCCGAAGTTGCCCTGGCTGATCTTCGCGCTCTTGCCACATTGGAGAGGCAGGTAGTAGCCGGTCGGCGGCGTCAGGACTGGAGCCTGGTCCGTGGTGCACTCCGCGTACGTGCTCGACACGTATCCGGATACGTTGGGTGAGCTGATCTGATACCAGAGCGTGCTTCCGTTCACGCTTTCACCCTGCACGTCCGCGATCTTGTCGACGATGCTACCGTTGGCCAACGTGCCGACAGGCGCCTGCGCCGTCGACGGCTCTGGACGCACGTTGAGGGTCGCGCCAGCGGCCACGACGACGCGCACGCGCGGGCATTCATCCACGGAAGGCGCGCCGGCCGCGCCCGCATCCGGAGGGGGTGGCACTCCGGCGTCCGCGGCGCCTCCCGCACCGCCCGCACCGCTCTGGCCAATCCAGGAGCTCTGTCCCGCGATGCCTTCGGTAGCTCCCCCGGCCCCCGCCGCGCCCGGCCCCAGGACGTCGTCGTCCGCCCCGCCGCATGCGGTCGAGCCCGCGGCCAGCACGATGGCGATGCCAACTCGACGCGCCAACTCCAGGTTGGCGCGTCGAAGGACAAACGCCGTAAATCTTCCTCTTTCGCCCATCACACCCCGTTGCTGGTGCAGTGAGCGTGCCAGCCGTCAATCGGGGATTTCGTCCGTCTCCACGTACTTGGCGAGCAGATCACCCTCGAGCACCAGGCGCAGTTTCTTGCCGTCGAGCTGGATCTCCTCGCCCGAGAACTTCTTGTACAGCACGCGGTCGCCAATCGCGATGTCGTCCGAGGCGCCGCTCGGCTTGGCCTCCACGTAGCCCTCCGCCGGCAGCTCGCGGGCGCTATCGGGCACGTACAAGCCGCCCGCCGTCTTCTCTTCCGCCTCCACCGGCCGCAAGAGCACGTGTCCATTCAACGGTTGCAGATTCATCTCGTGTCGTCCTTTCACTCAGCTTCCGCGGAGCCCCAACAGGGAATCGATGCGCGCCTTGTCGAAGCCGACGATCATGCGACCGTCGATGTCGACCTGGGGCACGCCTTGTTGTCCGCTCCGACGCACCATTTCGCGCGCCGCGGATTCGTCTCGCTGCACGTTCACCTCGCTGAAGCTCACGTGATGCTGGCGCAGGTAAGACTTGACGCTTGTGCACCAGGGGCAGCTGTCCGTGACGTACACGCGCACGCGGTGCTCCTTCTTGTCGGCGCCCGGCACCTTCATCGGTGTGGCGCTCGATGAAAGCGCGAGCGCGTAGCCTTCCGCGGACTCTACGCCACTCACCTTGCCGAGCACCGTCTCGCCCTTCACGCGGACCACCGTGGGCACGCTGGAAACGCCGAAGCGCTTGTGGAGGCCTTTCACGACGCCCACGTCCACCACGTAGATGGGCCGCTCCCCTTGCTCCTGACCGAAGCTCTCGAAGGCGGGCAGCGCCTTGCGCGAAGCCTGGGAAAACTCGCCAAAAAAGCCCACGATCACCTCGTGATCCGAGCCCAATGCGGACAATAGCTCAGACTCTTTCGAAACTCTCGCGACCGACATCCTGGTCTCCTCGATCTTTCTCCAAACGACGCCCGTGGGCGCCCCACTCCTGCACGCCTTCTTCCAAGCGACGCGCTTTGAACCCGTGTCGCTCGAGGATTTCGACCGCGCGATCCGCGAGCTGGCAGTAGGGGCTACGGCAGTACGCCACCACCAGGCGTCGCTTCGGCAGCTCTCTGAGCCGAGCGGCGAGCTCCGACAGCGGTACCGAACGCGCTCCCGCGAGGTGGCTCGCCGCGAACTCCTCCGCAGGCCGAACGTCGATGAGCGTGACCTTGCGACGGGATAGGAGCTCCTCGAGCTCGTCTGCAGTGACCACGCCGGCCCTTTCTCGTCGCGAGCGGAGCTCCTGCACGGCTGTCTTGAGCTCTCCGGAGTGTGCCTCTCCAAAACAGCGGAGCGCCGACCAGAACTCCGCCACGGACGTGTCCGCCAGCGAGTACACCACGTGCCGCCCGCTGCGCTCCCGGTTCACCAGACCCGCCGCCGCCAGCTTCTGCAAGTGGTGCGAGGTGGTGCCGAGGGGTTGCGCCGCGCGTTCGGCGAGCACCTCCACCGTGCGCGCTCCCTGCGAGAGCAGCTCCACCAGGCGAAGCCGCTCCGGATTCGCCAGCGCCTTCGCGGTGCGCGCCAGCTCCTCGTACAGGGACCGTGAGGCCATATTCAGACATTCTGAATAATGTCAGAATGAAGAACTGGCAAGCCCCTCGCCCGGAATTCGCCGCTATAGTGGCGGCCATGGCTGGATGGGGACGATGGCTGGCAATCTCGGCCTTGGGGATCGCGGGTTTGGGCTTGGGTTTGGGTTTGTCGGTCCGCCGCGCAAACGCCTGTGGCGGCGTGTTCGTCCCCCAGGCGAAGCGCTTGCCGTCCCTGGCCCACGAGCAAGTGCTCATCCTCCACGACCCCAACACGGACACGGAGCACTTCATCCGCGAGGTCGCCTTCCGACAGGCGGATCAGCGCTTCGGCTTCGTGGTCCCTACCCCGACCCGGCCCGAGGTCGCCAAGGTCGATCGCGGGCTGTTCGAGAAGTTGCGACGCCAGTTCCCGTTCCAGCGTTCCAAGGGCATCGGCTCCATCGGCTTGGGTAGCGGCGCCGGTGTTGGCTTCGGCTCCGGCCGTTCGGCGGGTGTCCAGGTGCTGCAAGTGAGCAAGGTGGGGAGCTTCACCGCCTTCGTGCTGGCCGCCACGGACGCCAAGGCGCTCTCCAAGTGGCTGAAGGACAACGGTCTGGCCAGCTCCAAGGAAACCGACGTCTGGCTCGCGCACTACGTGAAGATGAAGTTCTACTACGTCGCCATGCGCTACGATCCGCCCAAGGGCGCGTCGGCCAAGAGTGACGTCGTGGACGCGGAGACCATTCGCATCTCGTTCTCCACGCCGATCCCGTACTATCCCTACTTCGAGCCGGAGCACCCGGCGGGCGTCGAAGGCGCGCGGGTGATGGAGCTGTGGCTGGCGTCCCCGGTGCAAGTGCAGCCCGTGGCGCTGCGGGACGTGGGCGGCAAGCTCGAGTGGTTCCGCCCGCTGCGCGCGGGGGACGTCCAACAGAACGCGCGAAGCCAGCTCATGGGCGTGCTTTCGGCCGAGGACACGAAGCTGCTGCCCGAGGGAGAGCTGTCGGTGCAGACGTTTCAGGACCAGAAGCGCGAGCGTACGGGGATGGGCGACATCCTGTTTCCGCCGCTGGCGAGCGCCACCTTGAGCGACGACGACAAGAAGGCTCTCGCGCCGCTCCTCGGCGTGCTCGACCCGGAGCTGGTGCAGTGAAGGGCGTCGCGGTCGTCGCCGCCTTGCTGCTCTTCGGTTGCGACAAGACCAGCACGCACAAGAGCCCCGCGCCGCCGGCGTCCCCGCCGCCGCCGGAGACCGTGGCAAGCACCCCGCCGCCGAGCGCATCCGCATCTGCCGCACCCGCACCCGCACCGGCAGCCCAGCTGGCCGCGGGACCCGCGCCCGCCGCCTCCAGTGTCTCCGCCGCGGAGCGACGAGCCAGCGTCTACGACGTGCTCTCGGGGGGGCCCGCCGTGCAACAGCTTCCGCTGGTCGACGTGGAGCCCGGCGCCGAGTTCGACCCGAGCTTGCGTGACACGGTCAGCCCGGTGTCAGGCCCCGTCCAAGTGCGGCAGAAGAAGATCACGGTGCAAGGCGGCCTGCCACAGGAGGTCGTGCGCCGCATCATCCGACAGCGAATGGGGCGCATTCGCGTCTGCTACGCGCAGAACGCCGAACACCCGGCAACGAAGGACACCTGGGAGCTCAAGTTCGTCATCAACCCGCAGGGCAAGGTGGTGTCCGCGGTGAACACCGGTGGCACGGTCTCCAGCAGCATAAGCCGCTGCGGCCTTGCTGCCATTCGCGCGCTCTCGTTTCCGCAGCCGGACCCCGGCGGCATCGTCGTGGTGTCCTACGCTTTGGAGTTTTCACCGCCGAAAGCGCCGTAGCTCGAGGTCACGACGGCGCAACCCGGCGGCCGCCAACAGGGCGAGCGCGAAGAACACCAGCGCGCCGCTAGCCGGGGGGGCCGCCGCGCGGCAGCCGCAGCCACCGTCGTCGGAGCCGTCGGCCGCAGCGTTCTTGCCGCCCGCGCCGCCCGTGCCGCTCGAGGTACCGCCGGTACCCGTCGGCGCGCCGCCGTCGGGAGGCGGCGCGTCGGTGTACTCGTAGGCGCCGACATCGGGCTTTGCGTCCCGCTTCACGCCGTCACGATCCACGTCCGTGGAAAACCCGCTGACCACGGCGCCGGTGTCCCGCGCGACGGAGTCTTCTTGCAGGCGGTAGTCGCGCTGGGCGTCGCTCACGAAACCGGCCTCGGACACCTTGCCGAGCTCCAGGTTGCCCTGGTCCGTCGCGTCCACGTTGCCACCGATGCCGTAGGGCTTGGCGTTCTCCACGAACAGGTTGTTGACGACCGCGTTGCCCGCAATCAAATCGCCGAACAGGCTGAGCCCGGTATCTCCGGCGCGCACCACGGTGTTGTGCAGAAAGACGTAGTGGGCGTCCTTGACGGCGTCGAGCTGCTGGTCGTTGCCGTAGATGCCGTCCTCCGCGAAATCCACCACCACGTTGTTCTGCACGAGGGTGTTGGCGGCGCCCAACACGAAGATGCCGATGGTGGGGCCATCTTCCAGGTAGTTGTCGGTCACGTCACAGGCGGAGGCGCCACCGATCTGGATGCCGCGGGTCTGCACCATGTCCGTGGCCGTGCGCCCCACGCCGCGGATCACGTTGCGAAACACCTTGCAGTCCTTGGGCGTCACGCCCACCTGCAAGCCGTCCCAGCCGGTATCTTCGATGAGGTTGTCGTGCAGGGACACGCCCCAGTGCTCGTGAGGATAGAGCTTCACCGTCTGGCCGTTGCAGGTGAAATCTCGTCCGCCGTATCCGGTGCTGCCGACGTAAAAGCCTTCGCCGCCGGTGTCGTGCACGTAGGTGTCGTGCACGTGGGTGTTCTTCTGCACGAAGTTGCCGAGGTTCGCGCTGCCGTCGCAGCGCGACTCGGTCTTGAGGATGAAGCCCGCGAATCCCGTATCGTGCACCTCGATGTGATCGAGCTCGTAGTCCGTGCTGAGCCCTCCCACGGGGACACCGGAGCCCGAGTAGTCCGGACCGGTGCGAGACGCGCTGACGTCGAAGCCGTACTTCACCGACGAGTCCCCGGTGCCCGTGACGTGGAAGAACGAGGAGCCGTTGATCGCCAGACCGTAGCCCTTGTCGCTGTTGGCGATCTTCACCTGTCCGCCGCAGTTCTTGATCACGACCGGGGCGCTCGCGCTGCCCACGAACTCTTCCAGCACCAGGAAGGGTCGCGCGCCGGCCTCGACGCACACCACGTCCCCCGGCTTCACGCCCAGGTCCGTGCCTTTGGCGCTGTTCTGGGAGAGCGCGATGGTGTGATCACAGCCGCAATCTTGTGCGGCAGCGTGGGCCGAGAACAACAGCGCGACGGCGGAGAGCGACAGAGAGCGGGCCAGCATGCCGGAATCATACGCGCCGGCGTTCACGCGTTCCATGCTTGCGAGGTTCCGCGGCGAACCGACATACAAACCCAGAGCCCTTCAGGGGCAGTCGATCAGGCGCTGGAGCTCGCTCCGAAGGCTCTCGTATTCGAACGGCTTTCGGAGCAGCGGCGCGCCTCGTGCCTCCGCCACCAGCGGCCCCTCCGTACCGGCCCCCGTCATGAACACCACGCGACCTGTGAGCTCGGGGCGGTGCGCCCGGAGCCAACGCGAAACGTCCGCGCCGGTGCCGTCCTGCATGTGGAGGTCGAGGACGACCGCGTCGAAACGCCGCTCCGCGAGCTGCGCAATGGCAGCGTTGCCACTGTGGACCACCGTCACCTCGCAATCGTCCAACGCCGCTGCCAGGGTCTTGGCCAGACGCTCTTCGTCCTCTGCGAGCAGGAGCCGCGGACGCGAACGAAGAGTACTGGGTGGCTTCTGCGAGGCCGGCGGCGCCGGCAGCGAGCTCACCGGCCGGCAGGGCAACACCACGACGAAGCGCGTGCCTCGACCCGGAGCCGGCTCCACTGAAATGGTGCCGCCCAGCCCCGTGACGATGCTATGCGAAATGGACAACCCCAAGCCGGTGCCACCGCTGGCCTTGGTGGTGAAGAACGGCTCGAAGATGCGCTCCCGATGCTCGGCGTCGATGCCGCGGCCGGTGTCTTCCACCTCGATGCGCACGCGATCACTGCCCTCGCGCCGAGTGCGGAGCGTGATCTCGTGCTCGTCCGGCACGCCTTCCGGGATCGCCTGAGCGGCGTTCACCAGCAAGTTCAAGAACACCTGACCCAGCCGCGGCTCGCTCGCGAGCACGATCACCGAGGGTCCGTAGTCGCGCAGCAGAGCAGCGCGATGACGGATTTCGTGCTCTGCCATGTGCACGCACATTTCGAGCACCCGATGCAGGTCCGTTCCCTGGACCAGGTCTGGCTCGCCACCCGAGAGAGACTTGAGATCGCGCACGATGTCTCGCACGCGGAGGGCACCCTCCGTGAGCACCGAAAGGCGCTCGGTGAGCTTGTCACGAGTTTCCGCATCCAGTCCCTGGGCGCGGGCGATGTCCCGCTCCAGGAGCTGCACGTTGCCGAGCAAATAGGCGAGCGGGTTGTTGATCTCGTGCCCCACGGAAGCCGCCAGCCGACCCAGCGATGCCAAGCGATCCGCGAGCACGAGCTGAGCCTCCATCTGCTTGCGCTCGCGCACGTCCATGACCATGGCCATCACCGCGGGCTCGCCGTCGTACACGAAGGGCATGCCGTTGACCTGCACCGGCACCATACGGCCATCCTTGCGTGCCATACGGCTTTCCATCGTGGGGGTCGGCTTGTGCTCGTTCATCACGGACGCCACCCGCTGGCGGACCCGCGCCCAGTCATCCTCATCGACCAGGCTCGACAGCTCGGTCCCGACCAGATCGTCGCCCAGCTCGTAGCCCAAGAGGCGTAGAAGCCCGGGGTTCGCGTACAGCACGCGCCCGTGCCGATGGACCAGCACGCCGATCGGAATGCCCTCCACCAACGCGCGGAAACGCGCCTCAGACTGCGAGAGGCGTTCCTCCGAGCGCAGCCGCGGCGCGATGTCGTGCATCACCGCGTACATCAGCATGCGTCCCCCCACGCTCAGCGTGCCCGAGGTGATCTCCACGGGAAACACCTCGCCGGCCTTGCTTTTGTGCCAGCGGGTAGAGATCAGCGCGCCACCGGTCTCCTCCGCGCCGCGGACCGCGTTGGTGGTGGCCTGTGGCTCCGCGCTCACGTCCTGCACGCGAAGCGTTCGTGCTTCTTCCCGCGCGTAGCCGTAGCGCTCGACCCATGCGTCGTTCACCTCCACGATGCGACCGTCCCTGGGGTCGAACAACGACATGGGCGTCGGGCCGTGCGAGAAGATGGCCACACTTCCGCCACCGATCTCGACGGCGATGCCGTCGCCGCGGCTCTTGTCGGGTGCGATGGAATCGGGACCGGAAGACACGGGGCGGCGAGTATAGCGCTACCCTCGAGACGCGGCGCCGTGCACCATGCGGTACTGGCGCGCCGTCATGCCGAGCTCGCGCAGAAACGCGCGATTCATGCGCGCTCCGCTGCCAAAACCCGCGTCCACCGCCAGGGCCTTCAAGGGCACCTCACCCCGGCCGAGCAGGGCGCGCGCGTGCTCCACGCGCAGCTTGTCCAGCAGCTTGGCGGGGGTGGTGCCGAACAGCTCGTCGCAGCGACGATGTAGGGTGCGCACGGACATGCCGGCTTGGCGCGCCAAGCTCTCTACGTCCGCGCTCCGCAGGTGGCTCCGAGCCCAGCCGACCGCTGCGGCCAGCGGGTCCGCGCGTTCGGTCTGCGCCAAGAGCGCCTCGCTGAACTGCGACTGAAACCCCGGGCGGCGTAGGTACAGCACCAGCCGCGACGCAATGGCGTCCGCCACGACCCGGCCCGCGTCTTCTTCGACCATCGCCAGGGCCATGTCGATGCCGGTGGTGACTCCGGCAGACGTCCACAGTCTTCCCTCGCGAACGAAGATCGCGTTGGGGTCGACGCGAATGGCTGGGAACGCGCGGGCGAGGCGTTCGCAGGCGGACCAGTGGGTGGCGGCGGCGTGGCCGTCGAGCACGCCGATGCTCGCCAACAAGAACGCACCCGAGCACACCGAGCCAATCCGAGCCGCGACGCGAGCCGCGCGGCGAAGGAAGTCGAGCAGCGCCGGCTGTTCGAGGGCGCGTCGAATGGCGTCTTCGTTGCCGCCGGCGACCAAGACGGTGTCCGTCGGCTGCACGCGCACGCCGGATAGATCCCGGGCGTGAAGCGCGATCCCCGAGGTGGTAGTCACCGTCCCGCCGCCCGCGCTCAAGAGCTCCACGTGGTAGCGCGCCGCCGCGGCGAACACCTCCGCGGGTCCCGTCACGTCCAGGGTTTGCACGCCTTCAAAGGCCACCAGCAGCACTCGCGCCATTGGCAGAAAATAGACACTTGTTGTCCTGGATGCCAGCGGTGGTGCTGCCCCATGCTGGCCTCATGACCCACACCATCGGCATGCTGTCGTTTCCCGGGATGACCCAGCTCGACCTCACGGCGCCCTTCGAGGTGCTGCACCGGATCCCCGGCGCCGAGGTCCACCTGCTGTGGAAGGAGAAGGTTCCCGTGAGCGCCGGCCCCGGCTTCACCCTCACACCAAACCACACGCTCGACGAATGTCCGCCCCTCACGGTGCTGTTCGTACCGGGGGGCTTCGGGCAGGAGCGACTGCAGAAGGACGACGCCGTGCTCGGATTCCTGCGAGAGCGCGGCAAGGATGCGCGCTGGGTCACGTCCGTGTGCACCGGCGCTCTGCTGCTAGGCGCCGCGGGATTGCTCGAGGGCTACGACGCCACGACCCACTGGGCCTACACGGACCGACTTGCGGAGTACGGTGCACGCTACCGTCCCGGGCGTGTGGTCGTGGATCGCAACCGTGTCACCGCCGGTGGCGTCACTGCCGGTATGGACTTCGCGCTGACGCTGGCCGCGGAGCTCGCGGACGAGCGCACCGCGCGGCTCATCCAGCTCGGCCTGGAGTACGATCCCGCGCCGCCCTTCGACTCGGGGCACCCGGACCGCGCGGAGCCCGACCTGGTGGAGCAGCTGCGGCAGCTCTACTTCACGCGAAGTGCACGGCAGTGATGCGGGCGCCCATGAAACGGTCGCTGAAGGCGATGGCGCCCAGATCCGCGCCCGCGGCGCCGGCGGCCACCATCAGCGGTAAAAGATGCTCTTCCCGTGGATGAGCGGCGCGCGCTCCCGGCGCCGCCTCCCACTCCGTCAACCGACGGTCCCGCTCGCCGGACTCCAACGTGACCGTCTCCGTGAGCCAAGCATCGAAGGTATCGGACACTTCTTCCGCTCGCGGATTGCGGAACAGCCGCATGTTGTGAAACGACATGCCACTGCCCACGATCAGTACGCCCTCCTCCCGCAGTGGCGCGAGGGCGCGACCGAGCTTCAAGTGCTCCGCTGGATCCAGCGACGCGAGCATCGATAGCTGAACGGTGGGCACGTTCGCTTCGGGGTACACGAGCTTCAGCGGGATGAAGGTCCCGTGGTCGAAGCCGCGCGCCGAGTCCGTTGCGGTGCCAAAGCCCGCCTCCCGCAGCAGCGACTGGACGCGCGCGGCGAGCTTCGGATCTCCCGGCGCGGGCCATTGGATCTCGTAGCTGGCGGGCGGGAAGCCGTAGTAGTCGTACAGCATCGGCGGGCGCTCGGACGTCATCAGCGTCGGCACGTCGGTCTCCCAGTGGGCCGACACCACGAGCACCGCCTTCGGCTGAGCCAGCCCGCCGAGCCCCCGCAGGTATCCGGCGAGCTGTTCCACGTCGCGAGCATCGAGACCGAAGTCCACGAAGGGCCACGGGCCGCCCCCGTGGGGTAGGTACACCACCGGCATCTTCTGGGTCTTGGGCTGGGCCACGGCGTTCTCCTCGTTCGTTCCCGAAAGGTGGACGCCCGCGGCAACGGCGGAGACGAGCCCCGCCGCGAGGGCGGTCCGACGGGTGACGTGTTTCATCGACCCAGAACATGGCTCCGTTCGCAGCACGACACCAGAAGCGGAGCTGGCGACACACTGTTGCCACCGGCGCATCAATTCGCGACGGCATCGCGGCGGACCAACCCCAAAATGCCAAATGACACTGAGTGTCTATTGACACTCAGTGTCACAATTGGCATATCCCTCTCCGTGAAGCGGGAAGAGAAGAAGGGGCGCACGCGCGCGGAGCTCTCGGCCGCCGCCCACGAGCTGTTCGCCGAGGTCGGCTTCGACAGCGCCACGGCAGATGCCATCGCGGATCGCGCTGGCGTCTCTCGCCGCACCTTCTTCCGCTACTTCGAGACGAAGGAAGCGGTGTTCTTCGCCGACGACGAAGCGCGCTTCGCCCGCTTCGAGCGGGAGCTCGCGGAGCGCTCCAAGGACGAGACCGCGTTCGCCGCGGTACGGCGTCTGTTGCTCGAGCTCGCTGGCGAGCTGATGCTGGATCGCAAGCGGGCGCGCCTGCACCATCGGCTGCTCGCTTCTTCCAAGAGCTTGAGCGCGCACGATCTGGAGCTGGACATGCGCTGGGAAGCGGCCATCGCCGAAGCTTTGGCCAAGGATCCGAGGAGCGCGGCGGCGGCCCTGCTGCCGGCTCCGCTCGGCGCCAAGATGATGGCCGGCGCCATCATGGGGGTGGTGCGCGCCGGGCTACGGGACTGGTTCGAGGGTGGCGCTCGCGGCGACTTGGTGGAGCGAGCGCAGTTCGCGTTTCAGGCGTTGGAAAATGGTTTTCGCCCGGCCAGCACCGGGCGCGCATGACGAGGAGCAAGCATCATGAAGATTCCCGAGACGGGGGCGGCGCGCGAGAGCGTCCTTTCCAAGCTTTCCACCTACCGGCAAAACGACATCGACTGGCGTAGCGGGCGAACCTTCGCCTACATCTTCGACGCCGGACGCGAAGCAGAGAGCGTGTGCAAGGAAGCCTACATGAGCTTTCTCAGCGAAAATGCGCTGGATCCGACGGTGTACCCCAGCCTGATGCGGCTCGAAAACGAGCTCGTGGGCATGGCGGCGCACCACCTGGGCGGCAACGAGAACACCGTGGGCACCTTCACCAGCGGTGGCACCGAGAGCATCATCCTGGCGGTCAAAGCCACGCGGGATCGCGCGCGCAAGCTGCACCCGGAGATCAAGAAGCCCCAGATCGTCATTCCCGTCACCGCCCACGCGGCATTCCACAAGGCGGCGCACTACTTGGATCTCGAGGTCGTGCTGGTGGACGTGGATCCCGAGACGTTCCGCGCCATCCCCGAGGCGGTGGCGAAGGCGATCACGGATCAGACGATCCTGATCGTCGGCTCCGCGCCCTCCTACGCCCACGGCGTGATCGATCCCATCGAGGAGCTCGGGCGCATCGCGCTGGAGAAGAAGGTGGCGTTCCACGTGGACGCCTGCATCGGCGGCTTCTTGCTGCCCTACTTCCGCCGCCTTGGAGACGACGTTCCGCCCTTCGAGCTGAACGTGCCGGGTGTCACCAGCATCTCCATGGACTTCCACAAGTACGCCTACGCCGCCAAGGGTGCGTCGGTCGTGCTGTACAACGACCCGAGCTTCCGCCAAGCGCAGTTCTTCACCTGCGCGGACTGGACCGGGTACACGCTGATCAACGCGTCCATCCAGAGCACCAAGAGCGGCGGGCCGCTGGCGGGCGCTTGGGCCGTGCTGAACTACCTGGGGGACGAGGGCTACCTCGAGATCGCCCGCGGGCTACAGAGCGCCACGCGAGAGCTGGTCGCCGGCATCGAGGGCATCGAAGGCCTGAAAATCCTGGGCAATCCCTCGATGAGCCTGCTCGCCATCGGCTCCGACAGCGTGAACCTGTTTCACGTCGTGGACGAGATGAAGCTCCGCGGTTGGTACGTGCAGGCGCAGCTTTCCTACGGCAAGTACCCGACCAACATCCACCTGTCCGTGCATCCCGGCAACGTCAGCGGAGTGAAGGACTTCCTGATCGCTTTTCGGGATTCTGTCGAGGCGGCGCGGAAGCTCCCGAGCCGGGTGCTCCTCGACCAGCTTGGCCCCATGCTCAGCGAGCTACCGAAGCAACTCGACACCCTGGGTCCGGAGGGTTTTGCCGCCCTCACCTCCGCCGTGGGCGCCGAGGGCATGAAGCTGCCGGAGCGCATGGCCGGCATCAACGAGCTGCTCGATGCGCTGCCCCCCGCGGCGCGCGGCAAGCTGATGACCGCGTTCTTGGATCAGATGTTTCAGAGCGAGTTCTGACGGCGCTGCTCCGCCTCGATCTCCGCCTCCGCTTCGACGTCGGTGTCGTCCTCGGCATCGACGTCGGCCACGCGGACGCGGCGAGCCCCCGCTCGGGCTTCGGCCACCTTGGCGACCACGGCGGCGGGATCTTCGGCGGAAAACACAAGGGGAGGAACACGGGGCCGGTGAAGGCCGTTACCGCGCCCGCGCCCAGAGCCACTGTGGCGAGCACGCTGAGCAGGATGGCCAGCGCCGGAGAGACGACCTTGCCGCGGTGGAGTACGGTGCCGCCGGCCATGTACTCGGACTCGTAGGCGTCCGCCATGAGCCGAAGCTATCTCCGCGGTTGGACGCGCTCAAGCGGCGCGGCGCTTGGCGAGCACGCCGGGCAGGGACAACGCGACGATGGCCGCCACCACCAGGGACGCGCCGAACAGCTCCACCGCGCCGGGGGGCGACTTCCCCACCGCGAAGTAGAGCGCGAAGCTCGCGGAGATCCCCGCCAGAATGCTGGAAGCGCGGTTGACCGGCACACAGAAGCTGTTTTCGCGCCGATCCAACAAAATCAGACCGCCAAAGATGCCGGTCCCCTGGCTGAGCACACCGACCACCAGCACTTCGAGCACGCGCGAGTTCTTCCACACCTCCGTGAACCCGTGGCGCACGTCCTGCATCAAGTCCCCTTTGCCGATGATGGCGAGGGTGGCCAGCGCCAGCACCACCACGGGCGTCGCCGTCATCTGCTCTTCGACGAAGTAGCGCTTGGTGGCGTTGGGATCCTCGCTCTTGGCGAGCCGACTCATGAAACGCAGCCGCACGAAGTAGCCGCCGAGATACACCACCACGTCGATCGCGGCGACCGTCGTGACCGCCAAGCTGCTCTTGCTACCGCCGAAGAACGCCACCAAGAGCGCGCCCATGCTGAGCGAAAGCGCCACCCAAGAGAACCAGCGCACGTGACGCCGACTCACGAAGTCCACGATGGGCGCGATCACGAGCACGCCACCGCGCATCAACAGCATCATGAACACGATGGAGACACCGTCGAAGGTGTACGCCAGCGTGGTGGTGGCGATGATGGCCGCGGTGCACACGCCGGATAGGAACGTCCACACGTTGGGCATCGGGAGCGACACGCCCAGCACCGTCTTGTGCCCCGCGAATTGCCACCAGCGCATGGCCGTGATGAACACGAACATGCCGACGAGGGACGCCAGCGTCGTCAGCGGCAACAGCTCGAAGCCAGAAATCCCCCGGGGCATGCCGGCGAACAGGCCGCTGGAGAGCCCCTTCGCCAGGGCGCTGTAGGGCACGTAGCAGGCGAAGTAGCCGAATGCGTAGCCCCAGATGGACCAGTCTTTGATGCTCCTGTCCGACAAGACGAAGGGCGCAGCGTACTCCCCCATGCCGCGTGCACGCCAATCACAGCCAGGTGCCCAGGATGATTGCGATCATGCTGGTCCGCCGCGGAAACGCCCCACCCCGGATTTTGCCGCGGTCGCCCTGGTTCGTTAACCTTCCGCCCCTCGTGCGACGGATCGGAACAGCTCGGCGCCTGACGGCCCTCGTCGCGCTCGCCCTCGCGAGCGTGGCGTCCACCGCGCAGGCGTCCAATCCCTACTTGGAGGCGCCGCCCTTCGCGCAGGTGAAGACCACGCCCGCCTACGAGCACGCGAACCTCGACGGCGAGGCGGCGATCGCAGAGCTTTCTCACAGAGGAGTGCCCTTCGTGCGTGTGGCCGAGGACACACGCGGCGTGCGCACCCCGGTGCGCCTGACGGGCCCTCTGCACGGCGTGAGCGTGCACTCTGCGCTGCCGGAAAAGCAGCGCAAGGACAGCCCCTACGAGATCCTGGACGCGCGCCTGGCGTTGGCTCTGGACGACTTCTGTGCGCTGTTGGCCGAGCACGACGTCGTCGAGGTGGTGCACTACACGATGTACCGCCCGCCGCCCAAGAGCGTGGACGCCCCGCAGTTCCGCCACCCCGGCGCCTTGGCCATCGACGCCGCCATCTTCAAGAAGAAGGACGGCACCACCCTGAACGTGAACAGCGACTGGCCGTCGGCGGTGGGCGCCAAGACCTGCGGCTCCGGCGCGCGCGTCCCCGGCAGCGCTCACGGCAAGGAGCTTTCGGCCATCGTGTGCGAGGCATCACGCCGTCGCATTTTCACCTACATGCTCACGCCACATTTCGACGCCCACCACGCGGACCACCTCCACCTCGAGGTGAAGCCGGGCGTTCGCTGGTTTCTGGTCAACTGAATCGCAGCGGCGCCGTGCTATGGTGCGGGCTTCGGAGGATTTCGATGCGGCTGCTTCGTTTGGTTGTGCTTTCGGTGCTCGGCGCGAGCTTTCTTTTGGCCTGTGGCAGCGACGACGAAAAGGGCGGTGGCGGTGGCAGCGGTGGCTCCACCGGCGGCGCCTGCGTGCCCACGGCGGCGGAGTGCTACCAGGCGGGCCCCACGGGTCCCGGAGCGGAGTGCTTGGCCAAGGCGGACAACACCGGCAAGGACGTGTGGCAGGGCCGCATCTCCCAGATCACGATCAAGGGTCCGGAACGCTTGGCCCAGCAGCTGGTTCAAGTTGCCATCGTGGACAACGGCATCAGCTTGAACCAGCCGGCGTGCCTGGAAGACGGCGAAGGCACCTTCTCGTGGCTCTTCGAGTTCGACAAGGCCAACGGCAAGCTGAAGACCGGTGGTGGGCTGCCGATTCAAGACCCCGCCGCGGGCGCGTGCTTCCTCACCATGACCAACACGCCGCTGCCCATCGCACCCATTACGGTGGACGTGAGCATCGACCCGGACGGCCTGGGCTTCACGGCGTCGAACATCGACGTGTACGTGCCCATCTTTCCGTCTCCCACGGAGCTCAACAACCCGATCATCTTGCCGCTGCACAAGGTCAACCTCACCGGAAAGTTCAGCGACGACACGCACAACTGTATCGGCAAGTTCAATGGCCCGGAGCTGGAGCCCGCCAACAACTGCCTGCCGGACGTGACCGTGGGCCAGCGCAAGTGGACGGCGGGCGCCTCGCTCGACGGCTACATCACCGTGGACGAAGCGGACCAGGTCTACGTGGAGGAGCTCGGCTCCACCCTGTGCGTGTTCCTGGCCGGAATCGGGCAGTGGAAGGGCACCGACGGCAGCTGCAAGACCAGCGACAAGTGGAACAACGGGGAGCGGCCGGACGGCGACTGGTGCGCCAGCACCAACGCGGCGGCGGACGCCAACTGCAAGGACGCCTGGCATCTCGCGGGCGACTTCGCGGCGTCGGCCTTCAAGATCACCGGCGACTGCCCCTGATCTTCAACGTCCCTTGAACGCGGGGGCGCGCTTCTCGAAGAACGCAAGCACGCCCTCCACCGTATCCTCGGTCCGCACCAGTCGCTCGAGGTCGTCGAGCTCGCGGGCGCGGATCTGTTCGGAGCTTTCGCCCCGCGCCACGCGCTCCACTTGAGCGAGCCCGGCGCGGAGCGCGAGCGGCGGCAGCGCCGCGAACGTCTCGCACAGCGCGCGGGCTTCGGCGTCGGCATCCTCCGCCACGCGATCCACGAGACCCCACGCGAGGGCTTCCTCCGCGGACAGCCGCCGACCGGTGAGGAGCAGGTCCCGGGCCCGCGCCGGACCAACCAAAGGAATCAACCGTTGTACGGCGGCCCAGCTCGGCAGGTACCCGCGCTGGATTTCCGGCAGTGCGACGTGGGCGTCGCGAGCGATGACCCGGAAGTGGCAAGCGAGGGCGAGCTCGAAACCGCCGCCGACGGCCGGACGGCGCAAGGCCGCCACGACCGGGATGGAGAGCGCGGCGATGCGATCGAGGATCGCGTGGGCACCACGGGTCCAGCTGGCCAGGCCGTCGGGCTCCGCGAGCGGTCCGACGGCGCCCAGGTCGGCACCGGCGCAGAACGCCACATCGCCCTCCGCCCGGAGCAGCAGGGCGCGACCCCCCTCCGCACCGGCCACGCGCTCCACGGCTTGCCCCAGCGCGTCCAGCTGGACCTGATCGAACGCATTCGCCTTGGGTCGGGCCAGAGTAATGGTGAAAATCGGAGGATCGAGATCGGTGAGGACCGCCACGACGCCGATCTAGAGGGGTGTGAGGCGCGCCTCAAGGCGCGATGCTTTTCAACCTGACAAAAGGTCTGCTAATTCGGCGCCCATGCGTCTGGCACGGCTGATCGGTCCCGAGCTGGAGACGCTCCTCCGGGAAAGCCCGGGTGAAGTCCGCGAGCTGCTGGACGAGATCCACCCGGAGGACATCGCCGACGTCATCGACGAGCTCGACGACGAAAAGGCCACCGAGCTGCTGACGGAGCTGCCCACGGACTACGCGGCGCAGGTCTTCGAGCGTCTGGACGACGATCGGCAGACGACCCTGGCGGAGCGCATGGGCCTCGACTCCACGGCGCGTCTGGTGACCGAAATGGACGCCGACGAGCGCGCGGATTTCCTGACGATCCTTCCGCCCGATGTGGTGGCGCCGCTGCTCGAGAACCTGGAGCGCGTCGATCCGGAGGTCGCCGAGGACGTTCAGGAGCTGACCCGCTGGCCCGAGACCAGCGCCGGCGGTCTGATGACGACGGACTACGTGTCCGTCTCGCCCGACCTGCGCATCGCCGACGCGATCGAAGAGATCCGCAAGCGAGCCGACGAGGCCGAGACGCTCGACACGGTCTACGTCGTCACGGGTGAAGAGCACCTCGTGGGCTACCTCACGCTGCGCCACCTGCTGCTGGGGGATCCGGGCGATCTGGTCTCGGAAACGATGGCGCAGAACGTGATCAGCGTACCGCCGGAGCTGGACCAGGAAGAGGTGGCCCGCAAGCTCGCCAAGTACGACTTGAACACCTTGCCCGTGGTGAACCAGAAGGGCGAGATCCTCGGCGTCATCACCTCCGACGACATCCTCGACGTGATGACCGAAGAGCAGGCGGAGGACGTCCAGAAGATGGGCGCCATCGAGCCCATCCGCGAAGGCTACTTCGACGCTTCCTTCGCCGAGTACATCCGCAAACGCGCACCCTGGCTCTTGATCTTGTTCCTCGGCGGCTACTTCACCACCACCGCGATGCAGGCCTACGGCCCGGTGCTCTCCGCGGTAGCAGAGCTTTCTTTCTACGTGCCGCTGCTGATCGCCGCGGGGGGCAATTCCGGGTCTCAATCCTCCACCTTGGTGATCCGGGGCCTCGCGGTGGGCGACATCGAGTCCAAGGACTGGTGGCGCGTGCTCGGGCGAGAGCTGCTGCAGGGGTTGGTGCTCGGTGGGCTCCTGGCGCTCTTGGGTGTGCTGCGGGTGGTGATGGCGGGTGGGTCGCCCCACTTCGCTGGGCTGATCGCCCTCACCATCGTGGCCATCGTGGTGATGGGCTGCGTGGTCGGCGGGATGATGCCGCTGCTGCTCCACCGCGTGGGCGTGGACCCGGCCACCAGCTCGACCCCCTTCATCGCCACGCTGGTGGATGTGCTGGGCATCGTCATCTACCTGTCCCTGGCCCGCTGGCTGCTGGCCGACGTCCTGGCCAAGGCCCTGGCCCACTGATCCGCAGGCCGGACGGCGCATTCCGTTGACATCCGAGGTGCCGCCGCGACAATTCCCCATCGCAGGGATGATGGCCCCCCGTCCGGGGGAGACCCTCGACGCACATCCATGGCCACCCTCAGCTCCAGCATCGTGAAGAATGAAGTCGCGTCCATGCGCGACGTCGAGGAAGCGCTGGCGCGACAGGTGTTGTACGGGGGAGATCTCGCGACCAACCTGCTCGAGCTCGCGGCGGTGAGCGAGGCGGCGCTGACGCGCTTGCTCGCCGAGAGCCACGGCCTGGAAGCCGCGCCAGATGGTGCATTGCCCACGACCAAGGACGGGACCCTGCGGCTGGTGCCCGGCGAGCTCGCGTTGCGGCACGGCTTCTACCCGCTGAAGGAAGAAGGCGGCACGCTGACCATCGCGGTCAGTGAACCGCTGCCTTCGGAGGTGGAATCCGATCTCACCTTCTCGCTGGGCGTGGTGCTCCGCCAACAGGCAGCACCCCAGGTGCGGATCCGGCAAGCGATCAGCCGGGACTACGGGCTACCCATGGACCGCCGCACGCTGCGACTGGTGGCGAAGCTCGAGGGGCGGCCGGACCCCAGCCCGAGCTCGATGCCCGCGGCATCCCGCGCAAGCCTGTCCGTGCCGAACCTCCCGCGACCGGCGAGTGTGCCGCCCATCGCGTACTCCGCACAGAACCCGCCGAAGACGCTGGCCTCGGCGCCGGCGCCGGCGAACGTGCCGCCGTCCGCGCCTCCTCCCGTGGAAGTGGCCCGCTCGGCGACGGGCGCGCCCCCAGCGGCGGAGGTGGTGCGCACTTGGATTTCTCCGCGGGAGCCCGCGAGCTCGACGGCGCCAGCGCCTCGCCCCCGCGGACGCAAGCGCCACCGGGGCCCGTACACCGCCGCCATGGCGGAGGAAGACCTGATGGAGGCGGACTCCCGAGACGACGTGCTCGGCGCCTTTTTCGACTTTGCTTCCCAGTACTTCGAGTACTCCGCGCTGTTCGCCGTGCACTCCGATCTGGCCGAGGGGCGCGACGCCGACGGCCCGGGGGCGGATACCACCAAGATCCGCGGGATCGGCGTGCCCATGGATCTGCCGAGCAGCCTGTCGGCGGTTCGGGACGCCAAGGCCGTCAGCGTGGCGACCTTGGGCCGGGAGGGTATCGACGCGAGCTTGGCAACGGACCTGGAACGCCCCGTTGGCGCCCAGGTGATGCTGCTCCCGGTCGTGGTGCGCGCGCGAACCGTCCTGATCCTCTATGGAGATCACGGCGACAGCGACGTGACGCTCTCCGAAATCGGCGACGTGCTGGCCTTCGCTCCGCTGGTGGCCGCCGCGCTGGAGCGCGTGATCCTCAAGCGCAAGCTGGCCACCCGGCGCGACGTCGAGAACGAGACTCCCACGGCCAGTCTGCCGCCGGTGGTGCGCCGCAAGCGCCACAAGATCCCCGCTCCAGAGCTGCGGGCCGAAGCTCTCGCTCGAGCCCTGTCGCCGGCGCCGCCGCCCACGGCGGCCGCGCCGGAGACCGGCCACGAGACGCCCGTCGCGAAGCGGCAGACCGACCTGCCGCCGACTCCCGCTGAGTCGCCCATCGCGAAGGCCCCGCCCAAGAAGCGCACGCCGCCCCAAGGCACCCCCAAGCTGGACGTCGATGCGCAGCCGTTTCCCCTGACGCGACGCACGCCGTCCCAGACGCCCCCACCCAGGAGTGACGAAGAGCCTCCGGAGGACGGCTGGGACGTGGCCTCGAAGCCGCCGCTCCAGCGCAAGGAAACCAAACCGGGCATCGGCAAGAAGACCACCCCGGGTCTGGCACCTCCGAGCAGCCACGACTCGGGACCCCGACTGGAGCTGGTGAAGGAAGAAGACGTGGATCTCGACGAGTACCGCAGCAGCGACTCGGACTCGTCCATCACCCAGCAGCTGGAGGTGCCGCTGGCGCCTTCTTCGCGAAAGGTGGCGTATGGACCGCGGGCGCTGGCCCGAAGGCACAGCTCCCCTGGGCTCAAGCTGCCCTCGGTGATCGTAGACTTGGAAGAGGACTGCCGCGCCTTGGTGGAGCGGCTGCTGGACGGCGACACCACGGTGGTCGACCAGCTGGTGGACTTCGGCGACGCCGCCATTCCGACGTTGGTGGGCGCTTTCCCCGGCCCGATCCGTCCCGAGCTCGCACGCCGCTTGGGGGAGCCCACCGCGCGGGCCTCGGACTGCGGCCCCATCCTGCGAACGCTGGTCCGTATCGGCCCCAATGCCACGGCGTTCCTGGTCGTCCGAACCGCGGACGGCGACCCCGTGGTGCGGCGATGGGCAACGTGGCTTCTGGGGGAGATGCCGAGCCCGGACGCCGCCAAGGCGGTGGTCCGGCGCGCGGTCGACGACGACGCCGAGGTTCGCCGCGCTGCTGTGGCCGCCGGCCGAATGATGCAGCAGGACGTCGACGCCCGCACCACCCTGCGGGACGGCCTCGCGATCCTGGCGGCGGATCCGACTCAGTCCGAAGAGCTGCGCTACGCCGCCATCGAAGCCATTGCAGACTTGCGTGATGGCCGCGCGGTGCCGCGCCTGATCCCGCTGCTCTCGGACGACAATGACGAAATCGTGAAATCCGTGCACTGGGCGCTACGCGTCTTGGCGCGCAACGACTTCGAGACGGACGCCAAGGCCTGGAGCGACTGGTGGCGCAAGAACAGCAGCCGGCATCGAATGGAATGGCTGATCGATGCGCTGATGCACGACGACGTCCGCATCCGCCGGGACGCAGGGGAAGAGCTCAAGGCGCTGTCCCGGGAGTACTTCGGCTACTACGAGGATCTGTCCCGAAAGGAGCGAGGGCGGGTCCAGGAGCGGTACCAGGAATGGTGGGAGTCCCGCGGCAAAGCTCGCTTCTATTGACCTGAATTCGCTGCAGTTTCCTGGGGGGCCTCGACTCCATGGGGACCCTGTGCGAAAAGGCGGGCCGATGAGCGACGAGCAACTCGATACCGCCCTCCGCGCTGCCAACGTCGCGCTGACGGGGCGTCAGCGCCGCGAGGCCAGCCGTTTTGCCTCCATCGAGCTCCGCTTCGAAGATCCCCGCACGGGTCCGTGGGAAATCGCCGCGATGACCTCCGTAGCCCTCGCCTCGGTGCTGATCGTCCTCGGCGTCTGGTTCCTGTGAGCTACTTGCAGTTGGTCCGGCTGAGCTGCGCCTGAGCAGGCCCCCCTGCGCCGATCGAAGATGCGGCGTTGGCAGCCGAACGCGCGCCCGCACAGTTGCCCAAGAACGCGCGCTGCTTGACCACCCCCGGAGCCGCGGCTTGGATGCGCCCCTTGGCGGTGTTGAGGGCGCCGCCGCTGCCACCAGTGGACGCGCACTTGTTGTAGAGCGAGACCGCGCCCTCGATGTTACCGGACTGCGCGGCGGAGCCGCTCGCCGTGCACGCGGCGTCCCCCGTCGGCCCGGAAGGACGGCCGGGTAGCTTCAAGCCGCCGGGGGGCTTCGCGGTGCTCGTAGGCGGCGGAGGCGGCGGGGGTTGCGTCGCCGTGGGCGGCGGCTGCGTCGCCGTGGGGGGCGGAGGCGGAGGGGGTTGGGTGGGCGTGGCCGTGGCCGTGGGGATGGGCGTCGTTACCACCGGCGGCAAGGTGATCGGCGGTTGGGTGGTCTTGGGCGGCGCCGGCGCCTTCTTCGAGGACGTTTGGGTCGGTGCCGTTTCGGGAGGCGGAGGCTCTGCCGTGGGCGCGGTCGTGCCCTCCACCAGAGGCGCTATCTCGGTGGTGCCCGACTGCGTCGGGGTGGGTTGACCCGGCTCGGAGCCGGAGCTGCCCGGACTCCCGGGCTTCATGTACAGCGCGGCGGCCACGAGGCCCATGGCGAGCGACACCCCGCCCACTGCGAGCACCCATCCCATCTTGGAACGCCGCATGGGCGGCGGCGGAATGGGCGCCGCCACAGCGGCTTCGGTGCTGTACGCCGGAACCACCGGAGCGCTCTCGGTGCGGGCGCGGCCCATCGGGCCATCCCCCGGCTCGGTGCGGCCCGGCCCGCCGGGCTGGGTGCGGACTCGGGGCGGCTCTCCGCTCAGCTCCCGGTAGAAATCGAGGGCATGGCGCGGCCGGTCCTCGCGCTGCTTCTCCAGGGCGTGCAGCACCGCCCGCTCCACCTGCTGCGGGATCGGCTGGGAGGTGAGTGTGCTGGGCGGCGGCGGCGCCTCGGTCATGTGCTTCGAAGCCCACTGCCAGGGAGTGTCGGCATCGAAGGGCAAGCGCCCGGTGAGCATTTCGAAGGCGATGATGCCCAGGGAGTAGATGTCGCTCTCGGGGCTCACCACCTCGCCGGCGAGCTGCTCGGGGCTCATGTAGGGCGGAGTGCCGAGCACCATGCCCTGCTGGGTGAGCTTGGTCTGGTTGTCGGATTGCGGACCGATGCGCTTGGCGATGCCGAAATCCAGCACCTTGACGAAGTCGTCCTCACCCGCCCGAGTGGTGAGCACGATGTTGTCGGGCTTCAGATCGCGGTGAACGATGCCCAGGTCGTGCGCCTCTTCCAGAGCGCCACACACCTGCCTCAGGATGCGAAGGGTGCGCTCGACGGGGATGGGGCCTTCTTCGATGAGGTCGGTGAGGGAGCGTCCCTTCACGTACTCCATCGCGATGTAGAGCTGTCCCGTGGGCGTCTCACCGAAGTCGTAGAAGCGAATCGTGTTCGGGTGCTCGAGCTGCGCCACCGTTCCGCTCTCGCGGTGGAATCGCGACACAATGGCGTGATCGTGGGACAGCTCCGGTAGCAGGGTCTTGATCGCGACCTTGCGCATGCCCTCGCCCATGCGCTGCTCGGCCTCGTACACCACGCCCATGCCGCCCTCGCCGATGACGCGCTTGATTCGGTAGCGACCACCGACCACCTGCCCGATGAGCCCACCGGCATCCGCCGCGGGATCCGGGAGGGGCGAGCCGCAACGCTGACAGAAGCGTGCTTCGCTCGGGTTTTCGGTGTTGCAGACGGGGCAGTCCATGGGTTTGCTAGAAGATGAGTCTCAACGATTCAGACGGACATGGGGCGGCATGGATTTGTTCGAGATTCGGCCCCCGGGCCAAAAAATGTAGAAAGCGCTACGGGATCCTGTACTGAACGCCGTTCTAGGCGTCGTGGTTAAAGCGACGACCATTTTGGGACTCATTGCCGCGCTGCTCGTGGGGGGCACGAGCTCCGCAGCCCCCAATCGCCCCCACCTCGTTGCCGGCAGCGTGAGCATGCGCGGCGTTCTGTACGACGTCGGCAAGGACGGCTCCACCTGGGAGATGCCCGGCAAGGCAAAGGTCCGGCTGGCCGCCGGTAGCAGCATCCGCATGTTCCGAACGCCGCAGTATCTCCAGCTGTCGCCGGGAAAGCCCACGCGCACCTACACCATGGTGCTGGTCACGGGCACCGCGTACGTGGACACGGCGGGATCGGAAACGGCGGTGCTGCTCACGACGACGGACAAGGTAAGCGCCATCGTGCGCCACGGGCACGCGGCGCTCGCACATCGCGGCGCCGAGCACGCGGTGCTCAACAGCGACGCTGAAGTGCTGCTCTCCACCGGCGGTGGACCCTACGCAGCCGTGGCCGCTGGGCGTCGCATCGGCATCGACCGCGAAGGAACGCTCAGCGACCGGCCCATTCCGGCGGCTCCGGTCTTCCAGGGCGGGTCTCGGGTATGGGTCGCCAACGCGGGCATCGCGAACGTGAGCGGCGTGGCCTGGACCGCCACCGGCAAGAGCTACAGCGTGACCCTGGGGGAGCAGCAGTTCCTGACGAAGACCGCCACGCTTCCGAGCACGAGACTACCCACGGGGCGCCACGAGCTCGTGGTCACACCTCTCGACGAGCTCGGACTTCCGGGCACGCCCTCGAAACCGTTGGCCATGTACGTCGTGCAAGCGGTCGTGCCGGAAGGCTCCTTCGTGGATGCTCGGGGTGTGGTCCGCCTGGGACGCGGACAGGCCGTGAGCTTCGAGGGCAGCACCGGCCTGAACGTGAGCTACGGCGCCGAGGGCAGGTTCTTCCGCGCCCATGGAGCCATTCAGCT
Organism: Polyangiaceae bacterium; assembly: GCA_020633235.1. Taxonomy (NCBI): domain Bacteria; kingdom Pseudomonadati; phylum Myxococcota; order Polyangiales; family Polyangiaceae; species Polyangiaceae bacterium. The sequence goes on along the minus strand of JACKEA010000001.1, from coordinate 305,127 downwards.
GCCGGAGAATCGACCGACCACGGTCTACTTCCACGCGCCCGGTTCCTTCGAGCTGGCCCGAACCCGCGTGGAGCCCCGTGGCATCGAAGCCCGCATTTCGTTCACGCCCAAGAACGCCGTGTGGCCCGACCAAGCGCTCCATGTCCGCGTCGCCCTTCGCGATCGGGAGGGCGCCGCCGCCCCCGCGTGGATCGAACCGCACGTTCGCGTGTTGGTCGGCGTGGAGCCCGTGGAGCTGGACGTGGAAAAGCGCGACGACGGCCTTTGGGCCACGGTTCCACCCGCCGATACCCCAGGCCCGTGGGTCGTTCGGGTGGAGGTAGAAGACCAGTACGGCATCCCCCTCGGACGCAACTTCACCGAGGTGGCGCGGGCCGTCCCGCGGGCGAACGAGCGCGTCGCCCGCGGGCGCTGAGCCTCACTTCTTCTTCTTGTCGTCCGCGGAGTCGTCGGCCTTCGCTTCGACGTGAACTTCCCACTCCACGGTCTCTTCGGGTCCGGTGAAGCGCGGAACGATGACCGCCTTCATCGCGTTCAGCACGCAGTTGCCCACCTGCGTTCCCTCGAAGGGCGCGGCGATGGAGGCGTCCTTCACGTGGCCGTCGTTGGCGAACAGCAGCGTCACGTGAGCCGTCCCCGTCGGTCCCTCTTCGGTGACGACACCCGGGCACGTCTCACCCGAACGCTCGGCGCGCTTGAGCTCCAGCTCCGTCTGCTTCTTGTCGAACTTGGCTTTCTTCTCCAAGTCCGTCTCCTCGGCGGAGCCTTGATAGTCCTTTTCCTGCGCCTCCTGCTCCGCCCCCATTTGCTCTTGCTCGGCGACGATTTCTTCGGGCGTCTTGACGCCCTGGCCTCCGTAGGAGGGCCCGCAAGCGGCGACGAAGAGGAACGCGAATCCCAGAGTGACCTTGCGCATGGCGCGAATCCTACCGAAGGGCCGGGGCCCGGTCCAAGCCCGTGGTGACCGATGCCCGGTCACAGGTCGGTGATCTGGTAGTCCTTGATCTTGTAGAGCAGGGCGCGGTGGCTGATTTCCAGGACCTCGGCGGCCCGCGTGCGGTTGCCTTTGGTCTTCTGCAAGGCCCGCCGAATCAGGATTTCCTCGATGATTCGCATGGTCTTCTTCACCGACAGCTCACCGCTGGAGAGCTGCATCTGGACCGGGTCCCGCGCCTCGCGAATGCGCTCTGGCAGGTCCGCCGCCACCAGCTGGTCCCCCTCCGCCAGGACCATCGCCCGCTCGATGGTGTTCTCCAGCTCACGCACGTTACCCGGCCACGAGTACTCGTAGAGCAGCCGACGGCATTCGCTGTCGAGGCCGCGGATGTTGGTCCCCAGGCGAGCGTTGTTGCGGGTGACGAAATGCTCCACCAACAGGGGAATGTCCTCTCGGCGATCGCGCAGCGGCGGAACGTGGATCGGCAGCACGTTGAGGCGATAGAACAAATCCTCGCGAAAACGCCCCGCCTTGGTCTCGGCCATCAAGTCGCGATGGGTGGCGGCGATGATGCGCACGTCCACCTTGACGTCCCGCGTCTCGCCCACGCGCCGGATCTTCTCGTCCTCGAGCACCCGGAGCAGCTTCACCTGCAGTCCCAAAGGCAGCTCGCCGATCTCGTCCAGGAACAGCGTGCCGCCGGTTGCTTCCTCGAACAGACCCCGGCGGTCGGCGACGGCGTCGGTGAACGCCCCTTTCTTGTGGCCGAAGAGCTCGCTCTCCAGGAGGTTCTCGGGGATCGCGCCGCAGTTCACCGCGACGAAGCTGCCGCCCCGTCGGCTGCTGCGCTGGTGAATCGCCCGTGCCACCAGCTCCTTGCCCACGCCACTCTCGCCGGAGACGAGCACGGTGGTCTTGTACTCGGCGATCTTTGCGATGGTTCGGAAGATGTCCTGCATCTTCCCGCTCTTGGCCAGGATGTCCTCGAACTTGTTCTCCTTGCGGATCTCCTCCCGCAGCGCGCGATTCTCCCGCCGCAAGAGCTCGCGCTCCTCCGCCTTGCGCAGCGCCAACACGACCTCGTCGGGCTTGAACGGCTTCTGGACGTAGTCGTAGGCGCCGCCCTTCATCGCCTCGATGGCGAGGTCCGTGTTGCCATAGGCGCTCATCACGATGACGGTGGCGTCGTTACCCTTGGCCTTCAGGGTGGCCAGCAAATCGAGGCCCCCCATCTTCGGCATGCGCACGTCCGTGAGCACGAAATCCGGGCCGAAGGTCTCCACCAACCCCAAGGCCTCCTCGCCGCTCTCCGCGGTCTCCACCTCGTAGCCGTTGCGGCGCAACAAGGTCTTGAGCACCAGCCGGAGGTTTTCCTCGTCGTCGACTACCAGGACACGCCGCACTGCGAAAAAAAGTTATACCAGGCCCCTTTCGCCCGCAACTGATTGCATACCGCGCGCTCCGTTTCCGTATCCTCCCGAATCTGATAGGAAATCCGCCATGCTTTGCGGTATCGACCAGGTCCTCGGGGGACAGCTCACGGCACTTCGTCGGCGGTTGCGCGACGCACGGGTGGGCGTGCTGACCCACGCAGCGGCCGTGGATCGGCGCGGGCGACCAACGCTTGCGGTGCTGGACGAGCTCGGCGTCAGCGTCGCCGTGGTCTTCTCCCCGGAGCACGGCCTCGATGGATTGGCGCAGGCGGAAGAAGCGGTCGTGGACGCCGGCGATCAGGACGGCGCCCGCGTGGTGAGCCTGTACGGCAAGACGCGCGAGTCGCTGTCGCCCACGGCGGAGGATCTCGGAAGCATCGACGTCCTGGTCGTCGACCTCGTGGACGTTGGCGCGCGCTACTACACCTACGTCTGGACGGCGCTCCTCGCCGCCCGGGCCGCCGCCGCCGCAGGAGTGCACGTGGTGGTGCTCGATCGCCCGAACCCCCTCAGCGGAGATCCGAGCTATCTCGAGGGCGCGCCCCAGGCGGAGGGATTCACCTCCTTCGTCGGGCTGGAGCCGCTGCCGATCCGTCACTGTCTGACCGTCGGCGAGATCCTCGCGCTGTTCATCGAACGCGACGGTCACGCGCTCGGCGCCGCCGGCGCACTCTCCGTGGTGCGCACCGTCGGCTGGGAGCGCCATCACACGGCCAGCGCGTGGAATCGCCCCTTCGCGCCGCCATCCCCCAACATGCCGACGCTCGAAACGGCGCTGGTGTATCCCGGCGGCTGCTTGGTCGAAGGCACGAACCTGTCGGAAGGCCGCGGTACCACGCTTCCCTTCCAGCTCGTCGGCGCCCCCTTCTTGAACGGGGAGGAGCTGGCGCAGGCCGTGAACGAGCACGGCGTCCCCGGCGCCCAGGTGCGCCCGGCGCGGTTCCGGCCGAGCTTCGAGAAGCACGCCGGAGAGACGTGCAGCGGCATCCTGCTGCAGGTGACGGAGCCCGGTATCTTCCGGCCCGTCGCCGCCTATCTCACGCTGCTGGCTCTGGCCAAGCGCCAAGCTCCCGACCACTTCGCATTCCGCACTCACGCCTACGAGTTCGAAGCGGAGATCCCCGCCTTCGATCTGCTCACGGGATCCGCCCAGGCGCGGGAGGCCCTGGACGCGGGCGCCGCCGTGGAAGACGTGGTGAGCTTGGTCTCGCCGGTCGACCCGAGTTGGTCCGACGCCGTTCGGACCGCAGAAGAGCGCGTCGCCCGCGCCGGCGCCTGACTCAGCGCACCGCGGCTTCCACTTCGGCGATGGTCTTCGGAATCGCCGCGGTCAGCACCTCCGAGCCCGTCTCCGTGATCAGCACGTCGTCCTCGATGCGAATGCCGCGCACGTCCGCGAAGCGCGCGAGCTCCGCGGTGTTCAACGCGTCGGCCACGTCTCCGAGCTCCTCGGCGTTCTCGAGGATCTGCCGGATCTGATAGAAACCAGGCTCGATGGTGACCGCCATGCCGGGCGCCAAGTCGCGGTCCAATCGCAAGAAGCGGTCGCCACGCGACTCCGCTCGGCTGCGCCCCGCCGCGTAACCCGCTCGGTCCCCCAGGTCCTCCATGTCGTGAACGTCGAGGCCCAAGAGGTGCCCCACGCCATGGGGAAAGAACACGCCGGCAGCCCCGCGCGCGTACAGGTCCTCGGGATCGCCGCGGAAGATGCCGAGCTCCACCAGTGCCGCCACCAGCGCATGCCCCGCCGCGCGATGCACGTCCAAGTAGCGGACCCCGGGCCCCACGCGCTCGAGCGCGGCGCGCTGCGCCGAGAGCACCGCTTCGTACAGCGCCCGCTGCGTCGACGAGAAGCGCCCCGTGGTCGGCCAGGTGCGCGTGACGTCCCCCGCCCAGCCTTCCGGGGTTTCCGCGCCAACGTCCGCCAGCACCAGATCGCGCTCTCCCAAGCGATGCGTGTGGGTCTCGTTGTGCAGCACCTCGCCGTGCACCGTGACGATCGACCCATAGGAGCACGTCATGCCGCTGGCGATGATGCGCGCCTCCATCGCGGCCCGCACGTCGGCTTCCCTGAGCCCCGGCTCCGTCGCCGCCATGCCGGCCACGTGCGCGTCCGCCGTCGCCTCGGCCGCTTGCCGCAGCTGCGCCACGGCGGCCTCGTCGTGCGAGAGCCGAGTCTCGATCATCGCCTCCGCGAGTCGCAGATCCGCACCCTCCACGTCCGCGCCGCCACCCGCTTCCAAATCTCGGTCCAGCGCCTCCGCGAGCCACACCGTGGTCTCCAGATCTTGAGCCGGAAGTGTCGCCGTGCCCGCGGGCACGGCCAGATCGTCCACGCTCCTCACCTCGATCTCGAGCTCCTTCGCGAGCGCGTCGAGGGAGGGCGCCGGCCCGGTCCACATCGCCTCCGCCGGATCCGGCGCTGGCGCGTACAGCACCGCACCCTCGGGACGAAGCAAGAGCCCTGCGCCTTCGATGTGGCGACCGATCAAGTAGAGGAAGTGACTCTCCGCCCGGAAAGGAAAACGATTGTTCGGAAAGTTCCGGGGGCGAGCGAATCCGGATGCCAGCAGCGCGGGCTCGGCGAGCTTCGCCGTGAGGCGCTCACGACGAGCGCGAAAAGCCTGAGGAGGGCTGTTCTTGGGCCACATGGAAGTTCTCCCGACCGATCCGAGTCCGCTGATCACTCGTAGTTTTGGATTGAAGCTGGACGGCCGGACAATTTGTGCGGAACCTGGCCGTTCGACAATCCTACCAGTTACACTCACTCGGCCCTTTCGAAACCGATTCGGAAAGGCCACCGTATGCGAGCTACCGAGGGGTAGAGATACCTTCCGGAGCTTTCCGGGACAACCGAACAGGAGAAGCGTGGATGGCATTCAATCTTTCCAAAACGATCGCGACCGCCGCCTCGACCGGGCTCATGCTCGGCGCCCTCAGCGCCTGTGGAGGTAGCCAACCCTCCGCCGAGGCACCCGCCGCCGGAGATCCGGCCGCTGCCGCTGCCGGCGCCAAGGAGTGCTGCAAGGGCAAGAACGAGTGCAAGGGCAAGGGCGGCTGCGCCGTCGAGGGCAAGAACGAGTGCGCCGGCCAGAACGGCTGCAAGGGTCAGGGCGGCTGCAACGCCCACTGCCCCCAGTGAGCCCGACCACAGGTTGGTGACCGTCGCGGCCCGCTTCGAGAGCGTCGAAGCGGGCCGTGGTATTTCTGCTCGCTGAGCTTCCATGACCGAAGACAAGTCTCCCCGACTGGGCACGCCCGATCTCGGCGTCGGCGTCGGGCTACGCGTGCCTCACTACCGCGCCATTCTCGAACAACGTCCCTCCGTCGACTTCTTCGAGATCATCAGCGAAAATTTCATGGTCGAGGGCGGCAAGCCGCTCTACCACCTCGACGCCGTGCTCGAGAGCTACCGCGTCGTGCAACACGGCGTGTCCCTCGGCATCGGCAGCGTCGAGCCGCTGAACCAAGATTACCTGCGCCGCCTCAAGCAGGTGCTGCGCCGCGTGAAATCCCCATGGGTCAGCGATCATTTTTGTTGGGGCGGCGCGGCAGACGTCAATCTGCATGACCTCTTGCCGTTGCCGTACACCGCGGAAGCCGTGAAGCTCGTCGCAGAGCGCGCACGGCAGATCCAAGACTTTCTGGAAGTCCCTTTCGCCCTGGAAAACACCTCCAGCTACCTCAGCTACCAGCAGAGCACGATGCCGGAGTGGGAGTTCGTGTCGGAAGTGGCGGAGCGCGCCGACATCGGTCTCTTGTTCGACGTGAACAACGTCTACGTGTCCGCCTACAACCACGACTTCGATCCCTTCGAGTTCGTGAAGAACGTGCCGCATCATCGCATCGTGCAGATCCACCTGGCAGGGCACACCAACTTGGGCCGCTACATCATCGACACCCACGACGGCCACGTCATCGATCGAGTGTGGGAGCTGTACCGCGAGACCATCGAGCGCACGGGGCCCGTGTCCACGCTGATCGAGTGGGACGATCACATCCCGGAGCTGCCGGTGTTGCTCGCCGAAGCAGAAAAAGCCCGCGGCGCGCGGAACGAGGCCCTCGCGGCGCGCGCGGCGCGCGTCGCCCGGGGGCTCCCCGCCGGCGCCGTGCCCCCGCGCCCGGAGCCCTATCGCTTCGAGCGACGCGCCGCGCCGAACGGTCCGCACGGCTGGCAACAAGGTGGGCCGCGCGAGAGCGCCGCCACCGACGAGGCGACACCGTGAGCGAGCTCGCGGATCTCCAACGCTGGATGGCGGATGCGCTTCAGCGTCGCCGGGCCGTCGAAAAGGACCCCGCTCTGGTGGAACGAGCGCGAGTGGAGCTCACGGGCAACGATCGCGTGCGCCCCGAGGAGCAGCTCGAGATCTATCGGGAGCAATTCTGGCTGCGCCACACCAGCTGCTTGCTCGAGGACTTCGAAGGACTGGCCGGCGTCATCGGACAGCAGGCCTGGGAGCGCTTGGTGGAGGGCTACCTGGAAGCGCATCCGCCCAAGAGCTTCACCCTGCGGGACCTGGGCAAAGAGCTACCGGCCTACGTGGAAGCGCAGACCTGGCTCGATCACCACGAGCTCTGCGTCGACATGGCGCGGGTGGAATGGTGCTACGTCGAGGTCTTCGACGCCGCGGACTCCCCGCCCCTCGACCCCATGGCCCTGGCAAGCATCGCCGACCCGGACTGGCCCCAGGCGCGTCTCGAGCTCACCCCCGCTCTGCGCCTGCTCGCCGTGAGCTACCCCGTGGCCAGTCTGCGCCGAGAGCTTCGCACCGCAAACGGCAGCGCCGTCGCCATCCCCGAGCGCGAGCCGCAGAAGCTCGTGGTGTACCGCGCGAAGAACCGCAACATGTTCCATCAGGTCCTCACGGACACGGCCTTCGCCCTGCTCTCGGCGCTCGCCGATGGACTTCCGCTCGAGCCCGCCTGCGAGCGCGCCCTGACCGAGGTGCCCGAGGCCGAGAGCACTCTCGAGGCCTCGCTGGGCGAGTGGTTCCAAGACTGGGCGAACCGCGGTTTCGTCGCGGCGGTCCGTGTGCAGTAGCGCGGGCGGCGGGGCGGCGACCGCGGCGGACCGACAAACTCGAGCGCATCTCACAACCTGCTAGAATACGTCGAAGGGGTAGCCCTTGTCGGTGTAGGTGCGTGCAGCGATCTCTTTGCGGAGCTCGTCGTCGTTGTGCTCGAGCCGCCCGAGGTGAGCGCGCATGCGGCCCTGGGCAGCGGTCGCGAACATGGTGACGAGATCGATCTCGCGGCGGGCGCCCCCTTCCCCCCGGCTGGCGATGGCGGCCGAGGCGCGGGAAAGGCAAGCGGCCAGCGCGTAGAGGTCGATGGCCACGTTCGCCAGGCGCTTCTGCGTGTACTGCATCTCCGCGATCTCGCGGCCGTGGTCCTTGAGGGCTCGGGTGGCGCTTTGATGCAGCGCTTCCGTCGCCTCTTCGAACATCACCACTTCCCGCGCCAGCAGCGGATGCGCGCGCGTCAGCCGCTCCCGCCGCAGGGCCTCCCGGAGCTTCTGCGGTGCGAACCGTCGCAAGAGTCCGAAGCTCTTGAGCGGCTCGTACATCGCGCTCTCCACCTCGGCGAGCTTTTCTCCCGGGCCCCGCAGCCCGGCCAGCGCGACGAAGCAGCGCAGGGTCTCGTTGGTGCCGTCGAGCACGAAGCCCACGCGAGCGTCGCGCAGATGGCGCTCGAGGGCGTCCGTCTCCACGTAGCCGCGGCCCGCCACGATCTGCATGGCCTCGTTCACCACCCGCCACAGGGCTTCCACGCTGGCGATGCGACAAATGCCGCTCTCCAGCGAGTAGTCCTCCACGCCGCGGTCGGCGAGACCGGTCGTGAGGTAGGTCATGGACTCCACCGCGAAGGCGTCCGCCATCATCTTGGCGACCTTGTCCTTCAAGATGGGAAACTCTCCGATCACGCGGCCGAAGCTCCGGCGCTCCTGCACGTGGGAAACGATGCGATTGATGATGGCACGGGCCTGACCGAACATCGCGGCAGAGAGCACCAGGCGGGCATCGTTGAGCACCGCCATGGCCACCTTGTAGCCCTTGCCCACTTCCCCCAGCACGGCCTCGGGACCGAGCACGACTTCGTCGAAGTGCACGGGCGTCACCGCCACGCCGCGCACGCCCAGCGTCTTGTGCTGGCGACCGGACTCCACGCCCGGAGCGCGCTCCACCAAGAACGCCGTGAGCCGTGGCTTGTGGCCCTGATCCGGACGGCTGGTGCGCGCGAACACCGTGATGAGCCCTGCGCGATCCCCGTTGGTGACCCACGGCTTGGTTCCGCTCAGGCGCCACACCTTGGCTTCGTCGTCGTAGCGAGCCTCGGTGCGAATGGTCGCGGCATCCGTGCCCGACGCGTGCTCGGTGAGAGCAAAGGCGCCGAGCAGCTCGCCGGTGGCGAGGCGCGGCAAGTACCTCTGCTTCTGCTCCGCGCTGCCGAAGGTGACCAAGCTCCGAGCTGCGATGGCGCCGTGGGTCGCGAGCATCAAGCCCAGGGAAGCGTCCGCCGCGGCCAGCTCCTGGATCACCCGGGCGTGGGCGGTCTGACCCAAACCGGTGCCGCCATACTGCTCGGGAACGCCCAAGCCGTAGAGCCCGAACTCCCGGAGCTCACCCAAGACGCGATCGGAGATCTCGCGATTGCGATCGATGGCGGCAGAGTCCACCTCCGCATCCAAGAAGCGCCGGAGCTGCTCGAGCAGCGCGCGCAGGCCGTCCTTCTCTTCCCGTGACAGCGCGGGGAACGGAAAGATGAGCTCTTCGGCCACGACGCCGAAGAACGCCGCTTTCATGAAGCTCTGCTCTTCGCTCACGACGGCTCGTCCTCGGGCTTCGGCACGGGGGCCACCTCGGGAAGCTCCGTCGCGCTCAGCGTGGGCGTGAGCTCCACGCCGGCTTCCGGTGCCGGCGGCGCCACCATGCTCTCCGGCCGGGACACCTCGATGTCCGGAGCGGAATCCCGCACGGCGTTGGAAGGCACGCCGAACTCCTCCGCGCGCTGCGCCTGCCACTGATACTTGATGCGGTGGTGGTGCATGTTCACGAGCGTGTCCGCCATGCGATTGATGATGATGCGCAGATCCGTCATCTCCAGGCCGGACTCGTCGACCTGTCCCGACTTCAGCTTGGTGAACACCACCCGCTCGATCATGTGCTCGAAGGCTTGGCGCTCCGGCGGATCGATGGTGCGGCTCGCGGCTTCGATGGAGTCCACCAGCATCAAGATGGCGGTTTCCTTCGTCTGCGGCTTCATGCCCGGATAGCGGAAGTGGCTTTCGTCGAGCTCCTTGGGATTGCCCTGCTGCAGGCACTTGTTCCAGAAGTACTCGACCAGCTGCGTGCCGTGATGGGTGTAGGCGAACTCCACCACGGGCTCGGGGATGCCGCCCTCCCGGAGGATCTTGGTGCCCATCACCACGTGCGCCATGATCGCGTCCGCGCTCACCTCGGGATCGAGGTCGTCGTGGGGTGAGCGTTCGTCGGGGCTCAGGTTCTCGACGAAGTACTTCGCCTGCGCCGTCTTTCCCAGGTCGTGATAGTAGGCGCCCACCCGCGTGAGCAACGCATCGGCGCCGATGGCGCTGGCCGCCTGCTCCGCCAGGTTCGCCATGGCGCGCGAGTGCTCGTAGGTGCCGGGGGCCTCGTGAGACAGACGCACGAGCAAGGGCTGCTCCAGATCCGACAGGTCCAGCAGCCGCTCCCGCGGCACGTTGCCCAGAAGCCGCGCCGCCGGCGAGCGCACCATGGCGGCCAGCACGCCGCCCACCAGCCCGCCGCCCAAGCAGGCCAAGAGCTGCGAGCTCTCCAGCCGCATGAAGTCCGCCCACACGTCGAAGTGACCCTCGAACGTGATCACGATGGCCACGTACAGCGCGGCGGACGAAAGCCCCGCGAAGAGCCCGGAGGTGAGCATCTGCCGGGAGTGCTTGCGGTCGAAGTAGAGCAGCGTGGCCGCCATCCCTCGCGCCAGCATCACGCACAGCAGCACCAGGTCGAACTCCAGGAGCGAGGCGATGATGAACGCCAGCACCACGGTGACCAGAAACGCCGTGCGCCGGTCGAAGCTGGTGGAGACCCACAACGGAACCGCGGCCAGCGGTATCCAAAACTCGGGTAACGCCGTGAACAGCAGCAGCGCCTTGGCCACGATGGCCAGGAGCCCCATGCTCACGATCACGCCGATCTGCACCCGCAGCAGCCGGAGCCGGCTCTGGCCGAACTTCCGCAGGTAGGCCGTCAGGGCCATGGTGAGGGTGAAGAAGATGGCGTAGATGCCGGCCAGCCGCGGCCAGCGGGGGGGCCGGTGGAGCGACTCGTAGATGTAGGCCGTCCAGTGGGCCTCGGCCTTGGGGTTCAGCACGGTGCCGATGGGCACCAGGGCCCGGGCGTGCAGGTAGGTGAGGTCCGCCCGCCCCGTCATCCGGTCCCGGATGATGCGCGGCCCGTAGGGAACCCGCAGGGTCACGGGCGCAGGTTTGCCGAAGACCGGCGCCCAGCTCGGGACATACCGGTCGCCTGCCTGAATCGCCGTGAGAATCAAGGCGAACAGCAGGCTCATCACGAGGCCGGCAACCGGTCCGGCTCTTACCCGAGTGCGCAGCATGCTCTGGGCGCCCGGGCGCTGCCTGGCGCCCGACCGGACGCTAGTAGGCATTCTGGGGTGGCCGCAATCGAATTGGTCCCAGCGTACAAATATTTCGTTCGAAATCCCGGTGTCTTGCGCGTCGGCCCAGGTCTTGCTACCCGGTATTCGTGGGGCGTCCGGATGACCTGATCCTATCCGCGGTGGCCGAAAAGGGCGCCGCGCTGATGGGCGTCCTCAATACGACGCCGGACTCGTTCTATGACGGCGGTCGTTACGACCAGGTGGCGGCCGGCATCGCGCGGGTGGATGCGCTCCTCGAAGAAGGAGCGGACATCATCGACATCGGCGGCGAGTCCACGCGACCGGGTGCCGAGCCGGTAGCTGCCGCGGAGCAACTGCGGCGCATCACGCCCGCCCTCGAGCACGCCGTCGCGCGCGGCGCCTGCGTGAGCGTCGACACCACGCTGCCGGAGGTGGCGGCCAAGGCCCTCGCGCTGGGCGCCGAGATCGTGAACGACGTCTCGTGCCTCGCGGACCCGGAGCTCGCGCGCGTCGCAGCCCACGCGGGCGCGCCCCTCATCGTGATGCACTCCCGCGGCCCGATGAGCAACATGGCCGGCTTCTCGCAGTACCCCAAGGACGGCTATGGTGACGTCGTGGTGGACGTGCTTCGCGAATGGCGCGCCGCGCGGGATCGCGCACTGGCCGTTGGGATGACCGAGGCCCACGTGTGGCTCGACCCCGGGCTCGGCTTCGCCAAGAACGCCGAGCAGTCCTTGACGCTCTTGGCGCGGCTGAGCGAGCTGTCGCACGGCACGCCCCTCGTCGTCGGACCCAGCCGCAAGTCGTTCATCGCCGCGCTGGACGGCGCGCCACCCGAAGAGCGCCTGGGCGGCACCATCGCCGCGTGCTTGGCCGCCGTCGCGCGCGGCGCCAGCGTGCTCCGCGTGCATGACGTCTCGGCCGTACGGCAGGCCCTCGGCATGTCCCGCGCCCTCACGCCGGAGGTGGCCCGTGCTTGAGCGGATCGGCGAGTATTTCGCGCAGCGTTCGCCCACGCAGCTGGCGCGGGACGCGCTGGACATCCTGCTCGTCTACTACGTGGTGTACCGCGCGCTGCTGGTGCTGCGCGGCACCCGCGCGATGCAGGTCGGCGTCGGCCTCGGCGTGGTGTTCGTCTTCTACCTGGTGGCGCAGTGGCTGCAGCTGGTCACGGTGCTCAGCATCCTGGGCGCCCTCATCAGCAGCATCATCCTGGTCATCGTGGTGGTGTTCCAGAACGACATCCGCCGCGGACTCATGCGCGTGGGCAGCCGCGCCTGGCTCGGCAGCTTGACCCGCTCTCACGAGTCCAAGGTCATCGACGAAGTGGTGGAAGCCGCCACGGAGCTCGCACGCCACCGCATTGGCGCCATCATCACCTTCGAGCAGGACGCGAACCTGGACGAGTTCGTCGGCGCGCACAAAGGCCACGTGATCGACGCGGCCGTCTCCCGCGAGCTGCTCGTGAGCATGTTCATCCCCGAGGGCATCAACAAGCTCCACGACGGCGCCGTGGTCATCCGCAACCTGCGCATCGCCAAGGCCGGCGTGTTCTTTCCCATGCCGGAAGCCCGCGTGGTGGACGAGAGCTTCGGCTCCCGGCACCGCGCCGCCCTGGGCATCACGGAAGAGACGGACGCCGTGGTGGTGGTGGTCAGCGAAGAGCGCGGCACCATCAGCTTCTGCTTCAACGGCAACATCGCCTCCAACCTCGATGGCCCCAAGCTCCGCGCCATGCTGGAGGCCATCTTCAGCCCCAAGGTGCGCAGCAAGAAGCGCAAGGGCGGCAAGCGCCCCACCCTCGGCTCCGTCATCGCCGAGGCAGAGGCGCCCCCCTCCGCCAAGCCGGAATCCGAGCGCGCCACCACCGCACCGGAAACGCCGAGCCGCACCCCCGAGCCGCCGGCACCGGAAGAGCAAGAGGAAGAAGCGCCGGTCTCGGTGCGGGATCGGGACAGCGAGCCGCCGGCACCGCTGCGCCCTCGCGTCAGCTCCACGGACGACGCGCCCGCTTCGGTGGGCCGCATCAGCACGGTGCCGCTCCGGCCCAGCGGGCCCAGCCGCGCCATCGAGATCATCCACACGCCGTTGCCGCGCGTGAGCGACTCGCCCCGCATCTCCAGCACCGGGGACGACGACGCCGAGGACGACGGCTCGTCGCGCGGGAGTGATCCCTCGTGACCAGCCTGATCAAGATGCTCACGGATTGGTTCCGAGAGGCGTTCACCGCGAACCTCGGGCTCAAGCTCCTGGCCATGACCTTCGCCCTGGGGCTGTTCGCGTATCAGCGCGGGCAAGAGGATCAGCAGCAGCGCACCATCCCGGTGGGTGTGGTCATGCGGCTGCCGCCGGACTCGGCCAAGCGCGAGCTGATGACCCCCATCCCGGCGAGCATTCACGTCACCCTACGGGGCTCCACCCGCGCCATCGATCGCCTGATCCAGACCGGCGTTGCTCCCGTGGAGATCGATCTCCGGGATGGCCAGAAGGACACCGTGGTCTTCGAGCCGGGCATGTTCACGCTGCCGCCGGACGTGGAAATCACCATCGTGGACCCGCCGAGCATCGATCTCGAGTGGCAGGACGTGGTCACCCGCCAGATCCCGGTGCAGGCCTCCATCACCGGAAAGCCAGCCGAGGGCTTCGTGGTGAAGGGCGAGCCCGAGGTGGATCCGCAACAGATGACAGTGCGCGGCCCGGTGAGCCTGGTGGAGACCATGCAGTTCGTCCGCCTCGCCGCCTTCGACGTGTCCGGCCTCACGGAAGGCGTGTACCGCCGTCCCATCGCCATGGACGCACCGCCGAACCGCATCAGCTACATCGGCCCCAAGAACGCCACCGTCACCGTCACCATCGCTCGCCGCGTGAGCGAAGCGCGCTTCACCAAGCGCCCGGTGGACGTGGTGGGTGTGGCCACCGCCGTCACCACGCCCCGCACGGTGGACGTCACCATCATCGGCCCGCCGGAAGTGGTCCGCGCTCTGCGAGCGGAGCAGGTCGTGCCTCGGGTGGATCTCACCAAGGTGAAGGGGCTGGATCTGGAAAAGACCAAGCACGGGAGCGTCACCGCCAAGGTCACGGTGGACGTGGCCCACGCCGACGCCGAGATCCAGCCGCCTGATGTCGCCATCAAGTGGTGACACTCACGCCCGGGTGTGTGCCACGGGTGCCAGCGCGCGGCGATTCTCCCGGGAAAATCGCTGGCACGTGCCTTGCTACACACGGAGCATGCGCCTCCTCCCCGCCCTCGTGCTCGCGTGCCTCACCTTCGCCGTCGGTTGCGGCGGCACCGTCAAAGACGATCCGTCCGCCGACGGCGGCGCCGGCAGTAGCGGCAATGGAGGAAGCAGCGGTGGCAGCGGAACCGCGTGCGGCACCGCCACCTGCAGCGCCGGCGAGTACTGCTGCAACGCCAGCTGCGGCATTTGCGCCAAGCCGGGTGAAGGCTGCGTCGCCATCGCCTGCGAGCCGGTCCCCTGCGGCGCCGTGACCTGCGGCGCCGGCGAATACTGCTGCGACGCGAGCTGTGGCACCTGCGCCAAGCAAGGCGAAGCGTGCACCCCCTCGCAGGGTTGCCCAGGGCAGCAGTGCGGCGACACCACCTGCGCGGCGGGACAGTTCTGTTGCGATCCCGCGTGCGGTCAGTGCGCCAGCACCAAGGTGGAGTGCGCGGGGCTCGTCTCTTGCGCGTGCGAGCCGCAGAAGGCCGAGGGCACTGGCCTGTGCGACGGCTTCTTCGGGTACAAATGGACGGGCGGCGGCTGTGTCGGCGTGTCCGGCTGCAGCTGCGTCGGCAGCGACTGCGACAAGCTCTACATGGACGAGCCTGCCTGCATCAAAGACCACGAGACCTGCCCTCAATATTTCGATTGATTGTTGGTCCGCCGCGAACCCCGTCGGGTTCGCGAAGCGCATTCAAAGAAGTGGAACCTCGCGCCGCGACGTCTGCGTCCGGGGTGTGCCACCGTGCCGAGCTTCGCCCCCGTCGATCCCGGCCTTTTCGTCCGGGGATCCTGGCACGCGCCGTGCTTTCGTCCGGCGCCATGCGCATCCTCCAAGCCCTGCTCTTCGCGTCCCTCACCTTGGCCGTCGGCTGCGGCGGTAGCGTCGGCGGTAACGCGTCGCCGGATGGCGGCGCCGGCAGCTCCGGCAGTGGTGGCAACAGCGGCGGAACGGGCGCCGTGGGCGGCAGCGGCGCCGTGGGCGGCAGCGGCGCCGTGGGCGGCAGCGGCGGCGGCGGTGGCGTGCAGTGCGGCAACGTCACCTGCGGCGTCGGCGAATACTGCTGCAACGAAAGCTGCAGCACCTGCGCCAAGGAGGGCGAGACGTGCGCCGGCTTGGATTGCGGTCCGGTACAGTGCGGCAACGTCACCTGTGAACAGGGCGAGCAGTGCTGCGATCCCACCTGCGGTCTCTGCGCCCCACTGGGGCAAGGGTGCCCGGCCCTGGGCTGCGCAGATCCCGGCGAGCCTTGCGGCAACGTCACGTGCGCTCCGGGGCTTTTGTGCTGCGACCCCGCCTGCGGCTCCTGCGCGGAAACCAAGGCCCAGTGCATCCCAATGAATTCGTGCAACTGCGCCGCGCAGAACGCCATCGGTCAGGGTGAGTGCTTCGGCTTCTTCGGCTTCAAATGGAACGGCATCACGTGCACGCAAGTGACGGGCTGCAGCTGCGTGGGCAGCGACTGCGGCAAGCTCTTCGCGGACGGGAACACCTGCCTCAAAGCCCACGACACCTGCCCCCAGCTCCTCGATTGATGGTCGGTCCTCCGCGCGCGGGAAACGTTCCGACGCGGCTATCGCGCTTGCGGCGCGATAGCGTCGCCGTTTCGATCATTACTGCAATGGAGCTCGAGTTCGCTCTGGCGAAGAAACCGACCACGCGGCGTCGGGATGCGGTCAAGCGCTTCCTCGACGTGATGCCGGTTCTTCCTCTGCCGGAGGACATCGCGACTCAGTACCGCGCACTCCGCGCGGATCTGGAGCACCGCGGAAAGCCCATTGGCCCCTCGACATGATCATCGGCGCTCACGCCGTTTCGCTGGGCGCCGCGCTCGTCACCAACAACCTCCGCGAATTCAGCCGTATCCGTGGTCTTCACTGTGAAGACTGGACGCGCTCACGCTGACACGCGTCCACTTCGCCTCGGCGCGCGTTCGCGCCACGCGACGGGCTCGCGCCGGACCGACAAACTTTAGCCATGCATGGCCAGCATGTAGACCACGATGCCGAAGACGCACACCATGGCCGCCGTCTCCACCCAGCTGACCTTGCCGTCGTCCCGCACGGCCTTCCACAAGAGGAGCATGGGCGGAAACGCGAGCAGCATCACGCTGGTGGTCTCCAGGTCGATGGGCAGCACGGCGCCGCTCTCGCTGACCGGCACCACGTGAGTCTGCGCCAGCACGGCGAGCAGGATCATGGCGATGGGCAGCACCACGAAGGGCACCTGGCTGACCTGCCCGGCAGCGGAGGCGAGGGCCACGTCGTACATCTTCTTGGCGTGGGAGGTGACGATCATGGCCAGCGCGCCGGCGGAGGCGAACACGCTCAGTAGCAGCGCGCCGACCATTTCCGGATAGCCGGCCTGCTCCAGGCTGCGCACCAAGATGTCGGCGAAGTCCCCCACGGCGTGGCCGCCCAGCACGGAGGTGCCGAGACCGATGGCGCCGAAGCCGGCGATGGCGCCCCAGCTCGGCGGCGGCTCTCCGCCTTCTTCCTTTTTGCCATCGGAGCCGCCGCTGAAGTGCTTCACGAGCTGGGATGTGGCGACGACCTGCACGCCCAGCAGCGCGATGCCGAGCACGTAGAGATCCGGCACGCCGAGGCCCGCGCCCTTGTGCTGCCCCGCGCTGAAGGTGCGGAGCATGAGCATCACCAGGCCGGAGCCGAGGAACACGCCCGCCGCGGCGGCGAACAAGTCCGTGCTGATCTTCACCAGCGGTTCCGGCAGCGGCGCGTGACCGGTGGCGTCGCGCGGGAGAAAACCGCTGTACAGACCGAAGGAGAGCGCTCCCACGTGCAGCGTGAGACAGGTGACGATGAAGCCGATGCGTGGCGCGGCGGCCAGCACGAAGCCGAGCATCACCAGCTCCGGTACGTTGGACGCGAGCCCGGCCATGGTGCCGGCGACGAAGGGGTTCCAGCCCACGCGCTGGCCGATGCCCTCCACGCTCTTGATCATGGCCTCGCAGCTGCCGAACACGGTAGCGAGACCGCCCAGACCCAAGAGCGCGGCGACCAGCCCTTTGGGCAGCGCGTCGTGGCCAACGGTGGCGGCGGCGATGGCCACACCGCCGCCAAGCAGCAAATAGATCCAGCCCTTCCCGCCTCCGCCTCCAGCAGCCATTGGCGTTACGGTTAGCCTACGGGCCCTGCACCATGCAACTCAGTCGTGCCGAACGTACTCGTACTCGATGGGCTTGCCCTTGATGCCGCGGTTGGGGGGCGCGATGTAGTTCGCCATCTTGCCGGGCTCGAGCACGGGCTTCTGCATCAGGCCCTGGATGAACTCGCGGTCCGCCTGCGAAGGCAGCCAGTCCTTCACGCCCGCTTCGTACGCTGCTTCGCTCAGCGGCTCGCCCTTGGGGTCGAAGTGCATGCCGGCGTAGATGCCCACCTGGCGGTTGAAGCGGCGGCTGGGCAGCGTGAGCGTGAAATCGACGCCCGCCTCGGCGATGGTCTTGTTCCACTTGTCCACGCCGCGCTGGCAGTCCTCGATGTAACCGTCGCGCAGCACCTCGTTCATGGCGTTGCGCATGGCGATGGACTCGGTCTGGACCTTGCCGTCCTTGGGCACTGACATCTCGTAGCTGCCGTCGAGGGCCACGTGATCCTCGTAGCGGTCCTCGTGGGCGCGACCCTTGAGGCCGGTGGCAAAATAGGTGGCGGCGTTGCTGCTGATCTCGCCGCCGAACAGATCCAGCGAGATGGAGTACCAGTAGTTCATGTAGCGCTGCACCGTGGGCAGATCGATGGCGCCGAGCTCCCGCGGGTTCTTGCCGGGGTGCTCCTTCATGAGCTCTGCGCTGCGCTTGACGATGCGCTGCACGCCGGTCTCGCCCACGAACATGTGGTGCGCCTCTTCCGTGAGCATGAAGCGCGTGGTGCGGCTCAGCGGATCGAAGGAGCTCTCCGCCAGGGCGAGGAGCTGGTACTTGCCGTCGCGATCCGTGAAGTAGGTGAACATGAAGAAGGACAGCCAATCCAGCATCGGTGCGTTGAAGGCGCCCAAGATGCGGGGGTTGTCCGGGTTGCCGCTGCGGCGCTCCAACAGGGCTTCCGCCTCTTCGCGGCCATCGCGGCCAAAGTAGGAGTGGAGCAGGTACACCATGGCCCACAGGTGCCGGCCCTCTTCCACGTTCACCTGGAACAGGTTCCGGAGGTCGTACAGGCTGGGGCAGGTGGCGCCCAGGTTTCGCTGCTGCTCCACGCTGGCGGGCTCGGTGTCGCCCTGGGTCACGATCAAGCGGCGCAACGTGTTGCGGTGCTCACCGGGAACCTCTTGCCACACGGGCTTGCCCATCTCGTCCCCGAAGCCAATGGTGCGGTCCTTCACCGGATCCGCGAGGAAGATGCCCCAGCGGTACTCCGGCATCTTCACGTAGTCGAAGTGCGCCCAGCCGTCGGAGTCCGCGCTGATGGCGGTGCGCAGCCACACGTCGTGCTGCTGGTAGCCGACGGGCCCCATGTCCACCCACCAGTTCACGAAGTTCGGCTGCCACTGCTCCAAGGCACGCTGCAGCCGGCGGTCCCCGGCCAGGTTGACGTTGTTCGGGATCTTCTCGTTGGTCGCGACGTTGCTCATGGCTTCTCCGGAAATCAGGTGCGGCGGAAGTCGAACACGGGGCGTTCGGGGGTTCCGTATTTGGTCAGGGCGCCGCGCTCCCCCACGGCGTTGGGGCGCTGGAAGATCCAGTTCTGCCAGGCGGAAAGCCGCCCGAAGATCTTGGTCTCCATGGTCTCGGGGCCGGCGAAGCGCAGGCTGGCTTCCATGCCGGTGAGGGCGTCGGGGGAGAACGCCGCGCGCTCTTCCACGGCGATGCGCACCTCGTCGTCCCAGTCGATGTCGTCCGGGGCGAAGGTGACGAGACCGAGCTCGAGCGCGGTCTGGGTGTCCATCGCGTCTTCTCGACCCTTGAGCTCACCAACACGCTCCGGCGTCGCCAAGAAGCGCGTGTCCAGGCGCGTGAGGCCGTTGCTCATGGGCAGCGGGCCGAAGTTCATGACCGACAGCGCCACCGTGGGCCCGTCGTCCACGTCCAGCATGTAGGAGCGGTCCGCCGCCAGCGCCAGCTCGAACAGCGAGCCCGCGAAACAGGAGCCCGGCTCGATGATGGCGAACGCCGTGCGCGCGGAGAGATCCAGCCGCTTGAGCACGCGCTTCTGCTGCAACACGATCTCGCGAGCGAACCAGTCGTCCTTGGCCAACGCTGCCACGGTGCGGTCGCTCTCCAGCACCGCTTGGGCGTCGCCCTCGGTCTTCAGCACCACCAGGCCGACCTCCAAGTGGTTGAAGCGCAGGTTCAAGAGCGCGTCGTCCAGCTCCCGGAACGCGCGGAGCGCCCACACGTTCTCCCCCGCCTTGCGCAGCTCTTCCGCCGTCTTCGGCGTGGGGGCCGCGGGAGCCTTCACCGTGATGGTGCAGACCCGCTTTTCCTCGCCGATTTCCATCGTGACGTGGCGGTACTGGGTGACGCCGTCGGCGCGCTCCGGCGCCAGCGGGCTCAGCGTGACGCCGGCGCCGCTCCGCTCCGGCGCGCTCTTGGCCTGCTCCGCCGCCGTGCTCTTCACCGCCTCGTCGAACTTGCTACGGGGCACCGATTGATCCACCAGCCGCCATTCCACTGCGCGCTTGCCGCGCACGCCTTCTGCGACGGTGCTGAAGGCATCCGCCAGATCACGGCGGACCTTGCGCTTGTCCACCAGGCGCGTGAGGCCCCCGGTGCCCGGCAGCACCGCCAGCAGCGGCACCTCCGGCAAGCTCACGGCGGAGTTCCCATCTTCCTGCAAGATGATGTGCTCGCACGCCATCGCCAGCTCGTAGCCGCCGCCGGAAGCGGTGCCGTTCAGCGCGGCGATGGTGGGGATGCCGCTGTGCTCCGCCATGTCTTCCAGGTACAGCCGCGTCTCGTTGGTGTACTTGCAGAAGTTCACCTTGAAGGCGTGGGTAGAGCTGCCCAGCATGTAGATGTTGGCGCCGGAGCAGAAGATGCGGTCCTTGTCGCTGGTGACGACCATGACCTTCGTTTCCGGGTGCTCGAAGCGCACACGCTGAATCGCATCCGCCAGCTCGATGTCGACCCCGAGGTCGTAGCTGTTGAGCTTGAGCACGTAGTCCCCGGACAGCGCCGCGTCTTCCGGCACGTCCATGGCGAGGGTGGCAACGGGGCCCTCGAAGGACAGCTTCCAGCGCTTGTACTCGGAGGGATGGGTTTCGAAGCGGACGGGCGACGACATGAGGCGAGAAGCCTACCGACTTGAGCTTCGTCAATCAAGCAGTATGTTGCAGTTGATTTGCCATTGATCGGAACTATAGTGCAGACCCGTGAGTGAGCCCCGAAACCCCACTTTGGCCGCTTTGGGCCATTCCGTGCGGGCGTGCCGCCTCGGGCGGGAGCTCACCCTCCACGCCCTGAGCGAGCGCGCCGGAGTGAGCGAGCGCTTCCTGGCCCAGCTGGAGGCGGGTCAGGGCAACATCAGCGTGGCGCGTTTGTGCGACGTGGCGCACGCCCTCGGCACCAGCGCCGCGCGCTTGCTCGAAGGCGTGGGCGAAGGCAGCGCGGAGCCCGGCGTCGTCGCGCTGCTCGGTCTTCGCGGCGCCGGCAAGAGCACCATCGGTCCGCGCCTCGCCCAAGCCCTGTCCGTCCCCTTCGTGGAGCTCGACCAGCTGGTGGAGCGCGCCGCGGGCATGACCTTGGGCGAAGTATTCGAGCTCCAGGGGGAAGCCTTCTACCGCCGCCTCGAGCGGGAAACGCTGCGCCGCGTGTTCGCGGATCACCCGCGCGCCGTGATCGCCACCGGCGGCAGCATCGTGGGCGACGCGGAGTCCTTCGACCTACTGCGCCGCGCCGCCACCACCGTGTGGCTCAAGGCAAAGCCGGAAGATCACATGCAGCGCGTCCGCGCCCAGGGGGACGAGCGCCCGATGCGGAATCGGGACGACGCCATGAGCGAGCTCCGCGCCCTGCTCCGCTCCCGCACGCCCCTCTACGCCCAAGCGGATCACGTGGTGGACACCTCGCTCCTCGGCATCGACGGATCCATCACCGCCCTCGTCGACGCCCTCTCCGCCTGAATTTGCCGGTCCGCCGCGAGCCCCCTAAGGAACCCCACACCTTCGGGTATCGCGAAGCGCGTTCGAAGCAGGGGAACCACGCTTCGCGGGGTAGATGTGAAGCTAGGCGCGGTGGCGAACAAGTTCGTCCGCAGTCTGCACGGCTTCGGCCACCGCGACGGATAGTCTCTCGACTGTACTGGCGCGGAAGGCCGCCACAGGATCGTTCCACTTCCTTTCAGCAATCACGTAGACAACGAACTCTCCGGTTGGGTCGCCCTGAGGGTACCAACCTACGTCGACCATCACAGAGTCCCCGTACTCCACTTGGATCAAATCCTCCTTCAGCGCTGCAAGCTGCGCCTGGAGTGGCAACTCTGGAGTGATGCGCCAGTCGCAGTACCGTACGATGCCGCTTCCAAAAGCGAAGTCTAGTTTGTTCATCGGGGCCTGGTGAGTTTCTTGAATTCGCTCTCCGTGATCGGGTGGCCGTGAATTGTCCCTGCTGAACGTTCCACACGTACCCAACGGCTGGCCTTGCCACCGCTCGCGCCAATTTCTTCGGAGAATTCCTTGACTTTCCACGTCTTCCCGGACGTTACGGATTGTCCAGTTTGCCACACATCGCGCTCAATTGCCTCGACGTTCACGCCGTGGCCGTACTTTGCCGGCCCTTTCAGAGTCGCCTTCACAACATCCTTCCAAGCAAGCTTCCCCGAAGGAAAGTGTTTGTAGCCGTGCGGGGTCCACGCCGGAGCATGCAGCGCCCTCAACCCTTGTTCTACGGCACGCGCCGCGCGATATGCTTCTATGATTCGACCCAGGAGGATGGCCATCGCCACGTATCCTCCCGCGACCGCGGCCTGCGTCTTCCCGGAGGCATTCTCCTCAGGGCCAACGCCACCGGGCATGCCTCCACTAACCCCACGCTTGCCCGGCTCGATACCCAAAACCAAGGCTGCACCCAGCATGGTTTGGTCAAGCAGCGTATCGTGCTTGCGTTCCCCAAAGCCGCTGCACTCCACACCAGTGCACCCACCGCCGGTTCCAGTGCCCCCGCCCATCGCTTGTCGCAATTGAGCCAACGTGTTTGCGGTGTCGATGTCCAAGCCGCTCTTCGGTTCGTAGACAAACACCGCCCGGCCCTTCGCCGCCTCCTGGAATTCGCTGCGCGACACCTCCCCGCCCTTTCCCGCAGGAACCGGAATGAAGCGTTGGCCGGGCTTCACGCCGGGTGGGGCCTGCTTCACCGGAATTGGGGCCGTGTCCGGGTCGAGACCAACTGGGTCTACTGCCCTGAGCGCCATCCCACTCACGTACGCGTACAAATTCGGGTCCGCCCCCAACCCATGCACCGCCAACGGGTCCGCACTGATCCACCGATTCAAATACGGCGACAGATACCGCTTGCCGAAGTACGTGAGGCCGACGTCGATGTCCTCTTCCTTCCCGGTGAAACATGAGTCCGACGCGTTCGTCGTACGCGCGCACCGATTTTCCCGGGTGCCTTCCGTGACTTCGAAGCGCGCGAGCCGGACGCGTTCCTGCGCGCGCACCTGAAAATCCCCAGACGCGTGTTTTCGCCTGCGCACGCTGTCGCCGACACGCGAGGGCGTGCACGCACGCGCGCGCGGACGCGTGGTTTTCGGGCGGCTAAGGAAAGAAGGTCAGGGCTTCAGAGCTCGGGTTCGTGCTCTTGCCGACCGGCCCAGAGGCAGACAATCGTGACCTGCGTCTCGCTGTCCCGCTGCAGGTAGATGTAGTGCCCGCTCTTCTCCATCACGATGCAGTAGACGATTCTGCCGCTCGCCGTCTGTCGCTTCGTTCCCAGCTTGACGCCTGGGACCTTGAGCAGCTCGACAAGCCGGTCCAGCTCGTCGACAAACATGTCTGGCGCCGCGGGCCGGTTTTCCCGCCACCACGTGTCGAGCTCCTCAGCCTCGAGCTCGGCGCGTTCCGAGAAGATGACCTTCATGCACTTGAGCGAGCGCGGAGCTTTTCCAAGACTACGGAAGCATCGACCACTCGACCCGCGTCGGCATCGGCCAAGCCTTCGTCAATCGCCTTCTCCAGCGCCTCGCGTTCTTCCGCGCTCATGTGCTCGTGTGCGACGCCGGGAATTTCTTCATCCTCGACGGGCACGAGCGTCAGCACCGTGCCCTCAGGCAAGTCCGTCGGTTGGTCGACCACGATGCGGCCGTTCTTCACGTGGGCTTTGAGCGCGTTCACATGCCGAGCATAGCACCGCGACGCCGAGGGGCGGGGCTGGGACGTGATGAGGCCCGCGTGGGAGGGTCCCACGGGCCGAGCCGTTTCCCGCCGGGGCGGGCGGGCCTCTGTGACGCGATGAGGCGAGCGCGGCGGGCGGGGCCGCCGCGCTCGCCGAGACGGTGCACGCGGCGCGAGCTCGACGCTCACTGCGATGCGTGATGCGACGTGCACCGTGGAGCGCAGCCCCCCAGCGCGAGGTAACATAACCCTCCGGTTATGTTTAGCGAGCGAGGGGACCCGGCGGCGCGGGGCTTGCTCGCGAGCCGCCCCACCGTGCTCGGCGGTGCAAGCCCCGGGACGCTGGGCGGTGCGCATAAGCCAGGCTTATGCGCACCGCCGAGCGAGCGACTCGCGCTGGGGGGCGGAGCGGCTCGCGTCGCTCTTCGCCGACCGTCACTCGTCGTGCTCGTCGCCGTGACCCGCCGCCAAGCGCGAGGAGGGTTCCGGTGGCGTGGGCGTTTCGGCCGGCCCGGCCGGTGCGGAAGCTCCTTGCTCGCGTCGCCCCGTCGTCTTCGCCAGCCGCTCGAGCTTCGCTCCGGGGTGCGTCGCGTCGTGGATCGCCTTCAGCTTCCGGATGCTCACGCGCGTGTACACCTGCGTCGAGTCCAGGTGCACGTGCCCCAGCATCTCCTGGATGTAGCGCACGTCCGCTCCGCCCTCGAGCATCAGCGTCGCCATCGTGTGCCGGAAGATGTGGCAGGCGCCGCTCTTGCCGAGCTCGGCTTCCTTCACGTAACGCCGCACCGTCTGCGTCAGCCAGTCCGGCGTGAGCGCCTCGCCCAGCGTCGTCAGAAACAGCGCTCCAGAGTCCGGTGGCATCACCAGCTCCGGTCGCACGTCGCGCAGGTAGCGACTCACCCACGAGAGCGCGCGCTCCCCTACAGGCACCATCCGGTCCTTCTGTCCCTTGCCCTCGCGCACCATCAGCGTGCCGCGCTCTCCGTCCACGTCGCTCAGCCTCAGAGCCACCACCTCGCTCCGCCGGATCCCCGTCGAGTACAAGACCTCGACGATGGCCCGGTCCCGCACGCCCACCGCCGTCCGCGTGTCCGGCTGCGCCATCACCCGCTCCACCTCCGCCACCGTCAGCACGTCTCGCGGCAACCGGGCCGGAAGCCGCGGCAGCTCGAGCTCGCTCGCGGGGTTCGCGGATAGGACGTTCTGTTTCACCAGCCACCGGAAGAAGCCCCGCACCGCGCTCAGCCGCACGTGCTGCGACCGAAACGACAGCTGCGGCCGGCCGTCGGGGCGCCGGAGGTGGTACAGGTGCCGCTGGTAGCGCTCCAGAATCGGTTTCGTCAGCTCCACCGGCCTCACCAGGCTCCGCGCTCCGCACCACTCCACGAAGAGCCTCAGGCTCGACTCCGCGTTGCCCACCGTCCGCGGCGAGTAGTTCCGCACCGCCAGCCACTCCAGGTACCGACGCACCCACACACCGAAGCCCTCCGGATCGTGCGGATCGCCGATCACCCGCGGCGCCTTCTTCTTCTTGCCCTGCTTCGGAGGCATCAGCTCGCATCCGCTCGCCGCACCGCTACGACTCCGCGCACGTACGACGACGCTTGTCCGTTCCCGCGGCGCGCTTTCTGTGCGCGATCACTCTTCAGATCACGAGCGCCGCTGTTTTGCTGCGGCTTCGTCTCGTCTTGGCCACCCCGACCACCCCCCGACCGGGGGCCGACCGAGGGCCGACCACCCCCCGCGAAGTTGGGCTTCGACCCCCGCGAAGTTGAAATCGTAGACGACGCGTCCAGCGCCTCCGCGTCGATCAAACCTGGCAGCAATGGTCCGTCCTCTTCGCTCGCGCTCCAGCACAGCTCGTAGCCGTAGCTCTGCCCCTGCCGCCCGCGGTGCACCAGCACGTACTCCAGCTCCACCAGCCGCCCGAGGTGCACCTTGAGCTGCGTGTCGCCCCAGCCCGTGCGGTCGCGCAGCTCTCTGCGACTAAAGCGAAAATCTCCGCGCTCGAGCCCCAGCCGCTTCGTCTCTTCCCTCACCAGCTCGTCCACCAGCCCCAGCAAGCGCCGCGTCTGCGGCGGCAGCTCGTCCAGGCTCCGCCCCAGCACCTCGTGCGTCAGCCGATTCGCCAGCGCGATGTCCGCCTTCGTCACCTCCACGTACCGGAGCTTCGTGCCCCGGTGCTCCACCTCTCGCACCGCCCGCTGGTATTGATGGAGCAGCGCGATGGCCTCGATCAGCGCCAGGTACTTCATGTGGTCCCGCCGCATCCGCGTCCGGTGATCGGGAAACGTGAGCTGCTCCGCGTACGGATTCACGACCGAAAGCGGCCTGAGCAAGCGCTGGGCGTTCTGGTGCAGCTCCATCAACCGCCCGCGCTCTTGCCGGCTCACCACCCCCTCCAGCGTCCGCGCTCGCCGCTGCCGATCGTGGATCGCCCGCGTCTGCTCCCGTCCCTCGTCCACCGTCAGCACGATGCAGCGGTTCAAAAGCTCTTCGTCCACCTCGATCGCCGTCGTCGTCAGGAAGATCATCACCGGCCCCTCCACCCGGTACTCCTGCGTCACCAGCCGCCCCGTCGCTGGATCCTTGCCCGTGCTCGCGATCGTCAGCTCCCCCTCGCTCTGCAGGAGCTTCAGCGCGTAGCTCGCTCGCTCCGCTCCCTCCTCTTCGACGATGGCCAGGATCTTGTGCGCCAGATCACTCTCGCCCATGTAGAAGAGGCTCTGCCCCGTCATCGCCGAGTACTGCACCCGCTCCTCGACGGGCATCAGGCTCAGCACCGCCTCCATCAGCGAGCTCTTCCCCGCCGCGCTCGAGCTTTGGATGATCACCGCCAGCGGCTCCTCCAGCTTCCGGCTCGTCGCCGCCAGGTAGCCGACGAGCTTGTTCGTTTCTTCGCCGACAACGCCCATGCGGCGGAAGTCTTCCAAGATCTGATCGCAGAGCCCCGGCGACCGCAAAAGCTCGAGCGCC
This sequence comes from Polyangiaceae bacterium, assembly GCA_020633235.1. Lineage (NCBI taxonomy): Bacteria > Pseudomonadati > Myxococcota > Polyangiales > Polyangiaceae > Polyangiaceae bacterium. The sequence goes on along the minus strand of JACKEA010000001.1, from coordinate 278,640 downwards.
GCCGCGCGATCGGCGTCGCTGATCGTGGCCGGCTTCTTCGCGCTGTCCGCCGCGCGCTCCGCCTCCTGCCGCTCCTCCAGCGCGAGCAGCACCTGGCCGAGCTCGTGCTTGATCACGCGCTCCTCGAGCCCCAGCTCCTCCGCCGCAAGCTTCACGTACACCGCTCGCTGCCTCGCCGCGTACAGCTCCAGCGTGTCCACGTGAAAGCCCCCGCCTTCTCGGGCGACCAGCAAGTTGACGCGCAACTGCTCCGGCCCCGCTTTCTTGTCCAGACCCCGCACTCGCCAGCGCCGATCTCCAAACCGGAAAACGATGTCGTCTCCTTCGCTCTCCGCCACCGCCGTCTGCACCGGCTCCTCAGAAGAAGCAGCTAAGGAGGGAAGGGTCTCCTCTGCCGTTGGCGTGGGCGCCGGCGCCGGCGACGCCTCGGCGATCGCCTCCTCCCGAGCGCTGGGCTCCGCCGCCGGCGTCTCGCCGCTCCCGAGCCACACCGCCTGCCGCAGCACCAAGCCGAGGCTCTTGTCCGCCGGGGCGACCTTCAACGCGTACTCGTTCGCGTCCATCCCCTTCGGAAACAACACCCGCGCGGTCGCGATCCCCGCCTCGCCCAGCTCCCGCGCGAGCTTGTCCGCTGCGCGCTCTCCCGCCTCGTCGCGATCGTAGGCGATCAGCACCCGCTCGACGCCGTGACGCCGAAAGGCCTCACGGTGATCGTCCGTGAAGCCCTCCACACCGTAGGCCGCGGTGACGTTCCGGTGGCCCGCACACCAAAACGTGAGCGCGTCGAGCAGGCTCTCGCAGAGGATGATCTCCTTCGACTCCCGCAGCGCCTGCCAGTTCCAGACGCCTCGATGCGGACCCGGCAAGTACAGGTGCAGCGGCGTGCCCTTCCTCAGGTGCGGGGTGATCTTCCGCCCGTAGAGCTCCACCACCTGGCCCGTCTCGTCGAAGATCGGGACGACCAGGGAGCCGTTCAGGTGCTCGTGCCCGCTCTCGCGAAACACCCCGAGACGCTCCAGCGCCGCTCGGAGCTCGCTGCCCGTGCGCTGGTTTCGAGACGGCAGGCGATAGGAGAGCGTGCGGTTCGCGAAGCCCAGACGGAAGTGACGAATTGCCTCCTCGTTCCCGAGCCCGCGCTTGTCCAGATACGCCCGGGCCTCCGGGCTCTCGAGCAGCGTCTGGTGGTAGTAGTCCACCACTTCCACGAGCAGCTCCTGATCGCTCGCTACCTGCTCCACCACCGGCGGCAACTTCGGCACCAGCGTCTTCTTCGGCGGCGGCTTCGCCAGCGACTCCGCAGCTTCGGCGGCTAAGGAGGAAGATCCTTCCTGAGCAGCTCCACCGCGTGCCGGAAGCTCACCGCCTCCGCCCTCATCACCCAGTCGATCACGCTCCCGCCCGCCTGGCACGCTCCGAGGCAGTGCCACAGGTTCCGCTCTGGCGTGATCACCAGGCTCGGCTCGCGGTCGTCGTGAAACGGGCACAGCCCGATCAGATCCTTGCCGTGCTTCTTCAGCTTCACGCCCCGCGCTTCTGCCAGCCGCTCGACCGAAATCTCCCGCTTCAACGCCCGGATTTCTGCCTCGCTCACTCTCGCCATCTGCGCCTCCAGGAGGAAATAGCCGTCAAGCGAAAAACAACGCTTCTGACGTACCTGATTGACCCGTCCCGTTTTACCTGGCATACCAGGTACGCAGCAAGCGTCTTCTGCCCTGGGAAAGGAGGGATCCAGAAATGCACCCCTACAATCCCGGCATGCCTCGTCGTCTCTCCAGACCTCGCCCCAAACAGGCGGCTCGTCTGGTGGCTCTGCAGCGGCCGGCCGGCCTCAGCCAGGTCGAGCTCGCCGACGCCGTGCGCGTTTCTCCCCAAATCCATCGCCTACTGGGGAGACATCCGCAACTCCTCCCGCTCCGACGTGCTGCCCCGCCTGGCAAAGGCTCTCGGCGTCCGCGTCGAAGAGCTGCTCGGCGAGCGTCCCGTCGAGCCGCGCAGGCCCGGGCCCGTCGGAAAGCTCCAGCGCGTCTTCGAGGCAGGCCGTGGCCTTGCCCAGGCGCGAGCAGGAACTCGTCGCCAATTCGTCGCCACGCTGATCGCCGAGCACCAGCGCCGCGCGGGCTGATGTACCCAGCCGGAGCGCGCGCACTACACAGCGGCGACCGGCGCGGACACGACTCGGCCACAGCGGCGGGACCCTCCCACCGCTGTGGCCTTGGAATGACGCGGGCCGACGCGCTCTGCGTCGCGACCGCGGATGTGCGCGGCCGCCGCTCTGGGCCGCCAGCTGAGTAATGTTTGCGTTAGGCCAGCCGGCGCCGGGCGTCCGTGAGCGGGTCCGTCTCCAGCTCGGCGGCGATCACCGGCGCGTTCTGGCGCGCGCCGCAGGTGGCGAAACATTACTCAGGCCTGGAGAGCCCGCTCCGGCCACACTGCTCCCCACTCTACGTCTGGGCGCACGTCTCGAGCTTCGCATCACGAATCGGAAACCTTGGAAAAACGTATGGCTCGTACTATTCGTTCGCAAGCATCCAGTTCAGTTCGCGGATCCGATGCATCGCACGTATACGTCGCCAATGCCACGCTCCAGCCATCGGTCACGTACCAGATCCGCGTGAACTCCTCATCGTTGCTGTAGCTGGCCGCGGCAATGCGCAAGCCGTTTTCGGTGACAGCTACGATCACTTTCAATACCCAGGCGTTGGCTCTCGCGAGTTCTCTGACCATCGCACCAAGCTCACCAACATCCGGATCTGGTTTCACGCCAGCCCGGTAGCCAGCAGAGGAGAACTGGAGAGCTCCACCCCATCACCGAGCTTTGCAAGAGTCAGAACTTCGCCCGGCTCGCTGATCTTACCCCAGTCCTCCGGCGCAGTCAGTTCGATCGGCCCACTGGTGATTCGGCTCATGGCGTCAGCGTCCCGCTCCTCGGATCATACGGCAGCATGAATGTTGGCTGCTTCCACTTCAGGCGTTGATCGCGAGAAAGGTCTTCCTTCCCCGGGCGTATCTGGCTTGAAGTCAGCATAGTCGACTCCTTGGGGCCATTTCGAGCCCGTGTAAGACGAGGGGGTGCTGCCCCCGTAACGTGGACGTCCTGGCCTGCCACACGGGCTTAGTGAACTCGAAGTCCGTGTTTGGGTATCAGGCTCGCAGCTGGTCCGGAAGATGCCCAGGCTTGTCCGAGTGGAGTTTGCTGCCTCGTGCAGCAGCCTTCTGCGTCTTCGGATTTGCCCCCCACCCGCGATGCCGTTGAAGTCGCCGACTTGCTCGAAGTTCAGGACATCTTGTAGCCCACTTCTGCATTGCGGCCAGCTTGTCCAAGCGCGAGGTACTCGACGTACATCGACAGTAGACCCGCCATCAGATAGGTGCTGACGACCGCTCCTGCAGCAGGCCCGCTACCTCCGCCGCCAGCTTCCCCGGCCAAGTACAAGAGCCATCGGTAGGTCACGTACGTGCTTGTCCCTACCGGCCGCCGCGCCAGCCATCAATCCAACGCCGAATCCTCGACGTTCGTTCGGCGACGCATTCTTGTTGACGGTATCTGCAACGCTTGCTGTCGCGTTATCGCCGTTCGGCGTCACCGACCCGAGGAAGCCGGTTGCTGCACCATGCGCAGCCGCAACACCCGGCGCTTCTCCGCCAGTCGACGAAGCCCCGGTACTACCCGGCGCACCGGCGACGTCGTCCCCAGCAGCGAGGCAACACCTTCCTGACCGCAGCCGGTGACCGTGAAACTCCAGCCATCTGGAATCAGAGTCGCCAGGGCTTCCTGCAGACCAAGTGGATCGACCGCCTTCAACGCGCGCCCCGACACGTACGCGTACAGATTCAGGTCCGCCCCCAGCCCATGCACCGCGAGCGGATCCGGACTGATCCACCGATTCAGATACGGCGACAGATACCGCTTGCCGAAGTACGTGAGGCCGACGTCGATGTCCTCTTCCTTCCCGGTGAAACATGAGTCCGACGCGTTCGTCGTACGCGCGCACCGATTTTCCCGGGTGCCTTCCGTGACTTCGAAGCGCGCGAGCCGGACGCGTTCCTGCGCGCGCACCTGAAAATCCCCAGACGCGTGTTTTCGCCTGCGCACGCTGTCGCCGACACGCGAGGGCGTGCACGCACGCGCGCGCGGACGCGTGGTTTTCGGGCGGCTAAGGAAAGAAGGTCAGGGCTTCAGAGCTCGGGTTCGTGCTCTTGCCGACCGGCCCAGAGGCAGACAATCGTGACCTGCGTCTCGCTGTCCCGCTGCAGGTAGATGTAGTGCCCGCTCTTCTCCATCACGATGCAGTAGACGATTCTGCCGCTCGCCGTCTGTCGCTTCGTTCCCAGCGACGCCTGGGACCTTGAGCAGCTCGACAAGCCGGTCCAGCTCGTCGACCGACATGTCTGGCGCCGCGGGCGGTTTTCCCGCCACCACGTGTCGAGCTCCTCAGCCTCGAGCTCAGCGCGTTCCGAAGATGACCTTCATGCACTTGAGCGAGCGCGGAGCTTTTCCAAGACTACGGAAGCATCGACCACTCGACCCGCGTCGGCATCGGCCAAGCCTTCGTCAATCGCCTTCTCCAGCGCCTCGCGTTCTTCCGCGCTCATGTGCTCGTGTGCGACGCCGGGAATTTCTTCATCCTCGACGGGCACGAGCGTCAGCACCGTGCCCTCAGGCAAGTCCGTCGGTTGGTCGACCACGATGCGGCCGTTCTTCACGTGGGCTTTGAGCGCGTTCACATGCCGAGCATAGCACCGCGACGCCGAGGGGCGGGGCTGGGACGTGATGAGGCCCGCGTGGGAGGGTCCCACGGGCCGAGCCGTTTCCCGCCGGGGCGGGCGGGCCTCTGTGACGCGATGAGGCGAGCGCGGCGGGGCGGGGCCGCCGCGCTCGCCGAGACGGTGCACGCGGCGCGAGCTCGACGCTCACTGCGATGCGTGATGCGACGTGCACCGTGGAGCGCAGCCCCCAGCGCGAGGTAACATAACCCTCCGGTTATGTTTAGCGAGCGAGGGACCAACGGCGCAGGGGCTTGCTCGCGAGCCGCCCCACCGTGCTCGGCGGTGCAAGCCCCAGGACGCTGGGCGGTGCGCATAAGCCAGGCTTATGCGCACCGCCGAGCAGCGACTCGCGCTGGGGGGGCGGAGCGGCTCGCGTCGCTCTTCGCCGACCGTCACTCGTCGTGCTCGTCGCCGTGACCCGCCGCCAAGCGCGAGAGGGTTCCGGTGGCGTGGGCGTTTCAGCCGGCCCGGCCGGTGCGGAAGCTCCTTGCTCGCGTCGCCCCGTCGTCTTCGCCAGCCGCTCGAGCTTCGCTCCGGGGTGCGTCGCGTCGTGGATCGCCTTCAGCTTCCGGATGCTCACGCGCGTGTACACCTGCGTCGAGTCCAGGTGCACGTGCCCCAGCATCTCCTGGATGTAGCGCACGTCCGCTCCGCCCTCGAGCATCAGCGTCGCCATCGTGTGCCGGAAGATGTGGCAGGCGCCGCTCTTGCCGAGCTCGGCTTCCTTCACGTAACGCCGCACCGTCTGCGTCAGCCAGTCCGGCGTGAGCGCCTCGCCCAGCGTCGTCAGAAACAGCGCTCCAGAGTCCGGTGGCATCACCAGCTCCGGTCGCACGTCGCGCAGGTAGCGACTCACCCACGAGAGCGCGCGCTCCCCTACAGGCACCATCCGGTCCTTCTGTCCCTTGCCCTCGCGCACCATCAGCGTGCCGCGCTCTCCGTCCACGTCGCTCAGCCTCAGAGCCACCACCTCGCTCCGCCGGATCCCCGTCGAGTACAAGACCTCGACGATGGCCCGGTCCCACACGCCCACCGCCGTCCGCGTGTCCGGCTGCGCCATCACCCGCTCCACCTCCGCCACCGTCAGCACGTCTCGCGGCAACCGGGCCGGAAGCCGCGGCAGCTCGAGCTCGCTCGCGGGGTTCGCGGATAGGACGTTCTGTTTCACCAGCCACCGGAAGAAGCCCGCACCGCGCTCAGCCGCACGTGCTGCGACCGAAACGACAGCTGCGGCCGGCCGTCAGGGGCGCCGGAGGTGGTACAGGTGCCGCTGGTAGCGCTCCAGAATCGGTTTCGTCAGCTCCACCGGCCTCACCAGGCTCCGCGCTCCGCACCACTCCACGAAGAGCCTCAGGCTCGACTCCGCGTTGCCCACCGTCCGCGGCGAGTAGTTCCGCACCGCCAGCCACTCCAGGTACCGACGCACCCACACACCGAAGCCCTCCGGATCGTGCGGATCGCCGATCACCCGCGGCGCCTTCTTCTTCTTGCCCTGCTTCGGAGGCATCAGCTCGCATCCGCTCGCCGCACCGCTACGACTCCGCGCACGTACGACGACGCTTGTCCGTTCCCGCGGCGCGCTTTCTGTGCGCGATCACTCTTCAGATCACGAGCGCCGCTGTTTTGCTGCGGCTTCGTCTCGTCTTGGCCACCCCGACCACCCCCCGACCGGGGGCCGACCGAGGGCCGACCACCCCCCGCGAAGTTGGGCTTCGACCCCCGCGAAGTTGAAATCGTAGACGACGCGTCCAGCGCCTCCGCGTCGATCAAACCTGGCAGCAATGGTCCGTCCTCTTCGCTCGCGCTCCAGCACAGCTCGTAGCCGTAGCTCTGCCCCTGCCGCCCGCGGTGCACCAGCACGTACTCCAGCTCCACCAGCCGCCCGAGGTGCACCTTGAGCTGCGTGTCGCCCCAGCCCGTGCGGTCGCGCAGCTCTCTGCGACTAAAGCGAAAATCTCCGCGCTCGAGCCCCAGCCGCTTCGTCTCTTCCCTCACCAGCTCGTCCACCAGCCCCAGCAAGCGCCGCGCGTCTGCGGCGGCAGCTCGTCAGGCTCCGCCCCAGCACCTCGTGCGTCAGCCGATTCGCCAGCGCGATGTCCGCCTTCGTCACCTCCACGTACCGGAGCTTCGTGCCCCGGTGCTCCACCTCTCCTCGCACCGCCCGCTGGTATTGATGGAGCAGCGCGATGGCCTCGATCAGCGCCAGGTACTTCATGTGGTCCCGCCGCATCCGCGTCCGGTGATCGGGAAACGTGAGCTGCTCCGCGTACGGATTCACGACCGAAAGCGGCCTGAGCAAGCGCTGGGCGTTCTGGTGCAGCTCCATCAACCGCCCGCGCTCTTGCCGGCTCACCACCCCCTCCAGCGTCCGCGCTCGCCGCTGCCGATCGTGGATCGCCCGCGTCTGCTCCCGTCCCTCGTCCACCGTCAGCACGATGCAGCGGTTCAAAAGCTCTTCGTCCACCTCGATCGCCGTCGTCGTCAGGAAGATCATCACCGGCCCCTCCACCCGGTACTCCTGCGTCACCAGCCGCCCCGTCGCTGGATCCTTGCCCGTGCTCGCGATCGTCAGCTCCCCCTCGCTCTGCAGGAGCTTCAGCGCGTAGCTCGCTCGCTCCGCTCCCTCCTCTTCGACGATGGCCAGGATCTTGTGCGCCAGATCACTCTCGCCCATGTAGAAGAGGCTCTGCCCCGTCATCGCCGAGTACTGCACCCGCTCCTCGACGGGCATCAGGCTCAGCACCGCCTCCATCAGCGAGCTCTTCCCGCCGCGCTCGAGCTTTGGATGATCACCGCCAGCGGCTCCTCCAGCTTCCGGCTCGTCGCCGCCAGGTAGCCGACGAGCTTGTTCGTTTCTTCGCCGACAACGCCCATGCGGCGGAAGTCTTCCAAGATCTGATCGCAGAGCCCCGGCGACCGCAAAAGCTCGAGCGCCGCCGCGCGATCGGCGTCGCTGATCGTGGCCGGCTTCTTCGCGCTGTCCGCCGCGCGCTCCGCCTCCTCCTGCCGCTCCTCCAGCGCGAGCAGCACCTGGCCGAGCTCGTTAGCGATCACGCGCTCCTCGAGCCCCAGCTCCTCCGCCGCAAGCTTCACGTACACCGCTCGCTGCCTCGCCGCGTACAGCTCCAGCGTGTCCACGTGAAAGCCCCCGCCTTCTCGGGCGACCAGCAAGTTGACGCGCAACTGCTCCGGCCCCGCTTTCTTGTCCAGACCCCGCACTCGCCAGCGCCGATCTCCAAACCGGAAAACGATGTCGTCTCCTTCGCTCTCCGCCACCGCCGTCTGCACCGGCTCCTCAGAAGAAGCAGCTAAGGAGGGAAGGGTCTCCTCTGCCGTTGGCGTGGGCGCTTAAGCGTAAGCGGCGACGCCTCGGCGATCGCCTCCTCCCGAGCGCTGGGCTCCGCCGCCGGCGTCTCGCCGCTCCCGAGCCACACCGCCTGCCGCAGCACCAAGCCGAGGCTCTTGTCCGCCGGGGCGACCTTCAACGCGTACTCGTTCGCGTCCATCCCCTTCGGAAACAACACCCGCGCGGTCGCGATCCCCGCCTCGCCCAGCTCCCGCGCGAGCTTGTCCGCTGCGCGCTCTCCCGCCTCGTCGCGATCGTAGGCGATCAGCACCCGCTCGACGCCGTGACGCCGAAAGGCCTCACGGTGATCGTCCGTGAAGCCCTCCACACCGTAGGCCGCGGTGACGTTCCGGTGGCCCGCACACCAAAACGTGAGCGCGTCGAGCAGGCTCTCGCAGAGGATGATCTCCTTCGACTCCCGCAGCGCCTGCCAGTTCCAGACGCCTCGATGCGGACCCGGCAAGTACAGGTGCAGCGGCGTGCCCTTCCTCAGGTGCGGGGTGATCTTCCGCCCGTAGAGCTCCACCACCTGGCCCGTCTCGTCGAAGATCGGGACGACCAGGGAGCCGTTCAGGTGCTCGTGCCCGCTCTCGCGAAACACCCCGAGACGCTCCAGCGCCGCTCGGAGCTCGCTGCCCGTGCGCTGGTTTCGAGACGGCAGGCGATAGGAGAGCGTGCGGTTCGCGAAGCCCAGACGGAAGTGACGAATTGCCTCCTCGTTCCCGAGCCCGCGCTTGTCCAGATACGCCCGGGCCTCCGGGCTCTCGAGCAGCGTCTGGTGGTAGTAGTCCACCACTTCCACGAGCAGCTCCTGATCGCTCGCTACCTGCTCCACCACCGGCGGCAACTTCGGCACCAGCGTCTTCTTCGGCGGCGGCTTCGCCAGCGACTCCGCGGCTTCGGCGGCTAAGGAGGGAAGATCCTTCCTGAGCAGCTCCACCGCGTGCCGGAAGCTCACCGCCTCCGCCCTCATCACCCAGTCGATCACGCTCCCGCCCGCCTGGCACGCTCCGAGGCAGTGCCACAGGTTCCGCTCTGGCGTGATCACCAGGCTCGGCTCGCGGTCGTCGTGAAACGGGCACAGCCCGATCAGATCCTTGCCGTGCTTCTTCAGCTTCACGCCCCGCGCTTCTGCCAGCCGCTCGACCGAAATCTCCCGCTTCAACGCCCGGATTTCTGCCTCGCTCACTCTCGCCATCTGCGCCTCCAGGAGGAAATAGCCGTCAAGCGAAAAACAACGCTTCTGACGTACCTGATTGACCCGTCCCGTTTTACCTGGCATACCAGGTACGCAGCAAGCGTCTTCTGCCCTGGGAAAGGAGGGATCCAGAAATGCACCCCTACAATCCCGGCATGCCTCGTCGTCTCTCCAGACCTCGCCCCAAACAGGCGGCTCGTCTGGTGGCTCTGCGAAAAGCGGCCGGCCTCAGCCAGGTCGAGCTCGCCGACGCCGTGCGCGTTTCTCCCAAATCCATCGCCTACTGGGAGACATCCGCAACTCCTCCCCGCTCCGACGTGCTGCCCCGCCTAGCAAAGGCTCTCGGCGTCCGCGTCGAAGAGCTGCTCGGCGAGCGTCCCGTCGAGCCGCGCAGGCCCGGGCCCGTCGGAAAGCTCCAGCGCGTCTTCGAGCAGGCCGTGGCCTTGCCCAGGCGCGAGCAGGAACTCGTCGCCAAATTCGTCGCCACGCTGATCGCCGAGCACCAGCGCCGCGCGGGCTGATGTACCCAGCCGGAGCGCGCGCACTACACGGCGGCGACCGGCGCGGACACGACTCGGCCACAGCGGCGGGACCCTCCCACCGCTGTGGCCTTGGAATGACGCGGGCCGACGCGCTCTGCGTCGCGACCGCGGATGTGCGCGGCCGCCGCTCTGGGCCGCCGGCTGAGTAATGTTTGCGTTAGGCCAGCCGGCGCCGGGGCGTCCGTGAGCGGGTCCGTCTCCAGCTCGGCGGCGATCACCGGCGCGTTCTGGCGCGCGCCGCAGGCCAACGAAACATTACTCAGGCCTGGGAGAGCCCGCTCCGGCCACACTGCTCCCACTCTACGTCTGGGCGCACGTCTCGAGCTTCGCATCACGAATCGGAAACCTTGGAAAAACGTATGGCTCGTACTATTCGTTCGCAAGCATCCAGTTCAGTTCGCGGATCCGATGCATCGCACGTATACGTCGCCAATGCCACGCTCCAGCCATCGGTCACGTACCAGATCCGCGTGAACTCCTCATCGTTGCTGTAGCTGGCCGCGGCAATGCGCAAGCCGTTTTCGGTGACAGCTACACGATCACTTTCAATACCCAGAGCGTTGGCTCTCGCGAGTTCTCTGACCATCGCACCAAGCTCACCAACATCCGGATCTGGTTTCACGCCAGCCCGGTAGCCAGCAGAGGAGAACTGGAGAGCTCCCACCCCATCACCGAGCTTTGCAAGAGTCAGAACTTCGCCCGGCTCGCTGATCTTACCCCAGTCCTCCGGCGCAGTCAGTTCGATCGGCCCACTGGTGATTCGGCTCATGGCGTCAGCGTCCCGCTCCTCGGATCATACGGCAGCATGAATGTTGGCTGCTTCCACTTCAGGCGTTGATCGCGAGAAAAGGTCTTCCTTCCCCCGGGCGTATCTGGCTTGAAGTCAGCATAGTCGACTCCTTGGGGCCATTTCGAGCCCGTGTAAGACGAGGGGTGCTGCCCCCCCGTAACGTGGACGTCCTGGCCTGCCACACCGGGCTTAGTGAACTCGAAGTCCGTGTTTGGGTATCGGGCTCGCAGCTGGTCCGGAAGATGCCCAGGCTTGTCCGAGTGGAGTTTGCTGCCTCGTGCAGCAGCCTTCTGCGTCTTCGGATTTGCCCCACCCCGCGATGCCGTTGAAGTCGCCGACTTGCTCGAAGTTCGGGACATCTTGTAGCCCACTTCTGCATTGCGGCCAGCTTGTCCAAGCGCGAGGTACTCGACGTACATCGACAGTAGACCCGCCATCAGATAGGTGCTGACGACCGCTCCTGCAGCAGGCCCGCTACCTCCGCCGCCAGCTTCCCCGGCCAAGTACAAGAGCCATCGGTAGGTCACGTACGTGCTTGTCCCTGCACCGGCCGCCGCGCCAGCCATCAATCCAACGCCGAATCCTCGACGTTCGTTCGGCGACGCATTCTTGTTGACGGTATCTGCAACGCTTGCTGTCGCGTTATCGCCGTTCGGCGTCACCGACCCGAGGAAGCCGGTTGCTGCACCATGCGCAGCCGCAACACCCGGCGCTTCTCCGCCAGTCGACGAAGCCCCGGTACTACCCGGCGCACCGGCGACGTCGTCCCCGGCTTGGCAGGCAACACCTTCCTGACCGCAGCCGGTGACCGTGAAGCTCCAGCCATCTGGAATCGAGTCCTTGGGAGCTTCCTGCAGACCAAGTGGATCGACCGCCTTCAACGCGCGCCCCGACACGTACGCGTACAGATTCAGGTCCGCCCCCAGCCCATGCACCGCGAGCGGATCCGGACTGATCCACCGATTCAGATACGGCGACAGATACCGCTTGCCGAAGTACGTGAGGCCGACGTCGATGTCCTCTTCCTTCCCGGTGAAACATGAGTCCGACGCATTCGTCGTACCCGCACACCGATTTTCCCGGGTGCCTTCCGTGACTTCGAAGCGCGCGAGCCCGACGCGTTCCTGCGCGCGCAACTGAAAATCCCCAGACGCGTGTTTTCGGGCTCGCTGCTCGAGGCGGAGACGCTTGTCCGCCCGCGTACGCGCGCACGCAGGCGGCTATCTGAGGCAGCTAAGAGGAGAAGATTAGAGTTTCGGCGGGCGGCCGCGCTGCCCGCCCCACAAGCAAACGATGCGCACCGTGTTGGCGTTGGGGCGGGTCACGTAGAGCTGTTTCTTCGTGCGTGGGAGGAGCACTTTTCGAATCAGTTGGCCGCGGCGTGTCCGCCAAACCGCACCGAGGTCGGGCGACTCTTTCAGCTTGTCGAGATACTCGCCGATCTCGTCGCTGAGCAGCGTGGGTGCATCACGCCGATTTTCGCCCCACCACTTCAACGCCGCTTTCATTTCGCGGTCTGCGCGAGCGGAAATCTCGAGCTTCAACGGTGCGCCCGCAGCATGGCCCGCACGGTCTCCTCGTCGACGATGCGTCCAGCCTCGAAGTCGTCCAGTCCTTCGTCGATGGCAGCTTCGAGCTCTGCGCGCTCCTCATCGTCCATCTCGTCATCGTCTTCAGCCGGCACGAGGTACAGCTCCGTCCCCTCGGGCAGGTCCGTGGGCTCATCGACGATGATGCGGCCGTTCTTCACGTGGGCTTTCAGCGCGTTCACATGCCGAGCATAGCACCGCGGCGCCGAGCGGCGGGGCTGGGACGTGATGAGGCCCGCGTGGGAGGGTCCCACGCGGGCCGAGCCGTTTCCCGCCGGGGCGGGCGGGCCTCTGTGACGCCATGAGGCGAGCGCGGCGGGGCGGGGCCGCCGCGCTCGCCGAGACGGTGCACGCGTCGCGAGCTCGACGTGCAGCGCGAGCGTGATGCGACGTGCACCGTGGAGCGCAGCCCCCCAGCGCGAGGTAACATAACCCTCCGGTTATGTTTAGCGAGCGAGGGGACCCGGCGGCGCGGGGCTTGCTCGCGAGCCGCCCCACCGTGCTCGGCGGTGCAAGCCCCGGGACGCCGGGCGGTGCGCATAAGCCAGGCTTATGCGCTCCGCCGAGCGAGCGACTCGCGCTGGGGGGCGGAGCGGCTCGCGACGCCCTTCGCCGACCGTCACTCGTCGTGCTCGTCGCCGTGACTCGCCGCCCTGCGCGAGGAGGGTTCCGGCGACGTGGACGTTTCGGCCGGCCCGGCCGGTGCGGAAGCTCCTTGCTCGCGTCGCCCCGTCGTCTTCGCCAGCCGCTCGAGCTTCGCCCCGGGGTGCGTCGCGTCGTGGATCGCCTTCAGCTTCCGGATGCTCACGCGCGTGTACACCTGCGTCGAGTCGAGGTGCACGTGCCCCAGCATCTCCTGGATGTAACGCACGTCCGCTCCGCCCTCGAGCATCAGCGTCGCCATCGTGTGCCGGAAGATGTGGCATGCGCCGCTCTTGCCGAGCTCCGCTTCCTTCACGTAACGCCGCACCGTCTGCGTCAGCCAGTCCGGCGTCAGCGCTTCGCCCAGCGTCGTCAGAAACAGCGCTCCAGAGTCCGGTGGCATCACCAGCTCCGGTCGCACGTCGCGCAGGTAGCGACTCACCCACGAGAGCGCGCGCTCCCCGACCGGCACCATCCGGTCTTTCTGTCCCTTGCCCTCGCGCACCATCAGCGTGCCGCGCTCCGCGTCCACGTCGCTCAGCTTCAGAGCCACCACCTCGCTCCGCCGGATCCCCGTCGAGTACAAAACCTCGACGATGGCCCGGTCCCGCACGCCCACTGCGGTGCGCGTGTCCGGCTGCGCCATCACTCGCTCCACCTCCGCCACCGTCAGCACGTCCCGCGGCAGCCGGGCCGGAAGCCGCGGCAGCTCGAGCTCGCTCGCGGGGTTGGCGCTGAGGACGTTCTGTTTCACCAGCCACCGGAAGAAGCCCCGCACCGCACTCAGCCGCACGTGCTGCGACCGAAACGACAGCTGCGGCCGGCCGTCGGGGCGCCGCAGGTGGTACAGGTGCCGCTGGTAGCGCTCCAGAATCGGTTTCGTCAGCTCCACCGGCCTCGCCAGGCTCCGAGCCGCGCACCACTCCACGAAGAGCCGCAAGCTCGACTCCGCGTTGCCCACCGTCCGCGGCGAGTAGTTCCGCACCGCCAGCCACTCCAGGTACCGACGCACCCACACCCCGAAGCCCTCCGGATCGTGCGGATCGCCGATCACCCGCGGCGCCTTCTTCTTCTTGCCCTGCTTCGGAGGCATCAGCTCGCATCCGCTCGCCGGACCGCTACGACTCCGCGCACGTACGACGACGCTTGTCCGTTCCCGCGACGCGCTTTCTGTGCGCGATCACTCTTCAGATCGCGAGCGCCGCTGTTTTGCTGCGGCTTCGCCTCGTCTTCGCCACCCCGCACACCCCCCGCATCACCCCCCCGCATCCACCCCGCACACCCCCCGCGAAGTTGGGCTTCGACCCCCGCGAAGTTGAAATCGTAGACGACTCCTCCAGCGCTTCCGCGTCGATCAAACCGGGCAGGAATGGTCCGTCATCCTCGCTCGCGCTCCAGCACAGCTCGTACGCGTAGCTCTGGCCCTGGCGTCCACGGTGCGCCAACACGTACTCCAGCTCGAGCAACCGGCCCAGATGGACGCGGAGCTGCGTGTCGCCCCAGCCCGTGCGGTCGCGCAGCTCTCGGCGACTAAAGCGAAAATCTCCGCGCTCGAGCCCCAGCCGCTTCGTCTCTTCCCTCACCAGCTCGTCCACCAGCCCCAGCAAGCGCCGCGTCTGCGGCGGAAGCTCGTCCAGGCTCCGTCCCAGCACCTCGTGCGTCAGCCGATTCGCCAGCGCGATGTCCGCCTTCGTCACCTCCACGTACCGGAGCTTCGTCCCTCGGTGCTCCACCTCTCGCACCGGCCGCTGGTATTGATGGAGCAGCGCGATGGCCTCGATCAGCGCCAGGTACTTCATGTGGTCCCGCCGCATCCGCGTCCGGTGATCGGGAAACGTGAGCTGCTCCGCGTACGGATTTACCACCGAGAGCGGCCTGAGCAGCCGCTGCGCGTTCTGGTGCAGCTCCATCAGCCGCCCGCGCTCTTGCCGAGCCACGACGCCCTCCAGCGTCCGCGCTCGCCGCTGCCGATCGTGGATCGCCCGCGTCTGCTCCCGACCCTCGTCCACCGTCAGCACGATGCAGCGGTTCAAGAGCTCTTCGTCCACCTCGATCGCCGTCGTCGTCAGGAAGATCATCACCGGCCCCTCCACCCGGTACTCCTGCGTCACCAGACGCCCCGTCGCTGGATCCTTGCCCGTGCTCGCGATCGTCAGCTCCCCCTCGCTCTGCAAGAGCTTCAGCGCGTAGCTCGCTCGCTCCGCTCCCTCCTCTTCGACGATGGCCAGGATCTTGTGCGCCAGATCACTCTCGCCCATGTAGAAGAGGCTCTGCCCCGTCATCGCCGAGTACTGCACCCGCTCCTCGACGGGCATCAGGCTCAGCACCGCCTCCATCAGCGAGCTCTTCCCCGCCGCGCTCGAGCTTTGGATGATCACCGCCAGCGGCTCCTCCAGCTTCCGGCTCGTCGCCGCCAGGTAGCCGACGAGCTTGTTCGTTTCTTCGCCGACAACGCCCATGCGGCGGAAGTCTTCCAAGATCTGATCGCAGAGCCCCGGCGACCGCAAAAGCTCGAGCGCCGCCGCGCGATCTGCGTCGCTGATCGTGGCCGGCTTCTTCGCGCTGTCCGCCGCGCGCTCCGCCTCCTGCCGCTCCTCCAGCGCGAGCAGCACCTGGCCGAGCTCGTGCTTGATCACGCGCTCCTCGAGCCCCAGCTCCTCCGCCGCAAGCTTCACGTACACCGCTCGCTGCCTCGCCGCGTACAGCTCCAGCGTGTCCACGTGAAAGCCCCCGCCTTCTCGGGCGACCAGCAAGTTGACGCGCAACTGCTCCGGCCCCGCTTTCTTGTCCAGACCCCGCACTCGCCAGCGCCGATCTCCAAACCGGAAAACGATGTCGTCTCCTTCGCTCTCCGCCACCGCCGTCTGCACCGGCTCCTCAGAAGAAGCAGCTAAGGAGGGAAGGGTCTCCTCTGCCGTTGGCGTGGGCGCCGGCGCCGGCGACGCCTCGGCGATCGACTGCGCCTCAGCGCTGGGCTCCGCCGCTGGCGTCTCCCCGCTCCCGAGCCACACCGCCTGGCGCAGCACCAGCCCCAGGCTCTTGTCCGCCGGGGCGACCTTCAGCGCGTACTCGTTCGCGTCCATCCCCTTCGGAAACAACACCCGCGCGGTCGCGATCCCCGCCTCGCCCAGCTCGCGGGCGAGCTTGTCCGCTGCTCGCTCTCCCGCCTCGTCGCGATCGTAGGCGATCAGCACCCGCTCGACGCCGTGACGCCGAAAGGCCTCACGGTGATCGTCCGTGAAGCCCTCCACGCCGTAGGCCGCGGTAACGTTTCGGTGGCCCGCGCACCAAAACGTGAGCGCGTCGAGCAGGCTCTCGCACAGGATGATCTCCTTCGACTCCCGCAGCGCCTGCCAGTTCCAGACGCCTCGATGCGGCCCTGGTAAGTACAGGTGCAGCGGCGTGCCTTTCCTCAGGTGCGGGGTGATCTTCCGCCCGTAGAGCTCCACCACCTGGCCCGCCTCGTCGAAGATCGGGACGACCAGGGAGCCGTTCAGGTGCTCGTGCCCGCTCTCGCGAAACACACCGAGCCGCTCCAGCGCCGCACGGAGCTCGCTCCCCGTGCGCTGATTGCGAGAGGGCAGGCGATAGGAGAGCGTGCGGTTCGCGAAGCCCAGGCGGAAGTGACGGATCGCCTCCTCGCTCCCGAGCCCGCGCTTCTCGAGGTACGCCCGGGCCTCCGGGGTCTCGAGCAGCGTCTGGTGGTAGTAGTCCACCACTTCCACGAGCAGCTCCTGGTCGCTCGCCACCTGCTCCACCACCGGCGGCAGCTTCGGCACCAGCGTCTTCTTCGGCGGCGGCTTCGCCGGCGACTCCGCAGCCTCGGCGGCTAAGGAGGGAAGGTCCTTCCGCAAAAGCTCCACCGCGTGCCGGAAGCTCACCGCCTCCGCCCTCATCACCCAGTCGATCACGCTCCCGCCCGCCTGGCACGCCCCGAGGCAGTGCCACAGGTTTCGCTCCGGCGTGATCACCAGGCTCGGCTCGTGGTCGTCGTGGAAGGGGCACAGGCCGATCAGATCCTTGCCGTGCTTCTTCAGCTTCACGCCCCGCGCTTCTGCCAGCCGCTCGACCGAAATCTCCCGCTTCAACGCCCGGATTTCTGCCTCGCTCACTCTCGCCATCTGCGCCTCCAGGAGGAAATAGCCGTCAAGCGAAAAATCACCTCGACAAGCCCGCCACCAGCTAATACAAGCTTTGTATGCCTTAGCAAGCGAAAAAGCGTTCCCCCTGGATCTCGACGGTACGCTCTCCGAGCTACCGGAGATCCGTCTGTGCCCAAGAAGAAGATGGTGGTGTCCTCAGCCAAGTCCTTTGGCAATCGTCTCGCTCAGCTACGTCGCGATGCTGGCTACTCGCAGCGCGAGCTGGGCGAGCTCGTCGGCCTCTCCCAGCGCATGGTCGCCTACTACGAGGGCCAGACCGACCACCCGCCCACGCAGCTACTCCCCGCTTTCGCCGAGGTCTTGGGCGTCTCCGCCGATCAGCTCCTCGGCATCAAGCCGTTGAAAGCGTCGCCCAAGTCCGCCAACCAGCGCCTCTGGCGACGCTTCAAGCAGATCGAGAAGCTGCCCCCGCGCGAGCGCAAACAGCTCCTCGCCGTGATCGACACTTTCCTCGACCGAAATCGGCTCGCTCGCCAGGCTTGAGCCGCCTCCGATGGCCAAGAAGCCTCGTTCAGCGAAACGAGAGTCTCGCCAGCTCCGGACCAACCCGATCCGAGTCACACTTCGCGGTGATCCGAGTGCGCGGCAGGATGGGTGCTACGCGCGGGACGTCGGTCACTGTTCGAGCTCTCTTTCGGGGGAACACCTCTTCTCAGCCGCCTTGCTCCGCAAGCTGTGCCAGGACGAGCGCGGAATCTTTCTCCGGGGCTTCCCCTGGACGCCAGATGGGAAATGGGTGCGCCCGGAGACTGTCGTGAGCCGCGTGCTCTGCACCACCCACAACAACGCCCTTGGGCCCTTCGATGCTTTTGCCAGCGCCTTCGACGACGAGCTTCGGCGCATCGCCGCTTCGAGCACCGTCTCGACACACATCCAGTTCAACGGCAACAACCTCGAGCGCTGGATGCTGAAAACGCTCTGCGCCTTGCTCGCATCCGGCAGCGCGCGCAAGCAAGATGCGACCACGCTCTTCTCCGAGATCCCGGAGTTCTGGGTGGACGTCCTTTTTGGAGGCAGCCATCTAGCCCCACCGCTGGGTCTCTACGTAAGCGGCACCATCGGCGAGCAGTGGGACATTTCCGATCGCAGCATCGGAATGGCTCCCGTCAGTATCGGCAATCGAGTTGTCGGCCTCACGCTTCAAATGCAGTGGCTGCAGTGCACGCTCATGATGACTACATGGAACGGCCGACCTGCTGGCGCGATCAACGAGCAGAGTATTCGCCGACCTGCTCACCTGCGCGTCTTGAGGGGGGCCGCGCAGCACACCATCCAGTTCATGTGGGATTCCGGCCCCGGCCCTGGCGTCGAGATCATGTACACGCCCGGCGAAGGTGCGTAGCGCGCCGCGGACGGCCGCGATGTGCGTCGTTCACCGGCGCGCGCACGACTCGGCCACAGCGGCGGGACCCTCCCACCGCTGTGGCCTTGGGATCGCGCGGTTCGACGCGCTCTGCGCCGCGAGCGCGGATGTGCGCGGCCGCCGCTCTGGGCCGCCGGCTGAGTAATGTTTGCGTTGGGCCAGCCGGCGCCGGGGCGTCCGTGATCGGATCCATCTCCAGCTCGTCGACGATCACCGCCGCGTTCTGGCGCGCGCCGCAGGCCAACGAAACATTACTCAGGCCTACCACCAGTCCTTCAGTCCCCATGGTGCAGCGTCCTCCGCCGGCGCGCGCACGACCCGGCCATACTCCCACCGTGCCAGGACGGCGCGCCGCATCAGCACACAGACTCGCGAGTTGGATCCAGGAAATCCAACCCTGACTCCTCGAAACGTTGTTCAAGCGCCTCAAGTCCCATCTTTCGTTTGAAATCAACCTCGCGTTTCGTAACCGGAAGCAGCCACAGAAATCTCACCTCGGGCTCCGCCAGCCACTCAAGCTTTGGCCCGTCGAGATACGGCAACGAAAGCAAACCATACTCGCACGTGGAGTTGGGCAACCATGGTCGACCGAAATTCACTGTGTGTCCAACGTCAAGAGTCGCGCCGGTACGATGATAGTGCGCAACAGCGGCAAGCAACTCAGCGAATTCACGCTGCCACCGCAGCGCTTCACTGACACGACACAGCATGTGCAGCTCTAGCCGCAACGAGTCGCCTGGTTGAGACATGCACCTCGTGGCAAATGCTCGCATCTCGGATGTTCGCGCAAATACCAGCACAGCAAACCCAGCCGGCAAGTCTCGTCGCGGCCCAGGCACCCAATCCAGTCGCGCTTCTGGCTTCTTCCACTGCTCGGCGTAGTGCCGTTCAATCCGCGCGCAGTAGTTCACAGGTTCCACTTCTTCTTCTGTCCCCTGGAGTACTTCTGCATTTCGTTACCCTGCCGGTTCGATTCCGTTGAAGTCTGGATCCTGTGACGGGTTCTATCATTCGCGCTTGCTTTGCGCTCTGCCGGTGTCATCTGATACCCCGGCTTCTCTCCCGCCTTTGGATCCCCCTCGTAGTACCGCTGCACTAGCGGCGGGTCGTGGTCAACCACCTGACCCTCGCCCGCGCCGGCTGCTTTTCGATCTGCTTTCGTTGGAGTTCTACCGTAATGTTTCAGGCGGTTATACGGCTCTTTCGGCCCTTCCACCGGCGGTTCAGGATTCGCGCGCGGTGGTCGCTCCTGGCCCGGAACACCCGCACGGCCACGGCCCGCTTTCCCCGCCATCGGAAGGTTCTCGACCACCGCTTGAAACAGCCGATAGACAACTCCCATCGCGAAGTTCGGACCGTAGCCTTCGTCGTATGCTCTCCGCAGAGCCGGATCCGTTGGCACGGCCGCCTTCGCCGCCGCGTTTTGGTCCACCAGATAGTTAACTTCCGCAATGAACCTCGCGTGTAGGGATTCGATCTCCTTTGCCGTCGCTCCATCCGGGATGCGCGAAGAGTACCGGCGATAGGCATCTTCAACGTCTCGTTCGAGCTTCAGATCCAGTCGCGCGTTGTACGTGCCGGCGCGGCGTGCCTCTTCTTGCGGCTTGTCAGGGTTGCAGACGGCTTGAAGACCAAGTGGGTCTGTCGCCTTCAGCGCCTGTCCCGACACGTACGCGTACACGTTCAAGTCCGCCTCACCCGGCACATGCACCGCGAGAGGATCCGCCGAAATCCACCGATTTAAATACGGCGACAGATACCGCTTGCCGAAGTACGTCAGTCCGACGTCGATGTCCTCTTCCTTCCCGGTGAACTTGTAGTCTTCGCGGAAGGCTTTCCAGCGTTCCGGCCGGTAGTCGCTCTCCGTTGCGCCGTAGGCTTCGTAGGTGCTTCGCTCGACCAGCTCGCTGGTCGCTTGATCCAGGACGACGGAGCTCGAGCCGAGATGGTCGCCGAGCTCGAAGAAGACGTGGAGATGGGCGTCTCCGATGTCCGGCACTGCGGAAGACGGCGGCTCGTAGGCGAGGCGCGCCAAGCGCACGCCATTGGCAAACAGGTACGCCACCTCCGTGAGCGGCGTCAGCTCGTAGTCCAGGTCATCGGCCGCCCCGCTCGCCACGGTCCATAGGGCGCGGCGCAGCTCCAGGGAGTCGAAGATGTACGCGGTGAAGTGGTCCTGGCCGGAAGCCGTGGACGCCGACTTCAACACCCGGTCGTCACCGGCGTCGTATCCGTAGCCCAAGGTTACGGCAGGCTCGAGAGCGGGAAGCGGGTCGCCCGCAGTGCCGACTTCTGCCTGGGCAACGTCCCAGCGCCGGGCGCGGACCAGGCGTCCGACCTCGTCCCAATCGTAGGCGAAGATCTGCGAACACTGCGAACCGGCCGGAAGACACGGGCCGCTCCGTTCCAAACGCAGCTCCGTCAGATTGCCCGCGTCGTCGTATGCGGTGCGGAGCGTTCCCGTGCGCGTTCCGCCGAAGCTGCCATTGCCGGCGGTGCTCAGCTGGTACGGCTTGTCCGAGGCGTTCGTGATCTCGCCCAGCGAACGGTCGTAGAACCCGTGCGTGTCATCGTCCGTTGCCGAGGTGTTCCCCAGCCAGTCGTACGCGAAGTCTTGCCGCTGCACCCGCTTGTCGAACGAAACGTGCGGCGTGGGCTTGGTGCGCCGCGGGTCGTCCAGGCTGGGGTTGCCGCTGTTCTCGGCATCGAAGGGAGACTTCCAGTCGTCGTCTCCGGCGCTGTACTGATAGTCGACGCGGGCTGCGCGGTAGAGATCGTCGTATTGGATCTTGCGCGTAACGGGCTTGGCACCGTCCGGCCACTCATCGGGAACGCGCCAGTCCCGGATCTCCACGGGGTTGCTGACGACGTCGTAGGTGAAATCGTCGTCCTGCAACAGAAGCTGAAAGGTCGGCAGGTGATCGCTGCCGTAGCTCGGAGCCGGTAGATAGTCCGGGGGAGGATTGGTCCAGCTCGGCGGCGGACCGCGGTAGGTCTGAACGCTCTTCAGCCTTCGGCGCAAGTCGTAGGAGAAGCCCGTGGTGCTCTTGGCAACGTCGCCGTACTCCACCGTGTTCAGCAGTCCGTCGGCCGCACGTTCGACGTGCCCCACGAGCGTTCCGTAGCTACCCGCTACCTGCTTCAGCGTTCCCCGAGCGGTGTACGTGGTCGCGACCGCGCTGGAGGTCCCCGTCAGCGCCTCGAGCGTGCCCTGCAGCTCCGCGGTCGTCGCCCCAGTGGTCGCCGCGATCTCACGATCCGCGGCGTCGAACACCATCATCTTCTTGTAGTGACGGGGCGCATACCGCTCGGCCAGCGCATTGCTCGGCGCACCGGGCCTGGCGATGCGCACGTGGCTTTCGGTCGCTCGCCCGCGACCATCGAAATTGCTCCAAGTTTCGCTCGCGCGATCCCAGACCGCCACGAGCCGACCTTTGAAGAAGTCCTGTGAGAGCACTCCGAATCCAGGCGGCCGGGCGAGGCTCGGATACGGCTGTGCGGGAGCGGAGTCGTAGAGGTACAGCACCTCAACGCCCGTTGGCCCGGACGGGCTGCCAACGTCGGGAGCCGAGTAGGGCGCCTGCTCACTCGTGCACGGCGAGTAGTCCTCGCTGACGAGGCGGCCAGCGCCGTCGTACGAGAAGTTCGTACCGCATCCTCGAGCGTCGCTGGTCCCGACAAGATCGCCGAAGTCGTTGTAGGCGTAGCGCCACGCTTCGAACGTGCTCGCGTCCGCTCCCGGATCGGGGTCGAAGTTCTTGGTGGTGTTGGGCTCGGCGTTGAGCACCATTCTGCCGAGGCTGTCGTAACGCAGCCAACGGACGACCGGTGCATCACTCGATCCGGGGTGGAGTCTCGTGATGACCTCGGGCTCGTTGGTGGGCAGGTAGCTCGTCTTCGTCTGGCGAGAAGCGATCAGCGCCCCTGAGTGAAAGCGCTCCGTCGTCAGCACCGTACGGCCATGACCGTCCTTTCGCTCCGTGGCGTACGTGCCCTGATGTGGGCCGGGAGACATGTCTGCCGCGTCGTACATGTCCGTCGCGAGGGCGTGGTACGCGCTGCGGAGCGTCAGCGTGCCGTCGAGGTCGTAGGTTCGCTGCTGGCGGCCGAAGGCGTCGTAGCTCTGGCGGCCGTACGGGCTATCAGGCGCCACACTGAAGGGGAACTTCTTGGGATCGCCATCATAGAAGAGCTCGAGGTACTTCCGGCGCACCGAGCCCTTGTCGTCAAACTCTGTCAGGGCACTCGCGACCCAGCCGCCTGCATCGCCACCGTCCGAGCTGGGGTCCGCTTCTTGCAGCGTCACGAGCGTCCGGCCCATGCCGTCGACGTAGGCCCAGGACTCGAGGTACTCCGCGTCTGACAACACCTTGGCATCCTGGGACATCGTGTGGATGACGGAGTGCGCCGCACCGGGCCCGAGATCCGGCGGCAGGAAATACTCCACCTTCACGCTGGGCTGCGGGCTGAGCGCACCCGGAGTGGTGGGATCCGGACGGGTGAGCATCCGCAAGCGACCGAACTGGTCGTATGCCACCTTCGTCTGCTGCGACTGCATGTCCACGACGAGCGTCGCGAGCTCGAAGCTGCGGTCGTAGGCCGCCCCCATGCTCAGACCACCCGCGCCGCACCCGCCGCCGGTGTACACGGTTTCGGAGGTAGCGAGCTCTTGAAAGTCCGCATCGTATCCCACGCCGCGGCAGCGTCCGTTGGGCGAGGTTTCCTGTGTCAGGTTCCCATACGTGTCGTACGTCCGCGAGGATACGTCGATGACTTGGTCATTGCCCGACGCTGTCGCAGGCGCTGGGGCAACGGCGCCGCCTCCAGCGTGGAAGCGATGCAACCCCAATGTGCCTGACAGCTTTGCCGTCGTCTTCAGAGCATCGCCGGCGCCATTGTACGTGGTGAACTGCTCATTCCGTACGAGCCCGGGGTGTGCGTCACCCGTCACCCCGCTGCGAACGGTTCGCCAGATCCAACCCGTTGCGTCGTCCGCTGGTCGGCCCGGATCCGTCAGCGTGGTAATCACTTCATCCGCCGCGGAGCACGCTTCGCCGCCGACACAACCCTCCGCAACGGCCTGCGTCCGGTTGCCGAAAACATCTACATCGAACCGCCGGCGCAGGTGGGCCAGTCCAGCGGTGCTGCGCAAGCTCACGTCGGTAGAGGTGTCGACCTTGGCAGCACCGAGGGTCGCTTCGAGCTGCACGGTGGTCAGCGTCTCTTTGGCCGACGCGGCCGCCGGCATGAAGGGGCTCGTATCGTAGAGGTAGCTGTCTTCTGCTTGGTCGAAGGCATGACGCACGGCGCGGCCGTCTTGGCCAACGTACAGCTGGCGCAAACGGTATGTGGTGTGCTGCGTGGACAGCACCACGCCGTTCTCGTCAAACCGCTCCGTAAGGTAGGGCAAGCCCTTGAGGGCTTCGCGGGGGTTGTCACGCCAGCGCTCTGGAGGTGTGCAGGCGCCGAAGTCGGTTGGATCCTCCTTCACACACTCGCCCAGAAGGAAGCGGGTCTCGGTGACGTCCGTTGGCGTGTTACCGTCCCCTACGCGCACCGACCGAGCGCGCGCGAATCCCCGAAACTCTCGCTGTTGCCCGTCGTACGCTGGATCGAAGTACGAGTACTCGGTGCGCTGGTCGCTGGGCGGTCGGCCCGCGATGGTAACGTTGTCGTGGTCGGTCACGGCCTTCACGACGTGCACGACCGTGGGCATGGTGCGCGACCAGGGCGCATTGGCCTTGGCGGCGGCAAGCATCTCCGCCGTAGAGGTCGAGTACTCAATGTCGGTGGTCTTCCCCAACCCGTTCTCCACGTGGGTCAATACCCACGGACGCGTCCCACCTTGGAGATCGATGTATCGGTAGTTGCCCCCGTCGCCCCAGACGATGTCGCGAGTACCGGAGCCATTCAGATCTGCGAGACGCACTCGCTTCGCAAAGGACGGTGCGGCTGGGGTCCCCGCGATGACATGCCGCTTGGTCCAGCCCACGCCATCGACGTTCAACCAGACGTCCACGTCCGTCATCCGGACCTGAACGAGGTCGCTGAGCCCGTCCCCGTTCACATCGTCCAGCAACAAGGAATCGCCCTGGATGTCGGAGTACTGTGGTCCCGAATCCATCAAAACGTAGCGGTTCGTCCCGTAGGTACCTGCCGGGCAGTCATCCCGCTTGCCGGTGCCCCACATTCCGTTTCCGCGGCCGGGCCAGTATCGAATGTCACCCTTGCGGACGCGCACGATGTCGGTGATCCCATCGCCGTTCATATCCCCGAGCTTCACGTCGGGGTCGCTGAACCGAACCGGCATTGCGCTCCAGGGCACGCAGGCCGTTTGCGGAGCGTTCGAAGCGCTGGCGGATGACGCCCCCGTCCATGTCGCCTTTCCGAACAGCCCGTCGCCTCCCGGATACCGGCCAAGGGCAAAGAACGTTTCGTATTCGGTTCCGGTGCTCACCACCAGATCGACCAGCCCGTCGAAGTTCACGTCCATGGAGCGGATGTCGATGGCGTCCGTGGAAAAGTCGACCTTCGGGTTCAGTCCCGCCGCGAGCTGGACTTCTCGACCTTGCCAAACCCAGCCTTGCGCCGTGTGAACCGGAGAGTACACGGCGTAGGTCTTCACCGCCGGCATGTGAAGCAAGTCCGCGATGCCGTCCCCGTCCACATCCAGCGGGTTCACGTTGGTGTTGCTCAGCGTCAGGACACTTGCGTTGTCCCCGCCAACACCTGCGACGCCGATGGTTTCCGCCGGCCCGAACGCGTTGGCGGTGCCATCCGGCCCATTGAAGTAGACGCCGTGCTTACCTGAGAACTGACCAGGAGCGGTGACCAGGACGTCCGGCAGACCGTCGGCGTTCACGTCGAACAGGTCCGAGAGCTGCTCGTCTACGGAGTTGGCCGGACTCGTCGCCACGGGGATGATTCGCTCGTCGAACCCTTCGTAGCCGGACAGGTCAGCCGCCCCGGGCGATCCGTCCGTCGCAAACGCCTCCACATGGGCGTAGCCCAGGTTCATTGCAGGCAGCGTCGAGCAGTTCGTGACCGGAGGGAGCGCCTCGTTGGTTTCCGCCGGGGCAGCGTCCTCGGAGTCCGCGCAGCGCCCTTCTACCTGAACGCTCGAAAGCAGCGACACGTGCTGCCCCGCTTCGTACTCCAAGTGGTAGCGCCGCACTTGCCGGCGGAGTTGCGACGCGCCGCCGTTGTAGGTCTTGCTGGTCACGTCAATCCCGGTGACCCGCAAGCGCTGCTCGATCAGCCAACCCGCTCGGTAGGATCTCGTCGGGTCGGTCCGGTCCTCGTATCGGAGATGGGTGTGGTGCGCGTAGGTCGAGAGGTCGCTCGCGTTCGGGCTCGCGGCGGGCAGCGTGTCGTAGATGTCGGACAGGTACGCCATCCCCGCGTCTTGGAAGTAGCGATACACGACGAGGTTCACCGGCGACGGCGACCCAACCGCGGGATTAGCGTTGCCATGCGCGTCAAACTGGCGCACCAGGTGCCAGCGATAGATCTCTCCGGGGTCGTCCGGGTTCACCTCCAGGGCCTGCGTATCGTTCGTGCCGTCGCGGGGAACGCCCAGCTCCATCGCGACCCCGCTCTTGTCTTGCACGACCCAGGTCTGGTGGTCCGGCGACCAGAAGAAGCGCATGAAGGAGCCTTCCACACGCGGTCGGAAGTACTGCCACCCGTTCGCCCACTGCGGGAACGCTTCTTGTGGCAGGCCCGCGGCGCAGCTACCGGCAGCTATCGTGCAGATCGGCACCAGCTCCTGGCCGCCGTTGAAGACGAATCGGTCCTGCTCTGGATTCCAGTTTGGGTTGTCTTGATACCGCGGAATCCCGCGGTCCGTCTGCCGCGCGATGAACGGAACGCTCAAGCTCCAACCAGCGCCCGCAACGCCGAAACCGCCGGCGGAGCTGTAGGACAGCGACAAGCTGGGCTGCGCGGCACCCCTGGCTCGTGGAAGCGCAATAGGGATCGAAAACGTGGCAATGCCCGTGGAAAGCTGAGCGCTGAAGCTTTCTTCCATCCCCTGGATGGTTCCCGCGCCCTTCGGAACGCTGATCGCCTGACTGGTGACGCCGCTCTTGTCCGCACCGGTCGGTAGGGCGGCCGGGATCGACTGCGGCGGAGTGCTGCTCGCACTGCCCGTGACGGCCGATGCCGGTGCGGCCTTGTAGGTCTGAGCCGGATCACCCACCGGTGCCGCGCTCGCTTCCGCGTCTTCTTCGAGCTGCGCGAGCGGCGGCGCGTCATCCGGGTCGATGGCAGAGTATTCCTGGGCCGGCTCATCGCTCACCGGGACAGAGCTCTGCGAGCCGGTGTCCGTCCCAGGCTCCGCGTGGGCCGAATCTACGAGCAACGCCGCAGCCAGTGCGAGGGCGAAAACGGACGCGATGCGGCCGTGATCCATCAGGAACCTCCATCCTGGTCGGGCAGTCGCAGAATGGGGAGCGGCAGGAGCTCGAAGACGACGTCAGGCGCCCCTTCGTTCGGCCCGAACACCCGCCCGTAGTCATCCCACGCAGCCACCAATGCGCCCTCAGGCCACAGTGGGGCGCCCGCAAGCGACCCATGGCGCTGGTCGTCGCTCGCATGCGTGCTCTGGCGCGGCAGCGCGATCTCTGGAGCGGAAAGGTCGAGCGTTGCGGTCGCTTCGTCCCAGCTCAGAGCTTTCAGCCACAGCTCCTCGGCCTGGGCCTGACCTGGGATCGCACCGGAACGCCAGCCAACGTAGACGCGTGCGCCCACACGCACCGCCGTTGGATCCCTCTGCACCAGCTCCGGGAGCGAAGCGTAGGGAGCCGCCAGTGGTTCCAGCGCCAGCGCCTGGGGCGAGCCGAAAGACGTCGTGTCTACGATGGCGAACGCGAGACGCGACACGGTGCTTGCTGACGAAGTCGAGCCCAGCGTGAACACCACGAGGAGGTGAGTTGCATCCAGCTCCACCAGTCCCGGCCGGTCCTCCGTCGCCCCAGGCAAGAACGGCCCGATGCTCCATGAGCCCGTCGGCGTCCGCACGGCTATCGTCTCGCCGCCAGAGTCGTTGATGCGATAGGCGGCGGCCCAATCTCCGTTGAAGACCGCCAGCACGGCGCGGTCCTCGAAGGCCGCGCTACCAGCTAGCGTCTGCTCCCCTGGAGGCGCCAGCGGGTTGAGCTTCTCGTCGAAGCGGCGCAGGCGAACGTCGCTAGTGCCCGATGCCCAGTCGGTCCACACCACGACCAGCTCGCTCCCGGTCCAAAGAATGTCGGGATCCATCTGCGCGAAGAGCGTGGACGCATTGGCGGTCTTCAATCCGCCGAGCGCACCCGTCGCGGCTACGCTGCGTATGCCCACACCCAGCTCGTCGCCATCTATCCCTAGATCATTCCAGGCGACGACGTGACTGCCGTTCGGCAGCGCGGCGACCACCGGATTCGCTTCCAGCGCCGGGTTTGCACCGGCAGCGACATCCACCACGCCCGCCAGCGGCGCACCGACGGAATCGAGTACTTTCAATCCCACGCTCGGCGAGTCGGCTCCTTCGAACACGACCGCGACACCTCCAGGTCCGGCAGCCAGCGGATGTCGCCCCTCTCCGAGCTTCCGACCGGGCGGAGCGATTCCGGGCGCTGGCGGAACGCCGGGCACAGGGAGCACATCGCGCACCCGGCAGTCGCTGGTGCACGAATCGTCGGGTAACGCGCTCGCGCCGTCGTCGCACTCCTCCGTCGCCACGTCCCGCCAGCCGTCGCCGCAGACGGGAGGTCCGGGTGGCGGGCCGTCCACACCGGCATCCGCTGCGTCCGAACCGGTAGTCGCGGAGTCCGATGCAGCCTCCTGCCCCGGACCGTCCCCCGCGTCATCTGGCGGCGGCGCGTCGGGATCGGCGTCAGCCGTAGACAACCCGTCCGGGGCGACGCCGTCACTCCCGACGAACGCATCGCTCCCGTCCGTTCCGCCATCCACGGGGTCGCAAGTTGGGCCGGTGCAGGCGGGTTCCGCCACTGGCGAGTTGCAGGCGAACGGGCTGCTCGCGGCCAGGGAGGCCGCGAGCAGCAATGCCGTTCGTCGAAGGCCGTCGGAAGACATGGCAGCGGCCTCAGATCGGGTTCTGGAAGCGGGTCCAATAGTGGTAGTTCAGGACCAGCTGGATGTCCTGGATCCTGTCCCAGCGCAGCTCCGGTCGGTCCCAGATCCTGATGGTGTACAGCCCGTGCAGCGGCCGCCCTTCGTACTCGCCCTTCATGTAGGGCTCGAGCAGGGACATGTCGGAGCTAGAGGGCGGGTTCGTGATCGTCTTTTCTGCAGCCAGCGCTTTGCCGTGCTCGATGAACGCGGTCGAAAGGGTGACCGGCAGCGTGGCGCCTTCCCAGTTCCGGATCCCTGTCGTGCCGTTGTGAACCAGGCTGTACTCCAAGAAACCGTTCGCGTAGCAGGAGGTGGCAGATACGTTGTCGCAGCTGGTCGTGCCCGTGCCCACGATGTTCAGGCCCACGCGGTTGTGGCGGTAGTTGAAGTTCCCGATCGCAATCTGACCGGACGGAATGAGACTGCCGTTCTCGATGTTCTCGAGCGCAATCGGGAATGTTGCTTCGTAGAAGCACTTGATGGGCGTGCTAGTCGAGTCGATCCCAGTGCAACTCTGACTGATGCCGTCACTGCACACGTAGTCGCAGTGACGGTGGAACAGCTTGCGGAGCTTTGGTCCGGCCTCTTTCTGGCAAGCAAGATCCACCGTGGTTCGCGAAAGACCGGTACGCTGCCAGCCTGTGGCTGCGGGCACGCCACCGCTCCCCACGGGCACGACCTTTTCCACCTGGGCGGCCGACAGCAGCAAGCCCGGCCAGTCCGCGGGTGTTGCGCCGGACAGCGCGATGCCGACTTTGGACGGTGCAATCTCGATGCGGTACGAGTCGCCGGGGTCCACGATGAACCCAAGCTCATAGCGCTGCCATCCGGACTGACCCGCCACCGTGACGTCCGTCGCCGCAACGATCGCATCATCCGATTCGCGCACCACGCGCATCTCCGCGGCATTGGTCGAGTCGTAGGGCGCCGCTTGAAGGTCGAGATGGGTGTAGACAGACGCAACGTAGTAGCCGTCGCTCAGTCCTTCGAGGCGCTGCTGCAGCGAGCCCGCAGCGGAGTAGTCCGACACGTCAGGGCAATCTGGAGTCTGGGCGTTGGGCGACGGCACGCAGGGGCGGTTTCCGATCCGGTAGCGAACCGAATCGGTGGGAAGCCCGCTCAGCGGCACGGTCACCGCGTCGTCGACCGCTTCGCTTGCGGTGACACAGCCACGCCACTCCGTCGTCGTTTGCGTAGTCGGATCGGCGATGCCCAGGCCGCAGCCACCAATGAACCAGCCCTGCGTGTTGGTCTCGACTTGCTCCGTGTCCCGCTTCTCGAACTCCGTCGAGAAGAACAGCCGGTTCTTGCTGGGCTCTTCACAGGACGAGCGCACCCCCAGGATGTCGTCCGCCAGGGAGAGCACGGCAACGTCGTCCCCTTCCTTGAGGGGATAGTCGAAGGGATAGCTCGTGACGAAGTCCTGAAGCTTGGTGACGTAGTCGCCGATGTACTGAGAAGCGAACTCGGTATCCGAGGGCGGAGGTGCTCCAAACGCGAACTTTTCGACGACGGCTTCCGGGTCGGGCTGACGGAGCTTGTCGTAGTCGATGCCCTCCATGGTGCAGACGTCGTTGGACCAGGTGGAAGGCGCTGGCACCAGGGTCATGTCCTGGGTCATTCGGTCCATGTCCACGCCAAACCGAAGCTCGATGGCACGCCGCGCGATGAAGGCGAGCTTTCGAGCACGTCGCAGCGCCGCTTCGTAGCGGACCAAGTTGATCGCATAGAGCCGGCGCTCCACGATGTTCACGAACTGCGGATCGCTCTTGTCGTCCCCCAAGAAGTCGGCCGAGTCGACCTGCGCTCTGTAGTAGTCGGCCTGCTTCTGGATCACCCGGAGGTTGGAGGCCGCCGTCGCGAGATTGCTCACTTGAACCGGAAGGTCGTTTGCTGCGTCCCGGGCGTGAGTGAGCTCAGTGAGGCCCTGCTTCGTGGCACCGATCAGATCTGCTTGAGTCTGGGCCTTTGCCGCAACGATTGCGCTATCAAACGCTTCCCAATCGACGAGCATCTTCTCCGAGGTCAGCAACGCAGCGGCACCGTGCGCCGCAATGGCACCAACTGCGCCGCTCTTGAGGTCTATGGAACTGAACATGCCCGCAACGTCGCTTGCGATCGCTGCAGCGTTGCCGAGCATGGTAGCCACCTGCTCGGCCTGGAGCTGATCAACGGTCGCAGTCCCTTTCGCTTCAAGCTGCTTGATGAGCTCGAACGTAAGCGCGACCTGATCAAAGCCATCGGCGATGTGATTCACGTCATCACGCATCGTCGACAGCGCCGTGTACTCAGCGTTTGCGGCACTGAGGAATTGCCCTCCAGCGCCAGATCCGGACGGTAGACCCTGTCCGGTGGCGAACGAGGTGAGTAACATCCTCGGCACTGGTCCCACCACGCTACGCTCGGTCAACCGACGCAGTGAATCGGCTCTACAGCGAACGATGGCTGCCGCTTGACCGAGGTGCTTGCGGTAGTCAACGGAGGTGTCGATGCTGCCGCAGTCTACACCGCCGATGCCCTTGGTTCGCGCGTGGCACGCGAGCTCCAGCGCGTCGTAGATGTTGCGTTGCGTCAGCGCGTATTGGAAGGCGGGGAACGGGTAGTTCTGCTTCTTGCGAAGGTCGAACAGCATCAACGCCGCATGAGCGTCAAACTGCCCGTTCTTCGGATACGCGAACCACGTTGCGATGGTCTGCCCGTTGACGTAGACGGGGTCGTACGGCCCGCCCAGCTTCGAGAACGACCCAAAGCGCATGAAGCCGTCATCTGCCTGCAGTGCGGGCAGCGGCTTGTCCGCTACGGCCGGGGCCGAACACAGTGCGCGCCAGACAACCGAAACGTTATCGGGACTCGAGCAAAAGTCGCCGAAGGGCGGAGGCGCCCAGAGACCATCCACGGCGTTCTTGAACGTCTGGTTGGTCGCAAGCTGGACTTCCGCTGTGAAGCTATCTCCGACATACGCGCTGGCATATCCAGTGGGCGCTCCGCCTTCGATGCGATACGGCAGGCCCCCATTCGTCCACAGTGAGTACGGATCCGGGTTGGATGCCGCCGCGGCGAGCGCGTCCTTCTCTGGGAGGCCGCAGTAGACCATCTGCGGATCCACGCCGTTGTTCGGAACGCAGCCGCTACCGTCGCTTGCGCACGGAAACAGGGCCGCCGGATACTCGAAGGTTCCGAACGGTCCATCCTCGTCCGGACCGTAGGTCGGGTAGCCAAACGCATCCGCCGGCCGGTTCGGGAGCCAGCCGTTGGCATTCACCGGGCGGCCTGCGCCGTCCCTGTGCGCATCGTCTTGGTTGCCGTTCTGAGGGTTCCCCTGGACTCCACCGATCTTCCCAACCTCCACGCAGCGCAACCGGCTGAAGTTGTTCCCCGTGGCGCAGTGTTGGACCCAGTTGGGCTCGCGCATGGCGAGCTCGGGCAGCTTGCACTGCCCGAACTTGAGCCGCTCGTTGCCATCAATGTCCTGGGCGGGGTTGAGCCTTGCAGCTGGGATCAGCTCGGACACGGCCATCATCTTGCCGATCTTCCCCGTAAGGACACCGAGGGTCGCCACCGAGCGGCGGAGATGCCCGAAACCCCAGGCCCAGCGGGCGCGAAGCGCCGCGGGCTCGGTGTCCAACGTGAACAGGTTGCTTCCCGTCTGCCACTCGTTGGGGCAGCCGTCCCAGCCCACGCCTTTCTCCGTTGGCGGACACGTCTTCCCGGAGACGAAGCAGTCCACCTGCTGGGACCAGAACTCGCTTCCGGAGACCTCGTCCACGTCCTTCTTGATCATGCAGGGCGCGTGCGCGTCGGTATTCAGGGACGGACGTTCTGGCCGGTTCGTGTCGAACACCGTGGCCCCCGCGTACGTGAGCTTGTAGTTGTCGCCGAACCCTTCTTCGTAGTGCAGCTGGTCCGCAACCGCGGTCATTTCCTCGAGGCCGAAGTCCTTCAGGATGTTGGCGCGGATGTACTCGCTCCTATTCCCGGTCACGGTGTCCTTCCGCAACGCGACCAGAGGGGCACAGCTCGCGGTTCCTGGGCCGTCGTCGATGTTGGAGATACCGACGCCTTCCACGACGGCAATCGCCTCCAGGCCGGGCTTCTCCGTATAGCCCAGGGAGGTGATCAGGTTGTCGATCTTGGTCTTGCACTGCCCCCTCGCGACCACCGGGTCGTTCCGGTCGAGCGTATCGTCGGAGGCGAGGAGAAACGGACAGTTCGTGAGCTCCGCCGGGCACTCCTGACCTGGGGACAGGTCTATCGGGCACCCGCAGATCTTGCTGTCCACCTGCCACATGCACGCCTGCTTCTGGCCCAGGGTCACCCACTCGACCATGTCTGCCGCTCCATCGCCGCAGCCGGTCTCCCCGTTGGCGTCTGCACCGCATAGATCAGTCAGGGCGCGGGTCGCCTCTTCGCGGCGAATGTCGAGCCTCAGGCCCGACTCGAGGAGATCTTTGCCGATCTGATCGGCCTCGAGACTGGCAGCGGCGGCTAGATCCAAATACCTCTGCCAACTGCGCTCGAACGAAAACGCAGAGGGATCTGCGGTGATCTCGGACTCGAGCGGCGGCCACAAATTGCGCTTCAAGCCGGCGCAAGAAGTCGACGTTTGCGAGCAGTCCGTCGTGCTCGGCGCTCCAACCGCCTGCACGATCTCGTCCAGCGTGCCACCCGCGGGGACGATCACTCGGCGAGAAAAGCCGTCGCCGATGGAGGAGTTGGTGACCGGCGTCGGGATCACACCACCGAAGGCGGCGGGCTTCGCCTTGTCGAGCACCCGGATTACGTAGATGGGATCGAGATTCGTGATCGGGGCGGTCGGGTTGCCAGGTTTTGGCAACGTGGTGAGGTCGTCCTGGAGTGTACCGCTCGACGGGTCGAGATCCGTCATCCGGGAGTCGAGCGATCCAACCGCCGCGGTGATCACATGGCGGTAGTCGTCGGTCGTGCAGGGGGCGCCATCGATGCTGCCCTCCAGCACACACTTCAGGCCTTCGAGGGACTGAACCACCCAATACGTCTCGCCGGACTGGGGAACGCCGTGTACGAGCACCCGCACCTTGTTGACGGTGCCGTCTCCTGTGAGCGAGGCAGTGCCGATGAGGAACTCGAGACGTCGCCCCCCGAGCTGCTTGGTGAGCGCCTCGACCATGCCGCCGAGCGCCGTAAACACCATGGGACTGTAAGCCGACGTGGCCCCGTTGCGCAGCGCTCCGGCCGTGTGGCGCATCTGGTCGAGCTGGTTCATGGCCCCAGAGCGGGCGTATGCGGCGGACTCGATGTTCAGATCCGGCGCGACGTGGAGCGCGCCGGCAAACTGCGCCTTGAGGACGCCCGCGCCCAGGCTCACTACCGGGCCACCGCGAGTGAACGCCCGCTGAGTCGTGCCGTTCTGTCCCGTGCTCGGGTCCGGCTTGTAGAAGCGGCCGAATGCCTTCGCTTCTTGGCAAAGGTAGCCGCGAGCCGTCTCGAGGTCGTTCTCGGTGAAACCGAGCTTGCTGAAGAAGCTGCTCTTCGCGTAGCCCGCCGGGACTGGACGCCCTAGCGCCGCCTCGTCTTCCTTCCAAGCGCGAAACACGGTGTCGGCGAAGGGCTCGGAGCCCTGCTTCTTGGGCGGGAGCTTGAGGTGGCCTACCGTGGACTTCGCCCTGCCCACGCCAGCATTGAGCGAGATGGGCGGGCACACCGGCACACCGGTCGGCCCAACCTCCGTAGCCGGGTGCGTCTCCGGTTCACACGGTGTGGCGGCCATGGCTTGCATCACCGGCGGGTCTTCCGGCCCGTAGGTCAAGAGCTTCAGCGCAGCGGTCACACTGTCGACCTTGCCGTTCCACTGGGTCGCCGTCTGGTCTTGCGGGGCGGCCACGCCGTTGAGCTCCAGCGCGGCCGAGTCCTGCATCGAAGCAACCGTCTTGGGAAGAACCGAGGAGTACTCGTTGAGCGCGTCAATGAAGGACGTCACATAGATGTCGCTCCATTTGACCTTCTTGCCATCGGCATAGGGGTCCAGTGGTGGCGGGTTGCCGCCCACGCCGTTTGCAATCGCAAGGTCCTCGAGCTGAAAAGTATCCGAGCACGTCGCCCCGTTTTCCAGGCCGTAGGTGCGGATCTGCTCCGCCCACCAACCCGCCGCGCCGAAACGATTGAGCGCACCGCGGAAGGCGGCGGCGCGGCCGGGCGCTGCCAAGGGCTGGAAGCGGACACGGCGGGCACTGCTGGAGCCGCCGTTCGCGGTCGAGTACTCGTCGAGCTCGGCCTTCGGGATCTCCAATCCCTCAGAACCAAGGTCGAACTCGAACGAAGCAAACGGCGTGTTCCTCCGAAGTGCGTCGAACGACGCCCCGTCGAGCTCACGCTGAAGCGGCGAGCGCCCGAGCTCCTCCAGCATGTATCCCGCGCAGACTTCGTTGCGCTGAACGCAAAGCCCTACTGTACAAAGCGCCATGGGCGTGCTCGCTGGCGGCAGGTCTGCGATGCCGGTTTGCTGCGTGGAGCCCGTCGTGTTTGCCAAGCCGCACAGCTTGTCGTCTTCGACGAAGGTCCGCTGATACAGGCACCACTGTTGCGCCAGCCGTTCCATCCCAGCTTGAGATGGGTGGATCTTCATCCACTCGCCGTTGCTCCACACCTCCACGGGAATCACCGAGTCCTGCGGGAGCGGCGTACCAGTGGGTTGCACGTCGGACGGTGGGTCGTCCGCAGGGGTGGGGTCACAACCTGCAGACATCCCAAGCAAACCGAAACCCGCGACCACGACCGCCCACAGCCTTGAACTTGCCATTCCTGTTTCCCCGTTTCTTCGTATGCTGCTCACGGTTCGATCACGTCGGCGCAGCAGCGGAACCCGAGCCATCGGCGTCGATCGCTTCGGTTCATGCCGTCAAAGTTGAAGTCCGTGCACTCCGAGTCAGTCGCATACTTCCGGTAGTCGCCCCCGTGGGTCTTGCACGTCGCCTTGTCCGGAGTGTTCCAATTCAGGTTCCAGGGCGTGCAGTCGTCCGCGAGCTCGGCGACGTTGCCGACCAGGTCGAACACCTGATCGAACGGGCTGCCCACGCCGTGGCAGTCCGGCATGCTCTTTACCGGTTTGGGCAGGGCCGCCTGTGCATGCGTGTGACACACGCTGTCGCTCGGCGTGGTTCCGAACGTCCATGCCGAAGTGCCAGCGTTGCTACAGGCGTATACCCACTCCGCCGTGCCTGGCTCGCGGGGCGACGCCGGAGAAACGATGGTTCCACCACCTCCCATCGCACCGCACAGCCGCTTCCCTGCCCACGCGCAGTACGTGTGAGCGTCGCACCAGTCGATGCAGGAGATCGGGTAGTTGGCCTTGGCGACCGGGTCGTAGGTGTTTTCAAAGCAGCTGGTGATATCGACTTCGAGCGATCCAATCGGATATCCGACGGGCTCGAAGCTCGTGTTCCAGTCGCACTCCTTCGCGAGCTGGCCTGAAACGTCACCGCCCTTCGCGTTGAGGAAGTCGGTGTACTGAGCTTGCGTTACTTCCGTCGTGTCGATGCAGAACGGACCGACGTTCACCATGGCGGGGCCGGGCCCGGTGGGGCACTTCCCGCTGGCGCCGCCGCCACCCGTCGCACCGCCACCCGCAACACCGCCGGCTCCGGCGGTGTTGCCGCCGCCACCAGTGCCGCTGGCCCCGCCGCTCGGTGAACCGCCGGTAGAGCCGGAGGACCCACCGAGCCCGGCATCGCCCCCTGCGCCACCGGTGCCGCCGCCGCAATCGCAGGTGCCCCAGGTGCCGTCGCTACCGCACACCTGCCCTCCTGCACACGCCCCCGGGCCCGTACACGGCTGCGTTGCTCCGACAGGCGCGCACTTGCCGGAACCGAGGGGCGCAGTGTCGTCCGAGCCGCACGCGCCCGACGCGAAGAGCAACGCGGCGATGCCCATACCCGCCACGGTCGAGCGCCCGATGGTGCGCATCGACCCTACCGCCTTCAACATTCGAAGCCTCCGATCCAACACTTCCCCCATGCGGGGATCCCGATCGCAACTCACAAAGTTCTCACAATTGCAGCTTGCCCACCTTGTGCGCGAACCTGCGCGCTCACATCACATTCGAAACAGACAGCCGACCCCGTTGATCGTCACCAACCGGGGGCCCGCTTTGCCGAGCTTGCGCCGCAGCCGATGCACGAGTTGCTCACAGGCGTGCCTTTCCTTCTGCTTGTTCACTGCCTGCAGCTGCTCGAAGCCCAAGATCTCCCCCTTGGCCTCGACCAGGCACAAAAGCAGACGCCCCTCGAAGGGCGTCAGTGGAATCAAATCGCCTTCCACTCGCACCGAACGCCCACCCGCGCTGAGCTCCAGGGGCGGGGTAGGCGGGCGCGAGCTGCGTCGGCGTACGGCGCGAGTGCGCGCAGCGATTTCCGCCGGAATCATGGGCTTGAGGAGGTAATCATCCGCCTGCACTTCCGGGCCCAGCGCACGGATCCTGAGCTCGACGTCGTCGTCCCCGCTGAGCATGAGGATTGGCTTGGTGCAGCCCCGCGCTCTCAGCCTCTTGCACACGTCCAGGCCGGAATCCGGGCCGAGCCCGACGTCCAACAGGATGGCGTCGTAGCCGTCCGCTGCGCCCGGAGCGAGCACCTGCTGAGCAGACGACATGCCCCGCACGCAGATCCGATGGCGCTTGAGGGCCCGCGTCAGGGAATGGACTGCGGCTTCCTCGTCATCGACGAACAGTACGAGGAGCACCTCCTCCCCACTCTGGTCTGAGCCTCCCACCGACCCAACCATCAGGATACTCCGGTTTGGGCGGCCGATTCACGGGGGAAACTCGACGCAGTGACAGACATCACTGCCCGCGTCGGGCGCTAGCGGCTCCAGTTGTGCGAAAAAATCGGCGCGACGCTCCCTGCGACAGGGCCGGTCGCAGGGTGGGGCAGTGCGCAGGCGCGGACGCGTGGTTCCGCGGCGTACCGACATTCAAACGATCAGTGAACGATCTTTACTTCCAAGCGCGAGCGGGCGTTTTGGTAGAAGTTCTCCAGCGCTTGCGCCAAGCGACGGCCCACGTACCAGCGGCGGAGGGCCGGCTCGATTTCGTCGAAGGGACGATTGCGAAAGGGCGTCTGCGTGGTGCGGTGCAAGCTCTGGAGCTCCGCACGGCTGGGGGCGAGCATCGGCGCCACCATGCGGTCGAGGTACAGGCTGGCCCGAGCGCGGCGGCGCAAGATGCGCAAGATCTCCCTGTCGTCCATGCCCTCGGCAATGGCCGCTTGCTCCACCGCCAAGGCGCCGCCGCACTGCTGATACAGAATGAGACGCGCGGCTTCCGTCTGGCGCGAGAGCTCCTTGGCCGTGGGCTCCGGATCGATGCGCACGGACGCCAGCAACGTTTCGGAGATGTGGCGCTCCATTGCCGCGCGCACGTGGCGCTCGCGATAGGGCTCGTTGCTGCCCGCCGCGCGATCCGGATCCGCCAGCGCTTCCAGCCGCGCCTCGAAGGCCAGCACGCGCTCGAAGATGAAGCGCGGCGAGCGCATGCCCCCGGTTTCCGGCGCAATGAAGCGCACCACCACGCGATCGAGAGGGATTTCTTGGGCGTGGGCGCTGGGCGCGAGGCCCAGAGCGAAGACCGCGGCCAGGAGCGCGCGGCGCATTACCTGGATGCAGTTCGACGCCGCGACGAGGGCGACGGCTCTTCCGAGTCCGGTGGATCGCTGCTGGCAGCGGGGTCCGAGTCCTCGTGCACTTCGCCGTCTTCCGGGCGCGCGTCGTGGCGGTGGGCGTAGCTGCGGGCGGCGCGGCGTGCCTTCACGAACTCCGCGAAGGCCGTCACCTTCTCCAGATCCCGCACGCCGAGGCCGTCTGCCAGCTCCTTCAGTTGCTTGCGCAGGCTCTCGGCGCTGCGCCCGCGGCGACCGCTGAGCAGCTCTTGGCTGATGGGCGGTGTCTCCTTGCCCTTCTCGGGAGGAGCCGGCGCCACCACCGGACGCGCAACGGCCGTGAGCTGGTGCGCGGAGAGCCACGCCTCCATGAACACCCGCAGACGTTCGCTGCGGAAGGCGAACCAGCGCTCGCGCTCGGGACCGAAGGCCATGAGCACGTCCTTGAATCGGCGGAAGGCACCCTTGCCATCGATGGCGCGGGTCAGTCGATCCCGAAGCTCGGGCTCGTCCACCATCGGGATGAAACGCTCCATCCAGCGGTACTGCTCGCGAGAGCTCACCGGATCCACGCGCATGTAAGTGGAGTCCGACGCGATGCGTGCGTGCATCTCGGGATCCGCAATGCCATCTACGACGCGGAGCACCTCTCCGGTGCCGAGATGCAGATAGCTGTGCACCTCGGGGGCGTTGTTCTCGAAGGCGTCCTCGAGCGCTTCCCAATCGACGGGAACCTCGCGGACTCCTCCTCCACCCTGCTCATTGTCGGCCATATTCTTCCTCTGTAACCCCGTGGGGGTGAAAGCCCTTCCAAAGTATCGGGCCGTCAGGCCCCGGCGCCCAGATCCGACCGCGCGCGACGCACTGCGTCACGCCACATCGTGAGGCGATTGTCGCGCTCCGAGGCTTCCATCCCCACCTCGAAGGTCTTGTCGATCTGGATCATTCGGCCTGCTTCGGCGCCGCTTTGGAACAGCCCGGCGCCAATCCCCGCCAGCATGGCCGCCCCGCGAGCCGTGGATTCCAGCTCGCTGGGACGCTCCACGGTCACGGCAGAGACGTCGGATTGAAACTGCATCAATAGATCGTTCGCGGCAGCGCCGCCGTCAACCCGCATACGGGTCACGGGCTTGCCCAGATCGTCGCTCATCGCCGTCACCAGGTCGTTCACTTGCAGCGCGATGGCCTCCAGGGTGGCGCGGGCGAGGTGCGCTTTGGTGGTTCCGCGGGTGATTCCCGTGATCAGGCCTCGCGCTTCCGGATCCCAATAGGGCGCGCCCAGCCCGGCCAGCGCCGGCACGAAGGTCACCCCCTCGCTCGAGGTCACGCTGCGGGCCAGCGCTTCGATCTCGGCCGCCGAGGTGATGAGCCCCAGGCCGTCTCTCAGCCACTGCACCGCTGCGCCCGCGATGAAGCAGCTGCCCTCCAGGGCGTACACCACGTCGTCGCCAATCTGCCAACCCAACGTAGAGAGCAGACCGAAGCGGCTCTCCACGGGCTCGCTGCCGGTGTTCACCAGCACGAATGCTCCTGTGCCGTAGGTGCATTTGGCTTCTCCGGCGCGGAAACAGGCCTGTCCGAACAGCGCGGCATGCTGATCTCCCGCCATGCCCGCGATCGGAATGCCGTCGGGCAAACCGGGCACGCCGCGCGTTTCGCCGAGCTTGCCGGCGGAGGGTGCGATCTCCGGCAGCACGCTCTTGGGAACGCGCAACAGCTCGCACATGCCGTCGTGCCATTTGCGGCTGCGCAGATCCATGAGCAGCGTGCGTGACGCGTTGGTCACGTCCGTCACGTGGCGCTGGCCGCCGGTGAGCTTGTACACGAGCAGAGCGTCTATGGTGCCGAAGGCGAGCTCGCCCTTCTCCGCACGGGCGCGCACGCCGCTCACCTCGTCCAGCAGCCACGCGAGCTTGGTCCCGGAAAAGTAGGGATCGATCACCAGGCCCGTCGCCGTGCGCACCGCGGCCTCGTGCCCCGCCTTCTTGAGCTCGGCGCAGCGCGCCGCCGTACGCCGGTCCTGCCACACGATGGCGCGGTGCACCGGCACGCCGGTCTTCTTGTCCCACAGCACCACCGTCTCTCGTTGGTTGGTGATGCCGATGGCAGCGATGTCCTTCCCGGACACGCCGGCCTGCGCCAGGGCGTCCCGGATCGCCAAGGTCACGCTGGTCCAGATCTCCTCGGGCTCGTGCTCCACCCACCCGGGTTTCGGGAAGTGCTGCTTGAACTCGTGATTGGCTCGTCCCAGGGTGGCGCCGTCGGTACCCATCACGAGGGCGGTGGACCCCGTGGTGCCCTGATCGATGGCGAGGATATGGCGTGTCACGGCCGTCGAGACTATCAGAAGCACGCCTTTGGGCGGGCCGGCCTGCGGGCGCAGAAAAAAAGGATGGCGGGGCGTCGGCAAAAAGGTCGATTTGGGGGCGCACCACTGCCTGCGTCCTTGTCCCGGCGGTCCCCGGACGGTAGCCTTTCGGGTCGTAATGGCGCGATTAATGCTTGCGACCCCGGAAGGCCAGCAGGTCGTCGAGTTGCGCCCGTTCAATACGCTCGGGCGCCACCCGAGCAACACGATCCAACTGCTCGACAAGATCGTGTCGAAGGAGCACTGCATCGTCGAGCTGCGCGGCAGCGAGTACGTGCTCCGAGATCTGGGCAGCCTGAACGGCACGTACATCAATGGTGAACGCGTCGCTGGCGAGAAGGGGCTCCGCCACGGTGACGACATCGCCCTCGGCAGCACCCGCGCACGCTTCGACGACGGCTCCGGCCAACCGCTCGCGCCCCCGGTGTGGGCAGCGCAGCCCGCGGGCCCGCCCGCGTGGCAACCGGCTCCCGGCGCCATGCCCAGCTCGCCCCCGCAGAGCATGCAGCGCCCCGCGGCGAGCGCGCCGCCCTCCACCGTGGCCGGTGGCGCGCTGGTGCCGCAAGATGCCGAGCCCGCGCCGCTCCGCACGCCGACGCTCGACGATCCCGAAGGCTTGCCGCCGCTGAACGCCACCAAGGTGGACGTCACGGATCAGTCGCGAGCCATCGGCACGCAGATCGCCGCGACGCAGAAGGGCTTTCTGCCGTACGACCAGGTTGCGGGAAACTCGCAGCAGCTGGCCGCGGACTACGAGCGCTTGCGTCTGAGCCACGAGCTCAGCCGCGAGATCGCGATGGAGCGCGATCTGCGCACGCTGCTGAACAAGATCCTGCTCACCATCTTCAAGTTCGTGCGAGCGGACCGCGGCGTGATCTTCCTGCGGGACCCGGCGGGGGAGCTCCGTCCGGGCGCCAGCCTGCGGCGGGATGGCAGCGAAACGCCCATCAGCGTGTCCTCCACGATCATGAATCACGTGATCAAGGAGCGCGCCACCGTGCTCACCCACGACGCCGCCATGGACTTCGCCACGTCCAAGGGCAAGAGCATGATCTTGAACCGGATCAGCTCGGCCATCGTGGCACCGCTGCTCCACAACGACGACATTCTCGGCGTGCTGTGGCTCGATAGCGAGACCCTGGCGCAGTTCCAGCCCAAGGACATGGAAATCGTGACGGCCATCTCCGCGCAGGCGGCGATGTTCATCGAGATCAACATCCTGGGTAAGAAGATCGAGCAAGAGATCGTCAACCGCGAGCGCTTCAGCCGCCTGCTCTCCCCCAACATCGCCGCCCGCGTGCTCTCCGGCGAGCTGGACGTGAAGAAGGGCGGCCAGCTGGTGAACGAGTGCACCGTGTTCAACTCCGACATCCGTGGCTTCACGCGGATGAGCGAGGGCTCGAACCCGGAAGGCATCGTCGAGATGCTCAACGAGTACTTCGAACAGATGGTGGAAACGCTGTTCAAGTACGAAGGCACCCTCGACAAGTTCATGGGCGACGGCATCATGGCGCTGTGGGGCGCGCCGGTGGCTCATCCGGACGACGCCGTGCGCGCCGTCAGCTGCGCCATCGAGCAGATGGAAGTGCTCGGCCGCTTCAACCGCAAGCGCATGGAAGACAGCGAGCCGGCTCTCGCCATCGGCATCGGCGTGCACACCGGGCCGGTCGTGGCCGGATACATCGGCAGCTCCCGCGCCCTTTCGTACACGGTGATCGGAGATACTGCGAACACCAGTGCGCGCCTGTGCGGCGTGGCCCAACCAGGGCAAATCCTGGTCAGCGAGCAGACGCTCGATCGCGTGCGCGCCCGCTATGAGTGGGACGAGCTCCCGCCGGCGCAGCTCAAAGGCAAGGAAAAGCCGTTCCGCGTCTTCAATATCAAGGGCAAGGCGCCCAGCGTTCAGGTGCCTGCTTCGGCGAGTGGCGTCTGACCGGTTCTACCAGTACGCAGCACGTCGGGCTTGCTGACGGCGCGCGTTTGACCAAAGCTCCCGGCCTCCCGCGATGGCGCACGTCTTCTCTTTCGAACGCCCCGTAGTCGAGCTCGTCGCTCGCGTGCGCGAGCTCCGCGAGCTGGCCGCGGAAGACGCGCGTTTGGCGCCGGAGCTGTTGCGCCTGGAGGACAAGGCCGCCCGCGTCGCCCGCGAGGTGTTCGCCAAGCTGACGCCCATGCAGAAGGTGCAGCTGTCGCGCCACCCGAACCGGCCGTACACCTTGGACTACGTCGCGCGGCTGTTCGACGACTGGATCGAGCTCGCCGGAGACCGTCGCTTTGCCAACGATGCCTCCATCGTGGGCGGCATCGGTCGCTACCACGGGCGCAGCGTAGTGGTCGTGGGGCACCAAAAGGGCCGCACCACCAAAGAGAACATGGTGCGGAACTTCGGGATGCCGAACCCCGAGGGCTACCGCAAGGCCATCCGCCTGTACCAGATGGCAGATCGCTTTCGGCTGCCGGTCATCACGTTCATCGACACCCCCGGCGCCTACCCCGGCATCGAGGCCGAGGAGCGCGGCCAGAGCGAGGCCATCGGCGCGTCCCTGGAAGTGATGAGCTGCCTCGGTGTGCCCTCCGTCACCACCATCATCGGCGAGGGTGGCTCTGGCGGTGCTCTCGCCCTGGGGGTCACCAACCGCGTGTTGGTGCTCGAGTTCTCCTACTACTCCGTGATCACGCCGGAGGGTTGCGCCGCCATCCTGTGGAAGGACGGCGGCATGGCACCGGAAGCGGCGGAGCGCCTCAAGATCACCGCGCCGGATCTGCTCGAGCTCGGCTGCGTGGATGCCATCGTGGACGAGCCCCCGGGGGGCGCGCATCAAGATCACGACGACGCCGCGCGCCGCCTCGACCGCG
Source organism: Polyangiaceae bacterium (assembly GCA_020633235.1). Lineage (NCBI taxonomy): Bacteria > Pseudomonadati > Myxococcota > Polyangiales > Polyangiaceae > Polyangiaceae bacterium. The sequence continues at coordinate 235,277 of JACKEA010000001.1, read as the reverse complement.
CCCTGTACGAGGCGCTCGTCTCCCTCGACGGCCTGTCGCCGGAAGAGCTACGGGAAGATCGCTACCAGCGCTTTCGCCGCCTCGGTTCCTTCGTGGCCTGATTTCAGGGGTTTGTCGCCGCAACGCGGAAACGGCGCAGGCGCGCGGGGCGGCACCTGGTCTACACTGAAGCCATGCGCGCTCTCGGGCTCGGGTCCATCGTCACGGTATCCATCGCTCTGCTCGTCGTCGGTTGCGCCAGCGCCGCGGACGAAGCTCCGGGCTACACGTCCACCGGCGGCTCCGGCGCGAGCAGCGGCAGCGACGGTGGCGGCGCGGGCGGCAGCGGCGGCAGCGGCGGCGCAACCGGCGGCAGCGGCGGCGGCGTCGCGGGCTTCGCGGGCACGTCCGGAACCGGCGGCACGTCCGGAAGCGGCGGTACTTCCGGAACCGGCGGCACGTCCGGCACCGGCGGCACGTCCGGCACCGGCGGCACGTCCGGCACCGGCGGCACGTCCGGCACCGGCGGCACGGGTGGCGTCGCATGCAACGACCCGGGACCCGAGCCGAACGACGATCTCGCCAGCGCCACGCCCGTGTGCGGCAGCCCCGGCTGCAAGATCACCTGCGCCGACAGCGCCGGTGGCACCTTCACCGGCGTGGTGGACAGCGGCGACGTCGACTACTTCACGTACTTCGGCGAGGACAAGCTCACCTGCTTGGTGAACGCCGTCGCCGCCACCACGGATCCCGGCTTCCGGCTGTGCCTGTTCGCGGCGTGCGCGGGCGGCGCGCAGACGACCATCAAGAGCTGCAAGGCCGGCGTCATCACCTCCGGACCGAACGGCATGCAGGGCTGTTGCGCCACGGCGCCGGGAAATGTGGAGCTCGACTTCGACTGTCCCGGGCTCACGGACGACGATTCCGCCGACGTATGGATGCGCGTGGACGATGCCACGGCGTGCACCGGCTACGCCGTCAGCTATCACATGTAGTGCTTCACAGCGTGTAGGTCTCGTCCTGCTCGATACGGGACAAGACCCAGTCGAAGCGTCCGGCGGTGATCTTCTCGTGGCAGTGGCCGCATTCGCCGGCCATGTTGATGTCGTCCATGGGCGCTCCGCAGCTCGGGCAAGCGCGGTCCGCCCGCGGCGCGCCCTTCGCGCCCACGCCGCGGATGAACGTCCAGTACTCCGTGTAGCGTCGCGGCGTCTGGGTGCTGCCTCCCACCACGCGGCCGCTCTCGTTCTCCGTGTAGTCGATGCACTGGGCGAAGATCCGCACGGTGACGGCGTCGAACAGCGCGTCGCTCTCGATACGGGACAGCTGCACCGTGACCAGCTGCGGCTCTTTCGTCACGTTCCGCAGGCGCTGCGCCTTGTACGCCGTCACCCAGTAGCGCTGCGTCTCGAACAGCGCGTCGCTCAGGAACGGACGCACGGGTCCGAGCTCCTGCGCCGTCCACGTCTCGTGGAAGGTGTGGAACACGAGCCCCACGCGCGCCACGAAGCCCGCCCAGTCGAACCCCGGATCGCGCGCCTGCAGCCGCCCGAGGGCCGCCGGCGCGTCCGGCGCCACCACCGTCGGCAGACCCGTGCCGCGCTCCTCCACCGTGCCCGTGAGCATCGGCCCGCCGTACTCGCGCTCGTGGATGCCGATGGCGTCCACCTGCCAGTCGTGCTTGCCGGGAGCTGCTGCCTCCCCGCAGTACTCGCAGGTGGCGCCCACGGCCTTTTCCAACGGCCCGCCGCAGTTCGGGCAGCCGATCACCCGCGCCTTGTCGAGCCCGCGGGAAGGAACGTCCGCCGGGCGCGACAGCACCCAGGTTTCCCGGGTGTACACGCCGCGCTCGTCCCGGCCTTCGCCCTCGGCGTAGTTCGCCTCGAAGCTCGCGCGCACCACGATCTTGCGGGCGGCGGCATCCACGCTCACCTCCTCGATGGCGAGCGCGCCGACGATCACGGCGCTCACCGGCTTTTGAGGCAAGAGGCCGAGGGAATCTCGCGCCGGCTTCGTGAGGTAGGGCGACAGCAGCGACAGCTCTCCCCTGCCGCGCAGCGTGTGCGCTTGTGCGTAAAGCGCATACAGGAAATCCTGGAACAGAACGAACGAGAACCCCGCGTCCGTCGCGCGCAGGGCGGCCAGCGCCGCTTGCACGCTATCGTAGCGCTGGCGCGCGGGGCCCTGCCGGCGCTGGAAGCTCTGGAGCTCTCCCGCGCTGGTCGTGAACACCTCCACGGGCTCGTTCGCGAGGCTCGCCCAGCGCTGCATCTCGCGCTTGGCCAGCACGCGCCGCACGCCGGCCCCAGCGCCCACGAGCACCAAGAGCACTCCGGGCAGCAAGAAGTACCGCGACATGGACTCGTTCCGAGGCGCGCGGCGCACCGTGGGCGCAGGCGGCGGAGGCTCGGCCTTCACCGCCTCCTCGTGACAGTCCTTCACGCACTGCTCATAGTCGCTCAGCCCACCGTCCAGCGCGACGTGGCTGCGCCCCAGGCAACCCAACTGGCAGTGCGATTCCGCCAGCTCGCGCTGCATCTGCTTGTACGACTCCGTCTGGGTGTAGGGCGTGGGCTCGTAGCTGGGCGTGGGGTCGCTGCTTCCCCAGATACTGCTGCCGGAGCTCGAAGAGTCGTCGCTCTTGGAGCTGGAGCTCCACCAGCTGGAGCCGCCGGACGTGCTCGAGCCGCTCGATCCCCAGCTGGATCCCGAGCTGCTCGACCCCCAGCTGGAGCCCGAGCTACTGCCGCTGCTCGAGCCGCGAAACGACTGCCCGCCCCCCGGCCGCGCGGCGACCGAAGCGGAAAACGCGAGCGCGCACAACGCTGCCAGCACCGCGATCCACCCCTTCATGATGCCTCCTGCACGTCGTCCGGCAGCTCGTTTTCGTCGTCCGGCGAGCGCGGCAGCACCTCCGCGAGCACCGCGCCGAAGTAGCGCAAGCTGGACAAGAACGTCTCCGGATTTCCCTTCTTTATGGCGCCGTCCAGGCGCTCCGCGAGGGCTTCCCAGCGGTCGGCGATCTCGTCCAGCGGTACACCCACGTCCGCCACCACGATCACGCGCCGCTCGAACCACGACACGAACACGAGCACGCCGGTGCGCGCGCGGGTCATGTGAACGTTGTGATCCACGAACGCCGCGCGCGCAGCGACTTGTACCTGCTCGTAGCGAACGCGACGCGTGGTCAGCGCGCGCCGCACCGGCGGCACGCCCATGGACAGCAACATGCCCACGCCAAAGGCAGCGAGCAGCTCGAAAGGAAGGAACGTGAAGTCGAAGGGATGCGGGTGGTACAGGAACACGCACAGCGCCGCGAAGGAGCAGAGCGCGCCCGCGTACAGATCCGCCGCGCGGTAGTATCCGCTCTCGGGTGCCACGGCGACCACGACTTCGGCGGAGGTCTGCTGCTCGATTTCCTTCACGGCGCTCTTCACCGCCGCCTTGAGCTCGTCGGAAAAGAAGCCTCGCCGGCGCATGGGTCTCACGCCACCAGTATGGGCTCGATCTCGAGGCGATCCGGCGAGAGCGACCAGCGGGCCACGCCGTCTTCGATCAACGTGACCTGACCCGGACGGAAGGGCGGAAACGACGGCCGCCCCACGAGGTGCGCGCCGAGGGCGCTGATGCCGGGCTCGTGGCCGACGACCAGCACCGCCACGCCGTGGGCCGTGACCTCCTCCGCCACCACCCGCGGCGGAACGCCGGGCGCGAGGCCGAAATAGGCCTCGATACCGCCCTCGTAACCGATGCCCTGGGCGAAGAGCTCCGCCGTCTGCACCGCCCGCACCAGCGGGCTCGTCAGGGCCGCGTCCAGCTCCACCCCTTCCGCGCGCAGCTTCTTGCCCACGTCCCGCGCGATGCGCCGGCCCTCGCCGCTCAGAAAACGCTGCTCATCCGCGAGCTTCGGTCCTTCGCCGACCGCGCGGCTGTGACGCATCAAGAAGACTTTCACCTGGCATGCGTCATCTGCCGGGGCCGGGGCGTCAACGACGGGCAAAAAGTGACGCTTCCGCGGCGGACCGACAACAAATGTAAATCATTGATTAGATTGTTGTTTGTGCCGGCGCGGAAGCTCCCGCCAGCCTCCTTGACCGTGCTCAATGCCGTCGCTACGTTCCGACCCCCGCACGCTCGTCAGAGGCAGGGAAATGCCCGTCGCGGGAAAGCTTGGGGTGGAGGCAGGGCCCAGGGCCCACACGGTGAGGAGTTTCGGATGGCAACGAAGATCGCGATCAACGGATTTGGACGTATTGGCCGCTGCATCGTTCGGGCGCTGGCCCAGAGCAAGGAGACGGACATCGAGGTCGTGCACATCAACGATCTCACGGACACCAAGACCCTCGCGCATCTGCTGAAGTACGACTCCGTACACCGCACCTTCACGGCGGCGGCGGTGGGCCACACGGACCAGGGCCTCAGCGTGGGCGGCAAGGACATCGCCGTCACCGCCATCAAGGATCCCAAGGAGCTGCCCTGGAAGAGCGCGGGCGTGGACATCGTGCTCGAGTGCACCGGCATCTTCACCGACAAGACCAAGGCGATTGCCCACGTGGAAGCGGGTGCCAAGAGGGTGCTCATCAGCGCCCCCGCCAAGAACCACGACCTGACGGTGGTGATGGGCGTGAACGACGACAAGTACGACGCCGCCAAGCACCAGGTGATCAGCAACGGCTCCTGCACCACCAACTGCCTGGCGCCGGTGGCCAAGGTGTTGCTCGACAAGTTCGGCATCGAGCGCGGCTTGATGACCACCATTCACTCCTACACCAACGACCAGAACCTGCTCGACCTGCCGCACCGCAAGGGGGACCTGCGTCGTGCCCGCGCGGCGGCGGTGAGCATGGTGCCCACCAGCACCGGCGCCGCCAAGGCCATCGCCGAGGTGATCCCGGAGCTCAAGGGCAAGTGCGACGGCATGGCCATGCGCGTCCCCACCACGGACGTTTCCATCGTGGATTTCGCGCTGCAGACCACGAAGCCGGTGAGCGTGGACGCCATCAACGCCGCCATGAAGGCCGCGGCAGAGAGCGGTCCGCTCAAGGACGTGCTCGCGTACACGGAAGAGGAGCTGGTCTCCACGGACTACATCGGCCACCCCGCTTCCAGCATCTTCGACGCGACTCTCACCAAGGTGCACGGGGACCACTTCGCCAAGGTGTTCTCCTGGTACGACAACGAGTGGGGCTTCTCCTGCCGCATGATCGACCTGGCCAAGCTGGTGGCGAAGAAGGGCTGAGCCCCAAAGCAGGAAGGCGCCCACCATGCCCATGCTCGACGGAATTCTGAGCATCGAGGATCTCGAGCTCGAAGGAACGCGCGTGTTCATCCGCGTGGACTTCAACGTCCCCCTGGACAAGAAGACCCGCACCATCACGGACGACGAACGCATCCGCGCCGCACTGCCCACCATCAAGTACGCCGTGGAGAAAGGCGCGAAGGTGATCCTCGCGTCTCATCTCGGGCGGCCGAAGGGCAAGGCAGTGCCGGAGCTCAGCATGGAACCGGTGGGCGCCCGCCTCGCGGAGCTCGGCGGCTGGGAGGTCCACGTCCCGGACGACTGCGTCGGGGACGCCGCCAAGAAGGTGGTGCAGGACCTTCGCGACGGGCAGGTCTGCCTGCTCGAGAACCTGCGCTACCACGACGAAGAAGAAGCGAACGACGAAGCCTTCGCCAAGGAGCTCGCGGCGTTGGCGGACATGTACGTGAACGACGCCTTCGGCGCCGCGCACCGGGCCCACGCATCCGTGGATGCGCTGCCCAAGCTGATGCAGAGCCGCGCCATGGGCTATCTCCTCGCCAAGGAGATCGAGTCCCTGGGTAAGGTGGTGGAAGCACCCGAAAAGCCCTTCGTCGCCGTGTTGGGCGGCGCCAAGGTGGCGGACAAGATCGGCGTGATCGAGTCCTTGCTGGAGAAGTGCGACGCCATCTGCATCGGGGGCGCGATGGCCAACACGCTGCTCGCGGCCCGCGGCGCGGACATGAAGGCGTCCAAGGTCGAGACAGACTGGCTCGCCCACGGGCGCACGCTGCTCGAGAAGGCGCGAGACAAGGGCGTCGACATCCTGTTGCCCCAAGACGTGGTCGTGGCCGCCGGGCTCGACGCCAGCGAGGGCAAGACCGTGTCCGTGGGCGAGGTCCCCGCAGACACGATGGCGCTGGACGTCGGCCCCGCCACCGTAGAGGCCTTCCGCGGTCGCGTGCTCAAAGCCAAGACGGTGTTCTGGAACGGCCCCATGGGTGTGTTCGAGAACGCGCCCTTCGCCGGCGGCACACGCGGCGTGGCCCAGGCGCTGGCGGACTCACCGGCGTTCACCGTGGTGGGCGGCGGAGACAGCGCCGCTGCGCTACGCAAGTTTGGCGATGGGTTGGAAGAGAAGATGAGCTTCATCTCCACCGGCGGCGGTGCCGCCCTGGAGCTCATCGAAGGCAAGAAGCTGCCGGGCGTGGAAGCGCTGCGGCTGATCCGAGGGTGACCATGAAGCAGCGGCGGCCGCTCATTGCGGGCAACTGGAAGATGTACTGCGGCGGCGCCTCGGGCCTCGGGCTCGCTCGCGGCATCGTGCAAACGTGCGGGGACATGGCGGCGGTGGACGTAGTGGTAGCGCCACCCTTCACCGCCCTAGCCGCCGTCGCTCACGAGGTCGAGGGCAGCCGCGTCGAGGTGGCCGCTCAGAACGTGCACCCCAAGAAAGAAGGCGCCTTCACGGGCGAGATCAGCACCGGCATGCTGGTGGAATCCGGCTGCAAGTGGGTGATCATCGGCCACAGCGAGCGGCGCCACGTGTTCGGGGAGACGGACGCCTTCGTCGCCGAGAAGGTGGAGGCCGCCTTGGCCGCCAACCTCAAGCCCATCGTCTGCATCGGAGAGACGCTCACGGAGCGGGATGCCGGCAAGACCTTGGACGTGGTTTTCCGCCAAGTGGACGCCGTCAGCGAGCTCCTCGCCCAGCGTCCGGGCTTCAGTGTTCTCGCCTACGAGCCGGTTTGGGCCATCGGCACCGGCAAGGTGGCGGGGCCCGAGCAGGCCCAGGAGGTGCACGCTGCAGTGCGGGATTTGCTCGGGAAAATCTCGAAAGATCTCGCCGAGCAGACCCGGATCCTGTATGGCGGCAGCGTCAAGCCGGACAACGCGGCGGGCCTTTTGGGCTGCCGTGACGTGGACGGTGCCCTCGTGGGCGGCGCTTCCCTGGATTCGGGCAGCTTCACGAAGATCGTCGAAGCGGCGCCGTCGAGAGTTTGAACATGGCAGATCTCCTCAAAACCCCCATCACCGTCGTGCACATCCTGGCGTGCATCTTCCTCATGATCGTGGTCCTGCTGCAGCCCGGTCGCAGCGGAGGCCTGGGGGCGTTCTCGGGAGTCGCTGCGCAGCAAGTGTTCGGCGGCCGCGGCGCTGGCAACATCCTCACCAAGATCACCTGGGTGACCGCCAGCATCTTCTTCGTCACGAGCATCACCCTGGCGTACCTCTCCACCTCCACGGACGAGTCCCTACAGAAGCGCGCCGAGGCGGCCGCCAAGAAGGACGAGCCGGAAACGGTGGAGGTCGGGGGCAAGAGCGAAAAGCCGGCGGAGCCCGCCGCTCCCGCAGCGCCCGCCACGGACGAGCCGGCGCCCGCCGAGCCCGCCCCCGCCGAGCCCGCCCCCGCCGAGGGCAAGACGGACGACAAGGGCGCCGACGACAAGGCCGCGGAAGCGCCGAAGGCTCCTGCGCCGAAGGCTCCCGCAGCGCCCGCGCCCGCGCCGGAAGCCCCCGCCGCTCCCGCCGGCTCCAACTGACGCCGCGCGCCCGCGCCGCCCACTGACGCCCGCATCGCGAGCTTCCGCGGCGCTCACCGACGTCCGCGCTGCGAGCTTCCGCGCCGCTCACCGACGTCCGCGCTGCGAGGTTCCGCGGCGCGCCAACAAAACCACCCTCGAAAAATGCTCGCGAGAGTGATCATTCAGGAGACATGGTCGACCATGTCCCCCGAATGATCACCCAGGCGCGCAAATTGTTGCCCTACATCGGGCGAGTGGCAGCCACGTGTGCGTGCCGCAAGGGTATTGCGGCAACTGACCCGCCTACTACAGCGTCAGCGGTTCAAGTAGCGCAGCACCAGGTCCGGCCGATCCGACTGCACCACGTCCACACCGTTGTCGTAGGACTGGGCGTACAAGCTGGGATCGTCCCCCAAGCCCGCGGCGATGTCGGTCCCGAAGGCGTCGATGAGCACGCGATGGCCTGCAGCGTGAACCGGCCCGGCGAGCGTCTTCGGATCCGCGCCGTCGTGCAGCTCCACCAGCACCGGCGGATGGGCGGCAAAGGTCTGTAGCTCGCTGTCGAGCTCTGCCGGGTCTCCGATGCGGATCATGGTGAGCAGCTTGGGCTCGAGGGCGAGGGCTTCTTGGATCTTGGACACGCTGTCGGTGTCGAAGATGGCCCACTCCAGCGTGTCCGTCGTCTGAATCGCTTGCACCAGGAGATCCACGCGGTCCGTCTTGTTGGCGTCCACCAGCACGTGCACCTTGCCGCGAGCCGCGGTGAGGATTTCCTCCAGCGTGGGGACGTGCTCGCAGGAGAAATCCCCGGGGAACTTCTCGGCGTCCACGTGCAGCGCTTGGATCTCCGCCAGTGTCATCTGCGAAGCCTCCCCGCTGCCGTCCGTGGTGCGGTCCACCGTGGTGTCGTGCAGGTTGACGAGCTTCTCGTCCAGCGTGGGACGCGGATCCGTTTCCACGTAGTCCACGCCCAACACGATGGCCGCCTTCACGGCGCTGACGGTGTCCTCGGGAGCGATCACACCGATGGGCCCGCCGGCGCCACGATGACCGCTCACCAGCTTCTCGGTGCAGGCGTTGTCCGTAGCGCAGGTGATCGGGATCTTCGACGTGCGCTCCGGGATGCCGCTCAGGGTGCAGTCGAAGAGCGACGGATCCAGCACCGGGCCCGCACCGGCAGCACCCGCAGCTCCGCCTGCGCCTCCCGTACCGGTAGGTTTCGCGGCGTCCTCGGAGCCGCACCCCGCGAGCAGCGCGCACGCGAGCCAGAGCCAGAGCGTTCGCATGCGGGGAGCGTTCCACGGAGCCCGCGCCGTGGCCAGCCCCGCGCGAGCGAGCTACTCTAGGGCGCCGGGAGGGAATGGTGCGGAGACTGATTGCGGCGGGACTGTTCGGGATCGTGGCCTGCGGTTCCAAGACGGGCCTGAAGGTGGAACGGGACGCCGGCCTGACCTGCACCGAGCTCGACAGCCAAGCGCACCGCCCGCGCCTGGTGGTGTTCGTGATGCTCGACAGCTCCGGCTCGATGGCCTTCGGCACCGCCAATGGAACCACCAAGGCGGCGGCGATGCGCGAGGCGCTGGCGGCGTTCTATGGTGATCCGGCCTCCGCCGGTCTGGGCGTGGCGGAGTCCTTCTTTCCAATCCTGAAGGAGGACGTACCGGACAACTGCATCGACAACGCAGACTGCGGCGAGGCCGAAGCGTGCTTTCCCATCAGCACCGGAATCTGCTTGCCCGGAGGCAAGCCCTGCTCGAGCAACGCGGACTGCCAGGGCGGCAGCTGCGAGCCCGTCGGGCTGTGCGCCAACGACACGACCAAGGGCTGCCTGATCCAGGCACCCGAGGCGTACTGCGACTCCGGGGTGAAATGCCTGAAGGGCGGCGTGTGTCTCAATCAGCCGTCGTGCATCTCCAGCGAGTACGCGAAGCAGGTGGTGGACGTCGCGACGCTGCCGGGCGCAAAGGGCAAGCTCCTGCTCGCTCTCGACGAGAAGAAAGCCGATGGCGGCACCCCCACGCTGCCCGCTCTCACCGGCGCGCTCGCCGCCGCGGGCGCTTGGCAGGACTCGCACGCCGACGAGAAGGCCATCGTGCTGTTGGCCACGGACGGCCTGCCCACCGCCTGCGATCCCGCCATCACTCCCTCCACCGAGGAAGGCCTGGAAGGCATCCCCGCCGTGGTACACGCCGCCACGGAAGGCGTGAAGAACGGCGTGCAGACCTTCGTGATCGGCGTGTTCGCCCCATCCGAACAGGAAATGGCAGAGCTCGCCTTGGGCCAAATCGCCGAGAGCGGCGGCACGAATCACGCTTTCGTGGTCAACACCGGAGGCAATGTCTCGAGTGAGCTCCTGGACGCCTTCGACCAGATCCGCGACAGCGCCGCCACCTGCGAGTACGCCATCCCGTGGCCCGAGAGCGGCGGCATCGACCCGCTGTCTTTGACCATCAGCGTCGCAGGCAAGACGCTGCCGCGAGTATGGGATTCCTTCGCGTGCGACGGTCTGGGCTACTACTTCGACCGCAATCCGAGCCCCGGTATCCTGCCGCACCGGGTGATACTGTGCCCCGCGTCCTGCGGCTCCCCGGCGCCGAAGAACATCCGCATCGGCGCTGGTTGTCACTGAGCTAACGGCATACCCGTGATTTCGGGCTATGGTGCGCGGCCGTGAGCTCGGAGTCCGCGCGCACAGAAGATGCCCTGCTCGTAGTCGGTTTCAAGGCGCTGACATCGGCGCTGGTGTTGGCCGCCGGCTTCCGCGCGCTTTCCGACGACGACTACGCGCGCATCGTGATCGCCCAGGGCTTCGCCCAGGCTCCGAAGTTGGATCCGAGCGGCACCAGCTGGTTGCCGTTCCCGTTCTGGCTCACCGGCAGCGCCATGGCGCTGTTTGGCGACAGCGTGCAGACGGCACGCGCAGTGGCAGTGCTCTCGGGCATCGTGGCGTCGCTCTTGGTGTGGACCGCCGCCCACTGGCTGGGCGTGTCGCGCCGAGGCGCGCTCTTGGCCGCGATGGTCGCCAGCGTGTTCCCGTACGCAGCGTGGCTCGGGGTCGCCACGGTGCCGGAGTCCCTCACCGCGGCGCTCATGCTGCTGGGTCTCGCCGGGGTGTCCAGCGACGGCGCCCCTCGCCGCTGGCTCGGCGCCGCGGCGTTGGCCGTAGCCTGTGCTTCCCGCTACGAGGCGTGGCCCGTCGCCGCGGTGTTCGCGCTCCTGCTCGTGCTCGACGCCGTCCGCGCGCGCGATCCACGAAAGCTCCTGCCCGCGCTCCTCGCCGTCGCAGCGCCCCTTGGCTGGATGCTGTACGGCGCCACCAGCCGCGGCAGTGCGCTGTTCTTCGTCAAGCGCGTGGCCGACTACCAGCGCGCCATCGGCGCCGGCGGAGATCCGCTCTTGCTCGACCTGGTGCGCGCCCCCGCCGCCATCGTGCGCGCTGAGCCAGAGCTCATCGCCATCACCGTCGTCGCCGTGGTGGCAGCGGACTATCTCGGCATACGCGGCTGGGCAGCGCGCTATCGTCGCGTTGGCCTCGGTCTCCTGGCATTGCTCGCGTTCCTGATCGCGGGCGACGTGCGTGACAGCTCCGCCACGCACCACGCCGAGCGCACGCTGCTCGCCATTTGGTTCGCTGCGGCCGTGCTGTTCGGAGATCTCGCTCCGCGCGTGCTTCGCAAGTCCAAGGCGGGCACCCACGCGGTCATCGTCGCCGCCGGCACCTTCGCCTTCGTGGGAGCGACGACCATGATCCGCCCGTGGTTCGCCCGGCGAGACTCGTTCATCGATCGCAGCGCCCAGCTCGCCATTGGCGCGCAGGCGCGCACCCTGGGCGCGAGCCGCGCCAATCCCCTCGTCATCGACACGCCGGACTTCGCCTTCTACGCGGTGATCGCCGGCGCCGGCGGGCCGGCCATCGCGCGACCGCTCTCGGATCGCGACCCACGCAAGGAAAAGGAAGCCGACCCCTTCGCCAGCAGCCAATCCCTCCGGGAGCGTCTCACCCTCGAAAACGCCCGTTGGCTGGTCGTCACCGGCGCCGCCCACACGCACCTCGCCGCCGAAATCGGCTCCGAGCACGGCCGCGCCAGGGACCTCACGCTGTTCGCCATCCCGCCGGAGCTGGAGACACCCGTTGCCCATCTGGATCGTTTCCATGTCGGTCCGCCGCGGAAACGGATCGCGCCGTGACCGCGGCGGACCAACATCAAGACGAGGCCATGTACGAGGATCCGGCATTTCGACGGAGCGTGCACACGCTGTTCGACACGGTGTGGAAGCACCTGACGCCGCGTATCGCCCTCGCGGCTCGAGCCGGCGCGGACTGGCACGCCGTCTCCGCGCCCTTCGTGGAGATGGAGGGCTCCACGGCCGTCGCCCACGTGGGCGTGATCGAGATCCCCCTCGTGCTCGACGGCACGCCGACCACCGTGGCGGGCGTGCACGCCGTGGGCACGCACCCTGAGCATCGCAAGAAGGGACACATCACGCGCTTGCTCGGCCGCGCGCTCGCGCACGTCGAGGAGCGCGGCCTCGCCACGGCGCAGCTGACCACGGCGTCCCCTCGCGTATTCACGCCCAGCGGCTTTCGGGATCTGCCCATGACCCGCTTCGAGGTGGCACCGGTCGCAAGGTCCGAAACCACCCTGCGGCAGCTCAGCATTCACAGCGACGCCGACCGGGAGCTCCTGTGGCGGCTCTTGCGCCATCGCATGCCGGTCTCCCATCGACTCGGCGTGGTGGAGCCCGGGTGGCTGTTCGTGATCGACGAGGTGCTGGCGTCGTCGGGGTTTTCCCGCTTGTATGCGGCGGACGACCTCGACACAGTGGTGGCGTTGAGCCTCACCGGCGACACCCTGACGGTGCTCGACGTGGTGGCGCGCGAGCTGCCGCCCATCGAAGAGCTGCTCGCCCGTGTGCCCTTCGACTTCCGGCGAGTGCTGCTATCGTTCTGCCCGGACCGCTTCGACACCCAGGTGATCGCCACCCACCCCGGCGATGCGGACGAGCACCTCATGGTGCGCGGCCCCTACACGGCCGGCCCGCTGTACCTACCGCCGCTCGCTCACTGCTGAGGGCTCTCGAAACGCCGTCGTCACGCCGACGGCCCACGGACGTGCGGCGCCACCGATGGCAACGTCGAGCTTGGTGGTGCCGGACGCGGGCCCGAGCACCTCCACGGGGTAGGCACGGCGACCCATCGTGAGCCAGGGCCCGCAACGGGCACTGCCTCTTTGTTGGCTCGCCGCGGAACCGCCGCGGCCCGATGCCTCACTGCGACACTATTGAGGCACGCGAAGGCACTCTTTCGTGTTCTCGGCGCGGGCACGCGACATGCCTTCTCTCGGGCATGCCCCGTCGCATCCCCACCGCCCAGTCCCTGGAGCGTGATCCGCGCGCCTGCGCCACGGTTCCACTGCTCTACATCGCCTGGTCCGACGGTCTACTCACGGACGACGAGATCGCTTCCGTGCGAAAGGCCATGGAAGGCTTTGATTGGATTGCCGACGACGCGCGCCAGAGCGTGTCTGCATGGCTGGATCCAAAGGCTCCGCCGAGCCCCACGGAGCTCGACAAGCTCTTGGACGTCATCCGGCGGCACTCGGCGGACCTGTCCCAATCGAAACGGCACACGCTCGCCAACCTGGGCCTCGAGTTGGCTCGCCTGGAGCACGAGAAGGACGACATCGATGGTCTCGAGGCGCCCGAGGTGGAACGAGCGCTGCTGCAGGTCGAAAAGGCCCTGGGCGTGGTGTCCGAAGACGCCGTTCGCGCGCTGCTCAGCCCGCCGCCGTGGCCGCTCTCCGACACCTTCGACGAGCCCGACGCGAAGTTCTCGAGCCGGCGACTCGCTGAGCTCATTGAAGGAGAGCACCGCGAGCACTTCAACCGGATTCGCTCCGTGATTCGCGGTCGAGAGCTCGTGCCGCGGTTCGGGCTGTCACTCGGGGAGCAGCGGAGGGTCGTGCGCGGGTGGCTGCGGACGCTGTCGGAGGAGGGCATTGGCTCGGTAGGCCTGCCCACCGCTCCGGACAGCAGGGGCGATCAGCGCGCGTTGATCGCGAGCCTGGAGGGGTTGGGCATGTTCGACCTGGACCTCGCGGTGAAGTTCGGCGTTCAGTTCGGACTTTTCGGCGGCAGCGTGCGCGGCCTGGGAACGGACGAGCAGCACGCTCGGTTCTTGCCAGACATCGCCCGGGGCCGAATGCTGGGCGGATTCGCCATGACGGAGCTCGGTCATGGTTCCAATGTCCGCGACATCGAAACCGTCGCGCGGTACCACCCCGACCAGAACGCGTTCGTCCTGCGCACGCCAAAGGAGTCTGCGCGCAAGGAATGGATCGGAAACGCCGGCGAAGACGGCCGCTTCATGACGGTATTCTGCCAGCTCGAGGTGGACCGCCGACGCCACGGCGTACACGCCCTCTTGGTCCGCATCCGCCATGACGATGGCACCCCCGTCACTGGTGTCCGCACCGAGGACGCGGGTCCCAAGATGGGCCTCAACGGCGTCGACAACGGTCGCCTCTGGTTCGACGACGTCGTCGTGCCACGCGACCAGCTTCTCGGGCGCTTCGGCCGCGTGGACCAGCACGGCAACTACCAGAGCGACATCGCGAGCCCCAACAAGCGGTTCTTCGCGATGCTCTCCACCCTGGTGGGCGGGCGCATTGGCGTTGGAGCGTGCGCCAACATGGCGGCCAAGACGGGTCTCGCGACGGCGATTCGTTACGGTGCCCTGCGGCGTCAGTTCGGCTCCGGCAGTGCTCCGGAAGTGCGCATCTTGGACTATCCGGAACATCAGCTTCGCTTGTTCCCTCGTCTTGCAGCCTCCATCGCGATCGGCTTCGCGGCCCAGGCGCTGACGCGAAGGGTCGTGGACGGACGTGAGGACCGCGAGCTCGAGGCGTTGGCCGCCACGTTCAAGGCGCTCGCGACGCGCAACGCAGTGGACACCATCCAGAGCTGCCGTGAATGTTGCGGCGGCATGGGCTATCTCGCCGCCAATCGCATCGCGAAGCTCCGCACGGACGTCGACGTGTTCGTGACCTTCGAGGGCGACAATACTGTTCTGCTCCAGCTCGTCGCGCGCAGCCTTCTCACGCGGTTCCGCCAGCAACTGTCCGACGACGCCGTTCGCACGACGCTGGAGCTCCTCGCCCACCGCGCTCGGGCGACCCTTCACCACAAGAACCCCATCGCCGCACGACGAACGGATCGCGAGCATCTCACCGACCCTCAGTTCTTTGCGGATGCCTTCGGCTACCGTGAGGAAGCACTCACCGTGGCTGCGGCCCGCCGCATCAAGCGCCGCATCGATGACGGCATGACAGCCTTCGACGCCTTCAACGAAGTGCAGGATCACCTTCTGGCCCTGGCCCGTGCGTACGGGGAACGCTTCGTGGTGCGTGAAGTCACCGCTGCGGTGGAGCGCGCCACGGCTCCGGCAGAGCGCGCCCAATTGGAGCGACTAGCGCAGCTGTACTGTCTCACGCGCGTACGTGAAGACATGGCGTTCTTCTCGGAGAACGGCTACGTGGAGCCGCGGAAGGCGCGGGCCATTCGCAAGTTGGTGCTCACGCTGTGTCGGGAGCTCCGGCCGCACGCCATCGCCCTGGTCGAAGCGCTCCAAGTGCCCGAGTCCTGCTTGGCTCCGATCGCCTTCGAGCACTACTTCGAGCACCCGGCACTTCACAACTCGATCTGAGAGCCGACTTCCAGAACACGCTTTGCCGGTATGTTGAAGAACGCCGTCGCGGGCTGCGAGTTGCGTGACATGGCAGCGAAGACACGCTGACGCCACCGCTGCATGCCCCGATGACCCGTGGGCAAGAGCGTTTCATAGCCGAGCACGAAGGACGTTTCTTCCAGCTCGGGAGTGGGTGTGTCCTCTCGCTCGAGGAGCTTCGGGATGTCGGGGTTCTCCATGAAGCCGTAGTGCGCCACGACACGAGTGAACCCCTCGCGCAGCTCTTTCACTTCGATCCGCCGATCTTCCGTGACGCGCGCCTCGTCCTCCAATGTCACGGTGAGCAAGATCACTTTCTCGTGGAGAGCGTGGTTGTGCTCGAGCACCCGGGTGAGAGCCGCCGGGGCGACCTCCAAATTGCTCGTCATGTACACCGCCGTTCCCTCCACCCGTGCCACGTCGGACTCGGAAATGCGCTCGAACAGCTCGTCGAGGGGAACGAGCTCCTCGCGCACGCGCTCTCCCAGCAAGGCTCGGCCCTTCTTCCAGGTGGACATGAGCAAGAAGCCGAGACCCGCCACCGCGAGAGGAAACCAGCCGCCGTTCTCGACCTTGACCAGATTGGCGGCAAAGAATCCGAGATCGAGCACCAGGAACAGGAGCGAGAGGCCACCCGCCGCCCAGAGCGGCCAACTCCATCGACGGCGGGCCACCACGAAGGCGAGGGCCGTCGTGATCACCATCGTCGTGGTCACGGCAATGCCATAAGCAGACGCCAGACTGGACGACGACCCGAAGGCCAACACCAGCGCCACCGTCACCACCATCAACAGCCAGTTGATGCCCGGAACGTAGATCTGCCCGATCTGCTCCTCGGACTTGTGTTGGATCTCCACTCGCGGCCAGAAGCCGAGCATCGTGGCCTGTCGAGTGAGAGAGAACGCGCCGGAGATGACCGCCTGGGATGCGATGATGGTCGCCAGCGTCGCGAGACCCACGAGCGGATACAGCGCCCAGTCGGGCGCCAAGCGATAAAAGGGATTCTTGATCGCCCCCGGATTCGCGAGCAGCAACGCCCCTTGGCCGAAATAGTTCAGGAGTAACGCCGGCAGCACCAGCACGAACCACGTGAGGCGGATGGGTCGCGGTCCGAAGTGGCCCATGTCGGCATACAGCGCCTCGCCGCCCGTCACGACCAGGAACACCGAGCCCAACACCAAGAACCCGGCCAGCTTGCCGCTGGTGAGCAGCGCAATCCCGGCTCGAGGGTCGAGGGCGAGCAGCACGCTGGGATTGTCGAGAATCGCCGCCAAACCCAGGGCGCCGATGACGAAGAACCAGATCAGCGTCACGGGTCCGAACAGCGCACCGATGCCTGCGGTGCCTCGCCGCTGGAGCATGAAGAGCCCGATCAGGATCGCGATGGTGATCAACAAGACGTGACTGCTCAGCGCTGGAGCCGCGATGTGCAAGCCCTCCACGGCGCTGAGCACGCTGATGGCCGGCGTGATCATGCCGTCCCCATAGAGCAATGCCGCACCGAACAGACCGAGGGCCACCACCACGCTCCCTGCGAGCTTTCCCTTGGTGACACGACTGGCGAGGGCCATCAGCGCCAAGATCCCGCCCTCTCCGTGGTTGTCCGCGCGCAGGACGTAGCTCAAGTACTTGACGGAGATGACGATCGTCAGCGACCAGAAGATCAGAGACAGCACGCCGTGAATGTTGGCGGCCGTCAGGGGCAGACCGTGCTCCTCTCGAAAGCACTCGCGGAAGGCATAGAGGGGGCTGGTTCCGATATCGCCGAACACCACCCCCAGAGCAGCAAGGCTCAGGGACGCCAGTCTTCGTCCACGCGGCGGCTCACTGCTCATGGTCGCGAACAGCATAGGCGGTGCACGCCTCCACAGAGCCGAAGTGGGACGAATTGCCGCGGCCGCCGGTGTTACGCCGACGTGTCAGGCGTGGGGGCAAAGCGACCCAGAGGGAGACAATCTGGCACAGACTCCGTGTGAATTCCGGGGAGATCGAGCAGGCCCGCTTCTTGCTCCGCCCGCGCACGAACTCGAAGCGAAAGGCTCCGCGAGAATGCGACACACCCTTGCCATCGTCGAACACGGCGCCAACGCTGCACCAGCGAGCGGGCCCGAGATTTGCGAGCGAAGCAACGAGACCCCCTCCGAGTTCGCGGCACGCGCCGTACAAGGCATTGCTTCGGCCAGTGAGGCCGGCGGCAGCTTGGATGTCATGTATTTGACGTGCGCCACGTCAGACGACGAGCGCTTTCTCTGCCGATCGATCGTCGCTGCGGCGGCATTCCGAGCGGCCCCCCACCGCCGCGTGACGCTCACCTTCGTCGCGACTCCCACGCGGGTGGAACGTCAGAACGAGCTCTTCGCTCTGGTGGACGTGCTGCAGCGGGAGCTCGGTGGCGGTCGCTTCGACGTCACCCTGCGTTTCGTGGAACCTGCCAAGAAGGGCCTCCGCAAGGCGCCCGTCGCGATCCCGACGACCGCGGAAGCGACCTGACGCGAGGTTTCCGCGGCGGACCAACAAACCCTCGACCCAAGCTGGAAACGCGGTCAAAATCCCGCGTATGCGCTGGATCCTCGCCCTGCTGTCAAGCCTCGTCGTCGTGCTCGCGTGCCCCTTCGTCAGCGCGAAGCCCGAGCACTCGCTCCGCATTGCCACCTTGGCTCCGAAGAACTCCGCCTGGGGCAAGGTGTTCCGTACCTGGCAGAAGGCGGTGGACCAGAAGACCAAGGGACGCCTCTCGGTGGAGGTCTACTACAACGCCGTGCAAGGCGACGAAGACTCCATGGTCGGCAAGATGAAGACCGGCCAGATCGACGGCGCGGCGCTCACGTCCGTGGGTCTCTCGCGCATCGAACGGGACGTGTTGGTGCTTCAGCTCCCGGGCGTGGTGGACGATTGGGACGCGCTGGGCAAGGCGCGCAAGGCGGTGGGCTCGGAGCTCGAGAAGCGGTTCAAAGCGCAGGGCTTCACCCTGACCGGCTGGGGAGACGTAGGCCTGGTGCGACAGATGAGCAAAGGATTCGCCGTGCGGCGGCCGAGCGATCTGCGCGGAAAGAGCCCGGCGGTTTGGCGCAACGAACCGATGGGGCCGACGGTGTACACGAAGATCGGTGGTGTGGTGTCCGTTCCGGTGTCTCCCATGGAGGTGCTGCCGGCTTTGCGCGCGCACAAGATCAACGTCGTCAGTGCGCCGGCCCTCGCTGCAGAGCAGCTGCAGTGGACACCGTACCTCGATCACGTGGCAAGCCGTTCCAGTGTGTGCGCCATTGGGGGCAGCGTGATCCGCACCAAGGCGCTGGAAGCGCTGCCGGCAGACCTACGCAAGGTCCTGGATGACATGCAAGAGCGGCTGAACAAGGCCACCAAGAACCGGATTCGGCGGCTGGACGAGGCCGCGTACAAGCGGCTCACCAAGAAGATGAAGATCGTCGACCTGAGCCAGGACGACGTGAAGGCGTGGCGGAAGGTGCTGCTCCCGGCGGTGAAGCAGCTGAGCCAGGGCACGCTGGACAAGACTCTCGTGGAGAAGGTGCTCAAGGCCACGGGCAAGAGCTGATCGCCGCGTCGCGAGGGTGTGAACCGGCGTTATCGGCCCCGGGTATTCGGTCGGAGTATTTCGCGGCGACCCCGTGGCTCGACCCGTGCATTGGCGCGTCTCGATGCGAATCCTTCTCTTTCTCCTGACACTTTCCGTCGCTGCTCCTGCAGTCGCTCAAACCAAGCTCGAGGGGCTGGCCGGCGCAGGTCTATCCCTTCGACACACCACGTCGGCCAACCTGGCTGAGATTGCTGGGGCGGCGGGCTACTCCGACAAGAACGACGTGAGCCCTGGCTCCCTGGGCTTCGACATGCGCGCGGGCGTGCTCTTGCCCGTCGACCTGGAGCTCGATGCCACCGGTACCTTGGCCGCTGGGGGCCTCGCCCTGTCGGACATCGAACGGCGCTACTTCAGCTCCGAGCCGGAGACCGTCGGTTCTTCGCTCGCCGCGGGGGCGTACGGCAGCATTCGCTACGCGCCCGAGCTTTCGGACGGGCTGCGTCTGCTGGTCGGTCCCAGCGCTGGAGCGCAACGCTTGGCCGCGTCCTCGCCCGCGGGCAGCGCCCACCTGGATCTCCTGGGAGTGGGCCTGGACGCAGGGTTTCGGCTCCGCCTGCACCACATCTCGCGCGTGGTGGACGGCCACCTCGAGCTCCTGCTGAGCGGTCGCCGAGAGCTGCCCCTGGACGCCCACGCGCAAACGAGCGCCGATAACGTGCTGTTTTCCGGCACCAGCGGCAGCGCTCCGGCGATCTGGAGCTTTGGCCTGAGCGCACAGTACGTGTTTTCCTTCCACGCCAAGGACTGACGCCGAGAATTTCGCCGCCGCGGGCGGGCCCGACTACCATCGCGCGGTGTTCACGCGCCTCGGCCGCCGCGCCCTCGACGCCCTGGTGGTGGTGTTCGCGGTGCTCGGGTTTTGCTACGTGCCCCTGGGCAAGAAGACGGGGCTCGAGCACGCGAAGGCCATCTTTGCGACGGCGCCCGCGCGCGAAGCCGCGGCGGAGCTCTGGCAGGCTGCAGGCCGCGTACGGCGCACGATGTTCGGTCAAGAAACGCCGACCCCCGAACCGCCTCCGAACGCGCTCGTGGTAGACGCCGGCGCGCCCGACGCCAGCCAAGCCTGGCCCTGATTCGCCATCGGCTCAGGGCACCTGAATGCGGTGCACCACCACGGGCTGCCCGCTGCCGGCGTCCGCACCGTTCGTGATCACGTACACCAGGCTGGAGCTCTGCGGCGCATTGGTGGTCAGCGTGCAGGTTTCCTTGTAGCCGATAAAGGGCGAGATCACGTTGATGCCCACGGCGTCGGCCGGCGCCTTGTTGTAGAGCGTGCTGCCGGTCACGTTCGTCTGTCCGCTCACGGCGAGCAGCGTGGAGCTCGTGAGCAGGTCGCCCATCTCGCCCGTCCCTTGGCCACCGTTCAGCACCACGATGGTCCCGCCCGCCTTGGCGAACTGCGTCACCGTGTTCGTCCAGCTGGTGCCGATGTTGCCGAGCGCGCCTGCCGGAGCGTTGGGCTGGTCGTAGACCAAGAGCACGTCGTAGGCGAGGACGTTGAGGTCGCTCACCACCTTCGCGGGGTCCGTTACGGCGGTGATGGCGTAGGTGCGCCCCTTCGCCGAGGCCGCCCAGCCGATGGTCTGGTTCACCTTGTTCTTCACCGCCGGCGGCGTGTACTGCTCGTACGCCAAGATGCGCACGGGATCCTGCACCGGAATGAACACGGCATTGCCCAAGAGCACCGTTTGCGGCGAGTTCTGGAAGCTCTGCTGGTAGTCCATGCAGCCGACCACCACGTGACCGGGTAGCGCGCCCACGCATTGCCCCGCTTGGCAAATGCCGCTCGGACACTGATTGAAGCACTTGCCGCAGTTCAGCGGATCGCTGTTCAGATCCACGCACTGTCCGCCGCAGTTCACCAGCGGCGGAGTGCACAGCGGCACGCAGGCGTAGCCGCCGTCCACCGGCGAGCAGATGGGCGCAGCTCCGCTGCACACGGTGTCGCAATCGCCGCACTGGGTCGGCTTGTCGAAGGGCGGCTTGCAGGCGGAGCCGTCGTCTCCGCCGTCGGCGGGCGAGCCGTCCCCCGTCGTGCCGTCGTCGGAGTCGGCCCCGGTATCGCGATCCGGGTAGTGCCCGTCCCAGTACGGTGCGTCGCCGTCGACTTGGCCGTCCAGGGATGCGTCGCCGTCCACGGTGCCACCGTCCGGGCCGCCGCACACACCGGCGATACAGGCTACGCCGGCGGCGCACACGTGCCCGCAGCTGCCGCAGTTGCTTTCGTCCGCGCTCACGTCGAGGCACACCCCGCCGCAGGCGGTGAGCCCATCGACGCAATCGCCGCCCACCACTCCGCCGTCCGTACACGCGGACGCGAGGGCGAGACCAATGACGCTGGCCAGGAGCGCAGCACGGATTCGGCGGGCGAAGCTCATGACCCTCCTCCCTTCGAGCTTTCACCATCGGTAGCGTTCGGTCCACCCTGGTGCGTCACCTGCTTCACCTGGCGGGTGACCTTGAACTCCACGCGCCGATTCATGAACCAGGCGCGCTCGGATTTCTTGTCCACCAGCGGCACGCTGGAGCCGAAGCCCTTGGCGCTCAGCCGCTCCCGGGCAATGCCGCGAGAAATCAGGAATTCCATCACGGAGTTCGCTCGCCCCTGACTCAACTTCTCGTTGAACCACTCCGGCCCGCGCTCGTCCGTGTGTCCCTGTACCTCGATGTGCACGTAGGTGGGATTGTCTTCGATGAGCTTCCCCACGCGCTCCAGCAGCGCAAAGCTCGTCGGCCGGATCTTGGAGCTGTTGGTCCAGAAGTGGACCTTGTCGTCGAGCACGATCTTGTCGCCGACCACGCGCACCTGCTCGGCGTCCGGGCAGCCGTCGTCGTCGGCGTAGCCGTTCTTGGTTTCCTTTTCTTCCGGACATTGATCTTGCGCGTCCGGTACGCCGTCTTGGTCGTTGTCGAGCTCGGGGCAGCCGTCCTCGTCCTCGAAACCGTCCTTGTCCTCGGCTTCGTTCGGGCACTTGTCCTGCTTGTCGAGGATGCCGTCCTTGTCGTTGTCGCGATCCGGGCAGCCGTCCTCGTCCTCGAAGCCGTCCTTGTCCTCGGGATCGTTGGCGCACTGGTCGGTCTTGTCGGGAATTCCGTCCTTGTCGTTGTCGAGGTCCGGGCAGCCGTCCTCGTCCTGGAAGCCGTCCTTGTCCTCGGGGTCGTCCGGGCAAGAGTCGACGGAGTTCTTGATGCCGTCCTTGTCGCGATCGTCGTCGACCGGCGCCGCCGAAGGATCCAGCATCACGTGAACGCCCGCGAACAGCAGGTTCGCATCCGCCGGCCGCAGCTCGTCATTCGGCTGGAACACGTGGATCAGCCCCACCGTCGGGCCGACTCCCAGCCGCCCCTGGTCCAGCAGCAGATCCCAACCCGCGAACACGTCCACCATTGGCCGCGTCAGTCCACCGGTGTGCGCGCCGCCGGCCGCGGCGGAAAGCCACAGCCCCGCCGCGCTCGCCGCGTGCTCGCCATCCCAGCCGGCGATGAACGGCCGCACGCGCACGCCGACCCCGATCTGCCCGCTCGACGCAGAGCCCAACGGCTTCAGCTTCGGATCGCTGGGCGCATCGCCCTCGCTCATCCACAGGTAGCCGAGCTCCAACTGCAGCCCGAGGGCGCGCGTCAACCCGAGCTCCCCTGCCCCCAACCCGGCAAAGCCGAACCCGAGCTCGTCTTTCTGATGCCCACTCACGGCGTGCCCTGCCGCCGCCGTCCCATGGAGCCGCATCGTCTGAGCGCCCACGGGAAGAGCGACGAGAAGCACCAGCCCGGCTACCAAGCCGCTGAGTCCGAGTCGTCCCATACCCACGTGAATCGTCATCGTATCGGCCGCTTTCCGACGACCGCAAGAACGGCGATCTTCCAGGATTCTTTAGGGGGGCTGGTTGGTCCGGCGCGGCGGCCGGCAGGCTCCGGTCAGGCCTTGACCAGGCCGTTTCCGCCCGCGCGGAGCAGTCCGTAGAGCGCGTTGTCCGCCCGCGCCAGCCACGCGTCCGGCGTTTCGCCAGGCCCATGAATCGCCAGCGACACCGACACCGTCACACACACCATCTCGGATCCCAGCTCGATGGCGTTGCCGGCCACTTCCTTGCGCACCGCCTCGGCGCGGTCCTCCGTGATGTTGGGTCGGGAGTCCGGAACCAACACCGCGAAGCGCTCGCCCTCCAGCCGCGCCAACAGATCTTCCCGCCGCAAGAAGTGACGTACGAGCACGTCCGAGAGCGTGCGCATCAACGTGTCTGCGCGCTCTTGTCCGTGTTCGTCGAACAGACGATCGAACGCGTCCACGTGGACCAGCACCAGGATCGGCTCGCGATCCATCAGCAGACTGAGCTCCGTCACGCGCTCCAAATGGTCCATGAAGGCCGCGGAGTTGAACAGTCCCGTCACCTTGTCCTTCGTGGCCTGGTGACGTGCTGCCTCCAGCTGCTCTTGGAGCACTCGCACATGGGAGCGCAGTCGGTCGATCTGCTGTTCTTGGCGGCGCGCGCGGCTGTCGAGAGCCCGTTGCACCACACCGGCGACGGCCGTCGCCTCTCGCGCGATGCGATCCGGATCGCTCCCTCCCAGGGCGTCCATCAGGCCACCGAGGGCCGTACGCACTTCGCCGTCCTCGCGCCGATCTGCGCTGACGCCCGTGGTGACCGCGCGACCAAACTCGCTCACCGCCTCCCGCAGCGATGAAAGCGTGCGGGTGACGTAGGAGTGCTCCTCGGACCGCTCTTGTCCGACGAAACGCCGCACCCCGCGGTAGTCGCGGGCGCCTCCTGCCTCGTCCTCGCGATTGCCGATCAAGAGCTTCTGCGCCCAGCCGTCGTACTCGGCGCGGACGGCCTGACTGGATCGCTCCTCGCTTCCGATCGCGTTCTTGCCGATGCTTCGAAGGATCTGCGCGATGGTGTCGAGGGCGCTGTCCAGCTCATCCAGCGGCGGCGCGCTGGGGCGAACCGCCACCATCTCCGGTTTCGAGCGGCGAAATAGCATGCTGTGAGGGAAACGGCCCCAAGGCGGCTTCCTTGAATGGGGGCGGCAAACGCCGAATGTCCTGCACTGTTTCCGGGCGCGTGCGGCGCCGCCGCGCTGGGATTGGGATGTGTCGATCGGTCCGCTGTTCTACGAGCTTGGCGGGGAGCTGCGCCGTGCTCTGAGAACCAGGTCGCATCATTGCCTACACCGCTTCGTGCGGTTACCGCGGCGAGCCAACATCCAGCTGCATTCGTGACTGGTTTTGTTGGTCCAACGCGGAACCACTGTCCCCGAACGGCACTGCGGATCTGGGCCTCCGATTTCACATTTGAAAGGCGGCACTGGTGCCCCTGAACGGAAATCTTCGAAATCGGCACGGCATGGTGTATGCAGTTTCTCGGCTGTCATGCTGGGCACCATCCGAACCCGACATCTCGTCCTTCACGCGGGGTTGATCGTGAAGCTGTTCGGATTCCGCACATACGCCCGCTGCGTGGCCAACGCGCTGCTTCATCGCCAGCAGTGCACGTTCCTGGGCTCGCTGGGCCCGGCGTCGGAGCGCCCGGCTCCGCGCGAAAACGCAGCCCCGGCGGAGTAAGCTCTCCCGCGGGATGCGGGACGCAGACGTCGTCGTTGTCGGGGCCGGCATCGCGGGGCTCGTCGCAGCGCG
Organism: Polyangiaceae bacterium; assembly: GCA_020633235.1. Classification (NCBI taxonomy): domain Bacteria; kingdom Pseudomonadati; phylum Myxococcota; order Polyangiales; family Polyangiaceae; species Polyangiaceae bacterium. The sequence goes on along the minus strand of JACKEA010000001.1, from coordinate 210,578 downwards.
CAGGCTCGCGGCGGCCGGCAAGAGCGTGGTCGTGCTCGAAGCGCGAGACCGCGTGGGCGGACGCACCTGGAGCGGGCAGCTCGAAGGCGCCGAGGTGGACTACGGCGGCGAGTGGATCGGTGCCGGGCAACCACGCATGTACGCGTTGCTGAAAGAGCTCGGACTGTCCACGTTTCCGACCTTCGACACCGGCAAGAAGATCCTCGAGATGCGCGGTCGGATCTCGACCTATTCCGGAACCATTCCTTGGATGGCGCCATGGAAGCTCGCGCAGATGCAGGCGGCCATCTGGAGCATCGACGCGCTCGCGCGGCGGCTGGATCCGGTCGAGCCCTGGAGCCATCCGCGGGCAGCCGCGTGGGACGCGACCACTCTGGATGCAATGCGACGCAGGCTGATGTGGAGCGCGGACGCACGCGCAGCGATGGACGCCGCCATGCGCACCATCTTCGGCGCGGAATCCGGCGAGCTCTCGCTGTTCCACGCCCTCGCCTACGTACGCTCGGCGGGCAGTCTCGAGAAGCTCATCTCCACTGAAGGCGGCTTCCAACATGATCGCATCGTCGGTGGGGCGCAGGCTGTGTCCCTGGCGCTGGCGAAGGAGCTCCGCGTCGTCCTGGAGGCGCCGGTGACGTCCATCGCCCAAGATGGTGACGGCGTGATCGTGAAATCAGTTGGCGGCGAGGTGCGAGCGTCGCGCGTGGTCGTCGCGGTGCCCGTTCCCCTCGGGGCCCGCATCGCATTTTCGCCCCGCCTGCCCGCGTTACGGGAGCAGCTGACGCAGCGCGCGCCCATGGGCGCCGCAGTCAAGTGTTTTGCCCGCTACGAGCGCCCGTTCTGGCGCGAGCGTGGCCTCAGCGGTGAAGCCGCCAGCGGCGACGGCCCCATTTCCGTGACCTTCGATCAATCGAGCGCGGACGGCTCCGCCGCCTGTCTCCTCGCCTTCGTGGGCGGAGCGCCGGCGAGGAGCTGGCATCGCATCGATTCGGCAGAGCGAAGGCGCCTGATCCTGTCGAAGCTCGCGCGCTATTTCGGCGACGAGGCGAAGCGGCCGATGGCGTACGTCGAGACGGACTGGTGCACGGAGCAGTACAGCGGGGGAGGCCCCATCGCTCTGTTTCCCCCTGGCAGCCTGAGCGTCCACGGCGCGGCGCTGCGCGCTCCCGTAGGACGCATCCACTGGGCGGGGTCGGAGACCGCCCGCGCCTGTATGGGCTTCATGGAAGGCGCCGTGGAATCCGGCGAGCGGGCTGCGGAAGAAGTGCGGGTCGCGTAGTCACTCCGGCCGCGGAACGTCCGGGTGCTCGTTGTAGTAGGCGTCCAGGCTCTCCTTGGAGATGCGCACGGCGACCTCGCCGTCTTTCTCTATGCGCGCTTGGCAGCCGAGGCGGGAGTTCTCTCGGACGTCGAAGGCCTTGTCCAAGATGTCCTCTTCGTCTTCGCTGGCCTCCGCTAGGAGCTCGAGGCCGGTGTCCACGTACACGTGACACGTGGAGCAGGCGCACACGCCACCACACGCGTCCCCTTCCGGCGCGCCGATCTTCTTGGACGCTGAGAGGATGCTGGTCCCCACCGGCACCTCCACCTCCACACCCTGATCGATGAACTTCACCCGCGGCATCAGTGTCGCTCCTCACGCGCGCGCGCGTGGTCTTCCACGTGGGCGTCCACGCCTTTGGCGTGTTCCACCTTCTCTCGCACGCTGTCCACGCCCTTGCCGGCAATGGCGCTCTGGATCGCGCGGTTCATGCGCCGCCCGGCCCACTCGTGGGTCGCGTCGTCCAGCGCGTCGATGCACAGCTGCACCCGCGCGGCCTTCTTCGCCGTGTCGATCGCTTCTCGGAGATCTGCCATCGCCTTCTCCACGCGCTCGCCCTCGCCGGCCTCCAGCAGATCCGCGTCCGCGGCGATGGCCTTCCTGGTGGCGAGCAAGATGCGCTCCGCCTCCACCCGGGCGTCCGCCAGGCGCCGCGCTTCGAAGTCTTCCTCGCCGTGGTCCAAGGCGTCGAGCAGCATGTCCTCCACCTGCTCGTCCGTCAGGCCGTAGCTGGGCTGCACCTCCACGTGCTGCGTGATGCCGGTGGTCATCTCGCGCGCCTCCACTTTCAGGAGGTTGTTCTCGTCCACGAAGAACTCCACCTCCAGGCGCGCCATCCCTGCCGGCATCGGCGGAATGCCCTTCAGGCCGAAGCGCGCGAGGGATCGACAGTCCGACGCCAGCTCCCGCTCGCCCTGCACCACGTGAATGTCGAAGCCCGTCTGGTTATCGGCGTACGTCGTGAACACGCTCTTGGCACCCGCCGGGATCGTGGTGTTGCGCGGCAGGATCTTGTCCACGCCGCCGCCCATGGTTTCCACGCCGAGGGACAGCGGCAACACGTCCAAGAGCAGCACCTCGTCGCTGGAGGTGGCGAGCAGCTCGGCCTGGATCGCCGCGCCGTAGGCCACGACGAGATCCGGATCGATGTCCCCGAGGGGCTCTTTGCCGAACACCTCGGCGACGTAGCTTCGCACCCGGGGCACTCGCGTCGAGCCACCCACCAGGATCACGCCATCCAGCTGCTCTGCAGCGAGCTCCGCGTCGCGCAGCGCTCTCCGACAAGCGCGGCCGGTCCGATCCAGCAGCGGCAAGATGAGCTGGTCGAAGTGCTCGCGGGTGATGACGTATTCGGCGGCGCCGCCCCCGCGCTTCGGGAGCTCGACCTGCACCTCGGGGCGATCCGTGAGGGCGTGCTTGGCCTGCCGCGCTGCGCTGAGCGCAATGCCGATGACCTCGGGCGTGCGATCCGCCGGCTCCGCGAAGCCCATGGCGGAGAGCATCTCCTCGGCGATCAGGCGATCCATGTCGTCCCCGCCGAGGGCGCTGTCCCCGCCCGTGCTCTTTACCTGGAACACGCCGTCGTCGAGCATCAAGATGGTGATGTCGAAGGTGCCGCCGCCCAGGTCGTACACGGCGAAGAGGCCGTTGTCCTTCTTTTCCAGACCGTAGGCCAGCGCCGCGGCGGTGGGCTCGTTCAGCAGACGCAGCACTTCCAAGCCGGCGAGACGGCCGGCGTCCTTGGTGGCCTGGCGCTGGGCATCGTCGAAGTAGGCGGGCACGGTGACCACCGCACCGCCCACGGCGCCGAGCTGATCCATCGCGCTCTGCCGCAGGCTCTTCAAGATCTCCGCGCTCACTTCCACCGGCGTGACCTCCGCCACGCCCACGTCGAAGCGCACGACCTTGGCGTCGTCTTCCGTCTTCGGGGGCACGAAGCGATAAGTCCCGAGGCGCGCGGTCTGCGCGTCCGACGCGCCGCGTCCCATGAAGCGCTTGGCGGAAGCGATGGTCCGCTCCGGATGGCGCGTGGCGTAGCTCTTGGCGGCCTCGCCGACCACGATGTTCCGGTGATCCCCGTAATACACCACGCTCGGCAGGAGCGGCGTGCCGTCACACGTGGTCAGCGCCGCGGGCCGTTCGTCCTTCACGGTGGCCACTATCGAATGCGTGGTTCCCAGATCGATGCCGATGGCTTTCGGCGGCGCCTTGGGGTCGAAGATATCGAGCAGGACCATCAGAAAATCTCGTCCTCGATGGCGGCCGCTTCATCCAAGAAGCGCCGCAGGTAGCGGAGCTCGCCCAGCTGGCGCACGGCCGCGGCGGCATCCTTGGCGGCCAGGGCGGTCCCGAGCGACTGCTCCGTCTTCTGAAAGCGATCGCGCATGGTGCCGGCGAGCTTCTCCAACAGCGCGGGGTCGCGCTTCTGGCGCGCCTCCGCCAGGCTCTCGCGCTGCTCCATCATGTCCATCAGCAGCTCGGGATCCGGCTTGGGCTCGTTCGTCTCTCCCACCGGCGTGCCGCTGAGCGTGAGCAGCGCTTCCGCACGGCGAATGGGGTCTTTGAGCACGCGCCAGGCTTCGTTCACCTCTATCGCGCGCCCGAGCGCTTGTCGCCGCTCGCCCGCCGGTCTTCCGACGTAGCGGTCCGGGTGAAGCTCGCGCGAAAGCTCCCGGTGCCGCCGTTCGAGCACGGCGAGATCGAGATCGAACGCCGGTTCGACCCCGAGGGTGGAAAACGGGTCGCTCACTTCACGGTGAAGGAGTGGCCGCAGCCGCAGCTCGAGGCTTCGTTCGGGTTCCGGAACTTGAAACCCTGGAACATCAACGTGCGCTCGTAGTCGAGCAAGGAGCCGGCGAGGTAAATCAGGCTCTTCTTGTCCACGATGAAGCGCACGCCTTCGATGTCGTACACGCGATCGCGCTCGCGCGGCGGATCATCCTCGAACTGAATCACGTAGCTGAAGCCGGAACAGCCGCCGCCCTTGATACCCAAGCGAATCGCCGCATCGGGCGTGCCCCGCTTGGCGAGCTTCTCCTTCGCAAACGCGACGGCACCATCGCTGATGCGCATGCCGAGCTTGTCGGCGGGGATCTGGGGCTCTCGGGTTTCGGTGGTCACGGTGGCTGCTTCCATGGGATCTCGTCGCGGACGCGCCGCGCTCCTCAGGTCTGGGCGGACTCTCCAGCGGCCTCGGGCTGCGCCAGTGCTTCGCGGGCGGCCTTCTTCTTGCGGTAATCCTCGATTGCGCTCTTGATGGCGTCTTCCGCCAACACGGAGCAGTGGATCTTCACCGGCGGCAGGCTCAGCTCTTCGGCAATCTGGCTGTTCTTGATCTGCTCCGCCTCGTCCACGTTCTTGCCCTTGATCCACTCCGTGGCCAGGGAAGAAGACGCGATGGCCGAGCCGCAGCCGAAGGTCTTGAACTTGGCGTCTTCGATCACGCCATCTTCACTGACCTTGATCTGCAAGCGCATGACGTCGCCGCAAGCCGGCGCTCCCACGAGCCCCGTGCCCACCGAAGGGTCTTCCTTGTCGAGCGTGCCGACGTTCTTCGGGTTCTCGTAGTGCTCGATGACCTTGTTGCTGTACGCCATGGTTCCTTTCCTTTGTCAGTGTGCTGCCCACTGAATGGACTTGATGTCGACGCCGTCCTTGTACATCTCGTACAGGGGCGACATGTCGCGGAGCTTCTTCACCTTGGAGACGACGAGGTCCGCCACGAAATCCACTTCTTCTTCGGTGTTGAAGCGACCGAGGCCGAAGCGAATGCTGGAGTGCGCCAGGTCTTCGTCCAGCCCCATGGAGCGCAGCACGTAGCTGGGCTCCAGGCTGGCGCTGGTGCAGGCGGAGCCGCTGGAAACGGCTACGTCTTTGATGGCCATCATCAGGCCCTCGCCCTCCACGAAAGAGAACGAGAGGTTCAGGTTCCCGACCAAGCGCTTTTCCGGGTGGCCGTTGAGCACGACCATGTCGAGCTCCTTTTCGATCTTCTGCTGCAGGCTGTCGCGCAGCTTCTTGATGCGGGCGGCATCTTCCGCGCCTTCGTCGATCAGGATCCGCGCAGCCTTGGCGAAACCCACGATGCCGGGCACGTTGAGCGTGCCGGAGCGCATGCCGCGCTCGTGGCCACCGCCGTCCATCTGCGCCACCAGCCGCACGCGCGGCTTGCTGCGGCGCACGTACAGCGCCCCCACGCCTTTGGGTCCGTAGATCTTGTGCGCCGTGATGGACGCCAGGTCCACGTTCATCTCTTTGACGTTGAACGGCGTCTTGCCCACGCCCTGCACCGCGTCGCAGTGCAACAGGATGCCGCGCTCCCGCGTGATCTTGCCAATCTCGGCGATGGGCTGAATGGTGCCCACCTCGTTGTTGGCGAGCATCACGGTCACCAGGATGGTCTTGTCCGTGATGGCGTTCTTCACGTCGTCCGGATCGACGATGCCGTCCTTGCCCACGGCCAGGTAGGTGACCTGATAGCCCTGCTTCTCCAGGCGCTTGCACGAATCCAGCACGGCCTTGTGCTCGATCTGCGTGGTGATGATGTGATTGCCGCGGCTCTGGTAGTACTCGGCAACACCCTTGATCGCGAGGTTGTCGCTCTCCGTGGCACCGGAGGTGAACACGATTTCCTTGCTGGAATCCGCGCCGATGAACGCTGCCAGCGTATCTCGAGCGTCGTCCACCGCGGCTTCCGCTTCCCAGCCAAAGCGATGCGTGCGGCTCGCCGCGTTGCCGAAGTCCTGCGTGAAATACGGCAGCATCGCCTCCAGCACGCGCGGGTCGACCGGCGTGGTGGCGTGGTAATCCATGTAAACGGGAAGCTTGAGGGCCATTTCGGTTTCCGAGCTAGTGGGCTTGGGCTTGGGCCCCGGCAACCAAGTCCGGAGCGGTGGTGGGTCTGTCGTGGCGCTCGCAGTTGGAGCAGCCTTGGGTGGGGATCTGCGGCTCGCAGTGCGAATCACACGCGTCCAGATAGGCGAGGCTCTCTTCCAGCTCGCGCTCGAGGGACTGCAGCTCTTCGAGCTTTGCCCGCGCTTCGGCGAGCTTCTCCAGGTACACCTCGCGCAAGCGCGCCGCCGCGAACATCGCCGTCGCAGCACCCTCTTGCTCGCGCACCACTTCTTGGATTTCCGAGAGCGAGAGCCCGAGGCTTTGCAGCTTCGTGATCCAGCGCACGCGCACCAGCGAGTCCGTACCGAACAAGCGGTAGCGCCCCTTGGAGCGATCCTGCGGGCGGAGCAGCCCCATGTCCTCATACAGGTGGATGGCGCGCACCGTCTTGCCCGTGGCCTTGGCGATCTCCCCCACCAGCATCAGCTCGCCGTCGTCCCCCTCGCCGTCCGGCGCGGACGCACCGCCGCCGTGAATCCACTTGGGATCCGGCGGCACGAGATCGAGATGGCGCTTGTCAGTCATGAGGTTTCGAACGTTGCGGGCTGTGGGCTGTGGGCTGTGGGCTCTCACGCTCGAGCGGAAGTGCCGGGGGATGGGGATGACAGCAGGGCCGCTCAGGCGATGTTCCTAGTATGACTCGAACCCTTACGTATGGGTGAGGGTTACGCTACGGCATGTATTAGCGGCAGGCCGCCCCTCTGTCAACCCCGCGCCCACCACGAAAATCCCCGTAATCCGTACCAAATTGATGCGCATCATGTCGGTCCGCCGCGGAACCTCGCGAACGGACGTCGCGCCGCGCCCCTCCGCCCTCCCCCACCCCGAACGACCCTTCGCGGACATTTGGCCCCAACGGCGATTCGCGGACATTTGGCCCAAACGCCACGGCGCCGCTGCCGCGGACATTTGGCCCCCAACGGCGACTCGCGGACATTTGGCCCAAACGTCACGGCGCCGCTGCCGCGGACATTTGGCCCAAACGCCACGGCGACCGCTGCCGCGGACATTTGGCTCGAGCGCCCGACCTACTCACCCTGACGCACGGACCTTGACTCGGCCCGCGCTGTGACTAGAGTGCGCGAACCTCTGACGCGCGGTGGAGCAGCCTGGTAGCTCGTCGGGCTCATAACCCGAAGGTCGCAGGTTCAAATCCTGCCCGCGCAACCAAAGCCCGCCCCTCGGCGGGCTTTTCTTTTGCTCGGCCTGGCTTCAGGGCCTCGCTCCCTGCTCCGCAGCTCGCTCCCGGGCTCAAGTCCTGCCCGCGCAACCACTGGAAGAGCCCGCCTCCGGCGGGCTCTTCCGTTTTGTCGTGGGCAGATTTGGAGCTCACGGGTTTCGTGGACGGAGCCGCGCGACGCCGCAGCTTCCAGCCCGTCTCTCCTCCGCCGCTGGCAATGATGCGGCGCCCTTGGCTCGTTCACGATACCGCCCCGGACTCGCCCCAAGGAGGCGTCGGAACCGGCGATTGAACGTGGAAAGATCGTTGAAGCCAGCTTCGTAGGCGATGTCCGAGATGGAGTCGGCGGACGAGCGCAGGCGCGCGGCCGCACGGGTCATTCGCGTGTGCAGGATGTACTGGTAGGGCGTCATCCCCACGACACTCCGGAACGTACGCAGGAAATGATAGGGCGTCATGCCGGCCTTTCGCGCGAGCGAGCCCAGGGAAAGGTCGGCGCATTCCAGGTCGTGCGCCTTGTCCGCAATGGAACGCACGGCTTCCGTGATGCGGCGCTCATCGCGAGGACTGGCGCCGCGCCCGACGCCCCGTAGCCCGCCGGCCGTGCGCAGCACCGAGGCTGCAAACTCGAGAGCCGCCTCCTCGAGCGCGGATCCACCGACCGCCCGCGCCGTACAGAGCGACGCCACCGACGCGAGCAGGGCCGGCGCGGGTGGAACGCGCGGAGCGTCGAAGCGAGTCGTTCGGGCACCGGCCACGGCGGCCACCAGGTCCTCCCAGTAGCCAGGGTCAAACTGGACGGAGAGGCAGCGATCTCCCGTTCCGTGCTCGTGCCCACACTCGAAACAGTCGCCCACGTTGCCAAGCAGCACCGCGCCGGGGGCAAGAAGGACTGATCCGTGTCGCGACCTGTACTGGAAGGTTCCGTCCACGACCAGCGAGAGCGAAAACGTCTGGTGTCTCTCCTCGAACGGGCGGTTGTGCGGGCCCGCCGTGCAGACAACATCCAATACGCTCCAGCCGTGGCCCGACGCCAAGGACTCCGCGCGAAGAGTCGTCGTTTCGGCCGTCATCAAGAAGAAGCGTAGCACCGCACACCAAGGCTCTGGCTCGACGCGCAAATGGCAATTTTTCCCAAGTCCGCCGGCCCGGACGTTCCTACGCTGCTCCTGCCGCAAGCAAGGAGGTCTCGATGATCGACCACGTTTCTATCGGAGTACGCGACCTGGGCCGGGCCAAGGCCTTCTACGATGCAGCACTGGAGCCCCTCGGATTCCATTGCGTCAGCCAGGACGACTCGTCCCTCGGCTATGGAGGAGAGAGCGCATCTTTCTGGGTGATCGCCAGCGAGGCGCCGCCGTCCGCGAATCCCTCGTCGGGCCTCCACATCTGCCTTTCCGCCACGAATCGCCGGAGCGTCGATGCTTTCCATGCCGCCGCCCTTGCGCGCGGGGGTCGCGACAACGGCCATCCCGGCCTGCGCTCCGACTGCGGGCCCAACCGGCTTGAAGCGTGCTGCAACGCCGGCAAGTGAAATGGCAACAGTACGCAAAGACATCATCACGAAAGCGCAACCCGAGGACGTCTGGGATGCGATCCGCGACGTTGGGGCGCTGCACACGCGGCTGGTGCCGGGGTTCGTCACCCATACGCGACTCGAAGGGGGTGCGCGGGTCGTCACCTTTGCCTCCGGCATGACGGTCCGCGAGCCGATCGTAACGCTCGACGAGGCGGCGAGGCGCCTCGTATGGACGATCGAGGGCCAGCACACGACGCACTACAACGGCGCCGTCCAGGTTCACGCGGAACCAGACGGCGCACGCGTGGACTTTCTCCCGGACCAGACCAGGGCCCGGATCCAGGCCGCGATGGACGCCGGCTGCCGCGCTATGGAAGCCGCCCTCGATCGCCTGGCACACGCTTCGGACGAGTGACGCCGCAAGCGGGACACAGCACAACCCGTGCACGGATTGAGCGTGGTCCAGCCCGCGTATCGCCCCCGTGCAACCAAAAGCCCGCCTCTCGGCGGGCTTTTCTTTTGCTCGGCCTGGCTTTCTCGCGCACGGCCACGTGGCTCGCGGGTCGTCGAGAGGACCCCAGGTGAGGCCACGGCGACCCCCTCCGCCGCTGCGAGGCAGCGACGCCGCGCTCGATGGCTCGGGATGGCCGCGGATGAGGCGTAGGCTCTGCCCACATCCGGAACGGCGCTATCATCGAATCATGGCTCAGCTGATCGTGCGGAACCTCGAAGAGGAGCTGGTCGAGGCGCTCAAGCTCCGGGCAGCACGGCACGGACGTTCCGCCGAGGCCGAGCATCGTGAGTTGCTGCGCGAGGTATTGCTCCGCCGGCCTTCCCCAAGCCTGAAGCAACACCTGCTGGCGATGCCCAGCGCCGGGGACGACCCTGACTTCGAGGTCAAGAAGCCACCTGCGCGACGCGCAGAGCTGTGATGTTCCTGCGAAGCCAAGGATGAAAACCTCTTCGGTGCCACATGCAACGCGTCTTCTGGTTGATTCCACTGCTGGCACTGGCTTGCACGCCGTCCGGGAGCCCGCCGCAGCGCGCCAGCGCGAAACCCCAGGACGCTAGACGCTCAGGACGCGGCGAGGGAACTGCGGCGCTCCCCCTCGTGCGCGTGGCGGACGTTCCGCTTCCCGGAAAGCCGGTCCGCTTCGACTACCAGGACATCGACGTTGTCCACGGGCGTCTCGTCATCGCGCACATGAACGACGCCTCGGTGGTGATCGTCAACGTGGCAGACGGCTCGGTGGTCAAGGTCATCTCGGACATCCCGACACCACGCGGCGTGATCGTCGCGCAAGATGTGGAACGCATCTTCGTGACCAGCTCGCCAGACCAGCTGGTCATCATCGACAGTACGTCGCTCGAGGTCATCGACCGGAGAACCACCGGCTCCGCGCCGGACGGTGTCGGCTGGGATGCGAAGGACCAGGTCGTCGGGGTGTACGATCAGGGCGACGGCGCGCTGTCCCTCATCGCCGACTCCGGCGGCGGACCGCGGAAGCAAGTGCCGCTGGGAGCCGAGACCGGCAACGTCGTGTACGACGCGGCGCGCGGCGTGTTCTGGGTCACCGTCGTGAGATCATCGCCCCCCGACCAATTGGTGTCCGTCGATCCCATCGCTGCCAAGGTCACCTTGCGCATTCCTCTACCAGGGTGCATCGGCGCCCATGGCCTGCGCATCCACCCCGACGGCAAGAGCGCGCTGATCGCGTGCGAGGGCAACTCGAAGCTCGTCCGGGTCGACCTTGCCACGCGAACGCTCCAGATTGCGGCGAGCGGCGCCGGGCCCGACGTGCTCGCGATCGACCCCAGCCTCGGATGGCTCTACGTCGCGGCGGAGAGCGGAAACCTGAAGGTCTTCGACATCGGGAAGGCGGGCCTCGTCGCCATCGACAGTGAGCACCCCGGCGACGCCAGCCACACCGTGGCCGTCGATCCGAAAACGCACCGCGTGTTCTTTCCCCTCGCTAAGGGGCCGGCGGGAGCGCCCGTGCTCCGCATCCTGAAGCCCGCTGGAACTTGACGGCGAGAAACTGCGAAACTCTGCGGCGACAACGGCGTACCCGTCGAGCCAGCCCACCGGAGATCGAGCATGTGTGACGACACGACCGAAGCAGAGAACGAAGTGTATTTGGAGCAGAAGCGGCTTGGACGGCGAGAATTCGGCATCGGGGCCGGCGCGGCGGCGGCGGCGCTGCTCACGGGCTGCGGTCCCGCACCGGCGCCGCAGGGCCCGAAGCCTCCCCCTGCCCCGCCACCCGGTCCCACCGCCGCCCATCCCGAGCCGAGCACGCCCCCGAGCGACGTCACGGAGCGCAAGGTCGAGATCACGACGCCGGACGGAACTGCGGAGGGCTTCTTCGTCGCGAAGGCGGGGGGCAAACACCCCGGAGTGATCGTGTGGCCGGACGTGGCCGGGCTCCGCGAAGCCTACGAGAAGATGGCGACGCGGCTGGCCAAGGACGGCTACGCAGTCCTCGTCGTCAATCAGTACTACCGCTCCGCCAAGCTGCCCATCTTGAAGACGTTCGCCGAGTGGCGCACGGACGAGGGCAAGGCGAAGATCACGCCCATGCGCGAAGCGCTCACCTCCGAGGGCATCGCTCGCGACGGCGCCGCCTTCGCCCAGTGGCTGGATCAGCAGCCCGAGGTGGACACGGCGCGCAAGCTCGCGACCACCGGGTACTGCATGGGCGGCCCGTTCACGTTCCGCACCGCAGCGGCAGCTCCGGATCGCGTGGGGGCCATCGGATCATTCCATGGCGGCGGCCTGGTGACGAAAGAGCCCGACAGCCCGCACACGCTGCTTTCCAAGATGAAGGCCGCGGCCCTCATCTGCATCGCGCAGAACGACGACGAGCGCGATCCCGAAGCCAAGACGGTCCTGAGAAAGGCCGCTGACGCCGCCAAGCTCCCGGCCGAGATCGAGGTCTACCCCGCGCAGCATGGCTGGTGCGCCATCGACTCCCCGGTGTACGCCGAAGCCGAGGCTGAACGCGCCCACTCGCGCCTGCTCGCGCTCCTCGAGAAGCACCTTTGAGCGGTCCGGGCGAGCTGCGCACTGCGCGCGCCTTCCGCTAGAATGCCGGGCCATGGGCCTCCTGACCTTCGGTCTCAACGTGACTTTGGACGGGTGCATCGATCACACCCAGGGGATCGTGGACGACGAGCTGCACGACTATTGGACGCAGCTCATGGATGACAGCGGGGCGATGCTCTTCGGACGCAACACCTACGAGCTGATGGAGGCAGCCTGGCCCGCGGTAGCACGCGACGAAAAGGCGCCGCGCGCGATGCGCGAGTGGGCACAGAAGCTCGAGGCCAAGGCGAAGTACGTCGTGTCGGGCTCGCGGAGCGACTTTCCGTGGCACAACACGTTCAAAGTGGAGGGTGATCTGGGCGAGGCAGTATCTGCGCTGAAAGCGAAGACCGAGCGCGGTGTCCTGGTCGGAGCGCCCATGCTCTCGGCTGCCCTCGAAGAGCTGGGACTCATCGACGAGTACCGTATCGTCCTTCATCCCGTCATCAGTGGCCGCGGGCCGACGTTGTTTCATGGCTTGTCAACGGCGCGGCATCTCGAGCTGCTCTCGACGCGGCGGTTCGACTCCGGCGTGCAGGCACTCCACTTCCGCCGCAAGGAGGGATGAGCCTGCAGAAAGACGCCGCTCTCGCGGCGTGGTCCGCGCTGCACCAACAAAAGTAGCTCAGGAATCGACGGTCGGTCCGAACCAGCGGGTCAGCGCAGCGCGAAGCCCCGCGTCCGTGCCCTCGCCCACCCAGGCGACGTAACCATCGGGGCGAACCAGGACGGCCTTTGGTGGCGCCACCGCACCGATCACCGGGATGTCCCACGCGCTCGTGGTGTGTGCGCGGACGTGCCGGACGCGATCGGACCAAGGTCCCAGTTCGAGAGCGGCGCCGAAGTCGAGCAGCAGCGGACGGGCGTCGTGGAGCAGCGTGAACACGCGCCCGGAGTCGACCAAGTCGAGATCCGGCATGCGCCGCCCGAGCAGCGGATGGCCTTCTCCCAGGTCGTAGTGGATGTCGAGCCCCGACATCTTCGCGGTGTACCGCTTGCGGGCTTCGTCGCTCTGCATCAGCTCGAGCACGAGCTCTCGCAAGGCTTCGTTGCGCGCGTCGCCCCGCTCGAGGGCGGTGAGCGCCATGGTGGTGCGCAGCACTCGGGCCGCGGCCGCGTGTCGTTCCGCGTGGTAGCTGTCCAGCAGGCTGTCCGGCGCGCTGCCGTCAACGACCTCGGCGAGCTTCCAGCCGAGGTTTACGGCATCTTGCACGCCGAGGTTCAGCCCTTGGCCGCCAACGGGGGAGTGCACGTGCGCCGCGTCGCCCGCGAGCAACACGCGGCCCGCGCGGTAGCAAGCCGCCTGTCGCGTCATGTCCGTGAAGCGCGAGATCCAGGTGGGATCGACGATGCCGAAATCCATGCCATACACGGCGACGAGGGTTTCGCGGACGTCTTCCAACGTGGGCTCCCCCACGCCCATCCGAAGCTCGCTCAGCACCGCTCGGAGGCGACCGTCGCCCAGCTTTCCCACGGCGTAGATGCCCTTCTCGCCGCGGCGGATGCCCCACTCCGGCTCCTCGGTCGCCGAAGCTTCGACGATCAGGTAGCTGGTGGATGCCTCCCAACCTGGGAAGTCGATGCCGGCCTGCTTGCGGACGAGGCTCCGGCCGCCATCGCAGCCCACGAGATACCGAGCTCGCAATCGATCGCCGGATGAAAGCAGCACGCCAACGCCGGCATCGTCCTGCTCGAAGCCCGTGACTTCCGCCCCGCGATACGTTGGCACCGACAGCTCGCCGACCCAATCCGCCAAGATGTGCTCGATGCGGCTCTGCCACAGCCCGAGGTAGTAGTTGTGACGGGTCGACAGGTCGCTGATGTCGAGGGTGCCTTGCGCGAATGGAGCGGCCTCTACCTTCCTCCCCTCCTCCAAAAAGCGCTCCACGATTCCGCGCTGGTCGAGCACCTCCAGCGTGCGCGCCAGCAAGCCGCCGGCGCGCGAGCCCTCGAGCTCCTGGGTCTTGCGCCGCTCGACGATGGCAACGTCGACCCGTGCAAGCGCGAGCTCCCCCGCCAACATCAGCCCCGTGGGGCCCCCGCCAGCAATCACCACCGCGTGTTCGTGCATCTCTTCGCTCCTCCGGCGAAAACTGTGGGGCACGACCCGGGGCTTGTCGCAAGCCCCCGACCCTGGCATATGACGAGAGTGGCAGGGGGTGGCCACCTTCTCCGGAGGGAGCTCTTCGCGCGACTTCACGCGGAGCGGCGGCGCGCGATTTTCAGGCGTCGCCGTTGATGATCAGCTTCGAGAACGCGCCCGTCGTCGGGTCGAAGAAGACGTTGAAGTAGCAGTCGCCGCCGTCGTCCACGATCACCGGCGTGGTGGCGGGCACGTCGGAACAGAAGAAGTTGCCGAAGACGAGGCGCTTGCCGTCGGTCACGACACCCACGAACTGGCGGCGATAGCGGTGCAGCTTGGCGGCCAACGCTCCCGCTCCCGGATCCTTGGAGGATTGCAGGAAGTCCGCGAGATGGTCCTCGAACGCGCGCACCTGGGCGTTCGTTGGCTCGAAGTACTGGCCAGCGTCCTCGTAGTGACCTCGGAAGAACTCGGCGCCTCGCTCTACCGGCACGATGTACCGCTCGGACGCGTTCGCAGGTGCCGTCGGACTGGACGCCACCTCCGGTGGGGGACTCGTGGGCGCACCTGGCGGAGTGGCCTTGTGCTGATCACAGCCGAGCAGTGGTAGGGCGACCATCACCAAGAGCTGCACGCGGTTCATGCGGGCGCTCTACCACGAGCACGGGCTCATGGCCGGAGCAGCGTCTTGATGGCACGCCGTTCGTCCATGGCTCGATAGCCCTCTGCGACTTGCTCCAGCGGCAGCGTGAGGTCGAAGACCTTGCCGGGGGCGACCTTCTCCGAGAGCACCAGCTCGATGAGCTCGGGCAGGAAGCGGCGCACTGGCGCGGGTCCGCCGAACAAGCGCACGTGCTTGAAGAACAGCTCCGTCCCGTTCAGCTCCACGCCGTGGGGAACCCCCACGTAGCCCACGGTGCCACCAGGACGCGTGCAGTCGACGGCTTGTTTCATCGACTGCGCCGTACCCACGCACTCGAGCGTGGCATCCGCACCTACACCACGAGTGAGCTCCAGAATGCGGGCGATGCCCTCGTCGCCGCGCTCGGGCACGATGTCCGTCGCGCCGAATTCCCGCGCCAGCTTCTGACGTGATTCGTGTCGGCTCATGGCGATGATGCGCTCCGCTCCCATTTGCTTGGCGGAGAGCACGGCGAGCAAGCCCACGGCGCCGTCGCCGACGACCACCACCGTCATGCCGGGCTTCACCTCCGCGGCCACGGCAGCAAACCAGCCGGTGCCAAACACGTCGGAGGAAGCGAGCAGGCTCGGCAGCATGCTGTCCGGCGGCACTTCCGGTGTGGCCACCAGCGTGCCGTCCGCCAGCGGCACGCGAAGGATCGGCGCCTGGGCGTCACCGACGAGCTCACGGTGTTGGCAGGACGTCTGGTAGCCAGCTTGGCAGTGCGGGCAGGTGTTGTCGGAGGCGAAGAAGGAGCCGATGACGAACTGTCCCGGCTTCACCGACGTGACGTCGCGGCCCACCTCTTCCACGATCCCGCAATACTCGTGACCCATGGGGGTCGGTGCCTCGATCGGATTGAAGCCGCGGTACGGCCACAGATCCGATCCACAGACGCAGGTGACCGACATGCGGATGATGGCGTCCGTCGGCTTTTGGATCTTGGGGTCCTCCCGCTCTTCGAAACGCACGTCGCGCGGCCCGTGGATGACTGCTCCTCGCATCGCTCTCTCCCTTCGTTTGCCCGACTGAACATGCGCCGATCGCCTTTGGTGCGGTAGGGCTCGACGTGTCGACGAGCTGTTAAGTGCTTCTTGACAATCCTCCGCCGCTATCGGCTGATTTGACCGTGAATCCCGCTCCCCTTCCCCAGCTCCAGACGTTTCTGGCCGTCGCCCGGGCTCGGAGCTTCAGCGGAGCCGCCCGCGAGCTCGGAGTTTCTCGATCCGCGGTCAGCCAGGCCGTGCGGCAGCTCGAGGAGCAGCTCCATGTGGTGCTGCTCACCCGCACGACCCGCAGCGTTGCGCTGACGGACGCCGGGCGTCGGCTTGTCGAGGGCGCGGGCCCGTCGATGGCGCACGTGCTCTCCGCCCTCACGGAGGTGTCGGCCCAACCGGGGGAGACCGTCGGGCGCCTACGCCTGTCCGTACCCCGCGCGGCCCTGGGCTTCGTGATCGAGCCCGTGCTGCCGGCCTTTCACGAACGCCACCCGCGCATCGAGGTCGAGGTCGCCGTCGAGGATCGCTTCGTGGACATCGTGGCGGAGGGTCACGATGCCGGCGTTCGCCTGAGCGAGGCCATCGAGCGGGACATGGTTCAAGTGCGCCTCACCGATGGCTTTCGCTTCGTCGTTGCGGGCGCTCCCGACTATTTGGCGCACCACGGCGCGCCGGAGCGTCCCGAAGACCTACTGCACCACGACTGCATCACGTTCCGGTCCCAGACCACGGGAGCTCTCTATGCGTGGGAGCTCGAGCGCGGTCGAAAGAGCTGGCGCATTCCGGTCCGCGGCAGCGTGGTCACCAATGACGCCGAGCTGTGCGCCAAGCTTGCGGAGCGGGGTCTGGGGCTCGTCTACGTTCCGGAGCCCATGATCGCGGCAGCCCTGGAGGCGGGGCGCCTGGAGCGCGTGCTGGAACGCTACGCCGTGAAGGTCCCGGGCTTCTTCCTCTATTACCCTGCCATTTCGCGCCACTCCGCCCCGCTCCGGGCGTTCATCGAAGCCGCCAAGCAGTTCGCCGTGCGTGGGTGAAGGACATGCCGACAGTGCTGTTCGCAAGGCCGACTCGCGCTTCCGCTCACGTCGTTGGGCCCAAGCCCGACTCGATTGCCGGCTGGGAACCGCGCCTCTTGGGTCGCCTCGTGCCGTGCCTGCACATCGACGCGAAGTCGGTCGGCGGCAATGCCGCGGACCTCGTGTTCTTCTTCACGGAGGTCGAGCGCCTGGAGTTCGACGCGACGACGAGCGGCCTGCGCGGCAGGACCGAAAAGGCGCTGCTGCGGTTCTACCCAGAGGGTAAGACACTCCGGGCCAAGCCCAAGTGGCAGTGTCGCGCCGTCGAGCTCGTTACCGTGGAGGTCCCGCGGAGCTCGTGAAACAGTCCGATGCCCGCCTCTGGCCCGACGTGTTCATCGGTGGCGAGCCGCTCTGGCATCAGAACCCCGCGCACCCGAAGCGTCCCGACGGCACGCCGATGCGCTTTCTCGGACAGCTCCGAACCGGTCGCCTCACGGAGAGCCTCGCTGACGCGCACATCTACCTGTTTCGAGATCCCAAGGCGCGCAGGATCGTCCAGATCACGCAGTTTTGAGCCGCAAGCCAGCAAAGCGCGAGGTTCCGCGGCGGTTCGACATTCCCCCGCAAGAGTTTGTTGGTCCGGCGCGGTACCTCGCGTGGCGGCCGACCAGGCGACGTCAGTGTGCGGGGCGCATCGGATCCCGCCGTGGCAGACGCAAGCGCCGAGGCGCCTGCGGACTGGCGCTGGGCGGCGGTGCGGCGGGAGCGCGTGCCGCTGAGCGACTGAAGAGGTCGGCGCAACCGAGGTCGACGCCGACCTGACATCTTCGTGGCTGAGGAATCGTTAGCCTTGGTGCGCCGGTCCCCGCGTTTCGGCCATCGGGAAAAAGGGTCGCAACCCGAAGCCGAATTCAGTGGACAGGACTTCAGGCGCGCCGCGTCTCGCGTCACGATGCGCGCAGGGGCGCACCGCGAGGCCCTGCGCAGACTCACCCCGCGCCGAGTTCGCCAGCCTTCACTGGCGTGATGTCGCGCAGAGGGGACGCTTCGGCCCTTTGCCGCGCCGGACCAGAAAGACCATGACCCAGTCGAGTGGCACGTCCCTCTGAGCCCTCCTCATCTCACTTGGCCCCACCTGAGTCGGTCCTCTCTCACAAGCTGCGGCCCGACGTCCGTTCGGCGCGGAATCAGCCGGCGCGCATCGCGCTTACCGCGGAACGAGCAACGCCAGTGCACGACGGAGCAGCTCTTCCAGCGAGAGGCTGCGGGCTTCGGCAGCGAGCTTCTCCGTCGCCTTCTTGGCTTCGCCCTTCTTGAAGCCTTGAGTCGTCAACGCCAAGAGGAGCTTGTCTTGCTTCTCCCGCGCGTCGGTGTCCTCGGCGTCGGTAGTGTCCCCGGTGTCCTCGGTGTCTGAACGCCTTCGCTGACGAAGGCGAATCTTCTCTTCGACGTACTCGCGGCCGAAGGTCTTCTTGGCCGCATTCAAATTGTGGCTCCTGCAGTACACCCGACCATTGGAGGCGCCATCGCTACCACCGATGCCGGTGGCTTCGATGTGGTCGTACTGGAGATACGCCTTCGCAGTGCAACGCACGCCAGACTCCGACACGAAGCAGCACTGGGCGCCGTCGCGCTCGTACACCTCGCGCCGGGCTGCACGGCCGGGCTCGCCCGGCTTCGTCCCGCGGGAGCGGCGCGGCTTGTCCGTCTTGCCCCAGCGCTTCCTCTCCAGCTCGCGAATCAGCGCGTCGAGCGCCCGTTCGATCACGACCTCCAGCTCCCGGCTCACGTGACTCATCAGATTCTGGGCGTGCTCGAGCTTCGCTTTCAGGCTCGCTCCGGCACTGAAGTGCACCTCGAAGCGCCCTTCCGAAAGCGGTTCCACGCCGGGCGCTGGACCCTTTCCACCAGTGCGCAGCGGCTTCACCTGGTCCGGGACGTCCGGCTTCGGAAACCAGCGCGCGAGCACGACGCGAATCCCCGCGCTGGACTTGCCGGCGGCTTGTTTCAACAGCGCAGTGTGATTGTCCTGCGTGAGCCGCGGAGCCAAGAGCGAAAGCCCAGAAAGGTGCAGGCTTCCGTCCGCGAGCAGCGTGAGCACCACCGGAAACGAAAGCGCTGCCCGCGCTCCGGCGATGCTCCGATACGCCGTGCCCTCGCTCATCCCGAGGCCGCGCACGCAGAAGTCGTACATCGACGAGTAGCCCTCGTCGTACACGAGCTCGCGACGGTCGATTTCAGCGAGGTGGGCGACCAAGTGCGCGGTGGCTTTGCGCCGCCCGGCGTTGGCCACCACCGCGCTGGACCAGAGATCGCGATTGGACAGGTCTTTAAGTGCGGAGAGCGCAGTGCGCTCGGTGGCAGACAGTTCTACGGAAATGGCTTTGGACGATGACATGACAACCCCCCGTGGTTTCCCCCGGCATACCACGAGAAATTTCGCCTTCTTCAGCACGCCGTAGCTGCCCTTCGAGCCCGCGCGCACTTCGAAGATCGATTTCGTTTCGAACGCGCGCCCATTGGGCGCACGTGCGCTGCGCACGCGTGATCCGAACCACATCGGCGGAATGAGAGCGCGGAGCGTCCGCAAGCTCGTCAACTGAAATCGCATTCGCGATGTCGAATTCTGTCGTCCGTTCGCACTCGTCTTGCGTCGCCATAGTTCTCGATCTTCAGGTCGCTTGGCCCTCGACCGACACGCCGCAGCGGCGGCACCTGTCCGTCGCTCTCGCCGGAGTGGCACCGATGGTGGTCACCCCAGATGAACAGTGGGTCTAGGCACCCACGAATGTGTGAGGAGAGCCAATCTTCGTTGGTCCGGCGCGGAACCTCTCCCGACGTGAGGCTTGATCCTCACGCGGCGTGAGGGCGCAGGTTAGGCTCGTCATCGTGGCAAACCCCGTCGAACCCAAGGCAGCACTCAAGGTCACAGCGGTCGCCCGGCGCACGGGCGTGTCGGTGCGGACGCTGCACTACTACGAGGAGATCGGGCTTCTGAAGCCGTCCGGGCGCACGCGCTCCGGGCACCGCTTGTACACGCCCGCGGACATTCAGCGGCTGCAACAGATACGGAGCCTGCAACAGCTGGGGCTCTCGCTATCCGCCGTGGCCGATTGCTTGTCCGATGGGAGCGTCGATGCGCGCCAGGTGGTCGCCGATCACCTGGCCAAGATCGAAGCGCAACGGCGGGACTTGGAGCGGCTCTCGGTTCAGCTACGGAAGCTCGCTCGGCAGCTCGAAGGCGGAAGCCCCGATGACGCCCAAACCACTGAAACGCTACTTTCAGCATTGGAGCTCATCACCATGTACGAGAAATACTTCACGCCGGCCCAGCAGAAGCGTCTCGAGGCCCACGCCCAGAGCGGAGACGAGGTCGTCACCCCCGTGATCCAGGAGTTGGAGGCCGCCCGGCAACGCGGCTTGCCGCCGCGGGATCCTGAAGCGCAGCGCCTGTGGCAGCGCTTCCAGGAAGCCGTGGAGTCCGTGAGCGATGGGGACAGCGACATGACCCAGCGCATCTTCAAGCTGCTTCACGACGAGAAGAAAGCCCGGGAAGACCACGGCATATCGGAAGAGCTTTTTGCCTACCTGGGCAGCATGGTGGACGACCCCGGCCACTGAGCACGGTGCCCTCGCGATAAGCGGAGCGTATCGGCCCATAGGATCGATCGAATTGCTCGTCGCGAGGGCCAGCCCTAGGTTCTTTCCACAGTCGAACGACCCGACTCAAGGAGAGAACATGTCATCAGAAAAGGGGTGTCCCTTCCATCACGTCGCCGGCGGCGGCACGTCCAATCGGGACTTTTGGCCGAACCAACTGCGGCTCGACCTCTTGCACCAGCATTCCGCCAAGTCCAACCCCATGGGCGAGGACTTCGACTACAAGAAGGCCTTCGAGAGCCTCGACTTCGCCGCGGTGAAGCGCGACTTGAACGCGCTGATGACGGATTCCCAAGACTGGTGGCCCGCGGACTTCGGCCACTACGGAGGGCTCTTCATCCGCATGGCGTGGCACAGCGCCGGCACCTACCGCACCGGGGACGGGCGCGGCGGTGGCGGCCGCGGGCAGCAACGCTTTGCCCCAGTGAACTCCTGGCCGGACAACGTGAACCTGGACAAGGCGCGGCGGCTGCTTTGGCCCATCAAGCAGAAGTACGGAAAGAACATCTCCTGGGCGGACTTGATCATCCTGGCGGGCAACGTGGCGCTGGAGTCCATGGGCTTTCCGACGTTCGGCTACGCCGGCGGTCGCGCCGACGTGTGGGAACCCGATCAGGACGTCTACTGGGGCGCCGAACGCGAGTGGCTCGGCGACGAGCGTTACTCCGGTGATCGCGATCTGGAAGACCCCTTGGCCGCAGTGCAGATGGGGCTGATCTACGTGAACCCGGAGGGGCCGAACGGCAATCCGGATCCCGTCGCGGCCGCCAAGGACATCCGCGAGACCTTCGCGCGCATGGCCATGAACGACGAAGAGACCGTCGCGCTCATCGCCGGCGGGCACAGCTTCGGCAAGACCCACGGCGCCGGGGACGCCCAACTGGTCGGCGCCGATCCGGAGGCCGCGGGCCTGGAGGAGCAGGGCTTCGGCTGGAGAAACAGCTTCAAGAGCGGCAAGGCCGGCGACTGCATCACCAGCGGCCTGGAGGTGACGTGGACGCAAACGCCGACGAAGTGGAGCAACTACTTCTTCGAGAACCTGTTCAACTACGAGTGGGAGCTCGAGAAGAGCCCCGCCGGCGCCCACCAGTGGGTCGCCAAGAACGCCGACGCCGTGATCCCGGACGCCCACGATCCGTCCAAGAAGCATCGACCCACGATGCTGACCACGGATCTCTCGCTGCGCTTCGACCCCGCCTACGAGAAGATCTCCCGGCGCTTCTTGGAGCACCCCGATCAATTCGCGGAAGCCTTCGCGCGCGCCTGGTTCAAGCTGACCCATCGCGACATGGGTCCGCGATCGCGCTACCTCGGCCCCGAGGTTCCCCAGGAGGACCTGCTGTGGCAGGACCCGATCCCCGCCGTCGACCATCCGTTGATCGACGAAAGCGACATCGCGACGCTGAAGCAGAAGCTGCTGGCGTCGGGGCTGTCCATCCCGGAGCTGGTGTCCACCGCGTGGGCATCGGCCTCCACCTTCCGCGGCTCCGACAAGCGCGGCGGTGCCAACGGCGCCCGCATTCGCCTGGCGCCGCAGAAGGACTGGGAAGCCAACCAGCCGGCGCAGCTCCAGAAGGTGCTCGCCAAGCTCGAGAGCGTTCGGGCCGACTTCCAAAAGGGAGGCAAGAAGGTGTCCCTGGCGGATCTCATCGTGCTCGGCGGCTGCGCAGCGGTGGAGCAGGCCGCGAAGAACGCGGGCGTTTCCGTGACGGTGCCGTTCTCGCCGGGGCGCATGGACGCCACGGCGGAACAGACCGACGTCGACGGCTTCGCCGTGCTCGAGCCCATCGCCGACGGCTTCCGCAACTACCTCAAGGGCAAGTACAGCGTGCCCGCGGAAGCGCTGTTGGTGGACAAGGCGCAGCTCCTGACCCTGACGGCGCCGGAAATGACGGCGCTGATCGGCGGTCTGCGGGTGCTCGGCGCCAACGTGGGGCAGAGCAAGCATGGCGTGCTCACCAACAAGGAGGGCACCCTCAGCAACGACTTCTTCGTGAACCTGCTCGACATGGGCACGGAGTGGAAGAAGACCTCGGACGACAACGTGTTCGAAGGACGCGATCGCAAGACCGGTGAGCTCCGCTGGACCGGCAGCCGCGTGGACTTGGCGCTGGGATCGAATTCCCAGCTCCGCGCCCTCTCCGAGGTGTACGCCAGCGCGGACGCCAAGGAGAAGTTCGTACAGGACTTCGTGGCCGCCTGGACCAAGGTCATGAACCTCGACCGCTTCGACCTGGCGTGAAGCGATTGATGTTGGCTCGGCGCGGAACCTCGAGGTTCCGCGCCGGACCACGTCAAATGGACATGAGGCCGCTGCTCGAGACCATGAGCTGATTGACCAGAGTGAACGCGATGGCGGCGAGCAGCCACAGCACCGGCTCCGGTTCGGTCACGGGAGCGGCGAGGCGAAGCAGCGGTCGCGGGTTCGCGACGCGAGCCTCGTGAAGCTCTGCCCCCGCCTCGATCCACCCGACGTTCACTCCGCGGAGCTCGACCTGTGCGCCTCCCGCGCTCGGCCGGCAGAAGCCCACCGGCATTCCGCGAACGTCGTCGAGTCGCCCGGAGGTGGGCTCGATCGCGCCCAGAGGGCCGCCGTTGACGAACACGATCCAACGGGCGCCCTCCAGCTGAAGCACCATGCTCGTGCCGCGCACCAAGACGTCGATCCGTCCGCGACCCTTTCGGCGAGTGACCTCCCCGATGATGGCGACCAGCGCCGCACCTT
The DNA here is from genome assembly GCA_020633235.1 of Polyangiaceae bacterium. NCBI lineage: Bacteria > Pseudomonadati > Myxococcota > Polyangiales > Polyangiaceae > Polyangiaceae bacterium. The sequence continues at coordinate 187,416 of JACKEA010000001.1, read as the reverse complement.
GCGCGGAAAAGAGCGTCAACGCCAGCTTCGACGTGAGGGCGCCACCCATCGGGCGGTAGTAGCTCGAGCTCCCGACTGCGTCCTTCGAAAGCCATGGCAGCATTTCTGGGCTCCACGCTTCGAGAGAGCACGCGTCGCCGGCGGAAACGGCGTGTCGAAGGTCATCGCCCCGACTTTCCGCCGCCCAGAACTTCGCGGCGATCACGATGAACGCGACCGCGACGGCCACGGCGCAGAGGACGGCGAAGAAGGCCAGAAGGACCAAGACCATGTCGACTCGGCACGACACGCATAGCTCGAAGCGGATGGCGGGTCGAGCCGGCGGCCTGGTTTCACCCGCAGACCCCTCAGGTGGACGCCACGAGAAGCTCTTCCGAGTTTTTCGGCGGCCGTAGGCCGTCCGTGCGATCTGCAAAGTAGCGCTGCGCGAGCTCCTCGGCGGAGACGTGTGCGACGCTCCGGAAACCCGCTTCTTGGGCGAGCGCGAGCATCTGCTCCGGGGTGAAGAAGCTGATGAAGGGCGTACCGCTGGCGCGCGCACCGGCCGCCGCGCGTTCGACCGCGACGCGCACCTCGGGGTCCGTCATCTCGATCGGCAGCATGAAGGACATCACGAAGGTGGATCCCGCTGCCAGCGCCGCGACGTGCCGCAGCGTGTCCAGGATCGCGTCGCGCGTCAGATACATGCTCACCCCGGTGGACGCGACGACCGCGGGCTGTCCGGCATCGAAGCCCGACGCCGCCAGCCGCTCCCACCACGGCTCCCCCGCTTCGAAATCGACGGGCACGAAGCACAGGTGCGGGGGAACGCCAAACCCCAGCTCCACGAGGCGCTCGCGTTTCCACTCCTGCGTTTCCGGTCGGTCGACCTCGTACACGCGCATATCTGTTGCAACGGGCCGCCGCTGCGCGAAGGTGTCGAGCCCCGCGCCGAGGATCACGTATTGCGTGACCCCGTGCGCCGCACGCTCCGCGACGGAGTCCTCCACGAAGCGAGCCCGCGCCAGGATCGACGCACGAAACGGCCGCGTGAACGGGCTCATGTCCGGACGCTCCTGCCAGCCCGCATCCGGTGCCGCGAGCCGGAGCCCGATCTCGTCTTCGATCACGTGGGGCGGCGGATCCACCTGAACGTGGAGCGCACGCCACAGCGCCACGCGCACCGCCGTCGAGTCCGGCTCCTTCACGATGCCGGCGCCTCGATGCTCACCGGGCGCCCGTCCGGATCCGCCACCAGCATTTGAAGCACCCCCCAGTGCTGCTTCTCGAACGGCTGGGTGACCGTTCCGGCGGCCGGCGGCTGAAACGCTTCCGCAGATCCCGTCGCGAGCCCCAACACCACCTGCAGTGGCTGGCCTTCCGGTCGCTCCGCCACGAAGATCTTGGGCCCGCCCGCCGGGTGCCGCAGCTGCCCCGAGTGATGATCCGTCTCGAACTCGATCTCGTAGCCGAGCGCCTTCCAGAAGGCGACGGACTTGCCCCAGTTGTGCGTCTCCACCAAGACCATGTCGATTCCCTTGGTCGTCATTGTCGCTTCCGTCCTTTCGCTTTGCGTTGGGCTGCGAGGTGCTCACGCAGCGCCGTCGCCACGATCGCCGACAGCGACTGTTCCGTCTCCACGGCGTGGTGCTTGACCTCGCGGATCAGCTCCGACGGCAAATAGACGTTGAACTGTCGGACCTCGCCTGCCACGCCCAAAGAGCTAGCATGCTAGCATGCTAGCCGCAAGGCCGTTTGCATCTGGATGTTGGTCCGGCGCGAACCCCGTCGTGCCCGCGCCGGCCCGACAATCAAGCGTCATGCCTGCGCCAGGAGCTTCTCACTGAGGCTCCACAGCTTCTCGGCGGATTCGTCGTTCGCGGCGTGGGCGTCGACGCCCTTGTAGCGGGCCATGGGGCTCTCGGGATCCGTGGGCGCGGCGATGTCGCAGTCTTCGCAGTACACGCCGGGCTTGCCCACGAGCCGCGCGGACGTCGCCGCCCATAGCGTGGTGGAGCAGCCCTGCTCGGGCGTCTTGAAGCCGGCCTTGGCCATCTCGCTGGGCTCGCCGTCTTCCCCGAGCCAACCGAGGGCAATCATTTCTTCCTTGGGCAAGTGGCGCTGGAGGGGCGTGAAGATGCCCCCGGGGTGCACGGCGAAAGCGAGGCCGCCGCTCTTCTTCAAGCGGCGAGAGAGCGCGTTGGCGAACAAAGCGTTGGCGGTCTTCGCCTGACCGTAGGCTTTCCACTTGTTGTAGTCGCCGTTCGAAAACTGGATGTCGTCCCAGCGGATGTCGCTGATCTTGTGACCCGTGGAAGAGAGCGCGACGACGCGGGCGCCGGAGGTCTTCTCCAGCAGTGGGAGCAACGCCTGCGTCAGCGCGAAGTGTCCCATGTGATTGACGCCGAACTGCGACTCCCAACCAGGGCCGACCCGCGCCTCGGGGCAGGCCATGATGCCGGCGTTGTTGATGAGCAGGTCGAGGCGCTCGAGCTCGCCGAGCAGGGTCTGAGCGAACGCGCGGACCGAGCTCAGATCGGCGAGATCGAGCGGCGCGGTCTTCACGTTGCCCTGCACGCCCGCGAGGTTCTCGGTTGCCTTTTCCGGTGAACGGACCGGCACGATGACCGTCGCGCCCTTGGCGGCGAGGGCTCGCGTGGTCTCGATGCCGATGCCGCTGTAACCACCGGTCACGATCGCCGTTTTGCCGGTGAGGTCGACGTCGGCCAACACCTCGGTGCCCGTGCTGTGCGCGTGGAAGCCAGATTGCGTCGGATTCTGATCGGAAACGGCCATGCCCTGCTCCTGTGTTCGCGTGTCGCTGCGCCAAGTTAGCAGCTGCGCGCGCGCTCGGGGGCGTCACGCCCGCGCCATCCGAGCGTGATATGCTGCGCGCGTGCAATCTTTCCGGGTTTTGCGCCTGAAACCGTCGCAGCGTTGGTTCCTGCAAGCGCTGCTGGCACTTTCACTGCTCGCGCTCACGCAGTGCGGGAGCGACGACGAGAGCGGCGCTGCACACACCCTCGACGCCGGAGCCCTCGACGGTGGCGGCGGGGTCTCGGCCAGCGGTGGACAGGCGGGGTCGTCCGGCGGCTCGAACGTCGGTGGCACGTCCGGAGCCGGCGGCACCACGCCCGACGCGGGTCCGCCGCCACCGCCGCCTCCGCCCGGCGATGGCTTCGTCCCGCTGCATCCGTATCGCGCGTTGGACACGCGGGGCGGCGCGCTGCCCGCCATCGGCAAGGCGCGCTGCGTGAAGCTCGCCGGTACGGGAACCATCCCCGCCGACGCCAAGGCCGTGCTCATCAATCTGACCGCGGTGGCGCCGAGCGCCGCCGGATATCTGATCGCGCATCCGGACGGCGCCGCTCCGGACACGTCCACCCTGAGCTTCAAGAATCAGACCGTCGCCAATGGCGCGATCGTGAGTCTGCCAGCCAGCGGAAAGATCTGCGTCACGCCGCAAGTGGCGGGCGTGCACTTCGTGATCGACGTCGGCGGGTTCTTCGCGCAAAGCTCGGGCTACACCGCGCTCACGCCTCAGCGCTTGCTCGACACGCGCACCGGAGCGAAGCCGGCCGCCAGCTCGACCCAGTGCTTCAAGGTCGCCGGCGCGGCCGGTGTTGCCGACTCTGCCGTAGCGGTGGCGCTGAACGTCACCACCGTGCAGCCCGACGCGAAGGGCTTCTTGCGACTCCATCCAGCGGGTCAGAACGTGGCCAGCACGTCCACCCTGAACTTCGAGGCCGGGCAAACGCTGGCGAACGGCGCGATCGTTGCCGTGGGGAGCGGCGGTCAGGTGTGCGTCACCCTCGGGCCGGCGGCGAGTCACTACGTCGTGGACGTGAGCGCGTTCTTCTCGACGGAAACTCGGCTGCATCCGCTGAAACCCGCTCGCCGCCTGGACACCACGGGCGGCGCCCAGCCCGCGGCTCAATCGAAGACCTGCGTGACGCTCGCGAACGCGGAGCTGCCAGCCAGTGCCCGCGGCGTCGTGTTGAATTTGGTCGCGGTCAATCCGTCCGCAGCGGGCTTTGCCGTGGTGTACCCGGAAGGTCACGGCGTGCCCAGCACCTCGACCGTCAACTTCGGCGCCGGCAAGACCGTGGCGAACAACGCCATCATTCAACCGGGCAACAGCGGGCGCGTTTGCGTGTACACGACCGTCGCCACGCATTTGATCATCGACGTCAGCGGCTACTTCGAAGCTTCGAGCAGCGGCGACCCGTGCGCGAGCTTGAACTGCGTCAATCCGCCGCCCCAAGTCTGCTCCGGCGGCACGGAGATCGTGAGCTACGCCAAGACCGGGAGCTGCCAGCACGGCACCTGCATCTACGCGGACAGCGCGCAGGCCTGTCTCGACGGGTGTGCCGGGAGCAGCTGCTCGGCGACCTACGGCTGGGACTACAACCTGCAACACCGTTGCATCAAGTCGATCTCGGCGGGCCAGCCCAACTACTACGAAGACACCACCGATTGCCCCGTCGCTGGTCGCAACTGGACCATCGCCAACCAATCCGAGAAGGCGCTGCAGGCGACGTGCACCGGGGTGAACAGCCAGTCCTTGCCGATCAACGCGGGCGGTCCGCTCAGCTTGCTGTGGGCGCCGCACGTGGACGAGCTCGGTCGCAAGAATCAGCAGGCCATCTTGAAGTCGAACTTCATCGATTTCGCTCACCCCTGCGGAGCGGGCTCCTACACCTGGTACGCCTTCTTCGATCACAAGCACCACAACGGGGGGCCCAACTACCCGAAGCCTTCCGAGACCGTGTTTCACGCCAACGTCTGGTACGACGACTTCGCCCCCAACGGAGGCTCGCGTTTGATCGCGACGTACGCCGGCGAGTGGAACAACCAAGGCATCACGGTCGAGATCGATCTGCAGAGCGTGGGTTGGGGTGACGCTTTCCCGAGCTCACCCCTATTGGTGCAAAAGAAGTTCAACCCGAGCCCGCCGTTTCAGTGGGTGGAGCTGGACGGCAAGGCCCTCGGCATCACCGTGCCGCGCAAGCAGGACACGCCGCTGACGATCCCCTGGTACTCGATCCTCAGCCAGCTCGTCGCGCAGGGCCACCTGACCGGCCCGAGCAACGGGGATTTGTCGACCGGAGTCACCACCGCGCTGAACATTGCGACGGAAGTGCGAAACGGGGGCAGCGGCAAGAACACCGTGAGCGCCGAAGCGCGCGTCTCCGACTTTCGCATCAGCGCCAAGTAGCCGGAGTCCCGCGCGGCACCTCAGTTCTCAAAGACGTACGCTTCCAACGTGCCGTTGCTCTTGGCTACGAAAAGCCGCTTGTCCGCGATGGTGAGCCAGCCACCGCTGGCAGCCGTCCACACGGACTTGAGCGTCGTGCGATCCACCGCATACACGTTCGAGTCGCTGGCCGCATACACGTAGTTGCCCGCGATCACGGGCGGGTAGCTGAGCTGTCCGTCACCGGCGAAGGTGCCAACGAGGGCACCGGTGTCCGCGTTCCGGGCCACCAGGTGCTTTGCGCTCAGGCCGTAGACGACGTTGCCGGCTACTGCTGCCATGCCCGCATAGGTCCCGTTCGCCGTCCAATCCACGGCGTGCGTGGTGAGGTTGACCGCGTAGAGGTTGGGAGGCGCGATCACGTAGGCACGACCATATGCGACGGCTGGAGCCGTCTTCATGGCATACCCGGACCAGTTCCAAGTCACGGTCGTGGACCACGACACGGTTCCGGCCGCCGGATCGTGAGCGCGGAGAATCCCCTTGACGAAGGTGAGGACGGAGCCTCCACCGTAGGCGGGGCTCCACTCGTCGTACTGGTCCAATGATTGGAAGAAGAGCTGCGCGCCATCCGTGTTTGCGAATCCGTACAGACCACCATAAGTTCCACCGTTGGAGTACACGACCCCGTTCACGACAATCGGCGCCCAGTAGTGCTCCCACTGCGCGTTCATGGTGGCGGACCATGAAGTCGTTCCCGCTGCCGCGTCGAACTTCCAAACATAGGGAAGCCCGGACGTCCCCTTGCCAGTGGGTACGTACACGTACCCACCGAAAGTGGCCGGCTGACCGACGCTGAATATGTCGCCAAAGTTGTAGTCCCAAAGCTTGGTGCCGTCGGACGCGTTCAATGCCACCAAAGGGGTCAGGGTGCCGAAGTATGCGCTCGCGGTGGCAAACACTCGGCCGCCGGCTACCACCACCGGGTTCAGCGCTATGTTCTCGAGAACTTCGTGCGTCCACGCCAGGTAGAGCGGCGGCTTGCCCAGTTCCGCGGTGTTCTCCCCGGTGTGAGCGACATCGAAGCCCAGCGTGTTCCACTGACCTGTAGACGTTGCGCAGCCGCCTGCAGTGCACACCTTGCCGACCACACAAGTCGTTCCGCATGCGCCGCAGTTTTGCGAGCTCGTTTTCGTGTCCACGCAGGTCCCGCCACACGAAGTCCATCCTGGCTTGCACACACAAACGCCTGCAGTGCACACCTCGTCATCACCACAGCCCACGCCGCAGGCGCCACAGTTGAGCGGATCTGTCTGAACGTCGATGCACTTCCCAAGGCAACTGTCGTAGCCGGAAGGGCAGCCACACTGACCTGCAACGCAGACCTCGCCCGGCGCACAGAGCTTCGCGCAAGCCCCGCAATTCTTGGTGTCGCTCTGGATGTCCACGCACTGAGCCGAGCACGCTGTGAGGCTTCCGCAATCCAGGCCGCAGGTGCCGTTGTTGCAAACCTGGCCGGTCGGGCACTTCTTGCCGCAGCCGCCGCAGTTGCTCGGGTCCGTCAGCGGGCTCACGCAGTCAGCGCCGCACAGGAGGGAATCCGTGCCGCAAGTGTAAGCGCATTTACCAGCGACGCAGTCGTAGCCGACGCCACAGATCTTTCCGCAACTGCCGCAGTTGTCCGGGTCGTGCGCCGTATCGACGCACTTGCCGTTGCACAGCACTGTCCCGCCCAGGCAAATCACGCCGCATTTGCCGGCGGAGCAAAGCTCGCCGCTTGGGCACGTGGTGTTGCAGGCGCCACAGTTGTCGGGATCGTTCGACGTGTCGAGGCACTGGCCACCGCACTGAATCGTGCCCGGCGGACACTGCAGTCCGCACGCTCCGTTCACGCACACTTCACCCGCCGCGCAGTGGGTCCCGCACGCTCCACAGTTTGCGGGATCATTCTTGACGTCCACACACGCTGAGCCGCACTTCGTGCTGCCGCCGCCACAGGTCAGAGAGCAAAGGCCAGAATCACATACTTCGGAAGGACCACACACACCACCGCAGCCGCCGCAGTGGCTCGGATCGTGGAACGGATCCACGCACACGCCATCGCATTCGATGGTGTCCCCCGTGCACGCGGGATGGCAGGCGCCGTCCACACAGCTCTCGTTCAGGTCACAACGGCGATCGCACGCCCCGCAGTTCTCAGGATCCGTCTTCAATTCGGTGCAGGCGCCCCCGCACGCAGCCTGCCCCGCTCCGCACGCGACCGCGTCCGGAACGTCCGGTCCGGCGTCGACGATCGGCGGTTTGTCACCCGTCAGGTTCGCAGCGTCGGAACCGCCGCACCCGACAAACGAGAAGGCGGCCCCGAGGCTCGCACCCAAGATCCACAGCGTATGCTTCATGTGTCACCACCCACCCGCGCGTTACGGCGCGGTCATCGTTCGACCCTACCCCGAAGGCGCAGCAGGAACCCAGCGCAATTGCTCGTGCGACAGGGAGCGTCGCACGGCATGGCCGGTTTCCGGCAAAATCGCCCAGTGAAGCCACCAGGCGCCTGTCATGGACCGCGAGGCGACGTCCCGGCCTTGACCTCCACACGAGCTCAATCCGGCGCGAAGACGACCGGATAGACCACGGTTATCGCGTCGTGCAACGGCTCGTAGTGCAGACCGAGAAACACCTGCCGCACGCATTCCCCGACGTCGTCGCTAGCGAGCTGGCTTTCTTGCAGCTGTGCTCGACGCACCCAGCCGTCGGCATCGACCACGAATCGGATCACGAGGCGACCTTCGAGGCTCGGATCACGCGCCAGTCCAGCTTGGTAACACCGGCGCAGACAAGCGGCGCGCTCGCGAATGGGCCGCATCACGACCTGAGGCGAGATGTAGTTCGTAACAGGCGGCCCCGAGCGGATGCGCGGTGGCGGTTGCGACAGCGGCGGGGGCTCGACCACCTGGCAGGGCGCTTGGCTGCCTGCATCCTGTGCGACGCTTTCGCCGAGCTCGTCGGGAGCGACATCCGGGTGCTGCTTGTAGTGCGGCGCTGGCTCCGGCACCGTCACCGCCGCGCTGGGCCCGTGGTCGGGCTCGCGCGGAGCCGCGCAAGAGACGAGCAACACCAAGCCGAGCCAGCGCCACATGGAAGGAAGTGACAGCGCGCGGCACCCCGAGTTCCGTCCTTGAATAATTTGGTGCTCCTCGCGTCAAGTGATCTGCAATCGTGCGATGGACGCGTCCACGATCTCGAAACGCAGGCTGCCGGCGCGCTGGGAGGGCGTACGCTTCCAGGCGTAGTCCGCCTCGAGGGTGCCCGGCGGCTGGAAACGGAAGGCGAGCGCGACGAGCTCGTCCGTGGGCGGCTGCTCCCGGAAGGCGCGTTCGATGGCCGCCTTGCCCGACCAGCTGCGCCGCCCCTGGATCTCCAGCACGGCATCGTCCCGGAACATCTCCATCAGGCCTTCGAAATTGCCACGGGTTACGCCCTGGTTGTGTCGCTGCACGTAGTGCCGAAGCACGTCCTCCGGCTGGATCATGATCGCGCTCCGGTCAGCTTCTTGAACCACGACTCACCGCGAACGCTCGCGAAGTCGTCGTCGCCCGGTGCGTCGGACGCGTAGCCGCGGTTCAGTCCCACGGCCTTGGAGAGCTCTTGGTGCGCAGCATCGGCCTCACCCAGCAGCGCGGACATGCAGGCCATGTTGTACCAAGCCTCGTGGTCGTTGGCCGTGTGCGGGCTCGCGCCCACCCACTTGCGAAGCAGCTTTCGGGTCTTGTCCCGCGCTTGTCGCAGACGCTTTGGATCGGTCTCGACGTGCGTGTAGCTCATCCAATACTTCGCAGCAGTCGCCTCCGGCCCTTCGAACACGGTCGCGGCCTTCTTCGCAGCGGTCAGCGCCTCGCGCTCGTTGCCCAGCTCCGCCTCCGCAGTCTGAATGGCGGCCCACGCGGCAGCGAGATCTCCCCGGTCCCCACCGCGCTCGAGCTCCTTCACGATGGCCTTGGCGGCCTGTGCCGCGCGCTGATGGCAGCCCGCGTAGTTGAGGAGCTCCGCGCGGCGCACCCCGAGCCGTGCCCGCATGAAGGGCTCCTTGGTCAGCGCTATCTCTTCGGCGAGCGCGTCCGCGGCTTCTTCGTCACGGTCGAGATCGCTCAGCGCGTCGCTGCGTGCGCGCCACACGTCCCGGTTCTTCCGGTCGAGGGCCAGCGCTCGATCGGTGAGGGCCAGGCGCTTCTTCGGCTCCGACGTCTTCTCGATCGCCTTCAATATGGCCTTCAGGTCGCCGTCTCCGCGATGCGGGTTCAGCCGCGTGTACAGCCGCTCGAAGGCGTCCTCGTCGTCGTCCGGCAAGAGCAGCCCCTTCTTGGCCGCTTCCGCCATCGTGAGCACGAGCTGGCGAACGTTGGCGAAGACGACCTCCGGAGCCTTGGGCTCCTCGTGGCGCCAAGCGAGCACCTGCCCGGGCTTGCCTCCGAGCACGCCTGCGAGATCCAGATACAGCAAGTCGCCGGCGAAGTTCGACATGAACGCCAGGGTCTCCCCTCCGAACGTGGCACGCGCGGCCCTCCTCAGAGTCCGTTGCTCCCGCTCCACGTCCGAGAGCGGCAAGAGCCCCCACTCCTGAAACAGCTCCTCCCCGGAGACCCCATCGTGCCAGCGATATAGCGCGACGAAGTCCGGAGGCAGCTTCTTCGACACGCAGCGCGAAAGCCGCTCCACGCCCTTTGCGTCAAGGCCCGGGCGAAGCGTCTCGTGAACGCTCGGGTAGCGCTTCTTCAGCGCCCGCTCGAGCTGCTCGAGGAGCGCAGGTACGGCGGCGGGCTTCTTCGTGGGCGACTTCTTCGCGGCCATGGAAGCCGAGGATACCAGCACCGGAAGGTCATGCCCCGGAACCTCACGGCGTCACCCGCAGGTGACGTTTGGACGATAAAGCCCCCAAAAACTGACTGGCATGTGGGGTGCAAACTCTCTGGGCAAAGGAGATTTCAATGCCCGGAATGACCCGTGCAATCGTTGGAACCGGAGTCAACGTCGTCGTCGCTATCGCGGCCTTCAGCACTGGCCGCTACCCCGGCGGGCTGTGCTTCTTCATGCTCGCCTGCACGTTGGTGTCCGCTGTGGGCATCGCGCTTTCGTACGTGGGCAATCGCGGCGGCGCGGTACTCGTCATGCTCGCCGCCCTCCCCTTCGTGCCTATCGGCTCGATCGCGTTCTTCGGCGGGAACGCCATGCGCCGCGCCACCAAGGAAAGCGCCTACGCCTGAGGCGAGTTGCGGCGGCGGCTCAGCTTTGCCACACCCGCCGCACTGCGGCAGAGCACGAAAGTAGCTTCAATCGCCCGGGTTCTCGCGTCGGCAGCATGCGGCACGTGCCTTGCTCCAGGCCCGACCTCTGCTGTCCTCGAGGGACGGAAAGGTGAGCGATGAAACTCTACGCGAAGCTACTTTCGGTGGCTGGAATGGTTGCTGCTGTGGCGGCTTGCGACAGGCAGGGTCCGGAGGACTCCCACGAGCGCACCGCGGCCAACACCCGATCGACGACGCAGCCGGCGACGCCTGCTGCTCCAGCGACGGAAGTGGCCCCGAAGGACGAGGCCGCCAAGGTGCCGAACGCCGACACGGAGGACGCCAAGGACGCCAGCGAGCTGGTCAAGGACGCGACTCAGACTCTTCGAAAGATGAAGGCCGACCAAGGCGTGAAAACCTTGCTGAGCAAGGCGAAGGGCGTGTTCATCGTCCCCGACTACGGGCGGGGCGCCGTGGGCGTAGGCATACGAGGCGGCGAAGGCGCGCTATTGGGGAAAGAAGCAGACCAATGGAACGGCCCCCTGTTCTACGACATCGGTGGCATCAGCGTCGGTGCCCAGTTTGGTGGCGAAGGTGGGGAGATCGCCATGCTGTTGATGAGCGATCAGGCGCTCCGCGCGTTCAAGGCCGACAACACGTTCTCCCTGAACGCCGGCGCCAAGCTCACGGTCGTGGACTACTCTGCCCTGTCGGAAGCGTCGCTGGGCAAGGACGTGGGCGACGTGGTCTTCTGGTCGGACACCGAAGGAGCGTTCGCGGGCGCTGCCTTGAGCGCTACCGACATCTCCTGGGACGACGAGGAGAACCCAGCATACTACGGTAAAAAGGTCGCCGCTGACGACGTACTGCGCGGCAATGTTCCCAGCAAGCCGGGACCGTTGGCGCAAGAACTGAAGACCCTCTGATCTCGGCGGGAGGACGGGCGTCCGCGGACTTCCGTCTTCCCGGACCCTACAGCGGTTCCACGTCGTGGAAGTGTCGCACGTCGAGCACCATGCGGCCGTCGCTGCGCTCCGTCAGCACGTCCACGAAGCGGTGATCGAACAGGATGTCACTGTGATCGTAACGGTGCACGGCATGCACCAAGCCCTTCGTGGTCTCGTCGATGCCGGACACGCTCACCATCACCTCGATCTCTTCCTTGGCCAGCCCCTGGGCCGAAAGCCCGAACAGCGGGCTCTGCTCGTCGATGCAGTGCATGATCACGAAGGAGCGAAACAGCACGGGCGCCAAGTCGCGCACCAACGGCAGGTCCACCAGTTGGTAGAAGGTCTCGCCCTCTGCCGTGTGAGTGGTTCGCGTCACCACGCATCGCACCCGCGCGTCGAGCACCGAATCGTTGCGATCGTTGCCGATGCGCAGCATGAGCGTGGGCACGCCGTCGCGCGGCGTGATGACCATGTTCCGCGAGAACACGATGCGCGCCGTCGCGATGGAGAACTTGCTGAAGACCAGTCCCGTGAAGATCGCCGTCACGAACACGCCGCTGATGGACTCCACCGTCATGAGCACGTTGGCCACGCGGGATGCGGGATACAGACCGCCGTAGCCGATGGTGGCCAGTGTCTGCACGCTGAAGAAGAACGCATCCTGAAACGACCCAGGCCGCGCGTTGGCGACGCCACCGAGACGCCAGTACGCCAGCGCGAACACCAGGTTGATGGCGAGGTAGATGGCGCTGAGGATCCCGAGCGCCGTGGGCCAGGAGACCCGCAAGAAGAGGTGGTAGATGTCCCGCAGCGGGTGCGCGCGCACCCCGAGCACCAGGATGGAGCTGTCCTCGGGCTCCTTGGGCTTGTCCTCCGTCGCCATGCAAGGGCGTGCCTACCGCGGCGGCGCCGCGCCGAAAAGCGGGGGGGCCCGAAGCTCAATCGTCGTCGTCGTCGTGCTCTTCGTGCTCTTCGTGCTCGCCACGCTCGGCGTGCGCCCCTTCGGCCTCACCGAGCTGAACGCTGACCCCCAACAGCGGCAACGTCACCTGACGGCCCGCGGCGTCGTACCCATCGTACAGGGCTCCGGCCCAGAGCCCGGTGAGCCCGAGGAACGCCACCGCCGCCAGCGCGTGGGACGACTCGATGGCCGCGCCCTTGGCTATCCGCTTGTGCCCGTCGACCATGCTGAGCGCGATGTTCTCTCGGTGCCGGATGGTGTGCCACACGATGCCGGCCACATGAATGGCGACCACTCCCATCAAGGTCCAGGCCAGCGCTTCGTGGAGCTCCTCGAAGACCTCGGCGCGCGCCATCAGCGCGCCGCTCGCTGCCAGACCCAGCATCAGCACGAAGATGGCCAGCGCGGCAAAGCTGGACCCGGGGTTGTGGCCCGGGGTCGGCGGGTCATTCCCCGCCGCCGCCCCTTTCACGTATCGGACCAAGGCAGCCGGGCTCAGGGCAAAGCTACCGAAGCGCGCGTAGCGCGAGCCAATGAAGCCCCACACCCCGCGCAGCACCACCATGAAGGCGGCGATGGCGCCCAGCCACATGTGAGCCGCGAACAGCGTGCTCTCGTCGTCCACCAGGTTGGCGATGGCGAAGGCGCCCAGGAACGCCCCGGCCAGAAGCCAATGAAACAATCGGACCGGAAGGTCCCACACCAACGCTCGCTTCGGTTCGGTCATGGGTGTTTCATGGCCCACGACCGACGGCTTCGGCGAGCCGGCAAGTGACGTAACCGCCGCCGAAATGCATGCGTCATCTGGCGGAGCGGGAGGTTCCGCGGCGAACCGACATGATCTCGATCAATGAAGATCAGGGTGTTGGCTCGCCGCGGTAACACCGCGCAGCGCTCGTCAGCTCTGCGGCAGGGGCTCCGTCGGGGCGCCGGCTTCCTTCCAGCCGCGGATGCCTTCGCGCATCACGCTCACCTGCTTGTAGCCGGCCTCTTGGGCGCGCTTGGCGGCGTGATCCGAGGCGCGGCACTTCATGCCGCCGCAGTAGAAAACGAGCTTCGAGTCCTTGTCGCTCGGCAGCTCACTGAGGGCGTAGCCGTCCGAGCTGGTCAGGAGCTTGGCGCCAGGGACGATGCCGTACTCCTTACGGGTGTCGTTGTCGTTCGCATCGAGCACCGTGGCGGACTTGGTCTCCACCAACTTGCGCACCTCCGGGAGCGGCGTCTCCGTGATGCTCTTGCCGGCCTGGGCGGTGGTGGTCGCCGCGTCGGCGTCCGACTTCTTGTTGCAGCCGACCAGACACAGCGCGATGGCAGCGGACACGAGTAGCTTCTTCATCTTGTCTCCTCCAAGGGACCGAGACGGTAGCATAGGGACGCGGCGTGCCCAGCCGCAGCCCCCCTCTGCAAATCCGAGCTTCTGGCAGGAGCTCCAGCCAAATGGAGCGGGTCAGCCGCGTTTCTTGGCCTTCGCCCGCGCTTCGGCGAGGCCGCGGTCGAGCCAGCGCTGGAGCTGGGCGGCGGTGCGAATGCCAGCCGCCGATACGTACACCATGCCCTTGGACGGGCGGCCGGTGAAGTCGAAGGGCCGGGCGTGCTTGTCGGCGACGGCGTCCGCGTGGTGCTCGCTGCCCACCCGGGCGATGAGCTCCGTCCCGAGCACGCCGCAGCACATGGCGCCGTTCACGAGAAAGCACACGCCACCGAACATCTTCTTTTCCGTCACGCCGCGCCGGCGTGCGAGCGCCGTGCGGACACGGGCGGCGAGCTTTTCGTCGTAGCTCATGGCCGGGATGGTACGCGCTAACGAGCAGATCGCGAAGTGAGTCAGTGCGTGCAGGCGGGCGACGTGGCGGCGCTCACGTACGCCTGCCCCAGCGTCGTGAGGACACCATCCGCCGCCAGCAGATCCACGAAGGGGATCTTGGTCGAACGGCCCGAAAACCACGCATAGCGCTCGACCCGGGCGTCGCCCTCCAGGTAGCTCACGGCGTCCTTCATGAAGGCGATCTGGTCGTCGAAGCCGCTGGCGTCGTCACAGGCAAACTCCGTGAGCCACAGGGGCTGGGAGAAGCGCTTCTTGTACTCTTCCACCTTCTCGATCAGCCACTGGGCCTTGTTCGCGCCGCTCGGATGGCAGCCCACGTACACGTGGAACGCGACGCGATCCACGCGACACCCGCTGCACGCGGCGAAGAAGTCGTCGAGGTACTTGTAGGGATCCGTTTCTTGGCAGTTCCCGCCGCAGAAGTTCACCGCCGGGGACACCAACGTGAGGCCCTGGGCATCCGCGACCTTCTCCACCTCCGGCCACAGCGCGGCCGCTTTCGTCGCCGAGAGGTTCGCCTGGGAGCCGAAGTTCGGTTCGTTGAAGCCCAACAGGGCCGTCACGCCACTCGGCAGCTCGGCGCTCACGGTGCTGGCGTCGAAGGTGCCGCCCCAGATCATGGGCACGTACTCGACGCCCTGAGATGCGTAGCTGCCGTCTTGCAGCGCCTTGTCCGGCGTGTGCGCCCAGTTGTACCACCAGCTCACCGCCGGCGAGAGCACGGCGAGATCCTGCTTGGAGTGCTCGCCGTAGGCCACGCCGCGCTTGCACGCCGACGTTGCCCCGTTGCCCGCCGCGCCCGCGCTGCCGGCCGTGCCCGCGCTGCCTCCCGCAGTGCCGCCGCTGCTCGTACCGCCACTGCTCGTACCGCCGGCTGCGCCCGCGCCGCCGCTGCCCGCGTCCGGCGAGCTCGCGCCGTCGTCCTCACCGGAACACGCGGCGAGCAACGCCAGACAGATCCCGTAGATCGCGAGCCTCATGCCAAGACGAAGTGTAGCCGGGAATCGACGTCGGGATCGCGGTGTGACCGCGGCGCGCCAACATTCCCTGGAAAGAAGCCGGGCCCGAGCCTACCGTGGGCGAGGGTCAGCAGACAGGAGAACCAGTGGAACGTAGTTGGGAAGATCCCGCGTCGCCCCTCCATGGCGCGTACCACGCGATGGTGAATCAAGATTTCTCGGACGCCCGCGGCGAGCTCGAAGGCATCGTCGCTCGCGAGCCAACGGCGGACGCGCTGTATCTGCTCTCCACGGTGCTGGCGGCGGCAGGCGACTGGGACGCGTCCCTGGCGCGAGCGGACGAAGGCATCGCGCTCGATGCGACGCACACGGACTGCCGCTTCAACCGCGGCGCAGCGCTCGATCAGCTCGGCCGCCTCGAGGACGCGGTGAGCACCTACCGCGCGGCACTGGAAGTGGACCCGACGCACACCAACGTGGCGCTGAACCTGGTGCTCCTGCTGCGACGCCTCACCCGCCATGAGGACGCGCTGCAGGTGGGCGCGACGTGCCTCGAGCACATGCCCAGGGCCCGCATGCTGCGCTACAAACAGGCCGAGTCGCTCGCCATCTTGGGCCGTTCCGCCGATGCACGGCTGGAGCTCGAGCGCGTGATCCGCGACGATCCGAACGCCATTCAAGCGGCTCGCCAGAACCCCTTCTTCTCCAAGTTCGCAGACCAGCGGGAGTGGAAGAAGACGTTGATGCTCGAGGAGTGACCGACGACATGGATGTGGAGTCGACGTTGACGGCGCTGGAGGCCTCGCTCGGAGATCCGCCCGCGGCCGAGGACGTGAAGACCGCGCAGAACCTGGTGTGGCAGGTGTTCGGGAAGGAGTACCGACCGCTCCCGCTTCGCACCAAGGCCGAGCTCTCCGATACCGAGCTACGGCTGGCCCGCGTGCTCGCGAAGGTCCGCGTGAGCGCTACCTCCTACGTGGGGTTGCCGGCGCTGAGGGAAGACATCGCCCGTTTCGTGGGAGACGCTCCCAGCGGTCCGGCGGATCTCGAGATCGAGGTAGGCGGTGCCAGCGTGCCGTATTGGATGGCCATCGCTCACGTGGCGCATGGGCTGTTGGACGAACGCACGACCCTCGATGCCATTGCCAACACCGAGACCGCGGCCGCCTGGCACGAGGTGGTCACCACCTTCCCATACTCGCTGTGGCAACCGCTTGCGCCGGACGCAGACAGCTACAAGAAGGGCATCGCCGTCCGGCAGGGCGACGAAGCGTGGGCTCTCGAGCATCGCCTCCGGTTGGTCTCGATGTTGGTCCGGGCCTGTCCGCCGGACGCAGCGGCGCAGGCCGCGGACGCGCTGCTCGCGGCGTCGAACCCTTCCCCGCTCTCGGCGGCGGTGTTGGTGGAGGCATTGCTCGCGACCGATCTCGACGCACGCACGGTGCCGCTACTGCCCATCGCGCTTCGCCACCCGAGCTTGGGTTTGTGCGAGCACGTGCTTTCGCTCTTTCCCGAGGAGCGCCGCGCCGAGCTCGTGCTGCTCCGACCGATCTATGCCGCCGCCAACCGCGGCGACGTGATCCGCGGCAAGACCGTGGAGCATGGCTGGGTGCAGTTCGTGACCCCGCGCGACTGCACGGATCTCGCGCAGCGCCATCCATCACCGCAGATCACGGAGCACATCCTGCGCGGCATCGAGCGGCACGCCGAGCTCGCCGCCAGTGGCGAGCTGAAGGCGTCCCGCCGATTCGCACCGCTGCCGGAAAAGTCGTTGCTCGCATACTTCCAAGCCGCAGGCGCGGAGGCCGTGCCAGAACTAGAGGCTGCCCAAGGCGGCGCTGCAGCGGACTTCGTGGCCAAGGCGCTGAAGAAAGCGCGCCGCAAGAAGTCGAAATAGAAGTAGCCGCGCCGCTGGTTTCGAGATCCTGTTGGCTCGGCGCGAGCCCCGTCCCAGGCGGTTCCGCGGCGGCCCGACAAAACCTAAGATTCGGCCATGCGGCAGACTCGACGGCAGTTCGTGCAAGGGCTTGGCGTGGTGGTGGCGGCGGGCTGCGGAGACGACTCGTCGACGACCCCGCCGGGCACTTCGGGAGCCGATGGCGGCGGCGCCGGAGGCAACGGTGGCACCAGCAGCGACGGCGGTGCCCAAGACGCCACCACGGATTCGCCGATGGGTGACGGCGGCCCCACCGGCATCGGCGAGGGCAGCCCCTTCGGCATCGCCACGTCCCACTCGCGCTCGCTGAACCTCGGTTGGCTCACGACCATCGGCACCACCGGGATCGCGTGGCTGCGCGGCTTCGATCGCGACAACGCGGACAAGAGCTTGTCCGACGCGCTCGCCGCGGGCTTCGAGGTGAGCGGCATCTTGCAGCAGGGGGCGGCCTTTCCCGCCGGGGACCTGAACGCCTGGCGCGACGGCGTGAAGCAGCTGGTGACCGAGGCGAAGGGCCGCGTGAAGTACTGGGAGGTGTGGAACGAGCCGCCCAACTTCTCCACGGACAAGACGCCCGAGAGCTACGCGGCGATCGTGAAGAGCGCCTATGACGCGGTGAAGGAAGTCGACCCCACGCTGCAAGTGGGGCTGTGCTCTGCGAGCGTGCACCTGAGCTTCATGTCGCAGGCCATTGTCGCGGGAGCGGCCGACCACTTCGACTACATCACGCTGCATCCGTACGAGACGCTGGACTTGGTGGACCGCGGCTTCGAGGGGCAGTTCATGGGCATCGTGCCGACGGTGCGCAAGATGCTGGCGGAGCTGAACCCTGCGAAGCAGTGGGTCCCGGTGGTGTTCACGGAGCTGGGGGAGCCGGTGGACGGATCACACACGCCGGAGCATCAGGCAGCCACGTTCTTGAAGGCGTACGTGCTGTCGATCGCCCAGGGCGTGACTCGAATCCACTGGTTCGAGGGCATCGACGGCGACTCCGGCCCCTTCGGCTTGCTCGCGGATGACGGAACCCCGCGGCCGTCGTTCACCGCGGCCAAGGTGCTGATCGAAAACCTCGGCGCGCTGCCCAAGTACCTGGGCTGGGTGCTGCTCGACGGCGCCCACTACGGCTTCGTGTTCGACGGACCGTCGGGGCCGCTGCTCGTCGCTTGGCCGGCGCCCGGCACCAGCCCGACCATCGAATTCGGCGAGACGGTCGACGTGGTGGATCCGCTGACCGGGAGCGGAAGCAGTGGCAGCAGCGTGCCCCTGAGCGCGCCGCTGATCGTGCGTCAGATCCCCGCTGCGCTGGTGAACGAAGCCGCGAACGACAAGGGCGCGCCGTTCTGGTGGGGGGGCGACTTCAGCGGAGCGAAGGAGATTTCTTTCACGCCGAACGCGGAGCAAGGGCTGCACGTGCTCGGCGCTGCGCCCACCATCACGCTCGGGGGCGATCTAGCGCGGGACTGCGGCAGCGCAGCCGCGCATTCCTTCACGCTGGATCCAAACTTCAACACTTGGGACACGGTGCCCCTGCGGGTCACCGCCGTGGTGCGTCGCACGACGAACGGCGCCGCCGGCTTCAACCTGAAGTACGAATCTGCAGCCGGAACCAAGTCCACCGGCAGTTGGAACGGCGTGCCCGCTCAGGACCAGTGGCACACCTTGACCTGGGACGTCACCGACGCGCGCTTCGTGGGCAAGTGGGGCTACCACCTGAGCCTGGACTCGGACTCCACCGACAACAGCCAGTACGCGTTGAAATCGCTGACGATCACCAAGCTGTGACCCCTGCGTGGCAATGCGCCGCGATCTCGGACCGGGCACGGCATTTGCTGAATGCCAGGTGAACCCGAACCAAAAGGAGAGCGACATGGCAAGGATTGCCGTCACGGTAACTTCGGACTTCGAGGACTCGGAGCTCACATACCCCGCAGAGGCTCTGGAGGCTGCTGGTCACGAGGTGGTGATCATCGGTGAAAAGGCCGGCGAGGAGATTCATGGCAAGCGGGGCAAGTCCAAGACCGCCGTGGCAGGGACGCCCGAACAGCGTGACCCGACGGACTTCGATGCGCTGCTGATCCCGGGCGGCTACTCACCAGACAAGCTGCGCACGGACCCGCACATGGTGAGCTTCGTGCAGGAGTTCTTCCGCTCCAACAAGCCGGTAGCGGCGGTGTGCCACGGGCCTCAGCTTCTGATCGAGGCGGGCGTGGTCGATGGGCGCACCATGACATCTTGGCCCTCCGTCAAGACCGACTTGAAGAACGCGGGCGCGACGTGGGTCGACCGCGAGGTCGTGACGGATGGGAACCTGACGACGTCGCGCAAGCCGGACGACCTACCCGCATTCACGGAGCGCTTCATGCAGCAAATCGACGGAGCGTGATCACCGAGGGGCCGGCGCTCCCAGCGCCGGCGCCCACAACGACAGCAGCAAGATAGCTACGAACAACGCCGCGACGAATAGCGCTGCCGCCGACGCCCTCATTCGGGGTCGACGCACGGGGAGCTGGCGTTCGGGAGGCGCTTCGTGATCGAGGATCTCGTCTTGGTGCAGTGCCAGGCGCACGGCTTCTGCAAGGTGCAGCGGCCGGCGCTCAGTGGCCTGCATCACCTGCTCGCGGCAGGAGAACCCATTGGCCACGATGAGCGTCTTCTGCTCCGTGCTGCGGACTCGCGGTAGGACGTCGAGCTCCCCCACCTGCATCGAAATCTCGTACTTGTCGCTCTCGAACCCGAAGGCGCCGGCCATCCCGCAGCAACCGGTTTCCGGTGCTTCCACGTCGAGCCCCATTCCCTCGAGCAAGCGCTGGTCGCTGTCCGTTCCCCACACGGCCTTCTGGTGGCAGTGGCCGTGCAACAAGGCGTTGCCCCGGAGAGTCGGCGGCTGGAAACCTTCTTCAGTCAACAGCTCGGAGAGCGAGCGTACCTGCCCAGCGAGCTTTTCCGCACGGGGGTCGTCGCTCATCAAGTTCGGCAGCTCGTCGCGGAATGCAGCCACACAGCTGGGTTCCACGCCCACGATCGGGGTACCGGCGGCAATCTCGTGATCCAGCTCGTCCAAGGTGCGGGACCACAGACGCTTGGCGCGCTCCAGCATCCCGTAGTCGTACAGTGCGCGACCGCAACACAGCTTGGTGTCGGGGATGATCACCCGATGGCCCGCCGACTCCAGGACTTCCACCGCCGCCGAAAGGATCTCGGGGAAGAAGGCGTCGTTGAAGGTGTCGGGCCACAAGAGCACCCGTTTGCCGTGTCCGCGCGGGCTTCTTCCGGCGAAGGAAGCGCGAAAGCTCTGGCGCGCGAAGCGTGGGACTTCGCGCTGTTGACTCACACCGGCCACCCATTTGGAGAAGCGTCCGATCCCGGGGGCATGAGTCGCGAAGTTGACGAGCGAAGGGAGCTTCGAGGCGAAGGATGTCCATACATCGATGTATCCGAAAGCCAGAGCCTGCCGCGGTCGGCGCTTGCCTTCGTAGTAGTGCGCCAAAAACTCCGCCTTGTAAGTGGCGATGTCGACGTCCACCGGGCAATCTCCCTTGCAGCCTTTACAGGCGAGGCACAGGTCGAGGGAAGCCTTCACTTCCTCGCTTTGCCATCCGTCCGTGATCACCTCCCCACGCAGCATCTCGAACAGCAGGTGGGCACGGCCGCGCGTGGTGTGTTGCTCGTCGTGCGTGACACGCCAGCTCGGACACATGGTGCCCCCGTCCTCGCGCCGGCACTTGCCCACGCCCACGCAGCGCACGGTCGCGTGAGAGAAGTCGCCGCCGTCCTCGGGATAGGAGAAGTACGTATCCGGCCGCTCTGGCTGGTAGCCGGGACCCAAGCGCAGGTCCGCCGTTCGGGGAGACGGGTCCACGATTCGCCCGGGGTTCATCTTGCCATCCGGATCCCAGATCGCCTTGAACTCGCGGAAAGCATTCATCAACTCCGAGCCGTACATCTTGGGCAGCAGGTCCGAACGCGCCTGGCCGTCTCCGTGCTCACCGGAAAGACTGCCCCCGTGTCGAACGACGAGATCGGCGGCCTCCGCGGTGAAGGCGGCGTAGCGATCCATCCCCTCCTTGGACGAGAAGTCGAAGTCGATGCGGGTGTGCACGCAACCCTGACCGAAGTGACCGTAGAGGGAGCAGTCGTAGCCGTGCTGCTCCAGGAGCTGTCGAAACTCGCGCAGGTAGACCCCGACTCGGTCCACGGGGACAGCGGCATCTTCCCACCCCGGCCAGGTGTCCTTTTCGTTGGGAGCAAACGCGGTAGCTCCCAGGGCCGACTCGCGCACGGCCCAGATTCGCGCCTCTGCACTCGGATCGTCCATCAGCCGGTGCCCCGTGGGCTTTGGAGATTGCCTCTGCAGAGCGTCGAGGCAGCGCCGAGCTTGCTCGTCTGCCTCTTCTTTGGTGTCCGCGCCGAACTCGATCAGCAGCCAACCGTCGCCGTCCGGCAACATCGAGAGATCCCGGGCGTGTGCCCCCTTCTTCTGATCGTAATCGATCAGTCGTCGGTCGAGGCCTTCGCACCCCACGGGCCGCTGCTCCCGGACGCACGGGATGACGTCCCCCACTTCATAGACGCTAGAGTAACCGACGACCAAGAGCGAGCGCGCGGGAAGCGCGTCCACCAACGTCACCGTTGCCTCCAGCACGGTGACGCAGGTTCCCTCTGAGCCGACCAGCGCGCGCGCCACGTTGAAGCCTCGCTCCGGTAGTAACTCGGTGAGATTGTATCCGGATACGCGACGCGGAACGTCTGGAAAGCGCTCGCGAATCGCGTCTGCGTAGCGATCTCGCAGCTCGGCAAGCCGGCGATAGACTTCGCCGCGTCGTCCCTTTTCATTGACGATTCGCCGCAGGTCTTCCTCCGAGGTGGGCCCCACGCGCATGCGAAGCCCGTCGTAGGTGACGATCTCGAGCTCTTCGACGTTGTCCTCGGTGCGGGGACCCGGCCCGTAGAACTCGGACATCACGGCGTGAATGCCGCATGCGCTGTTCCCAATCATGCCGCCGAGAGTGCAGCGATCGTGCGTCGAAGGATCGGGACCGAACGTCAGGCCGTACTTCGTTGCTTCGTCTCGGAGCAGGTCCAACACCGTGCCGGGAAGCACGCGCGCGGATCGCCCGTCGACGTCGATCTGCAGCACGCCGTTCATGTAGCGAGAGAAGTCCAGCACGACCGCGACGTTCGTGGTCTGGCCGCCGAGGCTCGTACCGCCGCCGCGCGAGAGTACGGGGACCCCGTGCCGCCGGCATGCCTCCAGCGTCAAAAGCACGTCCTGCGCGTCTCTCGGAAACACGACACCGGTGGGCACGTGGCGGTAATTGGACGCGTCTGCTGCGTAAAGCGCACGCGAACCTGCGTCGAAGCGGACCTCGCCTCGCACCGCACGCTGGAGCGCCCCGATCAATGCAGGACGGCCGTCTTTCCCGGTTCGGAGTGATACGAGCTCCATGTCTTCCTCAACAGTGGTAGGGCTGCGCGTCGGCGCGGCGCAGCTCAAAGCCGTGGCCGGGCCGGCTCGCATCACCGGTCAGGGCCCCCTTCATCGGCACCGTTGCTCCGTCCAGCAGCTTCTGTTCGATGCGCGCGTGATCGAAGAAGTACTCGATGTGCAGGAGGTCCGGCACGGCGCTGGCCACGGGAACGTGGAGGTACGGCGCGCAGTGCGTGGATAGAGGCACGTGGAATGCACGCGCCAGCGCTGCAACCTCCAGGAAGCCAGTGTAACCGAGGCAGCGCGTGGCGTCGGCCATCAGCACGTCCACCGCGCCGGCCTCGAGCATCCTCAAGAAGTAGAACGAGTCGTAACCGTACTCTCCAGCCGCCACCCGCAGACTCGCATGGTCTCTCAGGTGTCGCAGTCCCTCCAGATCGTCAGAGCTCACAGGTTCCTCCAACCACGACACCCCAAACTCCGAGAAGCGCGCGGCCATCTCCAGCGCCTGTTTTCGCTGGTAGGCGCCGTTGGCGTCCACGAACAGATCCACGTCGCTGCCGACGGCCGCGCGGACGCGACCCACGCGCTCCGGATCCGCTGAAGCGTCACGGCCCACTTTCATCTTGGCGCTCGAAAGCCCCAGCTCGACGAACGCCGCCATGTGCCGCTCGAGCTTGCTCGCCGAGTAGGAGGTGAAGCCGCCGCTTCCGTAGACCGGAACGCTGGACCTTGCGCGACCCAGCAGAGCGGAGAGTGGAACGCCAAGTATCCGAGCCTTCAAATCCCAGAGTGCCACGTCCAACGCACTGATGGCGCAGGCCGCAACTCCGGGCCGACCGACGTTGCGCACGGCGTCGAGCAACGCTCGGTGTGCGCCCGGAATGTCCAGCGCGCCGTGCCCCTGCAGCAAGGGCCCCAGCTTCCGACGCACCAAGTCCGCCGCCGCGGGAGCGCAGCAGGTCCAGCCCAGGCCGCGCTCCCCCGCGGCCTGGAGCTCCACGACAATCCAGGTCGTAGAACTCCAGGCGAGAGTGCCATCACTCTCGGGAGTCTCGGTAGGGATCTCGTAGGCTTCTACGGCGACGCTCTCGATGGTCGCCATGTTCAGCCTTTGCCAGTGAAGCTCGGTCCCATGTCCTTGACGGACTGCTTGAGCATGCGCCAGCGGTTCGAATCCCCGCGCACGATGGACTGCCAGTAATGAGTGGCCTGCTCGAAGCTGATGTGGGGCGGCAGCGGCGGCACTTCAGGATCGGTGAACGCCTCGACCACCACGGGGCGATCTGCCGACAGTGCTTCCTCCCACCCCGGCGCGATGTCCTCGGGCTTCTTCATCACGATGCCCTTCAACCCCAAGAGCTCCGCATAGCCGGCGAAGGCGAACGCCGGAAGGTTTTGGGAAACGTCGAACTTCGGATCTCCTGCCATCACCCGCTGCTCCCAGGTGACCTGATTTAGGTCACCGTTGTTGAGCACGAGGACGATGAGCTGCTTGTTGGTCCAACTCGGATAGAGCCGCGCAATGGTGATGAGCCCGTTCATGCCAATCATCTGCATCGCGCCATCTCCAACGGCGGCAATCACGGGGCGGTCCGGATGCGCCAGCTTGGCGGCCAGCGCGTACGGAACACCGGGACCCATCGTGGCGAGGTTTCCGCTCAGTGACGCCATCATCCCGGGCCGGATTTTCAGGTCCCGCGCCCACCAGTTCGCCGCGGAACCGGAGTCGGCCGTCAGGATGCACTCGTCCGGCAGGCGCGGGGAAAGCTCCCAGAACACGCGCTGGGGATTGATGGGATCCGCGTCGTTCATCGCGCGGTCTTCCAACAGCTGCCACCAGGCCCTCACGCGCTCTTCGATGCTGCTCCTGAAGCTTCGGTCCTCCTTCTTCTTCAAGCGCGGCAACAGAGCCCGCAACGTTTCGCGGGAATCCCCCCACAAGTTGACCTCCGTGGGGAAACGCAGGCCAAGCTTCCGCGGCTTGATGTCGATCTGCGCGGCCCGCGCTTGGCCTTCCTTGGGCAGCCACTCCGAGTACGGAAAGCTCGTCCCCACCATGAGCAGGCGATCGCAGTGTGCCATCATCCAGTCGCTGGGCTCGGTGCCGAGCAGACCAATGGCCCCCGTCACGTTCGGCAGGTCGTCCGGCACCACGGCCTTGCCGAGCAGCGCCTTGGCGATCCCCGAGCCGAGCACGTCCGCCGTCTCCAGCACCTCCGCGCTCGCCCCCAATGCGCCCGCCCCCACCAGCATGGCCACCCGCTCACCGCTGTTCAGGAGCTCCGCAGCGTGGTCGAGCTCCCGCTCACGGGGCACGATGGACGGCTCCGAGTAACCGACTCCGCTCAGGGGCACGCCGTGAGCGCGGGGCGGTGTTTCCACCGCGTCGGCCTCTTGGATGTCATTGGGGAAGATCACGCAAGTGACGCTGCGCTCCGCCTTCGCGATGCGAATGGCACGGTCAATCAAGTGGCGCGCCTGGGACGGGTTCATGCACACGTGCACGAAGTTGTGCGCCACGTCTTTGTACAGGCTCACCAGGTCGACCTCTTGCTGATAGTCGCTGCCGATTGCCGTTGTGGCTTGCTGACCGATCAGCGCGACTACGGGTTGGTTGTCCATGGCGGCGTCGTACAGGCCGTTCAGCAAGTGGATGGCTCCGGGACCGGAAGTGGCCATACACACGCCCACTTCCCCACTGAATTTTGCATGCGCGCAGGCCATGAAGGCGGCCAGCTCTTCATGCCGCGTTTGCACGAAGCGCATCTCCCGCTCGGCGCGGCGCAGCGCACCCATCAGCCCGTTGATGCCATCGCCCGGATAACCGTAGATACGGCTGATACCCCAGAGCTGTAGCCTTTGGATCACGAAGTCGCTGACGGTGTTGCTGCTCATGGCGGGCGCTCGGATGCATTCACCATGCCCCGTTCAATTGCGCGTTTGTTCGTCGAGCAGTGTGGCGATGCTTCGCACCGTGGCAGATCGCCGCCGCTTAGCCCGGCTTGCGTCCGGCCAGGACAAAGCCCCCTCCGGCCAAGTAGCGCTCCACCTGAACGTCCGTAAGCAGCGAATCGAGCAGCTCGCGCCCGCGGCGCCATTTGTCGCGCAAGCGTGCATCGTCCAGATCCTCCTTGGAATCGATGCCAGCCCAGCGCAAAAGGAGCGAATACGTGGGGTACAACCAGTGCAGAACGCCATGGTCGGGTCGGGCGCGATCGAAGTCCATGATGGCGAAGCGCCCGCCCGGACGGAGCACCTCCACGGCGCGCCGAAGCGCCGCCGGAAGATCGTGAACGATGCCGTAGCACCACACGGAAATGATCGCGTCCACGGGCACCGTCACGCCCGCCAACCGCGCGGCGTCTCCCTGAAGCAGGCGGACGTTCTCCCATCCGGCGTCTCGTACGCGCTGTCGCGCCTGCTGCAGCATGCCCGTGGAGTAATCGAGTGCGATGACGCTGCCCTCGGGGCCCACGCGCGGCAAGAGCAGCGGCAAATTGCGCCCAGTTCCGGCCCCGACGTCGAGCACCGTCTTGCCGGCCAGGTCGCCCAAGAGCTCCACGGTGCGCTTGCGGTACTTCTCGACGCCCAGAATGCCGCCGAACACCACGTCCGTCAGCTTGTCGTAGTGCTTGGCGGCCCGGTCGTAGTTGCGAGTCACGTCTGCGAGTTGCATGCCCGACTGACGCAGAGGGTCCGGCGATCTTACAGCGCTCGTCCAAATATTTCCGGCGTCGGGATTGCTCCGGAAGCCAGGCCGCCCCAAACTCGCATTCGTGGGCCATTCTGCAGCCGTTCGCCGCGTGCTCGAGACCGAGCGTGACGTTCTGCTACGCCGAGTGCGAAGCAAGGCTGCGGGACGCGTGAGCGCGGAGGACGTGCTGCAGACGGCGAGCGCGCGCGCCTTGGAGCACGCCGCGCAGCTTCGGGATCCAGCCCGCGCGGAAGCATGGGTGGCGCGCATCGTGCAAAACGCGCTGCGAGACGCCTTGCGCGCCCAGCGTGAGGTGGAGCTTCCAGCGGACGTCGCAGACGACCCGGCGATCGAGACGGCGCCGTGCTCGTGCGTGCTGGCTCAGTCGCGGCAGCTCAAGCCGGAGTACACGGAAATACTCCGGCGCGTGGTGCTCGATGGCGCGCCGCTCCCGGGAGTGGCGGCGGAGCTCGGTCTCACCACGAACAACGCGAGCGTGCGGCTCCATCGTGCCCGCGCAGCGTTGCGCAAGCGCATGGCGGAGCACTGCGGAACCCTGCGCGCGCGCTCCTGTACGGAGTGCGGCTGCGCGGAACGCGGCTGCTGTGTCGACTGAAGCACTGTCCGAACGGGCGCGAGCGCTACTCTCGTCCGAGGGAACATTCGATCCAGGTGGCGGCACATTTCCCCTACCCGTGCCGCGCCTGGTCGACGGACTCCGCCTCGACGGCATCGAATGGCCCGGTCGTCGCTTGGCTTTCGTCAGCTTCTGTCCGCCGTTCCGCCACCGAGCCGAGTGGGTGCGCATCGCGACGGCCCACGCCTCGCTGTACGTCGACGCTCGGGGTCAGATCTGGGACGTGGAGGACGACGCGGGAATCGAAGACCACGATCCTGCGCTCGTCGCCCGCTCCGTGGTCACGCTGCTGGAGCAAGAGGCCGCACGCTGGACGGCGTCCCGCTACACGGAAGCGCTGGAGGTTCTCCCTGCCGACATCGCCCCCCGCTTGGCACGCGCGACGTCGAGCACGCTGCATGAGCAAGCGAGCGACGACTTGGAGCGCTGGTGGCACGGGCCAGAATGCTCGATCTTGGAGTCGAGCACGGGTCTCGTTCCGTTCCTTCATCGTGTCGTGCTGTTCTGCCCAAGCGCCGCTTGGGGGCGAGAATTGGCCCACCGATGCCTCGCGAGCGAGACACGAGGTTTCTCCGCGTCTTAGGCTTCCGTCATGCCGAATCCGTTCCATCGCTTCGAGCACCGCAGCCATGACCTTGCCGCCGCCCGCGCGTTCTATGACGACGTGCTCGACGGCCTGCCCTGGGGCGACGTGTTCTCCCTCGCTCCCTTGCCGGAGCGGGCCAAGGCTGCGGGAGCACCGCCCCACTGGCTGGGCCATGTCGGCGTGGAGGACGTGACCTTGACGGGGCAGCGCCTCGAGGAGCGCGGCGCACAGCGCCTCGGCCCACCCGCGTTTCGGGATCCCTTCGGCGCCATCGTCGCGCTCTGCCCGAAGGGTTCGCCGAGCCACCGCATCGGCTGGCATCTGCTCATCACGGACGACGAAGCCAAGGCGTGGTCGACCTACTCGTCCCTGTTCGGTTGGAAGGCGCTGGCGCTCCGGGAGGTGGCGGGCGCGCGGCATCAGTCCTTCAGTTGGGGCGATTCCGATGAGCCGGTGGGCAGCGTCAGCAATCTCGCCGGCCGACAGGGCGTGCACCCCCAGTGGCAGTTCTTCTTTCGCGTGCCGGACATCGCCGCGGCGCTCGAGCGCGTGCGCCGCCTTTCGGGTCTGGCCCTCGAGCCCACGGTGGGAGGCACCGGGGCGCTGCTCGCGGCCTGCGACGACCCGCAGGGCGGCGCCTTCGGCCTGTTTCAGGCGCCGAACACCGGATGATCCGCGTCCAGCTCGGATGAGAGCTGGTAGACAACGCCGTCCAAGTCTTCGAGCTGTTTTTCCAGATAGCCGTAGAGCGCGGGGTCGACGTCCGCCACGATGCTATGGCGCGCCTCTTCGATGGCGACGCGCGCCGTGACGCCGCTGCCCGCGAAGAAATCCAGCACCACGGAGCCCGGGAACGACAGCGCTCGCACCAGCCGTTGCACGAGCTGTCGCGGCTTCTGCGTGGGGTGCCCTACGCGCTCTCGGGAGTTTCCGTTGAGGCGTCCGATGCGCCACACGTTCGTGGGGTTCTTGCCCTTCTGCACGCTCTCCGGGCGGAGCCGCTTGTCCTTCAGGTACGCCGCCTTCGTTTCTTCGTCGTACGGCTCCCGCACGGCGTCCAGATCGAAGAAGTAACCCGACGACTTGGCGAACCACGCCACTTCTTCGTGCCGGCTGGCGAAGAAGCGATGGGCGCTCATCCCGTTGGGGTAGTTCCACACGATGAGATTCACCAGGCGCATCGCGCTCGCCGTGCGCATGTGATGCAAGATGGAGAGCAGGTCCCCGCTGCCGGCTTCCCCTTGGAATTGGAGCCCACCGAAGATGACCAGATTGCCGGTGTCCGAAAGCACCCGCTCGGCTTCCGCCAGCCACGTTCGCGCCCAGGCGATGTAGTCCGCGTGGGCGTCCCAGTCCGCCAGCTGGATGTTGTACGGCGGATCGCACACGATGAGCTGAACGGAACCGTCTGGAATGCGCGCGAGCACCTCCAGGCAGTCCGCACTCAGGACTGCGTGCCTGGATTGCGTCGGAACCTCGGCGACCACGGCTTTCTCGGACGAGTGGGCCTCGCCGCGCTTTCGCATCGCGTTCATCCGGCGATGGCCGGAATTGTGGTGCGAGCGGTTGGTCATCGAGCAGCCGCACGCTAACACGCCGCCTGCTCTTGACCGAGAGCAAGACCGTCTCGACGCGCGCGCTGTAAAATTCGGCGTAGGAGGGCTGCATGCAGTTTCACGAGCGCCCGGTCAACCCGCGAGCCGCAGAGCTGAACCGCAACGTGGAGCGCGTCGCCAACGGCGTGCTCCGCTCCTGGGACCACGTCAAGGAGCTCGCGCATCTGGGCGGCCGCGCTGCCCAGTACGACGACGTGCACTACGAGTTCGTCGGAGGCGCCCAAGACGGGCTGCGCAAGAAGCACTACGACAAGAGCCTGCGTCTCTTGTGGAAGGCCGAGCTGTCCGCACCGTGGTCGTCGTTCCACGACGCCGGCAAGCACGAGGGCGAGATCGTGGAGCTGGCCGAAAAGAGCATGACGGGGGAGGAGCGCAGCATCCGCGAACGCATCACCAGCGCGGAGTTCAAGGCGCTTCTCGATCGCGAGTACACGGTGGAACAGAAGCGCGCCATCGTCGCGATCTTGTCGGCCATCGGTCACGGCGAGGCCTACGCCTGGCTGGTTTCCGCCAGCTTGCTGCCCCAGGTGAAGAGCACCGGTGCCAAGGCCGCCGTCACCATGCAGGTGCTGGAGGAGGCCAAGCACTTCGTCGTGATGCGAGAGCTGGTGGAAGCCTTCGGGGTGGGAGTGCCGCGCCAGAGCGCTTGGGAGTACTTGCTGCTCGAGGGCACCCTCAAGGCGAAGGGACTGGACCGCTTCTTCGGCATGAACATCCTGGTGGAGAGCATCGCCCTCAGCATCTTCGGCGTGCTGTCCACGCTGCCGGGGCTCGACGTACTGCGGCTGTTCCACCTGGACGAGAGCCGGCACACGGCCTTGCCCATGAACTACTTCAAGGAGTTCCCGCTGAGCCGCTGGCAGATGCGAAGCCCCCTCGGACGCGTGCGGCGCATCAAGATGACGCTGCCCACGCTGCCGCTCATCATGTACCTGGAGCCGGAGCTCGCCGTGCTCGGCATCGACGCCTTCGACTTCGCGGGCTCCGTGATGCGCAAGGTCACCCACCTCACCGAGCGCGCGGGCTTCCTGCAGCCGGAGGACGCGCGACAGCAGAATGCGTTTTTCAACCGCGTGTTCAACGCGTACTGCCGTGCCACGCGCCCGGGCCACGTGGACAAGGATTTCATGAGCGCGGAGTGCACCCAGGGTGAAGCCGAGCTCGCGGTGGAGCGCGAGATCTTCGGCGACGCCGCCTGACGGCCGTTCGCGACGGGTATCGCGCCGAGCCAACATCCCCATGCCCATGATGTCGATACGGCGCGAATCCCGTCGCTGAAGGATCTGCCGCGCTCGCTCCAAGCGGCGCAATCAGTGCGCAACGCGGCTCCGCGAATCTGCATCGCGCTGCGGAATTCGCCCAGGGCACACCCCTTGCCCGCACGAATGGCATGGCGAGCTCACGCTTGGTGATCATTGGCGGCGGCCTCGCCGGCCTGTCCGCTGGAGTGTACGCACGACGAAACGGCTACGAGACGACCATCGTCGAGCACAACTTGGCGCTGGGTGGGGTGTGCACGGCATGGCGTCGCGGCGAGTACCTGGTGGACGGCTGCATCCACTGGCTCACCGGCGGCGCCTTCGACCGCGTGTACGAGGAGCTGGGGATCTTGCCCGCGGTGCAGCGCCACACGCTGGAGCACTTCTCGACATACCGTCACGTTCACGACCACATTCAGGTGTCCGTCACCAAGAACCTGGAAGCCCTCGCGCGGGACCTCGAAGATCTGTCGCCCACGGATCGAGACGAGATCCATCGCGTGGTGGACGGCGCGCGCCATCTCGCGGAGCTGGATCCGCGCGTGGACCACCCACCGGAGCTCTCCACTTTGGGGGATTCCGTCGCCTACCTGTGGCACGCGCGCCACGAGATCCCGACGGTGATGCGCTTCCGAAAGCCGATGAAGCGCTGGCTGGAAGAGCACGTGAAGGATCCGCGCCTGGCTCGCTTCTTCGAGCATTTGGCGCCACCCGAAGCGCCGGCGCTGTTCATGTTGATGGTGCTCGGTTACCTCGAGCGCGGCTACCTTTCACGTCCGGTGGGCGGCACGGAAGCGTTCCGCGATGCGCTGATCGCGAGCTACGAGCGCGCGGGTGGCAAGGTCCGGGTGCACGCCACGGTGGACGAGATCCTGGTCGCAAGGGACCGAGCGGTGGGTGTGCGCCTGGACGACGGCGAGATCATCGACGCCGACGTCGTGATCTCGACGTCCAGCATGCCGGAAACGGTGCTGCGACTGCTCGGCGGGCACTTTGGCGCGGACGCCGCGCGCAAGCGTCTACAAACTTGGAAGCTCTTCGATCCCATCGTGCTTGCGAGCTTTGGAGTGTCGCTGGCGCTGAAGGACGAACCCTCGCTGCTGCACGTCGATGGTGTCACGCCCTTCGAGCTGGGTGGACGCACCGGCCACCAGCTCTACCTGCGCCTGGAGAACGACGACCCGTGCTACGCGCCACCGGGCCACAGCGTGGTGCAGCTGATGGCCGCCACGCACTATGACTGGTGGGCGAAGCGCGGCACTGGCTACAACGCCGCCAAGGACGCCGTGGCCCGTCAGGCCCTCGAGCTCATCGAACCGCACCTTCCCGGAGTGTCGGACGCCGTGCAAATGACGGACATCGCGACGCCCCTCACCTTCTGGACCACAGCGCGCTCCTGGCGTGGCTCCTACGAAGGTTGGATGCCGAGCAACGGCCAGATCTTCGAGCACGTGCCGAAGACGCTGCCGGGACTTTCCGGCATGTACATGGCCGGTCAATGGGTCGAGCCCGGCGGGGGAGTTCCGACGGCTGTGATGAGCGGACGCCAAGTGGTGCAGCTATTGTGCGCCGGCGACCACCGCGAGCTCGTCGCCTAACCGACGTTCAGATCCTTGCCGAAAGGCAAAGAGCGCGCCCGCTTGCCACTGAGGGCGAACCAGGCGTTGGCGAGGGCCGGCGCCACGGGGGGAACGCCCGGTTCTCCGATTCCGCCGGGTAGCTGGTCGCTCTTCACGATCTCCACGTGGATCTTCCGAGGTGCATCGGCGATGCGAAGCAGCCTCAGGTCGTGGAAGTTCGTCTGCTGTGCGCGGCCCTTCTCGAACGTCACGCCGCCGAACAAAGCCAAGTTGAGCCCGAAGATCACCGCGCCTTCCATCTGGGATCGAGCGCGCTCCGCGTTCACCACGATACCCGCGTCCAGCGCCACCCACACCTCGTCCGCCCGGACGCGGTTGCCCTCCTTCACCAGGGATACGACCGTAGCGACGTAGCTCAGAAAGCTGCGATGCGCTGCCAGGCCCAGAGCGCGGTCCTTTCTGTGACTCCAACCACAAGCGTCCGTCACGCGTTCGACCACCCCGCGTAGGCGTCCGGCATCCACGGGATGCTTGGACAGTGGCGCTCCATAGTTCGACAGATCGGAGATGCCGAGGTCCGAGAGCGACAGCTTGCGCGGCGCTCCGATCAGCTCGAGAAGGTTTTCGCGCGGGTCGATGCGCCGAGCGTGGGCGATCTCGTCCATGAACGAGCCCGTCGCGAAGCCGTGGAAGATGTTGTAGACGCTGCGCAGCCAGCCGATGCGAACGTGGGCCTTCGCGCTGCATGCTTCTGCCCGCACGTTGGGCACGGACAGGGCCAGGTCGAGCACCCCTTGCTGCAGATCTCCCGCCGAAGGGGTGTCCGCCGTCGCGTTGAACACGGAGGCAATGGGCGGAAACGCCGTTCGGCGCCGCCAGGCGACGACCTTCTTCTCGGCATCGAGCCCCGCGCTCAAGCGCTGGAAGCTCACGGTGTTGTAGTAGTCATGTTGGACGTCGTCCTCCCGCGTCCACTGCACGCGCACCGGCGCGCCAACCTTCTTGGCGAGCACGGCGGCCTCGGCAACGAAGTCCGCCTTCGATTTTCGACCGAAAGCGCCACCGAGAAACGTGACGTGCACCGTCACGTCTTGCTCGGGGATGCCGAGGGTCTTGGCCGCCTCCGTCCGCGCTCGTTGTGGTGCCTGAGTCGAGGCCCACACCTCGAGCTTGCCGTTGTCGAAATGCGCCGTGGCGCACGGGGGCTCCATCGAAAGATGCGGGAGATGCGGCACGTAATACTCCGCCTCCACCTGCTGCGCGGCGCTCTGGAGGGCCGCTTCCGCGTCACCCTTTTGCTTGTGGACCTTTCCGGGAGCGCTCACGGAGCGGGCGAGCTCGCCGCGAAACTTCGCCGAGTCGTAGCCGTCGTTCTCGCTCTCGGTCCACTCGATCACCAACGCCGCGCGCCCGCGCAACGCCGCCCAGGTGTTGTCGGCAACGACCGCGACGCCACCCCACGGCTGAAACGCCCACGGCTTCTTGGGGGCGGGCATCTCGATGACGTGCCGCACGCCCGGGATCTTCTTAGCCGAAGAAGCGTCGAGCTTCTTGACGCGAGCGCCCACCACCGGCGGCCGCGCGATGACCGCGACCAACAGGCCCGGCAGGCGCACGTCCGCGGCGTACACGGCCTTGCCGGTGACATACGCCGGACCGTCGAGCAGCGGCAGCTCCTTGCCCAAATGCAAGAGCTCCGAATCCGGGCGGAGCTTCACGGACTTCGGGATCGGAAGCTTTGCGGCGATGGGCGCCAGGTCTCCGAAGCTCAGCGATCGCTTCGTCTTGTCGTGGGTGACGGTCCCATCGCGAGCCACGAGTGAGCCCGGAGGCACGCTCAGCTTGGTCGCCGCTGCGGCGATCAGCACCGTGCGCGCCGTGGCAGCCGCCCTCCGCAGCTCCTCCCAATGGCTACGGATGCTGGTGGACCCGTCCGTGTTCTGATCGCCGTAGGCCTTGTCGCCATCCGCTTGGACCACGCGCACCCGCTCCATGCTCGCGCCCATTTCGTCCGCTAGCAGCACGGGGAGCGAGCTCCGGATCCCCTGCCCCATCTCCGAGCGGTGACACACGATGGTCACCTCGCCGCTCTCGCTCACGTGGATGAAGACGTTCGGATCGAAGGTGGACCGGATGCGCTGCACGCTGTTTTCGAGCGCCAGCGCGGCGCCGGGAAAGAAACCCAGCGCCAGACCGCCGAGCGACAGGTTCAGGCCCAAGAGGAAGGACCGGCGGGTGACGTGCCGCGCCTCCATGCTCACTTGCCCTTCTCCGCAGCCTTGTGAATGGCCGTGCGGATGCGCGTGTAGGTACCGCAGCGGCACAGGTTGCCCGCCATGGACTGCTCGATCTGTTCTTCCGTGGGCCGCGGGTGCTCCTTGAGCAGCGCCGCGGCAACCATGATTTGCCCCGCTTGGCAGAAGCCACACTGGGGAACACCGAGCTCGACCCACGCCTCTTGCAGAGGGTGGGTTCCGTCTTTCGACAATCCCTCGATAGTGGTCACGGCGCGTCCTGCAGCGCGACTCACGGGCGTGACGCACGAGCGCACGACCTGCCCGTCCAGGTGCACGCTACAGGCGCCGCACAGGGCCTGACCACATCCATACTTGGTGCCGGTCAGCCCCAGGAGATCGCGCAACACCCACAGCAGCGGCATGTCGGGATCCGCGTCCAACTGGTGCTGCTTGCCGTTGACGCTGAGGGTGATTTTCACGGCGTGCTCCCTTCTGCCGGGCACGCAGCACCGGCCTCGACCCAACCGCGAATCAGCGCTGCGAACGCGGCCTGCGAACCCGGCGCGGGTTCCCGCCCGTGGCCCGGCTGCCAACCCCACGCCACCAAGCGATCGTTTTCGCTGTGCTCCACGATGGCCTCGAGCGTGCGCTTGCCGTTGAGCTTGGGGTCCTTCAGCTGCTCGCAGATCTGACGCGGCGAACGTCCCACCCACGCCGCTTGTATCGGGGCCAGGTGCCAGTCCGGCGCGCCCGGCACCCGCGCCAGCTCCAGGTTTTCATCTTGATGGCAGCTCGTGCACTCCATTCCCACCACGCCACGGTTGCCCACGCCCCGCGTGACCGGCGGTTCGTGCACCATCATGCTCTCGCCTTGCAGTGGCGTATCCCCCGCGGGGTGACAATTCAGACACCGCGGATGGGTCAGCACGCGGCTCGCCTCCAGGAACATGGCGGCGGAACGCGCGGTGGGATCCGTGATGGTCTCGAAGTCGCTGACCGGACGGAGTCCGCCCGCCTCTACCGGCGGTAGCTCGGCGTGTCCGGAACGCGGAGCCTCCACCGTTCGACCACATGCCGGCAAGGCCAGCACGATCCCCAACACGAAATAGTGACGCACGGTTTGCCCTTATAGTGCAGGGCCCCGAAGCGGCAACCGGTTGCGTTTTCTCTGTCAGGTTCGCTTCCCCGAAGACGAATACCCCCACGTCCTTTCGGTCTTCGCACCGGAACAACACGGAGGAGAAAATGCGCTGGCTACAGAGAGTGGGGACGGGCCTGGTTGCGTGCGCAGCATTGCTCGCCGCGCGTTCGGCATCTGCATCACCCGCAGATGACGTGCGGCGCGGCGCGAGTGTGCTGTTTCGCACCGCCCACCTGGAAATCGACGACAAATCGCTCACGGCCGGAGGCCTGGTGCTTTCGAAGGCGCCCGGCACTCTGGACGGAACCATCAACACCGCGGACCTGGGCGCGGACTTCAGCATGAACGTGCACATGCACGGGATCGCCGTTGGCAACGTCATCACCTGGACCTTCGATGAAACCCTGCCGGTGCCTCAAGAGGTCGCGTTCGACACCCACCTGACACGCCTCGCGGGGCAGTTGGTTGCGCGCGTCGACCACATCTCCGAAGACACCGACCCGACGTGCAACACGTCGAGCTGCCCATACAGCGTTGTCCTCACGGCGCTACCGACTAGCAGCGTCACGGCCTATGGCACGGCGCCGTTCTGGACCACTTGGTCTCGAACCAGCACGGAGCTGCAGTTCCAGATGTTGGGCGGCCTGCCGCGCCCGATTCTGAACGACCTGGAAGTCGACGTGCCCAGCCGCCTGTGCGCCGTCGATCGCGACCGCTATTTCACCGGTCGCGTGACGATTGCCACGCCGGCCCCGGATGGCGGCGGAGTAGTACGGTTGATGAGCGATCGCCCCGAGTTCTTCCCGGACCAGCGAGTGAACGTCGACGCCTATCGAACACAGAAGGGGTTCTTGGTCCGCATTCCCGCCGGCTTCGGAGGGGACGTGACGATGTGGGCGGCCGCTGGCGGCGCCGCGCGCACGGTGCCCATTCACGTGCAGAAGCAGTGCCTGCAGCAGCTCGGCTACACGCTTCGAGACATCCTTCCGCGGAAGAAGTTCCCCCCGTGGGTGATCGACGACCTGCGCATCCTGGACCACGGAGAGGCTGCCGCGCGCGTGGCGGATCAGTGGTACCTGGCCGACGCCAATCAAAACATCTATCCCGCTGACGAGGTGCTCGGCTTCCACGCCAAAGAGATCTTCCCGACCTTCCTCCGAGACCTGTATGGCATGGGAGACGTTCCGAAAGTCGGGTTCTCTGCCTTCCAGGTGAGACCGGACGACGGAAAAGTCATTCCCATCCCAGGGTTCTCCATCCAGGGCGTGAGCTCTCTCGGTACGGCCTTCGGAGCCTGGACGCAAAAGGCACCGATGGGCGCTTACTACAACGGCAGCGAGCTGTTCTCGCTCGCCGTCGGCAAAGAGAGCGGCATCACGACGAGCAGCGGCGGAATGCTGCTCGCCGGTCAATACACCAAAGATCAAGTGCAGCGTGGCTTCGTGTTCTACGGCGACAAGCCGTTCGACATCGGCGGCCTCGGTGGAGAAACGCGCGTCACGGCTGCCAATTCAGCTTCGGATGTGGTCGGCTGGACGCGCGACATCAAGGGCAGGAGCCGTGCGTTTCTGCTGTCCCGCGGAAAGAAGCTGAAGGTCTTCGACGCCGTGCCCTCCTATGCGCAGAAAGCCGTCGGCATCGACGACAACGGCCTCGCCGTCGTGAACGCGCTCGACGCGAAGGGCAAGCCGGATGGCGTCTACCTGGTGGGCGATTCCATCGGAGTCGTCAGCCTGAAGTCCCTGCTCCCGGACCAGAGCTTCTCCCCCATCGAGGCCCTGAGCATGACGGGCGGCGGCGACGTCGTCGCGCGTGGCTACCTCGAAGGAAAACTGTCCATCGTTGCCCTGACGGCCGTGTGGGGGAAGAAGTCATGATCAAGAAACTGAGTACCGCGATTGCCCTTTCTGCCTTCGTGCTGTTCGGCATCAACTGCGGCGGCGGCTCCACCGATCCGCTCGCCGGCCACATCGGCCACCCCTGTGCGCGAACCTCGTTCCTCGGTGGCTCGTCCTGCTACGACGCCAACTCGGAGTGCCACAGCGGAATGTGCGTGAGCTGCGGACACACGGGCGAGCACTGCTGCAACAACTCGTCACGCGGGTGCGCCACGGGGCTTACCTGCGAATGGGACGACTCACGCTCCTTGGACGTGTGCGGCGGCTGTGGCGAGGTGGGGGAGCGCTGCTGCGAAAGCCGCTTCTCGTCCACCGGTACCTGCAACGCAGACGCCATGTGCGACCCGAGCTCCAACGAGTGCGTCACCGGCCCCTCGGGTCCGTGCGTAGGGCCGGAAGTCTTCAGCATCGGAGTGCGGGACCCCAACCTGTGCGCCACGGAAGTCAGGGTCGTGCACTCTTCGAGCGCGTCGGACGCGAGAAGCTGCGTGGCGATGACGCTCCCGCCCGGGTACACGACCCTGGAGCTCGAAGATCCACCGGAGGAGCACGAGTACTGCCAGCTCACGCCGGCTACGATGTATCGCTCCACGGTCCAGGTGCTGGCGTTCTCCGACAGCGACGCAGACACGTGTGCCCGCGCCACGTGCATCGATTGCTCCTACACCGAGGGCAGCTGCGAAGAGATGGATGGCGGCGCTCCCGACGGAGGACCCTGAGGTCCGATGGGATGTTGGTCCGCCGCGGAAAAGGCGCGCCGCGCGGGTTCCGCGGCGGACCGGCAGCCATCGTCAAGGAAGACGGATCTCACGCAGACGGCCGCTGCCGTCCCACACGATCCATAGACGGCCGCTCGAATCATAGGCGAGCCCTTCGGGCACGTCGTCATCGTGTTCCTCGACCGAATAGAGCCCGCGGAGCTCGAGCTCTTCCCCGTCTCTCTCGAGACGAGCAAGACGCCCGGCCTTGCCGCTGAGCACCACGATTTCGCCGCTCTCGGGGTGTACGGCAACGTCGTTCAGATCGTCGAGGGCCTTCTTGGCGGCCTTGGGCAACGAGAACGTTCGGTCGACGCGCAGCGAGTCGGGCTCCACGATGGAGATGGAGCGCGGCTTCCTCTGATGTGCGGCCACCAGACGCGGAGCGTCCGCCCAGGTTCCCGCTGGCGCGAACGCGAGGCCTTCCCAGCCGGCGTTCTTGCGATCGTTGAGCCGCGGCAACGCGCCGATTCGAACGCCGTTCCTCAGCTTTCCTTGCGCCATCTCGAAGCGCCACACGCCGCCATCGCGCTCCGCGAGCACCCAGGCCGCAGCGCCGTCGTGAGCCACGCACACACCTTCGAGATCGGCGAGCCCACGGCCGGCGGCGAGGGACTCCGGCTCGCCCTGGAGCGCAAGGCGGAACACGCCTTCTTCATCATCCACCACCAGAAATGAGCCATCGGGAAGCGGTGCCACACCGCTCGCCTCTTCGATCCCGGTGGCGTGCTCTCTTACGGTCTCTGCGCGGCGCGCCTTCGCCTTCTTCCCCATTGCTCCACCGTACACCATGAGCGCACACTCGGTGCATGCGGGTGGCGTTGACGTTGGCCGTGATGGCGCTCGTGAGTGCATGCAGCAGCGAAGAGTCCGGAGCACCGGGCGCTGCGGGCACTGGCGGCGCCACGAGTGGAGGGGGCGCCGGCGGTACTGCGGGCAATGGTACGGGCGGCTTCGCGGGGAGCAGCGGCGGCACGGGCGGCGGCGCGGGGAGCGGCGGCGGTGCTGCTGGCCTCGGAGGTACTGCGGGCAGCGGCGGCACGGCGGGCGCGGTCGACGTGAGCACGGCCACGGGCAAGCTCCTGTTCGGCTATCAGGGCTGGTTTGCCTGCGAGGGCGACGGCGCTCCGCCGAATCGATGGGTGCACTGGTTCTCCCAGAACACCCCCGACGCTCAGCACCTCACCGTGGACATGTGGCCCGACGTCTCCGAGCTCTCGGCGTCGGAGCTGTTCCCTACCAGTCTCACACTCCCCGGCGGAAAGGTAGCCGCGCTCTACTCCGCGTACACGAACGCGACCGTGGTGCGGCACTTCGCGTGGATGGAAGATGCCGGCATCGACGGCGTGATGCTGCAGCGCTTCGTCTCCGAGCTGAAGGACCCGGCGTTCCTCGCCCTTCGGGACAAGGTCGCTCAAAACGTGATGGCGGGCGCGGAGGCCCATGGCCGCACCTTCGCGATCATGTACGACATATCCGGCGCGAACGCGGCCACCCTGGTCGACGACCTGAAGCAAGACTGGGCGCACCTGGTGAACGACCTCGGAGTAACGAGCAGCGCGCGCTACCAACGCCATGACAATAGGCCGCTGCTCGCGATCTGGGGGCTCGGCTTCTCCGACCGACCGGGGACGCCGGCAGAAGCCGCTGCCTTGGTGAGCTACTTCCAGAACACTGCGCAAGTAACGTTGATGGGCGGAGTGCCGACCCACTGGCGAACGTTGAGCGACGACTCCAAGACGGATCCGGCGTGGCTTTTCGTGTACCGCTCCTTCGACATCGTGAGCCCGTGGAGCGTGGGTCGCTATGCCGACGACGCGGGCGCCGACAACTTCGCAATCGGGCAGATCGCCGTGGATCTCGCGGACGCGCAAACCCACGGCTTCGACTACATGCCCGTTGTGTGGCCAGGATTCTCCTGGAAAAACTTGAACGGTGGGCCGCTGAACCAGATCCCTCGGAAGGGCGGCACCTTCTGGTGGCGGCAGGTGTTCAACGCCGTGAGCAAGGGCAGCACCATGCTGTACGGCGCCATGTTCGACGAGGTCGACGAGGGAACGGCTATGTTCAAGATCGCACCCACCTCGGCGACGGTGCCCGCCGGTGCAAGCTTCGTCACGCTCGACGCCGACGGCCAGTCATTGCCCAGCGACTGGTATCTGCGGCTCGGTGGCGCGGGCGCCAAGATGTTGCGCGGGGAGCTGCCACTCTCGCCCACGATCCCGATCTCCCCCTGAGGCCATCTGCCACGCGCAGAGCGGCCCATGGATTGCAAAGAGACCGGGCGATGAAAACCCATACCGACTTGGCCGTGTTGGCCTCTGATCTGAAGGCGCGGTTGAGCCAGCAAGAGCTTGCTGGCTACCTGCGGGGGAAGACCCGTGTGCGGGACGCGATTCGGGACCGGTTGGAGTGCTCCGATCTCGTCGCCGAACAGCTGGTCGAGGAACTGATTGGCTTTGGGATGCTGAATTTCCACGGGGATCCGACGACGCCCAGCGCTTCACGCGATCGCTGGACGCTGGACCCTCAGAAAGCCACTACTCTCGGCTCGAACGCGGGCGACTCCCCATAGCAAGCGCCGTCGTGCAAGTGGCGGAAAGGCACGAGGCACGGCCATTCGGTAGCCGCCCATCGCGGGTGCGAAGTGCAGCGCGATTTCGGCGGTGGCCCAGCTGGCCTCTGGCGCGCGCTGGTATCGGCGGCGGAGGGCGTCGGGAGGCAACTGGCGAGCAAGACGAGGAGCGAGAAGATCCGCCTCACGGCGACAATGTGCCACGTCGCGACGCGTCCAAGCCGGACGATTTTAGCCTCACCCCTGGCGGCACATCGAATGCATGGGCGAGCTGCATGAGTGTGGACATATCGGGCAAAGTCGTCGTCATCACGGGTGGTTCCGCGGGCGTCGGAAGGGCAATCGCGCGGGAGATGGCGAGCAGAGGTGCACGGATTGCCCTCATCGCTCGCGGCGAGGATCGGCTGGCGGCGACCCGCGACGAGCTGCAGAGCCACGGCGCAGAGGTCATCGCGATTTCTGCGGACGTCGCAGATGCAACACGAGTCGAATCGGCGGCAGAGCGCGTGGAACGCGATCTCGGACCCATCGATGTCTGGATCAACAACGCAATGGTGACAGTCTTGAGTCCGGTCGCGGAGATGAGCGCGGAAGAGTACGACCGCGTGACCCGCGTCACCTACCTGGGTGCGGTGCACGGCACCCTGAGCGCGCTAGCACGCATGCGACCTCGGAATGCGGGGCACATCATTCAGATCGGCTCGGCACTGGCTTACCGTGCGATTCCGCTGCAATCCGCTTACTGCGCGGCCAAGCACGCAATGCGCGGATTCACGGACTCGTTGCGCAGCGAGCTGATCCACGATGGAAGCGCCATCAATCTCACAATGGTGCAACTACCGGCGGTGAATACGCCGCAGTTCGGCTGGTGCCGCACGCGACTGGACCACCAACCGCAGCCTGTCCCTCCGATCTACCAACCCGAAGTGATCGCGCGGTCGGTCGCAGACATCGCGCTCACGTCCCGCCGCGAGGTTTGGCTGGGGGGCTCCACGATCAAGACGGTCTGGGGCTCGCGCTTGGCTTCCGCGTTCCTCGACCACTACCTGGCCAAAAAAGCCTACTCCGGCCAGCAGACAGAAGAGCGCATCGACCCTTCACGACCCGACAATCTCCATTCACCGCTACCGGGTGACCCTGGGGCTCACGGACAGTTCGACGAACGCGCACGCTCTGAAAGTGCAGCCGCATGGCTCGCGGTGCATCGCGCCGTGTGGGCGTCTGCGGCCGCCGTAATGGTCGTCGCAATGTTGGTCGTGGGCGGCGCCTTCTGGCTCTGGTGAGTGCGGTGGCGTTCCAGCCCATCTCTCACTACGGCGTCATCGGCAACATGCATTCCGCCGCATTGGTCGCGAAGAATGGATCCATCGACTGGGCATGCTTGCCGGAGATGGATTCCCCCAGCGTGTTCGGCGGCCTGCTGGACGACGAAAAGGGTGGACACTTCCGCGTTTGGGTTCCGGACGCTTCCGCGCAGCAACAAACCTATGTATCGGGAACCAACGTGCTCCTCACCCGCTTCGGCACGGAAAACGGGATCGGAGAGGTAGAGGACTTCATGCCGATCCCCACCGAGCACGGCGGCTCCTCGAGGTCACATGCCATCGTGAGGATCTTGCGGGCAGTGCGCGGCGAGGCTCGGTTTCGCGTAGAGTGTCGTCCGGCTTTCGACTACGCACGACAAAAGCACGTCGTCCTGCGAGACAGTGGCAGCGTTCGCTTCGAGACGCCCCGCCTCTGCTTGGAGCTGGATTGTCCCCGGCATCTCAGATCCGTGGATGGCGGCGTCACAGGCGAAGTCGTGCTCTCGGGTGGCGAGTCCGTCGCGCTGGTGCTCACCGTACGTCGAGACGGCCACGTCGGCGCGGAGGACATCGCGCGAAACCACAAGCAGGAGCTGGGCAAGACCATCGCGTACTGGCGCAACTGGATCGCTCGGGCCAGCTACCGAGGGCGCTGGCGCGCGGAAGTGGAGCGCTCCGCGCTGGTGCTGAAGCTCCTTACCCACGCCCCCAGCGGCGGTATCGCCGCCGCTGTCACCGCCAGCTTGCCCGAGGTGCTCGGCGGTGAGAGCAACTGGGACTATCGCTTCTGTTGGGTGCGAGATGCATGCTGGACGACGGACGTCTTCATGCGCCTCGGCTTTCATCAAGAAGCACGAGCGTTCATGCGTTTCCTCAACGAGCGGAGGGAAGAGGGGAATCGATCACGGGGTCCGCTCGACGTCATGTATTCGCTGTCCGGGACCCCGCTGGACGAGGTGAACCTCGAGCACCTGGCGGGCTACGAGGGTTCGCGCCCCGTCCGGATTGGAAACGCTGCCGCGAACCAGATGCAGTTGGACGTGTACGGCGAATACGTGCGCGCCGTACTGCTCTACGACCAAGAAGTGGAGCGCGTGAGTGATCCGGACTGGAATTGGCTCCGGGGCATGGCGGACTGGCTTGCCGAGCACGCTTCCGATCCGGACGCGGGAGTCTGGGAAAAGCGCGGAGAACCCGAGCATTTCGTGCACTCGAAGATCCAAGCCTGGTCTGCATTGGACAACCTTTTGCGCCTCGCTCAGCGCCGGGGCCTGCCGTTCGACGTTCCGCGCATCCGAACGGCTCGGGATCGTGTCTACGAAGACATCCTGAATCGTGGCTACGACTCGGAGCTGGGCACCTTCACGCGGGCATATGACTCGGACTCGCTGGATGCGGCGCTCTTGTTCCTGGAGCAAAGCGGTCTGATGGCGCCATCGGATCCTCGCTTTGCGTCCACCCTGGAGCGCTTGCGACTCGAGTTGGTGGAGGGCAGCGCCCTGATGCGTAGAAAGCCCGAAGAGCAGAACGATTTCTGCATCTGCTCGTTCTGGCTGATCGAGGTCCTCGCTCGCAACGGCCGGCACGAACAGGCACGCGAGCTCTTCGAGAGGATGCTCACCTACGCCAATCACCTGGGTCTCTACTCCGAGGAGATTCGCGGCGACGGTGACCTGATTGGCAACTTCCCCCAGGCGCTGACTCACCTTGGCTTGATCCGCGCCGCAATCGCTCTGGATGGCGCAACTTGAGAGCGGGTCTCAAACCGGACCGACCCGACTGAGCGGCCGCGCGGTGGTCTTGAGACCGGCTCTAAGCCGAGACCGTGCGGTCACCGGCCAGCAGGCTGGCAACGACC
This sequence comes from Polyangiaceae bacterium, assembly GCA_020633235.1. Classification (NCBI taxonomy): domain Bacteria; kingdom Pseudomonadati; phylum Myxococcota; order Polyangiales; family Polyangiaceae; species Polyangiaceae bacterium. Next base: position 143,756 of record JACKEA010000001.1, on the reverse strand, counting down.
GCCACGCCGAGCACGCCGACGATCACGCCTATGGAAAGTAAAGGAGGGATCTCGACCCAGTCCGAGACGAATAGCTTGAACGCCGCAAAGGCGAGCACGCCAGCGAGTCCGTAGTGCAGGTATCGAAGGTGCGCGAGGGTTTGCGCCAATACGAGATACAGCGCCCGGAGTCCCAAAACGGCAAACGCGTTGGAACTGTACACCACGAAGCGGTCCCGCGACACGCTGAGCGCGGCGGGGACGGAGTCCGTCGCGAAGACGATGTCGGTGAGCTCCAGGCCTATCACCGCCACCAGGAGCGGTGTGGCGAGCCAGCGACCGGAACGCTTCACGAAGAACTTGGTCGCGGCGGTCTTCCGCGCGATGGGAAGGTGCTTCGAAAGGAACCGAACGATCCTGCTGTCCTTCTCCTCGTCGGGATCTTCTCGAAAGGTACGCACGGCGGCCCACACCAATATTGCACCGAGCCCCCAACTGACCCAATCCCAGCGCTCCAGCGCGGCCACTCCTAGGAACACGAACAACCCGCGAAAGACGAGCGCGCCCAGAACGCCCCAGGCCAGCACCGTGTGCTGCTGCTCCTGCTCGATGCCGAGGGTCTTGAACACGATCAGGAAGACGAACAGGTTGTCGAGACTCAGACTCTTCTCGATGGCGTACGCAGCGATGTACTGGTGAAACGCCGACTTGCCGAGCGTCGCCCAGACGTAGACACCAAACCCCAGGCCGGCGAGGACCCACACCGCGCTCCAGGCGATGGCAGCGGTGCGTGAGGTCTCGCGAGCGCTTCGATGCAGGAACAAGTCCAGGCCGAGCAGCACGGCGATGGAGATTCCGAGGACCGGCCAAGCGTCCATGCGGCGGATGCTGCGCGTTCCGTGCCACGCAAAATGGGCCTCTAAACGGGCTCGGCGGCGACTCCGGGTGTGGCCCTTCGCCCCGACCCGCGACAATCCGCCGCTGTACCCGGTCGAGACACTGTCGCGCCGGCAAATGACGAGAAACACGACGGAGGGCCGTCACGACCGCGGTCAAGTCGGTCCCGTTTGGTACATGGCACGGTTGCCGAGAGCATCCCATGAACGGCAACGGAGCACGGCAGCGCGGCGGAGTGCGCATCCTCGAGGTGCTGCCAACGGCAGTCCTGGTGCTGAGCGCAGCGGGGAAGATCCGCTTCGCCAACGAGCGCGCCGCGGAGGTGCTCGGTCAGCCACGGAAGGAGCTTCAAGGTTCTCTCGCGCCCGCGGGGCTGTGCAGTGACGCGCCGACAGAAAGGGAGTGCACCATCATCTCGAGCACGGGTCGAACGGTGTCCGTGCTGTTCTCCACGGCACGCTCCGGCTCCGACACCGTCGTGGTCTTCCAGGACATTTCTCGCGTGGAGCAACTGCAACGCGAGCGCGACAAACTGATGAGCCTGGCGGCCATCGGAGAGGCTCTGCCGTCGCTGCTCCACGAGCTCAAGAATCCTCTGGCCGCGATTACCGCCGCAGTCGAGGTGCTGGCCGAAGAGGTGGAGCCCGGCTACGTTGCGGACCAACTGCACGCCATCCTCAGCGAGGTGCGGCGCATGAAGCTCGGATTCGAGGGGTTCGGTGCGGTACACGGTCTGTTGAGGTCGAAGCGGGACTCGGCCATCGACTTCGCAATCCGTGAAGCGTGCCGCGTCCTGGAGCCACGCCTCCGCAATGCCGGCGTGGTGTTCCGCCACGACGTCGCAGATCTACCGTTGCTTCCTCTGGACCCGGCGATGGTGCGGGCGCTGGTGTTCAACTTCGTCACCAATGCCCTCCATGCCTGCAACGACGGTGGCGCCGTCCTACTCCACGCCCACCTGTTGGACCGGACGTTGAATCTGGTCGTCGTGGACACTGGAGGCGGCATGACGCCCTCCGTGCTGGAGCGTGCCACGGAACTGTTCTTCACCACGAAGCAGAGCGGAAGTGGCATTGGCCTCGCCTTGTGCGCCCGCGCAGTCGAAGTCGCAGGAGGCGAGCTCGACTTGAGCTCGGTTCCAGGGTTTGGCACCAGCGTCTCCGTGCGGGTGCCAATCGATCGACCCCGGGGGGCATCTTCCGGAGCAATGGGATGGGCCGACTCGTTGGCTTGAGAAGCGGAGCACGCTCGTGAACGCCGTCGGACGAGTGCTGATCGTCGAGGACGAAACCATGCTGCGCGCATCCCTGGCACGCGGGCTGGCTAGGAGCTTGGACCTCGACGTCCAAGAAGCGGGGGACGTGGAACAGGCCGTCGCCCTGCTGGAGCGAGAGCCACCGGACATCGTGGTGTCGGACATCGACATGCCCGGACGTACCGGCATCGAGCTCTTGGGCGAGCTGGGCAAACGCGGGCTACGGATACCGGTGATCTTCGTATCTGCATATCTTCAGGCGTACGGCCCTCAGCTCCCCAAACACGCGAACATCGAAGTGCTCGAGAAGCCGGTAGCCCTCGAGGAACTTCGAAACGCGATCCGAACGAAGTTGATGGCGATGGCGGCGGAAGACCCCTTCTCGATCTCGGACTTCCTTCAGTTGGCGGGCATGACCCACCGCTCCGTAGTGCTCGACGCCCAATGGCCCGATGGCCGGCGCGGTTCCATCGTCGTGCACGAAGGTGAGGTCTGGACGGCATCCTTCGACGACCTCTCGGGAGTCGAGGCGTTTTCGGAGGTGGCGTGGCGTGGGGGGGCGAGGATCCGGTGCCACTCCTTGGTCGGCGATCCGGGGCCTCGGACGCTGGAGGGCACCCCGGAAGCGCTGTTGATGAACACCGCCAAGGATTTGGACGAGCAAGGCCACACCCCCGACTTCGAAGGCGAGCTCGAGCGCGGCGTGACTGCGCTCCTGGCCAAGGACTACGACGCCGCAGTGCGCGCCTTCGAAGCTGCGCACGCCATCGATCCCGAGCACCCTCAGGTCAACACCAACCTCCGGCGACTACGGGAGCTGGGCTACACGAAGCGCGAGCCATAGCTCGGTTTCGGGGCAGCCGTGGTACCTTCCGAAGGTCGATGACTCAGCCTGATGACCCCAATGCCGCCCGAGCCCGCATCAAAGCTCTCGAAGCCGAGCTAGCCGAGTGGCGTAGCCGCGCGGATCCCGACACCCTCGCCAGGCTCAGGAGCGAAGTGGAGCTCGAAGCGGTCCGCCACGAGTTGAAATCCGCCAAGGATTTGTACGAGCGCAATCTGGCGGCGCTGCGCACCGAGCACGCGGCGGAAATTGCGCTGATCACCCAGGCCTCCAACACTCACGTGGACATCGCCAAAACGCGAGCGGAGGCACAGCTGGCATCCGCTCGCCAGGCCGCAGTGCTGGCCCACGACGGTCGAGACGAGGAGATCGCACGACAGAAGGCGCTGATCGCGGAGCTCACGGAGGAAGTCGAAGTGCTTTCGACGTTCTCCCGCGAGAAGGCGGCGGCGCACTACGCCGCCCGTGTGGCTCGCGAAGAAGCCAGTGTCGCGGCCGCCACGGAGGCGCGCGTACGTGCCAAGAAGGAAGTGTCCAAAGCGCGCGCGGTGGCGCAGAACAGCGGAATGCGCACGGCCGCAGACATGGCAGCCATAGATGCAACCCTGGCCCGCGCCGAATCGGCGTATCACGCCTCCGCCGAGGTACTGCGGGAGTGCGAGGCTCGGCTCGCGCGGGCGAAGGCCAAGCTCGACGCCTGCCGCTGAGCGCGTGGTACCCTCGTCGATATGACCACCGCCAGCGTGGCGCTGCCGCAGCCCGCGGCTCCCGCGCAGCGCGGGAGGAGCTGGGCGGAGTTCCTACTCACCGGCGGCGTCACCTTGGTGCTCTTTCCGCTGAGTTGGCTCGCGCAACGTGCGTTTGGACTGGATGCGCCAGAGCTCTTCGTCGGCTTCGTCGCGTTCCACGCTGCCCACGTGATCAACGATCCGCACTTCTCCGTCAGCTACGTCTTGTTCTATCGGCGTGCGCGAGAACGCGCGCTGGGCAGCGTCTTTTCGCCCGTGCAGCGCGCTCGCTACGTCTTTGCGGGCGTGGTTGTGCCCGTGGTGCTCGCGGGTTGGGCCGGCGCGAGCATCGCCAAGGGCTCGGCTCCCGCCCTCGGCATGCTGATCCAGCTGATGTTCCTGCTCGTCGGCTGGCACTACGTGAAGCAAGGCTTTGGCGTGCTGACGGTGCTCTCGGCACGGCGCGGCTCGACCTTCACGCGGGTCGAGCGGACCGTCGCGCTCTTCCACTGCTACGCCGCATGGGCTTTCGCCTGGGCGAGCCCGTTCGATCCGGGCCGCGAAGTGGAAGAGAAGGGCGTCGTGTACACTACCGTCGCCCACCCCGCGGGGCTTCTCGAGATCACCGGCGTCCTGTTCTTGGGGAGCGCGCTGGCGCTGGCGATCGTGCTGATTCAGAAGCGCCGCCGCGAAGGCCGCTGGCCGCCGCTGGCGCCGCTCACGGGCTTCCTCGTGACCGCGTGGCTGTGGACGGTCTTCTCCAGCATGGATCCGCTGATGATCTACGTGATCCCGGCGCTCCATTCACTCCAGTACTTGTACTTCGTCCACCTGTTGGAGAAGAACCGCGCGCGATCGGAAGAGGGTCCTCCCGCGTTCGGTCGACCCGTGGGGGTGCGCCTCGGTCTTCTGGCGGTCACCGCCATCGGCCTCGGCCTTCTGCTCTTCCACCTGATGCCGGGGTTCTTCGACGAGCGCCTGGTGCTCACGGGAGCGTCCCACGAGCTCGACGATCTGGGCGCCACGCCCTACTTCGCCGCGTTCTTCGCCGTGGTGAACATCCACCACTACTTCATGGACACCGTGCTCTGGCGCCGCGAGAACCCCGACACGCGGTTTCTAAGAGACTGAGGTCCACAGCGCTGCGAGGAGTGTCCGCTGCAACGCGGCGGGCGGTACGCCCGCGTCCCGCAACGCTGGGGTCGGCTCCCGCACGAGCAGCCGCTGCTCCGCGGCGGCGTGCTCGCGCGCGGCGTGGACTGCCCGCAATTGCTCGATAGAAAGCCGTGATTCGAGCCAGTCGGCGATTTCCCACGCCAGGCCCGCATGACGGGTCTCGTCCCGCGCGATCACACTCATGGCCTTCCGGATCCGTTCTTCCCGCGCATGGCGCGCCTGCAGCTGCGCCAGTAGTGCGCCGAACGTCTCACGCACGCAGCCTTCGCGAGCGTTGTCCAGGGCCAGCTCCAGGAGCGAGGCGTAGCTCCGGGGCGAAGGCACGTCGTTCCGCGGCGCGCCGCCGAAAGTGCGGCACAGCTCAGCGGTCAGCGCGGTGTGCCGGCGCTCGTCGTCCGCCGCCCGCCGTGCAGCCAGAGCCAAGCGCCGGGGCGCGCCGAAGCGCCGGAGCGCCCGTTCCAGCTCCACGAATGCCCCGACGGACGCCGCCTCCAAGCGCGATACTTCCGCGAAGTAGCTTGCGACGGACGACACGTCGGTCGGCGCGTCCTCGTATCCCAGGGGGCGCCGCCCCACGTTGGACGGACAGAAGTCGCACGAGACGATGAGCGCGCCGCCGTCGACCCAGCCCGCGTCGGTGCAAGACTCCGCAGTGGCCGCACAGTGGTAGGCACCGAAAGTGGGGCACAAGGTGAGGCAGTCCTCCAGGGCAAACTCGCAGCCCGTCGGCTCGATGCCCGGCGGCAAGCCGCAGCTGAGGGAGTGGTAGGCGTGGCACTCGAGCGCGCCGTCCACCTGACTGGTGGAAGCGTCGATCAACGTGGGGGCGCAGGCCGCGTCCGCCACGCCCGCATCCGCCGGCCGCGCGGGCAACGTGTTGTCGTCCGAGCACGCCACCACGCCCGGTGCCACGGCAGCGAGGGTCAGTAGCTGTTGGAACAGACGTCGTAGCTGGCGCTCGCGCTTCATTGCGGCAAAGGATGCCCGATCACGGCTGCTGCCGCTGCCATGTCCGACACCAGGCTGCCCTGATTTGCGGGGTTGGACTCGTCGGTCACCGCCGTGTACAGCGCGCCGAAGGGAGTGGCGAGGTCCGTGGCGCTCGGCTCCTCCGAGCTCCAGCTGGCGGGCACGGCCGGAAACGCATCCCCGACAATGGCGGTGTACGCCGCGTCCAGTCGCCCGAATCCGGCGCTCACCCGCTGGTCTGCTGCGGCGTTCTCGGCGACGACCCAGGGCGAGAAGTGAGCATAGGCCGCCCGCGTGCCCTGGAGATTGTCCCGCAGGTCCACCATCGTCCGCTGGGAATAACGGGACTCCTCTTCGGAGGACGCCGCCTTCACCACTTTCTCGCGCTGCTCCTTCATCAAAGAAGTGAGTCCCTGCAGCGCGATCAGCACGTGCAGCTTCAGTGGCTGCCACTCGCTGCGGAGCGTCGTCACGTCCGTCACCAGGCGTTCGCACAGCTCGGCCTTGAAGGCCTTGGCCTCGGCTTCGGTGCTTGGCATCTTGGCGGGCACGTAGCCCGGCAGGGACTTCTCCAGCTCGACGACGTAGCCGGGGGTAGAATCCGCCCACAATATGCGCTCGATGGCGTGCATGCCCGTCACGCCCTGGGCATCGAAGGGTGTGTCGTCGGATCCGGACGCAGCGAGAAAGTCTTCATAGCGCGCGTCGATCGCGGCATCCGTGTCCGGAAACAGCGGCGCGATGAGCCCTTCCGAGCGTTCGTAGGCGGAGCGCGCGCGGTACCACGCCGTCTTCATGCCGGCGATGGCGTCCGCATCCAGCGCGGCGTCCCAGCCGCGGCCGGCGGGAGTGGGCGCCGCGGCTTGCAGCTCCTTTACGGCGTCGAGCAGCTCGTCGATGTCCGCCAGCGTGCCGTCGTGCACGCCGCTCACGGCGCGAGCTTCGTACTTTGAGTCGGGCTCCGCGTCGTCGGGAGACGAGCAGGCGACGAGCAGCGCAGCGACCAGCACCCCGCGACGGGTATCGCGCCGAACCATCATAAACCGATACCCACCACACTTCGCGCCCACAAGGCACCAAAACCTTCACCCGGCTGTAGCGTGCGGCGTGTCTCGTTCACCCGCAGATACACGCCGGAGGTCCACCACACCTTGCCGAACTGGAGCAGCAGCGCGGGCCCCACGTAGTGGTGCGGACCCAGGGTGAAGGGACGCGGGTCCGGCGGGTCTTCCTCGGGATACTCCGCGTGCATCCACCACTCGATGCCCGGCTGCACCGCCGGCGTGATCTCCACCGTGGCGCCCGCGGAGGGCGACAGCACGAGATCCCGCGTGCCGTCGTAGTAGATCTCCTGCTCCGCCGAAGCGTTGGCGATGAGCCGCAATGGCCCAATGCGGCGTTGCAGGATGATCTTCGCCTCCAGCTCGATCTCCCGCTCGTTCTCCGCTACCTCTCCGTAGAGCCCCACGTCCAGCGGCCACACCCCCGTGGGCGCGAGCTGATAGCGCAGCCGCTGCTTCATGCCGTTGCTCTCCGAGGCCCGCGGAATGCTGGCGAAACCGCTGGCTGCTCCCGGAACGATCACGGCATAGAGACCGAGCTCGAGGCGGCTGGAAATGCCGTACTCGAGCTCCGTGGTGAACTGCGTCTGGCCGTACCAAACCGGCTCGCCGGTGCTGTCCGAGCGCGCGCGGACCGGATTCAGATCCACGAACTGCTCGAGCTCCGCTTCACCCTCTGCGAGCTGCTCGTGCTGATAGCTGAAGGGAAGCGGACGCGGATTGGCCACCGCCACCGAACACAGCGCCATCGACACGAGGAAGACGCTCAGCTTCATAGGGCAAGGGCCTTGGCGCACACGGCGTCGTTGCCGCAGTCCACGTGACACGTGTTGCAGCCGGCGTTGGGGTCGCCGCCGTAGTTCTCGCCGGAGGGCGGTCCCACGCCGCGCCACACGATCACCACGTCCTCCGCTCCCGTGCTCTCGAGCTCGAACCACTCCCACCCCGGCGCGCCGGAGTTGTAACCCCCGCCGCGCTTCACCATGGCGAACATCTCGTGAGCCAAGGTGCCGACGGTGGCTTCCTTCACGATGATGGTGCCGACGGGAAAGCTCTCGCTGCCCGCCGGCGGCATGGCGTTCACGTATTCCATCACCGTGCTGCCATCGTGAATGCCCACCAGGTCGGCGTCCTCCGTCACGTCGAAGGCCTGCCAGGAGCGGAAGCCCTTGAAGTCCGCGGCGAACGCCACGAACACGTCTTTCTGGTCGCTCGCGGGCTCCTCGCCGGCGCCGGAACAACCGGCGAGGGCGATGGTGGCCATGAGCACCCACGTCGCGCGCTTCATTCTTCCTCGTGCCCAGGCAAGCCGAGGGCGCTCGCCGCGCGGTCCATGCTACCAACCACCGAAGTGGGCTCCTTGGGATCCACGGCGGTAAACACCGCGGTGTAGAGCTGACCGAAGGGGGTCTGTAAATCGGTGGCAGACGGCTGTTCCGAGCTCCAGCTCGCGGGAGGCGTGGGAATCGCATCGCCGCCATTGGCGGAGTAGGCGGCATCCAACGCCGCAAAGCCGGCCTCCACGTCGGCGTCGATGCTCTCACCCTTCTCCTTCGTTGCCAGCCACGGTTTGAAAAGCGAATACACCTTGCGCGTGCCCGCGAGGTTATCGCGGAGATCGGCCAGGGTGCGCCGCGCATAGCGCGACTCCTCTTCCGAAGACGCCGCCTTCACGACCTTCTCGCGCTGCTCGTTCATCAGACCGATGAGCCCTTGGTATGCCCCGCCCACATCGATGTGCTGCGGCGCCCACTGGTCGAGCAACGTCTCGGTATCCTTCACCAAGGCGGCGCATAGCTCCTCCTTGAACTTCTTCGCTTCCGCTTCGGTGGCGGGCCAGGCGGCGGGCGCATACCCCGGCAGCGTCTGTTCCACTTCCGTCACCTCGGCTGGTATCTCCGGCGCGAACAAGATGCGCTCGATGGCATGCATGCCCGTCACGCCCTGTCCATCGAACAAGTCCTGGTCACCCGCAGGCGCCAGCTCCTCCAAGAAGTCCTCGTAGCGCGCGTCGATGGCGCCATCGATGTCGGGAAACAGCGGCGCGAGAGCACCTTCCGTGCGTTCGTAGGCGCCACGCGCCCGGAGCCACGCCTTCTTCATGTTCTCGATGGCCGCGGCATCTTCCGTCGCATCCCATCCCCTGCCCTGTGTCAGAGGCGCAGCGTCTTGAAGGGCGACGCTGGCGTTTCGGAGCTCGGTGATGTCCACGAGCAGCGTCTGGTGCATGCCCGTGGTGACCTTCGTCTCGTAGCTGGTCCGTTCTGCATCGTCGCTCGAAGAGCACGCCGACAACGCCGTCAGCAGGACGAGCACTGCACGCTTCATTGGATGTCTCCTGTGTCAGAGGGATTCGACGAATTGAATCAGCGCATCTCGATCCGCCGCCGAGAGCGCATCGAAGAGATCGATGGAGCCGTTTGCCTCGGAGCCGGGACCCCGATGCATCACGATGGCCTGCTCCACGCTGTGGGCGCGGCCGTCGTGCATGAAGGTGCGATCGAAGCGCAGGCCGATGAGCGGCGCCGTGCGCCACTCGAAGCCGTTCGCGTCACCATCCACGCCCACGGGCAGGCCGTCGGCCAGCTCGCTTCCCATGTCGTGGAGCAGGAAGTCGGTGTACACCGGCGCGTCGATGCCCGCGAGCAGCGCCACGGGATAGTCGCTGCGGGTCCGGAGCGTCGCCACGTGACACACGGAGCAGTTCGTCTGCTCGAACAGCTCTTGTCCCTTTTTGTTGTCGGTCCGCCGCGGAATCTCGAGCAGTCGGACGTACATGGCCCGGGATTGGATACTCGCGTGCCCGACGTCGAGGCCCGGCTTGGCGTCGTCCGTGAGCCCGTCGGGGTTCGGCACCTCGTCAGGGCGCATCGGGCTCGTGATCCCCATGTCGCCCTGGAACGCGTCCGCCACGAAGTCGTCCAGCGTCGCGATGCGCGCCTTCAGCCCGAAGCGTCCAATGACGACGTCCCCCTTCTCGAAGGGATCGAACTCCGGCGCCGCGCTGGCCGCGGATTGGTAGGCGGTGCGGTTGATGCGCCCGGAGATGCCGTCCGTCCGCTGCGACTGCTCTTTCTCGACACGCTCGATCTCGCTGTCGAGCACGGCCTCCATGTAACCGCGCCCCAGAATGGGCGGACCGAGGCGGGTGGTCACCAGTACGCTGGGATCGTCCGGCGGAAGTACGGGAGTGCTTCCGCCCCCGCTCACGAGAGGGTGCACGGTGTGGCCAAACCCGAGCGAGGATTGGTCGCTGCTGGCGGTGACGCCGTCCGCGTTCACCACCGACATCTTCTGCACGAGCCCGGGTCCGCGAAGCCCCTCCGCGTGACACGAATCACAAGCAGAGCGCGTGTACACCGGGCCGAGCCCATCAGCTTCTCGGAGCGGCGTGCTGAAAGCAATGTCCCCATCGTCGAATGCCGCTTGCAGGGCTGGGGGAAGGTCGGCGATGGGGACATCGAAGCTGTCGACGGAGAGCGTGGGCGGCGTCGCAGGCGCGCTGTCGTCGTCCGACCCGCAGGCGCCCAGGCCCAGGGAAAGAAGCAGCAGCGCTGCCAGGAGCGCGGGCCGGCAAGTCATGAAGCGGACCCTAGACTAAATGAAAATGATTTTCAATTTCATTTATGTCGTACTGCTCCGCATGTATCGGCGACTTATCGCATGCACTTCGGCGTCTCTTGCAAGTCGCTTTCAATTAGCCAAGTTTGACAACGTCTAATCTTGGACTACGTTTAACCACGTGACCGTCGACATCCCCGCTCTGCTCAACGCGCATGGAATCCAACCCTCGGCTCAGCGCGTGGCAGTGGCTCAGTACGTTCTCGACACCAATCAGCACCCCTCGGCGGACGAGGTCTGGAACCGGGTTCGCGAGCACTTCCCCCACATTTCTCGCGCGACCATCTACAACACGCTCAACCTCTTGGTGGCGAAGGGACTCCTGCGTCAGGTAGCGCTTACCGAGGGCCGCGTGGTGTTCGATCCCAACACGTCCGCCCACCACCACTTCATCGACGACGAGACGGGCGTCATCTCGGATATCCCGTGGGACGCGCTTGAAGTGTCGAATGTCAATCAGCTCGAGGGGTTCGACGTGCGCGAGTATCAGGTGGTGCTACGGGGCTCTCAATCCAAGAAGAAGCGCCGCGCTTGACGACGCCGCTGGTATCCCTGCTGGAGGAAAACGAAATGACCGTTAAGATCGACATCGGCATCAAGGCAGAGGACCGCGAACGGTTGGCCCTGGAGCTGTCCAAGCTTCTCGCGGACAGCTACACCCTTTACCTCAAGACCCACAACTTCCACTGGAACGTCACCGGCCCGATGTTCCAGACGCTGCACACGATGTTCGAGATGCACTACAACGAGCTCGCTTTGGCGGTGGATGCCGTCGCGGAGCGTATCCGTGCTCTCGGTCATCCCGCGCCCGGTAGCTACTCTGCCTTCGCCCGCCTCTCGTCGGTGAAGGAGACCGATGGCGTGCCCAAGGCTACGGAAATGGTGAAGCTCTTGGTGGAAGGCCACGAGACCGTCGTGCGCACCGCTCGGCAGGTGCTGAACGTCGCGGATGCCACCAATGACCAGGCGACGGCGGATCTCGCGACGCAGCGCCTGCAGGTCCACGAAAAGACCGCGTGGATGCTGCGCAGCTTGTTGGAGGAGTGAGGTCAGCGTTTGGTCGATACGCAGACGGCGGTCACTTCGATCACGGACTCGTGAGTGGCCGCCGGTATGCGTTCCAGTACCTCGTTCTCGACCTCGCGAACCGCGAGGAGCTCCGCGGTGACGAGCGAGTAGCCGGCATTGCGGAGTTGCTGGGCTACGTGTAGCGCCTTGGAGCGCGCGGGCTCCGGAAGATCATCTATCTTCTGATGGGACATCTCACGCCTCGACGCGGGGTCGCTCGCCCCAGTTCGGTGCCCAGCTGGGGTCGATGAGACGCTCACTTCGGTTCAAGCCGTCGATGCGTCGCGTCTCCTCAGCCGTGAGCTGAAGGTCGAAGATGCCGAAGTTCGCCTCGGCGTGCTCTCGCAGCTGCGCCTTCGGGATGGCGACGACGTTCTTCTTGTCGAGCAGCCAGCGCAGCGCGACCTGATGCGGGGACTTGTCGTGGGCCCGGCCGATGTCCAGCAGCGTCTGGTCGCGACCGACTTTTCCGCGCGCCAACGGCGCGTACGCCACCAAGGCAGTGTGTGACTGAACCGCGATCTGCCTCAAAGCCGCCTGATTCAGGAACGGGTGACACTCGACCTGGTTGCAGATGATTGGGGCTTGCGCCAAAGCTTCCGCCACCAGCTTCGGAGTGAAGTTGCTCACTCCGATGTGGCGCACTTCGCCCCTCTTCACCAGCTCTTGCATGGCGCCAAGAGTCTCCGATAGCGGGATCTCCGGGTCGGGCCAGTGAATCAAGAGCAGATCCAGGTAGTCAGTGTTCAGCCTCCGAAGGCTCTCGCGAGTGGAGGACAGCACCTTCTCCGGCTTCAGGCGTGCCAGCTTGGTCGTGACCCACAGCTTTTCCCTCTGAATGCCGCTTTGCGACAGAGCGAGCCCCACCTCCGCTTCGTTCTCGTACATCTGCGCGGTGTCGATGTGCCGATATCCAATCTCCAGCGCTGCGGCAACAGCGCTGCGGCAGGCCGCTCCCGTGATCTGCCAGGTTCCGAATCCCAGTGCGGGGATCCTCACGTTCGAAACGTCTACGAACTCCATGGCTCTCCTTTCCTGGATGGAACGGAGAGCAACGATTGCGCCACCCGAACAATGGCCGTTTGACGGGGGATCACCCGGGATCCAATGCCACGCCGAGGCGTCCTTGATCGGTCAAATCTGCGATACGATGCACCCATGGCTCATCGCATTTCCCTTGTCCTGGGTATCGCAGCGCTTCTGGTGGCCAGCGCAGGCCAAGCCGGAGAGAAGCCGGGCATCGAGTTCGGCCTGGCCTTCTCGGAGAATGGTGCAGCGCTGAAACCGCTCAAGCTCGCCGCTTCGGGAGGCAAGGTGCCGCTGCCCCGCGGCGCCTGGAAATGCGAGTACGGCAAGCCGGAAGCCACGACTCCCGAGGGCGGCCGTACCAAAGGAACGCTGACGCTGAAGTGCTCGATGGGCGCCGCCGTGGTGCAACTATCCACTACCTGCAGCTACACGGATGGCCCCGCACGGAGCGAGTCGGACGTGCTCCGGGACGTGCAAGGCGTGACCCTCACCGTTCCCAACGGTGCCTACCGCGCCTATCTCGCCTTGAGCTGCAAGGTGCACGACACCTGAGTTACCTTGGATAGCGGAGCAACACTCGGAGCGTCGCTCCGGAATCACCGGACGGGCAATCCAGCTCCGCCTGGCCGAAGGCGTTCTCCACGCAGGTTGCCTGCGCCTTGGTCTTGGCGCCGCTGGTGACAATGGTGCGCGCGACGGTGCCCGCACCCGTCACCGCGAGCTCCGCCGTGACCACGGCGCCCGGCTCGAAGCTGCAACGGGCGAGGGCGGGCGCCGCGGCGTCGAGATTGTCGACGCCGAGACGCTGCCACGATCGATAGCGCGTCTTGCCGCCTTCATCGTACTTCTGCGAAACCCAGTCCTTTTGGGAGTCGAGCCCACCGGTTACGTCGATCACGCGCAGCGCGGGCTGAGGCTTGCCGGCAATGTCGGGCGAGAGATAGCTTACGGTGAGTTTCCGGCGCCCTGCACGGGACGCCGCCTTGGACCGGCCAAGGACGCCGCACACGCAAGCTTCGGTCTTGCCCCGCGCGCCACTGGTGTCGTTCAGATTGACGACCTCGCAGCGTGACCCCTCCAGCAGCAACTTGTCGCGCTCTTGGTCCACTCCGGCAAAGCACTTCTCGAGCTCCGGGGCGGCGTCCTTCCACTCTGCCGTGGTCTCGCTACACTCGAAGAACGACTTCTCTTCGCAGAGGGTGATCGCTCCCTGTTTCACCGCGCCCTTGGAGTCACCAGAGGCGGCGAGCCCCCCCAGGACGCCGGCGTTCGCTGGCAGCGAGTGAAAGGCAGCGAAGGCAGCGCGATAGCGCTCCATGCGGGGGAGAGCGCGCTTCCATTCCGCGGCCAGCTCGTGGCGCACGTTGGGGCCGTTCCCGAGCTCCAGCCACAGCTCCGGAGGTTTGCCCTCGAGGCCTCCGATCTCGATCAATGCTGCGGAGGTCCAGCCGCGATCCCGCACCCTGCGCTCCGGCGCCACGCCTTGAAACGCACAGCGCGCCCCAGACTGCGACTTCCCGATCAGCGCGGCGTTCACCTCCGCGACCGGAAGGACCTCGTACGCCGGGAGCAGCTCCGCGACACGTGCCGAGAGCTCGCGCTGCAGCGCACCGCGCTCCAGCCGGAACAGCTCGTCATCGTCGATCGGCAGCACCGCGAGCTTTTCGCGTTCTGCCGTCGGCGCCACGGGCGGCGCGGCCGAGACGGGCGCGGGGCTCACCACCGGTGGTGGACATTGGGGACAGTGGGGCGCGCAGGCGGGAACGGCCGCGAGCGCGGCCAACACGAGCTTCAGCCTGGTGAACGGCATGGCGGCGGGAGTACCACGCCCCCGCGTCCGTCCGATGCGCAAACGCGCCGCGCCTCCAAAGAGACGCGGCGCGTTTCCCGATCTCAGATCCCCAGAGCGCCGCTCCGAATGAGAAACGCAAGGATCTCGCGTTGCTCACCGTGCAGCACGGCGTGCATCTCCGACAGGGCCTTCTGCACCGCGGCCGCCACGCGCGCTGCGGTTTCGCCTCGCCGCTGAGCGGCAGCTTCCGCTGCGGCAGCGTCGAACGCCTCGCCCTCTATCGCGTCCGCGAAGGAGGCCGTGGCGCGGCGGTCGTCGACCTCCGCCTGAGCGCGTTCGATCTTCAGCGCCTCCAAGATCTTGGCGATCTGGGAAGCCTGTCGCTCGTCGAGCTCCAGCTTGTGGACCAAGAACCGGAGCGGACGGCGCGCTCCGCCGCCGTGACCAAAGGGACCGCGGCCGGGCCCGCCCCCATGACCGTGAGGTCCGCCGCCACGACCAAAGTGCCCTGCGGCATGGCAATGGCCCATGCCTTCGTGCCCCCCGAAAAATCGGGGCATTCCAAAGTGCATCATGTTGTGTCTCCTCGCGCTGGGGCTCGTGCCGCCAGCGGGCTCTCGTTGCGGGCCCAAATGCCGCGCAACGCCACCAGAATGAAGCCGAGCGCCACAGTGTCAAGGTGAAGAAGTGTGAAGCGCGCCAGGATGTGCCAGGCCGTGCCAGCACGATCCGAACGCCGCCAGCGCCGTCGTCGTCCCCACCAAAAGCTCGCCGATCGGAGCGCTGGCACGCTCCATGCTGAAAGGGCGATCATGCGCCTGCACCTCGCCCTGGGCACGCTGACCCTCACCTTCGTCTGGATCGCGGCATGCTCTTCCAGCAACGACGCAGCCGGCGGCGGAATGCCGACGGGAGATCCCGCGGTGAGCTCTGGTACGGGAGGCTACGGTGGCGGCGGCGCTTACGGCGGAGCAGGCGCCGTCGGCAACAGCGGCTCGGGGGGCAGCGCGGGAGGCTACGCAGCGGGCGGTGCTGCGGGGGCGCCGCCCAGGCCAGGAGCGGATGCAGGCCCTGACGCCGCGGACGCCGGCCTGACCTGCGACGGCCTCGACGACAGCAAGGACGCCGTCTTCTATCTGTCCTCCGACGACTCGAACTCCATGGCCTCTCCGGTGATCGCTCGCAGTCTGATCGAGAACGGTCAGACGGTGCCGGCCAGCCTGATCCGCACCTACGAGTTCTTGAACTACTACAACGTCGGCTACCCGTCGGCGCCGGCGGGCACCCTGAGCATCGTTCCCGAGCTCGCTCAAGGCAGCGCGCCCGGCGCCTTCGAGCTGCAGGTCGGCGTCGTTTCGCCGGCCGCGGTGAAACCGCGCCGCCCCGTCAACATCACCTTCGTGCTGGACACCTCGGGATCCATGGGCGGCTCGCCCATCCAGCTCGAGCGCGAGACGGTCAAGGCCATCGCCGGCCAGCTGCAAGCGGGAGACAAGGTGAGCGCCGTCACCTGGAACACGAGCAATGCCGTGGTCCTCGACTCCTATGGCGTCGGTGGTCCGAACGATCCCGCAGTCATGGACATGGCGAACCAGATCTCGGCGGGCGGCGGGACCGACCTCAACGGTGGGCTCAGCGCCGGCTACGCGCTGGCGCAAAAGAACTTCGTCGCCGGGCAGCTCAATCGCGTGGTGTTGATCAGCGATGGCCAGGCCAACGCCGGCGTGACGGACAAGGAAATCATCGCCAAGGGCGCCGCGCTGAACGACGGCGACGGCGTGTACCTGGTAGGCGTGGGCGTGGGCACCGGCGTGAACGACACGCTGATGAACGCCGTCACGGACGCGGGCCGCGGCGCCTACGTGTACCTCGACGAGTCAGCCGAGGTGAGCCGCATGTTCGGCCAACGTTTCGACGAGGTGATGGACGTGGCAGCCCGGGCCGTGCAAGTCCAGCTGCGGATGCCCTGGTACATGAACATCGAGGTGTTCCACGGCGAGGAGTACTCCACGGACCCGAAGGAAGTGGAGCCTCAGCACTTGGCGCCGAACGATGCCATGGTCTTCAACCAGGTGGTGCGAGCCTGCTCGCCCGACGTGGTCGCGGACGCCGATCCCATCGAGCTGGTGGTGAGCTGGGAAACACCGGACACGCACCAGTCCAAGCAGGTGCAAAAGACGACCACTTTCGCCGATCTGCTGGGCGCAACGCCGCTGTACCTGGCCAAGGGCTCCGCCATCGTGGCCTACGCCGAAGCGTTGAAGCAGCCGTCCAAGTCTCGCCTGCAGGCAGCTCTGGACGCGGTGAAGAGCGCGAACGCCGGCGGCACCGACCCCGAGCTCACGGAGATCCAAGCACTGCTGGAAAAGGCGCTGCTCCAGTACTGACTATGGAATGATGCAGCCGCGCCGCCGTGGCCGCATCGACCATGAAGCTGAAGCTGCTCTTCTTCCTCGTGCTCTCCACCACCGCCGCCCGAGCGGAGCCCGTGCGCTGGGATCATCCTCGCTTTCGCCCCGCGGAGTACGTCACCACCGGCGCCTTCGCCGCGACCCTGACCGCGGAAATCCTGTTCCTGGAACAGAACCTGAACGGGCCGAGCGGCGGCGTGCTGTTCGACGAGGCCGTGACGGACGCTGCCACCCTCGGGTCGCGTTCCGCCCGGGACGGCGCCGTCGCCGTCGGCGACGCGGGGTTCTACTCTCTGATGGCGTTCCCCGTGCTGGATGCCACCGTGGGCGTGGGGGCCGCCCACCAGAGCCCGGACGCGGCAGCGCAGATGCTGCTCATCGACGCCCAGGCCTTCGCCATCAGCGGCACCATCTCCGTAGGCACCCAGAAGCTCGTGGGAAGAAAGCGCCCGTTCCTGGAGCACTGCGCGGGCGATCCGAGCTTCGACAAGGATTGCGACCAGCTCGAGGCCCAGAGCCAGAGCTTCCTCAGCGGCCACACCATCATCGCCTTCACCGGCGCGGGGCTCGGCTGCGCGCACCACCTGAACCTGGACATCTACGGCAGCGTTGCCGATCCCCTGACCTGCGCTCTGGGCCTGGGCGTCGCCACCTGGGTGGGGACGTCTCGTATCGTCTCATCGCGACACTATTTGTCCGACGTGCTGTCGGGTGCCGCGCTGGGTCTCGGTTCGGGGTGGCTGATGCCGACGCTGCTCCACTACCGCACGCCCCTGCCCACACCCACGGAGAGCTCGATCGTGGTTCCGTGGGTGGCGGGCGAGACGCTCGGTGTGGAGTGGCTCGGAAGGCTGTGATCAGCGCCGGCGTCGGAGCAACGCGAGGGCGAGACCGAGCCCCACAAACAGCCACCCCGCGGGGCCGCTCTTCCGCGGCGCAGTGCTGCAGCCGCCGCTGTCCGAGCCCTGCGAAGCCGGCGCGGCGTTCCCTGCGCCGCCGGCATTGAGCCCGCCGTAGCTGCCGGTGCCGGGCATGGTCCCCGCGCTGCCCCCGCCCGCACCGCCGGTGCCGGTGGTGGCGCCGCTTCCGCCCACACCCGCGTCCGTCGGATCGCCGCCCGCGTCCGGTTTGGGCGTCACGCCGGCGTCCCCCGGCGCCGCGCCGCACTGAGCCGCGGGCAAGCAGTACTTCTCCCCGCTACCGATGTCCGCGCAGCACGCGCCGGGCAGGGCGCCGCAGTCCGACGCGGATCCACACGGCATGGAGCAGAAGCTCGAGCTCGAAGTGTACAGGCAGGTGTCCGCACCCAGGTTCGGGTTGCAGAACGGCAGCGTCTGGTTTCCCGGGTACGCGCAGGGCGTGCCGGGGGCACCCTTGAAGTCGTACTTGGGCGGGCCAGAACCGCAGGCCTGACCTGAAGCGGGTGCGAAGTCCACCGTGAGGGTGTAGTTCCCCGCGAGCGTGGTCCAGGTGTCCGCGACAACGTAGTAAGTGCCGCAATCCACGGCTTCCGTGAAGGTGCTGTCGGCGCGCGCCACGCAGTCGTTGGTGTTCGCGGACGTGTACAGGTGCACGTCGATGTCCACGCCCACGTCGTCCTGCACGCTGACGGTGAGCTGACCGGGCTGGGTCAGCGTCACCTGGTACACCACCTCGGGGCCGCTCTCGTCCGTGTTGGGCGCCGTGCCGCACCCGTCCAGTACGTCGCTCATGGAGCTCTGCGTGCTGCGGGAATCCGTGAACGGGAAGCTGCCGATCTTGACGGGATCCGCCAGCGTTCCGTCCGGCGTGGCGGCGGACGTTCCGGTGATGTTCTGGTAACGCCGCGGCACGAAGCCGTTCACCCAAGACCACCCGGGCATGCTCAGATGCACGTTGTAGAACACGGACTCGTACAGCACCGGGTCCCCGTTCCCCAACTTGTGGCTGTACATCGCCATGTGGTTGCCGGCGTCGTTGAAGATGTCTCCCGGGAGCATCTCGGACAGCGCAATGGCGCTGGAAACGGTGTCCGCCGTGCTGGTGGTGATGTGGCCCGACTTCCACGCCTGGCTGACGAACCCGGAGCAATCCAGCCCGCTGGTGCAATCCAGAATGCCGTCCGCGGGATAGGAGCCCGCGCCGTAGCCCGCCTTGATCTGCTGATCGAACTCGAACAGCGACATGTAGCCACCCCAGTCGTAGGGCAGCCCCATGTAGTCCCCCGGCGAGTTGACGCTCTTGTAGGCGCCGTTGCACGAGGCCGTCTGGTTCGCCGCCGTGGCGGTCCAGGGGTGGAACGAGAACGCCTTGGCTCGCACGATGGCTTCGGTGCGTGTGATGCCGAGGGCGGTGCCGCCCAAGGACAGCACGCCCAGGCCCAAGAGGGCCGCTCGGAGCGCCTTCATTGCGACACCTCCGTGCGGACGACGCGCACAGCCGAAACCTCGAGCCCCGCCTCGGTCGGGCGAATGACCGCGAGATGGCCGTCACCGTAGGCGACCTCCGTGCGCGGCACGTACAGCCCCACCGCGGGCAACGCCTGATCCAGCACCACCTTCCAGCTCTTCGTGCTCACGCACAGCGCGCGCCGGCTGACCGAGAGCTTCGCCCCGAAGGCGACCTGTTCCGTGCGCAGGCAAACCGTGCTGGCGTCGCCGCCAACGACCCGCGCCGCGGTCATGCTGCCGGGAAGCGCGACACTGCCGACGACCGCGCTCCGCTCCTGTTCCGTGGGCTGCGACACGACCTCCAGGGTGCCCGCGCCATCTTCCACGCGAACCACGACGCCGCGACCATCGGCGAGCACGTGGGCGCCTTCACGCTTCGCCGCGAGCGAAACCGAAAGTGCCATCGGCGCCGCCGGACTGCCGATGGCGATCTGCTCTTGGTAGCCCGTGACCAGCGATAGCCTGCGCGAGATGCCGAGCGAGAGCCGCACGCCGTTCGTCAGCGCCCGCGGGATCGACAGCTCCCCCGCCGGAGCGCCGTTCGCGTCGTAGAAGCTCGCGCGCGCCCGCACGGGGCTGTAGGCCACGAACGCGCCGTCGGTGCCCGCCACCAGATCTTCGTTGTCCTCACTGACCTTTGCCACGGTGCGGAGCGCGTGCGCGTCGTCCACCATCACCACTCGCTGCTTCAGGCGATCGAGCAGCAGCACGCCGTGCGTGGTCACGGCCACCGCGTTCGGCCCGTAGGCGATGCTCTCGGCAACCGCTGGCCGGAGGCCGAGCTCGTCGTCCGCCTCGCCCCAAGGCAGCGTGCGCTCGAAGCGATCCGGCAGGCGGGTCGCCGCCTGGGCCTGCTGCCCCGACTCCGAGGGCGTCTCCGTGCCTGCGCAGGCGCTGAATCCCACGCCCAGAGCCAGCCCAAAGACCACCACTGGCCAACGCAAATGTCGGTAATTCATGGCTTTCATCCCCTCCGCACCGTGCTCCCGAGCAAGTGTACGGAAATGTGCGCAGCCGCTTAGCACAGCCGAGCCCTTCGGGAAAGCCGCCCCGGGACCGAGATCATGTCGGTCCGGCGCGATCCCCGTCGCGCCCCGACCTCGCGCTACGGCGTCAGAACGGCTTGCCGCCGGTGTTACCGCCCGGCGCGTAGTCGCACACGATGCTGTTCGCGTACTTCAGCCCGGCGCAATTCGAGATGCCGCAGCCGAGCTTCGTCGTCGTCGACCACATCACCTGGGTGTAGTGGCCGCACACGCTCGCGCATTGGCCGGTGCTGATGTCGTAGTCCGCCTTCTCGCTCATCCAGGAGGAGACAGCGCCCTCGGCAGTGGCCTTGCCGCTCGAGCCGTAGATGTTCTCGCCCACGTAGCCCGGGTAGTTGTCGCTGCGGCCTTGGTTGTGATCGATGAGCCCCGTGGGCGCTTCGTTGTCCACGCAGCTGTCCGCCCAGGCTTGAGCGATGGCCGCGAGGGCGGGGTCCCAGGTCAATGGCGACAGGCCTTCGGTGGCCCGCGCTGCGTTGTGCAGCTGGGTGATACCGGCCAGCGCTGCAGGCTCCCCCGAGCTGGTGTTGCCCGTGTTGCCGCTTCCACCGGTGGCGCTGCTGCCACCGCTCGAAGCGCCCCCCGTCGAACTGCCACCCCCCGTGGCGCCGCCACCGCCCGTCGCCCCTTGACCACCGCTGCCCGAATCCTCACTGCTGCAGCCCAGCAGCATCACGAGTGAGAGACCGAGCAAACCCAGAGTCTTGCCAACACGCATCACGAGCACCTCCGCCGCACGAGGATCACCAGCTTACCATCCCACAACCTCGGCAAACATGCGGGTCGAGGTAGGTTTCCCGCCGACATTGGCGCAGCGACCTGGCGCTCCGATGCCGCTTTGCTACATGTGGCGGCCATGAGCCAAGGGATGTGGGACGAACGCTATCGCTCGGGAGACACCCCCTGGGACGTGGGCGTGGTGGATGAGCATCTGGAGCAGGCCGTGAGCACCGGGCTCGCGCGCCCGGGGCGCGCCCTCGAGGTGGGCTGCGGCACGGGCACCAACGCGCGCTGGCTGGCGCAGCGCGGGTTCTCCGTGTTGGGCGTGGACCTCTCGCCCCTCGCCATCGAGAAGGCGAAGGCGGAGCACGCCGGCGGCTCCGTTTCGTTTCGCTGCCTCGACTTCCTGAACGACGAGATCCACGACGGCCCCTTCGACCTGGTGTTCGACCGTGGTTGCTTTCACATCTTCGACGAAGCGTCGGAGCGCGCCGCCTTCGCGAAGCGTGTAGCGAGCTGTCTGTCGCCGGGCGGAGTGTGGCTCTCGTTGATCGGCAGCACCGAGGGCAGGGACCGCGAGCATGGGCCCCCGCGTCGCTCGGTGCGTGACATCGCCACCGCGGTGGAGCCGACCCTGGCGCTCAAAGAGCTGCGGGCGACGTGGTTTCGCGCGCACAATCCAAGCCCTGCCGCAGCCTGGCTGTGCGTCGCGGAAAAGCGCACGGTCCCCGCGCAGCCGTCCACGCGGCGGGATGAAGGCGGACCCTCCGCCCAAGGCCCGGCGAGCACGTAGGGTCGTGCGTGCGTTGATCGTGAGCGCGCTCGCCGTCCTGGTCGCGAGCGCCAGTGGCTGCGCTGCTGCCGAGCAGCACCGTGAGCCGTCCACCTTGCTGCGGGCGAGCGAGCCCACACCCGTGCCCGCGCCGCGAGAGGACGCACCGACCGTCCCCGATGAGCCCGCGGCGGACCAACCCCCAGATGAACATGGACAGGACGCGGGTGTGGCCGACGCCGAAGCCGCGCCCGAAGCTCCCGAGCCGGAGCCCGAGCACTACGCGTTCCAGGACTTGGTGAATCCGCCTCCGGCAGCCAAGACGCCGGCACATCGTTGGGCGAATCTGTCGCCGGCCGCCTGTCGCGCGGAGCTCGCCAAGCAGAAGCTGGCCGTGGGTCGAGCTCGTCGCGCAACGCCGGGGGTCGCCAATCCGCGACGCATCACTGGAAAGATCGGGGGCGTGCGCTTCGTGGCACCCGGCGGCAAGAGCCCCTATGGCATTCTCGATTGTCGCTTGGCGCTGACGCTCGTGGACATGGCAGCGGTGCTCACGCGCCACGACGTGGCGTCGGTGCGGGTCGACAACTTCTATCGCCCGAAAGCTCACCTACCCGGCAAGCACGCCAAGAGTCAGCACGCCTACGGCTTGGCGATGGACGTCTTCAGCATGACGCTGGCGGACGGCCGCGAGCTGTCCGTGGAGCGGGATTGGCACGGCACGGTGGGGGACAAGGCGTGTGGTGCAGAGAGCCAGCCCGAAGCGCCGACGCCCGAAACGGTGGCCCTGCACGACATCGTGTGCGACCTGGCGCGGGCCGGCGTGTTCCATCATCTGCTCACGCCCGGCTTCAACGCAGCGCACCGCAATCATCTGCACCTGGACATCAAGCGGGGCGATACCGCCGTCATCGTCCACTGAATGGTACGGAGGTTGCTGAAGCTTCGGCTGGATGGGCCCGAGGAGGCGCCAGGAGGCGTCCACCCCCGGATCGAGAAGTCGTTTCTGGCACAGCCTGTGCCGCATCGAAGGAGCACCCCTTGTCGCGTAAGCTCAGCGTTCCGTTCGTCGTCACCGTCGCCTCCGCCTTGGCCGCCTGCGGCGGCAGCACCGCGAGCGACGGCGGCACTGGAGGCTCCGGAAACACCGGGGGTTCGGGCGCCGTCAGCGGCTCTGGAGGGTCCGGCAACAGCGGCGGCTTCGGCGCCGTGAGCGGTAGCGGCGGCACCGGCGGCAACTCGCCCCAGTGCCCGGCATCGTTCCCGACGAACGGTGACAGCTGCAAGGGCGCAAGCGGAATGATCTGCAGCTACGACCAGGGGGTGTGCTGCCCCGCGTGGCAAGCCAGCTGCGTCGACGACAAGTGGCAGGCCTACGCCAGCAGCTGCAACCCGCCGCCGCCGGATCCTTGTCCCTACGATCCCCCCGTGGCCGGCACCGCGTGCGGCTCGAGCGATCCCTGCGCCAGCCCGTATCAATATTGCACCTACGCCAAGTGCTCTGACGGTTCGCCCCACGTCGTCGCACAGTGCGACGGCGGCACCTGGAGCGTGAGCACGGCGAACTGCACCCTGCCCCCGTGCGACGGCTTGGACGCCTGCGAGTGCTTCGACCGCAGCGACTGCCAAGCCCTGACCGACACTTGCTTGTGCGAGTGCGACTACCAATGCCCGGGCAAGGAGCCGTGCGACTGTGCCTGCGGCGGCGGCGCGTTCCTCGGCTGCGCCGCCGTGCAGAAGTGATCTACTCCGGCGTGTGACACACGGCTTCGATGTTGTAGCCGTCGGGATCGAGCACGAACGCGCCGTAGTAGCTCGGGTGGTACATCTCGCGGAGGCCGGGCTTGCCGTTGTCCTTGCCGCCCGCCGCGCTGGCAGCCTCGTAGAACGCGTCCACCGTCCTGCGGTCATCCGCGCGAAACGCGACATGCGTGGGCTGCACCGGACCGTCCGCGGGGCTCAGCCAGAAATCGGGTTTTCCGCCGGCACCGAGGCCAAGCACGTGCGCCGTGGGCAGGCTCGGGATCTCCGTACGGTGAAATTCCATCACCACCACGTAGCCGAGCGGCGCCAACGCAGAAACGTAGAAGGCCTTGCTCTTTTCGTAGTCGGAAACGCGAATGCTCATGTGGTCGATCATGGCTCCTCCTATTGGCACTCGACGCTGCACTGCGTGTCGGCGCAGCCGATGGCCGCGTCGAACTCCGCCTTGCCCTTCGGATACTGGCTTTCGCAGTCCGCCAGACATGGATCGATGCCCGCATCTGCGCCGCCGTCTTCAGGAAGCAGCGCGCAGGCCAAGATGCAGTTCACGTAGCTGTCGTCGCACTCTGCATCGGCGGTGCAGGCATTGACCTGTGAGCAGCAGTGCTGCTCCGCACACGCGTTGCAGGCAGCATTCTGACTGGAATAGGGCTTGGTCAGCGTGCACGCGCCCGCGTCTTCCACGTCCGGCTTCACCAGCACGTCCACGATGGGAGCATCCCCCGCCTCCAGCAGCGGGGACGTGTCCGCGACGACGTCCGCTCCCGTGTCCGTCGAGCCTCCGTCCGATGGGTGGCCGCCGCTGCCACCACCCGAGGAGTCATCCGAGCTGCCGCATGCCACCACCAACAGCGGAAGAGCCACCACGCCGAGCCACTTCATGAGGCGAATCTAGAGCACAGCTATCTCCACCCATCACGATCTTTTGTTGGGTTTGTCGCGGCGGCGCGGAACCGCGCGCTCACCAGCTGCGGCCAGCTGCCGTCGCGCTGAAGTTTCGCTCGGCGCTTTCCGTCAGCTCCACGCTGTACACGACGCGGTCGCACCCGTCGCGGTGCGGCAACGTCACTTGCTCTTTCAGCACGTAGCCGGAGCCGGGCGCCGCGGTCACGGTCCACGTGCCTTCCGCCAGCGGGGACTGCTCGCAGCTATGGAGCGAGCGCTCGCGATCTCCCTGCCGGGCAATCAGCGGCACGCCGCAGCGCTCCGCGCCCGAGTGATCGCGCACCGAAAGCACCACGTGGTCCGAACAATCGAAGGCGAAGACCCCCGCGCCGCCGACCACCACGGCGGCTCCGGCGCCGAGCCCGGCGGTGCAACCCGTGAGCGTGAACGCCAAGGAGGCGGCGAGCAGGCGCAGCAGCACGGATGCCATCCCCTCCCCATGGCCGCGGCGAGCCGCTGCGATCACGAAAAGTCGCGAAGCCTTGGTCGGCGCGCGGGGTCGGTCTACGGTGGAGCGTGCGGGAGCCGGTTTGGACATCGATCAAGTCCGATTGAACTTCAGTCCGAGCAGCCTGGTGGCGCTGAACGTGGTGCTGGGCTTCGTGATGTTCGGGGTCGCCCTCGACATCCGGGGGGAAGACTTCCGGCGCGTGCTCAGGAGCCCCAAGGGGCCGCTGATTGGCCTGACGGCGCAGTTCCTGCTGTTGCCTGCCTTCACGTTCCTGCTCACTCGCGTCATCTCGCCGCGACCCAGCGTCGCGCTGGGCATGATCTTGGTCGCCGCGTGCCCGGGCGGCAACATGAGCAACTTCTTCACCCATCACGCCAAGGGAAATGCGGCGCTGTCGGTGAGCATGACGGCGGTCTCTACCGTGCTGGCCATCGTGATGACCCCCCTGAATCTCTCGTTCTGGGGAGCGCTGCACCCGTCCACCCGGGCCGTGCTGGAGGAGGTTCACCTCGATCCGATTTCACTGTTGCTCACCGTCTTCATGATCCTCGGCATCCCGCTGCTGCTGGGGATGGCCGTGGCGTCGCGACGCCCACGCTGGGCCGAGCGACTGAGGCGGCCCATGAAGATCTTCTCGCTGGTGGCCTTCAGCCTGTTCATCGTCGGCGCGTTGGCGGCGAACTGGACCTACTTCCTGCACTACGTGGGCTACGTGGCGCTCGCCGTGGCCGCTCACAACGCGCTCGGCCTGAGCTTGGGGTACGGCTCGGCACGACTGCTGCGCGCTTCGCGCTACGACGCCCGGGCGATCTCGATCGAGGTCGGGATACAGAACTCGGCCCTCGGGTTGGTGCTCATCTTCAGCTATTTCCACGGGCTGGGTGGCATGGCCATCGTGGCGGCGTGGTGGGGGGTGTGGCACTTGGTGTCCGGACTCACGCTCTCCAGCTACTGGTCACGCCGACCGGTATGACCATTGCTTGGTCAGCTGGCTCGGAGGTAGTGCATGCTTCGGAACTCCGTTCTTTTTGCCTCGGTCGGTCTGTTGGGTGTGGCCCTGGGATCCGGGTGTAGCGGATCCACCACAAGCGACGGCGCACAGCCAGTGCCGGCGGATCAGTTCGTCGAGCGAGTGGTGAGCGCCGTCTGCGACAACGTCGGCCCGTGCTGCCAGAGCGCTGGGTTTCCCTACGATCCAGCCGCGTGCAAGGCGCTCGGAAACTCCGATCTGTCCGCCAGCTACGCGCTCGGCAATCCCAATGTCGACTACGACGCCGTGGCCGCGGGCAAATGCGTCGCAGCGATCTCGGATCTGGTGCGCTCGTGCGGGGCCGTGGATCTGGACGGCCTGGAGCAGTGCGATTTGGTGCTGGTGGGCAAGCTCCCCGCGGGCGCCGCCTGCCAGAAGAGCGTCGAATGCGCCGCGCCTGCCGGCGGAAACGCCTACTGCGACCAGGGGGCGTGCGTGACCGAGCCGCGCGGCACGGCCGGAGACGCGTGCAGCATGACGTGTACGGAGCACGGCACGAGCTCGGGGTGCACCGGCGGGACCAGCTCCGGGTCCGGCACCGCGGCCTGCTACACGAACGACGGTCTGTATTGCAACGGGACCTGCAAGCCGCTGCCGGCCATCGGTGAACCCTGCAGCTACGAGGGCTGCGTGGCCGGCGCCTACTGCGACGGCAGCGTTTGCGTGGCCACGCCGAAGGTCGGCGAGCCCTGCGGCGGTGGCTATCAGTGCCCCGAGAGCTCGTACTGCGACGCGAACGGCACGTGTCAGGCTGCCAAGGCCAACGGAGCGGCCTGCGGCGAGGCCACGGAGTGCGCGTCGAGCCGCTGCAAGAGCGGGATCTGCGTGGTGGATCAGATCGCCTCGGCCTCACTGTGCTCCGGGCAATCGTCGGGACCCTGACGGCGATCCACCTGGCCTCCGTGGCGGCGCCCGCGTAGCATTGAAACATGGGCCGGATCTCGAAGGGCGTGCTGGCGATGGGCTTGGCGGCCGCTTGGACCATCGTCAGCGCCGCGTCGTGCAGCCTCACTTCCCTCGACGACCTCAAGGGCGGCAAAGCCTCCATGGACGCCGGCACGATTCCGGATTCCAGCACCCAGAGTGACAGCGGCAGCGACGCAAGCAGCTGCACCCCGAAGACGTGCGCTGCACAGGGCGCCGAGTGCGGCGACATTCCCGATGGTTGCGGCGGCGTTCTGGATTGCGGCGCCTGCGACGCCAGTCTGTTCTGCGGCGGCGACGGACCCAACAAGTGCGGAAGCACGCCCTGCGTACCGCGCACGTGCAAGGAGCTGGCCGCCACCTGCGGAGCCATCTCGGACGGTTGCGGCACGATCCTCGACTGCGGCACCTGCACGGCGCCCGAGACCTGCGGCGGTGGCGGCGCGGACAACGCCTGCGGCTGTACGCCCAAGACGTGTGCGGACCAGGGCGCTGCCTGCGGCACCATCTCCGACGGCTGCGGCAACAACATCGTGTGCGGCACCTGTCAGCTTCCGGAAATCTGCACCAACAACCAGTGCGGCTGCACCAAGACCACCTGCGCGGACGTGGGCGCGGACTGTGGCACCATCTCCGACGGCTGCGGCGGAACCACCAACTGCGGCACCTGCACCGGGAACGAAGTGTGCGGCGGCGGCGGCGCGAACAAGTGCGGCACGGCCCCCTGCACACCGACCACGTGCGCCGCCAAGGGCAAGAACTGCGGCACCATCTCCGACGGCTGCGGCAAGACGCTGAACTGCGGCAGCTGCACGGCCCCGGACACCTGCGGCGGCGGTGGCACGGCCAACGTCTGCGGCTGCACCAAGACCACCTGCGCCGCCCAGGGCAAGAACTGCGGATCCATCTCCGACGCCTGCGGCGGGACCCTGAACTGCGGCACGTGCTCTGCGCCGGACGTGTGCAGCGGCGGTGTCTGCACCTGCGTGCCGACCACCTGCGCCGCCCAGGGCAAGAGCTGCGGGACGATCTCGAACGGCTGCGGCGGCACCCTCAACTGCGGTACCTGCTCCGCGCCCAACACCTGCGTGAACGGAACCTGCAGCTGCGTGCCCAACACGAACCCGTGCCCCTCGAACCAGTGCGCCGGCACCGCGTCGGATGGCTGCGGCGGCCAAGTGCAATGCTCGGCCAGCTGTGGCCTCCAGGGCCAGTGCCCGTGCGCCGGTGGTCAGTGCGCCGGCAATTACTGTTCCTGCAAACCACCCCCCTGTTTCTGACGCGTGGTTTCCGCGGCGGACCAACAACAGAAGACGATCAACCGTGGTCGAGGAGGAAGCGGACCGCAGCCGCCAGCTTCTCTTCCGCCCGCTTCTTGCGCTGCACGTTGCTGGTCTGCACGTTGCGGATCAGTTGGCGCAAATGCTTGCGATCCGCCGTGGGGTGATCGGCGATGAGCTCTTCCAGCGCGCGCTGACCCTCGCCCATCAAACGGACCACCCATTCCCGCTCGTGAGTGCCGCCGCTCGCTGCTCGCTCCTTGGGCAGCGTCCCGTGCTCCAAGAGATGATCGAGGCGGGTACGGATCTCCGGCCAGCTCGCGTCCCGCAAGGCACGACGCACGACGCGCAGCTGGCGCTCCAGCGCGATGGGGCTTTGGATGCGCTGCGCGTCCACCACGGGGTCGAGCACGTCCTCCGGTAGCTCCAGCTTGGCCAGTGTGCGCTCACCGAGACCCACGAGCTCCTTGGCGAGCCGCGCGAGGGCTTCCTCCTTCACCTTGCGCGCGCGCTTGATGTCGCTGCGGGAGGTGAGGTCCTCGTCCTGATCGGCGGCGATCTCGTGAAGCTTGCGCATCCGAGGCGCACTCTGTCACATCGCGGGCGGACCGGCGACTCCGAGCAGCCCCGAAAGCCCCGCGCGGCGGCGCTCGAGCTCCGTCTGCAGCAGGGCGACGTGCTCGTGCTCCTCCGCTTCCAGCTCCCGATACATGCGCCACACGGTGCTCCCGCGGGTGAGGCCGGCGGAGCGCGCGGCGAAGAAGTCCCGTGCCCGCTGCTCCAGCTTCACGGCCACTTCCAAGAGCTCCAGCGTGCCGTCCACGGGACCATCGAAGCCCGCGTACAGCGCGGCCGTCTGAGGACCCAGATCCGCTGCGCCCAGCTCGAGGGGCGCAATGTGATAGCGCGCGGCCAAGAGGCCCAGGTGCTCCTGCTCCATCGCCGCCAAACGAGCGAAGAGGTCCTTCAGCTCGGGATCTCGAGAGGTCTCCGCGCCACGCTGGTAGAAGGACAGGCCTCCGAGCTCCACCTCCATGGCCTCGCGCACGGCCTGACGGGTGCCGTCGTCGGAATGGCCGGCCTCGAGCTCTCGCGTGAGCTTGCCCCCACAGGCGGAGCATAGGCCGTAGGGGAAGGCGAAGCCCTCGTACACCTTGTGACAGTCCAAGCACTGCCACACGATGGTCTCCCCGGCGCAGCAGACGTACGGATCCCCGGGCTCGATGGCGCCATGGCAGCGCGGACACTTGCCTTCGCCCACTGGATGCTCGTCCTGGCTGCCGTCCGTGGCGACGGGGGGCCACTGCTTGTCGCGCAAGAAGGCCGTCATGTGCCGAGCGGCGCGCCGGCCCGCCCCCAGCGCGAGGATCACGGTGGCGCCTCCGGTCACGATGTCCCCTCCGGCGAACACCCCGGGGATGCTCGTGGCCTGGCTCACCGGATCCGCCTCGATGTAGCCCCACTTGTTGAGGGCCAGGTCCTTGGCGGAACGAGGAACGATGGGATTGGCGCGGGTGCCCAGGGCGTAGATCACCGTCTGGGCCGGAAACTCCGTGATCTCCCCTTCGACCGGGACCGGCCGGCGGCGACCGGAGTCGTCGGGCTCGCCGAGCTCCATGCGCTGACAGCGAACCGCACGCACGTTCTGATCGGCGTCCAAGAGGATCTCGGTGGGTCCGTGGAGGAACGAGAATTCGATGCCCTCTTCTCGGGCGTGCCGGAGCTCCTCGATCCGCGCGGGCGCTTCAGCTTCCGTGCGGCGATAGACGCAGCGCACGTTCTTGGCGCCCAAGCGCTTGGCCACACGCAGGCAATCCATCGCCGTGTTGCCGGCACCGATCACGACGACGTCGCCCCCCAGCTCCACCGGCGTGTCTCGATGCGGGAAGGAGTCGCCGCCCATCAAGTTCACGCGGGTGAGAAACTCGTTCGCGCTCAGCACCTGCCCCGCGGACTCCCCCGGCAAGCCGAGGAACATCGGATAGCCAGCGCCCGTTCCGACGAACACCGCCGAAAAGCCCATCTCGCCCAGGAGCTGTTCCAAGGTGAAGGTCTTACCCACGACCTTGTTCACCTCGAAGCGAACCCCCAGCTGCTCGAGGGAGCGGATCTCCTTCTGGATCGATTCCCGCGGTAGGCGAAAGCTCGGAATGCCGTAGCGCAGCACTCCGCCAACGACGTGCAGCGCTTCGTACACCACCACCTCGATGCCCTGGCGCGCGAGATCCCCCGCGCAGGCCAACCCAGAAGGTCCGGAGCCCACGATGGCAACCTTTCCGAGCGCGGAGTTTCTCGCCACCGGCTCCGGGATGGGCTCGGGCGCGTGATCCCCCACGAAGCGCTCGAGGCGACCAATCGCGACGGGCTCCATCTTCTTGTGCAGGATGCACTGCGCCTCACACTGGCTCTCCTGCGGGCACACGCGACCGCAGATGGACGGAAACAGGTTGCTCTCGTGGATCACCGAGAGCGCGCCGGGAAGGTCTCGCACCAAGACGTGGCGGATGAAGCGGGGAATGTCGATCCCGACGGGACAGCCGGCGACGCAGGTGGGGCGTACGCACTGGATGCAGCGCTCGGCCTCTAGCAGCGCGTCGTCTTGACCGTAACCCAGGTTCACCTCCGCAAAAGACTGCGAGCGCTCCAGGGCGTCGCGCGTGGGCATGGGCGTCGCCGTCGCCGGGATCGCCTTGATCTTCTTGTAGTTCCGTTTGCCTTCTTGGAACAGCTGGAGCTCCAGGTTGCAGACGTGGTCGTAGTCCGTTTGAGCGCGCGTCTCTTGGGACTTGAAACGACGCTGACGCACCATGAGCTCGTCGAAATCCACGGCGTGGGCGTCGAAGTCCGGTCCATCCACACAGGCGAAACGGATGTCCCCACCGACGGTCACACGGCAGGAGCCACACATGCCGGTGCCATCGACCATGATGGCGTTCAGGCTCACCACGGTGTGGACTCCGGCGGGGCGCGTCACGTCGGCGCAGGCCCGCATCATCGGCAACGGACCAATGGCAATGACCTGATCGGGCGCCGGATCACGCGTGATCACCTCGGCCAGAGCCTCCGTCACGAAGCCCGGGCGCCCGTAGCTGCCGTCGTCCGTGCACACGATGACCTCGTCGCTGATCTCACGGAAGCGCTGTTCCCAGAACACCAGCGGCTGGCTGCGGAAGCCGATGATGGAAGTGACGCGGTAGCCCGCCTCCTTGAAGGCTCGCGCCTGCGGAAAGATGGGCGCGACGCCCAAGCCGCCGCCCACGAGCACCACGTGCCCCGGCTCACCG
The DNA here is from genome assembly GCA_020633235.1 of Polyangiaceae bacterium. NCBI lineage: Bacteria > Pseudomonadati > Myxococcota > Polyangiales > Polyangiaceae > Polyangiaceae bacterium. The sequence goes on along the minus strand of JACKEA010000001.1, from coordinate 112,281 downwards.
ACGTGACTGGCGATACCCAGCGGTCCGACGAAGTCCAGAAACCAGCTGCCCTGCCGATACTTGTCCAGCATCTCGTGCGTGGAGCGGCCCAGCGCCTGGATCACCATGGTGATGGTGCCGCGCCCCCGATCGAAATCCGCGATGGTCAGCGGGATACGCTCCCCACCTTCGTGCAGCCGCAGCATCACGAACTGGCCAGGCTGGGCAGCGCGCGCAACGTCCGGCGCGAACACTTCCCACAGGAACGTGGAATCGGAGAACTGCTCGTGCCGGACGATTTGGTACACCGCGTCACCACCGGGGGTTGGAGAATGCCAAAAGCTACGGGGCCGGTGGGGGCACGAGCAACCCACGGGCGTCATGTGCTCTAATCCCCGCGCCATGCGAAGCGCGCTCTTCACGTTCTCGGCTCTGCTTGTGCTGGGCTGTGCAGCGACGGACGACGACACCGGAAAGGGCACCGGTGGTCTCGGCGGAGCAGGCGCGGTAGGCGTGGATGCCGGGACCGGAGGTGTCGCCGGCGCCGGAGGGAGCGCGGGGGTGGACGCCGGAGGCGGCAGTGCCGGCGCCGATGCCGGCGGTAGTGCGGGGGCGGAGGCCGGCGGGGCCGGCGGGTCGACGCCCTGCCCGAGCGGCAAGGGTCCCACGATGGTCAGCGTGGGCGGCTACTGCATCGACAGCACCGAGGTCACCAACGCGCAGTACGCCGAGTTCCTCGACCAGAGTCCCGAAACGTCCGGCCAACCCGCCGCCTGTGCCTTCAACTCGAGCTTCGTGCCCAGCTCCAGCTGGCCGAATGCAGCGCAGCCGAACCGACCCGTGGTGTACGTGGATTGGTGCGATGCCTACGCCTACTGCCTGTGGGCCGGCAAGCGCCTGTGCGGCAAGATCGGTGGAGGAGCGAACGCTTACGCGGACGTGAGCGATCCGTTCAAGAGCCAGTGGATGGGGGCGTGCTCTTCGAGCGGGTTCAAGAAGTACCCGTACGGCAACGTGTACGCACCCGCGACCTGCAACGGCGTGGACTACGCGGCGGGGCATGCACTGGACGCGGGAGAGCTCGAGGGCTGCGAGGGTGGCACCCCGGGCATCTTCGACATGAGCGGCAACGTGTGGGAGTGGGAAGACTCCTGCCAGACCGACAGCGGCGCTCAAGACCAGTGCCGAGTGCGCGGAGGCTCGTACTGGTTCAACGGCGAGACGGACCTCACCTGCGAAAACCCGAACGCGAACGATCGCGACACCAAGAACGACATCTACGGATTCCGCTGCTGCGCCCCGTGATGGACTATTGGTTCGTCTACATAGCCCGCTGCAGCGACGACACGCTATACACTGGCGTCGCGGTGGACGTAAAAGAGCGCATCGCCCTCCACAACGCCGGCAAGGGCGCCCGCTACACTCGCGGCCGAGGCCCGCTCACGGTGTGCGCTACGCGCCGCTGCCGGTCCAAGGGGGAAGCGCTGCGGCTGGAGCACGCCGTGAAGCGCCTGTCTCGAGCGGAAAAGCTGCGGCTCACGCAGGGGCGCCGCTTGAGCGCTTTCGCTCGCGAGCTATCGCGTCAAGAGTGCTAATCGCGTACTCTGTGCTCTCATGAGCGAAGCCCAGCGCTACCAGATCGTCGAGCTCATCGCCGCGGGCGGCATGGCCGAGGTGTACCGCGGAGAGAGCGCGGGCATCGAGGGCTTCCGCAAAAAGGTCGCCATCAAGCGCGTGCTGCCGAAGCTCAGCGCGAACCGCGAGTTCATCAACATGTTCTTGGACGAGGCGCGCCTCGGGGCGTACCTCAACCACTCTCGCTGCGTGCAGGTGTTCGACATCGGCCAGGGCGCAGGCTCCCACTTCATCGTGATGGAGTACGTGGACGGCGCGGACCTCAAGGACGTGCTGGAGTTCCTGAATCAGCGCGGGGAGCGCATGCACGTGGAGGTCGCCTGCCGCATCGCCTTGGACGTAGCGGAAGGGCTCGCCTACGCACACCAGGCTTGCGACAACTCCGGGAGGCCGCTCGAGATCGTCCATCGGGACATCTCGCCCCACAACGTGCTGATTACCCGCTTCGGTGAGGTCAAGCTCGTGGACTTCGGCTTGGCCAAGGCCAGCTCTCACCTCACGGCGGAAGACGAAGACATCGTGAAGGGGAAGTTCGGCTACCTGGCGCCGGAGGTGACGCTGGGCCAAAAAGCGGATCGCCGGGTGGACATCTTCGCGGCCGGCATCCTGCTATGGGAAATGCTGGCCGGCCGCCGCCTGTTCCTCGGCGCGTCGGACGTGGAGACGTTCAAGCTCGTCCGCGAAGCGAACATCCCCGACCCGCGACAGTTTCGTCCAGACATCAGCGAGGACGTGGTGCGCGTGCTCGCCCGCGCCTTGGCGAAGGATCCCGAGCAGCGCTACCGGACCGCCGACGAAATGGCGAGAGACCTCAGTGTGGTGATGCAACACCTGCCCCGCGTCGCCATCTACTTGGACATCGCGGGTCTCGTGCGGGCCGCCGCGGAGGAGCGGGACAAGAAGAGGAAGGCCCAAGGCAAGGACCGCGCTGGCGTCATCGGAGATCTGATCCTCGAGACCCTCCACGAGTTCTCGGGCGCGGACGCCTTCGACGAAGAGCCGTCCAAGCTCGGAACGCCCGGCGTGGAAGCTGGCGGCGGAGATTTCGTCGACCCCAGCTCCTGGGGCCTGGACGCCTTGTTCGAAGAGCCGGCAAAGCCCGCCCCGCCCCCACCGCCGCAAGCGCAGGCCGCCGCGGCGCCTCCGCCCCCGCCCAAGGCAGCGCCGCCCCCGCCGCCGCCACGGGAACGCATGCAAAAGCCCCCGGAGAAGAAGGAAGGCCCATTCTGGCGTCGTTGGTTCGGTAGCTGAGCGTGCGCCAGCGCACGCGGTGGGGCAACGCGCCTCACTCGCGCCACCGTTCCAGCGCGCCGAGGTCGGCGCGCCGCGTGCATGGCAACGCGCCATGCACGACGAAGCGATAGCTGCATCTCTGGGTCCCCTGACCACTCTCGCCGACAAGGTGTCGGAGCTCGGCAACGAGCTGATCGCCAGCCTGCCACGCTTGGCAGCCGCGCTGGTGGCGGTGCTCGTAACGTTCTTCGCGGCCAAGCTCACGGCGCGCTCGGTGAAGCGCCTGCTCGAACGCGCAGACAAACGTCCCAGCCTGGTGGGGCTCGCTCGTCAGTTGTCCTACATCGCCGTTTGGCTGGTCGGGATCACGGTGGCCGCCACCATCGCGTTTCCATCGCTCACGCCCGGCCAGCTGGTTGGCGTGGTTGGCCTCGGATCGGTGGCCATCGGCTTCGCCTTCAAGGACATCTTCGAGAACTTCTTCGCCGGCATCCTGATTCTGTGGCGCTTTCCCTTCGAAATGGGCGACGTCATCGAATGCAACGGCATCACCGGGCGCGTGGAGGACGTCACCATTCGCATGACGCTCATTCGCGCACTGGATGGCGAGCTGTTGTTGGTGCCCAACAGCATCCTGTTCAAGAACGCCGTAACGGTGCTGACCGCCGAACCGGTTCGGCGGGCCCGGGTCGTCTGCGGCGTGGCGTACGATACCGATCTGGCCACTGCTCAGCGGGTGATCCATGGCGCCGTCTCCCAGTGCGCGAGCGTGGAGGGCGAACGGCCCCTGCAGGTATTCGCCGAAGCACTGGCGGACAGCAGCATCAACTTCGACATTCGCTGGTGGACCAGCTCTCAGCCCGCGGAGTTCCGCGAGTCCCAGAGCGAGGTGATCATGGCGATCAAGAGCGCGCTGGACGAAGCGGGCATCGAAATCCCCTTCCCCCAACGCACGCTCACCTTCCCGGAGCCCCTGTCGCTGCGCAGCAAGACGGAACGCCCGCGAGAGGCGTCTGCCCAGGCCAACTGACGACTTCGGCACGCAAGCTGCAATGAAAGGATTTCGTCCGCGGTCCCTCGTGAGCGCCCGGACGACACGAAAGGAGTTTCTAGATGACCCGAATGCGAGGCTTTCTCGCGCTGGGCGCCTGCGGTTTCACGCTGGCGGCCTGCGCCACCACCACCCCTGAACAACGAGCTGACTCGCCGCGCGACGTGAAAGCAGCGGAAGTGAATCCGCCGACGTTTCCCGACGAGGGTCCGTACGAAAGCCGCAAGATCACCCTCGCCCTTGGCGACGGGTTGGATGACTGCGGCTACACCCAGGCTCAGTTCGATTTCGACGAAGCCAAGGTGCAGATGAAAGACCGCGGCGAGCTCGAGGCGCTGGCGGTCTGCCTGCAGAGCCCGAAGTACGAGCACCTCGACCTGAAGCTCGTGGGTCGCGCCGACCCACGAGGGTCCAAGCGATACAATCGGAAGCTCGGACTCGAGCGCGCCAAGGCGGTCAAGCAAGTGTTGGTCGGCTACGGCGTGAGCCCCGATCGCATCGCGGTCGCCACTCGCGGAGAGGCCGGAGCCAAGGGGAACACCAACGAGTTTTCGTTCGGCTGGGATCGTCGCGTCGACGTCGTCCAGCTGAACGTGGTTCACGCGCCGTAGCTAACGGATTTCGCGACCCCAGGGCTGTTCGCGAATCAGCCTGTCGGCGTGCTCCCGCAGCCGATCGTCGAGGCGCCCGACCGCGGCGTCCGCGAGCGCGGCGGCAAACATCGTCGCGCTCCGGAAACGTCGCTCCGGATCCTTGGCCAACACCAAGCACAGCGCGCGCTCCACGTCCGGGTCCATCTTCGCGAGGTCCCCGGGCTTGGCAGGCTGGGTGTGCACCACGTTGTACAGCGTAGTGACGCTGTCCGGCGCCGTGAACGCGGGACGCCCCGTCAGCGCGCGATAGGCGATGACGCCGAGGGCGAACACGTCCGCACGGTGGTCCACGTCCTTTCCCATGGCTTGCTCCGGCGCCATGTAGCTGGGCGTTCCGATGGCGTTGCCCTGGGTCAAGGTGGCAGCCGACTCCCGCACCTTCGAGACACCGAAGTCGAGCACCTTCCAGGTCCTGCGCCGGCCTTCTTCGGCTCGGAACACGTTCTGCGGCTTCAGGTCCCGATGCACGATGCCCGCGGCGTCCGCAGCCATCAGAGCTTCGGCGACGTCGTGCACGATGCCAATGACTTCCTTCACCGACAGGCGCTTCTTGTCGCGCAGGCGCTCCGAGAGATCCACGCCGTCCAATCGCTCCATCGCTATGAACGGCGCGCCGTCTTCCGCGGTCCCGGTGGCGAGCACGCGCACGACGTGGCTCGAACGTATCGCACCGGCCGCTTCGGCTTCCCGGAAGAAGCGCTGCAAGATCGCCGAATCTTCCAGCGCCATCGGGTGGAGGAACTTCAGCGCCACCAGCTGGTCCTTGGTCAGGTCCCGTGCTTGGTACACCTCGCCCATGGCGCCGCGACCGATCACTTCGTCGACCAGGTAGTTCCCCACGGTGCGCCCGCTGTAGCGGCCCAAGCGCGCGGCCTGCGCGTTGTCGAGCTCGGCCCGCACCTCGTTGAGCAACGCTTCTCGTTGTCGGATTTGCCGCGCTGCACGGTCCAGGCGTTCGAAGGCTTCCCGGGTTGCTCGTCGGGTCTTTTGCGCCATCCAGAAGGTCAGCGCGAGCACGACCTGAATCATGACCGAAAGGACCCACAGGCCGCGGAAGTACGGCGTCTCGATGGCCACGACGGCGTTGTTCAAGGGCACCACTTCCAGCAAGGCCGCCAAGCACAGCGCACCGTAACCCAGCCCGCAGGCCAGGTAGATCGCCCACCCCGCCCACTCCGAGTCGCTCTGGCCGAAGAAGTAGATGCCAATGCAAGCCGCCATGATCACCGGGGAAAAGATACCGACGAACATGGCCGCAACCAAGATGGCCGCAACGCACAGCATTCCCTGCAGCACGGCCAAGCCCACGTCGAAGCGCGAGGGATCTCGAAAGCGCGCCAGCAGCCACAACGTCACTACCAGCGTCACGCCGAACACGGCGGTGCACAGAACGCGACCGTCCGTGCGATCACTCAGCCACAGCGCTGCGATCGCCATGGCGGTGACGGGAGCCACCAGACGCATCAGCGCCACCGTCCGCGCTGCCTCCTCGTTGCGGAGCAAGAGGACACTTTCCGTGGTGCGCGCCGTTCCCGCGCTGGCCGCCGTAGGCCCCGTGGCCAGCGGCGGCAGAGAGCGCTTCAGGCGCGAGGTCGCGATCAGGTCGCTGGAATCCTCGTCGTCGGGGCGGAGCGGAGTTCCGTCTACGACGGTGTCGTCTTCGCTGGTCATCGACCCCCGTTCGCGGCTCAGGCCTTCTTGGCCTTCTTCTTCACGGCGGTCTTCTTGGACTTGGCTGCGCGCTTGGTTCGCTTGGGCTGGGGCAGGAGCTCGAGAAAACCAAAGCCCGCTCTGGACTCCAGACCCGGGAGCTTGCGAGCATACGCTTCGCGAATGAGCTTGCGCACCACCTCCGGGGGCTTGTCCCCGAATGCAGTGCTCAGCTGCTGCAGCATCTTCCAGTCTTCCCCGGACAGCATCACGGCCACGCGGCGCCCCGTCGGCATGGCGGTGATGCTAGTGGTTTGGCGAAGCGGGGGCTAGCGCGATGGTCACCGCCGCGGCGTTGTCCCTGCTGATCCTGGTGATGGTGTCCAACGTGTATGGCGGCGCCATGGTCGCGGTCGTCGCGGCGCGCCGCAGCACGCTGCTGTTCGACCCCCACTTTTCCCTGAAGAAGTTCTACCTACTGATGGGCTGGGCTCCGCTGGCCTTCGTGGTCTTGGCTCTGCTGGTGGACGCGCGCTACCTGCTGCTCTTCGTTGTGGCGGGGGTCGCCGGCATCGTGGGGGAGCTGCTCGTCTCCGTGCTGTGGCGGAGCTTCTTCCGCGAGCCCATCTGGACCTACAGCTACCGGTCCGTCCTATCCGGATACACCAGCACGCTGAACTTCTTGCCCTGGGCTGTCGGAGCGCTCTTGTTTCACGAAACCAGTCGCCTGCTCGGCGGAGTCGGTAGCGGCGCGCCCTTCGTCCCCATGGCCATCAGCACCGTCGCCCTCGGGATCGGCCTGCTGGCGTCCTTCGCGTTGCGTGGATACACGAAGGCGCGAGCTCGCGAATTCAGCAAGCCCGCGTTCTTCGTGTTCTGTCTACCGATCGTCACCACTGCCGTTGCGCTGTCCGTTTTCGCCAGCTCGAAGTACGCGCTCCTGATGGCGGCCTTCGCCGTCGTCGGTTTTCTCACCGAATACGGCTACGGCCGCAGCATGAGCACGTTCTTCGAGCGTGGGCTTTGGACCTACAACCACTGGCAGATCGACGAGGGGCATACCTCCTTCGTCACGTTCCCGTTGTGGGCGCTCGGTGGACTCTACTTCCACTTCATCGCGGCCTGCCTGGGAATGTGACCGCTCACTTCTTGCGGATGATGATCTCCACGCGCCGGTTGTTGGCACGACCTTCCGCCGTCTGGTTCGTCGCCACGGGCTCTGCTTCCCCTCGCCCCACGGTGGTGACTCGAGAAGAGTCCACCCCGTGATTCACCAAGTAGTCCCGCACGGACTGAGCCCTATCCAGAGATAGCTTTTGGTTGTGCGTCGCGGAACCTCGCGAATCCGTATGGCCCTCGATCACGAAGGTACGGTCATCGTCGGCATTCTTGAGCGCATCCGCCACGCGGTCCAGGGAATCACGTGCGATGGGCAAGAGGTCGGCGGAGTCCGTCTTGAACAGCACGGAGCCGGACAGCGTAATCGTCGTCTCGTTGGCGTCTTCCTTCACGTTGGCGATCTCTTGAAGGCTCTTCATCGCGTCGGCAGCGCGCTTTTCGGCCGCTTCACGCTTCGCGCGTTCTTCGGTCAACGCCTTCTGGCGATCTTGGAGCTGTCCCTCGAGCTGGGACTGCTGCGCTTCGAGCATTTGCTTCTTGTGTTCCAGGTCGGCAACCTTGCCGTCCTTGCTGTCGAGCCGCTTCTGAACCGTGCTCAGCGCTTCCTTGGTCTCCGCGAGCTTGTCCTTCGCGCGACGCAAGTCGGCTTCGGCGGCGCGGCGCTGTTCCGTCTGCTGCTGCTGATACTTCTGGCGCAGGCCAATCAAGCGCTGCTGCTCCCAAGCCATGTCCCCGTAGGCCGTAGCCACGCGCGCTTGTCGATCTGCCACGTAGGCCAGCTGGGCCTCTTCTGGGGAGCCGTTGTCCTTTGCCTCGGCCTGTTTCATCGTCTTCTTCGCTTCCAACAGGTGAGCCGGAGCAAGCTGAGCGGCTCGCCCGTTCTCGGCGCTGTGGATCGCCTGCTGGGCGTCCATGAACTGTTTCGAGTGCTGACTGGCGCCGCACGCGGTCAGGGTGGGAAGCAACAAAGAGAGCGCGGTGATTGCGGCGCCGCGCAGCATGGGTCGTCTGAAGTCGTTCTGAATCACTGGGCTGCCTCCTTTTCGAGCTCCTGGATCTTTGCAAGCTCTGCGTCCGCATCGGCGCGGGCGCTTTCCTGCTTCGCAAGGGCCAATGCGAGCTGAGCGTCCGCGCGGGCGCGTACGAGCTCCTTGGCCGCTCGCTCGTTATCGCCGTCGTCGATCAGGCCCTGGGCCTCGTGCACGGCGTCCTTGGCCATTTGAAGGTGCAGCGTCGCTTGCGGAACCGTGCTGGCGTCAGCCGCTTCGGCTGCGCTGATCGCGGACTTCGCGTTGGTCAGCTCTTGATGTGGAACTGCGGCGCCGCCGCAGCCGAATGCCGCGAACGCCACCACCACGGGCGCGATGCGCAGACTGCGCACGATGCGTCGTCGGTTCATGTGTGGTCCTCCTGTCTGGTTGGTTTCCCATCGTTCACGCAAGGGTCGGACCAACTCGCGATCCAGCGTCAAACCAAGGCGGATGTCGTGATTTGTGACGGGGCGAAGCGCCGCGCTCGGGGCGCTTCGTCACCGCACGACATCGCCTTGCTCACGCAGCTTTCTCGAATTTCTCTGACCCCAGGCGCTTGGCGCGACACTTGCTGTTGGGATCCCCGAGGTCAGCCATGAATGCTTCTGTGGACATCGACTACGTGGTGAACGAAAACGCCGCGGATCCGGTACAGGCGGGCACCGTGCTCGCCGGGAAGTATCGCGTCGGAGAACGTCTCGCCACCGGCGGAATGGGCGTAGTGCACGCCGGCTCCCATCTGGAGCTGGGGCAGACGGTGGCCATCAAGTTCGTCCGGGCCGACCACGCCGCAGACGGCGAGGTCTTGCGGCGCTTTCTGGACGAAGCTCGCATCGCCGCGTCGCTGCGTGGCGAGCACATAGCAAAGGTGCTGGACGCAGGGTGGATGCCGAGCGGCATTCCGTACTTCGTGATGGAGCACCTCGAAGGTCAGGATCTCTCGATGATCCTCCACGAAGGAGGAAAGCTGCCCATTCACGAGGCGGTTCGTCATGCCATGGCGACGTGCGAGGCGCTGGAGGAGGCGCACGCTCGTGGCTTGATCCATCGCGATGTGAAGCCGGAGAACTTGTTCCTCGCCGAGTACCCGAATGGCAAGCGTTCGCTGAAGCTCTTGGATTTCGGCGTGTCGGCGCGCTTCGGCGCGGTCGCCACGAGCCGGCGGATGACCCAAGCCGGCAAGAGCGTCGGCTCTCCCAGCTACATGTCACCGGAACAGATGACCACGCCAGACGACACCGATCAGCGCACCGATATCTGGTCTCTTGGCGTGGTGCTGTACGAGCTACTTACGGGCCTACGCGCCTTCGACGGCCCTACCGTGCCAGCGATCTGCTCCGCGGTGCTCAGCCAGGATCCGCCGCCGGTGCGCGCGGTTCGTTCGGAGGTGAGCCCTGCTCTCGAACGGATTGTCATGAAGTGCCTGGAGAAGGATCGTGAAAAGCGATTCGCGAGCGTGACGGCGCTCGCCGAGGCCCTCGGTCCCTACGCCGAGCCGATCGAGGAGAGCGTCGCGAGCCAGCCCATGACCAGTGAAGCAAACCCCGTCGCCGTGATCCGGGACAGCGAAGTTCCCGTCTTCGACGACGTGCCCGTGGACAGCAGGGACATCCCCAAGAGCTCACTGTTTCCGCGGACGCTCGCCGTGCTCGCGACCCTCGCGCTCTTGGGCGTTGCGGGCTACGCGTATGCGAGCCAGCCGGACTTGTCGTCTCTTTCCCCGAAGCTCGGCACCGTGGGGGAGGCCGAGATCGATCCTGCGCCACCGTTCGTGCTGGGCGTGCGCGGCGCCATCCCCGGCCCGACCCTCGCAGCCGAGCCCGAAGTAGAGCGCACGGAGACTACCACGCCCGTGCCGCAGCGGGTCGCGCCCCCGAGCGCGCCGCTGTCCGCTGACGAGATCGCGGCCCGCAAGGAGCGGTACCGCGAATGGATCCAGCATCAAGGGCTCACGCCTCTGGGCACCCTCGGGGACTGAGGAGAGATAGATGCAGCAGGCTAGCCGCGACACGACCCCCGTACGCACCGAACACGACACCTGGCCCGACGCGGGCCCGCGCCAGCTGGGCACGTTGCCTCAGATGGTCAGCGAAGTGATGAGCCGACCGGTGTGCGTTCCGTCCACTGCCAGCCTGACACGCGTCGGGAGAGCGCTCGGCCATGGTCATGTTCGTGCGCTCGTCGTAGTGGACGAATCGAAGCGCCCGTTGGGAGTCATCACTCCGGAAGGGCTGCTGGCTGTGGTGTCGCAACGCCAACAAACGAGCCTCGGCGACATGCGGGCCGTGGATGCTCCTTTGCTGCGAGCGGCCGTGCTCCCAGACACGACACGCGTCGACATGGCAGCGCACGTTCTCGCAAGAACACCGAGCGATTTCGCGCTCGTCACCTCCCGCACGGGCGCAATCGAAGGACTGGTCTTTGCTGGCGACGTCTTGCGCGCTTTGGGCTGGTAGTCAGCCGGCCCAGCTGCATTCGACGGTCAGCACGCCCGCGTCCCGCTGCAGGCTGGTCTTGCCGTGGGCGCGACGGACGATCCAGAGAGCGATGGCCAACTCCAGCGCGTCAACGGAGCCTTCGGTGAACCACGGCTCCGCGAGCTGACGCACGCTGTTCGCCCGAGCGTCTCCGTCGGGACACGTCATGCAAACCCTGGGGGTCTTGCCGCCCTCGGCGACAATCTTCACATCACCAAAGCGGGCGCCGAACCGAGCCAGCGCCACCAGCAACAGGAACGTCTCTTCCTTCGACATCCCCGCGTTACCGGTTCCCTCCAAGGTGAGCGACACGGAGCGCTCGTCGAGCTCCGAACGCGTTGCGTCCATCACCTTGGCCGTCACCGATTCGAACGTTGCGGCCGGCCTTCGGTCCTCCGCCACGAAGCCCACCGCCTGCTGGAGGGACGCCGTCATGTTGCGAGCCTGCGATCCGATGGCGCCGACACTTCCCGGGGCGGCACCGTCTTCCTCCAACAGCTCGGTGTGCCCCAGCACCACGTTCAGGGGAGTTCCCAGCTCGTGTGCCACGCTCCGCATGGCCCGCTCCCAGGACGCCGTCCTGAGCACGTCCAGCACCTTCAACCAATCGAGCTCGTCCACGCCGGCCATGATGCGAAACTGGGGCCACGCCCGCAAAACCCCAAGGAAGAACTGGCACGAAGGGTGAAACGGCCAAACATGTGACGGACTTCAGAGGGATCATTTCACGGAAAAGCGCTTATCGGAAAGCACTCCGGGCGGCCCTTCTGCCTCGCAGCGGGGCAATTCGCCCCGAGCTGATCGAGCCTTCCCTTGAAGGAGGTGAGCCAACCATGCACCCTGATGCTGCCGTGCGTGTATTACTCGTAGAGGACCAGCGAGACCTTCGTGAGCTCTTGAAGAGCGGATTGGAGCGCAGAGGCATCCAGGTGCTCGCATGCGGAGAGGCGGGCGAGGCTCGAACCGGACTGAAGTCGTCCCCGGACATCGACGCCGTCGTGACCGACGCCACCCTTCGTGAGGTCGACGACGGGCTGGATCTGGCGCGGGAGATCCACGAAACTCAGCCCGACATGCCAGTCGTCGTCGTCAGTGGTTCCAGGGATGTCATCGCACGCGCCAAGGGCGTTGCCTCTGCGGTATTGGAGAAGCCCATCACCGCGGGGAAGCTGGCGTCCGTGCTCGAATCCGTGACAGGCGGGATCCACTAGCCAGCGCAGATGGCGGCCGAGCGCCCACTCCATGTTCTCGTGGTGGACGACGACGCGATCGACCGCAAGTCGGTGATACGCGCGCTCCGAACCTCGAGCGACGAGTTCGACGTCCTGGAAGCGAGCACTTGCGCACAGGCAATGGAATGCCTGTCGGCTCACGAAGTGGATTGCGCCATCGTCGACTTCTATCTGCCGGACGGAGATGCCAGCCGCATCCTCCTCAAGATCGCCCAAGAACGACTGGGGGTCCCGGTCGTCGTGCTCACGGGACAGGGAGACGAGGAGCTCGCCGTCCAGCTGCTCCAGGCCGGCGCGGCGGACTATCTGACCAAGAGCAGCGGCATGGGGGAGCGGATCCCGGGGGCCGTGCGGCGCGCAGTGCGGCTGGCGGAGGTCGAACGCAAGGCGCGTCAGGCGGAGGACGACCTCCGCGCTCACCGAGAGTCCTTGGCCACCACCTTGCGTAGCATCGCCGACGCCGTGGTCACCACCGACAGCACCGGCAACGTGACGTACCTGAACCCGGCGGCCGAGCGGCTGCTCGAAGTCGACGACGCCCGAGCCAACGGAAAGCCGTTGTGGCAGCTGGTGCGGGTCGACGACGGCAACTTCGAGACCCGCGTCCGCCAGGCGCTCCTCGGCTCTCCCGTAGCGAGCTCACGCAACCGCCTGTCTTTGCTGCGCAGCGACGGGTCACGGCTGGAGGTCGAGGAGCGCGTCAGCCTCTTGATGGGCAGCGACCGCAGCACTCCGAGCGGCGCCGTGATCTCGCTCACGGACGTGACGGAGCAACGTCGTGCCGAGAAGCGCTTGGCATTTCTCGCCGCCGCCAGCCCGGTGTTGGGCGCCACCCGCGAGCTCTCCCCGGCTTTGGATACGGCGGTGAACGTCGCCGTTCCCACCTTGGCGGATGCTTGCCTCGTGGGCGTGGCACCCCGGAATGGTGGTCGCGTGCAGTGGGCGCGCGCGGAGAGCGTCGACTTCGAGCCACCGCTGTTCCGGGAGCTGTGTGAGGCTCAGCTCTTCACCCCTGACGACATGGACCACCCGCTCAGCCGCGCCAGCAGCTTGGGGGCGGTGGCGGCACTCGACCTGGAGCAAGCTCGCGAGCTCTTGATCGGCAGCGGAGCAGCGGAGCAAAGCAAGCCGACCGCAGTGCTGGTGCCGTTTTCGGCGCACAGCGTCTTCGGCCTGCTGCTCATGGCCAGCCGCTCGCGCCGCTACGACCGAGAAGACATGGCCTTCGCTCAAGACTTCGGTCGGCGCGTCGGGCTGGCGGTAGACAACGCATGGCTGCTCGAACAGCTCGCACGCGCCATCCGCATCCGGGACGACCTCCTCGCCGTCGTCAGCCACGATCTTCGAAGCCCTCTCGGCACGCTGATGCTGGTGGCAGAGAGCCTGGAGGACGAGTGGGGCAGCGAAGACGGCATCGTGGACCATGCCAAGACCGTCACTCGCAGCGTGGAGCGTATGGACCGGCTGATCCGGGACCTGCTGGACGCAGAGAGCATCGAGACCGGATCGCTCGCGGTCAGCATCGAGTCCACGAACATCGCGGGTGTGCTCGAGGACTCCGTGGCGCTGTTCGCCTCACAGGCCGACGAACGGGGTATCGCCTTGATCGCGGAAATCGACGGCAGGCTTCCCCTAGTGTCCGCGGATCCGCATCGCATCGGCCAGGTGCTGGCGAATCTCATCGGCAACGCGCTGAAGTTCACGGAGCGGGGCGGCAGCATCACGGTCGGCGGCTGCGCGCAGTCCGCGACGGTAACTCTATCCGTCACGGACACGGGCCGAGGAATTCCCGCCGAAGACATCCCGCACCTGTTCGATCGGTTCTGGCGTGGCGATCGCAAGGCGCCCGGTGCAGGTCTCGGCCTCGCCATCGCCTCGGGGCTCGTCCTCGCCCACGGCAGCAGGCTTCGGGTGCAGAGCAAGCCGGGCGCCGGAAGCCGGTTCTATTTCGAGCTGCCGGCGGTCGACTGAAATCAGGGAAGCTCCACCAGCGTCCAGTACTTGTTGAGCGCGGCCATGGCCTTGACGAAGCGAGCGAATGTCACCGGCTTGACGATGTAGCCCGCCACCGCCAGCCGATAGGCGTCCACCTTGTCGCGCTCGTCGTTCGAGGTCGTCAACACGACCACTGGCAGCAACCTGAAGCGCTCGTCCCCCCGGATATGCCGCAAGAACTCGATGCCGTTCATGCGCGGCATGTTCAGGTCCAGGAGAACCAAGAGCCGCTCGGCCTTGATCTCACCGCTCTCCAGCATCTTCACCGCTTCTTCGCCGTCTCGAGCGACATGAAGCGGATTCAGAATGCGGTTCTTCTCGAACGCGCGGCGCACGTTCTTCACGTCGATCTCGTCGTCTTCCACAAGTAGAACGTGAAACTGGGCGTGCGGCGGGGTACTGTCGTTCACACTACTCTCCTGAGACCTTCGGCCAGCTGAAGTGGAATGTGGCTCCTTCACCCGGCGTGGACTCGACCCACGCTCGGCCCCCATGGGTCTCCACGATCTTTCGGACCAGGGCGAGCCCGATGCCGGTTCCGTCCACCACGTCGCGACTCTCGAGCTTCTGGAAGATGCCCCATATCTTTTCTTGATGGGCCGGCGCGATGCCCGGCCCGTTGTCGGACACCCAGTAGTCGACATGGCTTCCGTTGCTGCGCCCCCCCACTTCGATGCGTGGCGACGGCACGCGGGCGTACTTGATGGCGTTGGCCAAGAGGTTGTGAAGCACCTGCCGAAATGGTGCCAACTGCGCTTCCACCTCCGGCAGCTCCGGAGGCACGACAATGGAAACGTTCTTCGGGGGATCCAAGAGCTCCGCAACGTCTCGACAAATGGCGACAACGTCCAACGGCTCCGGCGCCCGCGAGAAGCGGCCCACGCGCGAGTACTGCAAGAGCCCATCAATGAGCGCTTCCATCCTGGAAACTCGATCTCGAAGCAGACGGAGGTTCTCCCGAATCTCGTCGTCCGCTGCGTCTCCCAGGTCTTCCTCCACCCAAGTGGATACGTTGGCGATGCCGCGCAGCGGCGCCTTCAAGTCATGGGACGCGATGTAGGCGAACTGATCCAGCTCGCGATTGCTGCGCTCGAGCTCCGCGGCCACCCGCGCCAGCTCGGCGATCTTGTCCTCCACCTGCCGGCGTTCTGCGACCAACTCGCTGACTTCCGCGCCATGGATCATGATCTCCATGGTCTCGCCTTCGTCGCGGAACACCGGTTGGAACAGGAAGTTATAGTACCGCTCGCGCCCGTTTCCGAGATTCACCTCGGAGACGGACTGCGGCACCCTGGTCTCGGTGGCGACGTCGAAGGCCTTCCTCAAAACATCGTCCGGCGACCGTGGGAAGAGCTCGCGGGTGCTCGTTCCGCGCTCGACGCTCTGACCGACCAACCCGGCCAGCTCGGCATTCGCCATCTGGTATCGGCCCGTGTCCGCATCCACGACAGCGATGACGGCCGGCGCCTGGTCGAAGAGGGCCCCCAGCCGTAGCCGCTCACGCTCGGATCGCTGGCGGGCCAATTGCTCGAACATCAGCGCACGCGCACGCTCCTCCGCCTGACGGCGCTCGGTGAGGTCGATGGCGATTCCCATCATCCCTCGGGGCTCGCCGTCGGAACCGAAGACGGGCATGCCTCTGGCGTGAAGCCATCGAATCTCACCGCTCGGCCTCACCACGCGCTCGTCGAACTCGAAGCTCGCGCCCTCGTCCTTGGCTCGCCGTAGCGCGGCTTCCACGTTCGCTCGGTCCTGGACATGAACGTAGCCCAGCGCGTCGTCGAGGCTCACCGGACCGATGCCAGGCTCCAAGCCATGGATGCGGTAGAGCTCATCGGACCACTCTACCCGGCCGGAGCCCGCGTCCCACTGCCAGCTGCCCAGGTGAGCGATGCGTTGCGCTTCGCTCAGTGCGCGTTCACGTTCCTCCAGCGCGGATTGCGCTCGCTCTCGCTCCACCGAACGACCCAGAATGATACCCACGTGCTCGAGCACCGTGATGTCCCGCGCGTCCAGATCTGCCGGCCGCGTGTCGAACAGCTCGATCACTCCCACTACGTGGTCCAAAGCGAGGATGGGGATCGCCAGCCCCGTGTGCAAGCCGACGGCGAGCGCCGCCGACCGCCGAAGGAATCGCGGCTCGGCGCTCACGTCTTTGATCAGCTGGCTCCGCTTGAACTTCAGCGCGGCTCCGGGCAGGCCACCACGGGAAAACTCCACCTCCGCGCTGGCTTCTCGAAAGGAACGGTAGCGCTGCTCATCCGCAAGGTGCCACACGTCTACCGAGACCAATCGGTCGTCTTCCGGCGCTACCAAGAGAGCGTGCCCCACGGGCCACTCCAGGAACTGACAGATACGCTCCAGCGAGACCTGCAGAGCCTCAGCGGAGGAACGTGTGGCGTTGACGGCTCCCGCAACGTCGACCAGGAGCGACAGCTCCTGGTCGGATTCGGTAGCCGTCCGGGGAACGGCAGCGGCAAACACTTCGGGAACTCAGCTCGATTCGTAACGTTGAAGCTTGCGGTACAGGGTCCTGCGGTCCAGCCCGAGGATCTTGGCGGCCTGGGTCTTGTTGCCGTTGGTGGCGTCCAGCACGCGCTGAATGTAGCGGCGCTCGACCACTTCCATGGTGGGCAGCTCGTTCGGGTCGTTGCTGGACACCACTGCGGACATCGCCGAGCTTTCCCGGATCTTCTTGGGCAGATCGTCCACCGTGATGCGGTCGTAGCGCGCCAGCGCCACCGCCCGCTCCATGGCGTTCTCGAGCTCGCGGACGTTGCCGGGGAACGGATAGCTCATGATCCGCTCAGCGGCCTCCGGAACCAGCCCGCACAGCTCTCGCTTCACACGCTTGGCCGCCCGCTCCAGGAAGTGCTGCGCTAAGAGCAGCGTGTCGTTGCCGCGGGCGCGCAGGGGCGGCACCTCCAGGCGGACGACATTGATGCGATAGAAGAGGTCCTCGCGAAAACGTCCCGCCTCGACCTCGTCTTCCAACTCCTTGTTGGTCGCCGCCACCACCCGGGCATCGAACGGCACCTCTCGAGAGCCACCGACGGGCCGGACCACGCGTTCCTCCAAGGCCCGAAGCAACTTGGACTGCATGGCCAGCGGCATTTCCCCGATCTCGTCGAGGAACAGGGTGCCGCCGTCGGCTTCCACGAACAGACCCGCGCGGGACGACTTGGCGTCCGTGAACGCGCCCCGCATGTGGCCGAACAGCTCGCTCTCGAGCAGCTGTTCCGGAACCGCCGCGCAGTTGATGGCCACGAAGTGTCCGCGGCGGGCACTCTGCTCGTGCAAGGCGCGGGCGATGAGCTCTTTGCCGGTGCCGCTCTCTCCGGTGATCAACACGCCGGCATCGCTCTCCGCGATGCGACCCACGAGCTCCACCAGGCGCTTCATCGCGGGACTTTCGCCGATGATGGCGTCGAAGCGCTCGGGCGTGGACACAGCGCGGCGCAGCCGTTGGACCTCGCGAGTGAGTGCGCGGTGCCGCACCGTGCGGTCCACCACGATGCCGAGCGAGTCCATCTCGATCGGCTTGGTGACGAAGTCATAGGCCCCCGCGCGAATTGCCCCGACCGCTGCGTCCATGCTGCCGAACGCCGTGAGCACCACCACGGGAAGGTCCGGCTGCTTCTCCAAGGCGCGCCGACAGAGCTCGAGTCCGTCGGAGTCACCGAGGTTGAGGTCGGCGAGCAGAACGTCGAAGTCCCCGGAGTCCAGCTCTGCCAGCGCGCCCGAGGAGGAGCTGGCAACGGATACTTCGTAGCCGCGCTTGGAGAGCGTCAACGCCACCAGCTCGCACATGCCACGGTCGTCATCGACGAACAGGACGCGGCCCCGACGAGCTCCGCTGGAGCGGATCCTCGAGGACTCGGGGGGGGTGGAATCTCGGTCGGGCTGGCGCTCGGCCTCGGACAACTGCATCTAACTCTCCTCAGTGACCCAGAGGCAGGACGCCAACGGGATGCGATCGAGGCAGCAAGCCCCATGCCGGCCATTCCGAGGCGTATTTACGCGAAGTACGCGGGCCGACACGTGGCAATACGCCCCACTGAGGCATAATGCAGCGCGCGTTCAGAGCAAGAGGTACAAGGTAACCACGACGCCGATCCCGATCGCCAACACCGCTGGCACCACGATCGCAATGAGGGTGATGACCCCGGCCCGGCGCACCGCCTGATTCACCTGCTGGCTCTGGAACTGCTGGAACGACGGCGACAGGGGCGCGCCGTACTGGTAGCCGATCTGCGGCACCTGACCGGGCGCGAGCCCCGGGTACTGACCACGGATTCGATCGTCGAGCACCTTGTTGACGAGGGCGGCGTGCTCCGCCGCCCTCGCGTGATGCTTGAGGACCAAGCCGCAGTACGGGCAGTTCGGCTTCGTCATGTCCTCCAGGGACAAGTTCGCGCCGCAGTGCTCGCAGTTCACGAGGTCACGCTTTCACCACGGCGTTCGCAGGGATCCACTGCTGAGAGCCGTTGTCGAACTGCACCAGGTACTGCCCGGGCGCGGCTTGCATCACCTGGCCCGGATACTGGTTTCCGTCCGACCACTTCACGCCGACGCGTGAGCCCGCCACGATGCCGCCGGTCACGAAAGAAGCCGCTTGGCCGAAACCAAAGCCGATCGGGTTCTGCATGATTGCCGCCTGTGCGGCCTGCGCCTGCAGCATGGCGGGGTTCTGCATCGCCGCCTGGACGGGATCCATGTTGGCCTGCGCCATCACTGCTTGCGCGTTGGGTTGCTGCATGGCCGCCGCGCTCGAGTCCCGCGTGACCTGTACTTGGCGCGGAGGCGAGCCACCGCGAATGCGCGCTTCTTCCTGGGCGAGATTGTTGGGATGTCCAGCGTACTGCATCATGTTCTGGCCCATGGTGGCGTTCCAATGGCCCGCCGCTTCGGTCCAGTCGCTCTGGGAGACGCCGGCGGCCTGGACGCCCGCTTCGAAGCCGTAGATCTTGATGAGCGCGCTGACGTGGACGTAGTCCTCATAGCTGACCCGAGCAGCGCCACCCTTTCGGCGAGCCAGCGCCGCTTGATACATCGGCATGAACGCCGTTGCCACTCGGCCCATGAGGGACATGTCCTGCATGCGCGCGGTCCAGCCCGTCTTCGCCGCCTCCCAGTCCGCCTGGCTCACCCCTTCCGCCGCGAGCACTTGTGCCGTGGCCTGCGGATCCTTGTCCTTGCCGTCCAACGCCGCGCCGATGTCCGCATAGCGCTCCAGTGAGATTCCATTGATTGGTGCAAACGGATCCATCGTGACCCTCCGGTTCTTTCCAGAGGAACCCATCGGCATTCCGAACGCAACATCTCTCTTGGCGACGCTGCGTCACCTCCGGGGGATCTGGCATGTCGCATGCTGTAGCCCGGGAGCACACGCGGGACGTCCGTCTTCTTCGGGCATCCCCTTCCCCGTCCGCCACGCCTGGCGCGGATCGCCCCGGGCAAACCGCCACGAGTCCCAATGCCGAGTCCCCAGAACCTCACTCAAAAACTGATCTCCTCCCATCTCGAATGGGGCGCTCTGGAGCCGGGAGCCGAAATCGGCCTGCACGTGGATCAGACCCTGACCCAAGACGCGACGGGAACGCTGGTGATGCTGGCCTTGGAGGCGCTGGGTCTGGACCGCGTAAAAACCGAGGTGTCCGCTCAATACGTGGACCACAACCTGATCCAAGCAGATCACAAGAATCCCGACGACCACCTATTCCTGGCCAGCGCTTGCCGCCGCTTCGGCATCGAGTTCTGCGCCCCTGGCGGGGGCGTGAGCCATCCCGTACACATGCAGCGGCTGGGGATTCCTGGAAAGAGCTTGCTGGGTTCGGATAGCCACACCTGCGCCGGCGGCGCCCTCGGAATGCTGGCCATCGGAGCGGGGGGGCTCGACGTGGCCCTGGCCATGGCAGGCGAGCCGTACGTGGTGCCGATGCCGGAGGTCTGGAATGTGCAACTGGTCGGCGAGCTCGACGAATGGGTGAGCGCCAAAGACGTCATATTGGAGCTGTTGCGCCGTCATGGCGTGTCCGGTGGCGTCGGCCGCGTGATCGAATACAGCGGTCCGGGCCTCGTCGGCCTCAGTGCCATGGATCGCCATGTCATCGCGAACATGGGCGCGGAGCTCGGAGCCACGACGAGCGTGTTTCCCTCCGATCTGCGCACGGAGGAGTTCTTGAGCGCCCAGGGAAGGGGTGAGGATTTCCGTGCCCTCGCCGCAGACGATGGGGCCAGCTACGACTACACCGAAACCATCGAACTATCGGAGGTCGAGCCGTTGATTGCGAAGCCTTCGAGCCCGGGCAACGTGGTGCCCGTTTCCGATGTCGTCGGTGAACCCGTGTACCAAGGGTACATCGGTTCGTCCGCCAACCCCGGGTACCGCGACTTCGCCATCGCCGCGGCGATGGTGCGAGGCAAGCACACGCCGCCAACCGTGAGCTTCGACGTCAACCCAACGTCGCGTCGGCTTCTACTGATGCTCATTCGTAGTGGCTTGCTCGCCGACCTCATCGGCGCCGGAGCACGGGTACACCAGACCGGCTGCAACGGCTGCATCGGGATGGGCCAGGCGCCGGCGACGGGGACGAACAGCCTACGCACCACACCTCGCAACTTCCCTGGCCGCTCAGGCACGAGAGAAGATCGCGTTTGGCTGTGCAGCCCAGAGACGGCCACGGCCTCTGCGTTGGCGGGCAAGATCACCGATCCTCGGGAGCTGGGTCGTCAATGGTTCGATCTCGAAGCGCCCAGAGGGCCGTTGTTGGCCGAGGACCCGTATCGACACCCGCCGACCAGTGGCGCCGACGAACCTCTGGAGAAAGGCCCGAACATTGGAAGTATGCCCACTCTCGATCCGCTCCCGAAGCGGCTGGAGGTCAGGGTGCTGCTCTCACTCCCAGCCGACGTGTCCACCGACGAGATCCTGCCCGCGGGAACCCGGGTCCTGCCGTATCGGAGCAACATCGACAAGATTGCAGACTTCTGTTTCGAACCCTACGAGACCAAAGACGGTCGCAGTTACGCCGAAGCTGCCCGCGAGCTACGAAGCCACGCGGTGGTGGCGGGGGAGAACTACGGACAGGGCTCCAGCCGGGAGCACGCGGCCCTCGCCCCTAGACATCTAGGACTGCGACTGGTCCTGGCCACGAGCCTCAGTCGGATCCATCGGGCCAACCTGATCAACTACGGCGTCCTTCCATTGCTGTTCAAGGCCCCCGAAGACAAGGACGCCGTCTCCGAGGGCGATACCCTCGGTCTGGACACCGCTCGGCTTGCACCCGACAGGGACGCTGCGATCGAGGTAGCCGGAAAGAAGACTCTCCGAGTGGCGCACGATCTCTCTGAGCGCGAGCTCGAAGTGATCTTTGCAGGTGGGCGGATTGCGGAGGTCCGAAACCGTGTCACCGCGGATCGAACGTGAAGGAGTCGACCAGCACGGGAGGCTCCTGCGAGAGCGGGTCTTGCTTACCGATGCACCAGCCATCGACCTGACCCGTTGGGCGCACGCGCAAGCGCAAGAAGTGCTTGAAACCGGGGTGGTCCAGCGCGGTGAAGGCCTGCGTCTGTTCCAGCCCGAACCGCGTGAGGAGGGCCAGGTACGCGCCGAACACGAAGGCACCGAGCAACGTGGTGGGCAGCAGGAGCAGTGCGGCAGCCGGCCAACTGCTCGCCGCCGCCGCGGGCGCCACGGGGAGCGCGACGATCGCCCCCGCGGCAAGTAGGGCGAGCGCGACGATCACCCCTCGGCGCTTCGAGCGGAGCCCTCCAATCAGCGAGAACACGACCGTGATGCCGATCCAGGCAACAACCAGCCCGGGCAGGGTTGGAGCGATCCCCAGCTCGCGAACCGTCGTGAGCACGGGACCGTACAAGGCCAACAGCAAAATGTGAGGAATCAACCCAGAACGTCCCACCGCGACCTTCCATGGGACTTGCCGGAGCAGCGCTGCCGACGCGCGAGGACCAGGCCAGGAGAGCGTCGGCCGCATGCGCCCCGGCGCATCCGGACAGGCGGGGTGCAGGAAAGCTCCGCCGCCCCCGGCAGTGACGTGCAACGTGGGGCCGTCCTCGAGGCGCTCGTAGTGGTGGATGTCCCCCGAGAGAACGAAGTGAGGCTCGGCATCCAGGTCGAGCTGGAGGGAAGTGACCATCCCCACGCCCGTGCGGCTCGGCTCACCGAAGGCGAACACGGGATCCGGCAGCATCAACCACAACCGACCGTGGGGCAGCTCGTCCCGAGCCTCGGAGAAGAACCGCCGCTGCCGAAAGTCCAGCTGCTTGAGCTGACGGTCGATGGCCCACAGCGTGAGCTGCGGACTGAGCGGCAGGGCGAAATAGCTCGCAGTCTGCACCGGGACGTAGCCGGACAGAGCCAAGAGCGGTGGTTTCGAGACGTAGCCGCCCTTGACGAGCTCCTTGGCCCAGTCCGCGTAGTGCTCGAAAGGACGCCGCCAAATTCCGACCGTGCTCGGACGGGGACCGTCGTCGTCGTCCTGCCGGTCTCGCCGCCGGAACAGACGCCCGAAGCCATCCAGCCCGTCGTACCAGTCGTGGTTCCCTGGAATGCCGAGCAACACGCGCGGGCGTTCGTCGTCCGCTTCTTCGAGCACCTGGTTGAAGGGCACCAGCACTCGGTTCGTGATCTCCTTGGCCGTGGCCACGGGGTACGCCGTATCCCCACCGAACATGAGCAGGTCGCCGCGGGGTGCGCTGAGCACTTCTCCCTCGCGTTCGGGATCCGGCAACTCGTACTCGGCGAAGACCAGCCGCGCGACGGCGCGACTCACCGCAACGTCGTCCCCGGTATCCGCCAGATAGTCGATCCACACCTCTCGACCGAGGGCCTCACTCAGGGTCTCCGCCTCGGACTCCACTCCGAGCTCGCGGACGATGCGTCGGAGAAGCTCCGCCGGAGGATCGGGCGTCATCCAGTCGCGGCTGTCGACGTCCTCCGTCGCGATACCGCTCGCCAACAGGTGGCGCAGGTGCCCCCAAAAGGAGCGAATACCGAACCACACCACGCCGCGCGGATGCTCCCGACCGCGGGTGAACTTGCGACGTGGTTCGTCGGGAGCGCGGGCAGAGGGGCGAATCACGGCGGGAGCGAGTATCCTCCGAGCCACGGAGGCGTCAAAAAGCGATGACCGAAGGCTCGTTCGATCTCTACTACTGGCCCAACATCCCGGGGCGCGGAGAATTCGTGCGTCTGGCCCTGGAAGAAGCCGGCGCGTCGTACCGCGACGTCGCTCGCCTGCCCGAGTCCGAGGGAGGCGGCGTTCCCGCTCTGCTCGCCGTGCTCCGCGGTGAGCGCGGTCGGCCGCTGCCCTTCGCGCCTCCGGTGCTGGTCGTGGACGGCCGGCTCGTCGCCCAGGTGGCCAACATCCTCCAGGTGCTGGCGCCGCGCCTGGGTCTCGCCCCCGAGAGCGAACCCCTTCGCACAGAAGCCCTTCAGCATCAGCTCACGATCGCCGACTTCGTCGCCGAGGTGCACGACACGCACCACCCGATCGGCTCGGGCGCCTACTACGAAGAGCAGAAGGCCGAGGCGAAGCGCCGCGCGGAGCAGTTTTTGTCGTCGCGCTTGCCGAAGTTCATGCACTACTTCGAGAGCTTGCTGGACGAAAACGGTG
Organism: Polyangiaceae bacterium; assembly: GCA_020633235.1. Lineage (NCBI taxonomy): Bacteria > Pseudomonadati > Myxococcota > Polyangiales > Polyangiaceae > Polyangiaceae bacterium. The sequence goes on along the minus strand of JACKEA010000001.1, from coordinate 88,588 downwards.
GCAGGTACATGGTCGGCAGCTCGCTCACCGCGGTGGATCTCTCGATGTTCCAGGTCGTGCGCGGCTTGGAGTATGCGTTTCCCAACGCCTGGAAGCACTTTGCAGCCAGTGTTCCGAAGCTCGTTCAGCTCGCCGACGATGTGTCACGGCGCCCGAACGTCGCCGCCTACCTCGCTTCTCCCCGCCGCCTCGCCTTCAACGAAGACGGCATCTTTCGGCGCTACCCCGAGCTGGACGAAGCCTGAGGCTCAGGGTCCTCAGATCGCGCCGAGGGCCAGCGCCGCAACCCAGGCGCCCGCCGCTGCGGCGACGGGCACGGTGAAGTTGTCGTCGAGCTTGCTGAAGAGCTCGACCACGGCGGCGACGGCGGACGCGGCCACCGCGACGCCGATCACCGCGAGCATGGGGGTGGCCGAGTGCCAAACCAGGAGTGTCACCACGGCCGCAAGCACGCCGGTGACGAAGAACGCGAGCGTGCCTTCCAAGGAGCGCCCCTGCGCGATTCGGAGCTTGCCGAAGCGCCGTCCGATCAGCGCCGCCATGGGGTCCGCGAGCGCCAGCACGGCCACCGCGACGGCACACACCATCTGCTCTTGAATGAACGAGATGGTCAGGAGCGCGGTGGCGTACCAGGTGGAGGAGTTCACCCGATGCCGCTCGTGGGGATGAGCGATGGGGCGAAAGATCCACATCAGTCCGTCGTTCGCTCGTGGGCTCACGCGGCGCAGTACCTCCAGAAACCAGAACGTGCCCGCGAAGATGGCCGGCGCGATGATGATGCCGCGGAGCGAGAGCACCTCTTCCACGAGCAAGAGCACGGTCAACCCGGACAGCACGTGGAACGCTGAGCGCGTCCAGTTCTTGGGGCGCAAGCTGGGAACGTCCACGGCTTGCGCGCGAAGCCCCTGCGCCAAGGCCTCGTAGGCCGGGATCACGCGAGCGCGAAAGGCGAGCCACGCTTCCCGCGGAGCGCTGTGCTCCGCCGGTGCGCTCTCTCGAATCGTCCGCCCCACCTCGTTCAGCCGCTCTCTTAGGGCGCTCTTGGTCGCGGCGGAGGCGTTGACGATGTGCGTCACCCGCTGCTGGATCTGCCCCAGGCGGTCGCGAAAGGCGGTGGAGACGTCGTCCCGCCAGCCCGCGCGGTCCAAACCGCGCAAGACGTCATAGAGCTCCAAGGCCACCTCGCCGCCGCCGAGAGCCACCGCGTCCATTGGGCCTCGGTAACCCCGCAATGCAGGAAGGGCAAGAGGGGCCCGGCGCGTTATGATCGAATCGTGACACGAGCGTTTGCGGTGCTTTCCTGGGTTTTGATGGCGAGCTGCGGGGCAGCCGCGCCGGCTCCGGCGGTCGAAAAGCCCGTGGTCACGGTCGCGCCCCCCGCCGAGGATGCCTCGGACGAATCCGGCGACGCCCCTCCCGAAGCGGCGCCCTCGCGGCGGGCGGACTTGGACGAGTGCGTGGCCCTGCTTCGATCTGCCAGCGACCTGCCAAGCGCGCCGGAGGAGCGAGATCTCTACGCCGCCGCGCTCGACGCGGAGCGTCGTGGAGATCTGACGGAGGCACGCAGGACGTACTTCGAGCTGATCCAGAACTACCCGCGCTCGCGCTTCGTGCCCCTCACGTATTTGGCGTTCGGCGAGCAGTTCCGAGAAGAAGCCGCCAAGGATCCATCCAAAGCGCAGCTCGCGATCCAGGCAATGAGAGAAGTGCTCAAGTACCCGCCGGCGGACAACCCGGTCTTCGCCTACGCCGCTTTGCGCATCGCCGAGCTCGAGGAAGACGAAGGATCGCGGGCGTTGGCAGACTACAAGCGCGCCATCGAAGCAGCTGACAAGAGCGCCTGCGGCGAAGCCATCTCCGACTTGGCCCGCGCGGGCGTGGTGACGACCTACGTCACCGTCGGGCGCCCCACGGCGGCGTGGAGCTTTTTCCGTAACATCGCACCCGACGACGACACCGCCGCCGCCATGATCGTCAGCCTGATGGACGCGTACGAGAGCAGCGGGATGCCGGCCAAGGCGTGCGAAGCTGCACTTTCCGCAACCACACCTCCCGCGCGGGTCGAGGCCCGAGCGCGACGCTGCAAGAAGACACCATGAAGCGCATCGCCCTCGCTCTGTGGGAGCTGCCCCAGAACGTGCTGGGGCTCTCGCTCCTTGGCCTGGAAAGGACCTTGGGGACTGCCGTCGGCACCGACAGCCAAGGCGGTCGCTTGATGATCGAGTCCAAGCTCGCAGCGGTGTCGCTCGGGCACTTCGTGTTCTGGTGTCGCGCACGCGAAAGTCGCTACTTCGTGCTGGACGATCAGACGCGCGCTCACGAGTACGGCCACACCTTTCAGTCGCGCCTGCTCGGTCCCCTGTACCTTCCCCTCGTGGGCGTGCCGAGCGTGATGCGGGTGCTCTACGCGATTGCCCATCGCGAGGTCACCGGCCGGCGCTGGACGCGGTATTTCGACGGCTACCCGGAGAACTGGGCCGACCGTCTCGGTGGCGTCACGCGGGGACGTCCGGGTGGTTCCGCGGCGGACCGACCCCCAAATGAAGAATGATGTTGGTGAGACGCGGAACCACGAGCACGCGATCCCCTTGACGGAGCAGAAACGACATCGCCGCGCGCTGATCGTCACGGGCACGGTGCAGGGCGTCGGGTTTCGTCCGTTCGTGTACGGCCTGGCGGAGCGGCACGGGCTCGGCGGCTTCGTGCAGAACCAGGTCGGCGCGGTGCGAGTGGAGGTGGAAGGGCCCGAGGCGGCGCTCGACGCTTTTGTGCAGGAGATCCGCGACCGACCGCCGCCGCTTGCTCGCGTGGAAAACGTGCGCGTGGAAGCGCTGGAGCCCAGCGGCGCGGAGCGCTTCGATATCCGCGAAAGTGCCGGCGGACGCGATGGCGACGTGGTCATCGCGCCGGACATCGCGACCTGCGACGACTGTCTGGTGGAGCTGTTCGATCCCTCGGACCGGCGCCACGGGTATCCGTTCATCAACTGCACCAACTGCGGCCCGCGGCTCAGTATCGTCGTGAGCGCGCCCTACGATCGCGAGCGCACGACGATGCGCGGTTTCGAAATGTGCGCGGAGTGCCGTCGAGAGTACGAGGATCCCCGCGACCGGCGCTTCCATGCGCAGCCCATCGCCTGCCCCCGGTGCGGGCCGAGGCTCACCCTCGCCGGCAGCGACCAGCCGCTGGAGGAGTGCGCCCGGCGGCTCTGCGCCGGCGAGATCGGCGCGATCAAAGGTCTGGGCGGCTACCATCTGGCCTGCGACGCGAGCAACGACCGCGCCGTGGAAGAGCTGCGGCGCCGCAAGCACCGTGACGAGAAGCCTTTCGCGGTGATGGTCACGGATCTCGACGCGGCGCGACAGCTCGCCGACGTGAGCGCAGAAGAAGCTGCGCTCTTGTGCTCGAAGGAGCGACCCATCGTCGTCTTGGCGCGGCGCGCGGACGCTCCCTTGTCGAAAGCGGTGGCGCCGGGAGTGAAGACGTGCGGCGTGATGCTGCCGTACACGCCGCTGCATCATCTCCTGCTCCGGGCCGTGGGTCGCGCTTTGGTGATGACCAGCGGCAACCGCGGCAACGAGCCCATTGCCTTCGAGGACGACGACGCCCGGGAGCGCCTGTCCGACATTGCGGACTTCTTCCTGAGTCACGATCGCCCCATCCATCTACGGGTGGAGGACTCGGTTTCCCGCGTCGTGAGCGGGGCAGAGCTGCCGCTCCGGCGAGCCCGGGGCTTCGCGCCGCTGTCGCTGCGCCTGTCCCGACCGCTGGCGCGCCCCATCCTGGCGCTCGGCGCAGATCTGAAGAGCGCGTTCGCGCTGGGCTTCGGCGAGCATGCCGTAGTGAGCGGGCACGCGGGGGATCTGGACGACGTGTCCGCGTTCCGCGCGTGGGCGCAAGGCATCCGCCACTACCAACGCGCGTACGGAGTGCGGCCCCTGCGCTGGGCGCACGACCTGCATCCGGACTATGCGAGCACACGCTACGCGTGCGAACAGGCAGGCGTCGAGCTCGTGGCGGTGCAGCACCATCACGCGCACCTGGTGTCGTGCCTGGTGGACAATGCCTTCGACGGCCCGGCCATTGGCGTGATCTTCGACGGCATGGGTTACGGCAGCGACGGCGCGGCGTGGGGCGGCGAGTTCTTGGTCGGCGACGCGCGGCACTTCGAGCGCGCCGCGTGCTTCACGGAGGTCCCGCTGCCGGGCGGGGACGCGGCGGCGCGGGAGCCCTGGCGCATGGCCGTCAGCCATCTACACCACGCGGGCATCGATCCGCTGACCCACGCCGTGGCAGAACGAGAGAACGTCCGCGGGCTGCTACGCATGATCGAGGCCGGCGTGAACGCGCCGCTCACGTCCAGCGTGGGGCGCCTGTTCGACGCCGTCGCGTGCCTCGCGAACGTCGCAGACCGCACCAGCCACGAGGGCGCCGCCGCGATGGCGCTCGAAGCGCGGGCCCTACCCGGCGCGGCCCCCTATCCCTTCGGTCTGATCGAGGGCACGCCGCTCCGCGTGGACACGGCTCCGCTGATCCGCAGCCTGGTGGATGACGACGTCGCCCGCGTCGCGAGCCGATTCCACGCGACGCTGGTGGACATCGTTTCCGCGGTGGTGGAGCGCATCGCGGCGCGCACCGGACTTTCTACCGTGGCGCTCAGCGGCGGTGTGTTTCAGAACGCGCTCTTGGCCGAGACGCTCCGTGCGCGGCTTCGATTGGACGGGCTCTCCGTGCTCACCCACCGGAGCGTTCCGCCCAACGATGGCGGCATCAGCTTGGGCCAGCTGGCCATCGCCGGCGCGCGCTGATCCCGCGCGCGTTCGAGCTACATCCGCGGCCGTTACGCGAAGACTCCCGGAAATCCGCGGCTGCAAGCGGCAGGCTTGATGCACCGCTCGAGGACGGAGGTTCACCGTGAAGTCGTGCCGAGACTTCGAAACGCAGGCGGCCCTCGATGCAGAGAACGACGTGGCCTCGACGCGCGAGCGATCGCGGGCGGCGTGCCCCTCTCGGGGCTGTACGACGTACGGCCGCTGGGGCCGTCACTCCAGCTCCAGTGCGCGGAAATCCGGCGGCAAAGCCCGCTGCTCTTCCCACTCCCGGCCGAAGCGCCGGCGCTGCTGATGAGCTACGGCGCCCGGGCGCAATCACTTCACTGCGATGACGGACTTGATGGCCCCGGAGGCTCCGCTCACCCGCGCGATTGCCGACTTCACTCACGCGAGGTGACGCAGCTTCTCCGGGTTGCGCACGCCGTAGAAGGCCACGATCTTGCCGTGGCGGATCTCGAGCGCCAGGGTCTCCACGCCGTCGTCGCGATGGAACAGAAACCCAGGGTGCCCGTTGATACGCACCACTTGGGCGTCCGTGGGCAAGCGACCTTTGCGCGCCGTCGCCAAGAAGAAGCGCAGGATCTTGTCGCGGCCGTAGATCGGATTGAGGGCCGCCGAGCGCTTCCCGCCGCCGTCGGAGTACAGCACGGCGTCTTCCGCCAGCACCGCCGCGAGCCCGGTGACGTCCCCCGTGGAAACGGCCACGGCGAACGCCTCGGTCACGCGCTGTTCCGTACCGCGATCCGAGTCGAAGCGCGGCCGGTTCTCCCGCACGTGGGTGCGCCCCCGCGCCGCGAGCTGGCGGCACGCCGCTTCACTCCGATCCAGCGCGCTCGCGATGTCCGCGTAGCCCAGATCGAAGACGTCGTGCAGCAGGAACGCCGCCCGCTCCAGAGGCGAAAGTCGCTCCAGCGTCATCATCAGTGCCACGGACACGTCCTCTGCCGCCGCTGCCCCCGCGTCCTCCACTATGGGCTCCGGGAGCCACGTGCCCACGTACTTTTCCCGCTGCATGCGCGCGGACTTCAAGCGGTCCAAGCTCAGGCGCGTCACCACCTTACCGAGGTAGGCACGAGCATCGCTCACGCTCGCGTGGTCCACGTTCTGCCAGCGCAGGTAGGCGTCCTGCACGGCGTCCTCCGCCTCGGCGATGGATCCGAGCATTCGGTAGGCGACGCTCACCAGGTAACGACGATGCGGTTCGAAATCGTGCTCGCTCATGCCGACAGCCGCGCCACCTGAACGGGCTCGTTGGAGACCAGAACGCGCTGGCATGCTCGGCCGTGACCGAGTGCGTACTTGAGCGTGGGGAACAGGCGGGACGACACGACGGCAAACGCGAGGGAAATGATCGCCCGCGGCCCCCAGCGGCGCTCCACCTCGTGTCGCAGCGCGTCCGCTTCCGGTGCGTGATCGAGCGTGGCTCGGGCGAAAGCGAAGCCCAGCCGCGCATCTTCGCCCATCCGCTGCTCGTCGCCCGTCAGCACCGCTCGCAGGGTCTCCTCGGCGACGCCGTCGCGCAAGGCCATCGTAACCAGCAGCTGGGTGCATGGTCCACAGTCCTCGCGGAGTGCGCCGGTGATCTTGGCCGCGTAGCAGGCCGCGGCGGGCACGTCCTTGCGATAGTCCGAAAGCCCGGAGACCCGGGCGAAGCGAAGAAATGCCCCCACGTCCCGGTCCAACAGGTCCCGGAGGTAGCTCGCGTCGTATCCCAGATCCGCCTCGAAAGCGGAAATCCTCCAGCGTATCAGCCACTTGAGCATGGTCGTCGTCCTCCTACCCAGAACGACGACCGAGCCACGCATCCTGTGACACGCTTAGACTCGAGACCCGAGCTCGGGTCCAGCGCCGGGTTGCCAGAACAGCCACAAGCCCCGTCTGGTCGGCGCAGAGCAAGGCTGTCGAGTCACAACGCGAACGGGGGCGGGGACCCGTTCGCTGGAATCACATGGACAGTCTTTGGCACGATCAGATCACGTTTTGGAAGTGAGAGGCGAGGGAGAACCCGGCGAGGCCGGGCGCATGCTCTTCTTCGGGTTGGAGCAGTCGCCAGACGCGGGTCGGAGCGGTGTTGAACAAGCTCCCGAGAGGATTCGCCAAAGGCGAATCCTCTCGGCGAATCCTCTCGGTTCCGCGGCGAACCAACAAAGGAAGCCGGTTATGGAGCGGTCGCGGTCTTGATGTAGTAGCCGTACTTTCCGTAGGTCTGGATGTACTCGTAGCTGAGGTAGGCGTAGCCCGCGTGGCCGGAGCCCGTGCCCCAGCTGTTCTTCATCTCGAAGTAGTTGGCGTCGCGGTCGTAGCCCACCATCAACATGGCGTGGCCGCCGTAGGCAGCGGCGGGGGTACCGTTGCTGTTGGTCTGGACGTCGACCACGCCGCTGCTCAGCGTGCCGTCGGACCAATCAGAACCGGCCACGTAGACGCCAAAGACGATGTCGTTGCCCATCGACAGGATGGACTCGAGATAGTTGGTGTTGTTGGCGGTGGTGTCGCCGGTACCGCCGAACGCCGTACCGAAGATGACCTGCGTGCTGAGGTGTCCGAAGCGCGCAGCGCTGGTGCAGGACGCCGGAACGGTGATGTTGCAGGACGGGACGGACGTGGTGTACGGCCAGTTGTCGCACACGCGGTTGGTCGTCAGATAGCCCGCGGCCTTCCAGGTCTGAAGCCCGGAGTCGTAGCAGGTCTTGGTGCCCTCCTGCGCCGCGAAGATCTCGTAGGCGTGCTGCTCCGAGAGATCACGATTCGCGTTGTTCTTCCACTTGAAGAAGGACTCCAGGCCCGCCATCGCGGCGTGGGCGACGCACGCACCGCGCGGCCCCTGATTCTTGATCGACGTCTCCCGGTCTCGATGCGACACCTTGGCCGGCGGCAGCAGGGTGACTTTCGGGATCTCGAACTTGAAGTACGGTGCCTTCACGTACTTGACGTACTTGTTCAGGCTTGGGTCGAGCTTGGCGGCGGCCACTTTCAGCTGCGTGGGCGCCGGCGCCTCGGCCTTGTCCACCCTCTCGAGGAGCACCTGGGCCCCTGTCTTCAGCTTGAGCCTCGGTTCGCCGGTCTTCGTGTAGCTGAGGACCGACTCCACCTTGGCGGCTTGGTAGAGCGCCTTGCCTTTGATGGCTTGCTTGAGCTTGGCGGACGCCTGGATGGTCTTGAGCTTCAGGACGACCTTGGGTTGGGGCGCGACCTTGGGCTTCGCCCCGGAAGCGCCGAGAGAGAGAGCGAGACCGCCCGCGATCACCAGAGCCCCCGTGGCCTTGCGCATGAGCTTCATGATTGGTTCTCCATCTCCGAGTCGCCGGCACGATGCCGGGACGGAAGTTTTCAAGGGCAACGACCCGAAGGCTGTCTGCAGCTGCCGGGTTTGCAGCTGCCCCTAAGGAAGGTCCATTCCTCGCATCGGGAGCCATCGGCGAACACGCACACGCCGTATTCCCCTGCAGGCTCCGTCTGGATCTCGAGCTTCCCGCCGTTGTCGATGCAGTGCTTGCTGGCGGGGTTGGCCATCCCCTGCGCCGTGGGCGCGGGCTCGGCTCTTGGCGGAGGCTCGGCGTTCGGCGAGCTCGTTGCCGCCGGCCCTGACGGAGCAGGAGTGCACGCCACCACGAACCACACCACGCAATAGCGACGCAGCGTCATCAGAACACCCTCGAGTCCGCTCGCGACGTGCAACCCGCAGGCCAGGCGCAGTGAATTCGACAGCCGCGCGACGAATTCCAACGGTCGCGAAGTGACGTGGACGTGAGCTGCATGTCGCAGAGCACGAAGGTTTCGCCGTGAGCTTCTGCGCCCACGCAACCGGTGCGCCGGCTACTCCTTCGCCGGACCGCGGCGACAGTCGTCGTCTTTCACGCCAGGCTTCTTGGCGAAACCCTGGGCGAAGACGGGCTTGCCGGCGGGCAAGAACGACAGCTCTTGCCAAGCGTCCCCGCGCTTCACCTTCAGCCGCACCTTTACGGAAGGGTCGTTCGACTGGTAGCGAAGGTCCGAAAACTCGTCGCCATCGACGAGGCCTGCTGCTCGGGCGGGGCCGCTGGGACTCTTGACCGTGTGCCCCTGTTCCACGAAGCCCAGCACGAAGGGGGTGACGCTTTGTCGTCGGGGGATGAAGCACGGACCGAGCGCGTCCGGGGACAGCTGGATCCGCGCGCCGGAACGCAGGGGCGTGGGGTCGCCTCCCAGGGCGTCCATGCTCACTGGGGCGTTGGTGCTGCGCGCCTCGCGGAACAGCTTTCGAAGCAGGTCGTCGATGTCACCCAGGGACAGCGAGTACAGCGCGCCGCGCACCACGGCTTGGGTCAACGCAGCGGCGCGGTCCGGCTGCTCGACGAGCTCTCCCAAGGGAACGTTTTGGTAGGGGCTCGTAACGTACAGCCCAATCAGATGGTTGACCTCCGCGGCGACCTCCTCGGCCGATAGCAGCCCAAAGCGGAACGCCAGGTCCCGTGCCAGGTGTCGGCTCATGCCCTCGGTGAACCAGGCAGGCTCCACCACGTCACCGGGGTTCTGGGGAGCGACGGCCAGCTCCGAGCCAAGCCACTCCTGGAGGACTCGCTGATAGACGGCCAACCGCAGTGGCGCGTCCCAAGGCTGAGCCACTCCGACCTGAATCAAGATGCTCGCCGTACGGCGCGCGACGTCGAAGCGACCCGGACGGCGCGCGTCGCTCACGAGCAACAAGGTCAGCGGGGGCGCGCTGCGGGCAGCGAAGTACTGCCGCGCCCCCGTGCGAAAGCCGGCAACCTCGGCGGCCACCTGGCGCGGGTCGAAGCTGGTGAAGCCCAGCCATGCTGCGCGGTCGATGCCTTCCGGTGCATCGAAACGTGCGCGGCCGAGGGGACCGGCGATGAAGCTCGAGCGCCGGAGCGCCCTGCCGCTGATCGACAGGCTCTCTTCGGAGTCCGATCCCAAGCTGGAAGCTCCCCCGGCGTCCGGACCGAAGCTCTTCGCGTCGATGCTCAGGCGCACGGGCACCGGCCGATCCTCGAAGGCGACCGGAAGGAGCAAGAGATCTTCACCAGCGCCACGAAAGTGATTCGGATCGAGGGCGCTGCCGCCGGGCGTGACCTGGCCGAACGGGCCGGACCGAACGGCGTACTCCAACGTGAGTGGCGCGTGCACGGGTCGCTCGAACCCGAGGCCGACTTGATCACGACGCAACGCGACGGACCCCTGCCGATCCCGCGCGCTCAACTGGGGCGGAATGGCCCCGGCCCAGCGTGCGAGCTCCGCGGGTGTGCCCTCCGCAGTGACCGTGACAAAAACCTGGGAGGACGCGCCATCCGGGCGTAGCCGAAGCTCCAAAGTCGGGGTCGGATCGGGGGTTTTCGCAGCGGGCTCGGCCGCTACAGGAGCAGCGACGACCGGCGCCGCTCGGGGCGCCCCGCAAGCCGTCAGAGCCAAGACCACCAGCACCAAGGCCCTCGGATTCACCGCGGCAGTATACAACCGCTGACCGGGCGGCGATTCCCTGCTAAGTAGCCCGCCCCATCAGAAGAGGACTCGATGCAGATCAAAGACGTGATGACTCGGGAGTTGCTCACCGTCGGAGCAGACTGGACGCTGGACGAGCTCAAGGGCTTCCTGCTGGAGCACGGGATCTCGGGCGCTCCGGTCGTCGACAACGGCGGCAAGCTGATCGGAGTCGTGTCGTCCACGGACTTGCTGCGCTCGGACGACGCGGAGACCGACAACACGCGCGCCGATGGCTTCTTCGTCTCCACGTTGGATCGTCCCCTCGCCGCCGACGAGCTGGCGAGCATGCACCTCCAGGCCCAGTCGAGTCGCAGCGTGCGTGACGTGATGACGCCGGTGATGTTCCAGATCGCTGAGGACAGCAGTTTGGACGAGGTCGCCGACATGATGGCGCGGGGGCGCATCCATCGCGTGCTCGTCACCAATGGCACTAAAGTCACCGGCATCGTGAGCGCGTTGGACCTCGTTCGGGTGCTCCGCGACATGGTGCGCGAGCAGAAGAAGTCGAACGGCTCGTAGGGCTTTCCCCTACGCCTGTAGACGTTCCAGGAGGGCGTCGGCGATCCAGTGGACGTGCTCGCGGCGCTCCCGCCGCGGCCCCGCCGCCAAGGGATCTTCGCCCCAGGTGGGCGCCAGCGCCGGCGCGTACAGGTGGTAGGCGTTGACGATGCCGGAGAACGTCACGAAGAAGTGTCGCGCGGCGAGGGGGCCCGTCTCGGGAACCAGGCCGTCGAGGATCGCCGCGACGCGATCCGAGATGAGCGCCAAGCCGTGGCGGATCCGCGGCAAATTCTCCGATGCCGACGCGATCTCCATCTGGACCAAGCGCACGTAGCGCTGGTGGTCCTCGATGAAGTCGAGATAAGCATCGATCAGGCGATGCAGCCGCTCGGCGACGCTCCCCTCACCGTCCGCCGCCCGCGACAAGGCGAGAACGTGGGCGTCGTAGTAGCGTTCGAGCACTTTGTCGAAGAGCACGGACTTGCTTCCGTGGTGGTAGAAAACGCTCGCCTTCTTGACTCCGGCCTGGTCCGCCACGTCCCGCATGCTCACGGCCGCGAAACCCCGGGTCGAGAACAGCTCGTCGGCGGCGTCCAGGATGCGCTCGGCAGCGCCCTCTTCTTGGGACATCTCGGAGCATCCTGCTCCGAGTGGACCGATCGGTCAAGCCTAAGTCCACGAATTCCTTGAGCGCCAAAATTACTGCTTGCAAGCAAGAATATTGGGGCGTAGTTGTTTGACCGATCGGTCAGCACCGAAAGGAATAGGGGTCATGCAACGAGCACTGGGCGGCGAGGTCGTAGCGGCGATGCTCGCCAAGGAAGGCGTGGAGAAGGTCTTCGGCATCGTGGACGGGACGTATCTGGGCCTGTACGCGAGCTTCAAGAAGTACGGCATCGAGCTGGTGTCGCCGCGGCACGAGACCAGCGCCGCGCACATGGCCGGCGCCTACGCGCGGCTCACGGGCAAGCTCGGGGTGTGCATCGCCAGCAACGGCCCCGGCGTTGCCAACATCTTGCCCGGCATCGCGGTGGAGAACGGTGAGGGCAACCGCGTGCTCGTGATCACGAGCTCGCGTCGCCAAGGGATCACGTATCCGGACCGCGGCGGCACGTTCCAGTACTTCGACCAGGTGGCGGTCACCCGGCCCATGACGAAGTGGAGCGGCAGCGCTGCCACCTTCGAGCGCATCCCGGAGGTCATGCGCCGTGCGTTCCGCGTCGCCCACCGCGGCCGCCCGGGCGTGGTCCACGTGGACGTTCCCGAGAACGTCATGAATGGTGCCTACGATCTCGAGCCCCTCGCGCTGCGCGAGCCCCACGAGTACCGGCGCACGGACGCCATCGCGCCTCCCGGTGTGGTCGTGAAGCAGATCGCAGATTTGCTGCGCGGCGCCGAGCGGCCGTTGATCCACGCCGGCAGCGGCGTGGTGCACGCCCAGGCCTTCGAAGCCCTGAAGCAGGTTGCCGAAGCACTGCAGGCGCCCGTGAGCACCAGCTGGGGCGGCCGCGGCGCGCTGCCGGAGCAGCACGCGTTGAGCCTGCCCGTGAGCGCCATGGAGGCGCAAAACCAAGCCCGCACCAGCGCGGACGTGGTGCTCGTGATCGGTTCGCGCCTGGGCGAGACGGACTGGTGGGGCAAGCCGCCCTACTGGGGTCGCGTCGGCGAGCAACGCTTCATCCAGGTGGATCTGGACGAAGAAATCCTGGGCCTGAACCGCCCCACGGAGCTCGCGGTACAGGCGGACGCCAAGGCCTTCCTCGAGGCGCTCGCGGCGGAGCTCGCGAAGACGCCGGCCAAGACCAGCGGTCGCAAGGCGTGGCTCGATTCCATCTCCGAGACCAAGAAGAAGACCCGCGGCGAGCTCGACGTGGCGCTCCAGAACGACGCAACCCCGATGCACCCGGCCCACGTGCCGGCCACCGTGCGGCGCATGGTGCCGGACGACACCGTGATCGTGGCGGACGGCGGCAACACCGTGGTGTGGACGCAGTTCTTCAGTGACGTGCGCACGCCGAACACGCTGCTCGGCACCTTCAAGCTGGGCATGCTGGGCGCCGGCGTAGGGCAAGCTCTCGGCGCGCAGGTGGCGCACCCGGAAAGGCGCGTCGTGTGCATCTTGGGCGACGGCGCCATGGGCTTCCACTGCCAGGAGCTGGAGACCGCGGTGCGCCACGAGCTGCCCGTCGTGTTCGTGGTGCTGTGCGACAAGCAGTGGGGCATGGTCAAGCTCACGCAGCAGTTCGCGCTGGGCACCGCCCGCGAGGTGATCGGCGTGGAGGACCAGGGCACCATCAACACGGACTTCCACGAGGTCCGCTTCGACGACCTGGCCCGTAGCATGGGCGCCCACGGCGAACGCGTCGCAGCGCCGGGAGAGCTGGAAGCCGCGCTGGCCCGCGCGTTTGCGGCCAAGAAGGCCGCCGTGGTCCACGTGGACGTGGATCCCATGCTGCACCTGTGGGCGCCCGGGCTTCAGGCCTTCAAGGACATGCACCAGGAGCCCGCCGGATGAGCCCTCCCGGCGTCCTGGTCACCGGCTCCGCCGGCTACGTCGGGCGGCTCACCGTGGAGGCCTTGGCTCGCCGCGAGCTGAGTGCCTTGGTGGCCCTCGACGTGGCCGAGCCCAAGGAGCGGATCGACGGCGTGACGTACGTGAGCATGAGCGTGTGCGATCCCGCGCTCGCCGACGTGATTCGCGATCGTGGCATCACCCACGTGGTGCACCTCGCCAGCATCTTGCGGCCGCCGCCGGGAAAGGGACCGGAGTTTGCCTATCAGGTGGACGTGGAGGGAACGCGCAACGTGCTCGAGGCGTGCGTGGCCCACGGCGTCAAGAAGCTGATCGTCACCAGCAGCGGGGCCGCCTACGGCTACCACGCGGACAACAAGAGCTGGCTCACGGAGGACGATCCGGTCCGGGGGAACGCCGAGTTCCCCTACTCCCACCACAAAAGACTGATCGAAGAGATGCTCGCGAGCCACCGCCGCGAGCACCCGGAGCTCGCCCAGTTGGTGTTCCGCCCGGGCACCGTGATCGGACCCAGCGTGAAGAGCCCCGTCACGGACTTGTTCGAGAAGCCCGCCATGATCGGCGTGCGCGGCTCGGACTCGCCCTTCGTGTTCATCTGGGACGAGGACGTGGTCGAGTGCCTGGTGCGCGGCGTGTTCAGCGACGCGACCGGCACCTACAACCTCGCCGGAGACGGCGCGCTGACGCCGCGGGAGATCGCGCGCGTGATGGGCAAGCCCTATCTCTCCGTGCCGGCGGGGCTCCTCGGGGCTGCGCTCGGCGTGCTGCAGCGCCTGGGCAAGACGCAGTATGGCCCCGAGCAAGTGCGCTTCCTGCGCTATCGCCCGGTGCTGTCCAACCGGCGCCTCAAGGAGCAGTTCGGGTACACTCCCAAGTGGACCAGCCGCCAGGCCTTCGAGCGCTACCTCGCGAGCAAGGACGGCCATGCCTGAGGCGTTCCGCGACCGCGTGGTGGTGATCACGGGGGGCGCCGGGGGCATCGGACGCGCCCTCGCCGCCCGCTTCCTGAAGAGCGGCGCTCGTGTCGCCGCGCTGGATCTCGACGAAGCTTCCCTCGCCGAGCTGGCCGAGGGCACTGCTTCCGATCGCCTGATGACGCTGAAGGTCGACATTACCGACGAGAGCGCCACCCGCGCCGCCCTCAAAGAAGTGACGGAGCGCTTCGGCGGCGTGGACGTGCTGGTGAACAACGCCGGCCTCGTGCACCGGAGCAGCTTCAAGGACACCGAAGCGAACGTGTTTCGCCGCGTGATGGAGGTGAACTACTTCGGATCCATCCACGTGACGAAGGCCGCGCTGCCTTCCCTCGTCGAGCGGCGCGGCATGATCGTGGTGATCTCCAGCGTCGCCGGCTTGGTTCCGCTCTTCGGCCGCAGCGGCTACTCCGCCAGCAAGCACGCGCTCCACGGCTTGTTCGAGAGCCTGCGGGCGGAGCTCGCCGATGATGGCGTCGGTGTCTTGATGGTGTGCCCATCGTTCACCACCACACCCTTCGAGGGCCGCGCCCTCGGCGCCCACGGAGAGCGAGTGGCGCGCCCCCGCTCCAAGGTCGGCAAAGAGGCCACGCCGGAGAGCGTGGCCGACGCCATCCACGACGCCACTCTCGCCCGCAAGAAGCTGGTCGTGCTCTCCCCCGTGGGCAAGGTCGCGGTGTGGCTCTCGCGCATCGCCCCCGGCATGTATCAACGCAGCATGACGCGAAGCCTCAAGAGCGAGCTGACCTGATCAATCCGGGCCAAGCTCTCGCTGCGCTCGCTCCAGCTCCGAAATCAGCTCCATCACGAAGCCGGCTCATCGCACCGCGGGATCGTCACCACGCGTCCGACTGCATCGCCCTGCGGCGCGCCCGGGCGATCCATCAGCCACTCGCCGAGCCTTGCTTCGATCTCGGCATCTGTGGCGTTCGGAAACCGACGGCGAAGTTGCTGCTCCACCATCTCCACCGCAAGCTCGGCCAGCTCGAGTGCCTCTTCGAGACGTTGGGCTTCGCTGCACATCGCACCAAGCATAGCCCGCTCCATCACCTCGGCCAATCCGCTTCACTCCCCTCTCGTCACGCGCGTTGCCGCGTAGGGCAAGAGCTCGCCGTCTTCGCTGCGCACGCTGACGCGCTCCACCGCGTACTCGTCTTCGGGCAAGTGCTCTTCGATGAAGGGCAGGTCCGGCGCGTACGCGAAGGTGCCGCCGGGGAGCAAGCTCCGGAGGATCTCCATGTACTTCTGGGCATACAGCGCGGCCTCCGGACCGCCGCGGCGATCTTGGTGCACGAAGTGGTTCGAGAACGCCATGTGCGAGATCACGGTGCCCCAGGTCTCCGGATCCAGGCGCCGCGAGAACCAGTCGCCGAGCAGCACGAAGGGCGCCGGCCGCGCCACGCGATCGATGCCGAACGCTTCGATGCCGCGCTGCCGGAGCGCCACCACCAGCTCCGCGTGCTCGCCGCAGCCGAGGTCGAGCACGGGCTCGCGGAGGGTTTCCGCGTCGAGACCGAGCACCGAGAGCTGCAAGGTCGCGGAGTATTCGCTGCACACGACCTGCTGCCGCGTGGAGGGGACGTTCGCGCCGGGCTCGCGCCGGGCAAACCAATCCTGGATCTCCTGGGAAAGCAGGTGCACGGCCTCGCTCACGGCCTCCTCCTGCGAGTCACCTTCCATGACGTCGAACAGGTGTGCCACCGCCTGCTCGCACAGCTCGCGGAGCTCTGCCAATCGCTCCGGTGAGAGGTCCACGAACTGATTTTGCCGCTGCAAATGCCGCGCAACAGCAAGACTCAATTGCTCCCCGGAAGGCTCCGCGCGGAGCTCCGAAGCGAGCAAAGCGACGAGGCTCTCCGCAGCAGGCATGCGCGAACGTTAGCCAGCGCCAGCGCGGGAAACAATTGCCCTATACTCGGCGACGTCATGAAGACTCTGTGGACCGGCATCGCAATCTTGGCCCTGCTTCCCGCCTGCCGGCCGCGCCAACGGCGTGAGCCGGTGATGACGCCACAGGCGCCCATGCCCACCGCCACCGCCGACAAGGAAGTGGAGCAGGAGCCGGAAGAGAAGGATCCGGAGAAGCCGAAGCCGGAGCCACCGCCCAAGCCGACGGGACCGACTTCCCCCGCGCCGACGGACGCTCTCGGTTTCACCTTTGGCGAAGAGCACCGTGCGGTGATGGGGGAATGCACCGGACACGGCAAGACCTGGCACAAGCACGCGCCCACCTACTCTTGCAGCGAGGCACTGGAAGGCGCCGCCTTCGACGGCGAGGCGGTGCTGAACTTCTGCAAGTTCCGGCTGTGCGGCGTGGGCATGGTCGTGGTGGTGGACGGCAAGGGCTACGCCGCATGGTCCGAGCGCTTCCAGAAGATGCGGCAAACCTTGGAAGAGAAGTTCGGCCCACCGAGCTCCGAAGCCACGAACGTCCCCGCGGAGTGTCAGAACGACGGCTTCGTCACCTGCATGGACGACGGCAAGGCCAGCATGGAAGCCAGCTGGGAGTGGAAGGAAGGCCACAAAGTCACGCTCAAGATGAGCAAAAAGCAGTCGGGGGATGGCCCTTCCGCGATCCGCTATGTGGCCGTCGCTCCCATGGACTGACTCGGGTGTATGTTGGTGCGGCGCGATACCCGTCGCGCCACGAGGGACGGCATGGAGCGTCGGAGAGCACTGATCGCGGGAGCTACCGGCTACCTCGGCGGCGAGGTGGTCAAGGTGCTGCACGAAGCGGGGTACTGGGTGCGCGCTTTGGCGCGAGACGAAGCTCGGCTCGCAGTGCGGGACGCGTGCGACGACGTGTTCGTGGGAGAAGCCACGAAGCCGAGCACGCTTTCCGGAGCCATGGACGGCATCGACGTGGTGTTCTCGTCGATTGGCCTGCGGAGCTTCTCGCGCAAGCCGACGATCTGGGACGTGGACTGCCAGGCGAACCTGAACTTGGTGGAGCTGGCGGAGCGCGCGGGGGTGCGCGACTTCGCGTTCGCCTCGCTGTTTCGCGGAGACGAGCTCCGGAGCCAGCTCGCCGTGGCGGAAGCGCGCGAGCGCGTGGTGGACGCGCTTCGCGCCTCGAAGATGCGAGCCACGGTGGTGCGGCCCAACGGCTTCTTCAACGACATGCGCGAGATGTTCGACATGGCGAAGCGCGGCCGGGTGTGGCTGGTGGGCAGCGGCGCGGGTCGCTTCAATCCGATCCACGGCGCGGACATCGCGGAGGTCGTCGTCGACGAGCTGACTCGGAGCTCGGACGCCGACGTCGCGCGCCCGATTGGCGGCCCGGACGTCTTTTCCATGCGAGGCGTCGGTGAGCTCGCGTTCGAAAAGCTCGGCAAGCCTCCGCGTTTCGGATCGCTTCCCGCGTGGGTGCTGAAAGCAGGGGCCGCCATGGCGAAACCGTTCAACCAGAACGCCGCCACGTTCCTGTCCATGTTCGCCGTGCTGAGCGGGGATGCCATCGCACCACAGGTCGGGAAGCGTCACCTGGCGGACTTCTTCAGCGGGCTGTGCCAGGACTCCGACTCTACGAGCTCTCGTCCTTTGACCTGAACTTGAAGAACAACCAGATCCCGGACAACGCGCTGCTGACGCCGAACACGTAGACCATGCCCATCGCGAGGGCGTGAGGCATGCCAAGGTGACTCCAGACGACCGAAGTCACTGTCCCGAGGTAGAGCGCTATGGGCAACCACGAAAGCCAGCCGGCATCGGCTCGCCGTGCGCGCTGGATTCCGTAGTACGTAACGATCAACACAGGAAAGAGCGAGTAGACCAGCAGCAGCTGGCCCAAGCTCATCGTCTCCGATGTATCCGCGGGCACGCGCCACACAGACTACCACGTGCGGTCAAGCGCCCATCTTGTGCTGCGGAGGCCGCTAGGTTTCCGCGCCGCGCTCACGGAGGGCTTGCGCGAATGCAGCGTGCACGTCGTGCTCGAATGCGACCCAATGGACGCGCAGCTCGGGTCTGAGCATCAGCGCGCTCACGGATTCTTCGACCGCGATTCGCGCCGCGCGTCGCAGTGGATGGCGAAATGCGCCGCAGCCGAGCGCTGGCGCGCCAAACCGGTGCCACGGTGTGGATCACCCAGCGCGCCGGAAGCGCAAACCCCGGTGTAGCGCAGGCCTGACCGGTCGCACATCTGACGCCGGGGCGCAGCTCGCGGATCACAAGACATTGCGGCGTCGTGAATGGCTCCGTCCGATGCCATCGTGAACGCTGCGAACGAGGCGCTCTTGCCCGGTGGCGGCGTGGACTTCGAGCTTGGTGATGTCTCCCAGCTCCAAGTGCAAGCGATTCAGCGCAATTCCTATCGGTGACAATGGAGCGAAACGTTACGCGGCCATCGCATGTGGGCGCCAGGTTTGTGATGAAGTTGCGCACGCCTAGCCGGCATTGCGTGCGCGGGTAAGCAACGCGAGGAGAATCTGCCGTAGACTCGGCCGATGGCGACGAGACCCATCGTCATCGATGTTGAGAGCCTGACCACGCGACAGCCGGGCGACGCCTGCCCGGCGTGCGCAGCGTCCATGGCGTGGGCTCGCTATGGCCATGGCACACCGATTCGCCAACAAGTCTTCCGCTGCTCACGGGGGAGGCAGCCCAAGGTCTTCGAGGTGCGCTGTCGCGCCTGCAGGCAGCTCGTGATCATGTACGAGGTCGGCCAGCGGACTGCCGTCGTGCCGGGCGACCAGGCTGAGCTGCGCCGTTGGATTCGCGAACAGGAACGGGACGCACTTGCCAGCGACGACTGACCTCCGCGGGTGTGGCGGCTACGCCACTACCGCGCCCGCGACAGCTGCTGGCAAGGAACACGAAAATCCACGTGATAGTGCTCGTCGTGCCGCACCCAAGAGGGACGGGCGGAGAACGGCAGCCGGCGGATCATGGGCCACGCCTTGGTGCGACGCAGATGTCGTTGAAGGTCCGGCGCGAAGATCACTCGCGCAATGCCCACTCGATGTCGCTCCGCCGCAGCACGAAGCGCCGCCAGATGCAGCGCCATCGTCTCGAAATCGATCGAGTAGTGTCCGCTGTGACCCGAAGCGTCGAACTCGAGGCCGTAGCCGAACTTGTCCACGGGCGACGTTGGCAACGTCCCAACCTTCCCGTCTGGCGACAACACCGGCACCATGAAGTCGACCGAGAGGCCGTTCTCGTGGGTGCGGTGCGGACGAAATCGGCCGCCGCGAACGAGCCCCGTCTCTCCATACACGAAGCGGAGCGTCGGATGCTCGTCTCGGAGCGACGCATAGGCGTCGAGCATCACCGGGTACACCGCGCTGTGGACGTAGGTTCTCCCCAGCGCCCACCCCGTCGAGCTGTACGCGCTGAAGTTCGGACCCGACGCCGGCAGCCGCCAGCCGTGTGCGAGCGCCCCGGCGCCCGGCGATCCAAAGCACGTGCTGGGCGTGCTCGATCCGCCGTGACAGCAGATCACCACGGCTCCGCCGATGGTGACAAGGGCGAGCCCCAACCCGAGAAACGCTCTGCTGCGCCAACGCATCCCCTGAACCTGACGGGCAATCGTAGCACCGCGTCCGCGACGGGATCCGCGCCGAGCCAACATTCAAACGGCCGTTCCCCGCGCCTCGACCTATCTGCTATGCCCACCACGAGCACGGCAACCGCGCGGCTGCTCACCAGACGTTCAATACCAAGTGTGAGTGGGAGGCCTCGGAATGCTCAATTGGTCCGCCCCTCGTTACTTCGTGATGTCTCCGACTCGTTCGGCGTAGGCGCGACAATCGGAGAGCGCTCGGTTGGGATCGGTTCCCGTCGCGGAGACGCTACGCCCCTGAGCGTCAACGCCGGATGCTCGGTACACTCCCGCGCTTACCTCCTCAACACGGAATCGCCATGCTGTTGGTTGTTCGAGGCCAAAGGAATTGCCCAAGGCGATGACGAGCGCAGCCGCTGCGGCGAGCTTGTGCTGAGCTTGCCAGGGCGGCCCGACAGCGCGACCCATCGCGGTCAAGAAGGACTGGATGTCGTCCTGGGCCACTGCCACGGACGCTTGCTCGAAGACCCGCTCTCGGTCGTACCAGCGCACCGTCCAATCTCGCGCCCGCGCGGCCTCCGCCAAGGCCTGGCGATACATCACGGTGTCGGCGTAGGTCTGCGCGCGGTTGTCTCGGATGCGTTCCTCCGTGGTCGCCGGCAGCTCCGGGCACTCGCGCAGAGCGATGCTCGCAACGGGCACGGCGACCGATTGAGCCAACATCTCCAGCGCACGCTCGGCGCCCTGCCCTGCAGCCACGCGCACGCGCTCGACGAGCGCGATGGCGTCCGTCAGCGACGTCGGCTTGGCCCAAGGGCTATCGAGGTAGCGACCCACGGCCCACGAGCCCTCGTGGTGATGCGGATGTGTGGGCAGGCCGTCGGTGAGGTCGACGCGCCGGCGATCCAGGAGCTTGCCATTCGCCGCCAGGGTGACGAGCACGGCCGAGTTCCCGTGCTCTACGACGCCGACCACCGCGCCCCTTCGTGCTCGCGCCTTGCCCACCTTTCTAAAGGCTATCCAAATCTTGGACCCGACGCGAGGCACACTGCGCTTGGCGTCGCGGAGTGCTTCCGCGCCGGACCAACACCCTCACGCCCCTGGCCTGCGGAGGAGCTGCCATTGCTCCCAGGCGCGCTCCGGCTCGATGTCGGCGTACCCCCTCGACTGTTCCAACTTCGCCGCATCCGTCGGGGTCATGGCGATGGCAGACGCGTTGTCGCGGATGTTCTCCACCTCGTCGCGGGTGAGCGGGGTTCCTTTGGTGCGCTCGGCGGCCAGGAGCACGGCGGCAAGCGCGGGTACGAGCACTGACACCAACGCCGACGCCTGGAGCCCGGAGTCACCGGGCGCCAAGAAGCGCCAGACGCCGAATGGATTATGGCGTCCGTCATCGGTACGGTGCCTATGATCGGGCCAGCGCTCGAGGGCGCGCGGCGGTGCGTGCTCGTGCGGGCGGAACGTGTGCCCGGACACGAGCGTCGGCTGCTCCGCCAACTGGTAGACGCAGAAGGCGTCCAACCAGGCCATCGCCTCCACTGGGTCGCCCATGGCAATCTGCGCGTCCGGCAGCTCGAAGTGGTGCATGCCACACGTGAACATGACGCCGTCGTCGTCGCGCACGAGGAGCACCGCAACCTCGTAGAGGTGAGTCGGATCGCCCGACTCCAACGCCTCGAGCCACGGTTCCCATTCAGACGCCGAGCCAGAGGCCTCCATCCGTACGAGCACGCCGCCAGCGTCCCGCAAGCTCCGCCCTATCTTCGCGACGAGACGAGGCTGCTCCTGCAGGCGAAATCCGCACTCGAGCAGCGCGGCCCTCCCGCAGCGCGCCACGTGCGAGAGGAGCGCATCTGGAAGGGGGCCCCGCCGCCCCCAGCTGCAGGCGGAAGCCAGCTCACCGTCCTCGATGATGTCCACACGCACGACACCAGGCTCGATCCCCGTCGGCTGCCCGGGCTCGCCGTGTATCCCGTGTGCGCCGAGAGCTCCGATGATTTCCGCTGGAGCGCGCCACGGACCCGGGACCAACAAGTAGAAGGAGGGAACCCGCTCGGTCATCGTGGCGGCTTGCACGTGTAGGTTGCGCTCGTTTCGGCGTTGATCACGACGGCCCTCGCTCGCGGACACAGGCTACGTCACGAGCAATCTCGCACACGATGTCAAAGCGAAGCGTCGTCCGCTCGAAGATCTCGGGATCGGGACTGAAGGTGAGTGAAACTCCGTCCGGCGCCGTTGTGGCGGCGACGTCTGGTCCGCCCACGAGGCGTCCTGCGGCAAACTGCACGGTAGTGTTCGTTCTCTTGGCGCGGGAGGAAAGGACGAACTCTGCAGACACCGCGTTGGCAAGGGCCACTGCCACGGGAGATTGGCCGATCGAACGAAACACGGCGACCTCGGTCGACTCGTCCAGTGCCTCGGTTGGGCGCAGCGTCGCGGGCTCATCGATCGGGACGGCGATCGACGTACATGCCTCGATCAAGTAGGGCGGGCGCCCCACCGTCCGCGGTGTGGTGCGAACGGGCGTAGCTTCCGTGTCGATCCAAAGAGTTTGCGGGTCGACCCGAGCCCGAAAGCTGGTGAGACCATGAGCACAGTCCAGGAGCTCACGCACGAGCCAGTGCAAACCGTGGAGACCAACGTCGCCGAGATACATTTCCGGACGCCGCCGGACGGGCTCGAGCCCCTCGATCACGGTGACGCCGGCGTCCACGGTCCATCCCGATACCGCGGACCCAGCCCCCCCTCAAGCGGCAGGGCCTACCCGCGCTTGCGTCGGATCAGCGCGAGACCCAGTGCGGCCATCGTCAGCCATGGCCACGACGGCGTTGGGGCGCGTTCCGTCGACACGCTGCAGCCACCGTCGCTGCCGGGATCGGCGAGGACCTTCGTGCCGGAGCTGCCTTTGCCGGCCGCGCCGATCACGCCGCCGTCACCCCAGCTCGAACCGGCGCTGCCGCCCGCGCCGGTGGTACCCGCAGCGCCGGCATCGCCGCCGCTGCCACTGCCACCGCTGCCCGTCGCGCCTGCGGCGCCGCCCTGCCCGCCGGTTCCCGGGGGCTTGGTGCTGGGCACGACCTTTACCTTCACGGCGAAGTAGCCGTCCTTCGGGCCGCCCGAATCCGCGAACCAAGTGATGCCCTCGGCGACCCAACCGAGCTCGAGGAGCGACTCCCCCTCCACGCTACCCGTGATGTCGAGGGGGAACTCCCCGACGCTGCCGGGCTTAACGTCTGCGCTGGGCGTCGAGATGCGGTGATCCGAGAGCCAGCTGGGGCTCGCGAAGGGGCTCGGCTTGTCCCGAGGGATGGGCGCCAGCTTCACGGTGCCGGCCTTCCACGTTTCCGTGCCGATGTTCTTGAGCTTCACCCAACCGGTGACGGTTTCACCGACCTCCACCTCCACCGCGCCCTGCGACACGATGGGATAGCTCTGGCCGCTGAGGCCGAGGGACTCGCCGGCGTACTTCGCCTTGCCGCACGGACCACCGCCGGGGCCACCACCCCACCACTCCCAGTGCCACGTCTCGCTGGGCACGGTGCGCTTGAACCCGTAGGTCGCGCCGTGGTTGTTGAGCCAAGTGAGCACGCCGCTCGCGGACGTGTTCAAGTCCAGAGCGTGGCCGCTCTGGTGATTGCTGTAGCCAGGTTTGGCGGCGAGGTTACAGTTGTTGCAGCTGCAGTTGACGTAGCAGTTATAGAGGTACTGCTGCTCCGCCATGGTGCGGAAGCCGCTCACGATCTTCAAGTTCACGCCCGCGGCGGCCGCGGCCTTCGCCATCACGTAGTAGGCGTTGGCCGTGTCCTTCTCGACCTTCTTGCCGTCCACCGTCACCACGGTGATGGCAAACGCCTTACCCGACGTGTAGCCCGTGTCCGAAGACTCCGAGCAGTCGATGCTGGAGAGCGCATCGCTGCTGGTGGCAATCAGCGCCTCGTCCCCGCCCGGCACGCCTTCCGCGGGATCGGCGGAGTCCTCTGGAGGCGCCACGCAGGCGGCCGCGAACAGAGCGAGGAGAAACACGAGGAACAAGGGGCGTTGGGTCTTCACGCCAGGACCTACAGCAAGCCCAGTGCCCACGGCATGTGCCGCATTTCCGCACACTTACCCCCGCATCACCGCCAACCTCGGGTTTTCGCTGCCAACCCGCGCTTGGCACCCTCACCAGGGCTGACCGCTCTCCGCGAAGGTGTTTTCGGTCTTCTCGTTGCCGTCCGTGCCCCACGGCGGCTCCTTGGCGATCGCACCGAGAGCGCCGCCCTTTGGCCACCACTGGGTGGTGATGCGATTGCCGCTCAGCACCATGTTCTTCACCGACCCCGGGGCCGGCGCCCCTTCGGACGAGTCCCAGCCGGCGTAAACGCTGTAGGCGCCTCCGCCAATGTAGTTGTCCTTCACGGCGTAGCCCATGCTGCCGTCCACGTTCTTGCCGGTGCCGGGAAACGTCCCGGGCTCCTGCTTGAAGTAGATGCAGTCCGTCTGGTCCACGGTACGTCCGGCGTCATCCGGGTTCTGGAGCAAGATCTTGTTGCGGAGGATCAGCGCGTTCGTCTGGCCGCCGTTGAGGCTCACGCCGTTCAAATGCTTGCCGGTAGACTCTCCCGGTGGCGGCTGACCGTCGTAGTAGTACGTGATCTTCTCGATGTAGTTCTCGATGATCTGCGGCCCCAAGGAGCCCGGCTGGATCGCCGTCGTCGTGTAGGAGATGTAGTTTCGGTAGTAGACGCTGTCCGTCGTGCTGTCGCTCAGCTTGAACGGGATCTCGTTGTAGTCGGCGTCGGAAGCCCCCAGCCCGCCCGCGTCCGAATACAAGATCCAGATCTTGGTGTTGCTGTTCGCGTAGACGTTCAGAAAGCCCGGCGCCGTGATCGCGCCGCGCCAGCGGCAGCCCCGAAACACGACCCCCGGTAGGTCGGGCGAGGTGCCATCGTTGTTGCCGCTGACGATGATGGAATCGCTGCCGAAGTCGCGGAATTGCACGACCCAGCTTCCGCCGGGGATCTGAAATCCGTCGATGTCCATCCCGCCGGCGGGCACCACGCCGCCGTGATTCTGGGGATTGTCGTCGTACACGTAGGGCGCGTCCGGGATCCAAGACGGCAGACCGTCCGTGGGCCAGGTGCTGATGCGCTCGTCGTTCACGGCAGTCTTCTCCAGCTCGGTCACGCCGAGCCCCGCAGGGCCCACGTCGGATAGGGAGAGCTGCTCGCCGTGCGCGATGGTGCTCGTGCCCCCGCTGCCGGCCACACCGCCGCTGCCGGATGTGCCGCCGCTGCCCGAAGCGCCGCCGCTGCCGGACGTACCGCCGCTGCCAGAGGTGCCGCCGCCGCCCGAAGCAGCCCCGCTCCCCCCCGCCCCGTTGGCGTCGTCACTCCCGCAACCCCACACCAACAACCCGACCAGTAGCAACGCCCACCGCATCGCCACATCCTACACGACCGCACCGAACGTCCGGTGTCCGCAACGAATGCATAGCCACGCGGGACACGTCCTCCACAAACTCGTGAGTTTTCTCTTCGGCACGCCCCGTGCTTTGGACAGCTCCACTACTTGAGCAGGAGGGCTTGGAATGAGACTCGGTGGAGCAAAGCTCGCGCTGGTCGTTGCCGCGTTGGGTTGGACCACGGCGTGCGGTGGCTCGGGCAACGACGAGCTGTTCGGTGGAGGTAGCGGAGGGGACGCGCCGGATGGATCCGCGGGCAGCGCGGCGACGGGGGGCACTGCGGGCGATGGCGGTGCGTCGGGCACGGGGGCGACCGGCGGCACTGCAGGCACGGGAGCCACGGGAGGAACCGCGGGCGCCAGCGGCAGCGCGGGCGCAGGCGCAACCGGCGGTAGCGCGGGCGCGGGCGCAACCGGCGGCAGCGCGGGCGCAGGCGCAACGGGCGGCAGCGCGGGCGCAGGCGGCTGCACCGCAGCCTCGTGGTGCAAGGACGACGACAACGACACCTATGGCGCGCTGCCCGCCGTGCAGAGCTGCGACCCCCCAGGCCCCAGCTGGGTGAAGGCCGGCAGCAAGCCCAAGGCCTGCGGGGATTGCAACGACGAGAATCAATACGCTTTCCCCGGCAGCAACAACTGCAATCACACCGGCTACCCCATCGACAACGGCAAGGTTTCCTTCGACTACAACTGCGACGGCGCCGAGACGGAATGCGGTGCGTATCTGAAGGCCACCGGAGATTGCGCGTTGGATCCCTCGAGTCCCAGCAAGCCCTGTAAGGGCGACGGATACCTGCCGACCAAGCGTACGGGGCCCGGAGAGAATCCCTATTGCGGCAGCACGGACTACCGCGTCTGCGAGCTGTCGTCGGGCGGTGTCTCCGCCTGCAAGGCGACCGTCGTTCAGTACAACCCGATCACGTGCAAGTAAGTCTTCCCTTGTGAAGCGACCCGAGCTGGGCCAAAACCATGACTGGGCGCCGCGCCCAGAGGGAGGTCAGCATGAAGGTCGTCGTCATCGGTGCCAGCGGCACCATCGGAAGCGCGGTGGCGGATGCCTTGGAGGACAACGGCCACGAGGTGGTCCGCGCCGCGCGCCAGAGCGGTGACGAACGCGTCGACATCGCCGACCTGGCGTCCATCGAGAGCTTCTTCGGCCGGGTGAAGGAGATCGACGCCGTCGTCACCACCGCGGGGGATGGCAAGTTCGGTCCCTTGGCAACGCTCTCTCAGGAAGACTACGAGCTCGGCCTCCGGCACAAGCTCATGGGCCAAGTGAACGTCCTCCGCGCCGGCATGAAGCACGTGGCTGTGGGCACTTCGTTCACGCTCACGAGCGGCGTGCTCAGCCGGGAACCGATGCCCGGAAGCTCGGCCCTGGCCATGGCCAACGGTGCCTTGGAAGCGTTCGTGAAGGCGGCGGCGCTCGAGCTTCGCGAGCACAAGCTCCGCGTAAACGTGGTGAGCCCCATCTGGGTCAAGGAAACGATGTTGAAGCTGGGCATGGATCCCGAGGGCGGCATGAGCGCGAAGGACACCGCGCGGGCCTACCTGGCCAGCGTGGAAGGTACGGACACGGGCGCGCTCTTGGACGTTCGCGATTTCGCGTGATCAGTTCGGCGCCAGCGCGCTGCACGCCTTCTTGATCTTGGGCACCGCGTCTCGGGTCTTCTTGGATCCAGGCCCGCTCAGGATCATTTCCGCCGGCGTCATCTCCGCGCTCCAAGTTCCCCAAGCACAGTCGCAGAACTTCTCGTAGCCCGGCTCCTGGTTGCACCCCTCCAGAAACTTCGTCTTCAGGTTCGCGAGCAGCTCCTGGTTCGGCATCTTCGCCATGCACGTCTTGGCCGCGCCGAGCGCGCGGGAGTCCTGCCCCGCGTCCATGGTCGCGATCTCGCCCGGCTCCGCGCTCTTGCGCAAGGTCTCCCAGGTGCAGGCGCAAAAGCCGTTGAGGCCGGTGCCCTGCGACGCGCAGCCGACCATGAAACCCTTCTTGATCACGGGCTCGGGGAACTTGCCGGCGCACTCGCGGATCACCCCGGCCTTCAGCTCACGCTCGCGCTCCCGGGGCAGCCGGCGGCTCTCGAGCTCTTCCGGCGACAGCACCTTGGACGCCACCTCGAAGCTGCAAGCGCAGAAGTCGTGCTGCTCCGGAGCGTGCTCGCACTGCGCCATGAAGTCCGCTTTGGCGGACGATTCCGCGGGCTTTTCTGCCGGCGCCTCCTTGGCTTCCGTGGCGGCCTTCGCCGGCGGCGGAGAATTTCCGGCAGCGCCGCCGCAGCCCGCGACGGAGACGAGAAGAACGAGGACCGCGACGCGCTTCGCCATGCGTCCTCGTACAGCTGCCATTGTCGCAACGCAACTCCGAGGCGAAACGCGACGGGTATCGCGCCGCACCAACAAGAAGCGCTAACCAATCTAAAGCGCATCTCGCAACCTCGAGGGTTGTGATTTCGAGGCGTGCGGTGCCAGCTGCGAGGCGGCGCGAGGACGGAATACTCGGAGTATTTTCAACGAGCGGCAACGCTGCAGATGGTGCCGCACGCCCGAAAGCGCTCGTGAGCAGGTTGTGAGATGCGCTCTAGCTAGCTAGATGGCGCCTTTGGGTACGCCACCGGGGAGCGGACAGGAATGCGTGCCGGTGCGCTCGTCGTACTGCTGGTGGTAGTTCTCCGCCTTCCAGAAGCGCCCGACAGGCGCGATTTGCGTGACCACCGGCTCGTCGTGCTTCTTCTGAGCGCGGGTCTTGGCGCGCTGTGCGGCCTTCGCTTGTGCGGGGCTGAAGGTGAAGATCTCGCTCCGGTAGTTGGTGCCCACGTCAGGCCCCTGCCGGTTGAGCTGCGTGGGATCGTGATTCTCGAAGAACACGTTGAGCAGCGTGTCGTAGCTCACGCGCTTGGGGTCGAACTCCACCAGCACCGTCTCCGCGTGGCCCGTGGTGTGGGACGACACTTCCGAGTACGTCGGGTAGGGCTTGTCGCCGCCGGTGTAGCCGACGGCCGTGGCCACCACGCCGGGCACGTGGCGGAACACGTCCTCCACGCCCCAGAAGCAGCCGCCCGCAAAGGCCGCGAGCTCGTCCCCCGTGCGCGGCGTGAGCGGCGTGCCCGCGCCCAAATGCCCCGGATCCGTGCCCACGACCGGAGCCGTAGCGGAGTGCCGCGGGGCGCTGTCGCTCACGGAGCCGTGACACGCAGCGAGCGGGAGAGAAACGAGCAGGGCCAAGACTATCGAGCGCATGATGTTGGTACGCCGCGGAAACGCCCGCGGTTACCGGACCAGCTGGTCGCCGGTTTGCACCGTCGCGGCGACGCCGCGCGAGACTTCGAGCACACGGCGCGTGGCCGGGTGGCAGCGCGGGGCGGCGTCCCCAGCGGCGAAGGTTTCGATCGCCGTCACGTCACCAGCGTCCGTCGCATACACCACGTCGATGTCGAAGCTCACGTCCGTGTTCACGATGCACACCTCACCCTCCACGGGAAAGTCGAGCAGCATGCCTTCGTCCTTTGCCAGGGGCGCGTGTCCCGAGAGGCCTCGAGCGCGACCAGCTTCGGTATCGCGCACTTCGGCGCACACCCTCAGCAAGGTGCTCTTACCGCGGGTGATCGTCACCTCGGTGCCATCGCACTCCGGATCACTGCTGCAAGCGAAGGCGAGCAGCGCGAAGGCGATAGGCAGCGCCTTCACAGTGATTTCAAGAACGCGATGAGTGCGTCGCGATCCGCTGGCGGCAGCGCCTCGAAAGCTTGCCGTACCTTCGCGGCCTCGCCGTCGTGCGCCAGGATGGCGTCTTGCACGGTGAACGCGCGGCCGTCGTGCATGTAGGGCGCGCTCTTCGCCAAGCCCCAAAGGGGTGAGGTGCGAAAGGCGCGCATGCCCGCCATGCCTTCCACGATGCCGTTGGCGCCCGCGGGGAGCACGTCGTGGAGCAAGAGGTCGCTGTACAGCGGCACGGGCGTTCCGCTCTCGGTCGACAGCTCGGGCACGTGGCACTTGGCGCAACCCACGGACTGGAACACCTGCTCTCCGGCGGCCTCCAGAGCGGCATTTGTGTGGGTGCGGGGAGGCGGAGCGAGGTGCTGCATGTAGAAGATCAGGTCGTCGATGTCGCTGGCGCCCATTTCGGGGTCGGCCACCGCATCGGCGTCCGTCGCGAAGCCGAAGCTGAGCCCGGGTTGATCCGCGAGGGTGACGCCCACCTCGTTGCTCAAGCCATCGCGAGCGAACTCCGCCACGGACGGCACGTTGGCCTTCCATCCGAGGCGACCGAGGCGTCCGTCGCTCAGCTCGTGCGCCACGCCGCGGATCCCGTCCTGGTCCGCGTCGGTCGGATCGGCGTGGGCCAAGATGGCGGAGTCGGGGATCTGATCGATGAGGCCGAAGCCGAAGATGGGCGGCGTCTGGCGCAGCTCGAAGAAGTTGGTCTTGGGATCCACGTCCGGCCGCAGTGGGTCGAGGCTCTGGTGGTGCGCCATGGTGCCCCCGCTGGGCGCCGTGAACACGCCGCTCTCGATGATGCCTTGGCGCGTGACGTCGACGTCGCTCGGTCCGGAGCCGCCGATCACGGGATCGAAGTGACAGGCGCGGCAGGAGTCACCGTTGAACGCGGTGCCGAGGCCGGCGCCGCGAGTGATGTCGCGATCGAACACGGCCCGGCCGCGGAGGAACTGGTCCTTCTCGGGCGCGGACAGCTCGCGATCGGGTCCGCCGTAGTCGCCCACCGGCAACATCGGAGCGTCGGGCGGAAGCAGGCCGGCGGAGGTCTGCGCGGAGCCACCGAGGGACTCCAGGAACGTCACGATCAGCTGCTGATCTTCCTGTGCGAGGGCGACGTAGGCATCACGGGCGGCCTGGGCCTCGCCGGCGTGCAGACGAATGGCCTCGTCCAGCGTGTCGGCCACGCCGTCGTGCAAGTACGGGGCGACGGCGCCCACGCCCCACAGCGGTTGAGTGCGAAACTCCGAGCCCGAGGCTTCCCCCATACGCACGCCGTCCCCGCGCTCGGGCCCCATGTCGTGGAGCAAGAGATCGGAGTACAGCGGGATCATGCCGCGGGGGGAGCGCAGCGCCGGAACGTGACAGCCGGTGCAGCCGCTTTCCGCGAACAGATCCCTGCCGGCTTCGCTCTCCGCGGTGGGCTCGTCCGGTCGAGGTGCCGCAAGCAACATGGCGAAGGACACCAGATCGAAGAGGTCGTCGGCGGACAGCTCGGGATCCTGCACCGGGTCGTCGTCCACCGTGGGCTCCGCCGGCGCCGCGGCTTGCCGCTGCCGTACGGTGCCGAGATCTCCACTGACAGACAACGCATCGGACTCGGGGGGCGCGACGCTGGGCACCGGCAGCTCCGCTTTCATGGAGTCGGGCAGCGGGTCCGTGGTGATGCCGGCGTGGTTGAACAGGGGCCCGCGGATGAAGCCCTCGATGCTCACGGTCTGCGACTTGCGCCCAAAGCGGCCCACGAAGCCTCGGTCGTAGTTGGGGCGACCACTGATGCCGTCGTGGTTCGCGTCGTCCGGGTCGGCGTACTTCAAGATGGACGCTTCCGGGATCTCCGCGATGAGCCCGACACCAAAGAACGGAATCGCGTTGCGCAGGGCGCGGTTGTTGGTGTTCTCGGCGTCCGGGACGCGGCCCGCTTCGGCCAGCGTGTACTGATCTTGGATGCCGTTCACCCCCGTAGGTGTGAACGAGCCGTCGGAAAGCTTCTGCCCGACGAGCAGGAAGTTCCGATACCGCGCGCTGCTGCCGCCCGGCACCGGACGCTCGTGACAGGCGCCGCAGAAGGTGACGTTGAACTGAGGGCCGAGTCCGGTAGCGGGGGTGAAGCGCCGGAGCTGCACCGCGCGCCCACGCTCGAAGGTGGCCTGTTGCTCTGGCGTGGCAGATGGACGCACCTCGCCCAGGGCACCGAAGATGCCTGGGGCAATCCCGGGGTCGGGCGCCTGGCTGGGTTCACCGTCGCCGCAGCCCGCGAGCAGCAGGGCAAGCACGACCCAGCTCCGTCTATTCATCGTCAAGCAGCTTCCTCGTCAGGGCGATGCCTTCGTAAGGTGGCACCGGGCCGAGAAAGTTCCCCCCTACGGCGAAGAGGCTTCCTGCGGCAGTTCCGAACACGCCGTGGATGTCGAGCTCCGTGTCGCGGGACTCATCCTTGAACGAGAAGTCCTTGGGCCGGAGCACTCCTAGTGTACCGGCTGCGCCCACCACGTGCACGGCATCCTGGGTGCGCATCCAGACGCCGTTCAATCCGGGGACGGGAGCCAAAGACTCGGTCTTCCACTCGCTGCCGTTCCACACGCTGGCGATGCCGATGGAGCGGCCACCCACGGCCACCACGAAATCCGGTCCGGTGCCCCATAGCGCGATCAGATCGTCGCTGGCGCCGACCAGCTGCTCGCTCCAGGCGGAGCCGTCGTAGTGGATCACGGCGCCCTTCTGGCCCACGGCCCAGACGTTCGAAGCGCTCGTGCCCCACACCTTGAACAGCGCGTTCACCCCGGCCTTTTGCAACGGTGGCAACGCGACGGACTCCCAGCTCGTGCCATCGAAGTGCAGCAGGGTGGCGACGCCGGTCGCGCGCCCCGAGCCGCCCACGGCCCACAGATCCGTCGGCGCCGCGCCCCACACACCCCACAGCGGTTCGCCGGTGGGCGTGGTCTGTGCCGACCAGGTCGCGCCGTCCCAATGCACCACGGTACCTTCGTTGCCAACCACGGTGATGTCGTTCGCAGCAAAGCCCGTGACCCAGTTCAAGAGCGGCACCGAAACTCCGAGGGACAGCGCTTGCCAACTGCTGCCGTCGAAGTGCTGGATGGCGCCCTCGCTCTCCGTACCACCGACGGCGTACACGTCGTTCGGAGCGGGCCCCCAGGACGAGAGTAGCCAGCCGCTGTCCTTCGCGTCGAAAGCAGTGCTCCAACCTCGCCTTTGCTCCGGGGCGGGATCGTCCGAGCAACCGGCAGCAAACAGCAAACAGAACGCGAGCCAGTACCGAGTCATGCCGGGCGGAAACCTACCGTGCCCGGGCCTTCGGGACCACCCAGCCACCGAGCGCGCGCTCGAGCTCTTCTGCCACGGCGATGGTGACGTGGTCGTTGCCGTGGACGGACGCGACTTGCACGCCGAGCGGTAGACCCTGAGGCCCGAGCCCGAGCGGCACCTGCGTCACGGGAAAGTGCATCACGTTGAAGAGTGCGGTGTAAGCCCAGCGAATGGGCGGCAACATGGGCATGAAGTGCCTGGGCGCCGCCGTGGGGTACGGTGGATAGAGCATGATGCCGTCCTCGCCGATGCGATCCGTGAGCTCGCCGCGGAGCTCGCCGCCCATCGCGAGCATGTGGCGCTGATGCTCTTCGAGCTTGTCCGCCCAGCCTTCGAGAAGCGCCAAGGCGATGGCCGGCAGCGTGTGCGGCGACCGCCCGAGAAGCCAGCGTCCGAGCTCGCGGCCCGCGCGCACCCGCCGACCGTTCCCGAGGAGCTCCGCGAAGCGCGTGTCCGCCGCGGCGGACATGGCAGCGGACCACACTTCCAGCGTGCGTTTCAGGGCGCCGATGCGCTCGTGACGCACCCGAGCGCCGCGACGCGCGAGCACGTCGGCGACGCGGCGCTGGGCGGAGACGAGCTCGGCGCTCACTCGACTGACGCCGTCTCCATCCACCACCAGCACGCGGAGCTTCGACAGATCCACGCTGCTCGGATCCCGAAGCGGCAGCTCGCGGGTACCGGGGTCTTCCGGATCGGGCCCGGCGAGCACCTCCAGCAACGGGTACAGATCCTCGGCGCGCCGGCATAGCGGACCGGTAGACAGTAGCTTCAGACCCTCGCCTTCCGTCACCGGATACTGCCCGCGATTGGGCACCAGGCCGGCAGATGGCTTGTGACCAAACACGCCATTGAAGAACGCTGGCATTCGGATGGAACCGCCGACGTCCGCGCCCAAGCCGAAGGGCGACGCGCCGGCACCGACGATGGCCCCTTCCCCGCCCGAGCTTCCGCCCACGATGCGCGTTGGATCATAGGGGTTGTTGCTGCGACCGTAGACGCGGTTGTTGCTCTCCATCCACATGCACAGCTCGGAGACGTTGGTGACTCCGAGCACGATGGCGCCCGCAGCGCGCAACCGCGCCACCGTGGGTGCATCTTCAGTGGCGCGCACGTTCCGCCGCGCCCAAAGCCCCGACGACTGAGGCATGCCGGTCACCGCGAAGGATTCCTTGATGGTGCAGGGCACACCGGCATAGGGCGGCAGCGCATCGCCGCGCTTCACTTGGGCATCCACGGCGTCCGCCTCGGCGAGAGCGTCGTCGAAGCGCGTGGCCACCACGGCGTTGAGCACCGGATTCACGCGACGGATGGCCGCGATGTGCGCCTCGCACACCACTCTGGCCGAGGCTTCACGCTCTCTTATCCGGCGCGCGAGCTCCCGTCCCGACACCTCGTGCAGCGGCATGTCGGCGGGACGATAGCACGCGGCGGCGCTCAGGCGCCCAGCAGCAAGCGCGAGCGCGTCATGCCCGTGGCGCGGCAGATCACCCAGTCCGAAAGCCAAGTGGGCACCAGCTGGTACAGGCCCAGAAGGAATCCCATCGGCCGCGGCGATAGGTAGCGAGCCCGCGGATGCTTGGCCAGCGCCGCGTGCTCGATGTCGCGGACGATGGCCTCCGGTTCGACCATACGCGATTCCGCGAAAGCCTTCACCTCGTCGGCGTTGCGCAGCACCGCGGCATATGCCGAACGCGGACCGAGCTTCAGGGCCGACGAGAGCAGCTTGTCCCCCAGCTCAGTACGGACCGGTCCGGGCTCGATCACCGACACGCGAATGCCGAACGGCGACAGCTCCCAGCGCAGACTGTCGGAGAGCGCCTCCACGGCGAACTTGCTGGCGTGGTAGGCGCCCACCAACGGCAAGCTGATACGTCCCCCGGAGCTGCTCACGTTCACGATGCGCCCACTCCGCCGGTCCATCATGTTGGGCAAGAACGTCCGAGTGACTGCCAAGAGTCCGAACACGTTGGTCTCGAACTGGCTACGGACGTGAGCGTCATCCACCTCTGCCAGCGGGCCGGCCAGGGCGATCCCGGCGTTGTTGACGACTACGTCCACGCCGTAGCCTTCCGTCAGCTCCAAGATGCGCTCCTTGGCCTTGGCGATGGAGTCGGCGGAGCAGACGTCCAGTTCGATCGCGTGGATGTTGCCGTGACCGGCCGCGGCAAGCGCCTCCAGCCGCGGACGCCGACGAGCGGTGGCAAAGACTCGAAAACCACGATGCGCGAAGCTCAGCGCTGCCGCGCGGCCGATTCCCGCGCTGGCGCCGGTGACGAGGACCCTCATGGCCAGGCATCGTGAGGGCGGGCAGACCGCCGCGCTCTCGACACTTTCGGACTTCTCGCCGCGATGTTTCCGCGGCGAGCCAACATTGAAGCTTTGCACTTTCGGACATCCAGGGAACCCCGGCGCACGCGCTCTCGTAGGTCCGCTCGTCATGAGACTTCAGAGACTATGTGCAATCGCGGTAGCCGTGCTGGCAGCGGCGTGTGGCGGCAACGGCGCAGGAACACCGGAGGCGACCAACACCGGCGGGGTGGGCGGGCAAGGGGGGAGCGGCGCGACGCCGGGGAGCGGAGGACTCGGATCGGGTGGCGCAGCGGGATTCGGTGGCGCAGCGGGATTCGGTGGCGTTGCGGGATTCGGTGGCGTTGCCGGCTCCGGTGGCGTTGCCGGCTCCGGTGGCGTTGCCGGCTCCGGTGGCGTTGCCGGCTCCGGTGGCGTTGCCGGCTCCGGTGGCGTTGCCGGAGCGGGGGGCGCCGCGGGCGCTGGCGGGGGCGGTCCGAGTCTCGGTGCGCCAAGCTTCGTCTACTACAAGGAGTGGTCGACGGCGCTGTACGTGGTGGACGTCGCTGCGCCGAACCCGTCCCCGGTCGCCGTGGGCGGCGGCGTCCACGCGCACTTCTCCCCGGATGGCACGCGCGTCGCTGCGCTCACCGGGAGCGAGAAGGGCATCAACGTCTGGGACCTGACGGGCTCGACGCCGACGCTGGCCACGACTCTCACTGGCCTTTCCGATGATCTGGTGGCGGTGGAGCCGAAGTACGCCCCGAGCGATGGTCCCTGGCTCGGCTCCAATCTACTGCTGTACACCGCATACGATCACACCTCGGGCTTCGGGGAGCTTCGCACCGTGACCACGAGCACGAACGCCGTGCA
This sequence comes from Polyangiaceae bacterium, assembly GCA_020633235.1. Lineage (NCBI taxonomy): Bacteria > Pseudomonadati > Myxococcota > Polyangiales > Polyangiaceae > Polyangiaceae bacterium. The sequence continues at coordinate 53,122 of JACKEA010000001.1, read as the reverse complement.
CACGTTGCAGAGCGCATCCGTCGCCGATGGCCACTTCGTTTCGCCGGATCACCAGTGGGCGGCGTGGCCTACGAGCGTGGTCCATTTCTCCGGCGGCACGGCCACGCTCTCCCCGCTGCCGAGCTTCGACAAGTGCGGATTCAGCGGGGACAGCACGCATCTCGCGACGTGGAGCGCGGACGGCACGCTGCGCGTCTACGATCTCGCAGGCTCGGCGCCCACACTCGCGTGGCAGTCGAGCGGGGTGCACGTGGACGGCTTCGGGTGGGCGGCATCCGGGGCTCGACTCGCGTTCAGGTCGAACAGCGATCCCGGCAAGGGAGTGGCGCTGCTCGACTTCGGCAAGACGTCGCCGGCCGTGACGCAGCTCACGACCACGGGCTTCGGCAATCAGCCGCCATGGTTCGAGTGGTCGCCCTCCGGCAAGTATCTGATCACCGACAAGAAGACGCTCTGGGACGCGACCTTGGCGACCGCGGTCACCCTACCGCCCGACGTGGGCTACGACTTCATGGTGAGCGCCGACGATCACTGGCTGGTGTCGGTCGGGAGCTCGCTGAAGCTGACGAACCTCTCGTCCCTCGCCGCGTTCCCGCTCTCGGGCGCGCTCCCGCAGTTTTCCACTGACTCCAAGGCCCTGTTCGTACGCAAGGGCTCGGGGCTCGGCTACGAGCTGTTCGACCTAGGGAGCGGCGCTCCGCTGTCGAAGGGAAGCTTCTCGGTAGGTTCGGGTTGGAGCTACGTGAAGAGCACCAACGGTGTCGAACACGTGATCTACCTCGACGCATCCCCGGGCCAGTACTCGCGCCTCTACTCGATCGCGATCGTGGACGGGCAGATCCAACCGGCGCGCCAGATCAGTGGTGTGGGCGATTTCGTCTACGACGGATTCGGCTGCGGACAGTGCAATCAACTCTGAGACCGTGTCCGAAACTGTCGAACGTGGAAGCGCCGCGAAACGCTAGGCTCCTTGGAGGGAAATTCATGGCAAAAGGTAGCACTCTTGTAGTCCTCGTCGTTCTCTGCAGCGCCCTTCCGAGCTGTGGCTCGAGCGAGAACGGCGACGCGAGCGGCGGCGGCGGTGTGGCCACAGGCGGCGCCGGCTCGGGTGGCGCCGCAGGCTCGGCTGGCGCCGCGGGCTCGGGCGGAGCCGCGGGCTCCGGCGGTGCCGCGGGCTCCGGCGGCTCGCCGAGCGGCCCGCCGATCGTCCAGCTCGGTCCCGGCGGCGACGCGTTCGTGAACGACGTGGTCATCGATCCTGTCGATCCGAAGTACGTCTACATCGCGTCCGACAACGGCGGTTTCATGCGGTCCGAAGACGGGGGCGACAGCTGGGATAGGATCATCGGCGAGCACGGCGGCCTGCTCAGCCAAAAGATCGGTACCATCGAGCTCGATCCAATGGATCCGAAGACCGTGTTCGTTGCGACCATGGGCGGCATCTGGAAGTCCACGGATCGGGGCAAGTCCTTCGTGGATCTTCATGATGGACTGCCGGACTACGGGTATGCCAGCGGCGCCCCTCTCCATGCCAATCGCTTCTCGGCAATGAAGATCAGTCCCTTCGATCACGACGTGATCTACATTGGCGCGGGCTCCAACACCAAGTGGCGTACCGATCCGGACTACGCCGTGATGGGGTACAAGTCCGTCAACGGCGGCGCCTCGTGGACACCGCTAGGGCTCACCGGCGGTCCGTCGCTAACCGCCGAATACTCCACGGCGAGCATCGCCATCGCGTCCGCCGACGGGCAGACGGTCTACTACGCGGGCATGGTCGGGATCTTCAAGTCTACCGACGGCGGCAGCTCCTGGAGCCAGATCCAGGACTCGCGCCTCCAGCAACGCATCATGGCCATCGATGTCGTGAAGGACGACCCGTCGATCGTGTACGCCGCCAAAGGGATGCACTCGACGTCGACGAGCGACCCCGACCACGACCCGGCGACCTCCAGCTTCGGCCTCTACAAATCCATTGACGCCGGCAAGACCTGGACGCGCCTCGGGCCCACGGGATCGGCCGCCAAGGACAACGTCCGCGTGATGGATTTTCACATCATGGACGACGCCGGCAAAAACCTCTACGCCATGTTCGGCAACGTCATCTACAAGTCCTCGGACGCCGGCAACACCTGGTCCTGCTACAGTTTCCCGTACAACACTGGGTGGGCGACGTACTTCGGGAGCAGCGCGGGACTGACCTTCGACGTCTCGAAATCCGACCCGACGTTCCTCGTCGCCGGAACGAATCTCTTCATCAAGACGAACGGCCAGCCCCTCTCCTGCGACGGCACCGAGACCAAGAAGTCCTGGGTGCCGACCTACGCGACGCCGGCGGCCACCCCCGGGTTCTACAAGAACACCGGACAGATCATGATCACGGGCGGGTGGGACGTGTTCGTCGATCCGGACGACCCGAAGAACGCGATGGTCGGCGGCTTCGACCAGGGGTTTTCCATCAGCAAGGACGGCGGCGAGAGCTGGAAGAACTTCCAGCAGGTGGGGGATGGCACCCAGACCAAGGGCCACGATTCCGGCGGCTTCGCCAAGGACGACCAAGGCACGTACTACGTCACCTACGGTGGAGACAGCTCGCCGAACGCCCGCATCGGGATCTTCACCAGCAAGGACATGGAATCCTGGTCGCTGCTGAAGACGTTCTACGCGACGTCCACCATCCAGCTCCATTTCCTGAAGTCCGGCACCAAGAAAAACCTGTTCGCCATCGTGCGCGGTTTCCTGAACGACAGCACACCGTGGCAGACGGGGATCTGGTCGTCTCCAGACTACGGGAAGACCTGGTCTCAGCTCAGTGGGCTGCCCGCATACAACGGCCATGAGTATCCGACCGGACTGGCGCAAGACGCGAGCAACCCCGAGGTGCTGTACGCGACCTTTGCCGTCGCAGGCAGCGGTGGCGTGTACAAGTCGACGGACTTCGGAGATTCCTGGGCCCGAGTCGCCGGCACCAGCGCGAGCAGCTCCATGTCGGATGCGCGTGGAGTCGCCGTAGGACCTTCGGGACAGGTCGCCGTCGGCGTGCGGGGCTCCAAAGGCGGCGTGTGGTTGTCGCCGGACGGTGAATCCGGCTGGAGCAAGATCGACGACGACATCTCCCCGGCGAGCTCCAAGACTCCAAAGACGGTCTCTGCCGTGACGTACACCAAGGACGGCAAGCTGGTCGCCGGCTACACCTCGTACGCCAGCTCCGAGAGCCCCACCAACGTCAACCCGTTGGCCATCACATCCGACGACGGCAAGACCTGGACCCAGCTGCCGACCGGCAATATGGTGTCGGAGTTCGGACACATCGTCGCCGACCCCGTCGACCCCAAGGTGCTGTGGATCGCCACGGACGGAGGCGGCAGCTACAAGTACACGCTGCCGTAGGCTGCAGTCTTCTCATGTCGGTCCGCCGCGGAACCACCCGCCGCGGCGGAATGGCGGCGCCCCGCACGGCGTTCCCCGACGTGCGGCTCCGCGCGTTCACCCTGGTGCTGGCGCTCCTGGCACTCACCGACGCGCCCCGTCGAGTGCCGGCGCGCGTCCTCTCGCGTAGTCACGCCGTCACGGTTCCGCTCGTCGCTCTGCCAGCACCGGAAGCGCGCCTCGGCGCGAAGGCGACGGCGCGTATCGACGCGCTCGTGCAGGGCGCCATCGCAGACGGTCGCATCCCGGGGTGCGTCGTGATCATCGGGCGGCGGAACGGCGTGGTGTTCCGGCGCGCGTACGGTGAGCGCGTCGTCGGGCAAGAAGCGATGACGGCGGACACGGTCTTCGATCTGGCAAGCCTGACCAAGGCCGTGGTCACCACGACGCTGGTGCTTCAGCTGCGGGAGCACGGCGCTCTCGCCCTCGATGAGCCCGTGCGGCGCTGGCTCCCCGAGCTCGGCGCCTCCAGCATCACCGTGCGTCAGCTGCTCACGCACTCCAGCGGCCTGCCGGCGGACAACGCCCTCGAACGTTACGAGCACGGCCACCTGGCCGCCATCGCCGCCATTGCTCGCCTGGCCGCCACGCGGGATCCCGGCACGCGCTACGAGTACAGCGATCTGGGCTTCATCCTGCTCGGCGAGCTCGTGGAGCGCGTCTCCAAGCGCTCCCTGGACGACGCCGCGCGGAGCGAGATCTTCGAGCCCCTGGGCATGAACGACACCGCGTTCGGCGCCGACCCCCGGCGTAGCGCCCCCACCGAAGGCGGCCTGCGCGGCAGCGTGCACGATCCCCGCGCGGCGCGCCTCGGTGGCGTCGCGGGGCACGCCGGGCTGTTCTCCACCGCGGACGATCTCGCGCGCTTCGCTCGCTATCTTCTGGGCGCCCGCTCACTGGCAGCGCACCCCGTGCTCGCACGCGGTCTGCCCCGCTCGATCGTGAGCTTCGGCGACGAGCGCCGGGGCCTCGGCTGGGACGTTCCCAACGAACCCTACGCCCTCGGCGTTTCCCCCAGCACCTTCGGCCACACCGGTTTCACCGGCACCGCGCTGTGGATCGATCCGGAGCGCGACGCGTTCATCGTGTTCCTCAGCAGTCGCTTGCACCCAAAGCCCCACGGCAAGGTGCAGCCGTTGGTGTGGCAGCTGTTCGCAGCCGCTGGGCTCCGGGAGGCCTCGGCGCCGCCAGCCGTGCTCGCCGGCATCGACGTGCTGGTAAAGGCGGGATTCGCCCCGGTCGCTGGAGCGCACATTGGGCTCGTCACCCACGCCCCCGGCCGCGCCCGCGACGGCCGGCGCACCCTCGACCTCTTGGCCGAAGCCAGCAACACCACGCTCGTTGCAGCATTCAGCCTGGAGCACGGCTTGAGCTCGGATCGCGAAGGCCCCGTTCCGTCCGGAAAGGACCCCAAGACCGGCGTCCCGGTCTTCAGCCTGTACGGCGCCACTCGGCGCCCGACCCCGGAGATGCTCGAGGGCATCGACACGTTGGTGATCGACGTGCAGGACGTGGGCTCGCGCATCTACACCTACGCTTCGAGCATGCTCGCCGTAATGGAAGTCGCTGCGGCGCGGGGCCTGCGCGTGGTGGTGCTGGATCGGCCCAATCCCATCGACGGCGTTCACGTCGAGGGGCCCGTCGCCGAGCGCTTCGGGTTCGTCAATCCCTTTCCGCTGCCCGTGCGCCACGGCCTGACCCTGGGTGAGCTCGCACGTTTGTTTCGCGGCGAGCGGCACCTTCCCCTGAATCTACAGGTGATCCCCATGGAGGGCTGGCACCGCGCCGAGCCCTTCGACGAGACCGGGTTGCCCTGGGTGAACCTGTCCCCCAACATCCGCAGCCCCACTGAGGCGTTGCTTTACGCAGGCGTGGGTCTGCTCGAGCGTACGAACTTGAGCGTGGGGCGCGGCACCGGCCGGCCCTTCGAGTGGATCGGAGCGCCCTGGCTGGACGCTCGGGCGATCGTCCAGCGCGTCCATGTGCCGGGCGTCCAGCTCCGCGCAACGGAAATGGTCCCGACCGCCTCTCCCTACTCCGGCAAGCGTTGCCAGGCCGTCTCCTTCCACGTCACCGACGTGAAACGGTTCCGCCCCGTCGCCTTGGCCTTCGCCCTCCGGCGCGCGATCGCCGCGCGTCACCCAAGCGAGTGGAACGAGCGCGCGATGGATTCCCTGGTGGCTGCTGCACCCGGCCAGAGTGCCGACGCGCTCGCCGCCTTCGAGCGGCTCCGCCGTCGCTATCGCCTCTACCCCTGACAAAACGCGCGAAATTTGCGCACCCTGCTCCAAAACACTGAAGTCTGAGACGAAAATGTTGGAGTCGGGATCCTCGAGCTGCGCGCTGTCACGTCGGACGCTCGGCGGGTCTTTCGGCGCTTGAACGCTGTGGTAGAAAGCTGTCGTGGTATTGAGACCACTCGTTACGAGCATTGGTGCGGCGCTCACGGTCACCGCGCTGTCAGCTTCGGCTGCAGCGGCGGACGACGACGTGCAGGACCAACCCTCCGATCACTACTCCGTGGTGGCCCGCGGCGAAACGCTGTTTCAGCTGTATGAGCGCGCGCTGCTCCCGGGGCCGGACGGCGCGCTGGTCGTGAGCCGCCGCGTCGCGCCCATCAATCAGTACCTGTCACTGCGCGTCCAGGACATCGACGCCATCGGACACAAGGACAGCCTCGACGTCGAGCTGAGTGCTTGGGGCGGAGTGCACCTGGGGGAGCTCGACAACGGCGACGGCGTCGCCCGCGAGCACCGCCTGGACGGCGACGTCCAGAGCGCAAACGTGCGCTACCACCAAGGGCAAACCTGGCTCCGCCTCGGGCGCCAGGCCTTCGCCGGTGGTGCCGCTCGTTACGCGCGCTTCGACGGCCTGGCCGTGGGCAGCCGTTTGGACGTCGGCTTGGGAGCCGAAGCCTACGGCGGTCTCTCGGTGCTTCCGCGCTGGAACCAACAAATCGGCTATCAGCAGCTCGGTAGCGCACAAGATACGCTGCTTCGAAATCCCGACGCGCTGGAGGATCCGAACCGCACGGGCTACTGGCTGGCGGGGGCGCGCTTGTTCTACGACAAGGGGCCGCTGTCCGCGGGGGCGTCCTTCCACGAGCAGCACGAAAACAGCGAGCTCGCCCATCGCAACGTCGGAGCCGACGCCCACTGGCAGCCGAGCGACAAGCTCGCCGTCGGCGGCAATGGCATCTTCGATCTGGACGGCAGTCGCCTGGCAGACGCGCGGGCGTGGGTCGACGCAACGCCCCACTACCTCGTGGATTTGACCGGCGAGTTCACGCACACGGTGCCCGCCGCATTCCTTTCGCATCAATCCGTGCTCAGCGTGTTCAGCACGGATTCCTTCGACGAGGTCGGCGGCGGCTTCACCTTGCACGCGATGCCGCGCTTGGCCCTGGAAGGCAATGGCTTCATCGAGCTGTTCTCGGACGGCGAGCGGGGCAGCCGGGGAGACGCGGAAGTGCGTTGGTCGCCGGATCGGCCGGAGCGCACGATGATCATCGTGGCCTACGGCCGGGTGATTGCGCCGGAGAACGGCTACCACTCCCTGCGCACCTCGCTGCGTCGCCGCATCGTGCGACCCCTCACGGCCACTGCGGAGGCCTATCTCTACTTCTACGACGAGAGCATTCGAGGCATCGATACCTCCAGCGTGTACGCCGGCACCCTCGGCTACGCCGTGCTGCCGGAGCTGTCCGTGTTGTGGGGGGCCTCGGTGGCGCGCTCGCCTTACGCCAAGTCCGACGTGCAGAGCCTGGTGCGCCTCAGCTACCTGTTCGGCGGAAGGGGGGGCACGTGAAGCACGCTCGCTTGCTCCTGCTCTTGGCCATCGGCCTGGCGCTGCTGCTGGCGTGCAGCGAACACAGCCAGCCGCGCTTCCCTCACGATCTCCACCTCACGGAGCTCAAGTGCGGCGGCCCGGGCCTGCCGGACTGCCTCAGCTGCGCGACCTGTCACCACCCCAAGCAGGGCAACCGCACCGCGGCGCTGCCCAAGGTGGACGTCTGCCAGCGCTGCCACAAACCCACGGATCAGCAGGCGCTGGCCGCAGTGAATCGCCCGCCGCAAGATCCCGAGCCGCTGGCCTACGGCATTCGCTTCTTCCACGCCAAGCACCTGGCCATGCCGGGCAACAAAGGCCAGTGCGTGCCGTGTCACGCTGGCATCGTGGAAAAGAGCGAGCCACGATTTCCTACGATGGCGCGCTGCTTCACCTGCCACGAGCACCAGAAGCAGTGGGACGAAGGCGTGTGCACGCCCTGCCATCAAAGCGCCGACCTATCTCAGCTCATGCCGCAGACGTTCCTGCGTCACGATGCGGGATTCGTCACCCATCGGCATGGCGTGCTCGCTCGGCAGAAGCAGGCCATCTGCCAGAACTGCCACTCCCAGCAGCAGTGTGACGACTGCCACGACGTGAGCCAGGGGCTCAGCATCGAGAAGCGCCGTCCGGACTCCATCGAGCGGCGTCTGGTGCACCGCGGGGACTTCTTGACTCGGCACCCGATAGAAGCCAAGAGCCAGCCGACCCGCTGCCTCAAGTGCCACACCGTGGAAACCTGCGACAGCTGCCACGTGAAGAACGGTGTAAGCGGCAACGCCATCCGCGGAGCCAACCCCCACCCGCCGGGCTGGGTGGGCGGCAACACCGACGGGCGCAGCTTCCACGGTCGCGCAGCACGACGGGACATCGTTGCCTGCGCCGCGTGCCACGATCAGGGCCCCGCCACCAACTGCATCCGTTGCCACAAGGTGGGCGCCTACGGCGGCAACCCCCACCCGAACGGCTGGAAGAGCAGCCGCTCCGACGGCGCGGCGATGTGTAGGTACTGCCATGAACAGTAGCGCGCGCGTCACCAGCCTCCTGTGCGCGGCCGTCTCCCTCGCCGCGCTGTCCGCCTTGGCTCCGGGTTGCCTCGACCGACGCTCGGAAGACACCTCACCGAAGACGTTGGAGTGCACCAGCTGTCACGGCAGCCCGAACAACCCGGGCAGCGATCTGGTGAAGTCCGCGCCGCCCATCGATCTGAACGGCAACACGGATCCCTCCTACCCCGGCGTCGGCGCCCACCAGAATCACCTGCACGACGGCCCCACCCACGCGGCCGTACCGTGCCAGGAATGTCACGTGGTGCCTACCACCACCGGGCAGAAGGGCCACGCGGACACGGATCGCCCGGCGGAGCTCACCTTCGGCGAGCTGGCCAAGACCGGCGGTCGAGATCCCAGCTACAGCGCGGCTGCGCGCAGCTGCACCGACACCTACTGTCACCAGAACGCAGAGACACGCTGGACCCATCCACGGTCGAGCGCAGACGCCTGCGGCAGCTGCCACGCGTTGCCACCGCCCTTGCCTCACCCCGCGGTGGAGCAGTGCGAGAACTGCCACGGCGAGGTCATCGGCGCGAACATGAAGTTCATCGCGCCCGAGAAGCACGTGAACGGAAAGGTGGAGGTCATCGACCTCACCTGCAGCACCTGCCACGGCAGCGAGCAGAACGCCGCGCCGCCGGTGGACACGCAGGGCAACAGCGACATCACCGCCATCGGCGTGGGCGCCCATCAGGTGCACCTCGCGGGCGGCGCCAACAGCCGTCCCGTCGCCTGCGGTGAGTGCCACGTGGTACCCAAGGAAGTTGGGGATCCCGGCCACATCGACACCGCGCCCGCCGAGGTGATCTTCACCGGCGTGGCCACTACCAGTGGCCGCGCTCCAGATTGGAATCGGACCGCCAAGAAGTGCAGCGACTCCTGGTGCCACGGACCGAGCGCCACTGGGACGGACAGCCCGGAGTGGACCAGCACCGCCGGTAACCTCTCCTGCACCACTTGCCACGGTGCGCCGCCCCCCGCGCCGCACCCGCAAATGACGAACTGCAACTTCTGCCATGGCGCAGTCGTCGGAGCGGACAATCAGACCATCGTGAACCGCGACCTGCACGTGAATGGCACAGTAGACGTGGTGCTACCCACCACCTGCAACGCTTGCCACGGCAGCCAGCAGAACGCGGCGCCGCCGGTGGACCTCTCGGGCCACACGGCCACCAGCTTCCCCGGCGTAGGCGCGCACCAAACGCACCTCAGCGGTGGGATCACGGGGCGCCCGGTGGAGTGCGTCGAGTGCCACGTCGTGCCCGCCAGCGTGGACGCCCCGGGGCACTACGATACCGCGGGGCCTGCAGAGCTCACGTTCAGCGGCGTCGCCACGTTGGATCACGCCAACGGCACCAACGTGAACACTCCGACCTACGACGGCGTCAGCTGCACGAACACCTATTGCCACGGTGGCAGTTGGAACTCGAACGGTTCCAATACCGCCCCGACCTGGACCGGAGTGAATCAAGCCCCCTGTGGTGCCTGTCACGGATTCCCGCCGCCGGCACCACACCCGAACGACTCGTCGTGCAGCACCTGTCACACCAAGTTCAGCGCGGACAAGACCACGCACATCGACGGCAAGGTCACGTTCTGACGAGCTACTCGTCCGACTCGTGGCGCAAGACGGTCGTCAGCTCGCGACCGTCATCTTGCCAGCGCTCGTCGTGCGTGCGGTCGTAGTGCGGCCCCTCGTGCCCCGCCGGCTCCGTGCAGCACAGCTCCACGCGCTGCTTGGCCACGTTGGAGGCCGTCCCCTGCACGCTCTGCGTCACGATCAGGATCGCACGCTTGTCGCACTTCTCGCTCACGGCCGTGAGAGCTACCCCCGCCCCCACCACCCGGTCAAGCCAAGAGCCGCTTTCCACGCGAATGCCGGGCGTCCCCTGTCACTTCGCAGTGCTTCGACGGCCAGGGAATGTCGGTCCGCCGCGGTACCTCACGCCGCGTCCGTCGCGGCTCGTCAGTAGCACGCCCCCGGTTCCCAGCCCGGGGCGCAGGTGCACTCGCAGATCGACTTCGTGCCCCCGTCCGTCGGCATGCAGCTCGGCGTCACGCGCACGCTGCCCGTCCCCGTGACGTGGGCCGCGTTGTTGGGCGTCACCGTCACTTCCAGATCCCACGCCTTGCCCACCATCGGCTCGTCCTGGATCGGGCACATTGCAAGATGCGCGACCGCGCCGCGGTAGGCGGGGTCCGCCTCCACCAAGCCCGGCGAGCCCGGCACCTTCACCACCGGCCCCTGGCGTAGGTCTTCCCGCACCACGCGGCCGGTGCCGGGCTCCTTCACGCGCACGATGAGCTCCACTTCGTCGGCGTCGAAGGGACCGAAGCGCGCGGTAACGAACGAGAAGTATCCGCCCTGGGGCGCGAGGGCGACCACCAGCGGATCGCCGTCGCTCAGCAGGTTCAGCGGCGCGTCGGGAGCCTTGAGCGAAGCCGGGAGCACGACGAAGGTCCCCGCGTCCTTCCCGCCGCCGCCGTCCCCGCTCGCGCCGCCACCGCCCCCCACGGCGCCGCCACCTTGGGCGCCGGCTCCGCCACCGCCCGCAGCGGCGCCTCCGGCCGCAGCTTCGGATGAGCCGCAGCCGTTGAGGAGCAGGGCAGCAACGAGCGCCACCCGTGGGGCGCCGAAAGGCATGCCCTGACGGTACTGCATTTTCGTGAAGCTCGCTCGCGCGCCGGGCATCGCGCCGCACCAACAAAAGAAGCGAGCTTCAGCGCTTGGACTCGTGGAGCGGAAGATAGACGGTGAAGGTGGTGCCTTGGTCGCGGCTGCTCTGCACGCGCACGACACCGCCGTGCTGGCGCGCGATGCCGTACACCTGGGATAGACCGAGGCCGGTGCCGTGACCCGGCTCCTTGGTGGTGAAGAACGGCTCGAACACCCGGGGCAGCACGTCCTCGTCGATGCCGGTGCCGCTGTCTTGCACCGAGAGGTAGCCGCAGCGTTCGGGAAGCTCCGGCGCATCTTCCGGCGGCTCGCTGCTGCCGACGGTCACTCGCAGCACGCCGCCGGAGGGCATGGCGTCGCGAGCGTTGAGGACGAGGTTCGTCAGCACCTGGTCCATTTGTGCTTCGTCCACCTGCACGAACACCGCTTCGCTGCCGCGATCCACGGTGAGGTCCACGCTGGGGGGAATGGAGTGGCGTAGCATCTCGACGCCGGTTTCCACCAGCGCGCCCAGGTCTCGAAGCTCCGCATGGCGCGGGGTCTTGCGGGAGAAATCCAAGATCTGTCGGATGAGGCGCGCGCCGCGCTCGGACAGCTCCAGCACCGGCTCCAGACGTCGGCGTACCTCCGCCACTCCGCTCACGTGAGCTGCCAGCTCCGTGTGCGCGGAGATGCCTTGCAACAGATTGTTGAAGTCGTGAGCGACTCCGGCAGCGAGCTGCCCGACGGCGGCCAGGCGCTCGTGCTCCTTCACCCGGTGCTCGATGGCGCGCTCCGCCGTGACGTCCTCGCTCAACAGCACGCTACCCGTGAGCACACCCGTCTCGTCCATGATGCGCTCGAAGCGAACGACCAACACGCGCCCCTGTACCGTGACCTCGAGACGCGTGGGCCTGGACGCCGCTGCCAGGTCGTCCTTGCCTTGGGCGAACTGCTCGGAGCGAGCCAGAAGCTCCATGTGCTCCCGGCCGCGCTCGTTCTCGAGCAGCACGCGACCATTGGCATCGAGCAGCGCAACACCGTCCGGCAGGCCGTTCATCAGTGCGGAAAGGCGCGCGCGTTCCTGCGAAAGACGCTGCGCCAATCGCGCTCTGTGCAGCGCGATGGCCAGCTCGTTGCCCACCGCCTGGGCCAGGTGACGGCGATCCTCGTCGAAGGCGCTGACCTCGGCGCTCGCCATGTTCAGCTCACCCAGGAGCGCACCCGCGGCCAGCAGCGGCACGGTGATGAAGCTCCGAATGCCGCTGTCCACCAGGCGGCGATGGAGCGGCGTGCGGCCTTCCGCGCGCAGATCCGAGAGGTAGCGGGTGGCACCGCTCTGGAGGTCGTCGCGGTCGCCCCAATCCCCCAGCGGCAGCGGCGCCTTGGGCAGCACTTCGTCGAGCGCGCCGGCCTGCACCAGCGGCTGCGCGGTGCGCCGCTCTTCGTCGTAGAGCACCACACTGGCGCGCTGCACCGGCACCAGATCCAAGAGCCGCGCTAGTGCCGCACGAGCCACGTTTTCCAGCGGCTCGCCGGCCAGCACAGCCTGATCCACCGCCCGCATGATGCCGAGCTCCGCGGCCAGGCGCTCGAGCTCGTGGGCGATGCGACGACGCTTGGTCACATCCCGTTGGATGCTCAAGATTGCCTTCTTGCCCTGGAACTCCACGCGGTTCGCGCTGCACTCGAGGTGCATCGGAGTGCCATCCGCGCGCAGCTGCACCGTCTCGATGCCGGCGAGGGCGCCGCGTTCGAGCGTCTGTTCGATGTAGTGGCGACCCTGCATCACGTCCGAAGAAAGCGTGGCCAGGCTGCGGCCCACGAGGTCTTCTCGCTCGAAGCCGTACAGGCGGCACGCGCTGTCGTTCGCTTCGAGGATCTTCTCGTCCTCCGGATCGAACACGATCATCGCGTCCTCGGCGCTGCGGAAGATGTGCTCGTAGGCCGGTTCGCCGGGAGTGAGGCGTCCTACCTCGCGACCATCTGCCACCACCGTGCCGTCTTGCCGCAGTGAAACGGCATCCACGCGTCGCAACAGGGCTAGCAATTCGGCGACGTTCACGGTGTGGCTCTGGGGAAAGCGGCTCCGCGCACTACGTTATCATCATGTCCAGACGAGAGCTGCATTTCGGTCCCCACACCGTCGCGCTGGAGCACGCAGACAAGGTCCTCTTCCCCGAGCTCGGCATCACCAAGGGGGACCTGGCGGACTACTACGTTGCGGTGGCGGCGGTGATGCTCCCGCATCTGACGGGCCGACCGGTCACGCTTGAGCGCTACCCGGATGGCGTTGGCAAGAACGGATTCTTCCAAAAGGAAACGCCCCACCACTTCCCCGATTTCGTGCCCCGGAGCACCCAGGCGAAGGAGGGCGGTAGCACGCGCTACACGCTGGTCGAGAACACAGCGACACTTGCCTACCTGGTGGGGCAGGGCACCATTACCCCACATGTGTGGCTGAGCCGAGCGGACCGCCCCAAAAATCCAGATCGAATGATTTTCGATCTGGATCCACCCCAGGGCGGTTTCGGTCTGGTGTTGGCGGCAGCGCGGGAGCTGCGCGCGGTGCTCGAGAAGCGCGGGTACTACTGCCAAGTCATGACGACGGGCTCGAAGGGGCTGCACGTGGTGGTGCCGCTGGATCGCAGCGTAGACTTCGACCAGGTACGCGCCGAGGCGCGCGACATCGCGAGCGAGCTGGAGTCGGACCGCTTCACGCTGGAGCAACGCAAGGACAAGCGCGACGGGCGGCTGTATCTCGACGTGATGCGCAATGGCTACGCGCAAACGACAGTGGCCCCCTACGCCGTGCGGGCGCGACAGCACGCGAGTGTGGCCGTGCCCCTCGATTGGGACGAGCTCGACGACGACCTCCGCCCCGACGGCTTCTCGATGCAGAGCGTGCTCGACCGCCTCGAGCAGCGCGAGGACCCGTGGAAGGGTCTCGGTCGCCACGCGCGGCGTCTGCGTTAGAGCTGCCGGGCCAACGCCGTTCCGTCAGCGGGCCGCTGTTCCCGATCGAGGGACAGCGCGCGGTCCACCACACGGCAGAGGGCGGCGGGAACGTCCGGGCGCACGTTCCCGAGCGGCGCAACGGGAGCTTGCAGGCGCCGAAACACCTCGCCGAAGCTGCGACCCTCGACCGGCGCACGACCCGCGAGCATGCGGTACATCACCGCCGCTACGCCCCACACGTCGGCGCGAGCATCGACATCCTTTTCGCCGCGCACTTGCTCTGGCGCCATGTACGCCGGCGTGCCGATGGCCGTGCCACTGGCGGTGAGGCGCCCGATGGTGCTCGCCGCGGAGTCCGCTCGAATGAGCTTGGCCAGCCCGAAGTCCAAGAGCCGCACCCGCGGCGGCTCGCCGCGCTCCAAGAAGACGTTGGCGGGCTTGACGTCGCGATGAACGATGCCGACGGCATGTGCCGCCCCGGCGGCTTCTGCGAGCGCGATCCCGATGCGCCGCGCCTCGCCGGCAGTCTCTCGCTCTCGCTTCGTGAGATGGACTTCAAGGGAAATCCCTTCCAAGAGGTCCATCACCAAAGCGAGGCCGTCGTCGAGCTCGAGCACCTCGCGGATGCCGACCACGCCGGGATGGGCGATACGCTTCAAGAGCTCCGCTTCGCGAGCGAAGCGCTCCAGCTGGGCCGGCACCCCGTCGCGCATCAGCTTCACGGCGACCCGCTCGCCGGACTGCGTGTCGCGCGCGGCGAACACGCGCCCCATGGAGCCCACGCCGATGGGCTCTTCGAGAAGCCAGCGCCCGTCCAGAGTGCGTCCCCGCGTCTCCCTGGGCGCTAGCATCGCGAGCAAGCGACGGCAGGCACCGCAGGCGTCGATGTGTCGCTCCACCCGCGCCGCGGTCGGGCCGTCCAGGCGCTGCTCCACGAAGCCGAGCAGCACGGCGTCGTCCAGGCACTCGCTCATGGACTGCTCACGCAGCGAAACCCGATCTCACCCGCGACGGCGAACTGTTCGTCCACGGTGCGGGCGCGCAGCGACGCCCGGAGCAGCCAGATCGACGCATACCAGCCGCCGCCCCGCATTACGCGGGCCGCAGGGTCCAGCGCGCTCGGCGTGTCGCAGAAAGGGTCGAAGAACACGCCCGTGCCCCAGCAGCCCTCGGTCTCGCGATTCCACTGATCTCGAGCCCACTCCGTGACGCCGCCGGTGACGTCCAACACTTCCACGCCGTCGAGGTCCAGACGATCGCGAGCGCCACTGCCTATCGGCGCCGGGCCGAACGGCTTGCAGCCGCCGCTCGCGTCCCGATCGAAGACCGCGTCGGCACACGTCGGCGCGTCGGTTCCCCACACGAAGGGCGCGCGCCCCAGACGACTCTCGAGATATTCGAGCTGTGCCTCCGTCGGGAGCGTCTTGCCCAGGGACTCGCAGTAGGCCTCGGCCTTCTGCCAGCTCAGGCAGTTCACCGCGTAGTCCTCGTTCGCTCCCGGCGCATCGGTGTAGCGACAGTCGAAGAAATCGGCGTCCGCCACGTGGGGGTTGTTGCTGGGTCCCCCGGGCGAGAGCGGCGTGGCCAGGCCCGACGCGCGAAACGCGGACACGGTGACCTCCGTGGTGTCCACGAAGAACGGGGAGAGCACCACGATGCGCTCCAGCCGGCCGTCGTACTCGGCGCCGTCCGTCGTGTCCAAGCTGGGATCTCCCATCCAAAACGCCCCGCCCGGGACACAGGCCATGCCGGGCGGTGGCGCGCTCGGGCACGGGGTGCGTCGAGCGCCGGGATAGCTTCCCACCAGGCTCCGCGGCGGCTTGCCGGGGACTAGCGCCACGGGCAGCTCGGGCTTCGCAACGTCGTCGGTCCGCAGCACCAGCGTGAGCCGAGTCACCTCGCCCGCGACGACCGCAGGAAGCTCCGCCACCGCTTCGATGGTAGAGGCGGGGCGGGGCTCGGCGGAGATGGTGGTGGCGCTACGAAACAAGCGCGCGCGCAAGCGATAGCCTGCACGCCCCGGGGGAGCGACCAGGCCGAAGCTCACGCGGCCGGCGTCCACGGCCTCGGCGTCGAGCGCGAGCACCCGACGGCAGTCCGTACACGGCGCGCTCGCGCCGGGTTCGATTACGGATAGCTCGGCGCGGTCGAACAAGGGCACCACGTCGCTCTCTGGCTTCCCAGGTGCCGGGGGCAACGGCGCGTCGGTCGTGACGTAGACCAGCAGCTGTCCCTCGGGTGGAGGCGCCGCCGAGCTGCACCCCCAGAGGATTGCCATCAGAGCGCACGCGAGCCGTTTCACGCCGCCCCCGGATACGCGCAGCGAAACCCGATGAACGACGCTTTGCCCTGGGCGCTGGTGCCCAAGCGAGAAGCGCTACGCAGGATCGTAGGCGGCGTGGCCCAGTTGCCGCCGCGCATGGACACGTTCGCGCCGGGGCCACTGCACTCGGGGTTGGCGAGCGGCGCCTGCTTCCAGCACGGCGCGCCGTAGTCGGCGTAGGTATCCCGGGTCCATTCACTCATGCCTCCGGCGAGGCCGAAGATCCCGAGCGGGGTCACGTCCCCCGGTCCTTCGTCGAGGGGTACCGGGCCCGTCCCCAGGCTTTGGCAAACGCCGGCGACGCCACTGAGCGGTAGCCGTCCGTACACCGCGCGCTCACACTCGGGCTGAGCGGTTCCCCACGGGAAGGGCATGCGCTCGTTGCGGCCGGCGGAGGTCGCCATGTACTCCCACTGAGCCTCCGTCGGAAGATCGCCCCCCAAGAACTGACACAGCGCCCGCGCCGTGACCTGCGACACGCAGTTCAGAGCGTAGCCCTCCCGGCCGTTGGGCGTCGTGCTCCAGGTGCAGCCGTTCTGGACGTAGTCCGGCCCCAAGGCCCCGGGATTTTCCGTCGGCATGTTCGCGGGTGCAAAACCCTGGGCCAGCGCGGCGCGAAATCGCGCCACGCTCATTTCGCGTTCGTCGACCCAGAAGCGCGACAGGTACATCACGCGTTCCGGTGTCGGCGGCAGACCCGGATACAGCAAGAGCTCACGGGAGCCCAGGATGGTGCCGCCCCCGGGTACGCAGATGCGATTTCCTTCCCGCGCGCTCTCGCAGGGCTCGCCCCAGGTGCCCGCCAGAGTCTCCTTTGCAGCTTGAATGCCGGCGCTCCGCTCCGCGTCCAGGGCGACGGTGTCCTGACCGGCGATACAGCTGCTGCTCACACCGGGAGCGAGCTCGCCAAGGAACGCCATGCGGCCGGCGCAACTGCCATCGAGCAGCACGGATACCGTTCCGCGGTTCCCCGGTGCGAGCCGAACGCGCAGCAGGCGATCGACGCTGAGGGCGGGCAGCGGCTCCTCTTGGGGCGTGACGTCCACGCCATCTTTCGTCAGTCGCGGCTGCTCCCCCTCTGGCACGGGCGCCGGGCCCTCCACGGTGGTGAAGCGCTCCCCCCGGTAGTCCCGCACGGCGCCGTTGGAGAAGGCGCGCAGCCGCACCCACACCCACGTCTCCCGCGTCTCGTCGGCGGAGTACACGCTGAAGCTCACCGGCCAACTCGGGGCGTCGGGCAGGCCGATGGCGCGGGAGTCGAACCAGGTTCCATCCTCGGCGTAGGAGTCGACGCGCAGCTCGCTCGCCAAGCGAGGCACCGTCACGTTGGTGTCCACGTTCAACAGCACCTCACCGTACGGCTTTGGCGCCGCCGGTGAGCAACCCCAACCGAAGGCGAGCAGGATCAGGGCGCGCGGATGGCCCATCCCAGTCCTCCGCCGTCCACTGCCGGTCGCTCGGGCTCGGGTCGCGTTGCAGCGTAGGTACCGAGCACGGCTCCAGCAACGACCACTCCGGCCGCGGTCCAGAACCACCAGCGCTCCGTCAGCGCCGGCTCATCCTTGATCAACCGTGCCGGCACTTCCAAGCTCTGTCCCGGCCGCGCGCGCACGACGCCGTCGTAGGGGAGGTAGCCTTCCTTCCGCACCAGTATTCGGTAGCTCCCTGCAGGGCGGGAGAGCCGCACCGGCGCCGTGCCCACGTCCACGCCGTCGATGCTCACGGCCGCCCGGGCCTCGTTGGAGGTGATGCTCAACGACGCCGGCAAGCGGTCGAGCTCGAGCTTCAGCGCCCCGCGCTGTCCCGCGCGATAGCTCTTGCGCACCACGGCGTCTGCGTAACCCGGTCGCCTCAGCAAGAGCACGTGGGTGCCCGGATCGAGTACGACCACGAATTTCCCCCCGGGAGGCCGCTGGCTCTCACCGGCGGCCAGCGTTCCCGCCCGCAGCGTCAAGGGGGCGCGAGAGACGACCTCGAGCGGGCTTCCGTCCACCGTGATGCTCGCCGTCGCTGGCGTGAGGGTCACCGAAACCCGGACCAGCGTCGCGTCGATCTCGCGCAGATAACCCGTGATGTCGTGGACCACGCTCTCGGCGAGCTCGCCGCCGGTGTTCTCTGCCAGCGCCGCGCGGAACGCACGCTCGGCGCGTGTGTAGCGCCCCAGCGCACGATGGCAAATCGCGATGTTGAACGTGGTGCCCGGATGGGGACGGAGCGCGGCGGATCGCTCGAAGTGCGCCAGCGCCTCGCCCCAGCGGGTGTCGCTGGCGTAGCGCGCGCCCTGTCGGAACAGCTCGCGTGCCTGCTCCGTCTTGGGATCCGCGTCCGGTTCCGCCCGCGCCACTCCGGACGCGAACAGCAGCGCGATCACGAGCAACAGTCGCAGCATGCTCAAAAGGGCGGCTCGTTGATGAGCTTGTCGGGCCGTGCCGGCTGTTCGGGAGGCTCGGCGGACGGCGGCGCCTTCGGTTGCACGACGCGGCGAAACACCCGGGGAACAACGGCCTTCGGCTCCACCGGCGGCTCGGGCACTTCGCTCTTCACCGTCGCTGCGCTCACCGCCGCCACGGTCACCTGGCCGAGACCGCGCCCGAGGGAATGGGCTCGTGGCGCACGCGGAAAAACGACCCATGCACCGAGGGCCACGGCCACCGCCCCAATCACGTAGCCGCCGCGCGACCTCGAGCGCGGCGCCTCGCGAGTGACGGGCTCCGCCGTCGTCGCTTCCGCCCCTCGCGCCTTGGGCTTCGGTGAGACGCGCACCGTCCCGCTGAGGGTACCCGCCAGCGCTTGCAGGCTGGCGCTTACCAGGGCCGCATCGCTGGGCCGCTCGGAGCGCTCCACCAACAGGCCGTCCACCACCTTGGCAAGCTCCGGATCCACTTCCGGCGCCACCTCGAGCAGCGGGGTGCTCTTGCATTCCGTCATCGCCCGCAAGATCTGACCGAGGTTGTCGCCCTCGATGGGGCGCGTGCCGCTCAAGCACTCGTACAGCAGCACGCCGAGGGCCCACAGGTCCGCGCGTCCGTCGACGTCTTTCTCGCCGAATGCCTGCTCCGGCGCCATGTAGTGCGGCGTGCCCAAGAGCGCACCGGTGGCGGTGGAAAGGCCCTGAAGCCCGTCCGTGCGAGTGATCTTTGCGATACCGAAGTCCAACACATGGATTCCATCTGCGGACAGGAACACGTTCTCCGGCTTCAAGTCGCGGTGCACGATGCCCTTCTCGTGCGCCGCGCTCAGCACCCCGAGCACGGACAGTGCCACGTCCACGGCGGCCCGCGCGGACAGCCGGCCCTCGCGATCCAACCGCTCCCGCAGCGACTCACCCTCGAGCAAGTCCATCACCAGCACCGGAGCGCCGTCGACCTCGATCACGTCGTGAACCGGCACCACGGCGGGATGCTCCACGGCGCCCGCGGCGCGCGCTTCGCGCAGCAGTCGAGCGCGGGCATTCGCGTCCGCATGGCGACCGGCGTGAAGGAACTTCAGCGCGGCCGTGCGTCCGGTGACGACGTGCGTGGCGTGCCACACCGCTCCCATGCCGCCGGCACCGAGCTTCCGAACGAGGCGGAACCTGTCGGCCACCACGTCGCCCGGCTGTTGCCCACCGAGTCCCATATTTCCGGCGCGGGAATAGCACGCCACCGCCGCGGGGTCGGGGCGAGGCCGAGCAGTCAATGATTACGGACAGTTATGCTCGCGCATCCGCAGCGCGCGGGGAACGGGCTACGGTCGGACAATGGTGTCGGAACAGCTGATCGCCGAGGCGCGTGCGGCCCATCCGGACATCGACCTGCCCGCAGAGGAATTCGACAAGGCGATGGCCGCTGCCGACGGAGACGCTCCCGCAGCGGACATCTGGCTGGCGCGCGCCGCGCTGCTGGGCGTGCCAGGCGCCGTGGATCGACTGGAAGAGCAGTGCATCAGCGGCTTGAGGAGCACGCTGGCTCGCTTCGAGGTGGGAAGCGCCAGCCTCGACGACGCGCTGCAGACCACTCGTCAAAAGCTGCTGGTCGGGCCTGACGGCGGCCCGGGCAAGCTCGCGCAGTACACCGGCAAGGGCAGCCTGCGCGGCTTCGTGCGCATCATCGCAGCTCGCGAGGTGGTGGCCCTGGCGCGACGTGCGGACGCGCGGACGCGCCGCTCGGAGCCCGACCTGGAAGAGCTGGTGAACGACTCGGATCCCGAGCTCCTCTCGCTCAAGGCCCGCTACGGCGAGGAGTTCAAGGCCGCCTTCGAGATGGCCATCGCCCAGCTGGAGCCCCGGCAGCGCAACCTGCTCCGCCACCAGCTCATCGACGATCTCGGCATCGACGCCATTGGCGCCCTGTACGGCGTACATCGCGCCACCGCCGCCCGCTGGCTCGCCCGGGCACGGGAGGACCTGTTCGACGGCACCGTGACCGAGCTCAGCCAGCGACTGAGCCTGCCGGCACCGGAGATCCAGAGCGTGATCCGCATCATCGGCAGTCAGCTGGACGCCAGCGTCACCCGCCTGCTCGGCAGCCAGGACGGCTGAGCCGAACTTTTTTTGCGACAGCCTCCGGGGGGACGCGTCCATGCGGTGGAAGGAGAAATTCCCATGCATCGCATTGGCTTGGTTCTATCGACACTGCTCGCGGCGGGCCTCATCGCCTGCTCTTCCGGCAGTGGGGGCGGCAACGGCTCCGGCGGCGGCAACAACGGCGGCGGCAACAACGGCGGCGGCAACAACGGCGGCGGCAACAACGGCGGCGGCAACAATGGCGGCAGCGGCAACGCCAGCTCCGGCGGTGGCAGCTCCTGCACCTCGTGCAACGACGGTTGCCCCAACATCGTGTGCCACTGCGCCGACTCCAGCATCGTCAACTCCACGTTCTGCGACAACGGTTGCTGCGCCTCGGAGCAGGTCACCTGCACCGACGCCTGCGGCAGCCACGGGGGTTGGTCCGGCGGCAACAGCGGCTCCGGCGGCGGCTCCAGCACCGGCGGCGGCCCGGGCTCGGGCGGCGGCTCCAGCACCGGCGGCGGCAACGTCGGCGACGAGTGTCAGGGCGACGGCGACTGCAACTCCAACATCTGCCTGTTCAAGAGCGGCTCGGCCTTCGGCTACTGCTCGAAGATCTGCTCCAGCTTCACGGACTGCCCGGACTTCTGGAACTGCGAGGAAGTGGGCAACGCCAGCGGCACCTACTGCGTGCAATAGTCCGATCTTTTTTCTGGTCCGGCGCGGAAGCTCGCGCCGCGAGGTCTTCGCGCCGAACCAGAAAAACAAATGCAAAAGTTCGTGGCGGCGACACCACCACGGAAGGCTGCGGGGCCTCGCGGCGTACTCTGACGGAGGAGGAACGCCCCATGAGATCCCTGTCGCTATCGATTGCCTTGACGCTGGCCCTGTCCCTGGCAGCCTGCAGCAGCAGTGACGACTCGAGTCAGAGCGGCAAGGACGGGGGCAGCGGAGGCAGCTCGTCCGGCACCCTGAAGCAGCCGGGGGAAACCTGCTTGGGAGCGGACGACTGCCTGTGCGTCGTGTGTGAGTGCGATGGACAGCCTGGGGGGACCACGCGGAGCTGCTCGGGTCACAAGTGCGCCGCCGTGAGCGGCGCCTGCAGCGCGAACTGCGCGTTCTCCGGCGCCACTGTCACCAACGAGCGCCTGGGAACGCCGGCGGAGTGCCCCAGCAACAGCAGCGGCGGTGACGCCGGGACGTGAGCGCCGCTCCTAGGCATTGCCGCTTTCGGATGGGGCACTACGATGGGCGGCGTGTCGAGCATCGCCATCACGGGAACGGATACCGGCGTCGGAAAGACGCGGGTGGGGCGGGCGCTCTTGCGCGCAGCGCTGCGGCGCGGCGTTTCCGTAGCCCCCCTCAAGCTCGTGGAGACCGGGTGCATTCACAAGGCGGGGGAGCTGGTGCCGGAAGATGGCGTGGCGCTGGCACGGGCAGCCAACGTGGAGCTCTCCCGCGTCGCACCGCTGCGCTTCGAGCTACCCGCGTCACCGGCAGAGGCGGCACGGGCCGTCGGGCGCACGCTGTCCTTCACGGAGCTCGCTCTGCACGTCGAGGCGGCGCGGGCGCTGTGTCCGTCGCTGCTGCTGGAAGGCGCCGGCGGCGCGTTGGTTCCCTTTGGCGCTGACGGCACCTTCGCGGATCTGGTCGCGCGCCTCGGCCTTCCGGCGTTGATCGTGGCGCGGGACGCTCTCGGCACGGTGAACCACACGCTGCTCACGGTGGAGGCCCTCGAGCGTCGCGGCGTCGCGGTGCAAGGCATCGTCCTCCAGCCCGTTGCGGCAGAGCCGCCGGGTCTCGATCACCGGCGGCAGCTCGGGGAGCTCCTGCGCGCACCGGTGTTCGGCCCCCTCGCGTTCCGTCCCGATGCGGACGACGACGCCCTGGCCGACGAGATCGTCGCCGCCGGGCTCGACCCCAAGGAGCTGTTCGGCGCATGACGGACGGGATCGCGCGCGCGTGCGAGCTGCTCCGCGCCGGCGAGCTGGTCGCATTCCCCACGGAAACGGTGTACGGCCTCGGCGCGGACGCCCAGAGCGCCGCGGCCGTTGCGAAGATCTTTGCGGCCAAGGGACGCCCCACGGATCACCCACTGATCGCGCATCTCGGCGCGGCCAGCTGGCTCGGCGATTGGGTCGCCGACGTCCCGGACGTCGCCCGCCACTTGGCGGAGAAGTTCTGGCCCGGTCCCCTGACGCTGGTGCTCGCTCGCAGTCCGCGCGTGCCCCTCGCGGTCACCGGCGGCCTCGAGACCGTCGCGGTGCGCGTGCCGTCGCACCCCGTCGCGCTGGAGCTACTCGCCGCATTCGGCTCGGCCATCGCGGCACCCAGCGCAAATCGCTTCGGCAACGTGAGCCCCACCACGGCAGCGCACGTGCGCGACGAATTCGGCGACAGCGTGTTCGTCCTCGACGGCGGCCCTTGCGGCGTGGGCGTGGAGTCCACCATCGTGGACGTGTCCCGCGGCGCTCCGGTGATCCTGCGCCCCGGCGGCGTCTCGCGCGAAGCGCTGGAAGGCGTGGTGGGCGCCGCGGTGGCCGTCACGGCCTCCGCAGAGGTGCGCGCGCCGGGCACGCTAGAGTCGCACTACGCGCCGCAGGCCCGCGTCGTGCTGGTGGCCGACGCGGGCCTCGAGGTCGAAGCGAACCGCCGCGCTGAAGCGGGAGCGCGCGTGGGCGTGCTATGCCGCGCGCCGCTGTCGAACCTCACCCCCGGCATCCACGCGCTGTGCCTGCCCCAAAGCAACGAAGACGCCGCGCGCCTGTTGTACGCCGCGCTGCGAGAGCTCGACGCAACGAGCGACGTGATCCTCGCGTCGCTCCCCGCGGAGACGGGCCTCGGCCTCGCCATCGCGGATCGCTTGCGCCGCGCGGCCGGCCCTCGGAGGCCTTGAGAGCCCAATGCGTCGAGACTCGAGAACAGCGAGCGGAGCGAGCCCGGGGGGAGTAAAGGGAGTCGCGTCGGGGAGTACGAGGGGCGGTGAGCCCCTCGTGGAGGATTCCGGAGGGGGTAGGCGGGCGGGAGCCATGTGGTCGCGCCGACGACTGTTCCAGCTCGGCGCGGGCGGCGCCCTGCTGCTCGGCGGCGTGGGCGCATTCCGCTGGCTAACGTCGGGCTACGCGCTGGCGCCCGGAGAAGCCGCCATCGGTCTCGGAGTGAAGGAGTACTGCATCGCCAAGGCGGTGGTGGACGCGCTCTTGCCCGACGGCGTGGCTCTGGGCGTGGTGCAGGGCATGGACGAACAGGTGTGGGCGGCGGAGCCCGGGCTGCAGGCGGACTTGCGCGCGGCGCTCTTGCTCATCGAGCACTCGCCGCCACTGTTCGGAGTGCTCGGGCGCTTCACACGGCTGGGCCGCACGGCGCGGCAAGAGCTCCTCACTCGCATGCTGCGTTCGAAGCGCGAGGTGTTCGTGCAGGCCGTCAGCGGCCTGAAGCAGATGGCGCAGATCCTCTACTACTCCACCGACGCGGTGTGGGACGCCATCGGCTACGACGGCCCTTGGATCAAGGAGCGGAAGCCACCGGCCAGCGCCTTGGCCTACCAAAAGCTCTTGAAGGAGCGCGCATGACCGTCCGCCAGTGGCCCGACCTCGCCACCAGTAGCGACGTGAGCGAGAGCGCGGACGTGTGCATCGTTGGCAGCGGTTGCGGGGCCGCCAGCCTGGCGTCGCGCCTCGCCGAAGCCGGCCGCTCCGTCGTGATCCTGGAGCAGGGCGGCTACTACACCAAGGCGGACTTCGATCAGCGCGAGGTGGACATGCTGGCCAAGATCGACGGCGGCCGCGGCCTGTCCACCTCCGACGACGGCGGCATCGCCATGACCTACGGAAACAACGTGGGCGGAGCCAGTGTGCACTACTGGGCGGACAGCTACCGCACTCCACCGGACCGCTTGCAGCAGTGGCAGGACGAGTTCGGCCTCACGGGACACGACGCCGCCACGCTCTTGCCGCACTTCGAGAGCATCGAACGGGATCTGTCGGTGCACCCGGCCACCGATCCGTACGTCAATCGCATGAACCAGCTGCTCCACGAGGGCGCCACCCGCCTCGGTTGGCACGTGGCCCGCGTGCCGCAGGCGCGCAAGGCGTGCCGCGCCAGCGGCCACTGCATGCAAGGCTGCGCCTACGACGCCAAGCAGAGCCAGCTCGTGACCTATCTGCCGCGAGCGCTGGCGGCGGGGGCGCGGCTCTTCGCCGACACCCGCGCCGAGCGGCTCTCCTTCGACGGTCGCCGCGTCCGCGCCCTCCACGCACGCGTGCTGGATCGCGCCCGTGGCCTGCCCGCCGGCCCCACTGTCACCATCGCCGCTCGCGCGTTCGTGGTGGCGGCCGGCGGCTTCTCCACGCCCGGCTTCCTATTGCGTCAGGAGCTGCCCACTCGACTGCCGGCCATCGGGCATCACTTCTTCTGCAATCCGTGCCCCATGCTGCACGCGCGCTTTTCCGAGGACATCATCCAGTGGCGCAACATCCCCGCGGCTTGGGGCGTGGAGGAGTTTCGCCGTGCGCGCTACGCGGGCCCGGAGCGCGTGTTCGGTAAGCCCGCACGCAGCCGCTACCGCGAAGGCGGCTACCTGTTGATGGCGAACCAGCTGCACCCGGGCCTGTTGGCGGCCACCTTGCCCGGCTTCGGCGCCGCGCACACGGAGCTGATGCACGACTTGCCGCGCCTGGGCGGCACCATCAGCTGGATTGACGACGTCGAAGAAGGCGTGGTCTACCTCGACGGCGATCGTCGGCGCGTGCACGTGCCGCTGGGCGGCGGTAATGGCGAACGCATCCGCGACGCCTGGAAAAAGCAGGCGCGCCTGCTCTTCGCCGTCGGCGCGCGGGAGGTCCTGTTCGGCGACGTCGAGGACACCCGCATCCACTCCGAAAGGGACATCGACGCCGCCGTGGCCGCCGTCAGCATCAAGCCTGCGCGCAATGTCTTCGCAGCGCCGCACCCCGGCGGCGGCGCCCGCATGGGCGCGCGAGAGGACGACTCCGTCGTGGGCTTCGATCACCGCGTCCACGGCACGGACAATTTGTTCGTTTCCGATCCCAGCGTGCTACCGAGCCCACCCAGCGTGGATCCGAGCCTCACCATCATGGCGTTTTCCGCCGTCGCCGCCGGTCACGTGCACTCGCTCCTCGGGTAACGCATGGCCAAGAAGAAACGCGCCCGCACGCTCCGCCGAGAGCGCGACCGCGTCCTGCAAAAGCTCGGCGACCAACGCGAGAAGCTCGCGCGCCTGGAAGCGGGAGGCAGCCCGCGCCGACCGCTCACGGTGAGCAGCGCCTCGCAAGTGGAGCCGCGCGCGGAGAACGAGCCCTGCCTTCGTTGCGGCGAGGCCGTGCGCGCAGTGGACCACGACGCCCGCACCATCGATGGCGCGCGCCTGCGGGTGGTCACCACTCGGTGCCCGCAGTGCGGCGCACGCCGCACGCTGTACTTCCAGCTGACGGACGTCTCCTGACCCCGGCGGAGCCTTCGGTTTACGATTCATGTCGTTGCAGCGCGGAAACGAGGTTCCGCGCCGCAGCGACAATATCAACCCAAAGAGCGACGGAAGCGCACCGTCGCGATGGCCATCACCGCCGCCGCGATCACGGAAAGCGCGCCCAGCTGCGGCAACACGTCGGCGAAGCGCCCGCCACGGAGCAGCACGGTGCGCCAGATCTCCAGGAACCAACGCATCGGGTTCACGTAGGTAAGCGGACGGATCCAGGCCGGCATGGCGTCCACCGGCGTCATGAAGCCGGAGAGCAAGATGGCCGGCAGCAGGAAGAAGAAGCCTGCCATCAGCGCCTGCTGTTGCGTGCGCGCCAACGTGGAGATCACGAGGCCGGTCCCCAGCGTGGTCACCAAGTACAAGCCCACGCCGGTGAAGGCGAGCAACAGCGGCCCGCGCATGGGTACGTCGAACAAGATGTTGCCCACCACCAGAATGAAGGTGGCGTCGATCAGTCCGAAGATCGCGTAGGGCACGATCTTGCCGACCATCAGCACCATGGGTTCGATGGGCGTGACCAACAGCTGCTCCAGCGTTCCGGTCTCCCGCTCCCGAGTGAGACCCATGGCTGTGACGATGGTGGTGATCACGATCAGAATGGACGCCGCCGTGCCGGGCACCATGAAGATGCGGCCCTTGAGCCCGGGGTTGTAGAGCAGGCGCGGCACCAAGATCAGATGCGGGACGCCGACGGCGGGCATGGTCGGGGGCGCGCGCGTCGCGGCATAGGCTTCGATGGCGTAGCCGGCTTGCACGCCCCGCGCAGGATCGGAACCGTCCATCAGCGCTTGGATCTGCACGTGCTCCCCGGCGTTCAAGCGGCGCCCGAAGCCGTGCGGCAGGACCACCGCCAGCTGAGCACGGCCAGCCACGACCTCCGCCTGCGCTTCGGCGACGGATTCCACCTCGCTGACCCGGAAAGTCCCCTCGGCGGCGAGCTCGTCGCGGAAGGCGCGGCTCTCGGCCGTCTTGTCTTGGTCCACCAAGACCGTGTCGGCGTGCTCGAAGGAGAGATTGGCGGCGAAGCCGAACACGATGATCTGAATCAGCGGCGCCACCAGCAGCATGAACACCATGCGGCGATCCCGCGTGGCTTGTAACAGCTCCTTGCGCACGACGGCGGCGAAGGTGATGAACGCACCCCTCATGCGATCCTCCGTTTGAAGCGAGCCACGCACAGCAAGATCATGACCGTGGAGAAGATGGCGAGCGCCAAGGCGTCGCCCGAAACGACGTCGAGCCCTGCGCCACGCAGCAGCAGTGCCCGGGAAGCGTGCACGAAGTAGCGCGCCGGGATCACCCGCGTGAAGTACTGAAGCGGGATCGGCATGTTGTCGATGGGCAAGATGAAGCCGGAGAGCAGCATGGCCGGGAGCATCGAGCTCACTGCCCCCACCTGCGTGGCCACCTGCTGGTTCTTGGTCACCACGCTGATGAGCAAGCCCTGACCCAGCATCGCGAGCAGGAACAAGCAGGACACGCCTACGAAGCCCAGCAGGGATCCTCTGAGAGGTACGTCGAAGAGCCAGGTGGCCGCGCCCAGCACCAGGGCCAGCTGGGCGAGGGCCACCGCGAAGTACGGCAGCAGCTTGCCGAGCACGATCTGAAGGCGGCTGACCGGCGTGGAAAACAGCTGCTCCATGCTGCCGCGCTCCCACTCCCGAGCCACCGTGAGGGCCGTGAGCAACACCGCCATCATGCTCTGGATCATCGCGATCAAGCCCGGCACCAGGAACAGCGCGGACTTCAGCCCGGGGTTGAACAGCGCCCGCACCCGCGCTTCCACGGTGCTCGGCTGGGCGAAGGCCTGCTCCCGCAGGAAGCGCGCGTTCGTCGCCGCACCAAAGCGCCCGGTGTAGGAGAGCACGTTACCCGCCGTCTGGTTGTCGGCGGCGTCGATGAGGAGCTGCACCTCTGCGCGCCCACCGCGGGCCACGTGCACGCCGTAGTCCGGCGGGATCACGACCGCCAAGCGCGCTTCTCCCCGGCGAAACGCCGCCTCCGCGGCGACGGCATCGTCCACGTCGGCCTCGCGACGGAAGGTCTGGCCCGTGAACAGGTGGCGCACGAGCTCGCGGCTGGCCGGCGTGCGGTCTTGATCGACGACGACCACGGGAATGTGATCGATGTCGAAGGACACGGCGTAGCCGAACAACACCAAGAGCAGCACCGGCATGCCCAACGCAAACCAGAACGTCCACGGATCCCGGCGGATGTGCATCACCTCCTTCTTGGCGATGGCCCACACCCGCTTTGCTCCGCGCGCGGCGTTCATGCGGCGTCCTTCTGGGTGGTGACGGCCAGGAACACGTCTTCCAGCGTCGGCTCGGTGCGCTCCACATGAACGCCGGTGGCGCCGTGGCGCTCGAGCTCCGCTCGGATCGCGCCGTCGGTGATGCCCTCCCCGCGCACGTGGAGCCCGGCACCAAAGGGCACGACGTCGATCACCCCCGGGAGGGCGGCGAGGGCGTCTGCCCGCAGGCCCTTGCCGCGAACCGCGAGCAGCGTGCCGACCACATGGGTCTTCTTGAGCGCCGCGGGGGTGTCGAGAGCCACGAGCTTGCCGGCGACCATCAGCCCGACGCGGTGGCAGTACTCCGCTTCGTCCATGTAGTGGGTGGTGACGAAGACGGTGGTGCCCGTGTCCGACAGCTTGCGGATGATGCGCCAGAAGTTCCGCCGCGCGCCGGGATCCACCCCCGCCGTCGGCTCGTCCAAGTACACGATGCGCGGTTGATGCAGGAGCGCCGTCGCCAGCGCCAGCCGCTGCCGCTTGCCACCGGGGAGCGCGCTCACGGAGGTCTCCGCATCCGGCGTGAGACCCACTTCGTCCAGCAGCGTGCGCGCGCGCTCGAGCCGCCGCGCACGGGGCATGTGGTACGCGCCGCCGAAGAAGTCCATGTTCTCGATCGCGGTCAGATCGGGATACAGGGAGAACTTCTGGGACATGTAGCCGACGGACATGCGCACGGAGCCCGGGTCGCTGCCCACGTCGTGCCCCGCGACGGTTGCCTTCCCGGAAGAAGGCGCCATCAGCCCGCACAAGATGCGGATGGTGGTGGACTTCCCTGCCCCGTTGGCCCCCAGGTAGCCGAAGATTTCCCCGGGCTGCACCTGGAAGGAGACGCCCCGCACGGCCTGGAAATCACCGAAGCGCTTGCCGAGCTCGCTGACCTCGATCACCGGGCTCACGACGACCTCACCCGAGCGAGGTACAGGTCCTCGAAGTCCGGTGGCACGCGCCGCACGGCAGCGCCCGCCGCTTCGAGGGCCGCCGACACGTCCGCCGCTGCGTTCTGCTGCACCACGGCTCGCAGCCGCGGCCCTGCGGGCGTGGTGGCCAAGACTCCCGGTGCCTCGTCCAACAGCGTGTCCACGGCGCGGCGGTCGTTCACCGAGACGTCGAGCACGACGTGCTCGAAGTCCTGAACCAGTCGCGTCGGTTCGCCATCGGCGATCACGCTGCCGGACGCGAGCAGCGCGACGCGGCTGGCCCGCGCCGCTTCGTCCATGTACGGAGTCGCGAGCAACACGCCCATGCCTTCGCGCACGAACTCGTAGAGCAGCTCCCACAGCTCGCGACGGCTGACGGGGTCCACGCCGTTGGTGGGCTCGTCCAGCACCAGCACCTTGGGTCGGTGCAACAGGGCGCACGCCACGGCGAGCTTCTTGTACATGCCACCCGAGAGCGCGCCCGCCGGTCGGTCGTGAGCCTCTTCCAGCCGCGTCAGGGAAAGCAGCTGCTCTCGTCGCTCCAAAAACTGCTTCTTTCCGAGACCAAAGAGATCCGCAAAGAAGTGCAGGTTCTCGTCGACGGAAAGATCCGCGTACAGGCCGAACTGCTGCGGCATGTAGCCCAGCCGCTCCCGCGCGTCCCCGGGCGCGTCGGTCCAGGGTACGCCGTCCACGCGCGCCTGGCCGGCGTCCACGTCCACGAGCCCGGTCATGGCTCGGAGCAGCGTCGTCTTGCCGGCTCCGTCGGGACCCACCAGACCCACGAGCTCGCCCGGCTCTACGCAGACGCTGACGTCGCGCAGTGCCGCCGTAGCGCCGAAGGACTTTTCGACGTGGCTCGCCTCCAGAAGCGCGGTCATCGTTCCGTACCATCGAGGGACACGTCGCCCGGCATGCCCGGCCGCAACAGGCCCTCGTGGTTTTCCACCCGCACCTCGACTTCGTACACCAGGCGGTCGCGGTCCTCCCGGGTCTGCACGTTGCGCGGGGTGAACTCCGCTTCCGCCGCCACGCGGCTCACGGTGCCCTTGAACACGCGATCGGGATAGGCATCCACCCGCACGCTCGCCGGAGCGCCGATGGAGGCGCGGGACAGCTCCGCGTCCGGGAGAAAGAAGGTGACCTTGGCGGGATCCACCGCAACCGTGACCATCAGCCGAGAACCAGGGCCCACGACGGCGCCCGGCTCCACCAACCGACCCGTGACGATGCCGTCGCTGGGCGCGGTGATCTCGCACTCCGCGACGGCGATCTTCGCGCGCTCCACGTCCGCTTTGCTGGCGGCGACCTGCGCCTGGGCCACGGCGAGGCTGGCGTCCACGACCTTCACGCTCGACTTCGAGGCGCGCGCACCGAGCTCCGCCGCCGTGCCCTGAGCGGACGCGACCTTCAGCTGTTGATCCAGTCCTTCGAGATGCGTGGTGCTGTGCTCGAGCTCCACGCCGGGGATCGCCCCTCGCGACGCGAGAGCTTCCGCGCGCTGGCGGTCGCGCGCCGACTGTTGCTTCTGCACTTCGAGCACCTTGGCCTGAGCCCGCACGGCGGCAGCCTGAGCACGCGCCACCTTGGCGGAGTCGCTGGCCGAACCGTGCTGTGCCTCGTACACGCCGACCTGCGCCTCGGCGGCTTCCTTGCGCGCGATGGCGACGTTCAGAGTCGCTTGGTTGTCGCGACAATCGATGCGGACCAGCGTTTGCCCGCGCTTCACGCGGTCCCCTTCGTGCGCAAGCACCTCTTTCACGCGCCCCGAAATCCGCGCACCGACGACGGACTCGACCCCCTCCACGGTGGCCGAGCCGCCCGAAGGCGCCTGCGCTTGCTCGCTCTGGGCGTGGATGCGCCAGCCCAGGAGGGCCGCGAAGATCACGGCGAGAGTGAGGATGATGGCGAGAGGTTTCTTCATGGCGAGGTCCTCGGCGCTGGTAAGTAAGTACTTACTTGCCTCGGACTTGGACCCGTGTCAAGGTGCCTTCCTGATGTCCACCACCGAGGCCCCCGCAGACGACGAGGTCCTGACCGAGACCCAGCGCAAGATCCTGACCGCTGCACTGGAGGTCTTCTCCGAGAAAGGCTTCGCCGGCGCCTCCACCGCCTCCATCGCGGCCCGGGCCAAGGTGGCGGAAAAGACCCTCTTCGCTCAGTTCAAGACGAAGAAGGAGCTCTTGGCTCGCACCTTGCGCCCGTCGGTCTTGCTGTTGGTGGAGCCCGGCGTGTTTGCGCGGGTTCAGGGCGTCCTCGAGCAGCCGGGCAAGAGCTTGGCGCAGGTCCTTCGAGCGCTGATGCAAGACCGCCTGGCTCTGGTGCGCGCCCACCCCAAGAAGCTCAAGCTCATTGCCCATGAGCTCTTGCTGCGCCCGGAGCTGCTGAAGACCTTCGGCCAGGCCTTCGAGAAGAACATTGCGCCCGACGCCCTCGCCGCCGTCCAAGACCTGATGACCCGCGGAGAGCTGCGCACGGACCTGCCGCTCAAGACCGTCGCGCGCACGCTGGTCTCCGTGACGGTCGGCTACGCCATCGTGCGCTACGTGCTCGGTCTCGAGAAGGACAACGTGGACGACGACGAGATCGAGCGCATCGTGTCGCTCTTGGTGGACGGCCTACGTCCGCGCTGAGCAGTGCGACGGACCGCGGTGTTTCCGCGGCGCAGCGACAAGCTCCTGCTCCCGAGCAGACGTCTTCCTTTGTTGGTTCGGCGCGAGCCCCGTCGCGTTCAGGGGATGCGTTCGTTCACGGCGCGGAGCCAGCCCATCACCAGCGTGCTCACTCCGAGGAGCACGCCGGTGGCTGCCAGCGCAAGACCCCCGCCCAACAAACCGCCAGCGACGCCGCTCAACGCGAATCCGATGATCGTTCCGGTCAACGTCAGCAGAGCGACGCCGAGCATGAGCTTCCATGAGTCGCTGTCGCGTTTGGCGGGCGTGAGCGTCGCGCTCTCCGCGAACAGGTCGTAGCTATCGGCGCCACCACGCCGACTATGAGGTGCGTGCTCCGACATGCGGGATCAGGTTTATCACTCGTGACAGCGCTTGCCACGCATGGATGCGTGACGCGTCGCGTGCAACGCGTCGCGACATCTCAAGAATCGAGGGGCTCCGCGGCCGCCGCCACTACGCGAAGGTCGCTCTCGCGCTGCAGATAGCCGATCAGCCAAGCGCGTTCCCGAATCACATCCGCGCCGATGGCAATTTCCGACGCACCGTCGCGCTCCTGCATTCGCCGACTCTGGAATGCGTGCACCACATTTGCATGGGACAGCGTGCGCCCGGCGTTTTCGCCACGCGTCACCGCCTTTTCTCCCTGGCTCTGCACCACTGCGAGGGACAGCAAGAGCCCCTGGGCAGCGCTCGCATGCCAGCGCACGCGGAGCTTTCCGTCGCGCGTGCTCACCGGCTCTATCCCGAGCTCCTCGGTGACCGGCGCTTCCAGGGCGCGATCGATCGCGCGCCGTGAGGCAGCTCGATCCGAGCCCACCATCTGATCGGTACCGTTCACGATCAGCTGTGGCGTGTAGACACGATGACCATCGAGCTTGTCGGCGTAGCGCCGCTGTCGTTCGGAGTAGGCGGCGGCGCTGTAGGGATCCCGCCAGCCCAAGTCGTTCCAGTAGTCGACGTGGAAGGACAAGGCGTACACACCCGGTCTCGCCTTCGCCGCAATCGCCGACAGGTTCTCGTCCGCGGGGGGACAGCTAGAGCAGCCTTCCGACGTGAACAGCTCCACCACGGCAAAGGGCGTCGAGCGTTTCGCCGGCGCGGG
Source organism: Polyangiaceae bacterium (assembly GCA_020633235.1). Classification (NCBI taxonomy): domain Bacteria; kingdom Pseudomonadati; phylum Myxococcota; order Polyangiales; family Polyangiaceae; species Polyangiaceae bacterium. The sequence goes on along the minus strand of JACKEA010000001.1, from coordinate 19,900 downwards.
TAGCGCTGCGGGGGCTGGTGGACCCGGCGTGGCGGAGGTTGCTCCCGGCGCCGCTGTGTTGCCGCGAGAGCAGCTAGCCGCGAAAACCACCGCGAAAACCAAGAGCCAGCGTGTCATCACCCGAGGCATATGCCAGCCGCCACCGGATAGTTGCAGTACGAGGGAAAGCCGGCGAAGATCCCGAGCGCTCGGGCGGTTTTTCGAGCCCCTATCCCGGAGGAATGCCGTGGCTGATGACGAGGAGCGCGAAGAGGAGAAGTCGGAAAGCAAGAAGGCCGCACCGGCCGCTTCTCGCGCCGACGACGAAGTGGTGGCGCTTCTGAAGGAGATTCGAGAGCTGATGATCGCCGGCCGGGAAAGCCAGAATCGTTACATCTGGCTGTTGTTCCCGATCATGGCGTTCCTCTTGATTCAGACGCTGCTGCTGGCGGCGCGTCTGCAGTAGCTCACTCCAGCGCCTTGTCGCCGAAGAGCTGCTTGCCCAGCTTTTCGAGCTTGTCCTGGTCACGCTTCTTCTTGAACAGGGAGTGCGTGACCAGGTTGGTGCCGGCCAGCGTCGCATCCAGGCTCACCTTGCCACTCTTGTCGACGCGGAAACCATGGCTGGCTTTGCCGGCGCGCGGGTCCGCCGTGTACAGCACGATGTCGTAGCTGCCATCGTTGTCGGTGTCATAGAAGGCCCAAGCCAAGCCGTTGCGCTGGAAGTAAGCGAACTCCGCATCGAACTTCCCGGAGCTCACCAGCTTGCCGATGTCGAGCTTCTTGACGTTCTTGTTCTTCAGACTGTTCTCGTCCAGATCCACGAGGTAGCCGTCGCTGCCCTGGGCGCTGATCACGACCACGGACTTCTTCGCGGCCTTCACGTCCAAGAGCTCGTACCCGGCGCCGCGATGGTCCTTGATCGGATCCGGGAAGGACGAGATGCCTTCATCCGTCGCGCTCATGATGGAGAGGAAGCTCTTCTCCACCATGGTCTTCATGCGCGAGGCCATGGTGGCGTTCTGGAGCAGTCCCGGGCGGATCAGCTTGCGCCCCACCTGATCCAAGCGCGCCGTCTTCTTGCCACTCGCGTCCACGCTCCAGGCGTCCGCTGCCACGTACAGGCGAGAGCCGGGTGAGTGCAGCACGAGATCGAAGCGGCCGTCGTCGTCCGTGTCGTACCAGACCCACATGTGCGTGCTCTGGCTCACGATGCTCACCTCGGGGTCGAAGGAGCTGCCGAGCTTGTCGGCAGTCACGCTGGCGGACAGGCTCGGCACGCTGCCCTCGTCCACGTCCAAGATCAGGCGCGTGCTGAACGCCGTCTCGATACGCACGGCGTCCTTCTTTCCGTCGTGATCCATGTCCGCGGTGTAGCCGGTGCCGGTCTGACCCACGGGCTCGGGCAGCGTCTCCCCCAGGTTGGCGCTGGCTTCCACGTAGCGATCCGGAAACGCGGCCCGCGCGATGCGTGCCAAGCGCGGTCGTAAGTCCGCCGTGCTGAGCAAGCTCGGTCGCACCACGCGACCGATACCCAAAGAGGTGTCTTTCTTCAGGTCTCCATCCTTCTCTATGCGGTACGCCGCGCTGCTGCGCCCCGTGGTTCCCGGATCCACGAGCAAGAGGTCGAAGCGTCCGTCGTTGTCCGTGTCGTACCAGAGGTACGCGTCCCGCTCGACCTGCAGGTACACGAGCTCGGCGTCGAACTGGTGCTTCTCGAACACGTCCGAAAGGGCAGGCAACGCGCTCTTACCCTTGTAGCTGTCCTCGTCCACGTCGATGAACACGGCCGCGCTCTGGCGCGGACAGTAGCTGCACGGCCGCCGGCCCTGGAGCAGCAGCGCGTCGACCCGACCGTCCAGATCCGCATCTTCGTAGCTGGCGTCACCGCCGCCGTCCTTCCAGGGATCGGGAATCAAGCGCGCCGCCTTCTTGGGCTTGTCCTTGATGAACTTCGCGATTTCACCGCGATGGATGTGGAACGAGAGCAGGCCACCGGTGGTGGCGTCGCGATTGGAAAAGGCGTTGATGCCCACCAGCTCTCCGCTCTGGGTGACCAGCGGGCCGCCGCTGTCGCCCGGCAAGATGTTGCAGGTGGACTGAATCACCAGACCGAGATTGCGATCGTCGAGGTACTTCTTGAAGCTGGTCGCCGCTTCCCGCCCCGCGGCGTCGTCCTTGAAGGACGCCAAGGTGGCCAGCTGCTCGCTGAGCTTGCCCAGGGCGGAAATCTCGCCGCTCTTGATGGCCCACAGCATTCCCGCGCCGGCATGTCCGATGGCGATCACGCGCTGACCGGGCACCGGGTTCTTGGCGGCCAAGCGCACGAAGGGGAGCCCCTTGGGGGGATCGGAGATCTTGATCAGCGCCAGGTCCCGGAGTTTGTCCGCCTTGTAGACGTAGGCTTCGTAGGTCTTCTTCTGACGCACCATGCCGCCGTCCTTCTTGCTCATCTGGCCGAGCATGACGGTGACCTTGGTCTGGAAGTCTTGCGTCTCCCCGTGCGCGATCACGTGGTGGTTCGTGAGCACCCAGCCGGCAGGATCGAGGATCACCCCGGAGCCGAGGCCACCGGGCACCCGCACGATGACGGTGGCCGGCGCCACGGCGCGGTAGACCTCCGCATCGGACTTTGGAGGTGGCGCCGCGGACTTCACCAGACCCAGCGTGTCCGGCGCCACCGCCGTCCGCGCGCGGCGATCGATGAGCTTGGGGCTCGGCACGCGCTCGCCCTTCGGAATGGCTTGCGCGCCGTCGCCTTCCTTCTTGGCGGTAGCGGTCTTGCCGCCGTTTTGCTGGGGCGTGTTGACGGCGCTCTTGGGCTTCGAGCCACAGCCGACGACCGCGAGCATCGCCGCGAGGGAAAGGATGCGGCGAGCAGAACTCGAGACAAACATGGATCAGCTCCTCGCGCTCGGAGCCACCGCCGAACGCTCACGTTCCGATCTAGCCCGGATCGCCAGCGTTGTCCGGTGCCCCGGTGACGCCGGGCATCGACGCTCCAGACTCCTGGAATGACTTGGGAAAGCCGACGGGCCCAGGGTGAGACACCGTGGGATACCGGAGCGCCGCCGCCGGCCCTCGAGACGCTGCTCCGGGCTCAGGTGCTGCCCTCGATCGAGCATTGGTACCCGGGCCGGCCCTGGCCACGCCCCCATTGCTCTCGCGGCTTCGAGCGTGCGCGACGAATCACCGGCGCATTGGACTGCAGCGTATGTCTCATCATGGGCGCCGACTCCCACTTCGAGCTCGACGCGCCCTTTGCCGTAGTGTGGGCCGTGCGAGCACCGGCTGCGCAACGACGCTGATCACCCTGCTGTTTCCCGTCGACCCACATCGTCCGCGCGATCGAAGACTGCGCTCGATCCAGATCCGTGTCGCGATTGCTCGAGATCTACTCCGCGCGCACGCGTTCTCGCCGGAGTGACGCGCAGTCCTCCGTAACGCGGAGGAAAAAATGGATCGCGCTGGGGCAGCGACGCACATCATGAGCGCGGATCGTTTGTTCGCTCCGTCCGATCGCGTTTGCAGTACTCTCGGTGTATGGCGTCGATAGTGAGTGCGCGTCGTTGCTCGCGACGCATGATCCTGCTCTCCGCTTTCTTGTTGCTCGGCGCATGCGCGAGCGGTCCCAGCTCTCGCCTGAAGACGCTCGGCACACCCAGCGGAAGCGGCCCCATCCAGCTGGAAGTGAAGAACGGTACGAGTGCGATCGTGAACAACCTGTTCTTGGCCAAGAGCGCGGACGTGGATCGCGCGGGCCGGGAGGCCTTTCACGACGACAGTCCCGAGCAGGCGGCGCTCTGGGGTCGAGACCTGTTGGTCAAGTCAGCCCTGGAGGTGGGCGGGAGCGTCCGGGTCCCGGTACCTGGTCCAGGCCGGTTCGATGTGCGCGCCGTGGCGCGGGACGGTCGGGAGCAGCACGTGGGCAGCCTCGGCCTGCGGGCCGGTGGCCGCTATGTTCTGGAGCTTGGCGAAGGCGGCTGGCGTCCCGCTCAATGAGGCGGCATCCCGCGCGCGCCAGCCTGCCCGAAAATTGGCTGAACGGACGATGAGCGCGTAGAACCCTGATCAAGTGTGCGGACTCGGGTGCTTCGAGCTCCCGCCGTTCACTGTGATCGAATGGGCGCATGCCCTCCCCGCTTCCCCTCTCCAGTGCCACCGACGGCCAGCCATCTCACCACCGTCCCCCCTTGTCGCCCTCCCCTCCCAGCTCTCATCGCAGCTCAGCAACGCCGAGCCATCGGCCCGCTGGCCGGTATAGGACTTGATGTCAGCGCCACACAAAGCGCGTCACTTCGTGTTGCTCCAACACATCCAAACCCCATGGATTTTGTTGGAGACCCGCGGAAACAGCGCTTCCGGGCTGGCCCATCATAGTTGCAATACATTGATATGATTGCGTTTCTGTGCATTGGATTGCATAATCGATAGATTATCTGAATCTGATGCATATTCGCGGTTCTCGAGCTATCATGCGTCTCTCGAGACGATGGGTTGGCTGCGCGAGCTGATGGCGAGCAGGGATCCGCCGGTCCGGAGCTTTGGTTCCTTGGCCCGGGCGGCCCTCGACCATCCGAGCTGGCCCGAGTCCGTGAGCGCCCAACCGCGCTCGCTGGCGGCGGTGCTGAGCAAGCTCGATCGCGACCAGGAGCTGGAGTGGCTGGCCGATAGGCCGGACGCTCAACGGGTGCTGGCGGAGCTGCTGGGCTGTTCAGTGCCCGACCTGCAGCACTCGGCTTGGCCAGGACGCGCTCGCGCGGTGGAGGATCCTGCGCGGCGGCTTCGCTTGGAGGATGCGCGCTTCGCCCGCTCCCTCGATCTGCTGGAGGACGCCCTGCCTCCAGGCATCCCTCCGGAGGTGGTCCGGCCGGAAGGCTGGGGGCGGCTCTGGTGGCGCGCACCGAGCGGGTCGGGCCGCACCCTGGCTGGTCGCTGGCTCGCGGCTCGGGGCCTGGCCGTGTTCGAGCAGGGCTCGGGAGCAGAGCTTCCGCCCCGGCGTCCCGCCTTCGTGGAGCTCGAGGGCGAGCCCCATCGCGCCCTCGGGCGCGACGCCATCTGCGTGGCGTCCGCATCCGTTCCTCGAGAGTTCGTTCGCGCTCATGGATTCCGCGTGATCGACAGTCCTGCGCCGCGGCAGTTCTTGCCGGCGCTGGTGGACTGGATGCGAGATCGCCTACCAGCGGATGGTCACTTCGACAGTGAGCGCGTGCTCACGTGGCTGCTCTCGTCGGAGCTCGTGGGCGAACGCGAGGGAACGCTCGGCATCGGCATTGGGCTGTGCGGGCTCATGGACGAGCTCGGTAGCTCGGATCTGACGGGGCGCAGCGTGGAAGACCTCTCGCGGCGCTTCTTGCGCCAACGCTTGAGCGCGGCGGCGGACTCCGGCAGTGCGGACGCGGCGTGGCTGAGACGCAACGCCTACGACGTGCTGCTGGCGCTGGCGCGCAGCGCGCTCACGGACAGCGACGACCCTTGGCACATGCCGCGAACGGAAGACGAGTGGCTGGAGCTGGTCCCGGAGGAGCTGCGCCAAGGAGCCGACGTCGACTGGCTGCGGCTTTCGCTGCGTCAGATCGACACCACCATTCGGCCGAGCGACGTGGACAAGGCGGCACGGCGCATTCCTCCCGGCGCCTTTCGCATCGTGCGCGGCCTGCGCGCCGCGCGCATCTTGGTGCCGGTGGACGACGAGCGCCTGGCCGTCGCGCCCCATTGGCTGGCGCGCGCGGCGGAGCGCGATGCCATTCGGGGGCTGCTCGGCGCCTCGCCCTTCGAATGGGGCGAAGCGCTCCTCGGGCGCCGCACGGCGACGGTGGTGTTGGGGGATCTTTGGCGTGATCTCTCGATCGGACGCGAGCGCGCCCTCTCGGACGTGTCCGAGCTCTCGGACGACGACAGCCCGGCGCAAGTGGCAGCGGTGGAAGCGGTGTTTCGCTGCGCGGGGCTTTCGCTGCTCTTGGGCGTGGAGATCGACGGCGAGCAGCTCGGAGAGCTGTGGGACGACCAAAAGCGGCTGTGGATCGAGCTCGACGGCGAGCCGCCGCGCCCGCGCGTCGGCCACACCGACGACCCCCGCGCGCCTTCGGACGTGGGCTGGTTCTGGCTCGCGGCCCTGGCCGTTTCGGAACGCGTGAGTCGAGAGAGCGGTGGCCGGCGCGCCGCCGGCGCCCTCAACCCGTGGCTCGACGATGAAGCTCCGAGCTTCTTGCCCATGCTGCTCGACGGCGTGCGGGACGCGCTCTACGGCGCCTTCGATGCGCCGGAGCTGCGCGCCGGTGCGCTGCGTCTGCTGGAGCGATTGCGTCAGGCAACCCGGCATCCGCTACACGACTTGGAACGTCCGGGGCACGCGCTGGCGGCCGCCAAGAGCGGCGCCCTCGGCTTCGATGACGTTGCACGCATCGACGCGCGCTGCGTCGCCGACCTGCCGCGCTTTGCGGGGACGGACCTCGGCGTTCTGTGCGCGAGCGCGTGGCACGCTTGGCAGCGCGCGGAGAGTCCGACGCTGACGGGAACCTTGCTCGATCCGTCGCTCCTGCCCGCAAGTTGGGAGCACGTTCCCGTCGCGGTACTTGGTCCCGCTCTGGCGCGCGCCGCGGCGGATCAGCTGAGCCCACCCTTCGACCGACTGACGCCGGAGCACTGGACGGCGCTGTCAGCGGCGCCGGCGAAGGTCGGCTCCGCGCACGCCGACGCGTTCTGGCGCGCCGTCCCCGCGGACGTCGGCGCGGAGCTCTTGTCCGCCGAGCGCGTCCCCGCCCTTTCGTCGAGCGCAGGGTGGCGGCGCTTCGAGGAGCTCTTGGCTCCGAAGCTGGACGTCTTCCTGCGCGCGCGGCCCGAGGCGGCGGGCGCGTGGCTCGGCTGCGTCCCGGATGCGCTCACGGAGCGGGTCGCCCAAGCGCTGTCCGCCTCACCGTTGCTCTCCACCCTGCCCGGCTCCGCCGTGGACGCCATCCGTCGCTTCGCCCTCGACGCCGTCCGTCGTCGCGTCCCCGCCTTCCGCGCGGCCTACGCCCTGATGTCGGAGCTGGAAAAGAGCGTCGATCCCCGGCGCTTCCGTCACTGACTCGCTTTACGGAATTCGCCATCGCCGTCGTGGTCGACGTACACCGGGTTCGTCATTCCGAAAGGTAACGCCCGGATCCCGAACAGGATCGGCAGCGGCGCGTTCCCGCGCGCGATGGCCACGACCCAGGAGTCGCGGCTCACCGTCAGGTCTCGCTCGACGGCACCGGGACCGCTCAGGTCGGCGTGCTCGGCGATGGCGCCATTCACGACGAAGTCCACTCCCGTCACGTCCACCCAGGGCGCCGCATGCACGACGGCTCGCGCGTGCACCCGATCGCCCTTGGCCGCCACCAGCTCTCCGAGTCCCTTTCCCTCCACGGCGAGCTCCACCACGGGGCCGTTGCTCACCGTCGCGTGCCCTGCGCGGAGCGCCGTCGCGACGCGCACGGCAAAGCTCTCGGCTCCGTCCGGGACGGTCACCATCGTCCGCGGATACCCCACCCACTGCGCGGACAGCTGGTGCGAGTCGGAATTCCCGACCGCCACCACTCGCTTGTTCGCTTCCAGCAGGGCGAACCAATCCGACAGATTCTTCTCGACCTCCGCCGGGTTCGGCAGCTCGAAGCCGTTGTACACCTCCACGGTGTCGAAATCGAAGCTCGCGCCCTCGCGCTCCGCCGTGAGCGCGCGCGGATCGAGCTTCGCCTGATCGAAGTAGCCGATGTCCGGACCCATGCGCGGGTGGTTCACCTGAATCACCACGCCAGGGGCGGCCTGCCGCACTGCCTGGAACAGCTCCCGCGGCGCGAGATCCGGGATCGGCGGTAGCTCCACTCCGTTCGGATACGGCCACGCGTTGAAGTGACCCCAATCCCGCGTGGTGAGCTCCACGCCGATGCCCGTTTCCAGGCGACGACTCGACGAGAGCGCTCGCACCGCGGGAGAGTAGTCCGTCACGTGGTTGTGATCCGTGGCCACCGCGAAGCCGACGCCCTCCGAGAGCAAGCTCTGCACGCGATCTTCGAGGGGCACGTCGGAGTCTCCGCTGGGCTCGGCGTGCACGTGGAAGTCACAACCCACGACGCCCGGAAGCTCGAAGGCGCGTTTCAACGTGCTGCGCAGCACGACGCCCTCGGAGCGGCTGACCTCCACCTCTTGTTCGTCGAGGGTGTACTCGATGCCGTGAGAGACGGTCACGCGATAGCGCCCCGACGGCAGCGCCACGCGTCCTTCGCCCGTCCAAGCGTAGCTGGCATTGCCGGCGCCCGCGGCCAGGTGCGGTGGGCCGAGCACGGGATCCGTCGTCGGGGCGATGCCGGAGAAGTTCAGACGCGCTGGCAAGAGGTCGCCGTTCGCGTCCGTGACGCGATACGCGACGGATGCGGGCGCCGGCGCGATGAAGCTCACCTCCGCGGCCTCGCCCGCCGCTACCTTCGCTTGCTGCACGTCGGTGCCACCTGGGCTTCTTAGCTCCAGCCTATAGCTGGCGGGCGGCAGCGCGAGCTCGAAGCTGCCATCGGCTGTCGGCTCCACCACGGACACGAGCCCGCCCGTCGCGTCGTACGCTTCCACCAGGCCCCAGCTTTCGTGCAGATCCACCTTTCCGCGAGCTCGGCCCAGGCGAACGCCGCGTGCCGCCCACGCAAGGCGCGCCACCGCGTCGAGCCCACCGGGGGTCACGACGAAGTGACGCCGCTGCTCCACGCTCTGCCCCGCCAAGACCTCCCTCTCCGGACCGACCGCGAGCTGCTCCGTCGGCCCGCGCAGGCTCACCCGGAAGTCCACGTCCAGCTGCCCCGTGTCTGCGAACAGTGCGTAGGACATGCGCGCTCCGGGGCGCGCCAGGAAGTCCACGGCGGCACGCTTCGCGCTCTCCACGTAGCCCTGATGGGGAGCGAAGGGCAAGCGTCCATACCAGCGCAGGCGATCGCCGATGCGCACGCGGACCGGATCCTTCGTCACGTTCGTGACCTTGGTGCTGAGCACCAGCCCGCCAGCGGCCGGCGCGATGCGATCCGTGACTCGCAAGCGACCGTCCGTGCTCACGCGCTCCACGCGCAGCTCCGCACGACCGTCCACGCCCTCCGCCACGACGCCCGTCGGCCGCAAGAGCGCCGGCATCGCGCCCAGCACCACCACGCTCGAGAGCTCGTCCAACGCGTCGAGCCGGAAGTCTTTCACCGTGAAGTCGAGCAGCGCACCACTTTCCGCGGCCACGACCGCGCGCACCAGAGGCCCGGAGATCAGCCAGTCTCCCGGGCGCGCTTGCACCCGCGAGCCGTGGGGCACTTCCGAAGTTTCCAGCTTCTTCACCACGGTTCCGTTCAACGCCACCGGCTTCGCCGGCGCCTCCACCGGCTTCGCCGGCGCCGGACACGCAGCCGGCGAAAGAGCGATCCCCACCGAAAGGAGCGCGACGATGGGCGCCCAAGGCAACCGCGAAGAGCCGAGGCGGATCACGGGCTCAGTTCTGGGCGTCTTGGCAGCTGCCGCTGGGCGAGCAGCCCGCCGACGTCGGATCCGTACAACCGATGGCCGGACACGGCACCTGACAGCCCATCGCTTGCGCCTGCTGGCTGAGGGTCGCCAGCTGATTCACCGCGTCCTTGTTCGCAGGATTGTAGAACGTGGGGCAGCCGCAGAACAGCGCGCTGCCGGTCTTGGCGGTGCACAACAACGTGTTGACGGCGGGGTCGCACTTCTTCGCGTCCGCAAGCGCCGCCGCATACTCGCTGGTCAAGTCTTGGCAGGTCTTGCCGCCGGCGTCGGTACCGCCGGAGCCGCCGCTCCCCGTGGTTTCGCTCTTCCCACCACAAGCGAGGGGCATCGTGATCGACAGCAACAAGACCAAGACACCGAGCCGCATGGCCCAAGAGTGGCCCTTGGCTTCAGCCCGCGCAACCGGAGAAAAGCGGGCTATGCTCGCCGACCGGATGGGAGGTCTCATGAAGCTCGGATGGTGGCTCGCGTTCTCGTTCCTCGCACTGCCCGCGCTCGGCGGCTGTGACGACGCGGACAAGTGCAAGACGGTGCCGGAGTGCACCAAAGACGGCAAATGCTCCGTGGACGCGAAGGGCGTCTGCGTCGTCAGCTCGGACAAGGACTGTAGCGAGGCCGAAGCCTGCAAGCTCCACGGCAAGTGCAGCGCCAAGGACGGCGAGTGCATCGCGGAGGAAGACAGCGACTGCAAAAAGGGCGACGACTGCCAGAAGCTCGCCATGTGCAGCGCCTATCGCGGCGCCTGCGTGGATCTCGCGCGCTCCATCCACGCGGAGTGTTCCAAGACCTGCACCAGCGAGGGCCTGTGCGTGAGCCAAGGCGGCAAGTGCATCGCTCTCTCTCGGCTTCACTGCGCGGGCACCAGCGACGACAAGCCCGAGAAGGAGAGCCCCTGCGCTCGCCTGGGCCACTGCACCGCCAAGGAAGGCCAGTGTGTGGCAGGCTCCGATGACGACTGCAAGCTCTCGGCGCTGTGCAAGGACGAGGCGGCCTGCGCCGCAAAGGACGGCGCCTGCATCGCCAGCGCCGAGGACTGCAAGAAAAGCAACGCGTGCGCCACCGACGGCAAGTGTGCCGCCGAAGACGGCAAGTGCGTCGCTGCCTCCGCCGCTGACTGCAAGAGCTCGTCCCGCTGCAAGCTGGAAGGCCTGTGCAGCGCGAAGGACGGCAAGTGCATCGCGCTGTCGTCGGCGGACTGCCGTCAGGCGGCGGTGTGCAAGAACGCCAAGCGCTGCGCCGCCCAGGACGGCGCCTGCACGGCCGGCGGCGGTTCGGGCAGCGCTGGCGGCGCCGTCGCTCAAGAGGCGCCGGACAAGTCCCGCAAGACGACCATCAGCGGCGTGTTCTGAGTCCTTTTAGGGCAACACCCGGAGCTCGGTGGCCGCCGCGTTCGCGTCTCCCGGCGCGGCGTCCGATACCTCGATGGTTCCGAGCTCGTTGTCTCCCGTGCTCGCGTTCCACGCTCCGGCGTTGGCAAAGCGCACGGCGTACTCCGGCCGCGCGGACAGTGCGTCCGCCGCGTCGGGCAATCTGAGCGCCACCGTGTAGCTGCCGGGCGAAAGCGTGGCGGGGAGCTCGACGTGCACGCTCTCCGAGCGGGTGCTTCCCGGCGCCCAGCGACGCGGATCCAGGGACTCGAGCGGGGTCTCGAGGCGCTTGCCGTTGCCTTCGAGCACCAGCACCACCGGGCGCGGGTTGTAGAGCGCTCCGAAGCCGGAGCTCACCACGTCGAAATCCAGCACGAAGCGTCCGCCGGGACGAATCGACTCGGGCAGCGCCGCCTGCGAAAGTGAAAAACGATAGCCCAGTCGACGATGGATCTCGTCGAAGCAGCCTTCGGTCTTCCAGCGGTCCAGATCCCCCACGTAGAAATCCAGGTTCAGCATCGAAAAGTGAAAGCGCGCGAGCTCCTCCAGGGCCGTGGGGCAATCCGTGCGGTGCTCCGACACCGTGACCTGACACGTCTCCCCGCCCACGGCGGTGAACTGCGTGGACTGCTCCAGGTACTTCTTGCGGTCCTCGATGGGCGCCGGCGAGTAGGTGCCGGCGTCGGAGTCGTTCGCCAAGAAGCAATCGTTGTGGTGGCCCATCCGCGCCTGGTTCGAGCCGTCCCACGCTTGGGCGGAGGTGAGGGGCGTGGGGAAGATGTCCGAGATGTAATGGGGCGTGCGGAGCATCACCATGCGGCTCTGGGGCAACGCGGCAAGGAGCGCTTCGACGATCTCTTGGCGATCCGTGGGGTTGTCGAGGCCGTTCGTGGAGCTGTGCCACTCGCCCCAAGCGCCGATGAAGCCCGCCTCCATCGCCGCGATCACGTCGGCGTTCTTCTGCAAGCTGGGCGTGAGCTGCGTGATGTGTTTCAGCACCCAGCTCTTCGGCGCGTCGGGATCTCCAGACCCGAAGTTGTAGGCGACGCGGGGGATCACCTTGATCCCCGCCGTGCGCGCCGCGGCAAACCCCGTATCCAGATCTGCGAGCACGGACGCGGGGATGTCCGCTTGGCGATAGTCGTCGAGGCGGATGTAGGACCGCGCCAAGGTGCTGTCCGCGTCGGACACCCAGGACACGTTCGTGTCTTTCAGCAGATTGATGTTGCGGAAGAAGCCACGCTCGGGGTTCGGGAAGTCCTCGTCCGTGGCCTGGTAGCTCACTGCCGTCGTGGGTGCGTCCTGAAACGCCTGGCCCCCAGCGCCGCCACCGGCGCTGCCGCCGGCGCTCCCCCCGCTGCCTCCCGTGCCGCCCCCGCCCGCTTGCCCACCGCCACCGGATGCGCCGCCGCTACCGCCGGACGGAGCTGCATCGTCCGAGCCACAGCCCCCAACCAAGAACAGGGTGATGAACAGGAACTTCGCCGCTCGCATGCACCACATGTTGTACCTCGCGCCACGTCATGGCTACCGTTTCCACGCCATGAAAGCCCTCGTCATCCAAGGCAGCTTCGGTCTCGAAAACCTCGCCCTCGTCGAGCGGCCGGATCCCGCGCCCGGTCCCGGGCAGATCCTCCTCGGCATGACCGCGGCGTCCCTGAACTTTCGCGACCTGTTGATGGTGCGGGGCATGTACAACCCGCGGCAGCCGCTGCCGCTGATCCCCGCCTCCGATGGCGTCGGCCGGGTGGAAGCCGTGGGCGCAGGCGTGACTCGCGTTAGGGTCGGAGATCGCGTGTGTCCCATCTTTGCGCAGGGCTGGCTCGCCGGTGAGCCCGCGCGGGAAAAGCTCCGCACCACCCTGGGCGGTCCGCTGGACGGCACGCTTGCCCAGAAGATGGTCGTCTCCGAAGAGTCGGTCGTCAGCGTCCCCGAGCATCTCTCGGACGCCGAAGCCGCGACCTTGCCCTGCGCCGCCGTGACCGCCTGGAGCGCGCTGGTCACCGAGGGACGGCTGGCCGCCGGAGAGACAGTGCTGACCCTGGGCACCGGTGGCGTGAGCGTGTTCGCGCTGCAGCTGGCCAAGCTGTTCGGCGCCCGCGTGATCATCACCAGCAGCAGCGACGAAAAGCTCGCCCGCGCTCGCGAGCTCGGTGCGGACGAGACCCTCAACTACAAGACCACCGCCGAGTGGGGCAAAGCCGCCAAGGATCTCACCGGCGGACGGGGCGTGGATCAGGTCATCGAGGTCGGTGGCGCCGGCACGCTTCAAAATTCATTGCGCGCCGTTCGCCCAGGGGGAACCGTGAGCGTCATCGGCGTGCTCTCCGGGCCGACGACGGACGTGAACCTGCTGCCGGTGCTGATGCAGAACGTGCGGCTGCAAGGCGTGATCGTGGGACATCGGGAGAGCTTCGAGGCGATGAACCGAGCCATCTCCCAGGCCAAGCTCCGCCCGGTGGTCGACAAGGTGTTCCCGCTCTCGGACGCGAAAGCCGCCTTCGAGCACATGGGCCGCGGAGATCATTTCGGCAAGATCTGCATCGATCTGAACGCCGCCTGAACGCGCGGCAGCACGGCGGCATCTGACCCGCCGAATGCTCGGAATTCGAATGGCCGCCGTCGCGGTCTTGGTGCTCTCGTCCACCGCTCTGGCCAGCGCACCAGCGCCTCGCGCCGCGTCGCCCAAGGCGATGGTAGCGGACGTCCATCGCGCGGCGGAGCAGATCCAGCGCGAGCTCCGCATGGCGCGCGCGCACCTGGGGCCCGAAGCCGCCCGTTGCGTCAGCGGCAAGCTGAGCATGGCCCACGCCGAAGCGCGCATCGCCGAGCGGCACCTTTCGGGGCTTCGTGCAGCCACGGCCCGAGGCGACCGCCGCGCCCAGGCGCAGCACCGCGCCGGCCTGTTCATCGCGAAGGCGCATGCCCAGGACCTTTCCCGGAGCGTGGTGAGCTGCCTGTCCTTCGCCTCGACGGAGCGCGTCGTTCGGCGCTGAGGGACGGGCTTCGCGCCGCCCCGACATCCTTCTGTAAGATCCTCCGGGCGGGTGCGTTCTTTCGTGCATGAAGCTCGCACGCTACGCCCCCAGCCTGATTTCCTTGTCCCTGCTCGCCTGTGGCGCCGCCGGCGAGCGGAGCGCCATGGCCCCGAGCGCCGGCTACGCAGCGCCGGGCTACCCCCAGCCCGAGGCCATGGCCGCAGAAGCGCCCAGCGAAGAAGCGGCCGCCCCGGCTCCCGCGGCGACGGCGGGCCTCGAGATGGCGGACCGCTCGGCAGCTGCCGGCGTGCGCGCGGGAGAGTGGGACGACAACGCCAACTACCGCGACTTCCTCGAGTACCTGGAAGGCGCCGAGAGCGGCCCGACGGCGGGCCTCGATGTCTCCGTGCGCCGCTTCGTGGTGGTCAAGGACAAGGCCGGCAAGGCAGTGCCCAACTGCCGCCTGAGCGTCAGCGACGAAAAGCAGCACACAGTGGAGCTGTCCACCCTCGCCTCCGGCCGCGCGCTGCTGTTCCCGCGAGCAGAAGGCCTGTCCGGCAAGCGCCTGACCGTGAGCGCACGCTGCGGCAGCTCGACGGCCAGCGCCAAGCACGATCTGTCCGGCAGCGATGGCGTGATCACGCTCGCGCTCGCGGACGGGCGGATACTGCCCACGACGCGAACCATCGATGTCGCCTTCGTGCTCGACACCACCGGCAGCATGTCCGAAGAGATCGCCGCCGTGAAGGCGACCCTCGCCAAGGTGGCCAGCACCCTGGAAACCCCGCTGTCCAGCGTTCGCGTGGGCCTCGTGGAATACAAAGACAAGAGCGACGATTTCGTCACGCGCGTGTACCCCATGACCACGGACATCGCCGCCTTCCAGAAAAAGATCGCTCACATCGACGCAAACGGCGGCGGCGACATGCCGGAGGACATGAACTCCGGCCTGGCCAAGGCCATCGACAACCTGCAGTGGAGCGAGCAATCGGTGGCCCGCATGACCTTCGTGATCGCGGACGCGCCGCCCCACTTGGACTACGGCAGCAAGTACACCGACAGCATGCGGCGCGCTTCGAAGAAGGGCATCAAGGTCTTCACCATCGCCGCCTCCGGCATGAACGACGTCGGTCAGCTGGTGTTCCGTCAGATCGCCCAGTACACCGGCGGCACCAACATGTTCGTGCTGCGGGGTGGTGCAGGCCCGCAGTCCACCGGCGCCGGGGACGCCAAGAGCGGCTGCGGCGGCACCCACGAGAACTACCAGAGCGGCAACTTGGACCAGCTCATCACCCGGAAGATCAAGAGCGAGCTCGCCTCGGTGGATCGCGACCCGACCCGCATCGCGGGCCTGGGCAAGGACGAAAACGCCAAGCCCTGCAGCGAGCGGCTCGTCGTCGCCGAGTGACGTTGAACGAAGAACGAAGGGCGCGCCGGGTAGCTCCCGACGCGCCCATTTTCGTTTGTTTGTTGGTCCGGCGCGGATCCCGTCGCGCCTCACTTGTTCGGCTGTGGCGTCATCCTGAGATACGGCCTGAGCTCTTGGTAGCCCTTCGGAAAGCGCTCCTCGAGCTCCTTCTTGTCGGTGATCGACGGCACGATCACGCAGTCTCCGCCGTCCGTCCAATCCACGGGCGTCGCCACCTTGAAGTTGTCCGTCAGCTTCAGCGAGTCGATCACACGCAAGATCTCCGCGAAGTTCCGCCCCGTACTGGCCGGATAAGTGATCATCGCGCGGATCTTCTTGCTCGAGTCGATCACGAACACGGAGCGCACGGTGAGGGTGTTGTCCGCCTCTTCGTGGATCATGTCGTAGAGCTTGGCCACCTTGCGGTCGGCGTCTCCCAGAATGGGGAAGTTCATCTTCGCCTTCTGGGTGTCTTCGATGTCGCCCACCCACTTCTTGTGGTCGTCCACCGAATCCACGCTCACGGCGATCATCTTCACGCCACGCTTGTCGAACTCTTCCTTCAAGTTCGCTGCGCGACCGAGCTCGGTGGTGCACACGGGGGTGAAATCCTTGGGGTGGGAGAACAAGACCGCCCACTTATCGCCGATCCAGTCGTGAAATTTGATGCGCCCATCCGTAGATTCCTGCTCGAAGTCCGGCGCCGTGCTGCCCAGATGAAGTCCCATCTCTCTTCCTCCTCTCCCGCGTGATCGCGGAGCTCACTGGATGCGAGCCATCCACGCTTTGGAGCGAACAAGCGGTAGTGTCGGGGATCCACAACGTCAAGCGCCGGGCCCTGGCTCCCGAAGGCCGGGTGCGGCTACGATGCGGCGAACATGAAGTGGAATTCGTTCTTCGTTCTCTTGCTGGTCGTGTGTGCAGGCTGCAAGCCCGGTGTCGGAACTTCGTGCGACAAGGGTGAAGCGCGCTGTCAGGACAAGCAGACGCAGCTCGCCTGCCAAGGCGGGAAGTACATCGCCACGCCCTGCCGCGGCCCCGGCGGCTGTTCCATCACGCCGGATGGCATTCACTGCGACATCAGCAAGAACAAGCCGGGGGACCCTTGCTCCACGGACGACGTGGGCGCCGCGGCGTGCTCGGACGAAAAGACACTCATCGCTTGTGTCGAAGGCAAGTACCAGCCATCGCCGTGCCGCGGCCCGAAGGGCTGCACCTCGAGCGACGGCCGGCCCACCTGCGACACATCCATTGCCGCCCCCGGAGACGCCTGCAAGGACACCGAGAAGCCGAAGGGCTGCAGCACCGACGGCAAGCAGCTGCTCACCTGTCAGAGCGGCAAGATGGCGCTGTCGTTCTGGTGCCGCGGTCCCGATGGCTGCAGCGCGAAAGACGGAAAGCTCGACTGCGACCTGAGCGTGGCCAAGCTCGACGATCCTTGCATCAAGGAGATGGAGGGCAAGAACGCCTGCGCCCTCGACCGCAAGGCCATCGTAGTGTGCAAGGGCAGCAAGTTCGTGGTTGACGAGAAGTGCGAGAAGAAGGGCGAGAGCTGTCTGTTCGAGGGCGGCTCCATCCGCTGCGGCAAGCCGGACTGAGCCGCTACTCGAACAGATCTTCCGTTCGGGTCACGGTGGCGGCGCGACGGAGCCACGCGCGCAGCGTCTCGAGGTCGCGACAGTCGCGAATGCGCCGCGTCTCCGCTCTGGAAACGCGGAGGCCTCGGGCGTCCAAGACCCCGATGACGTCTTCTGCGGTCGCCAGAATGCGACCTTCCTGGCGCACTTCCTCGCTTACTTCCTGGCGCACTTCCTCGCTTACTTCCTGGCGCACTTCCTGGCGCACTTCCTGGCGCACTTCCTGGCGCACTTCCTGGCGCACTTCCTCGCGGGCCTTCTCGTGGGCTTCCTTCAACAGGCGTCGGAGGAAGGGGTTTGTCGGCTCGTAGTGTTGCACCATGAGGGTCTCCAACTGCCGTCGGGCGGATGCTGATGCTGCGTTGAGTATCAGGTCCAGGCAAAGCATAGCCTGCTCTGCCGGGAGTGTCATGGCGGCGGCCAGCGCCGCCGTTCCCACCTGCACGCCCTCTCGGCTCTTGCCGTGGAGAACGGCGCTGAGAACGGAGAGCTGCGGATTTCCAATGGCCTGGCGCTCGTCGGTCACGCACGGCACGTTGTCAGGGCCGAGCACGAGAGGACGCAGCACGAATCCGGGATGGCCGGTGTCGATGGGCCGGCGCGCCCAACGCGCCACGCTTCGGGTCGTCGCCATCACGATCAGGAGAGTCGGAGTTTCTGTGCTCGACCATCGATTGACGACGTAGTGCGGCCAGCTCTTTCGCGCGCGACTTCGCCGGCGGCGGGTCGCCAGCGCGACGTTGCGTGCATTCGGGGCGCGACGGGGATCGCGCCGGACCAACAGACAAACGTAAACGAGGCGTCGCGACCGGAGTCACGACGCCTCGGCATTGGCCTCGGCGAGAGGATCAGCGACGCCGACGGCGACGGCTGATCACGATGCCCGCGAGACCGGCCAGGGCGGCCAGCGCGGCGACGTTGCCACCGGTGGTGCCAGGAGCCGCAGCGCAGCTGGCGCTGGCTTCGGCTTCACCTTCCGCTTGGCAGGAGCCGCCGGAGCAGCTGGCGCTACCACTGGAGCTGGCGCTGGCCTTGATCTTGGCGGTCCATGCGGTCAGCGCGTCCAAGCACTCCTTGGCGTTGCCGTTGGTGTCCACGTACTCGCCGTCGCACACCACGGCGCCCTGGGGGCTCTGACAGTCGACCTGACAGCCACCCTTGAGATCCGCTTGGCACTGGGCGTCGAGCTTGCCCTGGCAGTCGACCTGGCACTTGATGTTGCTCTTGGCGGTGCACTGGCCGGAGCAGCTGGCGCTGCACTTGGCCTCGCAGGTGGCAGAGGGCGGCGTGCCCTCGCAGCTGCCCTTGCACTCGCCCTGGCAGGTGGCCTTGCAGGAGCCTTCGCACTTGCTCTTGCACTCGCTCTTGTTGGCGTCGGAGGCGCACTCGGCCTCGCAGCTGCCGCTGCAGTCCGCGGAGCAGTCCGCGGTGCAGTTGGCGGAGCAGTCGAAGTTCCCCGGATCCGCATCGCACTTGGCCTTGCAGCCATCCACGTTGCAGCTCCCGGTGCACTCGGCGGTGGCCGTGCCCGAGCACTGGCCGTCGCACTGGACGTAGCCCTTGGCGGAGCAGGCAGCTTCGAAGCTGAGGCTGTCGCAGTTGGCTTCGCAGCCGCCGGTGACGTCGGCCTCGCACTTGGCTTCTGCGGATACGTTGATGTCGCCGCAGGCCTCGAGGCCCGCGTGGGCGGGGGAGGACACGAACAGCGGGACGGCGAGGGCCAGCGCGCTGAACAGCGCGGCAATCTGCTTTCGCATGGGGTCTTGTCTCCTTGGGGTAAGCAACGGGTAAGGCTTGTGGGCCCAACGGCCCCGCAAATCCTACGAGGAGAGGAGGTAAACCTTCCCGATACCGCTCTCAGTCTAGCAGCGCATTGCGAAATGCGGCCAAGTCGGCCTGTCGCGCGTGACTCCCACCTAGACCTACATCCGGCTCGCCGGCCGCGGGAACGTGAGAAACGCGATAACCCGCCTGCATCAGCCGCTCGATCATGGAGGGCAGGGCCTCTTGAGTGCCGCGAGCGTGGATGTGGAGCAGCACCACGGCATCGGGCTGGGCGCGGCGGAGCACGAAGTTCTCGACGTCCACCGCGGGGGTGTCCTGCCAGTCCTTGCTGTCCACGTCCCACAGCAAGAGCTCATAGCCGAGCTCCTTCACGATGCGCTCCACGCGGCCGTCCACCGCCATGAGCGGCGGCCGGAACAGCTTGCAGCTGCCGTCGGAGGCGCCGTTCTCGATCTCGAAGCGGATCAGCTCCTCCGTCATCGGCGGCTTCGTCAGGTTGCGATGACTGTACGTGTGGTTGCACACCCGGTGCCCTTCCTTCACCGCGCGACGCAGCCAATCCGGACGCTGCCGCACCCAGCGGCCGGTGGGAAAGAAGATCGCCGTCGCGCCGCGATCGCGCAGCACGTCCAGCAGGTGATCCGCTTGACGGCGATCGTGCGGGCCGTCGTCGAAGGTGAGCACGATGCGCTTGCCCTTGCCGGGCACGATGGCCTCCGGCTCGGGGATCTGGGTGCGGAACAGTATCTGTCGGCGCTCCGAGCCGACATCCACCACCACCCGCTGGGGGTGTCCCGCCCGCCAGCGCTTGGGGCGAAACACCAGGGTGCGCGGATTCGGCCAGCTCACGCTGCCGTCGGTGCTCGGCTCCGTGACCAGCTGCTTCAGCTTCGGAACGTCGCCCTGTTCCGAAAACCGGATGACGACGGGCTCGTCCAGCGCGACGCGATCGCCCTCGGGCAACGCCTCCACGATGCGCGCCACCGGCCGCGGCGGCTCCGGAGCCAGCTCGGGCTTTGCCACAGCAGGTTGTCGGGGCGGCGCGGCTACGTCACTTCGCTCTGCCGGCCACAAGGGCAAGAGGGCGATGATCAGCGCGAAGGGGAGCCGCACGGCGGCGATGATAGCTTGCGGGTCCCGCGACGGGGGAGCGACGATGCGACGTATGGTGCGGTCGGCGTGGCTCCTCCTTTTGTGCGCCGCCCTCGGGTGCGACGAGCGGAAGCCGGCGGCGCC